>NZ_JAEDXU010000009.1 GCF_017830045.1 Enterococcus larvae | reverse complement strand
GTTTCCACTTGCGTGGAAAACAAGGAGCGAAGATTGATGTTGGTTTGGCACTGATGGCTCTAAATCTAAGGAAATTAGGGAAGCACATGGAGAGAAAGAGACGGAAAGAAGAAAAAACAAGCCCGATTTTGATATTGATCATCAAAATCAGACTTGTTTTCTTTTTGAGAGTAGACTATTGTCCCACTCTCAACTCATTTTATAAATGATTATTTGTTTTTAAGGTTGTAGAAAGATTTCAAACCTTTGTATTGAGCTACATCGCCAAGTTGGTCTTCGATACGTAGTAATTGGTTGTATTTAGCAACACGGTCAGTACGTGAAAGAGAACCAGTTTTGATTTGTCCGGCGTTTGTTGCAACAGCGATATCAGAGATTGTAGAATCTTCTGTTTCACCTGAACGGTGAGATACAACTGCAGTGTAGCCAGCTTCTTTAGCCATTTCAATAGCTTCAAATGTTTCAGTTAAAGTACCGATTTGGTTAACTTTGATAAGGATTGAATTAGCGATACCTTTTTCGATACCTTCAGCCAATTTAGTAGTGTTTGTTACGAACAAGTCGTCACCAACTAATTGAACTTTGTCGCCCATAACTTCAGTCATTTTCTTGAAGCCATCCCAGTCGTTTTCATCCAAACCATCTTCGATAGAGATGATTGGGTATTTAGCAACCAAGTCAGTGTAGAATTGGATCATTTCTTCAGTTGTTTTTTCGCCTTCGCCTGAATCAGCTAAAACGTAAACACCTTTTTCTTTGTCGTAGAATTCTGAAGCAGCAGCATCCATAGCAAGAACGATGTCTTTACCTGGTACATAGCCAGCTTTTTCAATTGCTTCGATGATTACTTCGAAGCCTTCTTCGTTAGAACCTAAGTTAGGAGCGAAGCCACCTTCGTCACCTACTGAAGTTGCCAAGCCTTTGCCTTTTAAGATAGCAGCTAAAGCGTGGAATACTTCCGCACCCATACGTAGTGCTTCTTTGAATGTAGGCGCGCCTACAGGCATGATCATGAATTCTTGGAAATCAATACTGTTGTCAGCATGAGATCCGCCGTTGATGATGTTCATCATTGGAGTTGGCAATACTTTTGTATTGAATCCGCCCAAGTAATGGTATAAAGGTACTTCAAGGTAATCAGCAGCAGCACGAGCTACAGCGATAGAAACACCAAGAATAGCGTTTGCGCCTAATTTACCTTTGTTAGGAGTTCCGTCTAATTCGATCATAGCTTTGTCGATAGCCATTTGGTCGCGAACATCGTAACCAATGATTGCTTCAGCGATGATGTTGTTTACGTTGTCAACTGCTTTAGTAACCCCTTTACCTAGGTAACGAGATTTGTCGCCGTCGCGTAATTCAACCGCTTCGTATTCACCAGTTGAAGCTCCTGAAGGAACCATTCCGCGGCCAAAAGCTCCGCTTTCAGTGTATACTTCTACTTCGATTGTTGGGTTACCGCGTGAGTCAAGGACTTCGCGAGCATATACATCAGTAATAATTGACATGTTTTGTCTCTCCTTTGAGTTGTTTTTATACTAAGGGGATTCCCTTAATTACGATTGTAGTTAATTTTCCGCAAGGAAGCAATGAATTTCTTCTATCTTTTCGAAATAAATTCAATTTGTTCCTCTTTACAGAAGAATTAGGCTAGATTATTTTACTGCATCCAGCAATGCTAAGAATGAATCTGCTTCAAGACTAGCTCCGCCGACTAATGCACCATCAACGTTTTCTTTTGCCATGTACTCAGCAATGTTTTCAGGTTTCACTGAACCGCCGTATTGGATACGTACGCTTTCAGATACTTCTTTACCGTATAATTTTTCAACTGTTTTACGAACAACGCCGCAGATTTCATCAGCGATTGTTGCATCAGCAGATTTACCAGTTCCGATAGCCCAGATTGGTTCATAAGCAATAACAAGATTACTTACTTGTCCATCAGTCAAGCCCTCTAAACCAGCGGTGATTTGTCCTTCGATCCATTCAGCTGTTTTGCCAGCTTCATATGTTTCTAAAGATTCACCACAACAGAAGATTGGGATCATTCCGTTAGCGAAGATTGCTTTTGCTTTTTTGTTGATATCTGCATCTGTTTCGTGGAAATACTCACGACGTTCAGAGTGACCAATGATCACATAGTCTAAACCTAAGTCAGCAAGTGCTGCCGGAGAAGTTTCCCCAGTGAATGCACCACTGTTTTCCCAGTAGCAGTTTTGAGCTGAAATTTTTAGTTCAGTTCCTTTAGCAGATTCAACTAATTCTTGTAAGAACAGTGCAGGAGAACCAATCACTGAATCTACTTTATCATTAGCAGGAATCTTTGTTTTTACTGCTTCAGCAAAGTCTTTTGCTTCTTTAGCAGTTTTGTTCATTTTCCAGTTACCGGCGATAATTGGCTTACGCATTAGAACACGTCCTTTTCTTTTATATTGTATCTAAAATTTGAGAGGATTTCTCAGATTACTCGGAAGTAACCCGATCCATTCCGCTTTTATCACTATCCAGCTATATGAGCTAGCTTTCTTCGGCAATTAGATAAAGTCTTCTAAGAATTTGAGAAATTCTTGAATACTTTCCTAAATTGCTTGAAAGCTGTTCGAGCTCATTCCGCTTTTATCACTATCCAGCTGCTCGCTTCAATCTCTGCGACAAATAGATAAATTCATAGTAAAGACACAAAACGTCTTTATATAAATTTCCTAATTTGCTCGGAGATTACCGAATCGCTCCGCTTTAATCACTATCCAGCTACATGAATCTACTTCTTCGATGATAAGATAAACTGTCTAGGATGATATAAAGCATCATCCTGCCAGTCTTCTTTATCACTCAGAAGTAACCCGATCCATTCCGCTTTTACTATTTATCGTTAATTGCTGCTAATCCTGGTAATGTTTTACCTTCCAGCAATTCTAAGCTTGCGCCGCCGCCTGTTGAAATGTGAGTGAATTTATCAGCAAAGCCTAATTGGATTGCCGCTGCTGCTGAGTCACCACCACCGATGATTGTTGTTGCGCCTTCAAGGTTAGCGATTGCTTCACAAACACCAATCGTACCTTTAGCGAAGTTACTCATTTCGAATACACCCATTGGTCCGTTCCATACAACAGTTTTAGCACCTGCTAATTCTTTTGTGAACAGTTCAATAGATTTAGGACCAATATCCAAGCCCATGTATCCTTCTGGAACAGCTTCTCCGTCAGTTACAACAGTTTCAACATCGTTGCTGAATTCATTTGCACATACAGAGTCGATTGGCAATACTAGTTTATCGCCAGCTTTTTCGATCAATTCTTTTGCTAAAGCTACTTTATCTTCTTCAACTAAAGAATTTCCGATTTCGATTCCTTTTGCTTTGTAGAATGTGTAAGTCATTCCGCCGCCGATCAAGATTTTGTCAGCTTTAGCAATTAGGTTTTCGATAACACCGATTTTATCTGAAACTTTTGCACCACCAAGGATTGCCACGAATGGACGTTTTGGTGCTTCAACAGCTTCGCCGATGAATTGGATTTCTTTTTCCATAAGGAAACCAGCTACAGTTGGGATTCCAGTAGAAGCAATTCCTACGTTTGACGCATGTGCACGGTGAGCCGTACCAAATGCATCATTTACAAATACGTCACCTAATGAAGCCCAGTATTTACCAAGGTCTGCATCATTTCCGCTTTCCTTTTTACCGTCGATATCTTCAAAACGAGTGTTTTCAAACACTAAAACGTCGCCGTCTTTCATGTTGTTAACAGCTGCTTCTAATTCAGCGCCACGAGTTTCAGGAACGAAAGTTACAGGTTTGCCAAGCAGTTCGCTCAAACGTTCAGCGACTGGCTTCAATGATTTGCCTGCTTTGTCTTCTTCTGTTTTTACACGACCTAAATGAGAGAAAAGAATTGCTTTTCCGCCGTTTTCGATCACGTATTTGATTGTTGGTAAAGCCGCAGCGATACGATTGTCATTAGTAATGACACCATCTTTCAACGGTACATTGAAGTCCACACGAACTAATACTTTTTTGTCTTTTAAATCTACATCTTTGATTGTCTTTTTAGCCATTCGTAAATTTCCCTCCTGTATAATATATAAATCCTGCTAAATCAATAATCTGCTGCTATTATTCCTGTGTTCATAACTAGGATCAATGGTCGCTCCTTACGCAAGGAATAATTTAACACGAGTTATATAGTTGAATGCGGCAGAAAACCTTCGTTAAGAATTTCTCTGTCGCTGTCTATTCTACCACTTTGTGGGTATTTCATAAAAAGAAAAGCAGGGAAGCGCGTCGCTTCCCCGCTTATTATTTCCTGCGTACAAGAATACTTTAACTTTTCATAAACAGTGTTTCAAAAGCTGCTCACTCGGAAATAAGCTGAAATATCTTAAAATTGAAGAACAATTTTTAGCTATTCCTCCTTATTTCTTGGAGCAGAGTGCGTTTGTCACAGTCTAATTATAGGTTAGCAAAGTACTCTAAAGTACGTACTAATTGTGCAGTGTAAGACATTTCGTTGTCATACCAAGCAACTGTTTTAACCAATTGTTTGTCGCCAACAGTCATAACTTTAGTTTGAGTAGCATCGAATAATGAACCGAAAGTCATTCCTACGATATCTGAAGAAACGATTTGGTCAGTGTTGTAACCATAAGATTCGTTCGCTGCTTTTTCCATAACTGCATTTACTTCTTCAACAGTTACTTTTTTGTCAAGAATAGAAACTAATTCAGTTAATGAACCAGTTGCTACAGGAACACGTTGTGCAGCTCCGTCTAATTTACCGTTCAATTCTGGAATAACCAAACCGATTGCTTTAGCAGCACCAGTTGTGTTAGGAACGATGTTTTCAGCAGCAGCACGGGCACGGCGGAAGTCTCCACCAGGGTGTGGTCCGTCAAGAGTCATTTGGTCACCTGTGTAAGCGTGGATTGTAGTCATAAGACCTTCAACAACACCAAAGTTATCTTGTAAAGCTTTAGCCATAGGAGCTAAACAGTTAGTAGTACAAGAAGCACCAGAGATAACTGTTTCTTTACCAGTTAAGATATCATGGTTAGTGTTGTAAACAACTGTTGGTACATCGTTACCACCAGGTGCAGAGATAACAACGCGTTTAGCACCAGCTTTTAAGTGTAATTCAGCTTTTTCTTTTGAAGTAAAGAAACCAGTACATTCAAGAACGATGTCTACGCCTAGGTCGCCCCATGGTAATTCTTCAGGGTTACGGTTAGCAAGAACTTTAACTTCTTTACCGTTTACGTTGAAAGATCCTTCGTGAACTTCAACTGTTCCGTTGAAACGTCCTTGAGTTGTATCATATTTCAGCAAATGAGCCAACATTTTTGAGTCTGTCAAGTCATTGATTGCCACTACTTCGATTCCTGCTACATCTTGGATACGACGGAATGCTAAGCGTCCGATACGTCCAAATCCATTAATACCTACTTTAACTGTCATTAAAGATTTCCTCCTTATGAAAATCAAAAATTTTTATTTTAAAGGGTTACCCCTTTTAAAATCTCATTTGCTGCGGCTTCATCTGTGATGAGCCACGTTTGTTCCGGTGCATTTTTCATATAAGCACGAATGGCTTTTGCTTTTGTCTTCCCGCCAGCCAATGCTATGACACATGGGATATTCTGCAAATCTTTCAGTTGCAGTCCAATTCGCGGTACTTTGTATACGACTTCTCCTTGCTCATTGAAAAAATAGCCGAATGATTCTGCTACTGCGTTCTTTTGCTTCAGCATGATCATCTCTTCATCAGACATTTTCCTGCGTGCAGCCATGTGCAGCGCGCGTCCGATACTGTGAACAACAGCATTGGAATGACTGATCAATTCCAGAACTTCCTGTATGGAAGGTTCCTGCAGTAAAGAATCATACGTTTCTTTACTCAGCTGTTCAGGAATGTATAACGCTCGATGTTGTCCGCCGGTGTTATGTGCCATTACAGCACTTACTGAATTGGCTTGAACCGTCAACGCTTCACCAATACCGCCTCTAGCCGGTACGAAAAGATTATGCCGTTTTTCCGACTCGAGAATTCCCATATGCTCTGCTGCTTGAGCCATAGTAGTACCGCCCATGACAGCAATGATATTGTCCTCATCGGGTAAAAGCATATCCAACGAATGAGTTAACACCTCTCCGAATTCATCTAAGATTTTTCGTTGATTGTCACTGTTTCCTGAAACAACGATACATCGCTGAATCCCAAACAATTGAGCAATCTCGATTTCAATCTTTTGAATACCGAAAAGTAGATTCATCATTTTTTCAAGTCCCTGATAGACTTCTAAACCTTTTTCAGTCAGAGTCATACCGCTTTTTGATGTTTTAATCAGCTGAAGTTGTTTGAGCATGTCGGTTTCAGTTCGCAATACTCGCTCTGTCAATCCCATCGTTTCCGAGAGACTTCTTCTGCCAATGGGCTGCATCCAATAGATATTTCGTAAAATATGATATCTTTCCTGCATCACATCAAGCATATCCGGAGCAACTGCTTCGATCATTTTCAATTCTTCCAGCATGATTGACTCCTCCGTGGGTCACATTTCGTCCAAGTATGACTAAAAACGACCTATGAATGGTAAAAAAATAATGAAGCCTTTCAGACTGTGTTTTCAGTTAAAAAGACTTTTTAACCTCACAAGGATATTCTAGCAGTTTTCATAGTTCTTTTCAAGGAAAAGCGCTCATTTTTTATGAACGAAAATTAAAAACTTGTCTTATCACAGTTCTTGTTCTTAAATGCCAGCTAATATACTGAGTTTTCTATATATTTCCGAAAATTCTCTGTTTTTTTACAGAAAAGCCTCACCATTTCTTCTTTCAGTCATATATTATTACAACTACTTTCATATATTCATTTTATACTATGGATCATACATAGTAATAGCGGTGAATAACTTATTGAAAAAGAACATGAGCCTAAAGAAAACAAACAAGAAACAACGGAAGAAACGATGCAAGATTCATCCAATAAATCCAACTAAGCAGTCTGAAACTATTGAGAATAATAGCAAGGAAATAGCAGCAGAAAACCACTCTTCTGATGAAAACAAAACAGAAGCAGCATTTGATCAGCTAGCAACAGATACCACTGAGAATTTGCAAAGTAAACACCCCACATTTGGAAATCTTTATAACCTCAAGAAAAAACTGACTTGTCAGACGATAATTACCAGCGCAATCTTTTTCACAATCAGTTTAGTCGGAGGTGCAATGATTTCAACTGAACATTCAAATCAATCACATCTTAGGCTCGAAGAGGTCAACACCTGGCAAAGTTTGATAACAACAAAGGCCAATAAAATGATAACGATGATCACTCTGGCCAACCAGATAGAAGCTTCTGAGAAGGAAATAGTGGTCCCGCAAGCGGAAGGATATCTTCCACTAATGAAAATGATATCGACTCCGATGATATGTTGAGCAGTGCAAGCGAGAATAGTTGATTGTTTTATAAATCAATAAGAAGGAAGAGAACCGTTATGGTTTTCTTCCTTCTTATCTTTCTCAAAGCTCTTCTTCATAAAAACGCCCAAGAATTTTTACATTATCCGAAATACTGACAAAAGCAGCAGGATCGACTTTCTTCATTACAGCTTCTAATGAAGGAAGTTCAAAACGCGTTACGATCGTGATCAACACCGTTTGTTTATCATGGTTATAGGCACCTTCTGCTTCATGAATGATTGTAATGCCTCGACGCATTTTTTTCTGGATCTCATCAATCACAGCTTCCGGATTCTTCGTAATGATCATTACCTGCATCTTCTTTTGCTTTGTATAAACAGCATCTGTGACCTTACCACTGACAAAAATTGATAGAGCACTATAGAACATATACTGCCAGCCAAAAAGATAGCCTGCAACAAAGATGATCATTATATTAAAGTAGATGGAGATCGAGCCTACGGACCGACCTGTTTTTTTACGAATCGTGATACTAAAGATATCCAGACCACCGGATGATAGTCCATTCTTCAACGCAAAACCAATACCTGCACCCATCACACCGCCGCCAAAAATAGCACAGATGATTGGATCATCAGATAGCGTTGTTTCAGGTACGATTTGCATGAATACTGAGGTTAGTGCCACCGTAATAAAAGTAAATATCGTGAATTTTTTCCCGATCTTACGCCATGCCAAGAAGAACAAAGGCACATTCAATACAAACAATGTAACAGATACGGGAACATTAAAGCCCATGGTTCTTGTTGAAAGTGTTGTAAGTATTTGAGCTAGCCCTGTAATACCGCTGGAATAGATATTCCCCGGTTGATAAAAAAAGTTCATGGCGATTGACGCTAAAATTGCATAAACAATGGAAACAGATAGTTTGGTTGTATAGTCATTGACAGGAATACCTTCGATTGCTTTTTTCATATAAGCTAGTACCTTTCTCTTCGAGCTTTTCATTATATGCTATTGTATACTACACTACTTCATTGACTTTTTCCAGAGTCCAGATGAAAGTCTTACATAAAAATAAAAGCACGAATTTCTATATAACCCCGTACAGAAGAAAAAAGTGAAACAGCTGAGATTATCCCCTCAACTGCTTCACTGTCTGTTTTATTCTTCTATAGCTGTTACGTCAAGGTTTAGTTCAAACAGCTGTAATGGCGAAACAGTACTAGGTGCGTTGTTCATTGGGTCAGTCGCTTTTCCGTTTTTAGGGAAAGCAATCACTTCACGAATGTTTTCTTCACCCGCAAGCAGCATAACCAGACGATCCAGCCCTAGTGCAATGCCTCCATGCGGCGGAAAGCCGTAAGACAAGGCATCCAGCAAGTAGCCAAATTGATCCTGAACAAGCTCTGCATCCAAGCCTAATGTTTCAAACATTTTTTCCTGCAGCTCGCGTTGGTAGATACGTAATGATCCGCCACCCAGCTCGTAACCGTTCAATACAACATCATATGCTTGAGCATAGACTTTTTCCGGTGTTGTTGAGAGCATTTCGATATGCTCTTCTCTTGGTAATGTGAATGGATGGTGAGCAGAAACATAGCGATTCGCTTCTTCATCATACTCAAACAACGGCCAGTCCACAACCCATAGGAAGTTGAATTTCGATTCATCGATCAATCCCAGTTCTTTACCCATACGTGAACGAATTGCTCCTAATGAAGCTGCAACAATTCCTGGTGTATCAGCACCAAACATCAACAGGTCACCGACTTCTGCATTAGTTGCCTCAATCAAATCATCTGTCACATCTGTCAGGAATTTGGCGATAGGACCTTTCAATCCATCCTCTTCCACCTTCAGCCAAGCCAAGCCCTTTGCACCAAACTGGCTAACATACTGACCTAAGTTATCCATATCTTTACGTGAGTATTTAGCTGCTGCACCTTTTGCATTCAGTGCTTTGACCTGCCCACCGCTTTGCAGCGCCATTTGGAATACTTTAAATTCCACATCTTTTACCACTGGCGCAATATCAATCAATTCCATATCAAAGCGTGTGTCAGGCTTGTCACTTCCGTAGCGAGCCATTGCTTCATCATAGCTGATACGTGGGAAAGGCATCGGAAGATCGATTCCTTTTGCCTCTTTCATTACTTTAGCCAGCATTTCTTCTGTCATTGTCTGAATTTCTTCAGCAGTCAGGAAAGTTGTTTCAATATCTACCTGTGTAAATTCCGGCTGACGATCTCCACGGAGGTCCTCATCTCGGAAACAACGAACGATTTGATAATAACGATCAAAACCAGCACCCATCAATAATTGCTTAAAGATTTGCGGTGACTGAGGTAAAGCATAAAAATGCCCTGCATGGACACGAGATGGTACCAAATAATCTCTCGCACCTTCCGGAGATGATTTCCCAAGATATGGTGTTTCCACATCCATGAATGCTTGATCGTCAAGATAGTGACGAATCGATTTTGTTACTTGATGACGCAGCTTGAAATTCTCTGTCATCGCCGGACGACGAAGATCAAGATAACGGTATTTCATACGAATATCATCACTCACATTATTATCATCTTCAATGATAAATGGAGGTGTTTTTGCTTTGTTCAAAATCGTAATATCAGATGCCATTACTTCAAACTCACCAGTAGGCATTTTAGGATTGATTGCTTCTGCATCACGATAAACAACCTCACCGGAAATTTCAATCACATATTCACTACGACATTTATCTGCAATTTCCCATGCTTCTTTGGAATGCTCCGGATTGAATACAACCTGAACAATTCCTTCTCTATCTCTAAGGTCAATAAAGATTACTCCTCCAAGGTCACGACGCTTTTGCACCCATCCCTTAAGGACAACCTCCTTGCCTGCATATTCTTTTGTTACTTCGCCGCAATATATTGTACGTTCTGCCATAATTTAAACTCCCTTTCTTTCTTTTTCGAGGTCCGATGTCCATTATTCCTAGATTTCTTGATAAAAGGATAATAGCTCCCTCTTCTTATTGAATACCATTCATTTTTTGATACTACTTTTGTCTCGTGGTAATTCCTTCGAGACAACGCCCATTTTCAAACTTTTTGGTTTTTCACCTTAGCTTCTCTACCAATACGTTATCAATCAAACATGATTGTTGTCATTTCATCGTAGACTTCACTGAAGCGTTCATAGATATCATCTAGCTTAAATGCTTTTTCTTCGCGGTTCGCCATATTTTTCACATTGACGATCCCCTCAACAATTTCACTTTCACCGATAGTCAGCACTAGCTTTGCATTCAGCTTGGAAGCTGTTTTAAACTGCGCTTTAGGCTTGCGGTGCATAAAATCACGATCTGCTGAGAAGCCAAAGTTTCTGATTGCTTGAACCAGCTTCAACGAAACAAGGTTCGTATCTACACCGATACCGACAACATAGGCATCCACTTCATTGATTTCCGGAATAATGATTTCCTCTGCTTCCATCGTCAGTAAGATTCGTTCGATGCCCATTGCGAAACCAAAGCCGGGTGTTTCAGGTCCGCCAAGCTCTTCTACGAGACCATCGTAACGACCACCAGCACAAATCGTTGACTGAGCGCCCATTTTTTTCGATTCACTCATGATTTCAAAAATCGTGTGCGTGTAGTAATCTAGCCCACGAACCATATTTTGATCGATCACATAAGGGATCTCCAACTCTTCAAGCATTTGTAAGACTGTATCAAAATGCTCCTTCGATGATTCATTCAGAAAATCCAAGATTGATGGTGCTCCCGCAACAATTGCTTTATCGCGACGATCCTTACTATCTAACACACGAAGCGGGTTTTCATGAAGACGACGTTTCGAGTCCTCACTCATTTCCTCTGATTTAGGCTCAAGATACTCGATCAGCGCTTGACGGTAAGCAGCACGGCTTTCTCTATCACCTAAAGAGTTGACAACCAGCTTGATTTCATTGATTCCCAGCTGTTTGAAGAAGTCCATCGCCATCGCCATACTTTCCACGTCTACTGCGGGATTATTGCTGCCGAACGCTTCCACACCGATTTGGTGGAACTGACGTTGACGACCAGCTTGTGGTTGTTCATAACGGAACATTGGACCCATATAAAATGTTTTATATGGCTTTGCATATTCCGGACCAAATAGTTTATTCTCTACAAAGGCTCGAACAACAGGTGCTGTTCCTTCCGGGCGCAGCGTGACATGTCGATCTGCTTTATCATAAAAGTCATACATTTCTTTAGAAACGATATCAGTCGTATCTCCTACGCTTCGAGCAATCACTTCATAATGTTCAAAAATCGGTGTACGCATTTCCTGATATTGGTAGTCTCTGAAAAGCAGACGTGCTGTTTCTTCGACAAACTGCCATTTTTCGGTTGTTCCCGGCAGTAGATCATATGTGCCTTTGGGCTTGTGGTAATTCATCTGATTTTCCTCCATCTCTCTTGATTCGTCGCAAAGTGCGAACATTTAGGTTCATGCTGTGTGTTAAGTAAAAGCTTCGTTTGTCTCCTGAAAAATAAAAAAATTCGCCCTTGTATTGTCTACAAGGGCGAATGAAGCATTCATACGCGGTACCACCTAATTTGAAAGATTGCTCTTTCATCTCAACGATTAACGCTCGTAACGGAATGGCTTTTCTTCCACTCATCTCAGGAATGTCTTTCGATTTCTTTTGTGGAGCTGCTTTCAGCCAAGGCATCTCTCTCTTTTGACACAAACAAGAAATTTACTCGTTCCTTCATTGATTTTCAATATTATATATAAACTACTAGAGATTTTCATGAAAGTCAAGTAGAATTTCAGCGATTTCCGAACATTTTCCTTTCTAATTGAATACCCAATGTATCTGTAAAGATCAACTAAAAAAAGGACGTCACCTCTCCTTGAAAATAAGCATATGGAGGCTCTATTTTTCATGAAAAATAGTGAAACACTTAGATTCGCATAGCAAGAATATTCGTAGTGAGACCGGCTGCAGTACCGATAAAGAGAATGACATCCTTTTCTTTTATCTCATTTGCAGCCAGTGCTTTACACAAAATAAAAGGAATAGAAGCCGAAACCATGTTGCCATATTCTTTGATGCTATTAACGTATTGTTCCTCTGAGAACCCAATTTTTTTCATCAGCAATGGCATTGCACGACTGGCTTGATGCGGAACGACTTTATTGATCATTTCAGCAGACAATCCACTTTCCGTATAAAAATCTGCCATCATCTTTGGCAGCTTCTTTATTACAAGTGACAGGATTTCTCTGCCCTTCATATCGAACATGTACTCTTCCTTCGTTTCTTCCTTATAATTACTTGGCGGATAGGCCGTTAGTCCACCACGAATTTCTGTCTGATGTGCTCCCTCTGACCATGTGCGTTGCATACCGCAAATGATCCCTTGCTCAGGGTTTTCACTACGCTCCAAAATAATCGCCGCTGCGCCGTCACTAAATAATTCAAAGCTCTCTTTCTGATTCGGATTCAGTCCCAATGACCCCACTTCACTTGAAACGATCAGAACACGTGTATATCGTCTGGCTTCGATCAGAAAAGAAAAAGTATCCAATGCTGTAACAAAGCTAGTACAGGTTGTATTGATATCCACAGCCGGAATATCTGTTCCACGTGCAATCTGCTCATGGATCAAAGCCGCTGTGCAAGGAATCGGCTGAACTGAAACCGCACTGGCAGATACGATACAATCAATGTCTGCAATCGACCAGCTCCCTTGCTTCAATGCCGCTTCACAGGCTTCAACAGCTAAGCTTATTTGTGTCTCTCCAGAAACAACACGGTATCTCGTCTGATCATCGAACGTTACTGTATTTTTAGGTAAAGCAGTCCCGTATCCGGTTATTTTCACATGATTCATTTTTTTCTCCCCTACTCAACACAACGTTGAATTCTTTTCATTTTTTTCTCTTGCTCCTGTTCGTACGGCTGAAAAATAAGGTCAGGCAGCTCAAATTTCTGATCTGCTGCTAAACGGACAAACTCTTGGTTGATCTTCTCTTGTACTTCTTTTGACAGGTCATCGGCCTTAATGACTAGCCGATCGACAGCAACCTGTTGCACCTGATACTCCCTTACCTCTGAGACAAATAACAAACAGCGACGAATAAAATCCGGATAAACAGCAACTGTCTCTTGCTCTATCCCTTTAAAAACAAAGATATCATCTTCCCGTCCTTCGATTTTTTCGATTGCTTCAAAGACAGAGCCGCACGAACAAGGCTGATCCGCTTCTACTAAAATATCATTCAAACGGTAACGGAGCATTGGCTGAGAGGTTCGTGTAAAATCTGTGATGATCGGATAAAAACGGCGCTCATCCAAATACTCTTTTTCAAATTTGACGATATCCTCATTCAAATGCAAGGTGCCGTGTTCGCATGTATATCCTAAAAAGCCTTCAGTGCATTGGTAAATCTGATGAATCACCGGCACCTTAAAGCATTGCTTCAAATAGTCGCTGTCTCGTGCTTCCAGAATTTCTGCAATTGAGATCACTCTTTGCGGCTGAATCTTCAAGCGTTGTGCCTTTACCTCCTGAGCCAAACGAAGCAGCACTGAAGGCGGCGCAATCAATATCGTTGGCTGATAGTGATTCAATCGGTCAATGTGACCTTCAAATGGTTGGTACATATCAAAATAAGCTAGCTGGATCGCTTGAGAATCGATCGTCTGATAGAGCTGATTATCCGCACGTAAAAAGAATGCCAGTTTATGATTCAACAGCTGTTTTTTAGGCAGCATTTTTGCCAATATCGTTCCTGCCCAAATTGCCTGTTCCTTCTCACTTGTAAAAAAAATACCGCGATTGCCAGAAGTACCAGAAGACAATCCGACAGAAATATCCTGATACCCCTCTTGAAAGTTTCTGGTTCGTTCACCTTTTAACGCTATATCAAAGGCCTGTTCCTTTTTTATACCGACTGTATTCAGTTCATCAAAATAACGCATCATTTTCTCTTTATCCATCAACGGCAGTGCTTCCCCGGCATGGTTAGCATAAAAAGGAGAATGCTTTTGCATATACAAGAGTTGTTTGGCTACTTTCTTGTTTTGATATTTTTCCAGTTGTTCTCTTGTTGTCCATTTTTGCAGCCAACGTACCTTCATAAAGGTTGATATTAACAAGCTCTTTTTCATCCCAACACCTCCCGGATTCTTTTCTCAGGGTCATGGCTGACAACCGCCTGATTGCCGTCAGCAAGGATCGCTTTTAGACTTTTGATACTTGATCTATAGGCGGTCATATTGTCTTGGATCATTGCCGGAATACGGCGCAGCCGCTCAGTTTTCTCTAACAAATCGATTCCCCAACAAATATCCGCTGCTACAAAAAGAGACCGTTCAGAAAAGTACATGCACAGCTGTCCCTTGGCATGCCCATCAAATGAAGATAACAAAAGACTGCCATCACCAAACAAATCATAGGTTTCTTTATAAGAAAAAGCAGGATGCTTCTTTGTTGGTTGAATAATCTCGATTCGCTTATCAAAATCAGCTGGTAAAAACTCATTGAAAATCAATGCTTTGAAAGGCTTCTTTTTGTATACTTGATAACAGTCCTCTGAAATCAGAAAACGGGCATTGGGAAACTGACTGCTGCCGCCAATATGATCTGGGTGAAGATGAGATAGAATGACTGTCCGGATGTCCTCTGGTCGTATACCAGAACGTTCCAGCTGCTTATCGATCATTTCTTCACGTTTAATAACGGTTGGGTTCAGTCGATTATACAACTGGTAAAGCCATTTTCTTTTATATAAATCAGTCGTATATCCAGTATCGTATAAGATATAGCCATGACTGCGGTGCTTAATTAGAAAAACCCCCGCTGGAAAATGAAGCTCTTTCTTCTTATCCTTCTTAAACAGCATCGCCTGATTGTTGGTGCAATAGCCGCAAGAATAATACTCAATGGTTTCTATAATGTTCTGCATAGTTTTTTATTCCCTCAGTGATTGTCATTTTTGGCTGATAGTTCAGTTCATTTTTTGCTTTCTCTATTGATAAGGTTTGACTGTACTTCAATAAATAGAGTGTGTATTTCGTAAAGAGAGGTTCTTTCGTTATCCGGAACACGGTGTAAATCTTCTCCAAAGTACTTGCGACGCCATACATCAACGAATAGCTTAAGGATAGGTATCTTACCGGTACACCGATCTCCTGATGAAGCTGATCCAATATATCTTTAAATGGCGCCGGCTCATCATTCGTTATATTATAGGTTTCCCCAATCGCTTTCTCACTTTCCAGGCTTAAACGAATCGCCAATGCAACATTTTCTACACAGGTCACATCCACCAACTGCTGTCCTCCGTCAAAAAGAGGAATACCGATTTTTTTATTTACCTTTATCAGACGCGGAATAATGCTTGTATCACCAACACCAAACAAGCCTCTTGGTCGAAGGATCACACTATCTATCTGCTTTTTTTCATGAATCCGCTGCTCTGCCAGTAGCTTACTTTTGATATAAAAATTTAACTCATTGGTCTTTGGAGCCTCTGCTTCTTTAACCTGCAGCTGATCTTTCGCAGCAGCATAAATACTAGGTGACGAGATGAAGACTAAACGCTTGATTTGATTTGTTTCACACGCTTCAAGGACATTTTCAGTCCCAATGACATTTGTCTGATAAAAATCTTCCCATTTTCCCCAAACAGTTGACAGTGCACCGGCATGCACGACTGCATCCATTCCTTTAGAGGCAGTAAGAATATCCGACAGCTTAGTAAAATCCCCCTGAATAAAGGTAACCGCGTCACCAGCCAATTGTTCGCCAATCAACTGATTTCTGCCAAATGCAGTGACTTCATAGCCGGCTTCTTTAAGCTCCTCCACAACATACTTTCCTAAAAATCCTGTAGCTCCAGTTACTAATATTTTCATTTTTTTATCCTCTTTATTAGTCGTTGAATTTCCTCGTCCATCGCTTTGGATGGCTCATAGTCAAAAAACTGTTTATTCAAGCGAACTAGCTCAGGCCATTCCTGCTTTTGTACTAACTCGTTAAGCTTTTTGATGAGCTGCTTCGTACTTTTCTTCTTCGTTGTTACTGCAATCCCTACTTGTTCTGCTCTGACTGCATAATCGAATTGATCATAGTCATGGGGTAAAATCAATGCCGGCTTTTGGTACTTGATACAGTTATATAGGATGCCGGCTCCCCCATGATGGATCACATAATCGAACTGAGCCATATTGCTAGAATAAGGAACATAACCGTACTGGTAGACATTTTTTGCTATTTTTTGGTGTTCCTCTGATTTTTGACTGTCACCTAATGAAAAAACAAATAGATATTCCGGAAAATAAACGGCTATCTCTAAAAGCTGCTGTCGCATGGCTTCTTTCCCCCACAGAAGGTGGGTACCCAAGGTTACTAAAATCGTTTGACGAAACGCTGCTTTTTCTGGAATGATCAACACTTCTGTCTCCGCAGAATGACAGCAGGGCCCGATCCATCGAAACTGTTCTGGAAAGGTTCTGGGAAATTCCAGTTCCATCATTCCCATTCCTAAAATACTATACGGCGAGTAGATCGCTTCTTCTTGACGAGCATTGTATAGTGTGACACCTAAGGCTGCAGCTTCCTTACGAATTAGAAAGAAGAACCCTCGTTTAGCTACGCGAACCAGCTTTCTTCCTATCATATCTCTCATACGATACAAAAAACCAGCTTTCTTCCGCCAACCGCCTAGATAACTTGGCGTACCATCCTTTGTTTCTAATGCAAATGGTGTCGGGATAGTCGTTATCCATGGAATATCTAACCGCTCACAGACGATTCCAGCTGGAACTGAAATGAAATCGGCAATCACGATATCTGTCTGATTATCACGCAACGCTTCCTCTATCTGTTCGACAGCTTTTGGGATCAACGTAACATTTTGCTTGAGCTGCTGATACATCTCCCTCAGCTTTGCCTGCTCTTCTGTGTTGGCAATGTCCTCCATGATCGTTGGTGCGTCAGGAAACAAAGAAACACTGCCGAAGCCTAACTGTTCCACCGTTTCTATCTTTTGAACTCCTGTAATAAAACGAATACTGTACTGATTGCTTTTAAGAAGTGGCGCCATCACCTCCAGCAATGGATAAATATGCCCACTAAACGGCACACTAACAACATCGATCTTAATTTTTTTGGATGTAGCCATTGACGATTTCCCTCACTTCCGAACTCATCAAATAATCAAAATGAGTACTTGTCACGAGATGATCCGGCGAATGCCGATCAAGCAGTCTCGAATAGAGATCTCTTTTTCCTTTGATTACTGTGCAATCATATTTTTCCCTATTGATTTTTTTCAAGGATACAGGACCTAGTGCTATGATCTTAAGCTTCTTATATTGACAATTAAGCTTTGGTAAAACAGCTGTCAGCATATTCAGCCCTGAGCTTTGTGAAATGACCATCACTTCCTCACACTGGAAAATAGGTGTTAGGTGACGAATCAATTCCCTTTGGAAGTCTTTATTCCAGCAAGTATGAAAAAAGTAGAGACAATTCCTCCAGCTGGCTTTCAACAAAGATGGAAATACCGGCTGATCGCTGGCAAATCCATAATTATAAGGAAAATTCATTGCCAGCCAATCCGAAGACTCTCCCAAACTCCATGAGAAAAACGACTGCTGATGTTCAGAAAGCTCTGCATGATCGAAGTGACTGCTGCCACTGATAAAAAGAACAACTTTCTTTCTCGTTGCCATCGTCTCTCGCTCATCTAAACACTGCAATTTACTCAAGTATTGTTGAAAATCACTCATAGCGAATCTTCCCATCTGATACTCTGATTTTTTTATTTCTCCATAAAATCACTGGCGGAGTGACTAACGTATATAAATATAATACCGGCAATAAAAAATCATTCAAAACTTCATAAAGAATGACTGAACGATTCTCACGAATCGCAAAAATTCGATTTCGACAGCTCTTCAAAATAATTGCCTTAGCACCTAATCCGCCAACCACTAACAATGTTGGTACAACGCCTAGCCAAAGCCCCCATATCAATAAGATGATTGGCAAGATACTTGGCAGTACGACTAGAAAGAACAGCCTAAGCGAATAATGCCGTTTCATATAGATCGTTGCAAATAAAAGCCAGCGTTTCATCAAGCGCAGATATTGCATCGGCTCTTTTATCGTCGTTCGAACATTACAGGGAATACTACTTTGAATCAGCTGAACCCCTCGTTCAGACAAATAGTCAGCAATAGCCAGATCATCACACAGCTCCTCTTGGATACGCTCAAACACATGGTATTTTCTTAATATTTCTGTTTTTACAATATAAAACATCCCATTGACCGTATTTGTTTCCTTCACATGAGCCATCGGGAAATAGGTCAGTAAAGAATTGCTATTCACGAAGCTTGCAACCAATTGCGACCAGAACCCTGTTTGTCCATGGTTATAGGGTATACCTGTCACCAAAAATTCATCGGATCGTTGTTCGCAGCTTGTCATCTCATCGAATCTCTGAAAATCAATCACACTATCATCATCTAAAATAATGGCATACTCTGTTTGGATTTTTTCTATTCCTTGCAATAATTTAAAGCTTTTAGGATTGATTTTTTCCGGTACATCTTCTAACAATAGGCAAATCGTTCGTTCATGATAAGAGGGTTCTTCCAAAATTTCAGCAGTCACGGCTTGAGCAATTGCATCACTTTTATCCACCAACCAGATAAAGCGCATAGTTTTCGTCCTTGCTAGATTTTTTTCAAGATCTTGTTTCAGCCTTGGATCACCTGAAAGAATAGGCTGAATAATCGTATAGCTCGCTTCATCGATCACTTTTCTTTCTATATTTCGTTTGCTTTTAATGTTCAACACAGCTAACCTTAGTCGTAAAAAGAACAACAGACCGGTCAGAGATAGGACACAAAAAAACAGCTGAGTCATTCTTCACACTCCTTTAGCAATATAATTGCCAACTAATCTGATTCGTAATTTAAGTGGTAGACACTTAAGGAATAGAGTCATCAGCTGATTCCTTCTACCGATTGTTACAGAAGAGCGGTTGGAATAAAGCGCTTTGGCAATACTTTCCCCAACCTGCTCGGCACTCATCTCAAATTTAGTTTCTGTCTGACTTTGCACCATCTTTGTCTTCGTCTGCGGGTTAAAAAAGGACGTCCTTGTTGGCCCAGGAGACACAGCAATTACTTTGACTTGTTTGCTGTACCTTCTGACCTCTTCTCCAAGACCCAAACTATAGTGATGAAGGAAGGCTTTGGATGAAGCATAGGTATTCATAAAAGGATGGGGATAAAACGCTGCTGTTGAGCATACCACGATAATCGTTCCATGTCCTTGCGCCACAAAACGCTGCGCAAAAGATTTCAATAACAACACAGAAGCATTGATATTTACCTGTAGTATCTCTTGCTCTTCCTCAACAGAGATGGTCTTGAAATCCCCAACTTTACCGATCCCTGCACAATGAATCAGGATGTCGACTTGAAGCTTTTGAGCAAGGAAGGATCTAACTTCTTCACTCCTACTAAAATCGACACGATAGCAGACACAAGTCTGAGTATAGCGAGACTCCAAGTCTGCTTTTAGTTCCGCCAATTTTTCATCGGATCGACCAACGATATACAACTCGTAGCCTTCCTCTGCCAAGGTATACGCCAGCGAACGACCGATTCCTGAAGTCGCTCCGGTAATCAAAACTTTTTTACCCATGCCTTCTCTCCCTCCAGTCATTAAGTAGTTCCCATTATCTCAATATTTTCAGTGAAGCACAATATTATAAAAATACTGAAGCATTCAATGAGAAAAATGGATTGTACTCGCTTAACTTGTGAGCGAGTGTCAATTTCAGTAGAACAGACTTCCTCCTTCCTATCATGGTCGTAATTTTACTTACTACATCCCCATCCGCTTTTCAAACTCTGATCAGTTTTCAAGCTAACATGTGTTTTTGAGTGAAATAATGTTAAGAGACTCTAAATGCAGGAATCGTCAGAGAAACTAACAAAAAAAGCAAGATAGCTAGAGAGAACTCGTTGAGTGTTTACCGTTTCTCTCCAGATTAGAGTATAAAAAAACGAGTCTAGGACATAAGCAAATTCCCAGACTCGTATTGCACATAAATTCGAATAAACCGCGGAAAGAAAGCTATCCTTTCTGAAAATCAAACACCTATTTTCCGATTCTAAATCAGGGTCTTCTATTCAGCAAGTCGTCTTTTCACCCGCTCGTTGACTTTTCTCTTCAATTCATTCATCTGCGTTTTTGCCTGCACTTCTCGTAACATGGTTTCCGCGAATTCTCCGACATCATTTCCAACCAGCTCTAAAGCAGGAACATTGTTTTCTGCTCCTTCTTCAAAGAACTCAATTAAATTATACAGAGCATTCAACATGTCCATTCCATCTCCTGCTGAAAATTGCCAAACAAATTTTTGAATTTCATCATAAACGACTTGGTAGTCCTTCGGCAGTTGCTTCATTTCTTCCATTTTTTCTCTGTATTTCTTTTTATCTATTTTGACTTGTTTGAAATAGTCCATAAAGTTAAGATTCATTTCGTTTGGTCTCCTTTAATTTTTCAATTTGCTGTGAAACAAATGCCCAACGCTTCCAAAAAAGTACAAGCTCCGTTCGACCTTCCTCATTTAATGTATAAAATTTTCTTAATGGGCCAACACTTGATTTCTTTTTAGTCACATCAACAAGCCCTTTCTTTTCCAGTCTTAGTAAAATCGTATAAACCGTTCCTTCTGCAATATCATCAAACCCATAGCTCTGTAAGTTCTTCGTTATTTCATAGCCATAGGTTTCCTTCTGATCGATGATTTCTAAAATCATGCCCTCCAAAACACCTTTGAGCATTTCTGTAATACCGTCCACGTTGATTAATCACCTTTCTTCGCTGTTTTACCAATTCTCTCAAGAAACTCGTTCTAAATCAATCATTTAAGCATTTTTTTGTAGTAAAAGCGTAGAGCTAAATATTGAAAAATCACTGTGATCCCTATTAACCAGATTAGCGCTATGATAAACTCTTGAGAAAATGTGCCATCAGTCAAAAGCATTCGCAAGCTATTAATAATCGAGGTCATTGGCTGGTGATCTGCGAATCCACGTAATACCTTTGGTAATGTTTCTGTAGGTACAAATCCTGAGCTGATGAATAGTAAGCCTAATAACAGGTAGGAAAAAACACTGGCTGACTCATTGCTTTTAGCAATCAAACCGAAAAATACAGCAATCCAGGATAAGGCATAATTTGTCAGTAAAATCAGGACGATCACTGCTAACCATTCCAACAAATCAGCTTGAGGACGAAATCCAATCAAGATACCCACTAGCAAAACAAAGATTGTTGAAATGAAATTGAATAGCACACTTGTGAACACATGACCATTCAATACCGCCACTCTCGAAATTGGCATTGAATTAAATCGATCAAAGACACCATTCTTTACATCATCATTTAATCGAAAAGCTGTATAGCCAACACCACTGGCAATTGTAAACAATAAGATTGCCGGCAAAATGAATCCTTTATACGATTCTTGTGGGATGGACATTGCGCCACCAAAAATGTAAACAAATGCCAGCATGACCATGATTGGCATCACAACAACCGAAATAATCGTATCAACACTTCGGGTCATATGCTTCATCATTCTCCCAGTCAAAAACCATGAATCTTGTAAGATTGTCATGTTACTTCCCTCTTTCTTTTTCGATGATATCAAAAAATACATCATTTAATGTTGGCTGCTTCTGCTCAAACTGACTGATAATAATTTGTGCCTGCTGCAGCTCATTCAATAGCTTAGTAGTTTCTGCTACTTGATTATCAGTGACGACTGTCAGCGTCAATGCTTCTTCATTTGCCACACCGCCGATCAGCGTCAGTGCCTTTTGCAAGTCTTCTTTATGCAAAAATGTCAATTCCAACTGTCCTTGAGGCAGGTGCGTCTTCACCTCAGCCAGACTTCCCTGAACAGCTATTTTTCCATGATTCAAGATAGCTACTTGATCTGCTAGTTGATCCGCTTCTTCCAAATATTGAGTCGTCAAAAAAATGGTTACACCAGTTGCTTTTATTTCTTGAATGACTTGCCACATTGTTGCTCTTGCCTGAGGGTCTAATCCCGTTGTGGGTTCATCCAGAAAAAGGATTTTGGGATTCCCCAATAAGCTCATAGCCAAATCGAGTTTTCGCTTCATCCCGCCTGAATAAGTTTGGACTGGACGGTCTGCTGCATCGATCAAATCAAACCGTTCTAATAGCTCCTGAATCTTTTGTGCTTCATTTTGATGCCGTAAGTTTCCAATCAGTATCAGATTTTCTCTTCCTGTCAGTATTTCATCTACAGATGCAGTTTGTCCGGTTAGACTGATCGCATTGCGTACTTCCTTGCTCTCATTTGTACTATCGTATCCGGCAACTTTGATTTGTCCGCTATCTGCTTTCAATAAAGTCGTCAACATTCTAATGATAGTCGTCTTACCAGCGCCATTTGTTCCTAATAAAGCAAAGACCTTTCCAAAAGGGACACTGAAACTAACATCTTTGATCACTGAAAAATCAGCAAATGATTTCTCTAAATGATTGACTTCCACTGCATAATTCATTCGATTTCACTTCTCTCTACTTAGTATTATCTAGTACCACTATATAATAATACGAAGTACCGAGAAAATCAACTACTTTGTTTCGCTAAGTAGTTGACCCCAACCTCTTTCCATAACATACAAAAAGGATCTGACACGCTAGCACCAGACCCCTTAAAATCGATTATGCGACGGAAAAATTCTTACCTCATATGTTCTACTTTTACTTCAAGTTTTCATTGTTACTGATAGCTAGAATCTAAGCCAGATAATGAAAGACACGCCAAAGTATTTCATAGGAGAAATAATACTAAAATAGTGTTGTGAAAGCCGCTATTTTTTATTGTAAACCGGAAAACCGCTAGATTCCCCATAGTTCTCAATAACATCAATAGCACTCAAGGTATCAACATCTTCTTTTGAAATCTTAAAATCCAACTCTCCGTTAGTTTGAATGTGGGCTTTGTTAGCTGATTTTGGTAACGGTAGTAGTCCAAGCTCTAAACAATAACGAATCGCTAACTGAGGAATGCTGACTTGATATTTCTCCGCTATCTTCTTTATTTCCTGATTTTTTAGTAGCTCTCCGTGCCCCATGGGTGAATAAGCCTCGACCAAGATATCATTTTCCTTGCAATACTCAATCAACTCGAAAGGTGTATTTGAAATATGTGCTAAAATCTGATTGACTGCTGGTTTTATCGTAGCATGTTGCAAAATATTTTCTATATCATGCTGATTGAAGTTTGAAAGTCCGATTGCTCGAACTTTTCCTGCTTTATATGCGTCTTCTAAAGCATGCCATACTGTAACATTTCCGCTATCATAATCTGCTTCTCTGAATTCATGCCACGGCTGTGGTGCGTGAATGATCATCAAATCAATGACATCCAATCCTAATTTTTCCAAGGACTCATCAATTGATTGCGCAGCTGATTCATAGGTTTTGTGTTCAGCGGCTATTTTACTGGTCAAAAAGATTTCTGATCTTTCAAGTTCAGATGATCGAATGGCTTCTCCAACCCCACGTTCATTCCCATACGCCTGTGCAGTATCAATATGACGATAGCCGATTTCCAATGCCTCCTTGACAGCTTGAGCAACTGCTTCATCATCGATCATCCATGTACCAAATCCTACTTTAGGAATTTTGATATCATTATTTAATGTATAATTTTCTTGTAAAATCATTTGTATATTCTCCTTTCAAATATTAATCGCATAATAATTGATGACGATTTCCTTATTAATTAGCTAACATGTGCGTAAACGCTATTTCAAATCATACGTTTCATTCATCCAATTTGATTCTTGGTTCGATAATAATTTTTTTGACTTTTCTGAGGAAGTTCAAAGCCCTATTCAGTTTCTTTTCGGCCACACAAATAGGATTGCTGGCAGTTCACAGCTAAAATAGATTATAAAATTTTTTCCCGAATATTCGTAAAAGCTATTTATTGAAAATCTAGTTTCCAACACGTTTTTGTTCAGCCTCAGGATATCGACCACCAACAATGTTTATCTGATTCAAGGCTTCTGAAATCATCCTTCTTTCATCTGGAGAGAATTCAATTTTTGTTGAGTCAATATTTTCTAAAACTCTCGATTCTCTTGTCGTACCAGGAATTGGAACAATCCATGGACGTTGATCTAAAACCCATGCAAGCGCCAATTGTGCAAGCGTAGCCTCTTTTTCCACTGCAATTTCCCCCATAAAGTCAAGCAGCACTTGATTTGCTTCCATTGCTTCCTTGGTAAACCTCGGCAATTTACCACGGTTATCATTTTCACTAAAATCAGTATTTCGATCCAATGTTCCTGTTAAATAACCTCTTCCTAAAGGACTGTAGGCTACTAATCCAATTTCTAGTTCCTCAAGTACCGGAAAAACTTCTTTTTCTGCTTCGCGCCACCAAATGGAATATTCACTTTCAACTGCGGTCAACGGTTCAACTGTGTGTGCTCTTCGAATCGTTTCTGCCCCAGCTTCTGATAAGCCCCAATTCAAGATCTTACCTTCCTTTTTTAGCCCTTGAATCGTTTGTGCTACTTCCTCAATAGGAATTTTAGGATCCACGCGATGAATATAGTACAAATCAATATACTCAGTTTTCAATCGTTTCAACGAGCCCTCTACAGAAGCTCTGATTATTTCAGGACTACTATCTACCTCATTCTTCAAGCCATCGATTTTAAATCCGCCTTTAGTCGCTAATTGAACGTTTTCTCTCCTCCCATCTAAAGCCTTACCTACTAATTCTTCATTTGTGAAGGGGTCATAAACCTCAGCTGTATCAAACATAGTAATTCCTGCATCAATAGCTGAATGAACAACCTTGATCATTTCTTTTGGGTCCTTTGCCAATCCCCTATGATGATTTAAGCCCATACAGCCAAAGCCGATTTCAGATGTCAATAATCCCGTTTTGCCTAGTTTACGTTGCTTCATTCTATTTCAATCCCTTGCTTATTATTTAAGTACTTCTTTAGAGCTTATTGAACTGTGTCAATCAACCTTTCTGTTCTCAATAAACAATATAAATCAATTGCTTGGATACACACTAACTTCCTATTACCCTAAGTTTTTTTCAATCTCCTTTTGCCTCAGCATACATATGAATTCCTTTTTTTAAGCGTTGTAGACCATCCTTCAGCAAAGACAGAGGACAAGCATAGTTCAACCTGACAAATTGATGACCGTTTCCCCCAAATAGATCTCCTTCTGAAAGATACAAGCCGGTCTTTTCCCGAATGAATTGGCACAAGACCTTCGTATTATTTGTGATAGAGCTACAATCCAACCAAGCCAAATATGTGGCTTCAGAATGAACAACAACAATTTCGCTTAAATCTTTTTGAATAAAATTTTCTAAAAAATTTCTATTGTTCTTTAAGTAGAGATTCAACTCTTCAAGCCAACCTTCACCATTGCTGAAAGCAGAAACAGTTGCTTGGATTGCAAAACTATTAGGTTCTGCAACTTCATCTGTATTAATTCCCCGTTCAACTCTTTTTCTCAGCTCAGGATCTGGAACAATGATTGCAGATGTTTGTATGCCAGCGAGGTTAAACGCTTTTGTAGCAGAAATACAGGTAATTGTATTCTGAGCGATTTTTTCAGATACAGAAGCAAAAGGAATATACGTTGTTAAGTCATGAGTGAGGTCACAATGTATTTCATCGCTAAGTAATAAAACCCCATATTTGATACACATCTCTCCTATGAGTATTAACGTTTCCAGATCCCATACCTTCCCAATCGGGTTATGTGGATTACAAAAAATGAGCATTGTTGTTTCAGCTCTAGCTAACTTTTCTTCCAAGTCAACAAAATTTACTTCATAACGATTATTTTGATAATTCATTTCGGAAGGCAAGACCCTTCGCTCATTATTAATGATCGAGTTAAAGAAAATGTTGTATACAGGTGTCAATATTACAATATTTTCATTTGGTCGGGTCATTTTTCTAACAATAGAGGAAATGGCGGGAACAACTCCTGTACAAAAAAGAATCCAATCCTGCTTCATCTTGAACTGATGTCTTTTTTGCCACCAGTCTACTATACTTGCTTGAAAATCCTCAGATACAATATTATAGCCAAATGCATCCTGAGCAATCCGTTTCTCAAGTGTCTGGATAATTTCCGGTGCTACGCGAAAATCCATGTCTGCGACCCACATCGGCAGCTCATCATCTCCTACTTGCCACTTATAGCCGTTCGAATTTCTTCTATCTAATCGTTCATCAAAATTGTAGCTCACACTATACACCACCTCTAATCATATGACCTCTTTTATTTTTTTTAAGTTTATCACAGTATTTTCACTTTGAATCTCTGGATCATCAAAGATCATTTCCTTTATTTCGTCTGCTTCTATCAAGCCCAATAATGGATTTTTAATGCTGTCAACTCTACTATTGATCTTAATATCAACAGTAGAATACTCAAATGCTAAATTAGTATTTATCAATATACAGTCAACCATTTTTAAATGCTTCATATAACAAAAGCCTTGATTGCTCTCAATCGTACAATTGATCAATGTCACACTTTTTGAATTCCAGCCAAAATATTCGCCAACGATAGTTGAATCTTCAATTGTCACATTCTCACAATTCCAAAAGGCATCCTTTGAAATAATTCTGGCATCCGTAACATAGACATCCCTAGCTCCGTCAAACGCGTAGTTCCCGGAAAGAGTAAGATTTTTGATATCAATATCTTCACTGTTCATGCCAAAATAATCACCCTTTACAGTAATATTCTCCATTCTTATTTCTTTACAATTCCACAAGGTTTCTTCAGCATTGGGTAGTTCTACATCCACCAGCGTAATCTTTGAGCTTCTTCTAAATGTCTTCGGAGCTTGGATCAAACTGTTTGTTATCGTAATGTCATTTGTATACCAGATACCAGACCTTGCCGTATCAACGAAAGTAATTTTATCAGCTATAATATGGTCCGAATACCATAATGGGTATTTCCATCTAAAAATATCATAGTCCAATTTTAGATTGGCGCTTTCCTTTAATGGTGATTCACCGTCGGCAAAGACCGAATGACTGATCTCTAATTGATTGGCTTTAAATAGCGCTCTCTCACCGGTAAATAACTGTTGATTAAATTTTTCCATTCTATTTCCACCCCTCATTTATATCCATCGTACTCCTTAAACTCAACTCTAAGTCAAGATACTCTACTCAATTTTGCAAGTATTCTTTTTTCAGCTAGTCTTTCCTCAAGATAAAAAGGTTTTTTGTTGCTTGTGAGATACAATTTCGACTAAGCGAAAGGTCGATTGACTATATCTGTATTTAAAGATACAACAATTGCCTATCGTTTGTTTCGAATTTACCAGCCTCAACTCTGGAATACTGGATTCATTCCAATAAGCTCTGAATCTAGCGCAAAATGCACCATGGGTAACTGCCAGAAATGTTTTTCCTTTATTTTGAAGCAGCTCTTCACAAGTTTTCGCTGTTCGCTTTTGAAACGTCTCTTCTGACTCTCCTCCATACGCTACAAAAAAATCTCTGAATGGCAATGGTGGAGTAACAACTGCACTTTCTCCTTCCAAACAACCAAAATTCCATTCTTTCAGCCCTTTTAAGCGAATATAAGGACGATCAGTAATATACTCTAAGGTATCGATTGCTCGCTCCGATGTTGATGTAAAGCATTGATCAAATTCAACCGATCTTGCTTGAAAATACTTCTTTGCTGTTTTTGCTTGATCGATTCCCTGTTGAGTCAACGGGGAATCACACCATCCTTGAATTTTTTCTTGAACATTAAATAATGTTTGTCCATGCCGAACCAAATACAGTGTTTTTTCCAAGTAATATTCCTCCTACTTTTAATGAATACAACAAAAAGAATGGACATAGCCATTCTTTTTGTTGAAAAATCAATTAAGTACATTGTCTATACTTGCTGCATAAATTCTAATCAAGAAGTTCTCCATTAGAAGCAATCACTTGCTTGTACCAATTGAAAGATTTTTTCTTTGAGCGTTTCAACGTGCCATTTCCTTCATCATCACGATCAACATATACAAAGCCATAACGCTTACTCATTTGACCAGTGCTTGCAGCTATCAAATCAATGCAGCCCCATGTCGTATATCCAAGTAACTCTACGCCATCAATTTCAACAGCATCTTTAAACGCTTGAATATGTTTTTTCAAGTAGTCAATTCGATAGTCATCTTCTACGTAGCCATTTTCATCCGGTATGTCAATCGCTCCCAAACCATTTTCAACAATAAATAAGGGCTTTTGATAACGATCATATAACTGGTTTAATGAATTTCGTAATCCAAGTGGATCAATTTGCCAGCCCCATTCAGTCGATGGCAAATTCTTGTTTTTAATTGAGGCAAATAGATTTCCTGTTGCTTGCTCATAATCCTCCGGATGAGCACTAACCGTTCTTGAACAGTAGTAAGAAAATGTTACAAAATCGACCGGTGAGGCCGCCAATATTTCTTTGTCCTCCGGTTCCATTTGAATGGTGAGCTCTTCTCGTTCAAACTTCTTCAATGCATAATTCGGGTACTTTCCGCGAGCCTGTACATCAATAAAGAAGTAGCCTTCACGATCACGTTTGATTGCCTCTTGATAATCTTCCGGACGGCAAGTATAAGGATAGTGGCTACCACCAGCTAGCATACAGCCAACTTTATTTTCCGGATCAATGTCATGTGCAATCTTCGTTGCAAGTGCGCTCGCAAGTAACTGATGATGCGCTGCCTGATACTTGATTTCCTCTTTATTTTCGCCTTCTTTAAAGACAATACCACCACCAACAAATGGCTGGTGCAATAAAATATTGATTTCATTGATTGTTAACCAATACTTTACAAGCCCTTGGTATCGACGTAGAACTGTTTCTGCGTATTGTGTATAAAAATCGATCAGCTTACGATTTCTCCAACCACCGTATTCTTTGACAAGGTGAATAGGAACATCGAAATGAGTAATAGTTACAAGAGGCTGAATGCCATGCCTTTTCAATTCATTGAAAATATCTTCATAAAATTTCAGACCTTCTTCATTAGCCTCTTTGTCATCTCCATTGGGAAAAATTCTAGACCATGAGAGGGACATTCGATATACTTTGAATCCCATTTCGGCTAGCAACTGGATATCTTCCATATAATGATGGTACATATCTATTGCCTCTTTCGCCGGATAATAGTAGCCCTGCTTCCATTCCATCATTTCCAAATCTCCTGAAGCAACTTTCTTTCTATCTTCGCCAAACGGTAGTACATCAATATTCGCCAACTTTCTTCCGCCTTCGAGAACACCGCCCTCTGTCTGATTGGCAGCCGTTGCGCCACCCCATAAAAAGTTTTTGTCCAAAGTCATATGTTCATCTCCTTAGAAATCTTCTCTAATTTACTTCTTCCGCAAAAGCTAGAGAATCGTATTTACACTTTAACTGCTAAAATATCCTCATTACAGTCTGTTTGACCAGTGGCTATTGTTTCAATCGAAGAATATTGTGGCGTATTTGTTACAACGATTGGAACTTGTGTTTCATAGCCGGCCGCTTGAATTTTTTCGATATCAAAGTTTAACAGGACTTGTCCTCTTTTTATCGTTTGCCCCGCTTCAACCAAGGTATCAAAATACTGACCCTTCAGCTCCACTGTGTTTAGTCCTACATGAATCAGAATTTCTATACCTGTTTCAGAAACCAATCCAATCGCATGCTTCGTCGGAAAAACTGCGACCACTTTTCCATCAAAGGGTGCTACTACTTTCCCTTCTGTCGGATCGATCGCAAAGCCTTTTCCAAGTGCCTCTGATGCGAATGCTTCATCATGAACCTCACTCAATGGAATAACCTTCCCTTTGATAGGACTGATGACTAGTGTGTCTTCTAAAATAACTTCCTTCATTTCAGGAATGATCTCATCTTTTTCGAATCTGAAGCTCAAAATATAGGTCAATATAGCCGTTGATACTGCTGAGATTATTAGTGCAATGACAATATTCCAAAAGAATCGCATCGTGTCATCGCCAATATAAAGCAAAATTGCAGGAAGCCCTGATGAACCCGTTGCAAATCGGTGAGTGTTGGTCAATCCAGCGTATAAACCGCCTAAACCTCCACCAATCATGGCAGAAACCAGCGGGTATTTTTTCGGCAGATTGACTCCATATAATGCTGGCTCTGTAATACCCATATAAGCAGTAATTGAACCTGAAGTTGCTACCTGACGCAATTTTTTGTCTTTAGTTCTAAATGCCACCACTGCAGAAGCTGTCGCTTGAGCAATATTTGAGCATACACAACCCGGACCGAAAATACTATCATAGCCAAGCTCGGCCATCTGCATAACACCCAGTGGAGCTACCCCATTATGCAATCCGAACATTACCATGATCGGTAAGAAGCCACCAATTAGAACAGCCGGAACCCAGCTTGCATTAACACTTAAGAATGTAAAGAACGCTGCAAGATAACCGCCAATAATACTTCCGATTGGTCCCAACACTGAGAAGGCCAACGTTCCCATAACCAAGAAGGTCAACATCGGAACAAATACAAGTTCTACAGATTTAGGGATGACTCGATTTAAGAATTTTTCTACATAAGATTGTACAAAGATTACCAAGAGAATCGGAATCACTGATCCTGTATAAGTTGCTAGAGTAAATGGAACAATATCAAAGAATTGCACTGGATCTCCTGCTGTGACTAAGGCTCCCCAATTTGGGTGCATCATAATCGCTGCAACAGAAGCCGCAAGAATCGGGTTACACCTCAGCTTCTGAGCTTCTGTAAAAGCTAAAATCACCGGTAGGAAGAAGAACACACCATCGGCGAACATGTTCAATAAATAATACGTCTGAGAATCTGTTGAGATGACTTGGAAGACAACCAATAAAGCTAAAACCGCTTTGACCATTCCAGCTCCAGACAAGGCCGGAATCACTGGTTGAAATGTACCTGCTACAAATTCAATAATCGATGTGAGAATGCCCTTTTTTTCAGTTGCTACTTCTTTTGAAGGATCGACATCAATATTCTTCTCGATTTCTTCAAACACCTCTTTTACATGTGTGCCAATAACGACCTGATGTACTCCAGCATTAACGATATATTTTGTGACACCGTCTAAGGTTTCCAACCCTTTCGCATCGATTTTGGATTCATCAGCCACTTTAAACCGCAGACGAGTTTGGCAGTGATAGCCCTCCATAATATTTTCTTTGCCACCTAGCTTTTCAACAATGTCATGAGCCAATCCTTCGTATTTCTTACTCATGGTATTCTCCTTTCAATGGAACAAGATAGTAATTTTTGAGCTAACCGGTTATTCAAATCCTGTTTATATACGCACTCTACCATTCTGAGATAGCGTTTCCAATAGTTTGGCGCATTGTCGAAACGCATTTCATATTTTTTTCTAAAACAGCACAAGTTTATGAAATTCATTTCACATTTTCTTTATATGCTTGACCTCAAGTAAAGGTTAAGTCGTATACTTGATTGTAAGGAGGGAAAACAATGAGAAAAAAACTATACCTAGTTCGTCATGGTGAAACACTTTTTAACAAATTAGGAAAAGTTCAAGGTGCGTGTGATTCACCGCTAACTGCCAAAGGGATTCAGCAGGCAGAACAAGTGAGAGATTATTTTAAGGAGAAACAAATTGATTTTGACCATTTCTACACATCAACACAGGAACGTGCATCAGATACCTTAGAAATCATCACAAACGGAAAACCTTACACTCGACTAAAAGAAATAAAAGAGATGAATTTTGGTTTATACGAGGGTGAGCAAACGAGTCTGCAGCCAAAAGGACCCGACTATTTCGAAACTTTCTATACCCAGTTCGGAGGAGAATGTGCACAGGATGTTGAGGGAAGAATGGTTGAAGCATTGACAAAGGTAATGAACACACCGGACCATCAACAGGTTCTAGCAGTATCTCATAATGGTGCTTGTTTTTATTTCCTGAGAAAAATCTGGAATGATCCAAAAAAAGAAATTCCGATTCATTTTCCTAACTGTGCTATATTTTCTTTTGACTATTATGATAATACTTTTTTACTCTTAGACATCCTTGACCCTTCAACGATGACTTCCATTTTATAAACAGAAAAAAGCACCGAATCGGTGCTTTTCTAGAATTTTTCAGCCAGGTCTTTAAAATTTGATGTCCGCTTCGATTCCAACAATTTTGAGTTGCTGATCTTTCTATTCTTATTCTCTTCATAATCTAGTGCGAAAATTTTTGAATACAGCACTTCGAGAATAAACAGAATAGATTCCTGTGTTGCATAGTTTGAAATTTTTGAGTACAGCTTCTCTTTGCTGGAAATATTTAGAACTACATTTGAATGGTCACGAAGGTAATTTTTTCCACCACTCGTTATACTAATGATCGGCACGTTGTTTTTTCTTAGTATTTTCACATTATTGACTGGATTTTCATCCGGAGTATTCCCGGAGTAAGAGATAATCACTGCGCAGTCATTTGACGTTAGTGTATGCGAGATTATTCCGCTCTCACCGGATTTTGACATAAACGCTTTTTTGTTAATAGTCAATAAGTTTCTTTTAAACAGCTCACCATAATAATAATTTGGACTTGTTCCATAAATAACTGTATTTTCAGAATTTTTAATAATTTCAGCAGCTTTGTTCAGATCATCTAAAGCTAATAATGAAACTGTGTCTTTGATACTTTGAACCTTCAGATTTACTAAACTCTCGATCATCTCCAAGGAATTGTCTTTCTCAGAAAAAGGGAAATTGGGGTCTACATCTGCATAAGCATTTTCATCATGGTAGGCAACTTCATGAGTAAACGCATACATGAACTCCATCCATCCGGAATAATCAAAGTATTTAGCAAATCTCACTAATGTCGGCTTTGACGTGTACGTTTGTTGTGCAATTTCTTCCATACTCAGCTCTTGAAGCTGATCTCTATGTTCCAGAATAAATTCTCCAATCGTCCGTCGTGCATCATTTTGCTTAAAAGCGGCTTCTTCAATACGTTGAAATAAATACATCCAGCAACACTCCTTTCATGAGATCAGAAATTTTTGAAATAGTCATAGCTACCTCATCTTTCCAATCAAAAACTTACTAGTGTTTATTATTCTAACAGTCTTTTGATTAGATAGAAAGTCAGTGTTGGCTTCATTATGTATTTGGCAGAGGGCTATCAATTCCTTTTTTTGATAATAATTTTGAGAAAGTAGCCGCTTATCAAAAATACAATCTAACTATTCTATCTAAATAATTGAGAACCGTTTCATAACGATTTCCCTTACAGGAATAGAATACATGGTGCAGCGCACTTCAAGTCAAGAAAAAACAGGAAAATTTAATAGAGGAGTATTCTAAATGACAAAATATAATCAAGCCATTCCACCACAAACAGTTCTTTTTGATTCTGAAGCCTTTTTAAAAAGCGATGGAACTGTCATTCGATGGCTAGGAAATTCCGGTGTTTTATTGAATAGCCGAGGGTATTGCATGATGATTGATCCTGTTCTTGAAGGATTTGATCTGCCTTTATTGATTGACATGCCGATCAAAGCCGATGAAATCCCTCATTTAGATACTATATTGATTACTCATTCTGATAATGATCATTTTAGTTTAGATACACTAAAAAGGCTTGTTCCGATGACGAAATCAATACATGCCCCGAAATATGTGGCCGAATTATTCAAAGAAAAAATTGGTGGAAACGCCCATGGACATGATATTGATGAAACGATTGATCATGGACAAATCAAAATCACATTAACTCCTGCAAACCATTTATGGCAAAACGAAACAACAAAATTTGACCGTGAGTTTAAACGTGAAGACTATTGCGGATTTTGGATTGAAACACCGGATGGTACATTCTGGGTGCCTAGTGATTCAAAGCTTTTACAGAGTCATTTAGAGATGCCAGAACCAGATGCAATCCTTTTCGATTTTTCTGATAATGAATGGCATATAGGATTTGATAATGCTGTTTTACTTGCGAATACTTATCCTAATGCTGCACTGATTCTATCCCACTGGGGGACAGTTGATGCCCCAGCAATGAATGTCTTTAATGGTGACCCGAATGATCTTTACGGTAAAGTGATCAATCCAGATAGAATCCATGTATTAGCAGCAGGCGAAGCATTTACTCTAAACAAATAAATAATCTGAGAGAAACTGAAGGCTTTGATTCGTTATCCTCAACTGGTTTTAATCAGTGTTCGCTGTGAGTAAACACTGATTGGAAACTGATAAATCAGCACTTCTTTTCATTCATCCTTAAAGTGCCACTAGTAATGTTTTGATTTCTTTTATAATCAATATAGCTTTGTCACTACAAAATCTGATTTATAACAGATTTTCCTAATAAAAATTGCAAAAAAAGCGACAAACTCGTCGCTTTTTGTAGAAAACTGAAAGCTAAAATAGTGGCTTTCAGTTTTTTATTGAATGAACCTCATTTTAAGTGAGTCTTCACCTACCTCCTATACATCTTAAATTCCAAAAACAGATCATTATAGATTTCCAAGTATTCTGAGCCGAGGTCTTCGTAGACTTCCAAGCGGGAAATCGTTTCGTCATCTGGATAAAATTGTTCGTCCTCAGAGATTTCCTTTGGCAATAAGGCTTCTGCTTTCTTGTTCGGCGTAGAGTACCCAATATATTCTGCATTTTGGGCTGCAATTTCCGGACGCAGCATGAAGTTGATAAATGCATATGCGCCATCAATGTTCTTCGCCGTTTTTGGAATAACGATATTATCGAACCATAAGTTCGAGCCTTGAGACGGAATCACATAGTGTAAATGCTCATTGCCATCCAGCATTTCTGCGGCTTCTCCTGAAAAGGATACTGCAACAGCACTTTCTTCGTTGATCATGTACATCTTGATTTCATCGGCAACAATTGCCTTAACATTATCAGTCAGCTTGTTCAGCTTATCAGAAGCCTCTGCCAGCTCTTTTCCATTCTTACTATTGAGAGAATACCCGAGGCTGTTCAATGACAAGCCCATAACCTCGCGAGCGCCATCGATCAGCATCAGATTATCTTTCAACTCCGGACGCCATAAATCATCCCATTCTTGAATTTTTTCTCCGTCAATAAACTTGTCATTATAGATGATCCCCAAGGTGCCCCAGAAATAGGGAATTGAGTAATTATTGTTGGGATCAAAATCCAGATTCAAAAATCGTTCATCAATATTTTCCAGACCTGTCAGCTTCGACTGATCGATTTTCAAGAGCATATCCTCACTGATCATTTTTTGAATCATATACTCAGATGGAATCGTGATATCATAAGCCGTACCACCCTGTTGAATCTTTGTGAACATCGCCTCATTGGAATCAAAAGTTTCATAATTGACCTTGTAGCCAGTTTCTTTCTCAAACTCTTTGATCAGCTGCGGATCGATGTAGTCTCCCCAGTTATAGATTGTCAACGTATCTGCCCCAGCCATACCACTGGCACGCTCTAGTTGACCAACACCCAAAAATAGAACCAGAATAATCAAGAGAATGCCGAGAAATAGCGAATTCAATTTTTTCATGATAGCTTCGCCACCTCTCTTTGTTCACGGCGCAGCTTCTTCATACGTTTGGATGTGTTGTCCTTACTGATAAAGTAATAGCCGATCACAAGAATCATTGAGAATAGAAAGACCAGCGCACTTAACGCATTGATTTCCAAGCTGATCCCCTGTCTTGCTCGAGAATAGATTTCAACAGAAAGAGTGGTAAAGCCATTACCTGTCACAAAGAATGTTACAGCGAAATCATCCAGTGAATACGTAAAAGCCATAAAGTAGCCGGCAATGATTCCCGGAGACAGATACGGCAGCACGATATTTTTCAACACCTGAAAATTACTAGCGCCGAGATCCCTCGCTGCGTCCACCATAGAATCGTTCATCTCCTGCAGCTTCGGCAGAACCATCAGAACAACGATTGGAATGCTGAAAGCAATATGGGACAGCAGAACACTTGTAAAACCAAGGCTGATAAAACCAACTGCTGTAAAAAAGATCAGAAAGCTGGCGCCGATGATAACATCCGGCGACACCAATAATATATTATTGAAGCTTAGTAACGCTGTCCGACTGCGACGGCCTTTTGTGTAATAAATTGCCATTGCCCCAAAGGTTCCGATGATCGTAGCAATCAACGCCGATAAAAAGGCTAGTAGAAAGGTATTCAATACGATGATCAGCAAGCGTGTGTCCTCAAACACTGCTGAGTAATTTGCCAATGTAAAGCCGGTAAACTTGTTCATCGTTTCCCCATCATTAAAGGAAAAAAGAATCAAATAGAAAATTGGTGCATAGAGTAGTAAAAATACAAGGATAAGGTAAACATTCGACCATTTGAATCTTTTTCTAATCATTTGACCTTACCTCCTTTTTTCTTCTCGCCTGTTAAGATCATGACCGCTACCATCGCAACAATCAATACTACACCAATCGTTGAGCCCATCCCCCAGTTCTGTGTGACTAGAAAATGCTGTTCAATCGCAGTTCCCAAAGTGATCACTCGATTCCCTCCAATCAGACGTGTCAACATGAACAGTGACAACGACGGAATAAAGACAGCTTGAACACCGCTTTTCACTCCATTCAATGACAGAGGAAAAATCACTCGACGAAATGTCTCAGCACTATTGGCACCTAAATCTCGACTAGCACTGATCAAAGATGGATTCATTTCCTCCAACGCATTGAAAATCGGCATGATCATGAAGGGCAGCTCTATGTATGCCGCTACAAAAAGAAAACTGAAATCTGTAAACAGAATCTGCTGTGAACCAATCCCCATAAAGTTCAAAAACTGATTAACTGTTCCATGCATACTGAAAATCCCGATGAAGGCGTAAGCCTTTAGCAAAAGATTGACCCAAGTCGGCAAGATGACCAACATCAGCCATAGCTGCTTGTGCTGCAGCCTTGTCAGAAAATAAGCAGTTGGATAGCTGATCAGCAAAGTCACAAGTGTGATCAAAAACGCATACCAAACAGAGTTGAAGGTCATTGCCAAATAAGTGCCTGATGTAAAATATGTTTGGTAGTTCATTAATGTAAATTGCCCGTTCATATCAAAAAAAGATTGATAGACGATCATCAAAACTGGGGCGATCACAAAAAGCATCAGCCATAAAGCGTAAGGAACCGAATAGATTCGACGTACTGTTTTCATTTTTTACCTCCTACTCTTCATAGCTTTCCAGACGAGCATCAAAGTCTTCCTCAGACTCATTGAAGCGCATCACGTGAATATCCTCCGGCTCAAAAACCAAACCGACCTGTGATCCTTCTACCGCCTTTCTTGTTGAATGAACCACCCATTCATTCTCATGCTCATCATGACAAACGATCTCGTAATGGACACCACGGAAAAGCTGTGTATCCACAGTTACAATCAATTTCCCCTTATCCTTTGTTGTGATTGTAAGGTCCTCAGGACGTAAGACAACCTCAACGGCTTCATTTGGACGCATTCCGCCATCCACACACTCAAATCGTTTCCCGACAAATTCAACCAGATTATCTTCGATCATTCGACCGGCAACAATGTTGCTTTCTCCAACAAAATTAGCTACAAAGTGATTGATCGGCTCATCATAAATATCTACAGGTGTTCCGCTTTGAACGATTTCCCCTTTATTCATGACAAATATCTCATCACTCATCGCCAACGCTTCTTCCTGATCATGGGTAACAAAAATAAAAGTGATTCCTAATCGCTGCTGCAGCTCTCTCAGTTCATATTGCATCGCAGTACGCAGCTTTAGATCTAGAGCCGATAACGGCTCATCCAGCAATAGAACCTTCGGCTCATTGACGATTGCCCGAGCGATTGCCACCCGCTGTCTTTGACCTCCGGACATTTCACTGATTTCTCTTTTTTCATAGCCGGGAAGCTGTACCATACGCAGTGCATCCATCACCTTCTTCTCGATTTCCTGCTTTGGCATTTTTTTTATTTTCAGCCCAAACGCAACATTATCGAATACATTCATATGAGGAAATAAGGCATAATCCTGAAAAACTGTATTTACTGGTCGCTTATTCGCCGGCACATCATTGATTCGACTACCGTCAAAATAAACATCTCCTTCACTGACATCTGTAAAACCAGCTAAGATTCTTAAGATAGTTGTTTTGCCGCAGCCTGAAGGTCCCAGCAGCGTATAAAATTTTCCTTCTTCTATTTCAAAGCTGACGTTTTTCAATACCAGCTCATCATCGTCATACTGCTTCACAACATCTTCAAACGAAATAATTGTCTTTCCCACTTCTTCATTCCTCCAAATCACAGATAAGATTCAGTCGCCACGATCAGCACTCGGCTTTTTCCTTTTGACTTGTTTATTAGTTGATGAGGTTCTGTCGCCTCGTAGTAAATTGCTTCACCCTTTTTCGCCGTATGACTGACTTCTCCAAGAATTAACGATACCGAACCCTCCAGTACAAAAATAAACGTCTCTGAAAGTGAAGGTTCAAAATTCTTATATTCGCCATCCTTGTCAAACGTTAAAAGAACAGGTTCCATTTCTTTTTCGTTGGATTCCGGGATCAACCATTTTAGCTGATAACCATTATCCTCATCTTGATAATAGGTACAGTCCTGTTCACCGTACACGATCTTCTGCTCAGTATTATCCTCACTGAAAAATTCCTCCGGTGTCACACCCAGAACCTCTAGTATATTGAAAAATGTCTCCATAGAAGGTGAGCTTAAATCACGTTCAAGCTGTGAGATATACCCCTTTGTCAGGTCTGTTCGTTCCCCCAGCTCTTCCTGTGTTAGATTTTTTTGAATCCGAAGATTCTTCAGCTTCTCGCCAATCTCCATTCACTCACCCCATCTTGATCATTTTTTTATTAAATCCTACAAAGTTTACTAATACTAAACAAGGAGTTTAATTTAACCTTTTTTCAGTATACGGACTTTTGTAAAAATAGCAACCATTTTATTAAAAAAAATGATGATTTCTTTTCAATAAATAATCTTGAGAAACACAGGGAAGAAATTGGAAAGAAAAAAGCAAGAATATGATATGATAGTATCAACATATTTAATGATAACGTGGAGGTTCATTATGGAAAAGTTTTCTGCACTTCTTATTCAAGAAATCGACGGAGAGATCACATCCGATATTCAGATGATCACGCTTGATGATTTATCAGAAGGAAACGTATTGATCAAAACAAGCTACTCTTCAATCAACTTCAAGGATTCCTTGGCAGTCATGAAAAATGGCGGAGTTATTCGTAACTACCCAATGATTCCCGGAATTGATGTCAGTGGAACAGTCGTTTCTTCAGATGATAGCCGCTTCACAGCAAACGATAAGGTACTGATTACAGGCTTCGGACTAGGCGTCAGTCATACAGGTGGTTTCTCAGAATACGTACGGGTCCCAGCTGAATGGGTCGTGCCGCTTCCCGATCAGCTGTCTGAAAAATCAGCAATGATCATTGGAACTGCCGGATTTACAGCAGCCTTGTGTATTGATGCCCTTGAAAGGAACGGACTCTCAGAAAATAAAGAAGCCCGCATCCTTGTGACTGGAGCATCTGGTGGTGTGGCTTCACTGAGTATTGCCATGTTGAAGGGCTTAGGCTATAAAAACATCACTGCTTTAACCAGAAAAAAAGATACTATTAATAAGCTGCAGCAATTAGGAGCTTCTGAAGTCCTTTTACATGAAGAATTCATGCCGGAAAAAATCCGACCATTAGGAAAACAGCTGTTTGATTTTGCATTAGATACTGTGGGTGGGGACACCCTAGCAGCAGTACTGCCCCTGATCAATTACGGCGGAAGCGTCACTGCCTGTGGTAATGCCGGCGGACTTGGACTAAACACAACAGTCCTGCCATTTATTTTAAGAAATGTTGCACTTCTAGGTATCGATTCTGTCAATGTACCGATGGACAAACGACAAAAAATTTGGCAGCGCCTTGCTGCTGATTTAAATAGTGCCGAGCAAGCGCTGATCAATGAAATCACTTTAGAAGAAGCACCGAACGTTTTTGATGCCCTACAAAAAGGACAGCATGTTGGTCGAACGATCATCAAGTTTTAAGAATAAAGCAAGGAGTTGGAAAAATGAATATACTAGTCACTGCAGGTGGAACCTCAGAGAAAATAGACAATGTCCGCTCGATCACAAATCATTCTACTGGACGCTTGGGTAAAGCTATCTCTGAAGAATTTCTGGCACACGGGCATCAAGTAACCTATTTGACCACCCCTTACGCTGTCAAACCAGAACAATCTGAACATGTAACGATAGAACAAATTGAGACAACAGAAGACTTGTTGAGCAAAATGAACCAGCTATTATCCGAGCAGGTCTTCGACGGAATCATCCATAGCATGGCTGTCAGTGACTTCTCAAGTGAAACAAGTATTCCTGAAGAAGCATTGACCACAGCTCTTGCGAAATCATTAGCAGATCAGCAGGATTTCACACAATCAGCTTTAGAAGAAACAGTCAAAAAAGTAATGGAGCAATTAGGCACACAGGAACAAAAAGAAAAAAAAATCTCGTCAAATACAGAACGTCTCTTGCTTTTCCTGAAAAAAAATCCTAAAATAATCTCTATAATTCGAGAAAAACAACCAACCACTGTTTTAGTTGGATTTAAATTACTCGTCGGTGTTTCTGAAAATGAACTGATCAATGTAGGCACCACTACTTTGAAGAAGAATCAATGCGATTTTGTTTTGGCAAATAATCTTGAAACCATTCACGGTGAAAAACATCGTGGAATCCTGATCCATTCAGATGGTCAGACAGAAACGGCTGAAACAAAGCAAGCCATTGCTCAACTCATTGTAAGGAATGTAGAAATGAAAGGAGCAAATCACTCATGAAAACAATTTTACTTGGTGTTTCAGGAAGCATATCTGCATACAAAGCAGCCGATATTACCAGTCGTTTAGGTAAACTGGGCTATGTAGTGGAAGTGATCATGACTGTCAACAGTACCAAATTCATCACCCCGCTAACGCTGCAGGCGTTATCAAAGAATCCGGTACACACTGAAGTCATGGAGGAAATCTATCCGGAGCAGATCAACCATATCGAGCTGGCTAAGAGGGCTGATTTATTCTTAGTTGCTCCCGCTTCAGCAAATATCATTGGGAAGCTGGCGAATGGCATCGCAGACGATATGCTTTCCACTGTTGCGATGGCGTTGAAGGAAGAGGTTCCTAAACTGATTGCACCTGCTATGAACACGTATATGTATCAAAATCCGATCATGCAAAAGAACTTAAACACACTTAAAGAAGTCGGCTATCAGGAAATCGAACCACGGGAAGCGTTACTGGCCTGCGGTGATTTCGGCAGAGGAGCTTTAGCGGACGTTGATGAAATCGTCAACGAAGTAAACCGAATTTTATCTCATTCATAAGGAGTTCATCAATGACTAATACAAAGAAATTTACGCTGACGGCAATGTTTTTAGCCATTCTAATTTTACTGGCTTCTGTACCCTTTTTAGGCTTCATACCGATTGGGCCAATCAATGCAACGACCATGCATATTCCCGTTATTATTGCATCGATCATTCTTGGTCCAAAGCTAGGCGGTTTTCTCGGCGGAGTATTCGGTATCATCAGTATGGTTCGGGCGACGGTGATTATTTCACCAACTTCCTTTCTCTTTTCTCCCTTCATTCCGGTGATAGGGACAGATCAAGGAAGCTGGAAAGCTATCATTATCGCCATCGTTCCAAGAATCTTAATAGGGATTGTCCCCTATTTTGTCTACAAGCTGTTTCGTAAACGTGCTGAAAAAAGTGCAGGCGCTAAATCTATCGGTCTTTTTATTGCCGGTTTCAGTGGTGCAGCAACTAATACCATCTTAGTCATGGGTGGGATCTTCCTGCTTTTCAAAGATTCCTATGCTGAGGCAGTTGGTATCGGTCTTGAAACAGTCTTCTCTGTTATCCTAGGCGTTGTCTTTACCAGCGGACTAGTAGAAGCAATCGTTGCCGGCTTCGCTACAGCAGCAGTAACTGCTGTTTTACTTAGACTGACAAAAACGAATGCAACACAAAAACTATAAATAAAATAAGGCGTGTAAGCTTTTGATGATCATCAAAAACTTACACGCCTTATTATTTAGGATGAGAGCGACAATTTCTCATCGTCATTAACACAACAAAAGAACCTTGACCAAAAAGTTCTGATCAAGGCTTTGCTTTATTATTTTCCCTTTTTCAATTTATACGCATATTCGCTCAATTTAAACATAAGGTTATTAACAGGTAGATCGAACTCGCCGACAAACTCGTTGATTTTTGGATTGAAGTTCGACTTGAACTTGATCAATCCGTCATTCAAACTGCCTTCTAAACCACCCATGTTACAGCTTTCACACCCTCGATTGAAGCATTCATTAATGGCTTCGAACCAAGTGAGGTAAGCTGGCATATAACGCTTGTAACGGTCATCCATTCCGGCATAGAGAATTTCGCTTGTTGTACCAAAAGTGATTGCCAAGGCACCAGCCACAACTGCTGTATCTCCTGAGTGCCCCATACTTTCTTCAAGCTCGGCAAGTTCACGCGTCAGAGAAAATTCCAACTCTTCCAGATTATGTCTTTTCTTTACCTGATTCTCTTTTAAATTAGCCAAATCCTGCTTGTTTTTCTCATGTCTTGCTTGTGTCTCTTCGTAACGAGCCTTCAGATCAACCTCCGCCAGCATAATGAAGGATTGATCAGGATAAACTGTCATCAGCTTTTCAAAATAATCTGCATTTCTAAGTGAGATTTGCTGACGCTCTGTAGTCAGTTTGATCATCTCAGCAAACTCAGGCACTAGTTCTTTATTCCCTTGTCGTACGGTAACGCCCTTTTTCTGCGCCTGTTTCAGCATTTTCTTTGTGCTTTTTGACAGCTTGTCTTCACTGAAATCCTCTTTGTAGATATTGGCCTGAAAACGAGGCTGGATCGTTGCGGACATTTCCATCGTCAGTCCTTGATATTTAGCACCAGAAGCAGTCATATTATCAATGATCACTTGTGCCTCAGTATTCATTTCTTCTTCACGATCCATCAATATATTCTTATAAATAACAGTAGGGTCCATCTTGGCAAAAACAGCGCGCTTTTTCTTACCGAATTGCTTCAGCTGATCCATAAAGAATTGAACTAGCTCTTTATTTGTATAGTCCATGATTGGTCCTCTAGGAGTGTATAAGAGCTTGAATCCTGCCGGAAGCGGACGTAAGAGAACTAAACTGGATGCCACCAGCTCACCTTCTTGATAGACACCCACTATCTCTGATCCCCAATTGTCTTTGACCTTAGCCCATGAAGATGACTGCAGCAGATTACACAGTGGATGCTGTGCTACAAAACGATCATGTTCTACTGGATCTATACCAATTTTAAACTCGTACATTTCTTTTCCTCCTTCTACTTCTCTACTCTATCTTCAGCTGTCATTCATCAAAAATGTAAATAACAGTTTCTTATTTATCAAAATGGAGTTCTCCACAAAGTTTAATTTTAATCTTTCCTACCTGATTTGTAAACAATCCAACACATAAAAAGAGAAAATCACCCTTATTTTTCCGCGTATTTTAGTAGTAAATCATATTTCAAGAAAAAACACCCACTCTGCCGAAAAAATTTTCAGCATTGTCGGTGTTTGATTTAAAGGGATAAGGTCCATTCTCTATTTAAACACGTGATTCAAAGTGTACTGCTTTGTTTAGAAAATACATCAATGGTGCAGATACCGCCATGACAATGAATTCACTGAATGCCAGGAAGAAATAAGTGATCCAGAAGCCTTCTTCTGTTCCTCCTGTATTGGTCAACATAACAGCGATAAATACCATGGATACAGTGAAGAACACCGTATTTAACGCCAAACGAACTTTCACATTTTTTACTTTGTTGTAAATCAAGGCAGTCAGCCCCAAAGATACGAATGTTTGAGCGCCGCCGTAAAGCGCATCGATCACACCATAGCCAAATACCAGATTGTAAAAAATCACGCCGCCAAGTACGCCCCACATCAGTTTACGGTTGAAAACAACTACATGATTCAAGCTCTCGGAAATCCTGAACTGGATTGGACCGGAAGCAACAGGTGCGACAAAAAGTGTCAGCGCCAAATACAGCGCCATAATGATTGCATTGAGTGTCAGCACTCTCAAATTTTTGTTCGGTGTAGCAGATGTTTGCATATATTCCCCTTCTTTCTCCAAGTTTTTTTACTGGGGATGGTTGATGAACCCAGGCTGCAAAAGGAGCTTGTACTAGTATTTTGAGCATACTATTTCTTCTGTGAGATGTGTATCACAGTTCCTTTGCAACGGCATTAATACTATCATCGCACTTATCGAATGTCAATCATCTACTCTGTTTTAATTAGCTGAAACACTTGAGAAATAATACGACAATCATCCCCTCTACGAGCTTCATTCTCTTTCATCTGAATTAGCTACTCTTCAAGTAAAAAAGCATGGAACTTTTTTGTCCCATGCCTTTAAGCTTCAACTCCCAGATCACAGCAGCGTTTCAATATATTCAATTGGATACATTGTCTTCTTCGCAATATCTTCTACGATCATGCCTTGTGCGATGCAGTTCTTTATAACAGAGTCCATACTTTCTGCTATCTCGAGAATATTTTTATCCACATCATAGATTCTGATCGAACGCTGTCCCCACGGATACTCTCTGATTGAATGCAGGAAAACAACCGATTCTGCTTCATTCATTCGCTGCTCCCATTCACAGATATTATCCACTTCAAAATATATCTGAAAGTTATGTGCACCTTGTATCTTCTTTAAGTGCTGACCAATAATTTTTTCATAGCCAACTTGCAAAGCAAGACCATTTTCAAATGATACATGTTCACCCAAATCCATTGTAACTTTAAGGCCCAGCTGATCTTGATAGAATTCTTTTGATTTTTCAATATCCTCAACAATCAGTAACGTTCCGCCAAATTTCATCACGCATCTTCCTTTCTTTTAAAGACAAGTATAGAGCTAAAACTTGGCAACTTCACTGTAAAAATCGGACATATTTATTCGATATTCACGGGGAGTGATACCACAGACAATCTTGAAATCTTTAATGAAATGAGAGCTGTCATAATACCCCAGTTCAACAAGAATCACGGCTAGTGATTTCTGAGGATCATTCAACAGCCGCAAAGCATTATTGACCCTAACGATTCGAGCAAAAGCCTTCATGCTCAACCCCAGATACTCATTAAAAAACCTATTTAGATGCCTGGTACTATATGAGACAGTTTGAGAAACCTCTTTTGAGGAAATCATCCCTGACCTTTGAGTGATCAACTGTATTGCAGCTGTAAGAGCAGTTGGATAATTCGTTCGAATATTCTCAGATAAGAGCTTTTCAATGTTACCAAAGAGTATTTCAGCTTCTTCTTCCTTTAAGAAGAATTCCTTCACTTTCAAATCAATCATAGGATTTATTTCAGATAGAGAGTGAACCCCATTGAGTAATTCACTTTGCTTCACACCGCTAAAAGGAAAGAAGCCTGCCGGCTGAAATTCAATAATGAAGATAATCTCACATTTATTTGCAATATCTCCCACTACTCTTGGCTGCGTTGTCGCACCAAACAACAGACTGTGCAGGCCGTTATCATCATAATAATAGACTAAAGTCACACTTCCATGAGGCACAATCGTATAGTTATCTGAAATGCTTTCTTCATCAGGGAATGATAGCGTAAAGTTTGAAATCCAATGCCTCAAAGATTCATTTGGCAATACATAAACAAATTTATCATTTCCATCAATAATCACTCGTTCATCGCTGATTGAATGAAGACTATCCTGTTTTATCATGTGTTTTCTCCAATTTTTTCTTCATATCTCATATAGTAATTGTAGCATGATTAGCTAAGACTAAAAATAGCAATACACGTTAGCCCGTCATTTCTCCCAACGTTATATACTCATTTATTTTCGAAGAAGTATGCATCGCTGTCTCTCTCTGCAAGGATGGTGACAACATAGCCTTCTATCTGCCTAGTAAGAAAGAATTTATTTTCTTTTTTAGATCAATTGATATCGTTTTCTTTTTCTGTTTTTTTCATGCTATACTTAATTTGTATTTAGGAAATGAACAGTTACAATAACTTCCTTATTCAATCATTTCTCTAGGATACTCTTTTAGTTGATTCGCCGTTTTAGTAGTCACTTTGTTTTATAAGAAAGTTATGAACTGATACGAAGGAGATGAAACAGGATGAATAGTTACGAAAGAATTTTAGTTGCAGTAGATGGTTCAAAGAATGCGGAGCTTGCCTTAAAGCATGCCGTTGAGTTAGCTGTCAAAAATGATGCTGCGTTATACATCTTATCGATCATTGATGAGAATGCGATCAGCCACAGCTCATTTGCTTTTTCAAAGGTACTGGCTGAAGAAAAAGAGCTTGTCAGACAAGAAATGGAAGAACATATTGATTATGCTCTTGATCAAGGTCTGACAGAGGTCAAACCAATTGTTGAAATTGGTAACCCGAAAGAATATATTTCTACATCTGTTCCTGAAGAAGAAAATGTTGACCTGATTGTTATTGGCGCAACAGGAAAAGGACGTCTGGCAGAAAACACCATTGGCTCAACAACAAATTATGTTGTTCAGAATGCTTCTTGCAATGTGTTAGTCGTAAAAGAATAAAAGAAAACTAAACACCTAGCTAAACACGAATAAACGAGGCTGAGACAGAAGTGTTTAGCTACAAGCAATAAGCCGGAATTCACGAAAATTGTTTCACAAATTTTTGTTGAATTCCGGCTTATTGTCGTAGGAGCTACTTCTGACTCGCCGTTTATTCGGATTTAGAGTATGGAAAAGAGTGGCAACAGATTATTGTCCCACTCTCCTTTTCACTTTATTCCGCTAAATAGCTCAATGCATATTGTACATGGTATTCCGTTGCATAAGCCAGCCCGTCTTCATCAATATCAAATTGCTCATGATGATGCCCATACTGTGTATCCTTATTTTCCAGGTTGCGTGTACCAACACGTCCGTATACTCCTGGTGCTTTACTCAAGAAGTCAGCAAAATCATCTGCTCCCAGACTTTTCGGATTATCCTTGATCACATGTTCAGCACCAACGATATCGGCAGCTACTTGTTGTGCCAGCTCCGTTGCTGCCTCTTCATTGATCAATGGTCCGGCAGCATCGTAAATTGAAAAATGAGAAATCTTTGTACGGTGTGCTTCAGCGATTTGGTTCGCAATTTCCTTCACTCGTTTCAGAACAAATGCACGAGTCTCATGGCTGAAGGTTCGAACAGTCCCTTCGATTTCTGCATGATTTGCAACAATGTTATACCGTGTTCCAGCTTTGATAACCCCAATTCCTACAACCACTGTATCGAGAGGAGAGACTTCTCTTGCCACGATTTTCTGCAGCTCTACAACAATGCTGGCAGCCGCTAATGCAGCATCACGGCCTACATCAGGCTGTGCCACATGACTGCTGAAGCCCTCCACTTCGATTTTGAAAATATCACAGGAGGCATTGGTTGGTCCCTTAGTTGCCACAAGCTTGCCAACCTCTACACTCGAGTCTAAATGAATCCCGAACACACGATCAACATTCTCTACAAAACCACCATCTACAAACTGACAAGCCCCTGCACCAATTTCTTCAGCCGGTTGAAAAGCCAGCAGGATTTTCCCCTCAAAATCATTTTCATGATTTTTCAATATCTTCGCAGCACCCAGTAGCGCTGCCGCATGTCCATCGTGCCCACAAGCATGATTCAAGCCGGCATTCTTAGACTGGTATTCTTTTCCGGTTTTATCTTCCAGCTCCAATGCATCGATATCTGCACGTAATAATATCGTTTTCCCCGGCGCTTTGCCTTCAATTGTTCCCAAAACACCCGTCTCACCTACTGCAACAAAAGGAATCTCTAATGCAGTTAACTCTTCTTTGATTTTCTTGATTGTTTCAAACTCTTTTAGACTAGCTTCGGGATATCGATGAAAATGTCTGCGTAATGCAATAACCTCTTCTTTTCCTTCTAATACTTCATCTCTGATGCTTTTTTCTACTGCTATACTCATGGTCTGATTCCTCCTGATTTTTGATTATTTACGGCCAAATGTTTCCCATGCTGGAACACTTGATCCTTTTGATGTTTCTTCAATTACTTTTTTCGTCTCTTCCTGTTGGTAGGCATCCACGATTTTTTGATAAAGCTCATTCTCTTCATCTTCTTTTCTGGCAACGATGATATTCACATACGGCTTAGACGTTTCATCGACTGGTTCTAGATAAATGGCATCTTCTGTCGGAACAAAGCCTGCATCAACAGCCATTCCGCTATTGATAACTGAAGCATCCACATCTTGTAGTGCTCTCGCTGTTTGTGCGGCATCTAGTTCAGTGATTTTCAAATTCAGCTTATTTTCTGTGACGTCATTAACTGTCGGCGTCTGCTGTTTTGTTGGATCGACCTTGATCAGTCCGGCACTTTGAAGCAGGAGCAACGCTCGACCACCGTTTGTCGTGTCATTTGGGATAGCAATTTCAGCTCCATCTTTGAGCTCTTTGACATCCTTTATTTTCTCTGAATAAATTCCTAATGGTGCACTGACCGTATTTCCGATAGAAACCAACTCAGTTTTATGTTCTGTATTGTAATTATCTAAAAATATTTGATGCTGGAATGAATTCAAATCGATTTCTTTTTCAGCTAAAGCGGCATTCGGCTGTGTATAATCTGAGAATTCAATGATTTCTAAATCAATATCTTCGTCCTTTAAGCGATCCTTTACAGATTCCCATACTTCGTTGTTTGCTCCAACCACACCCAGCTTAACCGTTTCTGTTTTACTATTTTTGGCACTTCCGGAAGAACAACCTGCCAAAACCAATCCTGCTAATGCTACTGCTGCTAATATTTTTACTGTTTTTTTCATTCTTTTTCCTCTTTTCTAAAAATTAGTGTGATGTTCGTTTGATCAATTGATTACTAATGAATTGGCTTAAAAAGACCAGAATCAAAATAATTGCTGTTGCTGCTATTGTGACATCTGTCTGAAATCGGTTATACCCTCTTGTGATTGCTAAATTGCCGAGCCCTCCGGCACCAATCGCTCCAGCCATCGCCGTTAGTCCAATTAAATTAATGATTGTCACTGCTGATACTCTGATGATACTTGGTAAGCCCTCAACGAGATAAACTCTGAAGACGATTCCCAATGGGCTTGTGCCCATCGCTTCAGCAGCTTCAATGATCCCCTGATCAACTTCCAGAAGTGCATTCTCGATTTGTCTGGCAAAAAATGGTGTAACGCCCACAATCAGTGGAACTAAAGCTGCTGTTGTCCCAATCGTCGTTCCAGCTAGAAGACGTGTGATTGGCTGGATCAATGCCAGCATGATGATAAAAGGAATCGACCGACAAACATTGATGATTTTCTCTAAAATACTATAGATCACTTGATTGGAAAATATCCCTCTTGGAGCTGTTGTTACAAGGATCACTCCTAAAATAATACCTAGGACCCCTGCTCCCAGCGCTGTCCAGAAAACCATGTAGAGGGTTTCTAACGTGCTATCGATAAATTCTTGTTTCAATTGAATCACATTGGGAAAGGTCGTTTCTAAAAAATTCTGCATCGTTCATTCTACCCCTTTACTCGCTCTAATTTTTCTTTGTTCACGATTCTATGATGACTACTCGATTTAAACCACATGCAGGACTCTGTCTTCTCTATGCTCATGAAGCTGTTTCAAGATATTTACTTTCACCTTCTGATCAAGTAAATAGGCTCTCGCCTTTTCCCGCTGTTTTTCTTCTCCGGAAAGAACGACAATCAGCCGTCCTATCGGCACCTGCTGGACGATTTCCACATTTCCATAAAGGATATTCGTCACGACATGATATTTACTGAATAACTGAGCAATCAACGGCTCGCTTGTTTGTTCTCCAACATAAGACAGCTCTACCAGCTCTTCGTGTTCTGTCAGATTTGTCAATGTCGGATGCTCAAAAATTGTTTCCAATGCTTGATCGATATGAGCAGCTGTACGTATAAAGTCTTTGGTCAAAGCCTCTTTGGGGTCGCTGAAGACTGCAACAATATTATTTTCTTCAATAACCTTCCCATCCTCCATCACCGCTACACGATTGCAGACCTCTTTTACCACCTGCATTTCGTGTGTGATCAAGACAATCGTAAGTCCCAGCTCTCGATTAAGCTTTTTTAGTAAATCTAATATTTGGTTCGTTGTTTTTGGATCAAGCGCACTTGTCGCTTCATCACACAACAAAATCTCCGGATCGTTCGCTAATGCTCGGGCAATCGCCACACGTTGTTTCTGACCACCGGACAGCTGGCTGGGATAGGCTTCCTGTTTTTCCTCTAATCCAACCAGCTGCAGCAGCTTCTCGATTTTTCCTTTCCGTTCTTCTTTCTTCAACCCGGAATATTTCAGGGAAAAATCGACATTATCAAAGACCGTTCGTTCATTCATCAGGTTAAAGTGTTGAAAGATCATCCCGATTTTCTTGCGCTGCTCTCTCAGCCTCTTGGCTGAAAAGGCCTGCAGCCTTTCTTCATTGATGATCACTTCTCCTGCACTTGGACGCTGCAGTAGATTGATCACTCGGACCAAGGTACTTTTTCCAGCGCCTGAATAGCCAACAATACCGAATACATCTCCTTTTTCGATGGTCAAAGAGACATCCTTCACTGCATCTATTTTTTTCTGTTTTTCCTGAAAAGTCACACTTACATTTCTTAACTCAATCACAATCCTTCACCTCACTATTTATTCAAGAACCTACCGTTTATAAGGTTCACTGTTAACCATTTGGCCGTACCTTTTTTCAAAAGAAAAAGGCATCCTCAAATGCACAAAAATTTGTGCACTTGAGGACGCCTTTTGCGTGTTACCACCTCGTTTCAGTATCTACTCACATAAATACCCTCTTCAAGTACGGCAGCAAGATCACTGCTTATACTCCAGCACTATAACGGGTGCATCCGTCGCTGCCTTATGGATTTCTCCACTCGGAGCGCTGCTCAATGGCCATTTTCCATACTTCCTTCACCGCCTGCTCTCAGCTTTCACAGGCTCTCTGTCTGATGAATCTCCATATGTACTTTCCATTTCTACGCTTTCTTTATTATCAAATTATTTTTCTTGTGTTCATCTTATGCAGATAAACAAAAAGCCCTTTTACTGATCAATCAGTAAAAGGGCGAAATAGTCGCGGTACCACCTTTATTTTGAAGCAAATTCATTTTGCTTCTCTCTTCTCAAGTCATCTTCTAACTTGCTGCATTGATAACGGGTGCTGCCCGAAGTTGCTTACCTATCAACAACTTTTCCTCAGAGACCATCTTCAGCTTTTCTATCTTATCTCCTTTCACCAAACAGAGACTCTCTAAAAAGATAAACCAAACTTACTCTTCTCTTCAACAGATGTTTTATTAAGTGTTGATTAGCATTCTATAGGAATTTTTTAAGATTGTCAAATGTTTTTCCAAAAAAATTTCTGAAGTATACTTTTCTTCTTACTCAAGCTTCCGACCAGTGTACCTACCCTCTTGTTTATTTCAATGAAAAAACAGCCGCAGATTTCAGGAAAATCACTGTGAAAAAAAAGAAGAACCCCATGATATTTTAATGTTATAAAAAAAGGGCTGTGTTAAAATTATTTTCGCTTGTTATTCTATATTAACCTGTAATAGAGACATAAAACGAGTAGGAATAAAGTATAATAAAAATAGACGTTTGTTATTTTATTATCATTCTACTTATAATGATCCTATTGCTGGAAAAAGGACTGATATTCATTCAATCGTCACTCTTACAGCTGGTTACAGAAAATAAACTTCAGCGCCAGCTAAAACTCTTAGCCACACTAAGACAGTCCCATTACCCAATTTCCTTTGAGGAACTCGCTGAAGAGTTTCAAGTGAACAGCAAAACCATTCGACAAGACGTAGAACAGCTTCTTGCCCTTATTCCTTCCCAACAAGAACTATTTGAAGAAACTACTATCGGCACATTCATACAGCCTGTTGATTCTTCGACTATCCAACTGCTGTTCAATACGTTAAATACTGAAGTATTGAGCTTCAAAGTGTTAGATTTATTGTTTATCAGACCCGCTGTCACGTTGGATGAGCTGGAAGACCTGTGCTTCGTATCCGAGGCAACCTTAAAAAGGCATCTCTTGAAGTTGAAAAAATCATTAAAAAAATATTCACTGACACTAACAACTTCACCTGTTCAACTCGTTGGAACGGAGGAAAATATTCGCTACTTCTATTTTCAGTATTTTTACCATTCTGAAACGATTCGAGTATCCTTCCGTCCGGAGATAGCTCATCAAAAATCTGTCGCTTATTTATCCATGTGTCTGGAAGAAAAGCTGCATTTGAAAATTTTATTGGATCACAAACGATTGAGCTACTGGCAAATGGTTCAAAAAATACGAATCAAGAATGGTTTTCATTATGAAGCGGCACGTATACAAGCAGAAGAAATCTTTTTCCCGAAAAAATACCGATTATTCAAAATAATTTATCTGGATATTCAAAAGCGTTTCTATCCTGAAAGTATCGGATTCTCTGAAAATGAACTGATTTTTTCTTATGCCACCAGTCTTGACTGTATTGTTTATAAAGACTACCTCTTTGGTAATCCAGATTTTTCCTTTAAGAGTCAAATGCTTCAAGAAAATTTGAGTAAGATTACATCGGAAGTTGCTAAGCATCTCAGCACGAACGTTCAAGAAGCCCCCGCCTTTTTTAAAGCTTTGCAGAACTATTTCGCTGTTCATTTATTTTTGAACAAAGTAACTCCTTTATTTCAAAAAAATGATAGTCAGATGATTCATTTTATTCGTCACGAGCATTCGGCAACCTTCGGTAAATGGATGTATCTGCTAAGTACCTCCGCAGCATTTCATAGCTTAGAAATCGAATACTTTGAAGATATCTGCGCTAACTTAACCATCTATACAGTCATTTATCTTTACGAAGAAAAAACAGAGACTAAAAAAGTCTTATTCGCTTTAAACGGCGACAACGTATTTTTAGACTATCTATTATTGATCATAAATAGAACCTTCTCTGGTATACACACACTGTTTTTATTGAATAAAACGATCAATTCTGACTTTCTTGCAAAAAGCCAAGCTGACATAATTATCAGCAACTACCCCATATACATAGAAAATCCAAGACACTCCATCTCCCAATATGTGCTTAAGCCTATCCCAACAATGGAGGATTGGCAAAAGGTCAGAAGATTTCTGGCCGGCATTTTGTCTGATGATGAATTTGAGTGATTCTCTCTAAATCAGACACAGTCTATCATTGGTCAATTTTTCCTATTTTCCGGAAAAAATTGACCTATTTTTTTAGTTTTCTAAAAGATATACTTTTCTTGTAAGGATATCTGCTAACTTTCACCAATCAATAATTTCTAATTGTTGATAAATGATCGATGTATTTTAGATTTCATATCCAATGGGTACTTACTATTATTCTGAATAAAATAAACTTTTTTCTGTTTTTTTCAACAAGTTGATTAAAAGGAGTTCATCTGAAAACAGGAGAGATGAATAGTTTATTTTAGATAAATAAAAGGGTTGTTACAATAAAGATGAACCGCTGAAACGAAAAGGAAGGAAGGCCCCTTTGTTGTTTCAGCGGTTCATGTTTGCTTTTTACACATTATTATTGAAGCCGCTCTAAATAGCTGTTTTTCACACCGCATTTTGAAAGCAGCTCTATCCATCGATTAACAGTTATTGGAAGCTTTGTTATTCGAGTATCTGTGATAAATTCTTGATTGCCGGATGTCCTCATCCCAATCGCTTGTTCAATCAAGTGTCTTGCTTCATCCATCGATAGGGCATGTAATCCTTCATATTGTTCAAACACAGCATTCAGCGATATATCCTGCTGCTCCTCAAGCTGTTTCAAATACAGCCAATCCGTTTTATAAAGCTCTGGAAAGAAAAATTCCGTCTGATTAAAACGAATACTGTCTACCCGATTATCGTGATCCGTTACACTGATCAGGCGCCCGCAGCTGTCACAATTCAGCTCACCTACCTGACCATACCGAGAGCCCAGATGGACAAAGAAATTCGATTGTGTTCTGCCGCAAGCAGGGCAATATATCGGAAACAGCTTTACATCAGGAAGCAGACGAATCGTATCATCTGCTAAGATCTTACGCACATCGAACCTAACATCGTATGGTAAACCTTCTCCAACTACATATACCTTCATTCCCAAAGCAAACACACCTCCTATTTTTTACCCATTATACCATTTCTACAGTTCCCTTCTTCCAACTGGTTAAATATAAAAAAGCCTCCGAAAATCAACGCAATGAACGTAGCTTCGGAAGCATAAAATAGATAATTATTTTTTTAAAGAATTAACATAAGCATCCACAGCAAACAGTGCATCTGTAACATCCTCAGCAGTATACGTACCTGCCATCTGATGAATCGTTTCACTCTCGATCGTTGCCTGTTTACCAACCATTAACAACTCTTCATATGTGATTCCCGACAGTTCCAGATCCGCTAATGTTGTTGGAAGCCCTAGCACCTGATAGAAATAGATGTATTTATCCAACAGCTCTTTTGGTTTGTTTTCTAACACCAGCTGCGTCAAGGTGCCGTAAGCAACTTTTTCGCCATGGGTTTTCTCATGAACAGGACCCTCTAATGCTGTAAAACCATTATGAATCGCGTGGGCTGCTGCTAAACCGCCACTCTCAAAACCGATGCCGCTCAGCAAGGTATTTGCCTCAACGACAGCTTCTAACGCTTCGGTGACCACCTTTGAACGATTTGCTTCAATTGCTTGTAAGCCAAAGGAGAAGAGGGTAGCTTCACATTTTTCGGCAATTGCGGCAGCTGCCAATGTTGAATACCCTTTTGCCATTGTTGTCCCTTTGGCTTTAATCACTGCGCTTACCTCTACCCAAGTTGCCAATGCATCGGCAATCCCCGAAGCAAGTAGACGTGTTGGGGCTTGACTGATCACTTTTGTATCTACTAAAACCAGCTCTGGATTCTTTGCATAAAAACGGTACTTCTCAAACACACCATCCTCTGAATAAATAACTGAAAGTGCGGAAGTCGGAGCATCTGTCGAGGCAACTGTCGGCAGAACTGCAACAGCGATTCCCAGCTGGTCACTAATTGCTTTAGCAGCGTCAATTGTTTTACCACCGCCAAGCCCCAGAACAACATCACAGGAATGCTCTTTGCCAATTTCTGACACACGGTCGATTTCCTTTGATGAAGCCTCTCCATTGAATGGGACATGAGTAACTTCAAAATCAGCTTTCTTCAAATTCTCATATAATTGCTCGCCAACTATTCCCCAAACAACATCATCACATAACAATAATGTTTTTTTCCCTAAATCTTCAATATAGGTCAAACCCGTTTTCAATACATCTTTTCCTTGTACATAACGTGATGGACTTGCAAATACTTTTTCCATATACTTCCTCCTACCTTTTTCTTATCCCAGATTACACAACCTTTATATTCCACTCAGTCACCCGACAAAAAACAGAAGATTATAAATCAGAAATTTTTGTTCCCGGTTCGAAAATCTGTTCCCAATCAGCGGTAAAGTCCTCCACAGCTTTTTGAATCGACGGCATACTGAATGCCTGACTGATGATATCCGTGCCCATTGTTGCCGCCTGTGCGCCATTTTCCAATGCACCATTGACCTGTGCGACATTCTTAAAGCTCGCTGCCAGTATTTTCGTTGAACTATTGGTTCGAGCAATTTCCAGCGCCATCTCTTTGATTGCCTCACGGGGATCGATATTCAAGTTTTCCATCCGATTAAAGTAAGGAGCAATATAGTCTGCTCCGGCTGCTATGGCTAAGTAGGCTTGAAACTTAGTGTAAATTGCAGTTGCCGTCACATGGATTTTCTCCTGCTTCAACGCCTTGATCACCTTCAGCCCTTCTTCATTGACGGGTACCTTGATATAGACCTTCTGATCAATATTTGCTAATATTGCCCTGGCATCAGCCATCATGCCATCAAAATCCTGAGCAACAACCTGAACATGAAGAGAACAGTCTTTGCCAATGATTTCTCGTATTTTCTTCATGTGTTCGAAAAATACGATTTTCCCTTCATTTTTGACGATTGACGGGTTTGACGTCACTCCGGCCAAAGGGATAATTTCAGCGTATTTTTTTATATCAGCTAAATTTGCTGTATCCAGCATAAATTCCATAATAAACAGCTCCTTCTTTATTCTTATACTAAGTGTAGCAATGTCGACAACAAAACGGATAAAAATCAACGTTCAAATTTAGAAACCCTATGATTTCAAGGATTAAGCACTCCTTCCTGACTACAAATGCACATTTGTGCTTTTTTCAATTTCTCGCACATATCCATTTTGATATAGAGAAACAGCTGAAACAATCACTTTGCTTCAGCTGTTTTCAACTACTCCAAGCCATCGATATTGGCCCTGATTCCTTCTTCTTCAAATAGAGTCTTTATCTTAATTATTTCCTGTCCAGTCAGGGTGACCGCATCCTTCATTTCATATCCCCAGCCTAAGTAATCATACTTGCTGCCCCCATATTGATGAAATGGCAGCAGATGAACATCGAATACATCTTGGCTCTTAAGATAATCAATGATTGCCTGTAAATTACTGCGACTGTCTGTATATCCGGGGATCAACGGAACTCTAGGGATTACCTCAATATTCTTGTTCATCAATGCAGCTTCAAAATTTTCCTTCACTGTTGGCACATCTAGTCCAATCACTTTTCGAGAAATACTCTCATCCATGATTTTCAAATCGAATAGCACCTGATCCACATACGGCAGCAGCTTTGATAATCGCTCCACTGGAAAACAGCCCGTAGTTTCAATTGCTGTGTGGATACCTAAATCAGACAGCTCACGTAATAATTCAGCAGCAAAATCAGCCTGCATCAACACTTCTCCACCAGATAATGTCACACCACCGCCTGATGTTCTGTAGAATATCTCATCCTTCAATGCTTCCTCTACCAAAGAATCAAGATCATACCATTCGCCAATGACTTCCAGCTGACCGTTCTTTCGCCAGCTGCTCGGCTGAACACCTTTTCTGGATTCCGGATTTGAACACCAAGGACATGCCAAGGGACAGCCCTTTAGGAAGATGATGGTTCGAATCCCTCCACCATCATGGATCGAGTATCGCTGAATATTGAACACTAAGCCCTTATTCATTGCCTCCGCCTCTTTTCACAGCTCATGCTCTACTCGAGCGATGATATCATCCTGAATTTTCTTGTTCAAATCGACAAAGAATGCACTATACCCAGCTACTCTTACTAACAAACCGGCATACTTTTCAGGATGCTTCTGTGCCGCCAGCAGAGTTTCCTTAGATTGAACGTTGAATTGAACATGCTGAATTTTTAACTTAGTGTACGCCATCAGAAAATCGGCAAATTTATTCAATCCTTGTTTTCCCTTCAGGGTATTCGGTTGAAACTTCAAGTTCAACAAGCTGCCGTTGACTGTTAAATAATTATCCAGCTTACTAACGGATTTCAGCACTGCCGTAGGTCCCAAGCGGTCACGTCCGACCATCGGGGATAACCCGCCATCTGCCAACTGCTCCTGAGCTTTTCGTCCATCCGGTGTGGCACCAACAGCCTCACCTAATGGAATATGTGCAGATACAGTATACGCTCCGGGAATGAACTGCCCGCCCCTAATATTCGTATACTTCTCTAGTTCCTTTGCATAGTACCGGAAAATCTTTGCTGCGATTTCATCGATTTCATCATTATCATTGCCGTACTTGTCAAAATCTTGAATCACGTGCTTTTGCAGCGCTGTATATTCTCCTTCATAGTTGGCCGCCATCGCATCAACTAGTTCACTGAAAGTCATCTCTTCATTTTCAAACACCATTTTCTTGATCACGTACATGGAATCACTTAAATTTGCCTCGCCAATTCCTTGTACACCGGAGAAATTATAACGCGCACCACCTTCTGTCACATCCTTACCATTCGTCAAACAATCACTGATAAGAACAGATAAAAATGGGGTCGGTGCATAATGCCGATGCCCTAAATCTACAATATCCGAGCCCTTCGCGACTAGTTCAACATAATAAGAGATACTCTCTTCAATATCTTTCATCAACTGTTCATAGGTTATATCTGCTTTATCTTTTAGCTTATACATGCTCAACTCCATGATCCTCAGCAAATTGAATAATGCAATGTCATGTAGGCCGTAGGTTTTACCGGGAATACTGATTTCCACACAGCCAACTGTCGCATAGTCTCTTGCGTCATCTAAAGAAACACCCTTACTTAAAAAGCCGGGAATACAAACCTCGTCATTGAATAATTGAGGAATCCCCGTACCAAGGCGGATCGTCTCACAGGTTTTTAGTAGGAATTTTCTTGGAATCAATTCATTCATTCTTACTGAAAGATTCGGCTGCGGTAGTAATATTTCATGGTATATATCCAGCATGATATAGGATAATGGATTCACAGACGCATGTCCATATTCGTCCAGACCGCCAAGAACAACCGTGTAGCCTGTTGGAAAGCCGGCAAAGCATTTTGCGCTGCTTTCACTACGGAGTAAAACGACATCATTTGTTTTCACATAGAAATCACCCAGCACTTCATAAAGAAATGTCTCTGAAATGCCCTCCTCCAAGGATCTTTTATAAAAAGGATACATATACTGATCCATTCTGCCTAACGAAAGAGATGAAGCATTGGATTCATACTGTCCGACAATACTGACCATCCACAACAGCTGTAGTGCTTCATAAAAGGATTCCGGCTTGTCTGTACTTAGTTTGATACATAAATCAGAAATAGTCTGCAGCTCTACTGCCCGCTCCTCTTGTGCATCAGCTGCCATTTGCTGCGCCAGCTCGCTGTATCTCAAAAAGTGATTTTTCATTGCAGAGAAAACAATGCGTCCTGCTTTAAAAAAATCATTTTCAGGTTGAGCATTGATTTTCTCCTCAAGAACGTCAATGTAATACTGAATACCATGTTCTAAAATAGATGGAAAATCCATAATGATATGGCCCTGTCCCTTATCCGTCTGGTTTAATTTGAATACTTCGTCCTTCAGGGCATCACTGATATCCTCGGTGATCTGACCAGTAATAAAATCCTTCATTGAGTTGCTTTCCCAAAATGGAAACAGCTCCTCGCAATAAATTTTCTTGTCATCTTCGGTAAAAACAAATTGGTCCTGTGGACGTGAGTCGATCGTATCGATTTCCTTCATGATCCAATATGGGTCCATTTCCGGAGAAAGAATGCCTGATCTTGGCCTGATTGTTCGGTTTCCAACCAAAAGCTCCCCTTCTCGAATGCTTATTTCTACATGATTCATGATGTGCTCAACTGCTTTTGCACGTCGAAGAATTACCGGCAATTCAGTTGTTTCCTTGTAGCTCTCCGTATAAAGAAGTGCTCGTTCTAGAGAAATCTGCCTTTCTTCTTTAAATAAGTTGTCCTTCATTCGTTGGATACGATCATTCCCTGTCGAAACGACATTAATTATATTTTCTTCCTTTTTTATTACACCACTTGCCATTTATGATCACCCTTTCCTTATTTCACTTACAGTATAAATTATCTCAACCACCAACTCCACAAAATAATTGGGTTTAAACCATCAAAACGATACAAAAAAAGAGAAAATCCAATTTTTCTATATGATTAATTTGGATTCAAGAAAAAGTTAGTGTAAAATAGAATTACTACCTAAACGAGTCTTTCAGCTTTGCAAGCTCGCCTTTACCTCTGGCTGCGCTTCAATCCATACTAACTACAAAGAAAGGAGCTGTACTTTTTGAAAGCTTCTGAAATCAATGCCCGTAGACAAGAAATCACTGAATTGCTTTATCAAAACAAAACAGTGAAGGTAACTGAACTGGTAAAAAAATTCAATGTTTCTGATGAAACCGTCAGAAAAGATTTGGCTCATCTAGAGCATGAAGGCATCTTAAAAAAGAAATATGGAGGTGCTGAGCTAGTCAAGCAAGAAAAATTAGCCCCTGTCAGCAACCGGACACCGTTGTATCTGGATGAAAAGACGCCGATTATCTTAAAGGCAGTGGAGTATATCCCTGAGAACTCCTGCAGCATCGGACTGGATCAAGGCAGTACCATCGCACTTTTGGCAGCCAAGCTTCGACAGCTACCTGAAAAACAGCTGTTTACCGGATCACTTGCTGCAATCTTGGAATTAGCCAACAGTGATCATCAAATCTATTGCTTTGGCGGTCGCTATACTGCTAACGACATGGCCTTCCAAAATGATACCTCAATTGAACTGTATCCAGACATCCAGCTGGACATTTGCTTCTTTGGTTCCAGTGGTGTTCAAGGGCGAGAAGGATTTTGTACTTCCTCTCTGGTTGATGCTGAACTAAAACGAAGACTAATGAAAAAATCCACGAAAAAAATTGTGCTGCTGGATAGCACAAAATTCAAAAAAAGCTCTCTTGTACAGGTGGCTCCCTGGAAGGAAGTTGATCTTGTGGTCACTAACCAATCACTCCCTGATGAGTATAGAAGGATGATTGCCGCAGAAACCACCTTAATTACCGTTTGAATAATACACTATCTAAATATGTAAAATCTTTAGACACAGCCTGTTATTAGCAACAGGCTGTGCCTAAGTACGTTCAACTCGCTATTCTTTAGAGATAACCTCAAGTGTTCCAACTACAGCTGGTTCATCCTATGAAAGCATTCATCGTTTCAGCAAGAAAATCAGACATATTTACTCACTACAATCACTTACTCCTATGCCTTACATGATTGTGATATCCAAGTCAAATTCTTCATCCATATCAACCAGCTTATCAGTATCCTCCACCGCAATTTCCTTCTTCAATAAAACAACAATTACTGCTGCAACCGCTGTTCCAATCAATGTAGCAGCAATATACATCAATGGATTGGACGCGACAGGTGCAACGATCCAGCCCCCCCATGGTGCAGGATTTCCGGCACCAAGTGCCATTGCGGCAGCAGAACCGACAGCCCCACCGATGATATTTGCCGGGATCACTCGAATCGGATCGGCTGCTGCAAAAGGGATCGCTCCCTCAGAAATACCGACTAAACCCATGACTAAAGCAGCTTTTCCCGAGTTTTTCTCTTCCACAGTAAATTTTTTAGGTGCGATAATCGTTGCAGCACCCATTGCCAACGGCGGTACACAGATAGCAACACCGATCCCAGCCATGATAGCTAGAGCTGTATCACTAGGTACTCCTGTAACAGGATCGATCGTACCAACCATTGCAGACCCAAAGCTGAATGCGACCTTGTTAATAGGACCACCCATATCAGAAGCAATCATTGCCCCTAGTACCAGTCCAAGAATAACTAAATTTCCCGTGCCTAATGATTCCAGCCAGCTAGTCATTCCAGCCATGGCTGCTGCTATCGGCTGTCCAATGACCCAATACATCAATCCGCCAACAATCATTGTGCCTAGCAGTGGAATCACAAATATCGGCATCAGTGAACGAAGAGAAGATGATAGCTTGATTTTCTTCAGATAGGTAACAACGATCCCAGCCAAAATCCCGGAAAGTATCCCGCCGATAAAGCCGGCACCAATATTACTGGCAATCATTCCTCCGATGATCCCCGGAGCCAAACCCGGACGATCAGCCATGGAAAAGGCAATGTAACCTGAAAGGATCGGTACCATTAAGCCTAGGCCTGTAATCCCTATATTGGCTATATCTGCCAGAATTCCCTCACTGGGAACAGAAGCATTTCCTGATAAGAGCACACTGACTGCCAACATGATTCCTCCGGCAACAACGAAAGGAATCATATAAGAAACACCAGTCATCATATGCTTCCGTGCATCCTTCAATAAAGAAATAAGTTCATTCATTTTTCTCCCTCTTTCTTAGCCTAATTTTTCTTGTAATTTTTTGATGATTGCATCTGCCTTATTGATACAGTCTCCTGCACTGACACGGACAACTGGTTTTCCTTTGAAGCGTTCTTCATTTTTTATTCCGATATTGTTTGTCAGAATAACAGCTGAAGCAGCTGCAACCTGTTCGTTAGTGATCTCGTTCTCAATACCAATAGAACCTTGTGTTTCTACATTGATTTCCACACCATTGTTTTTGGCGGCAACAGCCAGACTTTCAGCTGCTAAATACGTATGGGCCACCCCTGATGGACATGCGGTCACTGCGACTAATTTCATTTTTATCTCTCCTTCATTCTGCTTTTCTATTATCTAGATCAAAACTGATCTGTTTATCCTTGTTCTTTCAGGCTCTTCTCAAAGCTAGACTGGATTTACAACAGCTTCCAGACTTTCACTGATCAGAGCAACAATTTCTTCTTCTTCAACTGCTGTTGCCAATTTTTCTCTAAAGTCATCATGGATTAACTTGCGGGACAAACCGGCAATGATTCGTAAATGCTGATCGCCTTTGCATTCTTCCGGCACTGCCAGCAAAAATACAATTGAGACCGGCTGATCATCCAAGCTATTCCAATCTACACTGTTTTTCAGTCGTCCGAATGCGACAGTCGTTTCTTTTACATGGCTGCTTTTTCCATGAGGAATCGCAATCCCAAATCCAATCCCTGTTGAGGTTAAGGTTTCCCGCTCCATCACACTGTCAATATAGCCATCAAGGCTCTCCAACCGATTGTCCTGTTCAATTCTTTCTGCCAATTGTTGAATCACTGCGTCTCTTGATAAGCCTTCAACAGTTAAATCAACTAATTCTGTATTGATTACTTGCGTCATTTCCGTTCCTTCCTTCCATCGAATATGTTCTTATCTTGTCTAAAAAGCCCGATACCTTTTCTTTCGTCACCACGATCTGATAGATCTCTGATAGTATCCCTCTAATCTGCTTACGATCCTTTTCAGCAATGCAAATCAAGATGATCATGTTTACCTTATATTTATCCCATACAATCCCCTTGTCCAAAGCCAATACACAAATTCTTGATTTCCGAACATTTTTTGGAGATGCATGAGGGATCGCTACGCCCGATTCCAAAGAAGTTGCCCCCATTTTTTCACGTTCAAACACATCCACACGAAAATCCTTCGTTACATCGCCCTGTTTTTCTAAATGATCGATCAAAAATGTCAGACAGTCACTTTTATTTTGGAAACATTTATCCAGAAATAGATAGTCCTGCTTCAAAATACCTGAGAGGTAGGCAGCTGATGCATCAAATACTTCAGTCGTAAACTCCGGCTCCTCCAAAAACACCTCTGAATATAACCTTGAAATATTCCTCATATCCTCAGCACTGATCAATGGAGAGACCTGAACAACCGGCTTCTCTATTTGTCCCAGCTCCACCGAAGAAATAACAAAGTCAACTTTTGATAAATCATTTTTCTTCAACTGACGAAGAGTCGTGATTTCCAGAGAATCCTTCTGAGGCAGCATTTTTCTTACCTTATTTAAAATCAATTCAGAGGTACCGATCCCTGTTGGACAAACGATCAATATGCGCTTGCCAAAATCCATTTTTTCAAGTACTACCTGAAAGTAAACCGCTAAGAAAGATACCTCGTCTTCATTAAAGGTCAGTTGAAGTTGATTTTCGATATCAGCCAATGCATAACAGACTGAATTGAAGGTCAAAGCGTATTGTCTCTTTATCTCTTCCAGCAACGGATTGTTGATAGTGATTCCAGCCTGAAGACGATAAACCATAGGGATAAAATGAACAGTTAAGCGTGTTCGCAAAGTCTGATCCTTTGTAAAATCAACTTCAAATATTTCACTCATATTTTTGATCAGCTGATCGATCGCTTCATTCAATTGTTTATTTGTTTGTGTCGCTGCATCCTTCACCTTCAAGCCTTGGGAAATCAGCAACGTATTCAACGCTTCGATTTCTGTCTTTCCATAACGCAATGATGAAACAAGATCCGATGCTTCCTGCAAAACTTCACTGGAAAAATAATAGCTTTCTATTGATTGAATTTGTTCGAAAAGAAAATCGCTCTCTCTTTCCAATGAGTAACCCTTTGATAATCTATACAGGTAAATCAATACGTTCAATGTAGCTGATTTTAGATACTGAAATGGTAAGGTAAATTCTTCACTATATTGTATTTCTGCAATTTTTTGGAATACATAGTAAGTAAGCTCTTCACCAAAAATCTGTCCAAACAGCTCCGGACCTTTAGTTTCAAATGCATCGATCGATTCAAGATCATTTTTTTCAAGCAATTGCTCTGATAATAGGAACAATCCCTTTCGAACCCCTTCTTCATTTTCTGATAGCGTTGTTCCTTGCTTTGTACTGGACAGCTTGATTTGATAGTTCTTCTGTATCTTTTCCAAATCATTTTTGATTGAAGTAGAGCTGACATAGTATTTATCCATCAGCCCTTGATAGGTGATCGTTTTCCCTTCTACCAATAAAACTTGTGCAATCTCGTATTGTCGATTTTCAGGAGAGCGTTCTTCTTTTTCCTTGAATTCCTCATAGTTCTCCAGATTTCTGAAGCTTCCTACTGAGCCGGTGAGGCGAATACCTAGGCTTCTCTTTTTTTCAAGTGTTACAGGCAGCTCGTTAAGCTCGATCCATTGATTGATTGCCTTTAAGTCATCGTATACGGTTCGAATTGAGCGATTTATCTTCACGGACAATTCATCTATTGTTATATACTCCGACGACCAAGCTAAAATAGTGACTATTTTCTTCTGTCTTCCAATTAGCTGTTTCATCTCACTCCCTCCTTGTAAACGTTTTATTCTAAGCAAAATATAGCACAGCTTTTTTCTGTCATATAACACATCCTCTTGCGCATTGCTTTCTGCAAAAAAAGATATTGCACATTTTTTCACAATGAAAGCCTTCAACTTACTATTGATTTATTTTCTGTCATCCAGCGCTATCCCCTTCTATTCCATCATAAGCACCCAAAATAAATCCTTCAACATTGGAGAAATCCTATTTTCCACACATGGATACATCCCCAGTTATCTCTCACTTTTTTTGAATTGTTCCTAAACTAAAAAAACAAACTGCACAAATGTGCAGTTTGTTTTTGTCAGCATTTTTTGTCTAGTTGTCGACTTTTTTACTAATTAGCTGTATTCGGGTCTTTAGATTTTCAAGCAACGACAGCCCTTTTCTATACTTGAAAGGTTGAATCTTTATCTAAACGCAGTACTTCAAGTATCGTTTCTTGATCAGTGACAAGTGAATGGATATAACCTCTTTTGATCATCGCCAGTATTGCTTTTGCTTTGACCTTTCCTCTGGCAATACCAACGGCATGAGGGATTTTTGACAATTCCTTCAAATCCAGTCCAATGGTTCGGTCGTATAGATCGCCTGTCAAAAGCTTACCGTCCTGATCAAAAAATCGGCAGCAGCAATCGCCGACAGCCTCTCTTAATCGAAGGGCTTCATAATCCTCCTCTGTCAGTAAATCTCGCCACTGACTTTTTTTAAAGCTAAGTGATCCGCCGATTCCAACAATTGCCATATCTAAACGCTGCCAATGCTCCTTCAATTCGCCGAAATATTTAGACTCAAAGATACCCGTTTTCAGCTTTTTAGTCTCTTGAATAACAGTGGCATTTACAAAAATACTTTGTCCGTTCAGCTTACGCGCCAACTCATAAACCAGTGTATTCACATGATACTGAGAGTTGACATGGCTTGGACCACCGACGATAGGGACAATCGTTGTGTTGCCAATTCGCTTATTTTCGATTCGGCTGATCGCTTTCCCTAGTGTTGCTCCCCAGGATACACCCACAGTCATGTTCGGCTCTATATTGCGCTTGATAAAATAAGCTGCTGTCTGCGACAACTGCTCATCCTTTTCAGCTTCGGTTTCTTCTTTACCCACTGAAACGATTTCTATCTGCTTCAAGCCGTACTTCTGTTTTACATGCTGCTCCAAAGAAAAGATTTCTGAATCGATTCCTTCTATATGAATCTTTACAATTCCTTCCTTTTGAGCCTGCTTCAGCATTCTGCTGATTGTTGTCCGATAAATATTTAATTCCTCAGCAATTTCATTCTGTGTCTTTTCCTCGACATAATATAGATATGCAGCTTTTGCCAACAGCTTTTTCTTTTCTTCCCTCATCCTAGTCACCACCTGCTATTCTTTCGCCTATACTATACCATAAAATCAATGGCGAGATTAAACACCGTTACATCCTAATAAACATAAAAACAGATACATAAGCAACTGCTTACATATCTGCTTTACCATTTTATCAGTCAGAAAAATCATCTACCTGTAAATAAGCCTCGATCTGCCCAGCTGCTGATCATCAACCAAAGAATACCGATAAAAATCACGATGTAGAGAAACAAACCGATGGGATTCCGAGGATTGAACGCCCAGCCGGCACCAAGTGATTTAGGGACAACAATTGGAGAATGCCACCCGCTGTTCAAAGAATCCTTGGGAATAATAATAAAATAGCGAATGACTGTCAGCAGATATAAAACGGCGATCAAGATGACCGGTATCCAATTTGCTGTAAAGTTGATTTTATCAATCACTCCCAGTAAGAATAGCAGCGCAATGACTCCTATCAACAGACCATCCAGAACCTTGCGCTTTTTTACCCTCCTCAATATCTCTGCATCTTCATTCATTTTTTTCATTAGATGTTCATCTCCTTTAAGTAATGCATCTAAAGAGACATCATAATAGTCACTGAGCTGAATGATCGTTGGGATATCCGGATAATTTCTTCCTACCTCCCAATTTGAAACAGTTTGTCTGGAAACATGGATTTGGTCTGCTACCTCCTGTTGGGTCAGGTTCAACTGCTCTCTGCGATTTTTCAATTGTGCACCTAATGACATTGTTATGATCCCCTCTCAACACAAACTTAAATAAATAACACTTTATTTTCAAGCTAATCTTACTTGCAGTGGGTAAAATATGCAAGCTCGAATCTCAAGCATCCTATTATAGCAAGGATTGCAGCTAAAAAAAGATCGTTGATAATAATCAACGATCTACAAAAAATATGAACAGAGAATCTTGAAAATCTAATAAATCGAAACACGTTTGAAACGTAACACAGCGCCAATGAGTAGAAGTAAACTCAAGCCGACTGCCAAAAGAATTGGCCATTGACTATTACTGAAATCTACACTAGTTTTTAGCCCTTCCATGCTTACCTCGATCAGCTTCAGCGGATTGAGCTTAGCCAAGGCTGATGATATATTGCTTATAAAAAAGAGAACTAAAAAGGTAAATCCTAACAGCAAGCCCCCCTGTGACTTGGGTAAAAGCACCTGACCAAAATTGATAATACACAGAAACAAAAAACCAAACAGCCACAGCTGAAATAGGTAGAAAAGCAAAGTAGAAATTGCCTGCTGTTCTCCTGGAAACAATAGTAGATTGTACAAATAGGTAATAGTAAAGGACAAAAGCAGACCGCCTAACCATAAAACAGACTGATAAATCACCTTTGCAAGCATCGCTGTATTTCTGTTGACTCCTTTTGTCACAAGAAGAACCAATGTCCCATTTGTCAGTTCTTTTCCTAAGGCGTTCCCAAATGTGATCAGAAAAATGATTAACGTCATCTGACTATGATTGCTGAAAAACTGCAGCCAGCTATCATAAACATTAGGCTCCGGTAAATTGATTTCAATCCCGCTGCCTAAGCTTTGGATGATCTCGGGCAGCAGCTTTGCAGTGATGGAACTGATTAGTCCAAACAGAACAAAAATACTGATAATGATCAGGAAACGATAGGTTCGAAAAGCTTCAACAGCTTCCTTTTTGATTAAAGTAAAATACATCATGCCCCTGTCACCTCCATAAAAATCGATTCTAACGTAGGTTCTAATCGTGTAAAAGTTTTTGGAACGATTTGCTCTTCATTCAAAAATGCCATCAGTCTAAGGCCCGTTTCCTGATCAGGAGCTGTAAGAAGCGTCAGCATCCCGTTTTCTGCTTGAATATCAAACTCATTGTTGAACATATCCATAAATGCAGCTGTTTCTCTCTCCGATTCAAAGCTGATCATGAAACCATTCATCGGATAGTCCTGCTTCAATTCCAGCATACTTCCGGCACATTGAATTTTTCCTTCATGTAAAATCGCTATTTGGTCACTGATTTTTTCCACATCCTCAAGAATATGGCTGGAAAATAAAATCGTTGTCTCATGCTTCAATGACTTCATCAGCTCCAATACTTCTTTTCTTCCAATAGGATCTAATGCTGATGTCGGCTCATCGCAAATAATCAGCTTCGGCCGATTCAACAATGCTTGCGCCAAACCAAGTCGTTGCTTCATTCCTCTGGAAAACTTACCGATCCGTCGCTTTCCGCTTTTCAAATTCACAAGCTGCAACAGTTCATCTACCCGTTGATTCAACACATTCTTTTCGATTCCTGTAAGCTGACCAATCAGATAGAGATACTCTCTCGCTGAATAATAAGAATAAAAAGACGGCACATCTGGCAAGTAGCCGATTTCCTTATTTGTTATTTGATCATTATAGTTCACCTTCTTATCATCCACGATCACCTCTCCTGAAGTTGCCTGCAGCAAGCCTAAAATAATATTCATCGTTGTCGTTTTACCTGCACCGTTTTCTCCGACAAATCCATAAATAGAATGCTCAGGAACTTCGATACTGATCCCTTTAAGGATATCTTCCTTTCCAAAGCTTTTTCTGATATTTTTAACTTCCAAAATATTCATTATTCGTCCTCTTTTCCAACTAAAAAGTAGATGATCGGCCCAATGATCTGTAATAATAAGACAATCAAAACCCACAGCCAAACATTTCCAAAGCGAAAGCGCCTATTCTTCAACACATTTATTAAAGCAATGATCGATAAACTAAAAGAAACAAGGAAATAAGGAATAAGATATGGTAAATATTGGATAAGTTCATTCATCGTTCGCACCTTCTTTTATATTATTTGTATTATCAATACTAATACAAATAATATAAAATAGCAACAAAAAAGAGCACTTTAGGCAAGCACTCTCTTAAAATCGTATTATCAACTTATCTGTCATGGGATAAAAGTAAAAAAACTTTTATTCTACTATTTTCACTTCAAAAATACTGCCTTCTTTTCGATATCCCTTGCTCTCATAGAAACCGTCAACATCCGACATGACATAAATGATTTGCTCCGGATATTCTTTACACACCTGCTCCATCAGCTGCTGCGCAATTTTTCTACCGCGAAACTGTTGATTTACCAACAGGTCACAAATATAAACACCAAATGACCCGTCAATCCTACAACGACAATAACCGACCAGAACATCTTCAGCAAATGCAACAAAAGTTGAGGATTCCTTTACTGCTAAACGATAGCTTTCTCTTGTTCCTTCAGATGAATAATCGCTCCATTCATCCCCTTCACTCAAAATCAGCTGCAGCAGCTTTTGCCAATCAGCTTCCTGATAGTTTCGAATTTCAGTCATCAATGTTCCCTCCTTTTTAGTGTAGTCGTTTTTTCAATATCTCTGTCGATAATTCATCCATCACACCCAAAAATTCTGTTTGAAATCCATTTGTTTCCAACAATCTTTTCGATGCTGTGTTTTCAGGGTCGATCATCGCTGTAAGCACCGTAAAATCAGAGGTCGCAGCCAGCCGAAGAAGCTCCTTCACTACTACTTTCCCATACCCTTGCCGCCAATACTTCGGCAAAAACATATAACCTATTTCAGCCTCATCGTTTCCTTTAGGAGTCAGATGGGCTAAACCAATGAATTCGTTTGTTTCATTATCCAGTACCCTAAATGAACCGAAATCAATTGTTTCCTGATTTCTAATGAGCAGCTTTTCATAGTTCTCCTTTGCTTCTACCTCAGGAATTGCTCTTTCTGTGATTTGAGCCATCACTCTTTCATCAGAAACCAGACAGTAATAATCGGAAAAATCATTTGTTGTAAATTTATCAAATAAAATCGTCTTCATTTGTTCCTCCTTACTATTTCAAACCTTATAAACAAGCACCTTTTACTTACAATCTTCCTTCAGTCTGTTATAATAAACATTTGTACAGGAGGTAGTTATGGAGAAGCATCTATATCTCATCATCAACCAGCAAGCCGGCAGTGGGAACGGTAAAAAGGTTGCGGATAAATTAAAAAAACAATTAAAATTATTGTCAGTTACACATACCATTTTTTATACAGAATACGCCGGACATGAACGGCTGATCGTACAGCAGCTTGCGGAAGACACACTGATTCCCTGGAAAAAAGATCAGGAATACGAACAGTTCCCCTTATTGGTCATCATGGGCGGCGACGGTACGCTTCATAGTGCAGTGAATGCTCTCTATGAAATCAATCCAAACATTCCAGTAGGTTATCTGCCCTGCGGCTCAGGAAATGACTTTGCACGAGGAACAGGAATCGAGCGTCAGTTGGAGAAAGGCTTATCTCAAATACTTAGAGCGCAAGGGCCTCAACCCATTCAAATCATTCAATATAACGATGCGATTCAGGAAGAAAAGGGCTTCGCTGTAAATAACGTAGGCGTGGGCTTGGACGCTGCGATTGTTCAAGCAGCAAACACATCAAAAACTAAAAAGACATTGAATAAATTCAATATGGGCTCGCTTTCTTATCTTGTAGCCATTCTAAAGGTTTTATTTGCGCAAAAAGGCTTCCCTGTCCTGATCGACATGAATGGAAAAAGTATGAACTTCAGCCGAGCATTTTTATGTACAGTTACCAACCATCCCTATTTTGGCGGTGGAGTAGCAATTGCGCCTACTGCTGATCCAAGAAAACCAATAATTGATCTTGTATTAGTGGAACGGATAAACATTTTTAAAATTTTCTGGTTGATTTTTTTACTTTCACGAAAAAAACATATGGAATCAAAGTATTTTCATCATTACCAGACAAGCAAGCTGCGAATCGTTTCTACTATTCCGGAATTCGTTCATGCAGATGGTGAGATTCTGGGTAATCAAAATCTGGACATTACCTTCACTATTCATGAAGGCCTGTTTTGGTTCACAAACAGCTAAGTAAATCATTTATAAAAGACCATTGGAAATGTCCTATTCTTCCAATGGTCTTTTATATTTAATAGCTATTCTTCTTAGACCTTATTCAATTCATGAAATCCATCGGTGTAACACCGTCCATACCAATCATTGGATCGATCGTCTGCTGGTTGACATTCTGCTCTGTAAGCAGCCAGTCCAGCTCCGTATCGATTTTCTCCTCAACTGTCGCTTGAGCCTCATCAAATAGGGAAATCTCCTGTGCAGCTGGTTTTTCCGGTACTCTTTTCTTAGCTGGTGCAGAATCATAGTCTGCCGATTCCTCTTCAACCACATGATTGATCACTGCCTTTGGTTTCGGTGCAGCAGAAGCCTCATGAACTGTATCGCCAACATCAGAAAACGGCGAATCACTTGCAAGACCTTCTTCATAGGCCTCAAGCTGTGTTCTGATTGTTAAAGACATGTTTCCTGCTTCAACGATTCGTTCCTTTAAAACGGTTTTGCGACTGGCAGATTCTCTTTTCACGCATTCCTGAAAAGCACTGACTTCCCCTAAAAGAATCAAAATATCCTTACTTCTAGTCACAGCCGTGTATAAAAGATTTCTCTGCAGCATGCGGTGATATTGTCTGACCATTGGCAAAATGACCATCTTGAATTCGCTGCCTTGAGATTTATGGATCGAGCAGCAGTAAGAAAGGGTGATCTTATTCCACTCGTTTCTTTTATAACTGATTTCTGTATTATCGAATTGAAGTACGAGCTCATCGACCTTATCCTCAGACTCTTTCGCTGTGATGATCCCAACGATTTCTCCCATATCGCCATTAAATACATTTAGCTCAGGGGAGTTGACCAGCTGAAGTACCTTATCACCGATTCGATAAACCGTATCATTCCAGGCAACTTCCTTCTTTGTTCCATCATTCGGGTTAAAGATTTCCTGCATCATTTTGTTCAGTGCATCAATGCCTGCTGCCCCTCGATACATAGGTGCCAGTAGTTGAATATCCTGCGCAGTGAACCCCTTCAGCTTTGCCTTCGTCACAATCTGCCGTACGTAAGTCTCAATATGATAGGCATCGCTAGGAAAGAAAGAGCGATCCTTTTGATTCTGTGTAAAGTCTGAAGGCAAATACCCCTGCCTGATTTCATGAGCAAGAGGGATGATGCTTGAGCCGTCTCCCTGTCGATAGATTTCCGTCAGTTCCACACTTGGAATTTCTTCAATTTCCAAGAGATCATGCAGCACCTGTCCCGGTCCAACAGAAGGCAGCTGGTCCTTGTCTCCTACAAGAATGACCTGCATATTTGTCGGAATTGCCTTGAATAGGGTATTGGCTAACCAAGTATCAACCATCGACAGCTCATCGACGATTAAAAGTCCCCCTTCAAGCTCCTTCGCACTCATACTTGGATTCTTTTCTCTACCAGTCAGCCCAAGCAAACGATGAATCGTACTTGCATTCAGTCCAGTCGTCTCGTTCATTCGTTTGGCAGCTCGCCCTGTTGGCGCAGCTAAGTGTATAGGAAACATATCCTGTGTATAATCCTTGATGTCTAAAGATAGACCATTCAGCTCTGCAAATAAATTGACAATCCCGTTAATAACGGTTGTCTTCCCCGTGCCCGGCCCTCCAGTCAAAATAAAGAGCGGTGATTTGATCGCGTCTTCGATTGCTGCCTGCTGGGATTCTCCGTAAACAATACCTAGCTGCTTTTCAATCATACGGATCGTTTTTTGCACTTCTTCCGTTTCATAAGATATTTCTTTTTTCCTTGTCAGTAGTCGTTGAATCGAAGTTCCTATGCCCCATTCAGAAAAATAAAGACTGTTTTCAAACAGCTTCGTCTCTTCCTGTTGAATTTTCCCCTCTTCCACCAAAGCAATGATCTGACTCGCAACCTGATCTGGAGAGATTTCTACAGGTCTACTAGCTTCCAAAAGCTGGATAACCTCTTGCAGTAAGACTTCCGCTTCTACATATGTATTTCCAGAACGGGCAGAATGCTGAAAAATCTCATGGGCAATAGCTGCTCGAACACGCTGATCCGAATCTGCCCGAATCCCGATCTGCTCTGCCAACCCATCTGCACGCTTGAAGCCGATACCTTCGATATCCTCAACTAGCTGATAAGGGTTCTCCTGAACAATCGTCATTGCCTCTTCCTTATAGGTTTGATAGATATTGAATGCCAGCTGACTGCCAAAGCCATAGCGACTCAACCCAACAATTACCTGCTCCATTCCATGATTCAAACGAATTGTATCGAGAATCAACGCCTGTTTTTTTGCATTCAATTGAGGGATTTGTTCAAGAAGAGCAGGCTCTTCGATGATTCGATCGATAGCCTCCTCTCCCAATACTTCAACGATTTTTTCAGCAGTCTTTTTCCCGATCCCGGGAAATTTATCACTGGAAAGATAGGCAACGACACCGTTTGCTGAAGTTGGACGCTCCTGTCTATAGCTGTCTACTTGAAATTGTCGGCCATACCGAGGGTGATCGATAAATTCGCCAAAAAAACGATACGGCTCCTCTTCCTGAATATCACCAAAGCTTCCTGTAACGACGATTTCCTTCTCTAAGAAATCTGTATTGGTATCCGTCACAGTCACTAAAAGTACCTTGTAAAAATTACTGGGGTTTTGAAAAAAGATTGCCTCCAGCTTCCCCGCAATGTATTTTTGTTCCTCGTGTTCATCCATCAGCATTTCTGTCACCTCCTACTTATCTCTGGGATTATCCGATCATAAGAAAGAATCATCGTTCCATAGAATCATTTCAAATGGGAGCTCATTTTTCGGCTCAGCAGTTTTTAAAATCGTTAGACTGTTATTGTTCAGTCCACCCATTTCCCTTAACTCAGCCAGTTTTTTTCCTGATAAATGTTGAATTCCTGCTGTCAAAGAAGCACCATGCCCAACAAATAGGTAAGGACCTTCACCAGTTTTCACAGCCTCTTTTACGACATCTGAAATACGGGCAATTGCTGATTCAATTCGTTCACCCTCAAACCCTTTAGGGTCATATTCCGCTAGATTATATCGCATATTTCCCAACTGTTCCGTATGACGGGTACGCATTTCCTTGATCAGCTGTCCCTCCAACTGTCCAAGTCCCAGTTCTCTCAAGTCATCTGTATAAATGATCTCAACCGGATTGCTCAACTCCGCCTGCAATCCCTCAGCTGTCGTTCTTGCCCGTAAAGAAGTACTTGAATATATTTTTTTAAAGGGAACATCCTTGATTTCATTCCCTAGTTTTTTTATTTCCTCATAGCTTGAAGGAAGTAATGGCGAATCGCCGGTCATTCCTTGAAAGCGTAGTTCCTGATTCCATTCTGTCTTGCCATGTCTAGTAAAGTATAAGTCCATTTTTCTGTATTCCCCCACTGTCATTGTTTCCATGTTCAATACTATCCAGTGTATCATTTTCACTCAAAAATATCCATGCGCGTTAGCTCCTGAAACACACTTTCCATCAAAATCATAAAGATGTTGTACTTCTCTTCAACAGAGCACTAGACAGTGTTTCTATTTCCATATAAATCCTTTATACTAAAGGCGGAGGTGGTTAAATGATTGAATTTGAGAAACTTGCTATAGAAACCAATGAAAAAAAGCTGATTTCACTTTTGGATGCGCACCAGATAGAAGTTACAGGTGTCGCTCAGCACAAGCCTACTGATTTTTCGCTTGTAGCTTATGAAGCTGGTGCCTATATTGGAGGCGTCACTGCCACTAACTGGATGAACACAACCCATGTCTCGCTATTGGCAGTAGATAAAAATTATCGAAAGCACGGCTTAGGTTCGAAGCTGCTGCTTCAAGCGGAACAATTTGCTCAGGAGCAAAAAGCTGAAATCATTACAATCAGCACACAGGACTATCAAGCAAAAGATTTTTATGAGAAGCATGGATACACAGTGTTTGGTCAATTAGCCGATTCCCCATTTAAAGGGACTACAAAATACTATTTGGAAAAACGGTTGAATCATGATAAATAAAAAAATGTGTTTGGAAGCAGGAATGATATCAGCTTCCAAACACGTTTTTTTCTTTAGTACAAATAACCGATATCACTGGCAACTGTCGGATACAGCAGGATTTGCTCTGACAGACGATCCGCTTGCACCTTATCATTGATCATCAATGTCATGAGATTGATAAGCTGATCCGCCTCATTACTCAAAACAGAAGCTCCCACAAGCAATCCAGTGGTTTTTTCAATGACGATCTTCGCCTTAACGATCGATTCGTTCCTTTGTTTATAGGTAAACCAGCTTGACATATCCACCTCGGTCACTTGATAGTTCTCTTTTTCCTGTTCCTCAATAACAACTTTCCCCACCTGTGCCAGCTTGGGAGCAGCAAATAGAATGGTTGGTATTTTAGAATACACTATTTCTTTTTCTATCCCCTTACCTAATAATCTTCCCAGATAACTTCCCTCAAAGCTGGAAACAGGTGTCAGTTTTGGCTGCTGCTTCGCCAAACAGTCTCCCAGACCGTAAATATTGGCTGCAGTTGTCCGCAGAAAACCATCCACTGTCAGTCCCTTTTTGGAATAATCTACGCCGATTTTTTCTAAATTCAGGTTTTCCAGATTGGGAATCCTTCCTGTAGCACAAATAATCTTGTCTACTGTCATTTCCTTCCCAGAAGCTAATGTAGCGGTAAGCCGTTCTCCAGCTTTCCTGATATCAACTGCAGATTCGTTGAAGTGGAAGATGATCCCCTTTTTCTTCAATCCCTCGATCAAGCTCTGTACCTGACCACGGTCAAATCCCTTCAGAGGACGTTCATTATGATGAAGGATGTGGACTTCACTACCGCAACTATGTGCAATATTTGCCAACTCAAAGGTAATATAACCGCCACCGATAAAAATCATTGTCTTCGGTAGATGAGGCATAGACAAGAACTCTGTACTGGTTTCCATAAGCTCCTTGCCGGGAATATCTACTATCGCTGAACGTTGACCAGTAGCGATAATGAAGGTGTCTGCTGTATATCTTTCTCCATTCACAAGAATCGTATCGGTATCTTCAAATACCGCAACCCCTTCAATCGTTTCAACACCAAAGCTATCTAACCCGCCCTTTTGCTCCTTTGGTACTGCCGAAGTAAACTCTTCCTTGAATGCCATTAGATCTTCCCAATTGATTGCAGGCTGCTCCTTATACCCACGGCCGATCAACTGGTTCGTACTTTGCTGAACCTCTACTGCATGATAGAGTATCTTTTTTGGATCACAGCCTCTGTTTGGACAAGTACCACCCCATTTATCTGATTCAACGACTGCAACTTTCTTGCCAGCTGAATGAAGATCATACGCTGCAGCCATCCCGCCAGGACCACTGCCAATAATGATTACGTCAAATTGATTGCTCATTTCTCTGTTCCTCCTCCATCGCTCTTTCTTTTATTATATCGAAGGAGAAAAATAGTTACGAATAAAAGGAGCTGATTATTTCTTCCTGAGACTATCAAGAGCGTTAAACTACATTATTTTAGTATCATTCTCAATTTTTTTTGTTTATTTTATAAAATCTGAAGTTTACATTAGTCTTGTCTCTATGCTAATCTTTAAATAGATTGTGTTATATTAGCTATTATTTTATGAAAAGGGGTTAAACAATGAAAAAAATGGGTTATTTAGGGTTAGTTCTGTTCTGCGGGATAGCACTTTCTGCATGCAGCAGTACAGACACATCAAAGCTGGAAGAAAAATTAGATAAGATTACAAAGAATGTGGATTCACTGCACAGTAAAGTCGACGAGCTAAGTGAAAACGGCATTGCAAGCAGCACTTCTGAGAGTTCTGAAGAAGAAACAGAGGAATCTACTAAGGAATCCAAGGAAACAACGGACAGCTCAAAAACCAAAGAAAGCTCTGAAACAAAAGAAAGTAAATCTGAAGAGAAATCAACAGCTTCAGCAGATAAAGTTAAAGGTACAGTTATTGAAGATGACTATGTGAAACTAACCGTAACTGATGTCAAGTTCATTGGAAATATTCTTTCTTCTGTTAATGATTCTGAAGTGATGGCGGTCATTTATTATACTGTAGAAAATTTGAGTGATGATAAGTTGAAACCTAGCGGCTCTGTTCCATACTATTTTGACGTTTTGGAGGAAGACGATATCTCAGAAGATTCTCTATACTCCTCAGATTATGTGGAATACTATAAAGAGTTTGAGGATTTATATGCCAATACTAGATTAAGTATCAAATCAGGCGCAAAAATAGACGGTATCATGTCCTATCAGATTAGCAGTAAAGAAAAAAGCGTGAATATCAATATCTACTCTGAAAGCGGCTTGAACTCTTCTGATAGAAGCATTATTGCTTCTCAAACATATACGGCTGAAGAAATTGCAAAAGATGTTAAAAAGAACGACAGCATTGAACCAAATTTCTAAAACATTCATAGTCTTATCATCTATGAGAAAGTCGTACAAAGATAGTCATTGTTAAAATTAGGAGGAAATGGAAATGAAAAAAATCACGGGGTTAGGTCTGGTTCTATTGTGCGGGCTTGTACTTACAGGCTGCGGCAGTACAGATACATCGAAACTAGAAAGTAAAATCAATAAACTTGAAAAAAATATCGCTTCATTAACTGAAAAAATCGATGAATTGGAAGCAGCAGATGCTGTTGAAGAGACAGAAGAAGATTCATCTGATGATATCCTGGAAGGCATGGTAAAAGTACCTGATCCTTACTTCAAAACAAAGGACCAAGTAGAAGCTGAATTTAAAGAAGTAGGACTGAAGGTAAAATTTGTTGTTAAAAACTTTGACAGTGCTGCCACTACCAATAAAAAGAAAATTTCCAAAGGCGACTGTTATCAATTGGAAAGCAACTCCGGAGCAGAATACCTAAGCACTTCTGACGGCTTAGACTTAAACGATACCGGCTACTATGCTGAAGAAGGTGCTACAATCACTGTAGGCTATACTGATCATGATTTTGACGGAAGCAAGGATACAGAAAGCTCGTCATCCTCTTCTTCCAAAGAATCGAGTGAAAGCTCAAGTTCAGAAACAAAGACCAGTGAAAAAGCTGCTAAAACTGAAAGCAGCGGCTCTCGTCTGAACATTGCTGATAAAGATATTGAAGCAATCAAGACATATAAAGATTATTTAGATATCTATCAAAAAATCATTAAAAACTACCTATCTGAATATGAGGAAGTCTTCAAAGGTACTGTCCTTTATGACGAAAGTGCCTTTACCAGCATGAAAGAAGAATACGATGCTGCCCTTGAAGAGCAGAAGAAGCAATATGAAGACTTAGGTACAAGTGCCCTTGTTGGGAAAGACACCCTTGTCAGCTACCTTAAAAGCTATAGAGATGGCTTAGCAGACTATATCGATACAATGAAAGCAGCTTTAAATTAATCATTAGCTAAAAAGAGGCTGAGACAGAAGTGTTTAGCTACAAGCAATAAGCCGGAATTCACGAAAATTGTTTCACAAATTTTTGTTGAATTCCGGCTTATTGTCGTAGGAGCTACTTCTGACTCGCCGTTTATTCGGATTTAGGGTATGGAAAAGAGTGGCAACAGATTATTGTCCCACTCTCTTTTTTTCTCTGTGATTGTATCAATCAAGCTAATCAGCTGTAAACAACTAATCCAGCTTGTCATTCTCGTAATGATGCTTCAGTTCAAGATTTGGAAAAGCCTGCTGACGCAAGGCTTCATAAATTATCAATGCAGCGGTATTAGAGAGGTTCAATGATCGCACGTGCTCATCGTTCATTGGTATTCTTAAGCACTTTTCCTCATTTTCACGCATGAAGTCCTCCGGTAACCCGGTAGTTTCCTTACCAAACATGAAATAATGGTTTCTGCCATCTGAAAGATTCTCATCGCTGTATACCTTATTTGCAAACTTCGTAATCAAATGCAGCGGCTCTGAACCAATAAATGCCAGGAAGGAGGGCAAATCCTTATGATAGGTGATCGCTACATCATGCCAATAGTCCAATCCAGCTCTTTTCAGATGCTTGTCGTCCGTAGAAAAACCTAACGGCTCGATGAGATGTAGCGGAGAATTTGTTGCAGCACATGTCCGTGCGATGTTCCCTGTATTTGCCGGAATCTGCGGCTCGAATAGAACGATATGATTTGTCATTTTATCTTTCCTTTCCGTAGGCAATTGACTGTTTTTATGCAATTTTTAGACAATAAAAAAACGTACCGCCTCGGTGTTAAATCACTGCGAGTCGCTACGTTAGTGAAGATCTTTTCACTAACTTTTATCAGAACAGGAACCTGATAAAAACCAATGAAAAAACAACTTGTATGTAATATAACACCAATAACAGAGCTTTGCAATAGTTTTTCACAAATTAATTTTTTGTAAGCGTTACCTTATTTCGCCAACTAACATGCGCAGGTCAACAGTGATTTTTTTCAAAGGCTGCTTCTTCAGCCCAGCCTTGATTTCCGGATCAGCCTGCCACTCTAAAGGAGACATCTCCAATAAATCCAAACGCCGTTCTTCAGGTATATCAAAGACCGTCGTTAGCCGCTTGTCAGCAATCAACTTCATAGACTCAGAAAACTTATCGATCACTTTTTGATTCGAATAGGTCTGCTTCTTTTGATCATTAGGAAAGAATGCCGTTCGCAGCTCTTTTAAATAATCTGTTTCCGGTACGATTTTAACTACCTGACCTCCCGGTTTCAGCACACGTTCAAACTCTTTATAATGTGATGGTGAAAAGATGTTCAAAATACAATCAACAGATTGATCCGCAAAAGGAAGATTCGTCAAATCTGCCGCACACCAAAATGCATCGACTGGCTGATTTGTTGCAAGATAAATTCCTTCCTTGGAAATATCGAAGCCTATTTTTACCTTTGCCGTGCTGAGCTTTGACAACTCCGTAAGAAAGCTTCCTTCTCCACAGCCAACATCCAGAACAATCTCTTTGCCATCCATGTATGGGGCGATTTCCGCAAGCATATTCTCATACATCCCGCTTTTGATCATTGCCTGTCTATGTGTAAACATCTGCTGATCATAGTCTGTTTGTACGTGGGTTTTAAGAAAATACAGCGTTCCCTTTTTCGATAAATCAAATCGATGATTTTCAGTACAAATCAAGGCATAATCCTTCTGTAAAAACGAGCTGTGACAAATAGGACACCGAAACAGCTGGCTATTTTCAAGTAAAAATTCTTTTGCCTTATCAATTTTTTTCAGCATTCTTTGCTCCTTTATTTGCTAGAACCTCTGGAAATCCCGACAACGGATATTTTCAAGTGAGTTCTCATGATTTCATTCTGTTTTATCTTACAATGAGAAGGCCGCTTTGGCAACATCCAAAAATGTGTTACAATGCCTATGGATAAATCGAAATAGGTTATGAGTCAATCAACCCTTATGATTTCCTCCGGTAATACTACTTCCTATTAACTAAATAGAATCGAATGATTAGAAGGAGTGATCGAAATGATCAAAGAATTTTGTGCAGAAAATTTTACAGATATCCCGGCTGCGATCCGCAGTGGTGCAGGAAGAATCGAGCTATGTGATAATCTTGCTGTAGGAGGAACGACGCCAAGTACAGGTGTGATCGAGGAAGCTCTTCAATATGCAGGTGAACATTCTGTTCCTGTGATGACGATGATCCGCCCCCGTGGAGGCAACTTTGTCTATAATGATATCGAATTGAAAATTATGCATACTGACTTGATTGAAGCAAAAAAAATTGGAACAGACGGTGTAGTTTTCGGCTGTCTGACAGATACAAACTGGTTGGACGAGGAAGCATTGGAATTATTGATTGAGACCTCTGAAGGACTGCAAATCACTTTTCACATGGCCTTCGACTCATTAAGCAAGGAAAACCAATTCAAGGCGATCGACTGGTTAGCTGAGCGCGGTGTTGATCGGATTCTGACACACGGCGGATCTGCTGGAACACCAATCGAGGAAAACATTCCTCATCTTAAAGAGCTGATTGCTTATGCCGCAGAAAGAATCATCATCCTACCCGGCGGGGGTATCTCTTACCAAAACCTGGATCAAGTTAAAGAAGCACTAAATGTCGACGAAGTACACGGTACTAAAATCATTGCTATCAATGAGTAATAGCTTTTACTAATAGGATCTATTCAAGCGCCATAAAATAAATACCTTCCGACAGCTAGACTGGATGTCTAAATATCGGAAGGTATTTTTTCATGTAAAGTAGCCCATAAAAATACTGGCAATATTAAAATAAATAAGAACACTCGTCAAATCACTCAAGGTTGTGATAAATGGACCACTTGCAACTGCCGGATCAAACCCAAGCCTATCCATCAACATAGGAATCAAGCTTCCCGCCAAGTTCGCAACTGTGATTGCACAAAGCATTGCCATACCAATCACAAAGCCTAAGGGAAAATTTTGTTTCCAAATACCGACAACAATAAATATTGTCAAACCGGTGATTGCACCTGTCACAGCCCCTGTAAGAACCTCACTGACAATCAGACGACTGAAATTATTATCCTTTTCATCACTTACAGCTAGACGCCGAACAGCTACCGCCAATGACTGTGTTCCTGCATTCCCAGCAGTCCCTGTAATTAAAGAAATAAAGACAGCCAAAATACTCGCTTCACTGACCAGTGTCTCATAATGGCTGATAAGAGTCGCTGTAGACATTCCCAAGAATAATAATGTAATCAGCCAAGGCAAGCGCTTAGATGCCGCCTTAAGCGGATTTTCACTGACTTCCTCGACATCGACCCCGGCCAAACCAGAATAGTCACTTGCCGCTTCATCATCAATAACATCAATAATATCATCAACTGTAACGATTCCCAATAAATGATCATCGTAATCAGTGACCGGTAATGCCAGAAAGTCATAGTCACGAATCGTCTGCGCCACGTCCTCCTGATCATCGCCTACATGAACAGAAATCACCCGTTCACTCAAAATTTCACTGATCATCGTATCATCATCATTGACGATCAAATCTCTTAGAGAAATAACCCCAACCAGTCGATTGTCCTGATCAACGACATATACATAATAAATCGTTTCAGCAACATCTGCCTGATTTTTCAAAACGTACATGGCCGAACGTACCGTTTGATTGGCAACAATCGATACGTATTCCGTTGTCATGATCGAACCGGCGGTATCATCCTCATAATGGAGCAGCTCTTTGATTTCGCTGGCATCCTCTGCACTCATCAAGCTTAAGTATTTTGCCATCTGGCCTTTATCCAGCATGTTCAGTAAATCTACAGCATTATCCGTATACATTTCTGAAAGCATTTCCGCTGCATAATTTGGACGCATTTCTGCGATATAATCCTTCATGTCCTCATTGTCTTCTTCGATCACGTCGAACATGTCTGCCAGTTCCTTTGGAGACAGATAATTATATACTCTTTTACGATCCTCAGATTCAAGAGATTGGTAGAACTGTCCCTGCTCGTATATGTGAAGGTTCAAAAAGACTTCCCGAAATTCATTCATCTGCTCCTGCTTCAAATAGGTCAGCAACAGCTCAAATTGCTCTTCGATTTCCTGTCCTTCATTCATCCCTCTAACCTCCCTCTTTAATCGATAATCTCCTGCATGTCCTCCGCCAGAGCTGAATCAATACTCAGCGTTTCTCCTGTAAATGGATGAACAAAGCTCAGATGACTGCAATGAAGTGCCTGACGTGCTATCCCTTTTTCCATTGAACCGTGATAAAGTTCATCCCCCAGCAAGGAACAGCCGATGCTTTCAAAATGTACTCGTATTTGGTGCGTTCGACCTGTATGAAGTCGAATTTTTACAAAAGCGATCTCTTTTTCCCTCTTTGTCAGCCAATATTCTGTCTCTGCATATTTTCCTTCCTCGGAAACCATTCGTTTCAATAAAGAAGACAAATCTCTGCTGATTGGCGCGACGATTTCGCCATGATCAGCTAAAGAATCAACCGCTCCTCCAACAAGTGCGTGATAGATTTTGACGACTTGCTTCTGTCTCAGCTGCTGATCAAGCAGTGCGTGGGCAAAGCCATGCTTTGCAAAGAGCATCGCTCCTGAGGTATCCCTATCCAATCTGGTAACAATATGGATCACCTGATCCTTATACTTCTGCCTTTGATAATAGCCCTTTACCTGATTGGCCATAGTTTCACTGGTATGATACTGAGATGGAATAGATGCAATACCTGCCGGCTTGTTTACAACTAAAAAATGTTCGTCTTCAAATAAAATATCCACCGGACTTTCAGACGGCAGCATCGTTTCATGCTCTCCTTCGTCAGGAATCGCGATAGCCACCTGATCACCGGAGGAGAGTTTGAACAATACATTCTCAACTTGGTCATTGACCATGATTCGTCCACCCTGAAATTTTATTTTTGCCAGCAAGCCCTTCGACACACCTTTTTCTTTTAAAAAAGATTTGATTTGCTGCGGCTCTTCCTTTGTGAATACCCATTGAAATTCCATATTTCTTCTAATCCTCGCTAATAAATGCATCCTTGACTCTGTGCCAGAAGTGCATGTGTTTGTATGATGCAAAGTGAATCCGTTCATCTGCAATTCGATAGTGGATCGAATCAATGTTTTCCTGATAGATATTCAACTGATCCACAGTAATCAAATAGTCACTGCCGCCTCGTAAATCGATCGATACCCATTCAGAATCTGCAATAACCATCGGAGAGCCCAGCGTTCGAAAAACACGATTATTCAACGACGCAATCTCAGCCAACTGAAAAGCGTTGATACTGGGATGGATCACTGCACCGCCAATACTTTTGTTGTAAGCGGTCGAGCCTGTTGGTGTAGAGACAGATAGTCCATCGCCTCTGAAACGCTCAAACAGTTCATCTTTGATATAAATATCCGCCACCATTGTTCGATTGGACCGCTTGATTGTTGATTCATTCAATGCTAAAAAATGTCTGTCAGGATTTTCATCACAAAACTTGATCTTCACATCTAATAAAGGATAGCTGATGCTTTTTTCCTGTTCCATCAAAAAGCTGGAAACTAACTCTTCCAGCTCATAGTCTCGCCAATCCGTATAAAAACCTAAGTGACCAGTATGCACACCTAGAAATTTTACCTTATCTAAAAGATGATTGAACCGATGAAACGCAGAAAGCAGCGTGCCGTCCCCACCTACAGAGATGACCAGTTCAGGATCTATTTCAGACACTTCGATCTGCTCTCGCTCTAAAAGAATCAGCAGCTGCTGTGTCACTCTTTTAGATTTTTCTTCATTGTTATGAACGATCGCTACCTTCATGATCTTGTCTCCCGTCTACGTTTGACCTTTATTTTTTCTTTTTCTGATATGCTTTGGCGGATTTTCCTCGGCCATGAGAAAAGAGGTGCTGTGCTTCCTGAATTTCCTCACGAATATTAGACATCTCCTCATCAAGTTGATACGCTGCCTCAGCAGCTCGTTGAAGTCTGTCGTTCAGCTCTTCCGGAAAATCTCCATGGTATTTATAGTTTAATGAATGCTCAATTGTAGCCCAAAAATTCATAGCTAATGTTCGAATCTGTATTTCTGCTAATATCTTTTTTTCTCCCGTTATCAGTTGAACAGGGTAGGCAATCACCAAATGATACGAACGATAGCCGCTCTCTTTCTTATTGGTGATGTAGTCTCGTTCCTGAATAACTTCCAGATCTTTACGATTTCTAATAATTTCCACGACCTGGTAAATGTCCTCCACAAACTGACACATGATCCGTAATCCGGCAATATCCTGCATTTCCTCTTCTAATCGATCAAGCGGAATTTTTCTCAATTCTGCCTTCGTTAAAATGCTGTCTACCGGCTTTACTCGTCCTGTTACAAACTCGATAGGGGTGTGCCTGTTAAGCTCATTGAATTGTTTACGGATACCCCGTAATTTTACTTTCATTTCTCCAACGGCTTGTTCATATGGCGCAAGAAAAAGTTCCCAGTCTTTCTCCATATTTCTCCCTCAATTTCTTTGAATTTGACCCAATGCTTATTTTACCATAGACCGAAGAAAAAAAGGATTTTTTATTCCATTGTGAGAATTATCAAAAAAATCAAACATATCAGTCACTTTCCTTGACGAAACTAGTTGATCTATGTAAGAATTAGGTACAGAAGAAGGTGAGTCTCCTTGAGCGAAAATTTAGAAATTGAATATAAAACGATGCTCTCAAAAGAGACATTTTTCCGAATCACTGACTACTTTCAACTTAGAGAAGAAGATTTCTTCGTTCAGGTGAATACGTATTTTGATACATCTGACTTACAGTTGAAGCAAATGAATGCTGGTTTACGGATTCGATCTTTTGCTGATGGTGCGGAGATTACCTTGAAGCTTCCTGATAAGGTTGGCTTGTTGGAAATCACAGATAACATTTCCCTACAGCAGGCTGATGAGATCATCCAATCTGAAATATTCCCTGAACACAGTGAAGTATTTCAAAAACTAGCACAATTGAATATTGTTACTCCCTTACATAAAATCGGTCAATTGAAAACCAAGCGAGCACAAAAAAAACTTCCCCAAGGTTTATTAGCTCTTGATGAAAGCTGGTATAACAATGATCACGATTTTGAATTAGAGTTAGAAGTTACCGACGCTGTATCTGGAAGATTAGCTTTCGAAGGCTTGTTAAATACTTTGAACATCAAAGAAACCAACGCGCCCAATAAAATCCAGAGAATGATGTTGTCCTCTTCTTAACGCACTTGTAACGACAAATGAGCAAATTATTTCTTTTTTCTTTGTTTTTTTGTTACATTACATGAACTGGTTCATCTCGTGCATTATTTCAAAGAGTCGAATTGGAGGAAGTATGAATGATTGAAATCTATTTGTTCGTTAATCCATTAGGGAAAATCTGTTTGAGTATTGAAAGAGATATCTTGAAATTTGCACAAGCAGAAAGCAAAAAAATACAACTACGTTTAATTCCACTGGTAAATATGAATACGATCAAGAATCTGCTTAAAGTCCACGAAATATCTTCTACCGACATTACAGGAAGAAACAAGCTATTTGAGAATACCTATTCTGCAGCATTAGATTTTAAAGCTGCTCAGCTTCAGGGTAAGAAAAAAGGACGTCATATCCTTTTGAACCTGCAGCAAATGATAGCTGAGGACAACATTCCTTACTCTACTGATTTAGCTGAAAAGCTGATTGTTGAGGCAGGAGGCGACTTGGAAATGTTTCAAGCCGACCGCAATTCAAGTTTTGTGAAGGATTCTTTCCAAATCGATCAGCAGATTGCAAGAGAAATGGGTGTGTCAAAGCATCCTTCAGCTGTTATCTACAATTATGCCTGTGATAGAGACTTTGGCGTTCTTGTTGAGGAATGCCTGACGATTGAACATGTCATGCGGCTCTGTGAAACATCTGAAGAAAACTATGTCCATTTCCATGATCCAATCCAGCTGGCAGAGGATTTTGAACAGTCCGTCCCTAAAGGACATTTACACCTACTATAAAAAAACGGAAACAGCTCAATTCCTGCTGCTTCCGTTTTTTTCTATTTCTTTTCCAGTGTTTCAATCAGTTCTTCCAATTCCTTCAAACGTGTTTCAAAAACGCTCATTGCATCTTCAATATAAGCCGGTTGAGTCATATCAACACCTGCTTTTTTCATCACTTCGATCGGATAATCACTGCTTCCGGATTTTAGGTAATTCAAATATTTTTCTAACGCCTCCGGCTCCTTCTTAATGATTTTGTCAGCTAACGCAGAGGCCGCTGAGAAACCAGTTGCATATTGATACACATAATAGTTGTAATAGAAATGAGGGATTCTAGACCACTCTAAAGCGATCTCGTCATCTTCTACCACATCCGGTCCGTAGTATTTCACATTTAATTTTGCATAATTTTCATTCAGATAATCGCTAGTTAACGGGATACCTTCCGCATCTTTTATATGAATAAACTGTTCAAACTCAGCAAACTGTGTTTGACGGAAAATCGTTCCCTTGAAACCATCTAAATAATGATTCAATACATACGCACGAACATGCGGATCAGTTTCAGTTTCTAAAAGATATTCAGTCAAAATATTCTCATTGGTCGTTGAAGCAATCTCTGCTAGGAAAATGGAATAATCACCATAAACATACGGCTGGTTTCCTCTTGTAAAATAGCTGTGAACACTATGCCCCATTTCATGAACAAGTGTATAAAGCTGATCCAGGCTATCATGCCAATTCATCAGGATATACGGAAAGGTATCATAGGCTCCGGAGGAGTATGCTCCACTTCGTTTTCCTTGATTTTCAATAACGTCGATCCAGCGATTGCTGAAGGCCTCGTTGACTACTGCTAAATATTCTTCTCCCAAAGGCTCCAGAGCTGTCGTTGCCTTTTTCTTTGCATCCTCATAGCTGAACTTGATTGACGCATCACCAAGAATCGGTGTATACATATCATACATATGCAGCTCGTCCAGCTTCAACAATCTTTTTCTAAGGCTTACATAACGATGTAACAATGGTAAATTCTGATTAACAACATCAACTAGGGTTTCATATACACTTTCCGGAATATGGTTGCCATCCAAAGCAGCAGCTCTGGCAGAACTATAGTTTCTTACCTTCGCTTTATAGTTATGCATCTTAACATGAGTAGATAAAGTTGATGCAAAGGTGTTGTTAAATTGCTCATAAACACTATATAACGCTTTAAATGCGGATTCTCTGACATTTCTATCTGTACTCTCCATCAGCTGACCGTAGACACCATGACTCAGCTGGATTTTTTCTCCGTTAGCATCCTCGATCACCGGGAACTTGAGGTCAGCATTGTTCAGAACAGAGAAGGTATTGCTGGATGCACCAAAAATTTCTCCTGCACCAGCTAAAAGAGCCTCTTGATCTTCACTCAGGACATGCGCTCGGCTATCCAAGATATTTTCAATAAAATGTCTATAGACCTCCAGCTCAGGCTGTTCCTTAAAATAGCCCCAAATCTCTTCATCTGTTAACGATAGAACTTCCGGCTCAAACCACGCGATTGCTTCTCCAACTTGAGAATACAATGAACCTGCTCTTGAATTCAGTGCCTGATAGGTTGAATTAGTAGTGTCCTGATCATTTTTTAAATGAGAGTAAACATAGATAACTTCTATCTTACGATAAATATCAAGCAAGTACTCAATTCCTTTTAGAAAGGCACTACTGCCGTTTCCTAAAGTTCCTTTCAGCTTCTTCGCTGTTTTTATTTCCTCTGACAATTGGGTATAAGCTTCTTCAAATGCCTGATCATCCTTAAAAATAGGCGTCAGATCCCAGGTCAGTTCCTTTTCGATTTCATCACGCTTTGGTAATTGTTTTGCTTCGCTCATAACTGCGTTCCCTCCATTCATACTTTCCACATAAATCCTATAAAAAGATCCTAATATACGAAAATTGTCTTTCTCAGCTCCTTGGACCAAAGAAATAACATTTCCGCTCGTCTCCTTAATAAGGTTTATATCTATGAATCTCCCTAAATAATTCACTATCCGAAAAGCGATGAACTCTCTTCGTGTAAACAATAGCAATTCTTTCTTCTATTGTATTTAGTTGTATTCATATAATCTATAGTATCATATTTTTAAAGGTGTACCAGTAATAACTACCTCCGTTATGTTTTTCGTGTCGTTGAACTGAATAACAGAATGAGGCTTCACACAGTCAATAGGATCGATGGCGATATAAAAACTTCTTTGCTCCCCCTCTATAATTAATATATGACAGACAATCAATCCTTCAATCAGATAATGCGTCTGCCACTGCACCAGACTACTAAATGGGATCAGAGGAAACAACTGATCCAGCTTTTCTCTCTGTATGCATGATCGACAGAAGTCGAAGATTTCAGCTTCGGTTACAGTCTTCCTATTATTGAGAGTGAGCCATTTCCAAAAGTGGTATTTAAATAGGAAAATAGATTTCCCAAATAAAATAAGCTGATTGATAGGATAATAGAACCAATAATGAAGGCCTAATAAATGGCTTCCGTTCTGGTAATACAAAGATTGGATAGCCAATATATCCGGAACTCTTCCCCTTAATTTTCTGTATAGCTCTTGATAAGTCTGCATCATTTCCTGTCTACTATCGTATTTCCGAAAATGAAATAGATTTTTCTTAGTGATTTTATTGAACAGTTCATCCAGCCTTCCTTCCCCAAAGTGCCAGCATTTGCTTGCATAGTGTAATTTATTTGCTGAAGCAGACTCTAAATGATAGCGTAGATAAAGCTTTTTCTCCCGCCAATCTGCTGTCCATAAGTAAAAACCCAGACTTTCTGAATAGGCACAAAACTTCCTTAGTGCTGATGAATTCTTACCAGAGTTCCACGTTTTCTCCCCGCAAATCCAGATTGGTTGATACCCATTTTTTATATAGCTAGCTGTTCTCCTCCCCATCTCCTCTATACTAAGTTTGCTGCACTGAATCTCAACAGCAAATCGATCAATCAAAATATCTGCCCTTTGCTTCAGCAAAGGCAGATAAGCTTCCAGCTGATGATCAAGCGCATCTCGAAGACACCATTCAACTAATGCAGTTTTCAACGAAAGATGCTCCTCTGATTCCTTCGCTTCCTTAAAAAAGCAGGCTTGATCTGATCGATGGGCAAAATGAGGGATTCTGATTCTTCCACTCTTCAATTGGACTGTTTGATTACATATCGGGCAAAAGAACTTTTGCTTTCGCCATTTTTCAACTTGTTTTCTGGACATTTGAACAAGGGAAACGAGTTTCTCTTCTTCATCCTTCGCCTGCAGCATTCTTTTCACCTCTTATAAAAATACGCAGATTGCTCTTTCTTTCATGAATTTTTTCTGAGGTTTTCGAAAGAAACTATTGAACGGCCTTTGATTGCGCGGCTGATCTGCACCTTCAGTTTTCTACTTATCCATAACTACATAAGCATTTCTAAACGCTTTATAGAAAAAAAATAAGACGACTGAAAATCAGCCGCCTTATCTAGTCAATTTATTAATGAAAGTAGTATCTTGTTAATTCAATTGCATTTCGTTCCATAATACAGATGCCATATTCATTCAGAACTTCCGGTGTTACAGAAGATGCTTGTCCAAATTCAAGCAATCTTGACCACTCGTTCTCAATCTCGTTTACAGAAACCTCATCTAAGAAAAACATTACCTGTAAAAAGTACTTATCTTTGTATTTGTATAGGTTAGCCAGCATAGACTTAACATATATTTCATTGGCTAATTGAACCATTGACTCAAAACTGTCTAATTCAAGAACGTAACTTCTAATACTGTCATCGATCAAGTCTTTCGTCTCATCAGTGTAATTCGCTTCCAGCTGTTTTCTGATCATCGCACTAGCTTCGTCAGAACTCAAATCGTTGAAGCTGCTTATATTAGGCACATCTTCAACTGAAGCATTCTTGCTGATGAACAGCTCCAAGCCATCGCTTTTCGGTAAAACCTGAAAAGTCACAGCCTCACTACCCTGAAATTCATCTTCAATATCTACTTCTTCTAAGATACTATAGAAAAAGTTTTCTACTTCCTTATGATTTCCCAACAAATCCAAAAACGTAATTCCTCGATCTGCTAAGTCTTCATTGCCAATCAATACACGAATCGTATTTTCATTAATATGTTCCATTTCCATCTGGTTCCACCTCGCTTTTTGCTCAAGTCAGGAAACTACTTCTTAGGTTAATTGTATAGCAATCGCCTCAAAAGTAAAGAGAAAAGTTCATTTATTTAGAATTTACTAAATTATGCCCTGATTTGAAAATCAGGACTGTCTTTTACTGCTTTGCAACAAGGATCGTAATGAACTCTTCCTGCTCCATCAACATAAAAAAGAGTCCTAACGCATTTTGTTGATACATGCAATAGGGACTCTTAAAAATTGACAGAGAAAAATAATTATGTCATTATTTTCTCTGTCCTGTATTTTTAAATTTGTTTTGTCAGACTATTTAATATCCTTCGCAGACTTATTGTTTCAGTCTGTTGCTTATGTTTATAATCCTGCCATTAATTGTGCCTGCCGTAATTCAAGTTGACGGACATCTCTCGGTAAAAACCGACGGATTTCATCTTCATTGAAACCAACCTGTAATCTTTTATCATCAATCATGATTGGTCTACGTAACAACCCGGGATTTTCCTTAACCAGTTCCAATAGATCCTGTAATGGAAGTTCATCAAGATCCATATTCAGTTTTTGGAAAACCTTAGAACGAGTTGAGATGATTTCCTCTGTACCATCTTCCGTCATTCTCAGAATTGCTTTCAGTTCTGAAATGTTCAATGGTTCAGAAAAAATGTTTCTTTCCTTGAATGGAATCTCATGTTCTTGTAACCACGCACGAGCTTTTCGACATGACGTACAACTTGGGGAAGTATACAGTGTCAACATTGCGCATCACTCCTCTTTATGAGTTATTTATATATTTTTGGAACAGGAATGTCATCTGTTTTCCTATCCATCTATAGTATACCGAACTTCAATTAGAATTACTAGAGCATTTTTGAGAAAAAATATAATTTTTGTAATGTCAACATCAATTATTTTACCATTCAGACCGAATTAATACCCTTTAGTAATAACATTATAACATTTTTGAACTTTTTATTAAAAAACATACCATACTAACACAGGTATTCAATCTGTATTAGTATGTACTATTTTCACAAATCAGAAAAAAAGGACCAGTCTTATCCAAATAAATTCTGTTCATTTCATTTTATTAATTGTATACTGATTTATGAGTGTAATTAATAGAGTAAGGTGGTAAATTTATGGAAACAATTTTCTCAGCTATTCAACCAAGCGGAACTCCGACTATCGGTAATTATATTGGTGCAATGAAGCAGTTCGTCAATTTGCAGAACAGCTATAACTGCTATTTTGGTATTGTTGATGAGCATGCGATCACCGTTCCACAAGAACCTCAAAAGCTAAGACAACAAACACGAAGCCTAGCTGCACTTTATCTAGCTGTTGGACTTGACCCGGAAAGAGCAACGATATTCATTCAATCTGAGGTTTCAGCACATGCTGAAGCGGCTTGGATCATCCAATGCAACACAACAATTGGCGAGTTAGAACGAATGACGCAGTTCAAAGATAAATCACAAAAAAATGGGCGAACAGGCGTCAGTGCCGGTCTACTTACTTATCCGCCGCTGATGGTTGGCGATATCATTTTGTATAATGCTGATCTGGTACCGGTTGGAGAAGATCAGAAACAGCATTTGGAGTTGACAAGAGATTTTGTTGAACGCTTCAACAAGCGTTATGCACAGCCGAATCAAGAGATTTTAACAATGCCGGAGGTCAAGATTGCTGAGCAAGGCAGCCGTGTCATGAGTCTGCAAACGCCAACTAGCAAGATGAGCAAGTCAGATACAAACGCTAAAGGATTTATCTCTATGCTGGACGAACCAAATGTGATTCGCAAAAAAATCAAATCTGCTGTGACTGATTCTACTGGTGTGATTGAGTATGATCCGGAAAATAAACCAGGGATTTCAAATCTACTGAGCATTTTTTCATCTGTTACAGATCGTTCAATCGATGAGCTGGCTGAAGCATATAACGGCAAAGGCTATGGAGAGTTCAAGTCTGATTTAGCTGAAGCAGTTGTTGCTCTACTTGAGCCAATTCAAGAACGCTATAAAGAACTGCTTGTTTCAGATGAGCTTGATGAGATTCTGGATCGTGGCGCAGAACAAGCCCGATTTGTCGCAAACAAAACACTACAGCGAATGAAAAATGCTGTTGGTCTGGGTAGAAAACCAAAACGGAATAAATAACAGTTTTTATATAAAAAAAGAAACAGCTTTTGCAGCTGTTTCTTTTTTTGTTTTATCTTCTGAACTGCGCATCATGTAATCGACGATAATGCCCACCCTTTGCAAGCAGCTCCTCATGAGAACCTTCCTCCAAAATACCATTTTCACTGACAACAATAATTCGTGTTGCGTGCTTGATCGTAGCTAAACGATGGGCAATGATCAATGTTGTTCGACCATTTGAAAGAGAGTTCAATGACTCTTGTATGACCTGCTCTGTTTCTGTATCCAGTGCAGACGTAGCCTCATCTAGAATTAGGATTGGCGGATTCTTCAAGAACATTCGTGCAATCGCAACCCGCTGTTTCTGACCACCAGACAGCTTCACGCCACGTTCACCAATCACTGTTTCCAAGCCTTCCGGAAGAAGATCGATCACTTTTTCCAAATGAGCCAGCTTCACAGCCTGTTGAACCTCTTCTTCGGCTGCTTCAAGCTTTCCGTAAATGATATTTTCCCGAATCGTTCCAGGGAATAGAAAGACATCCTGCTGAACAATCCCAATCTGACTTCTTAAAGAAGCTAATGTCATGTCGCGAATATCCATATTATCTACGGTGATCCGTCCATCTGACACCTCATAAAATCTCGGCAGCAGATTACACAGTGTTGTCTTCCCAGATCCGCTCTGACCAACAAAGGCAACCGTTTCCCCCTTCTTGATTTGAAGGTTGATATGGTTTAATACCTTGGTAGAGTCAGCATAAGAAAAGGACACATCCTCATATTGAATATTCCCATTTAAATGATCCACAGCAACTGCATTCGGGCGATCCTGAATCGTTGGCTTCTTATCCATTTCCTCAGTAAATCGTTTGAATCCTGCAAATCCCTTCGGATAACTCTCGATCATATTATTTACCTTTTCGATCGGACGTACAAAAATATTGGCTAACAGGATAAATGCAACAAAAGCCCCTTCCCGCAGCTCTCCCTTGATTGTATAGTAACCGCCGAAAATCAATGTAAACAGGTTGATTAAGCGAATCATCAGATAATTATATGCTGAGCTGACACCCATTACTCTATAGAAAAGAATCTTTGATTTTCTGTAAGTTTGATTCAATCCTTCAAAGCGAACACTTTCAAAGGGTTCATTTGCAAAAGACTGCGTCACGCGAATCCCACTGACTGATGCTTCGATCCCGGCATTGAATTCCGCTAGGTTATCATAAATCTTCGTGTTGACCTTCGTCATCTTCTTATTAAAAACGATAAGGGCGATAGCAATAAATGGTAATAGGGCAATCGTTGCCAATGCCAGTTTCACATGGTAGCTCATCATCAAGATAAATGCTCCCAGCAACGTCATGACTGTAATAAAAACATCCTCAGGTCCATGATGGGCAACCTCAGATATTTCAAATAAATCCGTCGTCAAACGACTCATTAATTTCCCTGTCTTTTGATTGTCATAATATTCAAATGGCTGGGTCTGCAAATGCTCATACAGCTCTCTACGCATATCTGTCTCTATATTTACCCCCAGCTTATGACCGAAGAACACAACGATATACTGTAAAATCGTATTCAACACGTAAAAAAGAAACAACCCAAAACAGGCCATCGCAATCAACCGAAAATTCCCCTTCGGCATCAGGTCATCGATTACTTTATTTACCACTACCGGAAAGGCCAATTCTAAAAGGCCAGCCAAAACAGCACAGCCGAAATCCAATACAAATAACCCCTTATAAGGTCTATAATAACTAAAAAAACGTTTTAACATGTTTTTCCCCCTTTCCAGACACTCCTCCTATTATACGAAAAGAAATTTTAAGTTGCAAAAAAATTTGAACGAAATCCCTTAAAAACAGTAATATTTACTGAATCAAAATGAGCAAATCATCTATTTTTTTCATGTGAAATCAGCTACAATGTTCTTGTTTGAAACTTTTCAAGAAACTACCACCCAATAAAAACAGAACAGTTACCTAACCTGTTACATCAAAAATATAAAGTAGATGCCTTTACTCTGGTACAAACAAAAACCTAGAAGTAGAGGACAACGGACCGATAAAATGGAGAAATCAGGCAGTTACCTGACCGATTTCTTCAAAATATTAAAGGAGTGCCATTTCCCTTTTATCAAGTATTCTAGGGAAATGGACATCGGACCTACAAAATGAAGCAACTGGACAGTTACCTGAACAGTTGCATCAAAAATATAAAGGAGTGCCATTTCCCTTTCATCAGATACTCTAGGGTAATGGACATCGGACCGCCAAAATGAAGCAACTGGACAGTTACCTGAACAGTTGCATCAAAAATATAAAGGAGTGCCATTTCCCTTTCATCAGGTACTCTAGGGTAATGGACATCGGACCGCCAAAATGAAGCAACTGGACAGTTACCTGAACAGTTGCATCAAAAATATAAAGGAGTGTCTTTCTTGATTAACACTGTTGTTTTTGATGTTGATGATACTATTTATGATCAACAAGCACCTTTCAGAGCTGCTGTAAAAAGGATCTATCCCGATTTTCCTGTTGAAAAAATGCATGAGCTTTACATTCGCTTCCGTCATCACAGTGATGTTACGTTTGAAAAAACAATCACAGGAGAATGGACGTTGGCGTATATGCGCTTTTACAGATTGGATGAATCGTTAAAAGATCTTGGCTATCCATCAGCTACAGAAGAAGAGGGCGATTCTTTCCAGAAAGCCTATGAAGATGAGCTGGGAAAAATCACTATGCATCCTGAAGTTGCCCGTATATTGGATTACCTTCGTCAGAAAAATATTCCTTTAGGCATCATCACAAATGGTCCGACTGATCACCAATACAAAAAAGTGAAGCAGTTGGATTTGGAAGCTTGGGTACCTTCTGATCATATCATTATCTCTCAAAGCACCGGCTATCAGAAGCCTGAAAAAGAGATTTTTGAGTTGGCAGCTCAGCAATTCAAGATGAATCCTGAAACAACGTTGTATGTTGGCGACAGCTTTGAAAATGACGTTGTCGGTGCATATAACGGCGGTTGGCAATCTCTGTGGTTCAACCATAGACTGAGAGCTGTACCCCAACACACCGAGCTTACTTATTTGAAAGAAGTCACTTGCTTTAATGAACTGTTTGCCTCCATTCAAGAATTCGTGTAAGAAGTAATTAATGATGAATATCAAAAAAGCAGCATCCGATTTAAAATCGGATGCTGCTTTTTATCTTATGGAATGGTTATAATCTTGCTCTAATTCCCCATCGCCATATAATTTAGCCTTCGTCTCCCATACTCAGGATCGTCCGAATGTCTTCCTCGGTCATTTTATTGAGCTGCTGCTCATTACCTTGAATGACTTTTTGGAAAAGCTCTCTTTTTTCCTGCTGCAGCTGATCCATTTTTTCTTCTATGGTTCCTTCAGCAATCATGCGATAGACTTCAACAACCTTCTTCTGCCCCATTCTATGAGCTCTGCCTGCAGCCTGTTCCTCTACTGCCGGATTCCACCACAAATCATATAGGACGACTGTATCACCGCCGACAAGATTCAGACCCGTCCCTCCTGCTTTCAATGAAATCAAGAAAACATCCTTTTCTCCCTCATTAAATGCATTGACCATATTGATCCGATCTATTGGACTTGTACTTCCCCGTAAATAGAAGGTTTCCAGTCCTTGCTCATTCAGTTCTTTTTCTAAAATACTCAACATACTTGTAAACTGCGAAAATAGCAAGACACGTCTGCCATTCTCCTTCGCTGTCTGTAAAAAGATTTTTACCTGCTCCAGCTTTCCTGAGCTGCCATGATAATCATCCATAAATAAGCGAGGATCACAGCAGATTTGCCGCAGCCGAGTCAAACCAGCAAGAATGCTGATTCGGTTTTTCTTGAAGGCGTCTCCGTCCATTTGACTGACATCTTCCTGCATTTTTCTGAGATAAGCTAGATATACTGCTTTTTGCTCCTCTGTCAACGTACTATACAAGTTATTTTCAATCTTTTCAGGTAGATCGGCAAGTACATTTTTCTTGTCACGTCTCAAAATAAACGGACGAATCATTTTGGCAATATCTTCTGTCCCCATCTCTCGAAATGCAAGCTTCTTAGGAAACAACCCTGGTAAAACCAGCTGGAAAACTGACCATAGCTCGTCTATAGAGTTTTCTATCGGGGTCCCGCTCAATGCAAATCGTTGTGGAATATTCAGTTGACGAAGAGCCTGAGCTGTTTTTGTCCCACTGTTTTTTACCATCTGTGCTTCATCAAGAATCAGATAGTCAAGGTGCATTTGTTCATATGTTTCTACATCCTGACGGAAGCTATTATAGGAGGTGATCAACACATCCTGATTTCCGGCATCCTCTAATAAAGTCAGTCGATTTTCCTTTTGCCCAGTGATGACCAGCTCTCTCAAATCAGGGGCAAATTTCTTGAGCTCCGCAGACCAGTTATAAATCAAGCTTGCTGGTGCGACAACTAAAGCAGGATGCTTCAGCCGCTTTTCTTCTCTTTCTGAAAGCAGATAAGTGATGATCTGAATTGTTTTTCCCAAGCCCATTTCATCAGCGAGTACACCACCAAATCCATAATGGCTAAGCATTTTCAGCCATTTAAAGCCCTCCACCTGATAATTCCTTAAAACAGCATGCAGGTTTTCCGGCAACTGAACTTCAAAGTCTTCAGGAGTAGTCAAATCCTTAACTAACTGATTGAAGGAATCAGAAAAGACAGCCTGAGAATTTCCCTCCAACATGTGTTCAAGAGCCAACCCTTGATTTTTTGGAAGCTGGATCGTTCCCAGATGATTCTTCATATTTTCACGAAGCTTCTCTAATATTTCGCTAGTTTGATAAAATTCTTCCGAGTCAAAGGATAAGATTTCACCGGATTCTAATGTATAAAACGAATCATTTCTCAATAAGCTCGCCAGAACTGCATCAATTTCATGCTCATCGACTCCGACAATATCAAATCGAACATCCAACCATGAATCAGAATCCGTCACTTCAATCGTCGGCTGATGACTTTGAGCATCCAGATACAGCTCACGAAGCTTCTTACCCATCAATACATCACCCAGCTTTTGAAATGCCGGAATTTCAGCTTTAAAGAAGTAATAAAGTCGTTCCCCACTTGGAAGAGCTTTTTCAAAACCGGTTTTCTTTGCCGTATAGGAATATTTCTCCAACAGCTTGACTACCGCCTCTTCTTTGCCCACATTCCGAATGACTTCTCTTTCTTTATCTGGTATTGAGGAATGCTTCTTATCTGTAGAAAAAATAGTGTCTCCGTAATGACAATCGATTCGAACATCCAGCATATTCTTCAATTTTTTAAATATCAACTTAATACTCAGCGGTTCAATCACAAGCTCCTTTTCCACTTCATCCGCAACAGATACACGTCCAAGTTTTTTTAAAAGCGGTATGACTGAGCTGAAAAGATCAGACAACTGCGCCTGCTCATAGATCACCTCAGGCTGCTCCATGCGCTTCAACAGCTGGATCAATATGCTATAAATTTCCTCCTGTTCCCTCGTCAGTAAATAAATCGTATCACCAGATACGCCCCAATGATAATGACTTAGAAATGGTTGAAATAAATTTGTGATCATCAATTGATACTGCTCACCCGCTTTATTGATAGAAAAATCAAGAGGCAGGTCTGTTGCCGAAAATTCAGGCTTCCTCAGCTTACCGGCTTCTAGGTTCAGCTGCAGCGAACCTGTATCTGTCATTTTCTCGATCAACTGCTGCGCCTGCTCTACCGGCAATAGAAGATAACGCTTATCCAGCTTACCATTGACTTGCAGTCCCTTTGAACCTAACAGCAGACTCGTTTGATAAATCGCTGCCAGCTGATACAGGATATCCTCATCCTTTTCTGAAAAAGCATTTCGAGTCAGCTTGACCATATGCTGCTTGTTTAGAGAAATTGCTTCTTCCTTTTGAAGCTTTTGTAGGAAATCACCAATATTTTTGATAATATATGTTTTTTTCTTTGATTCTCGAATGCCGACTCGAAGAGAAACGCCTAAAAGAGCAAACTCAGGATAATAGCTATTCGTCTCAATCGTATCGACTACATAATCAACAACTAATGAAGAATTCTTCTTTTGTTCGATTGGCTGTTGTAGTTTTGAGAATCCTTTTGTAAACATTTCTGCATTCGATGTTTTTTTAGCTGAAATAACCGTATCTGGTTTATTCTTCATAACTCTGGCAATGCCTTTATTACGAAGATAAAGCTCTACTGCAACTGTATGCTTGCAATAGCCCTGTTCCTGCCAATATGGGCATTCACATCGGTCCTGCTCCTTCGGACTGCCATCTAGTTCTACCAGATACAGCTCCGAGCCCAAAACCTCGCCATACCAAACCTGTTTTTCCCAATCTTGTACGACTGACAGGACTCTTCCTTCGTTTAAATATTCCCGTCCCTTTGTAATGATTCGATCCGGTATGCTCCATTTCATGTGCTCACCCCCTACATCACTTGATAGGAAACACTGCTTTGTCCGGCACCGTTTGTTTTGATCTGCAGCTGCTGAGAGATTCTACTCTTCAATTCCGCAACGTGGCTAATGATCCCTATCATTCTTCCTTCATTTTCAATTGTTTCCAGTGCTTCAATGGCCATTTCTAGAGCCTCTTCGTCTAAAGAACCAAATCCTTCATCAATGAATAGTGCTTCAATCAAAACACCACCGGCCTGCTCCTGAATCACTTCTGCCAGCGAAAGAGCCAGTGCTAAAGCTGCAATAAAGCTCTCGCCGCCAGATAAGGTTCTGGCGCTTCGACTTGCTCCAGCATTATCGTCATAGATATTGATTTCCAGACCTGTCTGATTTTTGTAGCTGTTCTTTTCACTATTCAGCTCAAACTGATAGCGACTATTCGTTAATGATGCCATTCTTATATTGGCTGTCTTCAATACCTCTCGAAGATAAGTCTGCAATACATACCGCTCCAAGCTGGTCTTCTTCAAATTATCCCCGTTGATCGTATCCGCAAGCTGCTGCAGCGCTGCAACTTCCGCCCATTTCTTATCAACAGCTCCGATAGCTTCGACTATCTCCTGTTGAATCAGCTCATTTGTCAGCAGTTTTTCCTTTTTCTGATAATAAACAGACTCCTGTTCAGAAATCTCCTGTCCTTTTTCCTCAAGCTGATTATCAACTTCAGCTAATTCAGGCAGTTGAGAAGCATCCAGTTTTTTCTTGATATCCTGTATTCGAAATGAGATTTCCTTGCTCTTTTCTTCAAAAGAGGCAATTTCATTCTGTAAATCAGGCAGGTCTTTTAATTGTCCAAGTAATTCTCGAACTTCTGCCAACTGATAAGAAAAATCATTTTCCTTTATCGACAGAATCATTTTCTCTTGCCCATTTTCTAATACTCTCTGCAGCCGTTGAATGTCTTGCTCCAACCGTTCTGCTGTTTGTGCCAAATGTTGGTCCTGTTCTCTATACGCCATCAATTTTTTATTCGTCTGCTCTGATTCAAGCTGCCATTCTGCGTACTCATTTTCCAGAAGCTGTTTCTTTTCCAGAGCCTCTGGAAACGTCAGTTGACTATCCAACTGCTTCAAGATCGTCTCTAGCTTCACTTCAACTGTCTGCTGTTTTTTCAGCTTCTCCCCGTACGATCGATCCAGCTCTGACAGAAGCTGCCGCTGTTGATCTATTTGTTCCTTCAGCGTTGCCTCTTGTCTTTTCTTGTCTTTAAGCTCTGATAGCTTAACCAGTGTTTCTTCCAGCTCGGATTGCAGAGCATTTTTCTCTTCTTCAATCCATTCTTCATTTACTTCTACATCGGTCATTGATTGAACTGCAGCCAGCTCTTCAATTACTTTAAGAATTTTTTCCTGTCGAGTAGCCAGCTCACCGCTAAACTGTTCCTTTTGATTCTCTGCTGCTTCGATATCCTTTGCAAGGCTCGTCACTTTTTCTTCCGCAAACTTCAATACTCGTTCTGCTTCATTAAGCTGTTGCTCAGCCTCCTGAATATCCTCAAGTGAAACCTCTTGATGCACTGCTGCATTCGGATGCTCCATCGCACCGCAAACAGGACAAGGTTCGCCATCCTCAAGCAAAAGACTCAAACGGCTGATTTGCATTCGTGCCCAGACAGCCTGTCTGTCTTTTCGTTCTTTTTCTGCATTCGTCCTCTGTACCTCGGCTTGTGACAGATTCTCCTGTAAGGCAGCAATCCGCTCCTGCTGTTCTTCCTGTCGCTTCTTGTCGCTAATCAATGCCTGCCAATCTTCAAGGATCTTCTGCCAGTCTTTTTGTGCCCGCTCCAAAATCAGCTGCTGATTTTCTAGTTGTGGAGAGAGAGAAAGCTCTTCTAATAGCTTTTGCTGCTTGCTGACCAGTTCTTCATTTTTTTCCTGCTCAGCCGCCAGCTTCGCTTCCAGTTGTTCAAGTAGTTCCGTTGATAACTCTTTCTCTAGTGCTTCTCTTTCCTCGTATAAGGGCAGCCTCATTTTCAAATCATTCAGCACAAGCTGCTGCTTGTCCATTTCCTTTTGGCGTTCATTGAGCATGTTTGCTTTTTCCTGATATTCCATCAAGCTTCGCTCAAGTGCCTCTTTCTCTACTGCTGTATTGGCCAGTTTCTTTTGATTATCAGCTAACTCCTGTTCACTGTCCTCTAGTGAATCAAGTAAGTTTTCCTGTGTTTTTACCCATAAAAGTGCTCGCTCTGTTTGCTTGAGTGCGGTTATATCCTCTTGCTTCAAGGATAGCGATATCTGCTCTGTCGAAAGAGTTTCGTATTCTTGAGCTAATTTATTTTGTTCTTCGATTTTCATTTTTTTCTGTTCAAGAAGCTTAAGCTCTTCCTTCAGCTGATCAATTTGCTTTTTCAGCTGTTCCTGCTGGAGCTCAGAAGTCTTTTGTTGCTGAGCTAAAAGCTGTAATCTCTTTTCAGTCAGCTCTTCCTGAGGCTCTTCTTCCCAATGGATTTGCTCCATCTTCATTTCTATTTTTTGACGAATCTGTTCGATTTCCTGATTTTTCACTTTAGACTGCTGTTTCAATTCTTCACTCAATGCCTGATACATCTGCGTACTGAAAAGCCTACGTAAGACTTTTTCCTTCTCACTGCTGTTTGCAATCAGGAATGTACGAAATTCTCCCTGAGGCAATAAGACGATTTGAGAAAATTGCTCTGCATCCAAGTGCAGCAGCTCTTGAATAAAGCTGTCCACTTCTCGACGCTTAGTATATTCCTTCAGCTCTTTCCCTACTGGGCTCTTGATGATCAACGATATCTTCGCCGGCTGTGTTCTCGTGCCGTCTCCTCTTTTTTTGAAAAGTTCTTGTTCCGGCTTTCTAGTGATCTCATAAAGAAACTCACCGTGAGAGAAAAGCAGCTGGACTTCCGTAGGTTCTGAAGGATCAGCGAAGGTTGAACGTAGTTCTTTCCCTTGTCGCAGTTTTCCGGAGCTCTCACCAAACAAGGCATAGCTCATACCATCAAAGATTGTCGTTTTACCTGCCCCGGTTTTTCCGCTGATCAGAAACAGCGAGGATTCTTCGAAATTTGTAAAATCAATCGTCTCATCAATATAGGGACCAAAGTTTTTTAATCTGAGTGTCAAAGGCTTCAACTTATTTCCCTCTTTCTTTTTGCTGAACACTATCCAAAGACTCATTCAGCCACTGCTCCTGTTGACTGGTAAGCTCTTCTTCTGTCATTTCTTCAAAGAATTGTCTGCTTAATTCTAACGGCGAAAGCTGCTTCATATTGACATCCTTCGTCAGGCCCTTTTGATCATTCTCACGTCCATATACTCGTTCAACACCTAGAATATTTGGATAAACCTTCCGCAGCTGATACATCATGTTTGGGATGACCGACCGATCCGTCAATTGAATAAACATAAAATCCTTTCGATCAATCGATTCGTAGAACTCCTGTTTAGCCAGCTCCTGAAAAGTTCCTTGTAATTCCTTGATTTCTCTCAAGGGCTGTATCCTGTGAAATTCCAGTTGACAGGATTGCTCACTGATATCTACGATCCACACGCCTTTTTCCTGCTTTCTCTCGGAAAGAGAAAATTTTAATGGTGACCCGCTATAACGAATCTGATCTGAAATCAGCGCGTCCTTATTATGTAAATGACCCAAGGCTACATAATCAAAATCTCTCAATAAATCTAACGGAACTGTATCCAAACCGCCCACAGTCAACTTGGTTTCTGAATCTGATTTAGCACTGCCTGCCGCAAAAAAATGGCTGACTAGAACATGAGCCATTCCAGATTTAAAATTCTTTTTGATTTCTGCTGTTACAAACTCCATCGCTTTTTCAATTGTGCGAATTTCATCATTTTCAAAATACAGGCGAGCTGCAATAGGTTCAAAGTACGGCAATAGAAAAAGCTGTGTATCACCAACTTCAATAGGCTGGAAAGCTTGCTCCAACCGAGTATGTAAATAGAAATCAGATTGTTTGAACCATGGTCCCCCTGTTTCCAGACGAATACTGCTGTCATGGTTCCCTGAAATCGCAAAAACAGGCAGTTTTTCTTCAAGATTCAATTCAATGATCATTTGATTGAACACCTCAACTGCATCAACAGAGGGAACCGAACGGTCATAAAGATCACCTGCAATGATGATACCGTCAACCGCTTCTTTCTTGGCAAGCTGAATAATCTGGTTGAAGGCATGCAATTGATCCTCCAATAAGTTATATCCATGAAGTTTTTTCCCGATATGCCAGTCTGCTGTATGTAAAAAACGCATCGTCTCACTCCTTGTTTTTACCGACTCATTAGAAATCTTGTTTGATTTTTCTGAGAAATAAATTTCTTCTCTTATACAGTTGATTTTTTAGCTGTGATTTTTATAGACTCATGTCCAAGAAGTACCAGACAAATTGTCTTCTTTGCCTCAAAATGTCTAGCAAAAGAAATAAAATCAGCCGACATTTATTCAATAGAATTCATATATAAAAAAAGACCTTCTTTCTATTATAGCAAATTTATCCGGAAATAGAGAAAGACAATGTCACAGAATGCACTTTTCAAAAAAAGAATACAGCAACCCTATAAAAGGACTGCTGTATTCCTATGATTATCGGCAGCTGATTGCTCTTCCATCAGCAGCCTCCATTATTTCCTCTATACTTGTTTCAATTTACCTGCAACTTGCCAGAACTGGTAGTTGTTCACACTCAATCTGGCATATTTTGGCACATCAGAATCAAGAAGACGCAAACCACAGACATTCGAGCCACCGCCAAATTGATCCAGGTCATACACAACCCAGTATTCTTCTTCACGATTTTTCACAACTGTATCGATCTTTAGCCGTCTAAACTCTGATTCTGTCATTTTTTCGCCTCACTTAATGGTCGTCTACCAAGCTGTTGCCAGTTATTTCGCCTCATATTTAAAACTTGGATCAACTTCTATGTCCAATGCATCAAAGGCTTCATTCATTCTGCGTTCAACCTCAGCAATGCCTTCTTTGTCCATTTTCTTGATGTCACTGATATCGATTGGGTCACCAAAGGCTATCGTTACTTTTTTACGCTTTAATAAATCTTTGAAGGTTAATGGTCCTTGATAAACAGATGGAACGATTGGCACCTTAGCCAGCTTAGCAATGACAGCCACACCACCCTTTAAATCTGAGGAGTGTCTTGTACCGCTTGGGAACATAACTAGACTCAGGTTCGTATCCTTCAATGTTTTGACTGGTGTCTTGATTGCGCTAGGCCCGGGCTTCTCACGATCGACTGGAAAGGCATTCGCATGCTTTAAAATAAAACTAAGGATCGGATTTTTGAATAGTTCCTTTTTCGCCATAAAGCTGAATTTTTTGGGAGAAGCTGCTACTGCTAGGTGCAGCGGCTCCCACCAGGTTCTATGTGGTGCAACTAGTACATAGTTCTTATCTGTTGGCAATCGATCTTTGCCCACAAGGCGCATCCGTCCATTAAGAATAAACAGCACCACGCGGACGACTCCCCGCATAAATGTAAAAAACATCGTGTTTTCTCCCTCTTCTCATGTTTACGAATATATAACTCCCATTAAAAAAACAACCTTGTTTGTTTTAATGATTATGTACATTGGATCTTTAACGGGTTTATATAGTCATTTCTGATTAATCAGAAATATTTTCTATTTTTTTGATCTTTTATCATAATACCATAGATATATTTTTGTGAAAATATTCTTTGTTTGTTTTCATAAAACAAATTCTAGCTTGCACTGCTGGAAAACAACTTGTATCATGAAGATACTTTGATCAAAAGGATTTCAACCTTACCGATGATGCAACTCATCGACTGGTTTCATAAAAAGGAGGAGCAGCATGCTGCAAAATGACGAACGCATCGACCAATTATATGCTGATGATATCCAAATCATCCAAAGCAAAGAAGTTTTTTCATTTTCAATGGATGCTGTACTGCTTGCCAATTTTCCTAACCTTCCTAAAAGAGGCTTGATTGTCGATCTCTGTGCCGGTAATGGTGCAGTCGGCTTGTTCGCCAGCAGAAAAACACAAGCGCAGATCAAGCAAATTGAACTGCAGCCTCGCTTAGCTGATATGGGAATAAGAAGTATCCAATTGAATAAACTGGAAGAGCAGATGGAAATGATCCCTCTGGATTTAAAAGAGGCCGCATCAGTTATCAAACCCGATTCTGTCGACCTTATCCTATGCAACCCTCCCTACTTCAAGGAACAGCCCAGCAGCAAAAAGAATCCTAATCCATATCTTGCAATTGCCAGACATGAAATCCATACATCGCTGAAAGAAGTCGTAGACGTTTCAGCGAAGCTGCTAAAAACAAACGGACGACTGGCGCTCGTTCATCGACCAGATCGCTTCTTAGATATCATCAACGCTATGCAAGAAGCAGGGATCGCCCCTAAGCGAGTTCAATTCATCTATCCGAAGCCTGACCGAGAAGCAAACATTGTATTGGTGGAAGGTATCTTACGTGGAAAACAAGACGGTTTCCGCGTACTCCCTCCCTTCTTCATTCAAGATGAATATGGTGAATATCAAGCAGAAATGGCGGCCATGCTGTATGGAAAGTAAACATTATTTTTATGTTCTAAGCTGTAAAGACGGCAGCTTTTATGGAGGTTATACGACTGAACCCAAGCGGAGAGTCAAGGAACATAATTCAGGTACCGGAGCAAAATATACTCGTCCAGCCTCTCGTCGCCCTGTTCAAATGATTCATTCAGAGGTGTTTGCGACAAGACCCGAAGCTACAAAAGCAGAATATCATTTTAAAAAGCTGCCGAGAAAACAAAAGGAGCGCTATCTTCGTACAGCGAAAATCGCTTGTGGGATACGAGCCTTTGAGGACTCTGATAGTGTAGAGTTGGCACATTTACTGAAGCGGAACTTCTTAGAGGTAAATAGTCAAGATTACCCAATGGATCAAATGATTGATTTAGCCGAACAGTATACGCCAGCAAAGCTGATGGACCAAGCTAAGAGCGCCCATGTCTATATTGCCGAACTAGGTGACACGATTGTTGGAACAGCAGCAATCTGCCCTTATTTTGATTCTGCCGAAGAAAGCATCATCTTAAGTTTCTTTGTTCTTCCGGAATACCAAAAAAAAGCCGTTGGACACCAGCTTATGGAACAATTGGAGAAGGACTCTTTTTATACAAGGGCACAACGGATTGAAGTTCCTGCATCCAGAACAGCAAAAGAATTCTATGAACACTTTGGTTTTAAAGTCAAAAAGCCAGACAATCCAGAGGATGAACATGGCTATATTCGTATGGAAAAACATCAAAAGCTATCCAACTGTTGAGTATTGATTTCACAGTTGAATAGCCTTTTTTTATTTTCACAAACTATAACCAATAATTTCAGATCTTCAATCAACCACAGCCGCACCTAATGTATTGGCAAAGTGGCGAAGTGCCCATTCATGACCGATTGGGTCAAAGCTGGCAACTGCTGATTGATGAACAACGATTTTATAACCTAAATTGTACGCATCTACTGCGGTATGCAGCACACAGATATCTGTGCAGACGCCAGTCAAATGAACTTCTGTGATTCCTCGTTCTCTTAGGCGAATATCCAAATCTGTTCCGCTAAATGCTGAATAATGTCTTTTATCGATCCAGTAAACATTTTCCTGCTCTTTGCTTTCCTGATAAAGTTCAGCTAATGAACTGTAAAGTGCTCTTCCCTCAGTTCCAGCAATATTATGGGGTGGAAACAGCTGACTTTCAGGATGATAGGAATCGTTTTCCTCATGCCGATCGATCGCATAAACAACAAAATCATTTCTGTCTGTAAACTCTTTTGTCAGTTGAACTAGTGCAGCTTCAATTTCCTGTCCCGGTTCTCCCGTTGTCAATGCCCCATCTGCTGCAACAAAATCGTTCGTGTAATCAATAGAAATCAATGCTTTCATACAAACGCCTCCTTTAAGTGAATAAAAAACGGCTGGAATCATCATAATGCCAACCGTCTTGTTTGCTCAACTTTGAACCAGCAACGGCTCCTCTTTGGCATTACACTAAATGCTTAACGAACTGAATAACCATCTCTGCTGATTTCTTGCCAGCCTCTTCAATGAAGTCATCAAAGGACTGAGTTGCTGCATGATCTGCTGTATCGCTGATTGCCCGTACAACCAAAAATGGAATATTGAACTGTGCAGCTGCCTGAGCAATCGATGCGCCCTCCATCTCACAGGCCAAGGCTTCCGGAAAGTCAGATAAAATACTTGCTGTCTTTTCTTTTCCATCTATAAATGAGTCCCCTGTAACAATCAATCCATGATGAGCAGGTAAGCCGATTTTTTCAACGGCTTTTTTCATTTCCGCCTTCAGATAAGCACTGCATTCATAATACAGAGGCATACCAGGAAGCTGTCCTTTTTCATAGCCAAAACCGGTAACATCAACATCAAAATATGCTAATTTATCAGCAATCACAACATCTCCTACTGCCAGACCTGCACCAATACCGCCTGCCGATCCTGTATTGATGACCATATTCACACCATATTGGTGAATCAGCAGTACTGTCGTTACCGCAGATAACACCTTGCCGATCCCAGAACGGACAACAATCACTTCATGGTTGCCCAAAGCTCCTGAAATGAACACAGCTCCTGCTCGTTCCCATGATTTTTTCTCTGTCATTACTTCCTTCAATACTTCGATTTCTTGATCCATTGCACCAATAATACCGATTTTCATTCTTGTTCCTCTTTTCTATATATTTAGCACGATCAGCATAACAATCACTAAAAGAATTGCAACGATAATGATCGCTTTTGTCAGCTTGCTGCTTCGCTCTCTGATTTTATTTTGTTCCCCTGAACGAGTCCGAGAAGATTCCTGTCCGCTTTCGCGTTTCTTTCTATAGAAGTCAGAAATTTCTCTTTCTTTCTCTTCGTATTCCTGCGCCGCAATCTCCTGCTGCTCTTGTTCCTGCTCAGCAGCTTCCTTACGCTTACGCAATTCTGTCCGAGTGACTAACGGACCTTTGCCCATCTTTATACCTCCTTCGATTTCTTATTGAGCATCATAAGCTCCCAATACTGAACCGCAAACAGCGTCTTAGCATCACAGATAAGACCATTTTTTATCTCCTGTTTTGCTTCTTCCAGTGTCAATTCATATAATTCAAGTACTTCATCCTCATCCTGAGGAAGCGGATTTTCTATTTTCGTCAGCGTTTCTGCATAAAAAATATGTAACAGCTCATTCGCAAAGCCCGGCGAAACATACATACTTGTCACATGCTCAAAGGTTTCTGCCTGATAACCAGTCTCTTCCTCCAACTCGCGTCGTGCTGTTTCGATCGGCACATCTTGTTCTCCCGGATCGATTTTTCCTGCCGGAATTTCCAAGATCACTTTTTCCAACGGCTTACGGAATTGCTTGACCATGATCATTTTATCCTGATCAGTGATCGTAATGATTGCTACAGCTCCTGGATGAAACACCAACTCACGCTTGGCTGTCGATCCGTCCGGTAAACGAACATCATCCACTGCAACATCTATGATCTTTCCTTGAAATATTTCCTTCCTTGAAAGAGTTTTTTCTTCAAAATCTTCATAATTCAACATATACTCACCATGCTTTCCAGTAATATCATACCTTACTTTTTAGATTTTGGCATTTCCAGACTGAATTTCTCTCCTAATCATTAAAAAAATCCCAATTTTTTATAGTCAAAGGAGCTGATTCTTAAGCACTCGTTTTCCTTTTTTCTTGTTTAAAAATACCATATTCTCGGTAAAAATAAACTTTTTTCTACGTTTCTTACGTTTTTTGTAAATATCAAAATCAACCCTAGGACGGATATTTTTTCTAATTGGGATTGTGTTAGAATAGTTTATGTAGCAAGGGAGAAATCTTTTGATTAGAAAACGGAGGGTATTCACATGAAAACAAGAAAAATTATCCAGATAGTTGCCTTCATCATACTGGCAGCGATCATTGACAGTTACACGTTTATCAACTCTGATTTGATTGTCGGCGTTCTTATCATAGCGATCTTGATTACTCTTTTTACCGGACGAAGAAAAACAAAGGCATCTGAAGAAATATTGCCGAATTTGACTAAGTCTAAAGAAGAACATTATGAACAGCTTGGTATGAGCAGCACTGAGATCAGCTTTTTCCGTGACACAATGAACACGACAAAAAAACTGGTCGTTCAACTTCAGGATAATGTGAACCAGTCAACGAAATTGAAGGCAATCGACTTGCGCAACGACACAGTTCGTGTCTCTAAAGCCATGTTTAAAGAACTCGTTAAAAATCCTACTAAATTACACTCAGCAAATCATTTTCTCTACACACATTTGCCGAACTTAGTAGATTTAACACAAAAATATTTAGAGATCGACAGTCATGAAATCAAAAGCAAGCAAGCCTATGAAAAGCTGGAAGAAAGCGCTCAAATCATCGATCAGGTATCTAAATTGATCAAAAAGGATTACGAGCAGTTTGTTGCAGACGATTTAGAAGACTTGGATGTAGAGATTTCGATTGCTAAAAACAGTTTGAAAAGAGATAATAGTAATAGTGAGTAAATGAAATTGCTGCTATTTTAGGAGGTTATATGGATGGATCTTGAAAAAAAAGAAACAGTATCTGTAGATAGTGCATTGGATGATTTATTAAGCAACCCGTTCTCTACACCTATCGATACATTGACAACAACACAACAAAGTGAGATTTCTGCCCTTAAGGATCAACAAACAGCACCGCGTTTGATTGATAGATTGCCGGAAGATCGACAACGCCAAGCCGCTGAACTGGCTTCAAAAATCGATCTTCAAGATACTCAGGCGGTCATTTCTTATGGCTCAAATGCCCAAACAAAGCTAGGCGAGTTCTCTCAATCTATGCTGAACCATGTACAAGCGCAAGATATCGGCCCAATTGGAGATTCTCTGACTGATTTGATGTATCGTTTGAATGAAGCGAATCCAGATGAACTGCGTGCCGGTGAAGGAAACATCTTCCAAAAAATGTTTGGTAAAGTGAAGCAGTCGATTTTTGAAATCACCGCTAAATATCAAAAAATTGGTGCACAAATCGATAAGATTGCCGTTAAGCTGGATAGAGAAAAGGATGGTCTGCTAAAAGACAATCTAATGCTTGAACAGCTCTACAATAAGAACAAAGACTATTTTGATGCGCTGAATATCTACATTGCTGCTGGTGAATTGAAAATCGAAGAACTAAATACGAAAATAATACCTGAAGCAATGAAGAAAGCAGAAGAAACAGGCGATCAAATGGACGTTCAAATCGCTAATGATTATACACAGTTTCTTGATCGTTTAGATAAGCGAACACATGATTTGCGTCTGGCTCGCCAAATAGCGATCCAGCAAGCACCTCAAATTCGTCTGATCCAAAATACGAACCAAGCACTAGCTGAGAAAATACAAGCATCGATCAACACAGCAATCCCTCTTTGGAAAAACCAGGTAGTCATTGCTTTGACCCTGCTTAGACAAAAGGATGCCGTTACTGCACAGCGTCAGGTTTCTGAAACAACAAATGATTTGTTGAAGAAAAACTCTGAAATGTTGAAGATCTCAGCAATCGAAACTGCGAAAGAAAATGAACGCGGAATTGTTGATATTGAAACTCTGCAGAAGACACAAAATGATCTGGTCGAAACCATTCAGGAAACACTACGTATCCAGCAAGAAGGAAAAGAGAAACGTCGTGCTGCTGAAATTGAGCTAGGCCACATGGAAGAAGACTTGAAGAACAAGCTTCTGGAACTAACACAATAATAAAACAAAAGAAGTGAGTCGAATGTTCCTCGTTCGACCCACTTCTTTTTTAGTTGTTCCTAAATAAACAGCTAAGCTGAACAGGTAAATACTTACATTTGATTGTTCTTTATTTCCTTAAGAAATATGGCTGTTTCCTTCAATGATTCCCTTGATTCAGGAACAGTCTCCGCCTTGGATTGGAATACATGCCAAAGCCCTTCCCATGATTTGAATGCAACATGAACACCATTATCCTTAGATTGTTGTGCTAAGCGTTCTGCATCACTCCACAGCATTTCTTCACTACCAACATGAATAAGCATTGGTGGAAATCCAGTGAAATCACCAAAAACCGGTGATACGTAAGGTTCTTTTCTGACAGAAGCTTCACAATAAAAGTCAGCAGTCATTTCCAAATCCTCTATGAACAGCTGTGGCTCCCTATCTTTTCTTTCTTCAAGGGATTCACCTGATAAGCTGTAATCGATCATCGGTGAAAAATGGAAAGATGCCCCTGGCAACGGCTCTTTTTGATCTCTTAGTTGAAGCATTGTTGCCAATGATAAGGTACTGCCGGAGGAATCACTACCAAAGATAATTTTCTCCGAATCGAAACCTCGCATCAACAGTGTTAGATATAGCCCTGTCGATGCATTTAGAGCTGCCGGGTATGGGTGCTCAGGTGCTAAAGGATAATCATGAACCAGCACTCTTTTTCCGGTATACAACGCAACATATGCGCAAAGCTTTCTATGAGTAATGATCGATCCTTGATTCAACCCGCCGCCATGAAAATAAACGATGACCTGATCCATTGCCCCCTTTTCAGGAATCAGCCATTCTGCATCTATGTCATTTATCTTTTCTTTAATGATTCGTATACCCTCTGGAATTTTTGCAGCAGCTGCATACTCCTCCCACATACGTCTTTGCTCTTCCAGAGGTGTGTTCAGGATTTCATCCAGATTTTTATTCTCTACCAACATGTCGAATACTTTCTTTGCCTCTTTACTTGTCATCTTCTCAGCTCCTTTTCTTTCCATTATTTATTTTAACACAGTAAAAAGAACAATGGTTGGCTCACCCATTGTTCTTCGTCTTTAAATCAATTCATAATAAGATTCTTTGACCTTTTCAAACAGTTTCGTATACGGCTTCAAACCGGTATACTGTTCAATCGCCGCTTCAAGACCAGTTTCTTCAATGGCCTGCTGCAGAGCACAGGCTTCTTCATCAGAAGGATTCTCGAACTTCAGTGCTGCTGCTATTGCGATCGCTAAAGCCTTTGGTGTTTCATTAAACGCTTCTACAAACTGCCTCGCCGGCTGAATAAAACGATCGTTCTCGCCGATTTTTCTTATCGGTGAACGTCCAACACGAACAACATAGTCTGAGACATATGGATTTTTGAATCGGTCAATGATTTTATCAATGTATTCCTGATGCTCTTTATGGGAGAACTGGAATTTCTTTTCCAACAATGCGCCTGTTTCTTCCAATGCGCTTCGAACAATAAACAAGACTTTTTCATTATGGATAGCATCTTCAATTGAATCAATATTCTTGATATAACCGAAGTACGCCGTAACAGCATGACCCGTATTAACAGTAAACAGCTTTCGTTCAATGTATGGTGTCAAATCCGGTACATAGGTCATTCCCGGAATTTTCGGTGCTCGATCCATTTGCGGAAGCTCTTCTACGACCCATTCATAAAACGGTTCAACCGTCACTGTCAATAAATCGTCATGCTTTTGATCCGGTACGATGCGATCGACAGCTGAATCAGGAAACGCAACGTGCTTTTCAGCGTATACTTGTTCACTTTCATCCAGCTTTTGATAGACTTCTTTCTTCAAAAGAGAGGAGCCTCCAATCATGTTTTCACAAGCAATGATTGTCAATGGCTGTTCCGAAACACTTCTCAGCTTGATCCCTTTTGCGATCGTCTCTGCCAAATACGGTAAGATTGTAGCTCCAACAGCAGTTGTTACTATATCAGCCTTTGCAATCTCCCGAATCAGCTGGGTTTGATCCTTTTCACTATTCAACGCACGAATATTCTTAACAAGAAAGCTATCTTGCTGCTCATTTGCCAATACTACCTGATATTCTTTCTTTTCATTGATTGCATCAATCACTTTCTGGTTCACATCAGCAAAAACTACTTCATAACCCGCAGCCGACAACAGCCAGCCAATAAAGCCTCGACCGATATTACCAGCCCCAAAATGTACTGCTGTTTTCATGCTGCTGCACCTCCTTCAAAAAGTCTGATGATTGCTTCTTCCTCTGTTGCAGCAATCAATTTCTCCACGTTGTCCAGCTCAGAGCAGACCATTGCAATTTCCGATAACAGCTCTAAATGCTGGCCTTCAGCTCCGGCAATTCCTATGATCAGCTTCACTTCATTCCCATCAAAGGATACTCCCTCCGGGACTTGAATAATCACGATTCCTGATCGAAGAATCTCTGATTTACTATCTTCTGTTCCATGGGGAATTGCCACCATGTTTCCAATGAAGGTTGAGGTCATTTGATCTCGTTCAATCATTTTAGGAATATATCCTTCTGTAACATACCCTCTTTCCAACAGAAGTTTTCCAGCTGCAGTGATTGCTTCTACTTTATCTTCAAATAGTTGATTTAATACAACATCTTTACATCCTAGTTCCATCTAACCATTCCTTTCTCGAGGTGTATCATTTTTCAAGATTCGCTTTGTATAGTCAAAAAATCCAGTAAACTTCGCACAAAATAGTTGGAAACCTCTTCGTCTGATCCATAGTCCAAAACCTCAAGCAGCTCTGGATTATCGACAAACAGAGCACTTATGTAACTCAAGACTCTTAGTCCTTGCTGAGAATATTTTTCAGGTGCCAAAAGCAAAATCAATTTGTCCACCTTCATTTCTGATTGATCCATGCCTTTGACAGAAATTTTTTCTGCTAAATGAAAGACCTGGAAAAATGGCTGACGGATCATCTCATCTCTTGCATGAAACATCGCAATCGATGTATTGGGAATACCAAAGCCGCTCCAGTGCTCATCCCTCAGCAGAATACCAATCAGAAGCTCTACATCCAACGTAGGGTCCTTCTCCAAAAGCTTTGTGCAAACAGCACGTAGAATATCCTCTGTCAGCACCAGCTGCTCTTTCAAATGAACATATTTAAAATTACTCAAAACAGAAAGAACAACCTCATGATACAATTGTCTTTCCTGCAACAAATCAACAGCCTCTAAAATCGTCAGCTCAGCCTGCAGCTCTTGCTGCTTATGCGCCCTCTTACCAAAGCTGTTCTCTGTATTTTTTAAGTAGATATCAATCTGCATGATTTCCTGCTCCGTTAAGATTGGAGAAACTAGAAAATAATTAAAATCCACTTTACCTAAATCAATTGTTGAAATAATGATATCGACCTTTGTTTCTTTACGCTTCCTGCCCAGCTCAAAGAGTGATACCGTCTGAAGCTGCTTCAGCTGTGGAATTTTCTGCTGTAGACGTGTGACCAGCATACGAGAAGTCCCGATACCACTAGCGCAAACGACCAAGGCGGAAAACTCATTCTGGCTTTCCAATTGAAGCAGCACTGCCCCAAAATGAAGAACCAAATAACCGATTTCTTCGTCCGGTGCTTGAGCACCAGAATATACACTGTCAAAAGCAGTTCGCAATACCTTGAACAAGTCCGGATAATCCTGTTTAATTGATTGAATCAGTGGATTATAGATCCTCATCCCCTGCTGCAGCCTCCTCAAGGTCGGCTTTAAGTGAGATATCAGCCCCTTTAGCAGCTGTTCCTTAGGCAGCTCTTTGGCAAGCTTTGTCTCTACGGCAGCAATCAATTTTTTAGCAAGGAGGATGACCTGAATGTCTTCATTTTCATAGAAATCCTTATCTGCCTTACTGCTTTTCAACCCTCGTAAATAAAGCGCAGCATACACTGCTTCTCCTTCCGGGACAACCTCGGGATCGATTTCAAGAATATCAGCAAGCAGTCTCTTTCCAACTTCATATTCAGATGAGCTGAGAATCTCCTGTTCAGATTGATAGCTTGGAACAAAACTGCCGTCAATGATTCGTTCAACAGCTATTGATAGATGAACAATTAAATTGCTGTATGCTTCGTCACTGATTTGAACAGCCTGTTGTTCCCGCCAGTCTCTGATACGTATTTCAACCTTTTGCAGCAAGCTCTCATCAACTAGATTCAGCAACCGTTCTTCCACCCAATTTGCGGTTGCTTCAGATTTTTCCTTTTCCTGAAAATATTTGATCAGCTGATAATTAGGAAACTGATTGCCGACGATTTCGCTCATCAAATGACGTCTGCTGACCTCTGTCGCTTGCAAGGAAACACCTGCGCCACGCTTTCGTTCGATCGATACATCTGTCGGAAGCTGTTCTTCAAGCTTGTTTAGATCTCCGCTCACTGTCGAGACAGTTACATTGAGTTCATTAGCCAATGCAATCAGCTTGATCCCATCCTCTTCCTTCAGCAGCGTCTTCAATATTCTAGCCTGTCGTTCTTCTGGGCTATATTCGTTATAAGAAAGATCCATCAAATACCAGCGAAAATTCTGAATATCCTTCTCCGTACCTTGTAGATGATACATACTGTTTTCCTTTTTCAGCTGTAAATCATAGGAGGTCAATGTCTCTTCCACCTCTTTCATGTCACGACGAACCGTTCGCTCACTGACATTCAAGTCCTTGGCCAATTTCTTCAAGGTAACCGGCAGCGAATAGCTTAAAAACTGTTCCAATATCAATCGTGCTCTAGCTGAAAGATACATTGATTTCCCCTCCTTGATTTACTAATATTGTTTTTTTCTTATGCTTGAGCTAAAAGCTCTTCTACCAATTGGTCATATTGATCCCCATTCAAGAAGTTCTCTACCGAAACATGGTACGCATTCGGCAGCTTCTCTTTTGCTCTGGAGGTCAAATCCTTATGGGTGACCACCACATCTGCGTCAGTCGGCAGCTGAGCAATAGCTGAGTTAACTACTTCTATTGATAGTCCTGCTTTTTTCACTTTGTTTCTCAGTACAGAAGCGCCCATTGCACTGGACCCCATTCCTGCATCACAAGCAAAAATGATTTTTTGAACATTCGTTAAAACACCATTGCTTTGTTCAACAGCTTCCACCTCTGTCAATGTTTGAGCAGCTGACTGCTTTCCTTTCAAAGCACTGACTTTTTCTGTTGCTTCCTTCAAATCTGTTTCTGTTTCTTTTGACGTTTTCAGAATCAATGCAGAAATACCAAATGACACTGCCGCCGCTGCGATAATTGCTAGGATAACACCAAGATAACCATCACGAGGTGTCATTGCCAATATTGCAAAGATACTTCCTGGAGAAGCCGGTGCTACCAAGCCTGCATTAAAAACGGATAATGTCAGTACACCTGCCATACCACCACCGATTGCTGAAAGAATCAGTGCCGGTTTCATCAATATATAAGGGAAATAAATTTCATGTATACCACCTAAGAAATGAATAATGATTGCACCCGGTGCTGTTTGTTTTGCTGTTCCTTTACCAAACATCGTATAGGCAAGTAAAATACCTAAGCCCGGTCCAGGGTTCGCCTCCAACAAGAACAGCAATGATTTTCCGGTTTCTGCAGCCTGTTCGATTGCAATCGGACTGATAACACCATGATTGATCGCATTATTCAAAAACAATACTTTTGCCGGTTCAATAAAGATACTTGCCAACGGCAGTAACGAATGATCGATCAGGAAACCAACACCTGAAGCCAATGCACTGTTCAATCCCTCTACTGCTGGTCCAACCACCAAAAATGCTAAAATTGCTAAAATAGAAGATAAAATACCAGCCGAGAAATTGTTGACCAACATTTCAAAACCCGGTTTGATTTTTCCGTCAACCAGTTCGTCAAACTTCTTGATGCATAAAGCCCCTGCAGGACCAACCATCATTGCACCAAGAAACATCGGGATATTCGATCCTGTGATCACACCCATCGTAACCATCGCACCCACGACACCTCCGCGGATATCATAAACTAAACGCCCGCCAGTAAAGCCAATCAAAATAGGTAATAAGTAATTGATTGTCGGACCTGTGATTTCATTCAGCTGCTCATTCGGCAGCCAACCTGTTGGAATAAATAATGCCGTCAGAATCCCCCACGCAATGAATGCTCCAATATTCGGCATGATCATTCCACTTAAGAAACTACCGAACTGCTGGATTTTTACTTTTATACTCCCCTGTGTCTGTTCCATAACTTTTTCCTCCTCAAGTTTTAAAACATCCTGATTCCATAAGAATGTATCTTTTTCATTCAGACTGCGCAGTCGAATTTTTTTGACGAGCTCTTGCTGTCAACCTCATTGTAAACGCTGTCGTTTCCATTCACAAGAGAATGAAAATACGGTTTTGTCCACTTGGCTTTGACAAAACCTGAAGACTATTTTTTTACATTCCACAAGGACTGTTATCAACTCTTTTGGGAAGAAATATGTATAAAAAATAAAGCCCTCTGACATTTTTATGTCATAGCACTTTATTTTCATGATCGATTCAATTATTTTATTGTTCTTGATCCAATGAACGAACAAACTTTCTCAACTTTTCCTTCGTGTCAGGAGAAAGTTCTTTGCTGCGTTTTTTCTGTACTGCACCTTCCAAACCGTAAAGAAACGAGAGACACGCTCCTTTATCTACCATCTCTCTTACCATTAAAAAAGCATTCATGCTTCCAATTTCCTCCAGTTGATCGATGGATTCGATACCAACCTTCCGGAGTTTTTCAACAGTTACCGGTCCTAATCCCGGAACGCTTTCTAAAGTCATGATGATCACTCCTCTGCATTTTTCCAATGAGGCAGCTGTTTTAGCTGATAGACCGCAGCTTCTCTCGCCGCTTCTTCAGAAAGTCCTTGTGTTTGAATAAGAAATTTGGCAGTACCATCAACCATTTCGGAAAATGTATTCATACTCCCATCCTCCTTTACGCAATACACACAATAATCTTTCGTCATATCCTGATTTGCAAAGTCCTCTTTTTTTCTCATCGGCATACCACATGAAATACATTGTTTCATTTCTTGATTCCTCCTTCATTCAATAAAATAAGATAATGGGCTACCCATTTTTCTTTATTCTTTGAGATAATATTTTTTCCGCCAAACAAATCCCTATTTTCCAGATAATAATGGACCATCCCGATCCAACTAGTGAACACAACATCCAAAGGCAGAGATAATTCACGCTTGACGCATTTTTCAAAATGATGAGAAAAAGCTGCCTGTAATCCTATATATGTATAATTCACTGACTTCCCCAACAGCAATCGTTGTGTGATGAAGTGAAAATACAAATCCTCGTGATAGGCTAGAACAGATAGATGAAGAAGCAAATATTCTTCTAACGTTGCTAGTTCGTGCCCCTTCTTTTCCATTTCCTGATCAAAGGTTTCAAGCAGCTGACTGAGTACTGTCCCCATCAGCTCATCTTGATTCCCAAAATGAAGAAAAACCGTTCCTTTTCCTACACCAGCTGCCTTACTGACTTCCTCAATAGATACCTCTACAAAGCCTTTTTCACTATACAGCTTTTCTGCTGCAGACAGAATCTTGCTCTTCGTCAATGCTTTTTTTTCTTCTCTATTCATCGGCTGCTCCTTTTATTAGTCTGAAACAACAAACTGACTATATAGTCAGTTTAATATTTTCTCCTTAAAATGTCAATAAAAAATGGAACTCCTCAAAGCTAAGCAACAGACCTAGCTTGAAAAGTTCCATATATTCTCTATTAAGGAAATAGCAACTACTTCTAATTTCTTTGCTGCAGATTTCATACAAAGATCACTTTTCGTACGATGAACCTTCAATCGTTATTCCTGATTTTAGTTGAAGCAGCACCCAGCAAAGCGACCATTTATTCATCCACAATCATATCCTACTCTTCAGCTAGCTTCTTCAATGTTTGGAGCACTTCTTGAAACTCCTTCTCTATCGCCAGCTTCTCATCGCCTCCTGTACCAATCATCTGACTCAATAACGCTGTCTTCCGATTTTCCAACAGCATCTGCTGCTGCTTTCTTTGCTCTTCCTGCTCATTCAGACGATTCTTATCCTGTTCTGTTTGAATGAGTTTTTCGGTTATCAGCCATTTGTCAGTTGCGGTATGCTCAATAAATGTCTGATCATGGGAAACATATAAGATCGTCCCTTGATATGCAGTTAATGCTTCCTCCAAAACCTGGATCGAAGAAATATCCAAATGGTTCGTCGGCTCATCCAATAAGAGGATATTGTAATCACTCAATAACAACTTGCTGATTGCCACCTTGCTTCGCTCACCGCCGCTTAATACACCAATCTCTTTAAATATCGTTTCTCCTCGAAATTGCATATGCGCCAATAAGTCTCTGACTGCTTGATCATCATGAAGTGAACTTTCTCGGACTGTATCGAAAATCGTTTTTTCTTCGTCCAGCGTCTCAAAGCTCTGGCTAAAATAGCCAATCTTTACTCCTTTAGCAAAAGATATCTCAGCATCTCTATTAAGAATCTGCTTCAGCAATGTTGTTTTCCCTGTCCCATTTGCGCCAAGCAAAGCTGTTTTTGACCCTGTCAGCAATTGGAAGGAGGCATCCACTAGAAGCTCCTTGCTGCCGACTTTCAAGGAATAGTGATCTGCTGACAGCAAATAGACTGCATGCAGTTTTTGTGTCGCAGTAAATGGTATGATCAGCTGTTTCTTTTCTCTAGGCTTCTCTACCTTCTCCAACTTTTCCAAACGGGTTTCCATGATTTTTGCACGATCATCTAGGTTTTTCTTTGCCCGCTGATCGCCCATTTTATGCAGACGAGCTTCTGAATTGCCCATACGTCGTGGTGCTTTTCTGGTTTGACGGCTTTTTTCCTTCACAACACCTGTTGCCTGAATCAAGCGGTGTTTCTCCTGCTGATAGTTGTCATAGGCGCGCTGATGCTCGGTCTCTTCGATCTTTTTCTGTTCCAGATATGCATCATAATTTCCCTCGTACAGCTTTAAGGTACCCTTCTCAACTGCCAGTATTTTATTCACTACCTTATTCAAAAAAGAACGGTTATGAGAGATTACCAGCAGTGTTCCTGAATAACGCTTCAGTTTTTTCTCTAAGAAGTCGATTCCCTTTGTATCCAGATGGTTCGTTGGCTCATCGGCCAACAGAATTCCAGATGCCCCCTTCAAGGCTTCCTGAATCCGCTTCTTCGTCTGTTCCCCACCACTATCAGTCGTGTCAGCATCAATCAGCTGATCGATTGACGCAACCTGATCATCACATATGATGTGCCCTTCATTGGGCTCCATCGTTCCTTTGATCAAGGAGAACAATGTTGTTTTCCCTGATCCATTATCCCCGACTACACCTACACGACTGCCTGTTGGAATCAGGAAGTGATCGACTGCAAATAAATCTTTATCACCAAAGTACATTTTTATATTTTTGAATTCTATTGACATAACAAAAAAACCTCCTTCAATTCTGAAGAAGATGACAGTTTCCCTACTATGCATATATAGCAAACCCAAGGCTATACAAAATAAGCCGTTTATTTGCTTCTATGAAAGAATACTTGTCATCACTATTTTGGGTACACTCATCCACTACAGAATTTAATAATTGAATTAAATTATTGTTTAGTAGATGTAGTATCCATAGTCCAAGTACCTTTCCCTTTCTTAAGTTAGTTACAGTCTAACAAAATCCGGATTATTTTACAAGAGTCAACTTTCTATAGTTGTTTTTATTCTTCTACATGATAAAATAAAGTGAAAATTACTTTTATCTTATAAGTTAGAGAGGATGAACGCTTTTGTCTCGCTTTGCTTCAAAAAAAGAAGAACGACAATACTATGAACAAGAAGCCAGTGAAGTGGAGTTTCTAAAGTGGTATCACCAGCAAGATCATCCTGAATATGAAAAACCTTCATTGACTGTTGATATTGTTTTGATGTGCTATAACAAGGAAGAGGATCAGCTGAAGCTGCTTTTGATCAAGCGTAAGGGACATCCTTACAGAAACTCATGGGCACTGCCCGGCGGCTTTGTTATGCCGAATGAGTCTACAGGAGAAAGCGTCCTGCGTGAGACGAAGGAAGAAACCGGTGTTGTGATATCCAAACAGAATATTGAACAGCTGCATACCTTCAGTACGCCAAATCGTGATCCGCGGGGCTGGGTGGTAACAGTCAGTTATCTGGCCTTTATCGGCGAAGAGCCCTTGATAGCCGGAGATGATGCCAAGGAAGTCAGCTGGTTCAATATGAAACGTGTCGGTCATAAGCTGATTCTTACAGATGAAGATGTAGAAATTCGTCTGGACCTGAATGATCCATCAGCGGATGATCACCAACTGCTTGCCTTTGACCATAGCCAAATCGTTTTAAAGGCCTTTAATCGAGTAGCCAATAAAATGGAGCATGAGCCTCAGGTTTTGCAAGTTCTTGGGAAGGATTTCACGATCACGGAAGCTAGAAAGGTCTTTGCTAAGTTCCTTGGTGTAGATTACAAATCAATCGATCATTCGAACTTTAAAAAAGCGATGCTGCAATACTTCGATGAAATCGGTGAACGCCCTGTCGGGATTGGCCGACCATCGAAAATTTATAAACTGAAACTTAATACTTAATACAGCAAAAATCAAAAAGTCTGGGATTTTATTTTCCCAGACTTTTTGATTGCTATAAATTTGATAGAACGGATAAGGTCCCTCTGCTCCATAAACGAGGGGGGAAGTGAGAAGAAAACTGTAGAGCCAGAAAAAAGGAATACAGCATAATGGTTTGTCTCAAAAATCGTTAGATTTTCAGAGGCAATGCTCCTTCTCAAAATAGATCAAACGATTTCAAAAATTTGTAAATTAACGTTTATCTATAGTGGAAATCATCAGTATAGGTAAACCATAAATACATGTCTCATAGGCTTTCTCTTATGGCTCGCCCCTATCACCTCTATTTAACCTCTTCTACCAGCCGGTCAAAACCAACTTGCCGATCATCTTACTGCTTCCAACAATTTTATGTGCATCTTCGATATTCTCCGCATTGATTGGATGCATATGTTTTGTCATTGTCTTATTCAGTATTTCCTGATCATACATCTTAGCAATTTCAGTAAGAATTTCTCCTTGACGCCCCATATCTTCTGTCTGGTACATAGAGCGAGTAAACATAAATTCCCAGCTAAAGGTCACACTCTTATTTTTCAACAAACTCAGATCAACTGGTCTGTCTGCATCCACAATTGAGCATATCCTGCCTTGGGGCTGAATGATTTTTGCCATTTCTTCCCAATACGCATTTGGATTATACAAGCATAAAATATACGGCAGCTCCTTCACGCCAATTTTTCTCAACTCTTCTGATAGTGACTGACGATGATTGATCACTCTGTCTGCACCCATCTTATTGACCCACTCAAGTGTTTCTATTCTCGAAGCTGTAGTAATGACTTCCAAACCGGCATGTTTTGCCAGTTGAATCGCCGCTGATCCTACACCGCCGGCACCATTGATGATCAGGATTTTCTTTCCTCGATCCTTTTCAGTAAGTTCTAAACGATCAAACAGTGCTTCCCAAGCAGTTAGAGCAGTCAAAGGAATCGCTGCACTTTCTGCCATTGACAACAGCTCAGGCTTTTTCGCAACCAAACGTTCATCAATCAATTGATATTGGCTGTTGCTTCCCGAACGAGTATAATCTCCTGCATAAAAGACCTCATCTCCTACGTTGAAATCAGTCACTGCTTTCCCAATTTTTTTGACGACGCCAGCAGCATCCCAGCCTAAAACACGATAGTCTTCTTCGAAATTCTTCTTACTCGTTTTTGTATCTACAGGATTTACAGAGATTCCTTTGACCTCCACCAGCAGATCGTGGGCTTCTTTCAATTCAGGTATTGCAATTTCTGCATCATCAAAATAATTGATACCATTCGGCTCTGCAGAATGCTTCAATACGACTGCTTTCATCGTGTCCATGAATTTTTCTCCTCCAGTACACTCATTTTCTTCCACTTTACCTTTCATCCAATGAAAACACAAAGAAAGCCTATTCGTATCAGGTCAACTTCAGAAAAATTTAAAAAAACCGACTGGATCATTGCTGACATCCAGTCGGTTTCACCCGTAATATTCAACTAAGTGGTACTTCAGGGGGGCGTCTGATACCTGACCCTCTTTGAGCTTTACAGATAAATTACTCTGCTTTTTTAGTTGATTGAGTTGTTTCACTCGTTTCTTTTGTTTCCTTCGTCTCGTTATTGCTGTTGTTTACTATAGCTTTTGCAATAAATTGAGCATATTGGATTTGACCATCTACATTTGGATGAACAAGATCTTCATAGAACCATTCATCATGATCCTTACTGAAGTCGTACCAGTCAATGATTGTAACATTTGGATATTTCTCAGCCATCGAACTCAGCATTGTATTTACTTCATTCTGCCAACGTCTTGTAGGAACTCTAGCATTGATCCAAAAGACTTGTCGTTCGCTTCCGATGATTTGCAGTAAACTGTCAAACTGGGCTTCAGTAAATGAGCCATTCGTTCCCAGACTGACTAGAACTGTGTCCCTCAACTGATTGTCCGTCTTAAGCTTCTCCAATGGTTCCTCACTATTGAATACCTGCCTGCCAACTTCTCCATCAATGAGCATTCTAGGAAATACCGTCTGCAAATCTGCTCCGCCATCCAAAATGACTGAGTCGCCAAAAGCAGTGATTTCCAATGCTTGAGCTTTTGCCCATTCTTCGTCCGTCAAGCCGTAGTGAGCCGGATCTCCGGCTTCTTCCTGAGATTCAGAGGCAGCTGACTCAGAGGCTTCGGTTCTCTCCAACTCTGCTTTTCTCCGCTCTTCAGCCAATTTTTTATTCTGCTCTATAGTTTGCTGAAGCTGGAGCTGTTCTGCTGTGACATAGTTTGTTGGTGCAATGATCCATCCATAAATTGCAAAACCGGAAAGAATGACACCAACCGCAAACGTTGCCTTGGGAACCGTAATAAACGGCTTTTTGACTATATCCTTCAATGCATAGAGGATATAACGATAATAGAAATTCTTCAGCGGCTTTTCAATAAAGCGATAAGACAACTCACTGATACCAAGAATCAATGCTAACTCCACAAGTGAATGCAGGAAAAGGTGATCCGTCAGATTCGTGATTTTCGCTTCATAGAATATCATGACAGGGAATTGATAAAGATAAATGCCATAGCTTCTTTTCCCAACCCAGGCAAACACAGGATTGGTCAGCCATTTGTTCAGGTCTGCACCGGGATGGGCTGTAACAGCTACTAATAGTGCGGTAAATATGCTCAGAAGAAACATCCCGCCGCGGTAAATAAATGCATAATGATCGGACAAAAAGATAAAGGAGATGATGATGACTGCCAGCGATATACCGCCAACTCCATTAAGCAGAAAACGCGCTTTTTTCGGGATCTCTTCCTTTAATCGAGAAGTCGGCCAGACAAATGCCAGCGCATTACCAATCAAAATAGAAAATATTCTTGTATCTGTTCCATAGTAAACCCTTGTTGGATCAGCGCCCGGAACATATAAAACGGCCATCAACAGGCCTGAAATCCCTGCGGCCGCCAAAATGGCTCCAACTATTTTTCCATTTGTTTTCAAGTATTTTTTTAAGAGAATGAACAGCAAAGGCCAGATCAGATAGTTTTGAGCCTCCACTGCTAAAGACCAGATATGAGTAAACGGGGATTGTGCAGCAAAACGATCAAAATAGGAAAAACCATGAAAAATTTGCCACCAATTATTATAATATAACACGCTGCTGGCAACTACACCACGCAGATTATTGAGTAAATCCCTTTGAAAAAGAGCAATGTAGGCGGAGGCTGAAATCAGCATGAATATCAGTCCCGGGTAAAGTCTCTTCATCCTTCTTATGTAAAATCCTTTTACGTCTATTCCATCATTTTGAAGCCATTCCTGGCGTAATAAATCGGTGATCAGATACCCTGAAAGAGTAAAAAATATCGGAACCCCCAGATATCCGCCGCTCATGATTTGCGGGAATAAATGATAGAGAATGACTCCGACAACTGCAATCGTCCGGATTCCATCGAATCCAGTAATATAACGGCTTTTTTCAAGCCTTTTTTTATGTTCCATCTATATTAACCAACTTTACTATAATCTATTTTGTAAAAGTTATTTTCAAATTTTAAATGCTTTTTTCAGCGATAATTTAAATATACGTCCTTTCAGCGAAAATGGCAAGGGGTCTTTCATGCTTTCAACAAAATTTTACTAATTCTTTATAGTAGTCGGACGAAAGTATGACGAACTGGGATTACATAAAAATAAAAGGAGATTTTAATATGTTCCCTTTTTTAAAATATGTTTAGATAATAATAATAAAATAACAAAAAAACCCTTCTGGACGTTTATGCATCCAGAAAGGTCTTATTTACAAAATGATCAATCATACCAGTAAAGTATAGAGAGAAGGGTTTTCACTCAGATCAATATATGTCGGATCAAAGCTGTGAAGATTTTCCATTAGTTGAGGCAAGTCTTCTCTTCTTTTTAACAGGACACCTAATATCACCGGCCCTGTTCCCCTATTCACTTTCTTTGTGTATTCAAATCGTGTGATATCATCATCGGGGCCCAAGACATCATTTACAAATTCCCTCAATGCTCCCGGACGTTGCGGAAAATTAATGACAAAATAATGCTTCAGTCCTTCAAATATCAAAGACCGTTCCTCAATCTCTGCCATCCTGTTGATATCATTGTTTCCGCCACTGATAATACAAACAACTGTCTTTCCTTTTATTTCTTCCTTCATTTGTTCAAGACCAGCTACACTCAGTGCTCCTGCTGGTTCAACAACGATCGCCTGTTTTGAATATAGCTCAAGTATTGTTGAGCATACTTGACCTTCATCAACAGAAATCAATTTGTCGACTGTTTCCACCGTGTGTTCATAGGTCTTCCCACCAACCCTTTTCACTGCAGCCCCATCAACAAATTTCTCTACCTGCGTCAGTTCTATCGGTGCGCCTTCTTCAAAAGCGGCCTTCATCGACTGCGCACCCTGCGGTTCAACACCGATCACAGCAGTAACTGGACTGACCGCTTTTGTATAAACTGCTGAACCGCTGATCAATCCGCCGCCGCCAATCGCCGCCAGTAAATAATCGATTTGAATATCTTCTTCTTTAGCTTTAGTGAAGATCTCTGCTGCGACAGTTCCCTGACCTGCCATGATATTCAAATCGTCGAATGGATCAATAAACGTCTGATTGTTCTGCTGTGCAAATTTCTTTGCCGCTGCGGCAGAAGCATCAAATGTATCTCCTACCAGCTGTATTACTACTTCATTTCCACCAAAAAATTGAACCTGTGAAATTTTCTGCTGCGGCGTGGTTGTCGGCATAAAGATCGTTGCCGGTACCTTCATCTCCCTGCAAGTATATGCAACGCCCTGCGCATGATTCCCTGCACTGGCGCAGACAACGCCATTTGCCAGTGTTTCAGGAGCAATCTGCGAGATAGCATAGTAAGCTCCCCGCAGCTTGAATGATCGAACCTTCTGCAGATCCTCTCTCTTCAAATATACATTGCACTGGTATTTTTGTGAAAGGTACAAATCATACTGAAGAGGTGTTTTGGTCACTACTTTTTTTAATACTTCATGTGCACCATCGATTTTCTCTTTTGTCAGTTCCATCAAATTTCTCTCACCTCTTTGTCTGAAACGTCGGACTAGTCATTTTGAGAAACGAATGGCATCATTTTTCTTAATTCGGCACCAACTTTTTCGATTGGGTGACCGGCATTTTCTTCTCTCATCTTATAGAACTCTTTGAAGCCGTTTTTGTTGTCGTCAACAAAGCCTTTCGCAAAGTTCCCGTTTTGGATATCCGTCAATACATCCTTCATGTTTGCTTTCGCCTGTTCTGTAATAACACGAGGACCAGAAACATAGTCTCCGTACTCAGCAGTATTTGAGATAGAGTTACGCATTTTCCCAAAGCCTCCTTCGTAGATCAAGTCAACGATCAGCTTGATTTCGTGACATACTTCAAAGTACGCAAGCTCAGGCTGATATCCAGCTTCCGTCAACGTTTCGAAACCAGCTTCGATCAAGCTTGTCAAACCTCCGCAAAGAACTGCCTGTTCCCCAAATAGATCGGTTTCCGTTTCCTCCTTGAAAGTTGTTTCCAGAACACCTACACGTGTTGCTCCAATCCCTTTTGCGTAAGAAAGTGCCACATCACGAGCAGTTCCTGTTGCGTCCTGATAAACTGCAAACAAAGCCGGGACTGCAAAGCCTTCTGTAAAGGTACGACGAACCAAATGTCCAGGTCCTTTCGGTGCTACCAAGAACACATCGACATCCTTCGGAGGTTTGATAACATCAAAATGAATATTGAAGCCATGGGCAAAAGCTAGTGCATCTCCTGCTGCCAGATTTGGAGCAATCTCATTATCATACAGGTCACCTTGGATTTCATCCGGTGCCAAGATCATCACGAGTTGTGCTTTTTTCGCAGCATCAGCTGCTGAAAGTACTTCGAACCCATCATTTCTAGCTGCCTCAGCAGATTTTCCTTCTCTGATACCGATCACAACCTGATTGCCGTTATCTCTTAAATTTTGCGCATGTGCGTGCCCTTGTGAGCCGTATCCGATGATTGCGACTGTTTTACCTTCCAGTACGTTTTTTTCAACTGAGTCATTGTAGTAAACTTTTGCCATAATTATAAAACCTCCGTGTATTTTTAGTATTGTTTATTTAAAAACTTCACTTTAGTGATTACCTCTAGTGAAGCCTGTTACTCCTGTGCGTGCCAGCTGCTTGATGCCGTATGGTGAAACCACATCGACAAACGCGCTGATTTTTTCACTTGTTCCAGTGACTTGTATCACCACTGTTTTTGTCCCAACATCGATGACATTTGCTCGAAACGGATCGATGACTGAGAAAAGCTCTGAGCGGATTGCTGCCGGGGCATTCAGTTTGATCAAAGCCAGCTCTCTTTCTAAGTGCGGCTCATCTGTTATATCTGATACCTTGATAACATCTACCTGCTTATTCAGCTGCTTCGTTACCTGTTCGCTTTCCCTTAAATCCTCGATCTGTACGATGATGGTTATCCTTGAAATATTCTCCTGCTCCGTTGGTCCGACAGAGATACTGTCGATATTTACCTGACGTCGAGTCAGAACACCGCTGAAACGGTTAAGAACACCTGAATTGTTATAAACTGTTGCTGTTATGATCCGTCTCATGCTACTCCACCCCCAGCATTTGATAGTTTGGCTTACCGGCAGGTACCATTGGTAAAACATGCTCTGTCTGGGATACTCGAACTTCAATCAAAATTGGTCCTTTTTCCTCAAACGCCTGCTTCAATTCTTCCTCAACGGTTTCCGGATCAGATATCTGCACCGCTTTAACGCCGTATGCTTCAGCCAGTTTAAGAAAATCCGGTTGACTTGTAAATACAGATTCTGAACGTCGCTGATTGAAGAAGCTTTCCTGCCACTGCCGAACCATTCCTAATGACTGGTTGTTCAAGAGAACGATTCTTATCGGCAAATCATATTCATTCAAAATCGCCATTTCCTGATTCGTCATTTGAAAACCGCCATCTCCGACAAACAAGACAACTTCCTTATCTCTACAGCCCAGCTGAGCACCAATTGCCGCAGGTATGCCATACCCCATCGTTCCCAAACCGCCACTTGTGATCAACTGCTTTTCATTTTTGAATGGATAGAATTGTGCCGCCCACATCTGATGCTGTCCAACATCTGTCGTTACGATGGCTTCGCCATTCGTCAGCTCACCAATATACTCAATGACCTTCTGAGGCTTGATTTCTTCCTTCTGCTCCTTGTCATACTTAAAAGGATGAAGCTTCTTTCTGGATAAATTGATTTTTCGCCAGTCTGTCCAATGCTCACTGATTGCTGCACAATCATAAGACAGCATTTCCTTCAAGGTTTCTTTTGCATCAGCCACAATTGGAATTTTTGTATCAATGATCTTACCAATTTCTGCCGGATCGATATCAATATGAGCAACAATAGCATTTGGGACAAACTCCTGTGGTGCACTTGCCAGACGATCATCAAAGCGCGAGCCAATATTGATCAGTAAATCACAGTCAGTCAGAGCCATATTTGCGGCGAAAGAACCGTGCATCCCACCCATTCCAAGGAAAAGCTCATGCTCTGAAGGGATTGCTCCCAACCCCAGCAACGTGCTCAATACCGGCAGCTGATACTTTTCTACAAATTCAGTCAGTTCCTTACTGGCATTCGCTTGAACAACCCCGGCTCCAGCCAAGACTAATGGTTTTTTCGCTGTTTCCAGCTCCTCCATCAATTTTTTAACCTGCAGCTTATTAGGATAAACCGTTGGCTGATAGCTAGGTAGAACCAGTTCAGGCGGATGCACTGCTTCAGTTTCAATGATTGTCATGTCTTTCGGCAGATCAATCACCACTGGACCTTTCCTTCCTGTAGTAGCAATGTGAAAGGCTTCATCAATGATTCTCGGCAGATCACAGGTATCCCTGACCTGATAGTTATTCTTGGTGATTGGCATTGTGATGCCGACCATATCCGCTTCTTGAAAGGCATCCTTACCAATGCCATTTGTTGTTACCTGTCCTGTGAAGACAATCAGTGGTACGGAATCGCTCATAGCATCCGCGATTCCTGTTACCGCATTTGTCGCCCCCGGACCACTTGTTACAACAACTACGCCCGGCTTCCCTGTTGCCTTTGCATAGCCCTCTGCTGCATGTACTGCTCCCTGTTCATGTCTCGTCAGTATATGCCTTAGATCTCCGTCATACAGTGCATCGTACAGCGGCAGTACTGCTCCGCCCGGATAACCGAAGATCATCTCAACGCCTTGCCGCAGCAGAGAATCTATCAGTATTTTTGATCCACTTTTAATGTTTTCCATAGAAGCCCTCCTCGTTCTTATAATTAACTCCTTAAGCCTTAGCTTATATTCACTTTTTGAGCTAAAGCTTTATTTAAGTAAACACAGTATCCTTCATTTTGATTCCTTTATTTTTACCCCATCATCGTTCATTTAACGTTGTGTCAAGATAGCCACAAGGACAGATACGTTGCATTATACCGACTCGATGAACTGCCCTTCAGCCATTACTCTCTATTCCAACAGATCCTCCGGTATTCTCATGACACCGCCTGTATGTGCTGAGGTTACCAATGCCGTATATCTTGCAAGATAACCTGTTTTTACCTTTGCCTTGAATCGCGGCAGCGTCTCTTTCCTTGCTTCCAGCTCTTCCTCGGCGACCAGAACATTCAGTGTACGATTAGTCAGGTCAATCTCTATTTCATCCCCATCGTTGATTAATGCGATTGGACCGCCAGAGGCTGCCTCGGGTGAGATATGTCCTACTGCAATTCCGCGAGTAGCACCTGAGAATCGACCATCTGTGATCAGTGCTACGTCCTTACCAAGTCCTCTGCCGACAATACTTGATGTAGGTGCCAGCATTTCCGGCATTCCCGGACCACCCTTAGGACCTTCGTACCGTATAACAACTACATGTCCTTTCTTGACTGTATGATTGTCGATTGCCTCAACAGCTTCATCATGGGAATTGAAGCAAATTGCTGTCCCTTTGAAGACCTTGATTGATGGATCAACACCACCAACCTTGATTACACTACCCTTTGGAGCAATATTTCCATAGAGAATCGATAAACCACCGACAGGGCTGTATGGTGTTTCCTTCGGATGGATGACTTCCTCATTTTTGATCACTGCTTCTGCAACATTCTCACGAAGTGTCTTTCCTGAAACAGTTATTCGATCAGGATGAATGGCATCCCCTAGATCCACTAGCTCTTTTAGGATGGCAGACACGCCGCCGGCTTCATGAACATCGTGCATAGAATAAGCAGAGGAAGGAGCAATTTTAGACAAATATGGTACTCTTTTAGCGATTTCATTAATTGATTCCAACTCATAATCGATCTCTGCCTCGTTAGCGATTGCCAATGTATGCAGAACTGTATTTGTTGAACCGCCCATCGCCATATCTAACGCAAAGGCATCATCGATTGCTTCTTTTGTGATGATGTCTCTAGGCTTCACTTGATTTTTTACCAGGTCCATCAAATGAAAGGCTGACTCACGAATCAATTCCCTACGCTCGTCAGAGACGGCTAAAATCGTGCCATTTCCAGGAAGTGCCATTCCTAAGACTTCCATTAGACAGTTCATTGAATTTGCCGTGAACATCCCCGCGCATGAACCACAAGTAGGGCAAGCATTTTGTTCCATAAAGTTGAATTCTTCTTCTGTCATCTGTCCGTCTTTAAATGCACCAACTGCTTCAAACATAGAAGACAATGTAGCTGTGTGCCCTCTCGGATCGATTCCTGCCTTCATTGGACCGCCTGAACAGAAAATTGCCGGTACATTAGTCCGAACGCTTGCTAAAAGCATTCCAGGAGTGATTTTATCGCAATTTGGAATATAGAAAACGCCATCGAACCAATGAGCATTGATCACTGTCTCAGCAGCATCTGCAATGATTTCTCTACTAGGCAAAGAGTAGCGCATCCCGATATGCCCCATTGCAATCCCATCATCCACACCAATTGTATTGAACTCAAAAGGAATCCCACCGGCCTCACGAATCGCTTCTTTTGCAATATCTGCCAATTCTCTCAAATGGACATGTCCCGGTACGATATCAATGTATGAGTTACAAATCGCAATAAACGGTTTCTCCATATCCCTAGCACTTTTTACCTGCCCTGTTGCATACAGCAGACTCCTCGCTGGGGCAGCCTCTATTCCTTTTTTTATCTTATCGCTTCGCATATTCTTCACTCCATTTCTAGTTTTCAAGACATTTCATTTAACTTTTTCCTACAAAAAAAGCACCCCATTAATGGGATGCTTTAGCAAGAATCCCATTCACTAAAGACGAATAGGACTCAAACATCTGCCAAAAATCTCAGTGTTCTAAGTCCTGTTTAATAAAATAATGACTAATTCAAAATTGGTTGTCTTTCTCATAATGGGAATTCTCCTTCGTATATAAATCGATTATGATTAAAATAAAATGTGAATTCGAAAAGCTTTTGTTAACTATAAACCCTATAAATTAGAATGTCAATAGAAAATTCAGAAAATTCAAAAAAACTGTTTTATTTATTTTAGTCTGAAAAAAATTACAGGATTCTATATACATAAAAACAATAGAAACTCAGAAAATAGAGGAGAAACTCAAATAAGCACAGTATGATTTCGGTTAAAATCACACTGTACCTTTTCTATGTTATTACCTAGCTGTAAGCTGTAGTACGCTAGAATTTTGTCATTTGATGGAGAGGAAAGATTCTCATGGTCACAACACCGATGATGTCTTCTTTGTCAATCAATCCATAATAACGACTGTCACTGGAATACGGACGGTTATCCCCCAGAACAAGGTATTGTCCTGATGGGATCTGATGTTCCTTGGTCAGCTTATACAAACTGAAATCATCCGTATAATAGCTGTTGGAAGCATCTGCCTGTGCTATCGCATCCGCGATAAACCGCTCTTCCTTTTCTTCATTGTTCACATAAAGTCGATCTTGCTTGTAGCTGATATTCTCACCCGGCAGACCGATGACTCGGCGAACAGAAACACCTTTTCCATTTGGTGTCTGGATCGCCACCAGATCAAACCGTCGAATCGTGCGCTGCTTGGATACAAAAACTGTGTCATTTGCGCCTAATGTCGGCAACATCCCATACCCATCAACTTTTACCGCGGAAAAAAGAAATAGAGAGACCAGCCAAATCAGAGCACCTGTAGCTACAATAGCTACAGCTATCTCAAGCAACAATCGTTGAATCATTTGCTTCTTCGATCGTTTCTTTCTTCGTTTCTTTTGATTCGGTCGTTTTCTTTTGTGCTCCAAAGGAGCATTTTTTCTTTTTCCAGCCTGTGATGACGTTTTTTTCTTTTCCTTATTAAGCGGTCTTTGTCTGTCCTGCGGGACATTGTTTTTTCTTTTCTTTGTCTTACTTGACGATTTTGATTGGCCGTCCTTGATTGGTTCTTTTGGAGTTCGATCCTTCTGCTTCCCTGACGTGTTTGGTTTCTTTCGTCGTTTCTTCTCAGCTTGCGCTTGGGTCATGCAGTCCTCACTCCCTCCTTCGCTCGGTGTCATGAAGGGCCTATTTCTGCTCCTTCAATGACGCTTCATTGACAGAAAAAGTCTTGAATACCTCTTTCTGGTTGCTTCGTACCTTCGCCAAATCTTCCTTAAAATCAGCCAGCTCTTCCGCGTTCGTATAAAATCCTGAATTTCTCGAAGCCAAGTTAATCCCCAAATCCTTCAAGGACGAATAATAACGGTTCAACAGCTGCTGGTAGTCACTACCTAGACGATAATCAGCACGGGCAACCGCAAAGGTGCCCAATCGGGAAGCCAGTGTCGCAAAATCATTCCCAAGCTCTTCACCGCCTTCGCCGCTTTCTGCCAAGGCCAACTGATCTTCAATATCACCAAGATAGTAATAGCCTTTCACCATCAGCTCCTGATCCTTCTGGTTCAGGTTTGTCGACTGATAGTAGATGGTATACGCTGAAGTCCCCGCTCCTACACCCGCCAAAACGAATAACAAGAGGGCCCATATCAGGTATTTCCGACGCTTTTTTTCTACCCCTCGCCGCTGGCGCATCAGTCGTTTTCGCTTCTTCTTGTTCTTTGTTCGAACACGCTTCAGCTTTGTCAGCTGTCTGCCCAGCCGCACACGCAGCACGACCAAAAGAACCGTGAATAGGAGAAAAAGGATAGCTGATGCTAACGCAATTACTGCAATCAAATCCAACGTTGTCATTTTGCTCCTCCTTTCTCACCAAACCAGTCTGCTTCGGTTACTTTTTCTTTTTTCTATTTTTCTTACTGTTCTTTTTCTTATTTTTGCCCACAAAGTGAATGATCAGGAAGATCACCACCACCACGGCAACCACACCACCGACGATCATGGCAATCAGCTGCCAGTCGAGGCCTTGTTCCTGCACCAAGCCGACGGCTTCTCGGTTGAACTTGTCTGCTTGTTCTTTGGTGATTTCAAAGGACTCTGTCCATTCCCATTTTTGGTCGCCTAATGTCGCTACCACGTGCGCACGGTATTTCCCCGCCTTCATGGCATCACTCCCCATACTAACAGGGAAATTCAATACTGTATTCGGCGCCATGTTCATGTTCAGCTTCTTCGCGTCATACAGCACAGTATCGCTGGTTTCACCCATGATTTGCGCTTCCACGGTCATTCCTTTGATTGGCGCTGCAACGATATTACCCAAGTCGATAACAATCGAGTTTCGGTAGTTCGGTTGACTGGCATACGCCTTGATAAAGGACAGATCCGGTGCGATTTCTGTATCTGTCTCATTTAGGACCATCGCTACCACATAGGCATATTCATTAATGATCATCATGCCTTGATCCGCTTCATTTTCTTCATCGTTTGATTGGCGCTGAAGTTGGATACCGCCTAAAATCATGCCGTCAAAAGAAGCTTCCGGCATCGTGATTTCCAATGGCAAGCTCTTCTCTTCTCCCGGAGCCAATGTCACCGATTCCGGTCCTTTGACGATATCGGTAAATTCATATTTCATTGAGGCATCGGCTTCCAACTTCGTCGGACCGTATTCAATGACCCCGTTGGGGTTGGTTCGAGCACCGTTCAAGCCCACATTCACCGTCAATTCTTCTTTGCCGTGATTTTTCAGTAGGATCTCGACTGTCTGTTGCTGCCCTGGCGCCATTCTCAGGTCAAAATAACCACTCTCACTTCGTTGATTCTCTGGAAACTGTACTTGATATGTAAAGCCGCTGGCTTCTTCTGCTGCTTGAGAAGTTGCCGTTTCTCCTTCTTCTGCATATGTAGGGATACTAAAAATAAAACTAATGCTTAATACTGCCAGTAAAAGCAGCCACTGTTTGATGTGCTTCTTCATAAGCTGTCCTTCCTCTCAAAAAAACAGGGCACTAATTCGATTGACAGAACTAGTGCCCAGTCTATTACTTATTTATTTCTTTACTGTTTATCTAATAAATTAGATACCAGCCTCGATTGTCCACAATACTTTACCAGTGTAAGTAGAGGCAGTTTTCACAGTGCTACCTGGTACGAATAGTGAAATAGATCCGTTTTCGATAAGGTTAGCGTCTGTTGCATTTGGAATACCAGTCGTATCGTCTGCTCCGTTTACGCCTGCGCTTGAACCAAATTCAATTGTCCAAGTACCGAAACCTGTATTTCCATCAGCTGCGCTCATTACTTCAATTTCATTTCCAGATTCATCTAAAGTGAAGTTACTTGCAGATGCGCCTAATACTGGTTTTTGAGCGTCAGCTCCAGCTCCGTCAATGTAAGGATTTGTGAAAGTCAATGTAGCTCCACCTAATTTGTCAGTAGCTGATGCTTGGAATTGTTGTGACATTTTAGCTTTCAGTGTCCAACCAGTACGAGGGTTAGTTGGTGAAGCCAAACGTTTGTCAGTTACTTGTACGTAGTTACCACGAGTACCATCAGAAACGCCTTCTTTGAATACTTCGATTTGTTTTGCAAAGTATGTTTGGTCAGTTGTTACCGCTTTTTGAGTCATGAAGCTCAAGTTTGTTACCGCATCAACAGCCAATGGTCCGCCATCTGGGTTAGGTACAACTGGTTCAGTTGGGTCTACTGGCTCTTCTGGATCTTCTGGATCGACTGGAGGATTTGGTGTGTTGTCCTCTTCGTAAGTGATTGTTCCGTTACTTGTCATTTTTGTTGCGTCGCCGTCTTCAGCGAATGCTGATGCTGCCGATCCGAATAAGATAGTTGCTACTAATGCTGCTGAACATAATGTTTTCAATTTCATGTGTGTTTCCTCCTAGTATTGTGTGTGTGTTTTATTTATGGTAACTCGGCAATGATCCAAGTTAGCACCGTTTGATAGTGTACGGGTTTCTTTTCCACCGAACCGGGTACGAAAAAGGTGATGGCACTGTTCTTGTATACCTGCTTGTTGAAGGTCGCATCCATCACGGCATTGCCGCTCTCATCCACCAACGGTGTCAGAGTTGACGCTAAACCAGCGGTATTTTCTTCTGAAGCACCGAAGGCGATCAGCCAAGTGCCGTAACCGGTGCCCTGCTTTGCAGTGGCCACATCATACGTCATCCCGATCTTATCTAATTCGATCACATCCTGTTGAAAGCCGGGTGCGTACTTTTGATCCATGATGGAATTTGCCCATGCTTTATCAAAAGATAAGAATGCACCCTTCAAGATGTCTTCAGAATTCTCTACAGAAGTAAAATTCGTTTCTTGACGAACCTGTAAGGTCCAACCTGCGCCTGTGGCGCGACTGTCCGTTACCTGCACATAATTCCCGCGTGCATTGGTGTCGCTGTGAAACAGCTGCGCATTGACTTCATACGCCTGATCCTTATCAGATACCCTGTTTCTGCCGAAATCCAGCCTTGGCACAAAGTCCAAGCGGAGATAGCCATCGGTTGATGGGGTTTCTCCCGGATCGACCGGCGTTTCAGGATTCTCCGGATCAACAATGATTGGCGGCTGCAAGCTTCGTTCAAACGTAATGTTTCCGTTAGAATCCAGCTTGTCTGCCTCTGCAAATGCCTGTGTCCCAGATAGAAAAGCAGTCAGAAGTCCGGCTGTACATAACAGCCTAAAGGCTTTTTTCATTATGACTCCCTCTTTTCTTTTCGTTTTTTCATCACGAAGAACAACAAGACAAGAGCGATCACTGCCGCTCCGCTCAACATCAACGAGCGTTGAACGACTTCACCAGTACTGGGATACTTTCCTGCCGGCTTTTGAACTACAGCCGATGAGGAAGTTGTCGTACTTGTTGGCGGTTCTTCTGTCGAAGAAGCGACTGGAGGTTCGGTTGTTGAGCTCTCAGAAGGTTCTGTACTGTCTACATAGAACTCGATTACTCCTTGCTGCCCCACCTGACCGCCTTCCATTGCCCAAGAGGACATTGGAACACCAGTCAGAAATACCCCAACAGAGAGCAGTACAAGATAGTGTAAGAAGTGTTTCTTTTTCATTCGTTATACGTCCTCTCTGTTAAAGTGGTGCTTCCACCAGTTCCCATGTAATGGTTCCCACATAGTCACCGATCGATTGTACGGCACCGATTTTGGTTTCCAGCTTCAAGCCGTCGCCGCTCTCTGACCAGCTGTCATTGATTTTGTATACATCAGTATCCGTGTTGGTATGTTTGGCCACTTCTTGCGAGCCGGAGCCTAATACCACATCATTGCCGTTGTACACATAGATCAATGCATCTGTGACAGTGTCTGTTCCGTTACTCAAGTCACTGGTTATCTTCGCCATCAGCTTCCACTGACTGCGAGTTTTCCGTGTATCCTGAATAGCTAGATCACCGCTCATAGAGGTTGGGTGATTGATTCGTTGAACAGACGTTTTAACTGCCTGAACCCCAAAGTCAATCGTTGTTGGTGCTGAAACAAAAGTCAATCCACCATATAATTCTCCACCCGGCAGACCAATTTCATTGGATTCTGCTTCCAGAGAAATGAATGGACCAACAACAGTTCCGCCCTCAACAAAGGTTGCTTCCTGAGGAGAATCCCCTTTAGCGAATGCCTTGTTCAAGATATCCGTTTCAGAAGCACTGGCAGCTTTTACATTGAATGTCGCAACGACCGTGTGTAACGCTGGGATATTCCCAACATTGATTGTCAGTAGACGAGTACTTTCATTGTATTCAAAGCTGTCAGTATCAACAGTGATCGGTGTGCCAGGATCAGTTCCCGGTGTTTCCGACGCATTGTACAAGGTGATCGTGATGCCATGATTCGCTTCATCAAATGCTAGGCCTTCTGGTAATGTATCTTCCAATACAACCTCTGCCCAATCTTTTGATCCTGATTTTGTATTCTTAGCTGTCAAGCTATACGTCAATGTATCACCAACAGAGACACTATCGCCTGCGCTTGATGTCACACCCTTTTGTAAAGTAGGTACGGGTATCACATCTGTAACAGTGTATTTCTCAACACCTTTGAAAACAGCATCATGGTACGAATAATCGTTGTAAGGATTGATGTTTCCGGTACTGATATTCGTAACCGGTGGTTTGACCAAGCCTGTTTGATCGTATAATACAGGGGTTTCTCCCGGTGCAGAGACTACTTGGGCAGCTGTATGCTGTCCAGCGTCATCTGACAGATAAACGCTAAGCTCCTTTGTCTTCTCTACATAATAAGGAAGATTGAATGACCAACTTCCGTCGGGTTGAACCGTAGTCGTTCCCAATAAAGTTCCTGAAGCACGGTCGCCTGAATTATAGTACACATGAACCAAAGCACCCTTTTCAGCATTTTTGCCTGAAAGGACTTTCGTTACATTATTCAGATTTTCATCCGTTAATGCAGTCGGCTCTGGTGGTGTTACATCCAAAACAATACGTTCAGGTGTTTGCAAATCAGAAGCTTCACTGTCATAAACAAGGGAAGTCCCTTCGTTTTCCAATAAGCCGCGCCATGCAGCAATCACTTTGATTGTCTGATCTGAAGTTAAAAACTCACCGTTTGGAACATTGATTTTAAAGATACCTGCTCTTTCATCATCGCCATAAACAGCGATTCCGTCGTCATCTTCTCCATCTCCAATAGAGGAACCTACTGCTTCATAAGCAAAGCTGCCGTCTCCATTGTAAACTTCGACTCTGACATGAACTTCATCTGTATAGGCATCTCTAGGATCATCCATTTTTCCTTCCGGAACAGAGGCATGTCCCCAGATATACTTATCTGCATCTGTCGGCACACGCAATTCATCAATAACAGCTGCCTGGTTATTGGCAGTCATTCTTGAATAAGCTGGTGCTCCCAAAAATGAGCTATTGAATTCCGGGTTGTTTGAAGATGTTCCGTTTGCAAAGTTAACACCCGTCCAAACACTATCCATCACTGTCCAAGATTTCGAAGGATTTCCATCCAGATTTCTTCCGTTTTCCCAGACAGCCAGCATGGAATTATTCAAGGTAAATACAGAAGCTGCAGTTCCTTGGAAAACATTCCCGCCGCCTGGACGATCGTTTCTGAAGTCAAAATACTTCGGATGATCCATAGTAACTGTAATTGGTGCACTCCCAGCAGCAAATATCGCTTCATTCGCTCCAGGTGTTCGTCCACGGGCTACAAAATATGTACCGGCTCCGGCAACAATATTCGTTGCACTTCCGTTACCATCAATTGCAGCACCATAATCGGCATCAATCGTTACCGCAGAATTTTCTCCTGTTAAATTGAACTCAGAAGGAATTGACGTTGAACCACTATCGTAATGGACACCTTGGTTTCTTCCGTCTCCCCCTGGGGCTAACGGAGTACCGCTACCTTCGTTCGTAAGAATAACGTCTGATCCACTAGATACATTGACAACATTTCCATCTCCATACATACGAAGGGCAGCTGAATTACCGCCAGTACGATTGATTTCAATAGTTGAATTGTTCTTTACATCAAAGGTCATATATCCTCTGGAACGAAAACGCAGTACAGATGACAGGTTATTAGTATTACTACCTGACTCCAAATAAAGCTTACTTCCGCCATCTACGGTGAAAATACCGCCTCGACTCATCATCATGATTGCAGGAGTTGCACTACTCGCAGCTAAGCTCCGAACACTCACATAAGCCCCATCTAAAACATTGATATTGGAATTGTCATTATTAATGGATACAAGTCCACCACCAGATCCTGAGGTTGTATAGCTTCCAGAGAAATCAACTTCTGTTCCTTGGCCTTTAAAGGTGAAATCAACCTGGCCACTACTTCGAATAACATTATCCGTAGCAGAATAAACAGTCAGCTTGGAACCACCTTCAACTGTTACGCTAGAGGCATCAACAGTTGTTTCGTAAAATGTATTTGCAAGTTGCGCATCTATAACAGCGTTATCTGTAACAACCAAAGTCTTTACATTGATATAGTTTGCACTACGAGTCATTGCCAAATTGCCAGTACCAGTGATCAATACCTTACCATCTCTTAAGTTAGCCAACGGTTGCGCATTGGTAGATAAATTACTAACATTATCCAATTGAACTTCCCAGCTGCCGCTATTTGCAGTTGACGCATTGAACATTGCAGTTGCACTATTTCCTGTAATAGTTACATCACTAAGAGTCATTTGAGAACCTGCCGAAGCTGATCCTAAAGTTACTACCCGTGTACTGGAATCCCATCTTCGAATTGTTCCGTTATCATTTCCGTTAATTACTTTCGATCTCGTAACAGTTACAGCCGCACCAGATGTGATATCAGCTTTCAGATTGATCCAATCAACAGTCGTACTGCTCAAAGCAGCGCTAAGCTCAGCCCAGGTGCTAACATCAACCGGATTACTTGGTGTCGGTAATGCTAAAGACATACTGCTGATCATTCTTGAAGAAGCTAAATCTACCGATGCAGTCTCTTCTTGAATTGACGCATCTGCTTGATCACTTTCTTCATCTGAAACTTCTTTCGAGTCCAATTGATCAAATGATACAGTGCCTAATGTTTCTCCATTTGAGCTTTCTAATGAAATCTTACCTTCTGAAAATTGTTGACTTCTATCAATATTTGCTTCAAATACTGTAGAGAAGGTTTGGCTTTCACCAGTCATTTTCAATTCCAGTACATTATCATCAGATGTTGTGCCCACATCAATCGCACTTTGCAGTTCAGTGTTCAAATCTTCTACAAAGCTTTCCGGATCAAGGAAACTAGTCCCTTCTGCTCTCAGCTTCAAGGTTTCCTTTTTCCCAGAGTGAACGGTCAACTTAACTTTTATTACGCCGGAATCAGCATAATCTCCATCAACAAGTTCTAATGAATAATTTGACCCTTCATTTGCATTAATGGAAGTAACATTTCTCAATCCAAGAATTCCTGCAAAAAAGATGGCTAAAATCAGACCTCTACTTACCCATTTCAGCCAGCTCTTTCTTTTAATCTCCAATCTATTTTCCTCCTTCCCTTAATATTTTGGTATCTCAATCAATGTTTAATTGACAGAGATACATTTATTTCAATAATCCTTCAAAAACAATAAATTTAGAATTTCATATTGTGTTTTTTCTTTATCTATTGCATTGTCAGAAAATGAAATACAGTTTTTTTTCTTCAGTCACCGTCATTCGATCAGAACCGCCATGACCTGTTGTCTAATCTACTAACATGTATCCCTTCGAACGAATGGTACGAATAACTGCGTGGTTGACTGAGTTATCCTCAATTTTTTCCCTTAGATGGAAAATCAAGTTTGCAATTCGATATGTTTTATTTTTAAAGGTCTCACTCCATACTTCTTCAGACAGTTCTTCATATGTAACTGTATTATTTTTATTTGCATGAAGGATTTCCATCATCTTATACTCAAGCCTCGTCAGTGGTATTTCCTTCTTCCCATCGACTTTTACCGCAAAATTCCTAGGTATCAGTTCTATCCTGCCGTCCTCTAATTCCTCATGGTCATCAATAGCAGATGCAGCAACAGCATCCGATTCTTTTTCAACGAGCCATTCGCTTCTTCTATTTAAACTGTTTGAGATAATTAGTTGCAGCTCACTCTCATCACATTCCTCAGAAACGACGCCTAGTGCTCCCAACTGCAAATACACTGTTCTCATTAGTTTTTGCGTGTTGGAAGAAAAAACCCAAACATAGGCATCAGATTTTTCCTTCAATTTCAACAGAATGCTGCACGTTCTTGCTGTATCTTCATCTGGATTTTCTCGAATGATTATTGCATCAAGCTCTGAAATCTTCTGTTCAAAGTCATCCGATGTTAGTTGAATAACATTGATATCGTTTCTTTTCAATTCCTCAGAATAAGATTCAGCAAAATCTACTGATAAATTAATAATCCCTGCATTCATGAATGGTCTTCCTCCTTTAAATATTCATTTTTCTCATTTTATAGAAAAAATATTTATTATTATTTTTTCTCAAAGGTATATACTTTGAGAAACGAATCAATTCTATCAATAAAATCAATGTTTTTAGATTTCCAGACGGCTTATTAGACGGCTTTAGATTTGCTTATTTGCATGAAATAAATCTTAAATCAAATAAAATCGTTCCGAGGTAAGTTCTGGCCATAATCCCTCTTGGATTTTTTAAGACTGACGGCTCAGCTGACGGTTAAAACACTAATAATGATCCTTTCCTCAACAAATAGTGAGAATATCCTTAGTAATACCAAAATATATAATTTTAATATCAAAACATTTCCAAATCGTTTTTACATATAATATGAAAATATTCTCGTTTCTCTCAACATTTATCAATTTTTAATAAAAAATTGATAAATTTTCCTATAGACTTCTATTAAAAATTGTTTTATCATTATTTTGTGATACAAATTAATTATTTCTCAATATATATACATTAGAGAAATAATTTGATAATATTTTATTTTTGAAAATAATTTGACATAAAAAACGGGATAAGCAGTCATAGAGTCCGAATCTCTATTGTTGCTTGTCCCATTTTCTATTTCATTTCAGCTATTATTCTTATATTCCGAGACTAATCCAGCTCAGCTTTATAGTAATAATTGATAACTACTTCTGATCCGTTCTTCACAGCAATGAAGTCAGCCTTGTCAGCACCTTCATAGTCTGCTTCTGCTTCCGCACCAAAATCAATCATGAAGTCGTCAACTTTAACTAGCTGTCCTACTTCTACATAATGGATAACTTCTTTATAAAGTGGATATTCTGTACCTGAGTAAGGATTTACATAATGACGAGTGATAACTGGCATTATATAGTAAGAAGATGTTCCAGAGAAAATCACTTCATGTGTTCCATTCTTCTTAAGCTGTGTCACTTCATCTTTTCTTGCACAGGTCTTAGGATCTTTACGTACCCCTGTGATTGTACCATTTGAAAATGGTTTTGTTACATCTCCAAGCAAGCCGCTGCTTGTGTTATAAACACTTTCAGGATCTGATGACCATGCGTAATTTGCCATATTAGACATATTTCTTGCTACTGTCTTATAAGATGACGTTAGATTCAATGCAACGTCATCTGTAATGACAAATCCCGGATTCTTATATTCTTCACGAACTACTGCCCCACTATAAGCTCTTAACATTTGTTTGTCCGCATGCAGCGCAGATAGTGAACTGTTGATATTATGTGAAATCCCTGTAATAGAGCTTCCTGCATCTTCAGCTTGGATATGAGCAATAATAGAACGAGCACCGGAAACTTTTCCTTCACCGACTACTGTAGCGCCTTTCCATGCATAGATGTCACGGTATGCCCAAATTCCAGTACCTTCTGAGCTTGTCCCTTTTAAGACAGCACTATAGTATGGTTTGATGTCATTTTCACAGTAAATGCCGTATTCAGCTCCAAAAGCTTCTACAGAGCCGCCTTCCATCTGGATCTCATTATGAACACGCAGTCCAACCTTCGCTCCTTCAGAAGTCACTTTACCTACACCGTATTTTGTTGTTTTAAATGCTTTAAAATGTTCGCCAACATTGATTCCAATATCACCGGAAGTGCTAACGTTCATTTCTCCTTTACCAATCAGCTCCAATGTCTTTTTCGCATAAACATATTCAATGTTTACTGGTTCAGAGTTATTCAGAGTTAATTTGATTGTTTTTGAACTATAAATAGCAGAATCTTCATTAAGCTCAAATTCTCCTAATTTATTTTTCAGCACATTCGTTCCGTCTGATTTTGTTGTGATCGTTGCGTCATATCCCTTTAGGTCAGTATTAGCCGTTAAAACTGCCGCATCACTCTCAATGCCGCCCAACAGGCAAAAGCCTAAAACAACTGCTGATGTCCCTAACACCGCTTTTAAAGCCTTCATTATTTACTCTTCCTTCCTCATGATTATCTTTTATAGTTATGATCATAACTATATTAAAGAATAACATTAAAAATAACATAACAGCTATCATGTTTTTAGAAACTTTTGGAAATAATTGAGAAAATATCTAAAAATTTATAAAAAATTAATATAAATATTAGACTATAAAGCGATTATTAAACGATTTATATAATTAAAGTAGGATTTAGAATGGACAAACAGTAATAGCGTCATGATAATTAAATAACACAACTACAGCTTACTGATTACTTTAAGACAGGTACACAAATAAGGCAGCTGCTCTAAATCAGAGCAGCTGCCTTATTTCTTTTATTCTTAAGATCTGAACTTCACGCATTTTATTAATTAACCGTGTATTAATGCTTTTCCCTATATTGGTACTCCACTTTAACGATGATGTCTTGAAGAAATCAATTTGACAAGACTTCTATAGAACGACAAGTGTAACTACACTACGCTATACATTTCTGAAATAGTGCAGCGGCTTATTTGATAAGCGCTTCATCTGACGTTTCTTATCCTCGATGATCGTCAAAAGTTCCTCTGAAAAATTTTCTAAAATGACCCGTCCGCCCTTATAAGTGTTTCCACCAATAGAAGCAATTTCATCTGGTGTCAGTATGACCTTTCGATGAATGATTTTCTTGAAGAAAACATCAATCAAATAGGTCGGCAAATAAAAATTATTTTGAGCGGAAAATGATTCCAGATAAATAAAGTCATCTATACTGATATAACAGTCATCTACAGAAAGAAAATGAACGGACTTATCAATATAAATATCTCTTTTCTGCAAGATCTCATTGATTTTCTTATTCAACAAGTTCAAGCATTCTATTTCCTTTACATAATTTTCCAACTCTCGACGCCGCATATCTCTTTTATCTTCATAAGACATCCGCAGTGCAACACTAATTGCTACAACTGCCGCTCCCACGACGACTCCTAAAATCCCTACTAAGAATATAAGCATTTGACTTACCCCATAATCGATTAGTTTACCTAAAATAGTATAGCATATTCTACTTTTTTGATAAATCAAAAAACTTGATTTATACAAAAATCATAATTGTTCTATACCAAACTTATTTTGCTCACATAATTAAATAACTATAGTTTTTTATAAATCAATCAGTTTAGCTACTTTAATAGTCTCCATTCCTTTAGATGTTTAAGAAAAAGTTATGCCTATCTATTCGTGCCGGCTTTCTGCCTCGATCCATTCGTTATTTGCTTTTCATTTACTCAAAACAAGCCTATTTCCAGCACTTTCTCCCAAAATCATTCATACTTTATTCTTTTAAGTATTTGATAGTTACGAGCTGTATTTTTATAAAAAAATTTCAGGTGCACTTTCATTGACCTTTATTGACCTTTAGAGTATACTTTTTTTAAGCATTACAAAGTGCATTATGTTAAAATATCATTGCGAAGCTTTTTATATAGGAGGACATAAACTATGAATTTAATACCTACAGTTATTGAACAATCATCTCGCGGGGAAAGAGCCTACGACATTTACTCACGATTATTAAAGGATAGAATCATCATGCTAAGCGGACCAATCGATGATAATGTGGCGAACTCAGTGATCGCTCAGTTATTATTCTTAGACGCTCAGGACTCTGAAAAGGATATCTATCTGTACATCAACTCACCAGGGGGCAGCGTTTCTGCGGGTCTTGCAATTTTCGACACAATGAATTTTGTCAAAGCAGATGTTCAAACTATCGTTTTAGGAATGGCAGCTTCCATGGGCAGCTTCTTATTGACAGCAGGTCAAAAGGGCAAACGTTTCGCTTTACCAAATGCAGAGATCATGATCCATCAACCTCTGGGTGGTGCTCAAGGTCAGGCAACAGAAATCGAAATCGCTGCAAAACATATCCTTGATACACGTGAACGCTTGAATAAGATTCTGGCTGAACGTACTGGTCAACCCATTGAAGTGATTGAAAAGGATACCGATCGTGATAATTTCATGACTGCTCAACAAGCGAAAGATTACGGCTTGATTGATGAAGTAATGGAAAACAGCAGCTCTTTAAACTAATTTAACTACAATAAAGAGCCTTCTTTCTTTAAAGGTCGAGGCAGATTCTCGACTTCTAGAAAGAAGGTTCTTTTTAGTTTCGATTTCTTCAAAAACACGATACACTAATTCTGTAAGGAAATAACCATCTATTCAATACTTAAAAATTCTTTCACTAAGTCACTTAAACCAATAAAGGAGTTATCAAACCTATGGATATTTCAATTATTAACCCAATACCTGCAAAAACAAACAACGGACTAGTCATCGGAAAAGATTCTGCACCAATCAAAATGTATGAGTTCATGAATGTTCGCTGTCCATTCTGCAAACAGTGGTTTGAAGAATACTATGATCTTCTGACTGAATACGTCAACGAAGGAAAAGTGCAACGAATCATCAAGCTTTTTGATAAGGAAAAAGAAAGCTTGCTTCCTGGAAATGTCATGCACAAACATATCAACTATGAACTACCGTTGAAGGGACTAACAGATATCCGTCAAATCTACGCGACACAAGACGATTGGGGAAAACTGTCTTTAGAAGGAGTAAAACAATTTGCGGAGGATAATTTAGAGCTGCCAGAAATGGACAATTCGATTGTTGCGCAACAAGTAATTACTGAAGCCGAAGCTGCAAATATCAAGTTTGTTCCCACGGTTATCGTTAATGAGCATATTTTCGACGAGAATATTACTGAAGCTGAACTACGTGCTATTTTAGACAGTAAATAAAAACTGTCCGGATTCAAAAAACAGCAAGACGTGCTAGAACTGTATCTAAGCAGATACACTCTTGGCACGTCTTTTTATCGTTATATGGATGGATTTCCAGCATATTTTCCTTTGGAATCCTAATCCTTTTTAAACAGCTCTTATTTTATCTTTCGGTACACGATATTTTATAGGATCACTTAATTTGACAGAGATGCCCTCTGCTGCCAGAAGTTTAACGAATAGAGCCACGTATCTATCTTCGGGAAAGCTCTGCATAATATCTAAAAAGAACATATCCGACAATGCCAGGATCTCAATACTTAAACCGCGAGTCCCACTAGAGTATGTATGAACCTCTTCGATATACTTCTCATACTCCCCTAAATTGATTTGACCGATATAACTAAGAATGTACGTATCTGATAATAGAGTTTCAAAAAAGGAAAGAACCTGTTGCTTCTCTTCAAAGGTTGGAAAAGTATCCAGATGATCACTCAATGCAATTATTTTTTGAAGCTCATTTCTCATGTTTTCCGCCACCTTGAAGGCATTGATTCTCTCCCGATAGCGTTGAATTTCCTCCCGTTCATTTCGATCTTCAGCATAAGGGATTGTTAGACTGCTTACGCAATTTCTATGGGTATTCTCCAGCTGCGCACCTGCTCTCAGATCAGTGACCATGTTGCAGACAACCGATTCCTCACTCGTATTTCCTTTGACTTCCTGAATCGCTTTTGAGAAGAAATAAGCAATAACTGTTGCTGGTGTCCCATGAACAGCCTTTGCATAAGACATAAGGGAATCAGAATCTATCTGAACTTCATAACGATAAGATTCTTTGATTCGTTCTGTCTGACAACGAGCTTCTGGAAGCGAATATCCTTTTTTATGCACCGTTGGAAGTGTATCACTTTGAGCCGACTTCAATTCAACATAGCCCGGTTCAGAGAGCTCTCCCTCCAGCAAGAGATCGGATGATCGCTGTATACCTGTCAGCTTCATCATTTGAGATTCCTTAGTTGAAAAATAATAGTAAAGGAGCGTGCGAACAAATGGCAGTATGCCTCTACCGTCACAAAGACCGTGATGATAAGAAATGACCAGGTTTCGTTCATAATAGTTAATATCTATTAATTGGTAATTTGCTTCTACTCCTCCAAGCGGAATCAGCGTATCACTGTGTCGCAGCTTCACAGGCAGCTCGTTTTTCACTAAATAAAAATCTCCATCTATCTCGACCATTTTTTGAGTCAAGTAGAAATAGCGTTTTAATGTTTGACGCAATGAATTGGTCAATGCTTCACCACAGACAGCCTCCTTTAAGCGAAACTCAATAACCATGCTTTCATAACCATTTTTCCTATATAAAAATGATTGACCTGTACGAATTTTTTCCTTTGCACTAGTATCCTGTATATCGTATTTATTTGTATTCAACATATATTCGTTCTCCTTTAGATTTAAATAATCAGCATTCTGCTTACTTACTAAAGAAATATTAACCATAATATGTTGGTAAACTATTGCAGTTTTGTTTACAAATGATTAATTCGCTTAATCCAATACTTGAACGACAAAAAGAAAAATAGCAGAATAAGCAAAAAAAACGGAATAGCACGGATCCGAGTATGTCTTCTATCACTCAGATGTGCTTATTCCGTTTTGCTTGTTTCATTCATCAAGCACTTTTCTCTCTCAGCTTATCCGCAAACTCATTGATTTTACGAATCCGATGATTGATACCTGATTTAGAAATCATCCCGGAAGGAATCATTTCTCCCAGCTCTTTCAAGCTGACCTCCGGATGTTCCAAGCGAAGCTCAGCAATTTCCTGCAGCTTCCCCGGCAATGCCTGCAGCCCTACTGTATTATCAATATATTGAATATTCTCGATTTGCTTTGAGGCAGCATCGATTGTCTTATTCAGATTTGCTGTCTCGCAATTTACCAGACGGTTCACAGAGTTTCTCATGTCTCGGACAATTCGAACATCCTCAAATTTCAACATGGAGTTCGTCGCTCCGATCAGGGTGAGAAAATCAGCAATCTTTTCTGCTCCTTTTAAGTAAGAGATATAACCGCTTCTGCGTTCCAAAGTCCGCGCATTCAGGTCATAGTAATTCAACATATCGCAAATATCATTGTTATGCTCTTCATAAATAGAAAATATCTCTAGATGATATCTGCTGGTTTCCGGATTATTGACTGATCCAGTAGCCATAAAAGCACCTCGGAGATAGGAACGCATTTTTTGTGCATTCCCAACAATTGCATCTGAAACGTGATCCTGAAACATCAATCCGTCCATGATATCCAAGTCTGCCAAAACCGCTTCTGTATCTTGTTTTAGGCGAACAATATAGACATTGTTCTTTTTCAGCTTCATTTTTCTTCTAACCAACAGTTCCGATCGTACATCATAGTGATCCTTCAATAAGGTGTAGATTCTTCTGGCGATTGCCGCATTTTCCGTTTGCACATTCAGAACAAATTGTTGATTGACCAAGCTTAATGAACCATTCATACGAATCAATGCGGCCAGTTCTGCTCGTGCATGTTCTCTATGAACCTCAAGTGTCGTCAGCTCTTTTTTCACATCTGAAGCAAATGACATAATATATCCCTCCCTTCCTACAATAATTTATCTATCAATATTTTGCGCCGAAAACTATTCTGAAAAGTTCTTCGACCACTTTATCGCCATCATGGAACACGCCGCCATTTCGCAGCTCAAGAAAATCCGTCGAAATGACACGGCAGCCCTCTTCTCGAAGTCCCTGAAAATCATGGACTACCTGAATAAGATATTCATCATAAACATCAAAATCCATATAGCCTTCCGGTACTGGCTCAGTATTTACCAGCACAGTATCGACAAATTTCTCACCAAGATGCTCGTGAAGCACACGAATATGATCCGCATCTGTAAAATGCTCAGTCTCACCCTTTTGCGTCATGATGTTGCAGATGTATACAACTTCACCTGTACGCTTAAGAATCGCTTCACCAATCTCTCCAATGACTAAGTTAGGTAGAATACTTGTAAACAGACTTCCCGGACCTAGAACAATCATATCAGCTTCTTCAATAGCAGTAACAACTTTTCTCGCAGCTTTCGGTTGTTCATCATCATTTGTATTCGTGACAAATACGTGATCGATCGTTTTTCGATCCACTGCAATATTCGATTCTCCGACAGCAACTGTCCCATCTTTAAAAACAGCATGAAGTGTCAGTGGTCTCTCCGACGACGGGTAAATGTGGCCATCCACATGCATCATTTTAGATAGTAACTGAATTGCTTCATAGGTGCTGCCTCTCATTTCCGAAACTGCCGCAATGATCAGGTTTCCGATGGCATGATTAGCAAAGTATTTATCTTGTTCATTGAAGCGGTATTGAAAAATGTCTTCATATAGTTGCGGCATATCTGAAAGAGCAACTAGGACATTTCTCAAATCCCCCGGTGGTGTCAGGTTCATTGACTTACGAATCTCGCCACTACTTCCACCGTCATCAGCGACTGTTACAACAGCAGTGATATCTGCACCTTGATTTCTCAAACTTTTCAAAATAACAGGCAGTCCAGTACCGCCGCCGACAACAACGATTTTAGGTTTGCGGATTCGATAAGTTTTCATGAGCGATTCACCGTCTCTTTCCTCTTATCTTTGTCTCTATGCGTGACATTCACATGATAATATTTTTCAAGTTCTTCAGAAATACGTTTTGTCAGCGCTACAGAGCGATGCTGACCGCCAGTACATCCAATGGCAATCGTCACATTGGATTTTCCTTCTTTTTTGTACCCGGGCAACACAAATTCCAGTAAGCCGGTAAATCGAGTATAGAATTCTTCTGTTTCCGGAAACTCCATGACATAATCATACACAGATTTTTCTAAGCCGGTGAGCGGTCGCAGCTCTGGAATATAATGAGGGTTAGGTAAAAAACGCACATCCATAACAATGTCAGCGTCTATCGGCAATCCATACTTAAAACCAAATGAAACCATTTCAATTCTGAATTCATGTGTATCTCTGGATCGAAACTCATTGCTTATTCGCTCTCTCAATTGTCGAGGAGACAACTCGGTCGTATCAATGACAAGCTGTGCATCACCCTTGATTTCTTCCAGTAAGCCGCGTTCCTTTCTGATCCCTTCAGTAATCAGACCATCCATTGCCAGAGGGTGCGTTCTCCGAGTTTCTTTGTAGCGTGAAACAAGCTCCTCATCTGTCGCATCTAGGAACATTACAGTTGTGTCGATCACATTCGTATTTTCTATTTCTACAAGCATATTTTGAATCTCTCTGAAAAATGAACGGGAACGTAAATCGACAACTAATGCAATTTTAGAAACCTTTCCAGACTCCTTGATCAACTCCCAAAATTTTGGAATCAAGCTAGGAGGCATATTATCAATACAAAAATAACCCATATCTTCAAAACATTGAACAGCAACCGTTTTTCCGGCTCCACTCATCCCTGTGATAATGATCAATTGCAAATTATCTACCATAAAAATCAGTCTCCTTTATATTGTGGTGGAATCAGGTCAAGTAATTGTCCTGAGTCTTCATTTTTGTGGTCCGATGTCCATTATTTCTAGATGTTCCTACACCAGAATAATGGCTCTCCTTTTTATTGTGGTGGACTCAGGTCAAGTAATTGTCCTGAGTCTTCATCTTTGTGGTCCGATAGCCTATTCCCTAGCATTCTTGATATAAAGGGAATTGGTTCTCCTTCGTATTGTTGTAGAATCTGATCAGATAACTTCACAGATTCTTTATTCTTGTGGTCCGATGTCCATTACTTCTAGAGGTTCCTACACCAGAATAATGGCTCTCCTTTTTATTGTTGTTGAATCAGGTCAAGTAATTGTCCTGAGTCTTCATCTTTGTGGTCTGATAGCCAATTCCCTAGTTTTCTTGATAAAAGGGAATTGGTTCTCCTTCGTATTGTTGTGGAATCTGATCAGGGAACTTCACAGATTCTTTATTCTTGTGGTCCGATGTCCATTACTTCTAGATGTTCCTACACCAGAATAATGGCTCTCCTTTTTATTGTGGTGGACTCAGGTCAAGTAATTGCCCTGAGTCTTCATTTTTGTGGTCCGATAGCCTATTCCCTAGTATTCTTAGTAAAAGGGAATTGGTTCTCCTTTTTATTGTTGTAGAATCTGATCAGATAACTTCACAGATTCTTCATTTTTGTGGTCTGATAGCCAATTCCCTAGTTTTCTTGATAAAAGGGAATTGGTTCTCCTTCGTATTGTTGTGGAATCTGATCAGGGAACTTCACAGATTCTCTATTCTTGTGGTCCGATGTCCATTATTTCTAGATGTTCCTACACCAGAATAATGGCTCTCCTTTTTATTGTTGTGGGATCTGATCAGGTAACTATTCTGTTTCTTTATTTCAATGGGTCGATGTTCATTCTATTCAAAGGTAGTTACTTTCCTTTATCTTCTTATGGTTCTATTAGTGTGATTTTTTCAACTAAATTCTTCTTATCTTTTTTGGTTACTTTGTCTATTATAACATTCCGGGCGTATCAAAGAAAGCCTTTGACTTTTTTAGCAAAAAAAAAGAAGGCGTCAGCCTTCGAAAATCGTCCCCTACATTCCCTCATACAGCATCAAGAATGCCTAAATAATTCACATTTAATACCGGATTGTCACTATCCAACGCTAACCGATCTGACGGGTGGCATTTGATTAATTCTACTTGCACCGAGTATTTTTCCATAGAAACAGCTCTGCCGATAAAGGACCATGATAGATGATCCGCACTGCATAGATAGATTTCACCAACTCTGATACTTCCTCTATCCATTTTGTCGCCTCTTTTCTATATGTTTTATACCTATAGAATAGCATGAAAAATTTTTTATGCTCATTCAATATTCTGATAGTTTTTTTCTTTTTTTGACTTTTTTTAAAACAATATGAGCAAAGAGAAAGAACACCCTTTGTTTTTTAGAACAAAAGGTGCTCTTTCTCTTTTTTGAACGGATTATTTATAGAGAGATAGATATAGACCAATTCATATCAATAATCTGTCTATCTGGAATTGATTGTACTCTACGGAAAGATTAAAATCAAGATATTTCACTATATAAATAAAAATTATTGATTTCTTAACAATTATTTATATTCCGCCTTAAATGGAGTATACCAATTTAAAGTACACGCTTCAAATACTGCCCCGTGTAGCTTTCCTTGATTTCAGCAATTTCTTCAGGGGTTCCGATCCCAACGATCGTACCACCACCATCTCCGCCTTCCGGACCTAAATCGATCACATGGTCGGCTGACTTAATCATATCCAAATTATGTTCAATGACCAGAACGGTATTTCCAGCTTCTACTAGACGGTTCAACACATCCAACAGTCGGGAGATATCATCTGAATGAAGTCCTGTTGTCGGTTCATCCAAAATATAGAAATTCTTCCCATTGGAAATGCGATGAAGTTCGCTTGCCAATTTCATCCGTTGAGCTTCTCCTCCGGATAAGGTTGTAGCTGGCTGTCCTAGCGTTACATAGCCAAGCCCAACATCCAATATTGTCTGCAGCTTCCGATGGATTTTCGGTATCGGTTGGAAGAATTCTACAGCATCTTCAACGGTCATTTCAAGAATGTCAGCAATATTCTTTTCTTTATAATGTACATCCAATGTCTCTGAGTTATAACGTTTCCCATGACAGATTTCACAAGGAACATATACATCCGGAAGGAAATGCATCTCTATCTTGATGATTCCGTCTCCTCGACAGGCTTCACAACGTCCGCCTTTGACATTGAAACTGAAGCGGCCCTTTTTATAGCCTCGGACCTTAGCTTCATTTGTCTTTGCAAACAAATCGCGAATGTCGTCAAAAACACTCGTATAAGTTGCCGGATTACTTCTTGGCGTTCGTCCAATCGGGCTTTGATCGATATCAATGATTTTTTCAATCCCTTTATAACCTGTTACACTCTTGTGTTTACCCGGTTTGTTTGAATTTCGGTTGATTTTCTGAGCCAATGCTTTCTTTAAAATCTGATTGACTAGGGTACTTTTCCCTGATCCGGAAACACCAGTCACAGCAACAAATTCTCCCAAAGGAAATTCGACCGTCAAATTCTTCAGATTATTTTCTGCAGCTCCGGTAACCTTGATTGCTTTACCGGTTCCCTTACGACGCTCAGCAGGAACAGGAATCACCTTTTTCCCAGACAGATATTGACCTGTCAGTGAGTTAGGATTTTCCGTCACTTCTTGTGGTGTTCCTGAAGCGACGATTTGTCCGCCCTGTTCTCCGGCTCCCGGACCTACATCGATTAAATAATCCGCCGCTCGCATTGTGTCCTCATCATGTTCAACGACAATCAATGTATTTCCCAGATCACGCATCTTTTTCAGTGACTCGATCAAACGATCATTATCTCGTTGATGAAGTCCAATCGACGGTTCATCTAAGATATATAGTACACCGGAAAGATTCGAACCGATTTGAGTTGCCAGACGAATCCGCTGTGCTTCTCCACCAGAAAGTGTTCCTGAAGCTCTACTCAAGGTCAGGTATTCGAGTCCGACATTTTCAAGGAATGTCAAACGATCTTTTACCTCTTTAAGAATTGGTTTTGCAATCATTTGTTCTTGTTCCGATAATTCCAGCTGTTCAAAGAATGGTAAGCTGTTCTTGATTGCCAGCTCACTGACTTCAGCGATACTATTGCCATTTACTTTTACGGCAAGAGCTTGCGGATTTAAACGGTAGCCTTTACATGAACGACAAGGCAGTTCTGTCATATATGTCCGCATTTGTTCTCTTGTAAAATCACTATTTGTTTCATTGTAGCGGCGTTTGATATTTTTCAGAATCCCTTCAAAAGCCACATCAACATCTCGGACTCCTCCGAACTCATTCTCATAGTGAAAGTGGAACATTTCTCCATTTGATCCGTTCAATATAATATCCTGATGCTCTTTCGGCAAATCATTGAATGGCGTATCTACATCAATACCAAAGCCTTCTGCTGCCTGCTCAAGCATTTGCGGGTAATACTGAGAACTGATTGGATTCCAAGGAACGATAGCTCCTTCTTTTAAGGTCTTTGTAGGATCAGGAATCACAAGATCTCGATCGACTTCAAGTCTCATACCCAAACCATCACAATCAGGACAAGCTCCAAACGGCGCATTGAATGAAAATAGACGCGGTTCAAGCTCCCCGACTGTAAAACCACAGTATGGACAAGCATAATGTTCACTGAACAGCATTTCATCCTGTCCATCCGCATCAACTAGCGCATAGCCTTCAGCCAGACGCAATGCTGCTTCAAAGGAGTCGAACAAACGTGAACGAATGCCCTCCTTCACAATGATTCTATCAATAATGATTTCGATGTCATGTTTCTTATTCTTCTCAAGCTCAGGAACTTCACTTAAGTCATAAACTTCGCCGTCTACCCGTACACGAACATAACCGTCTTTTTGGATAGACTCAAATACTTTCTTATGCTGGCCTTTTTTCTTCACAATCACAGGAGCCATGATCTGGATTTTTGTACGCTCCGGAAGCTCAAGAACTCGGTCAACCATCTGTTCAACAGATTGGCTGGTAATCTCGATATTGTCATTTGGACATATTGGATGACCCACACGAGCAAACAGCAAACGAAGATAATCATTGATCTCTGTTACTGTACCAACAGTGGAGCGAGGGTTCTTACTTGTTGTTTTTTGGTCAATGGAAATTGCCGGACTTAACCCATCAATACTATCAACATCCGGTTTATCCATCTGCCCTAAGAATTGACGAGCATAAGCCGATAGACTCTCGACATACCTTCTCTGACCTTCAGCGTAAAGTGTATCGAAAGCTAAGGAGCTCTTCCCTGATCCTGACAAGCCGGTCACAACAACCAGCTTATCTCTTGGAATCGTCACATCTACATTTTTTAAATTATGAGCTCTCGCTCCGTGTATCACGATTTTATCGTTTGCCATTTTTTACCTCCTAGTCTGAAGCTTTTAATTCGAGGATCGTATCTCTCAACGTTGCTGCCGCTTCAAAATCAAGCGCTTTGGCAGCATCCTTCATTTCTTTTTCCAGCTTCATCAGCAAATCATCTTTTTCCTGTTTCGTTAATTTATCATAAGACTTGCTTACAGTGTATTCTTCATCGTCCTCAGCCACCTTAGAAATCATGATCAAATCACGAATTTCTTTGATGATCGTCTTCGGAACGATGCCGTGCTTCTCGTTATACTCTTCTTGAATCGTCCGACGACGAGCTGTTTCATCCATTGCCTTCTGCATTGAATCAGTAATCTTATCTGCGTACATGATGACCTTGCCTTCTTCATTTCTGGCAGCTCGACCGATCGTCTGTACAAGGGAACGTTCACTTCGTAAGAAGCCTTCCTTATCAGCATCCAAGATAGCAATCAATGATACTTCAGGAACATCTAATCCTTCTCTCAAAAGATTGATCCCAACAAGAACATCAAACTCACCTAAACGCAGATCTCGAATGATCTCTGTCCGCTCCAGCGTCTTGATGTCACTATGCAGATACTTGACCTTGATTCCCAACTCTTTAAAGTAATCTGTCAGGTCCTCTGACATTTTTTTCGTTAATGTTGTAACAAAGACCCGTTGATTCTTCTCAACTCGTTCGTTGATCTCTCCAACTAAATCATCGATCTGTCCCATGATTGGACGAACCTCGATCAATGGATCAAGCAGTCCTGTCGGACGAATGATTTGTTGAATAACGGTATTTGTCTGTTCATGCTCATAAGGTCCCGGTGTTGCAGAGACATAAACAATCTGATGCACATGCTCTTCAAATTCTTCTAATCGCAAAGGACGATTGTCCAGAGCACTCGGCAGACGAAAACCATAATCCACAAGCATTTGCTTTCTAGCTCGGTCTCCATTATACATACCTCTGACCTGAGGCATCGTCACGTGAGATTCATCGATCACAAGCAGGTAATCATCAGGGAAGAAATCCATTAATGTGTACGGCGGTTCGCCTTCTTTACGTCCGTCCATATGTCTGGAATAATTCTCGATACCAGACGTATAGCCCATCTCCCGCATCATTTCGATATCATAATTGGTTCGTTGCTCCAGCCTTTGCGCTTCCAGCAGTTTATTTTCAGAGCGCAGGATCTTCAAACGCTCATCCAATTCGTCCTGAATTTGTCCGATCGCCTGTTCCATATGTTCATCGTTGGTCACAAAGTGAGTCGCCGGAAATATTGCTACGTGTTCTGTTTCACCTAATATCTCACCAGTCAACGCATCAACTTCTCTGATTCGCTCGATCTCATCACCGAAAAACTCAACTCTCAATGCATGATCATCCTTAGAGGCTGGGAAAATTTCCACAACATCCCCTCGGACACGGAAACGCCCCCGTTGAAAGTCAATATCATTTCGATCGAACTGTATTCCTACAAGCTGCTTCAACAGCTCTCCTCGTTCAATCTCCATGCCGACTCGCAAAGAAACTACCTGATCATTGTACTCCTCCGGATCTCCCAAACCAAAGATACAGGAAACAGAAGCAACAACAATCACATCATTACGCTCCAGCAATGCACTCGTTGCCGAGTGACGCAATTTGTCGATTTCATCATTGATACTGGCATCTTTTTCAATATATGTATCACTTGAAGGTACATAAGCCTCGGGCTGATAGAAATCATAATAGCTGACAAAATACTCTACTGCATTATTTGGGAAAAATTCTTTGAACTCCCCATACAGCTGACCTGCCAGTGTTTTATTATGCGCAATAACAAGCGTCGGTTTATTTACTTCCTTTATAACGTTCGAAATGGTAAAGGTTTTTCCTGTTCCAGTTGCACCTAAAAGAATCTGAGCCTTTTCTCCACCCTCGACTCCTTCTATCAACTTTTCAATCGCCTGAGGCTGATCGCCGTCGGGCTGATACTTTGATACCAATTCAAATTTTCTTGAGTTATCTCTTTCAATCATTCGATATTCTCCCTTCGTGTAGTTTCTCTCACTAAAAAAGGAAAAGAGTATAATTTCTACTCCCTGAATCATTTTAACATACCGAACATATTTTCGCCACTTCTATAATTTATGTTATTTTATATATCTTTTAGTCATTATAAAATTTCTTAAAGATTTAAAAAATAACCTTATAGGAACTTCACGTTTTTAAAATCCCATTCGTTGATATGTGACAAAATATAACATGGAAAGTTAGTTTTTTTTTATTTTTTTCAGAAATTCTGCTGAAATATTTGTTTTCCACCTGCTTTTTGCTATATAATTACTAAATATGCAAATATTTAGGAGGATTTTTTTTATGAAGAAGAAGCATCTTTTATTTTCTTTTCTCGCTATGCTTATCAGCCTGTTTGTTCTAACAATCGGCAAACCGGCTTCAGCAGAGGAAAAAACCTATGACATCGGAACGGATTTGACATTTGCTCCGTTTGAATTCCAAGATTCAAATGACGAATATATCGGTATCGATATAGACTTATTGAATGCCATCGCCGAAGATCAAGGGTTCAACGTAAATCTAAAGCCTCTTGGATTTGATTCTGCTATTCAAGCAGTCCAATCAGGGCAAATTGACGGTATGATCGCCGGTATGAGTATTACTGACGAACGAAAGAAATCATTTGATTTTTCAGAGCCTTATTTCGATAGCGGGCTGCAGATGGCAGTCAAGCAAGGAAATACTTCTATTAAAGACTATGACGACTTAGATGGAAAAACAGTAGCTGCTAAAGTTGGTACAGAAAGTGCCGCATTCCTTGAAAAAAATGAGGATAAATATGGTTATACAATCAAAAATTTTGATGATGCAACAGGTCTTTATCAAGCACTTCAGAATGGTGAAGCAGATGCAATTTTTGATGACTATCCAGTACTTGGCTATGCTATTACTAATGGACAAAAGCTGCAATTGGTAGGAGATAAAGAAACAGGCAGTTCTTATGGGTTTGCAGTGAAAAAAGGCAAAAACCCTGAACTGATTGAAATGTTCAATGCCGGTCTGAAAAAACTGAAGGAAGACGGCACATACGATAAAATCGTTGCAAAATATATCTCATCTGGTACAGAAGATGATGATACCGAGATGAAACAGATCGAACCAAAAAAGGATGTTTACTCTATTGCCAGTGATTCAACTTTTGCTCCGTTTGAATTTCAAAATGCTGATGGTGAGTATGAGGGCATCGATGTTGATTTAATGAATCGTATCGCTGAATTACAAGGATTCACGATCGAGTTCAAATTCATCGGCTTCAGCTCAGCTGTCCAAGCAGTAGAATCCGGTCAAGCAGACGGCATGATTGCAGGGATGACCATCACTGACGAACGGGAAAAATCATTTGACTTCTCCACACCATATTTCGACAGTGGTATTCAGATCGCTGTTAAAGAGGGAAATGATTCTATCACTTCATACAGTGACTTGAAGGACAAAACAGTCGGTGCAAAAATTGGGACAGAAAGCGCAGACTTCCTGGAAGCAAATAAGGATAAATACGGTTACTCAATCAAATATCTTGATACAACTGACGCCCTTTACAGTGCATTAGAAATCAACGAAATCGATGCGATGATGGACGATTATCCAGTCATTGGCTACGGGATTGCTCAAGGGCAGCCACTCTCTACACCTATTCCTCGTGAAGAAGGCGGTTCTTATGGCTTCGCAGTGAAAAAAGGAAAGAATGCAGAGCTAGTGGAAATGTTCAACGAGGGATTAGCTGAGTTGAAAAGAACTGGTGAATACGATGAGATTGTCGGCAAATACGTGAAAGACGGCAGTGTTGAAAACACAGTAGATGAATCAACGTTTGCTGGTATGATCAAAAACAACTGGAAGCGCCTGTTGAGCGGTCTTTGGATGACGGTTCAATTGACACTGATTTCCTTTGTACTAGCTTTGATTCTAGGTGTTATCTTTGGACTATTCAGCGTCTCACCAATCAAAGCATTACGTGTATTTGCAACTATTTATGTAGATATCATTCGTGGGATTCCATTGATGGTTGTAGCTTTCTTCATTTACTTTGGCCTGCCCGGTTTACTTGGATTTAATATTCCGGTGTTTATTGCAGGGATCATTACATTGACCTTGAATGCCAGTGCTTATATTTCAGAAATCGTTCGTGGTGGTATCAAAGCTGTGCCAGTTGGACAGATGGAGGCGTCACGAAGCTTAGGACTTTCTTATAATCGGACAATGCAAAAAATCATTTTACCGCAGGCAATCAAAATCATGCTTCCTTCATTCGTCAATCAGTTTGTTATTTCATTGAAGGACACAACGATTCTTTCAGCAATCGGTTTGATTGAGTTACTGCAGACAGGGAAAATCATTGTTGCACGTAATCTGCAGAGTACAATGGTTTATCTGATCATCGCTGTGATGTATCTTATTCTGATCACATCATTAACAAAACTGGCTAAAGTGCTGGAAAAGAGGGTGAAATAAATGACAGAAAAAATTCTTGTTGAGCATCTAGTTAAAAAATATGGCGATAATACCGTTTTAAATGATATCAATGTATCGATCAATGAAGGAGATGTCGTTTGCGTCATCGGGCCTTCCGGTTCAGGTAAAAGTACATTCCTGCGCTGCTTGAATCAATTAGAAGAAGCAACAAGCGGGGACATCATCATTGACGGAGCAAACTTGACTGACAAGAATACCGACATCAATAAGGTTAGACAGCACATTGGAATGGTATTCCAGCATTTCAACTTGTTTCCTCATCTGTCTGTATTAGAGAATATCACATTGGCTCCTGTCGATCTTGGACGTATGTCCCCTTCTGAAGCAAATGATAAAGCTGTCAAGCTGTTGGATACAGTCGGCTTGGCGGACAAAAAAGACAGCTATCCTAAATCTCTGTCCGGTGGGCAAAAGCAGCGTGTAGCGATTGCACGAGCACTTGCAATGAATCCGGACATCATGCTTTTCGACGAGCCGACATCTGCGCTTGATCCGGAAATGGTTGGCGATGTGCTGAACGTTATGAAGAAGCTGGCAAAGCAAGGGATGACCATGGTTATCGTTACCCATGAAATGGGCTTTGCAAAAGAAGTAGCCAACCGTGTCATGTTCATCGATGGCGGCAACTTCTTAGAAGATGGAACACCACAACAAATCTTCGAGTCACCGCAGCATGAACGTACACAGGACTTCCTGAATAAAGTATTGAATATCTGATAAACTAAAAATGAGCGAGCCTCCCTTTTATGGAGACTCGCTCATTTATTTTTTCATGAATAGTTCACAAGAACAAATCGATCCAATTCTCGTATCCCTTCTATGATATCTTCTTCGGACAGTTTCATTGGCATTTGCTGCAGACTATCTCCTTTGACCATTGACTGTCGAGCGATTGTCAGTAATTGCTCTTCATCTTTTGTATCAATCCCCATGTCTTCACAGGTAGTTGGTAAACCTAACTCGCGGAAAAGCGTAATATAGCGTTTCAACATTTCTTCTGACTGCTTTTCTAAAACCAATTGTACAAGAGTCGTGAATGCTACCTTCTCCCCATGCATCAGCTGATCTGCCTTACCATGAATGGCAGAAAAACCATTATGCAGTGCATGAGCAGCTGCCAGACCACCACTTTCAAAGCCTAGTCCACTCATTAATGTATTTGCTTCAACCACCGCATCAAACGCTGGTGTTACTGTTTTATTCCTATTATCTTCCATCGCCTGCAAACCATAGCTGAACAGGATTTCCTCACATTTTTCAGCAATTGCCAACGCGGTCAAAGTCGGTGCTTTCCCTAAAATATTTGCTCCTTGTTTTTTCCATACAGCTCTTGCTTCAATTGCAGTTGATAAGCCGTCAGCAATCCCGGCTGCCAAAAGACGAGCTGGTGCATTGACAACTACTGCAGTATCAACAAGTACAAGATCAGGATTTCTTTGATAAAATTCATAGTTTCTAAAACGTCCGTCTGCTTCATAGAAAACAGAAACAGAGGAAGTCGGTGCATCTGTTGACGCTGTAGTGGGCAGTATCGCTATTTTCAGCTTCAACTTTGCGGCGATTGCTTTTCCTATATCAATGATTTTCCCGCCACCTAATGCTGCCAGTACTTCAATACTATTGGCTTCAATGTCTTTTGATAGTTGACTGATAGCTTCCGGAGATACCTCTCCTGAGAATATTGCAGACTCTACTTCCAGTCCAGCTGCCTTCAAATACTCTTCGTAGTCCTTCCCAAGCATGTCCCAAACAAAGGAATCTGTGAGCAGCAATAGCTTACTTCCTAACTCTTTCAGATACTCGGCGCTCTGTTGAAGTACATGTTCTCCTTGCACATATTTTGATGGACTGATAAATAATTTTTCCATGATCTTCACCTCTTCTATACTAGTTTGTCACAACCTGTTCAGCTAGGCAATATCTAATGCCAAAAAGTGAGTGGGACAATAATCTGTTTCCACTCTCTTTTTCATACCTTAAATCCGAATAAACGGCGAGTCAGAAGCAGCTCCTACGGCAATAAGCCGGAATTCAACAAAAATTTGTGAAACAATTTTCGTGAATTTCGGCTTATTGTTTTGAATCACTGTGGTTGCTTATAAATTAAGCAGAACAGATGCTGAAAAGTACCTACCTTGTGCTTGTAGCTAAACACTTCTGCCTCGGCCTATTCTTATAAACGTTATCTTTTTTTCAATCGTGCTTTTTGAATCGTTAGGATTTCATTTAGGTCGTACGGTGTTAGCTGATAAACATCGTTCAGCCAGTTACGATACAACAGATGAGCATGACTGCGCCAAGTATTGCAAATCCCCTTCTCTACAGAATCATCAATAAAATAATTCTCGGGTATAGCTGTATCCAGTCCCTTCTCCTGATCGCGGAGATACTCCTGTTTTAAAGAATCTGTATCGTATTCAAAATGTCCCAACAGAAAAATATCATGATTGTCAGCAGAAATCAGGATCGTTCCGCCTATGTCAGGATTCCCAGCAACTACACGTAGACGAGCCGGGTCGATTTGCTTTTCATTGATTCCTGTGTAGCGAGATTGCGGTGCATCAAAGCGATCGTCAAAGCCGCGAAAGAGGCGATGATTTTCTGTAGGGTACTGGCTGTAAATCCCAAATAATTTTTTATCATAGCTTGTTTTATCAACTTGATAATGATGATACAACCCAGCCTGTGCCCCCCAGCAAATATGAATAACAGAAGTCACATTCGTCTGACTCCAATCCATGATTTCCACCATCTCCTGCCAGTAATTCACCTCTTCAAAAGGCATCTGTTCAACAGGTGCTCCAGTAATGATCATGCCGTCATATGTCCGTTCTCGTATCTCGTCAAATGACAGATAGAATTGTGCTAGATGAGTCACACTAGTATTTTTATGGATGTGTGAAGAAATTTTCAAGAAATCAACATCAATTTGCAGCGGACTTTGACTGATCAAGCGGAGCAGTTGGGTTTCTGTATCGATTTTATTTGGCATCAAATTCAAAATCAACAGCTTCAACGGACGGATATCTTGTGCTGCTGCTCGTTCATTATCGATCGCAAATATATTCTCTTTTTCCAATACCTGTTTTGCAGGAAAGTCTTCAATCAATTTGATTGGCATTACGCTTAGGCCTCCAATTGTTCAAATGCTTGTTTTAAATCCGCTAAAATATCATTTACATTTTCAATACCGCAAGAAATGCGAATCAATCCAGAAGAAATACCAGCACTTTTCAGTTCTTCTTCTGAAAGCTGACGATGCGTTGAGGTAGCCGGATGTAATGCACAAGTCCGAATATCCGCCACGTGAACCTCCAAAGATACCAGTTCTAAAGCATCCAACCATTTAGCAGCAGTTTCTTTTCCTGCCCCAACTTCAAAGGAAATCACACCGCACAGACCATTCGGTACATACTTTTGTGCCAGTTCATAGTTCTCATCACTTTCCAGACCCGGATACGTAACGGATGAAACGGACGGCTGCTCCTTTAAAAATTCAGCAACTGCTAACGCATTTTGATAATGACGATCCATTCTGACAGCCAAAGTTTCCATTCCCAGATTCAGCAAAAAGGAATTTTGCGGTGAAGGTGTCGCGCCCAAATCTCTCATCAGCTGTACTCGTGCTTTAGTGATATAAGCAGCTGATCCAAAAGTTTCTGTATAAACCAAGTTATGATAGGTAACATCTGGTTCACTTAATTGCGGAAATTTGCCGTTGGCCCAATTGAACTTCCCACTATCAACAATGACTCCACCCGTTTGCACAGCATGCCCATCCAGATATTTTGTCGTGCTATGGATCACAATATCTGCTCCATATTCGATTGGTCGACAGAAATAAGGTGTTGCAAATGTATTATCAATAAGAAATGGCAGCTCGGCTTCATGGGCCAGCTGTACAAACTTCTCAATATCAAGCACATGCATGGCAGGATTGGCGATTGTTTCTGCAAACACTGCTTTGGTATTCGGACGAATCGCCTTTTTCAATTCCTCTAGTGGAGCTGTTTGATCAACAAAGGTGACTTCAATACCCATTTTCCTAAAAGTGTGAGCAAATAGATTGAATGTACCGCCATAAACGTAGGAAGAAGAAACCAAATGATCGCCAGATTCCAGAATATTCAGGATCGCAAAGAAGGTTGCAGCTTGTCCCGAAGCTGTACACAGTGCACCAACACCGCCCTCTAGCGCAGCAATTTTTTCTTCAGTTGCATTTGTTGTCGGATTCCCGATCCGTGTGTAAAAATAACCCGCTGTTTCTAAATCAAACAGCTTCCCGATTTCCTCTGTTGAATCATACGTATACGTCGTACTTTGAACGATCGGCACAACTCTGGGTTCCCCATTCCCCGGCTGGTAGCCTGCGTGTAGACACTTTGTTTCAAATTCCATAATTGATCCCTCCATGATTTTTCTACTTCATTTTTTTGTTTTCTGCCTTGATTTATAAGCAAAAAGCTCCCGTCTTTTCCCGCAAGTCTGCGGAAAAGGACGGGAGCTTAAACTCCGTGTTACCACCTTTTTTTGCTGTATTCTTTCAAATACAGCCTCAATCAGTACAGATGTTTCTGAACATTCTCATTCATCAATACTGCTATGCTGTAACGGGCATCCCCGTTGATCGTTTGTCTCATCGATTCACGACCACCTGCTCAAAGACCATCTTCCAAATTGCTTCCTCTGCTTCTTTTCACCTACTGAAGCTCTCTTTAAAATTCGTCAATCTGTACTCTTCTTTTCAATGCGTATAACCTATGTTATTGCATACACTATACTTGATTTTTCAGAGTCAGTCAATAAGAAAAATGCTTATAAGAGCTTATCATTCCTCAATAAAATAGCATAAAAAAACAGCAAATGGAATTGAAGCAGTTGATAGGTTCATCAGATGAAGCGGGAACAGTGCTTTCTTCTATTATCTATTTCGTCAGTTGAGCTAATCGTTCTGTGACTTCCTCTTCGCTTAAATGGTGTGTCTGCATGTAGCGATTTGCAGGATGCTGGCTGCATTCCACTGAGCAGCCGCCCAAATGTTTTTCTTCATTCTCTTCCGATGCGAGGATTTGTCTGTTACAGTATGGATTCGCGCAATTAATATAACGCTCACAAGGAGTACCATCAAACCAATCTTTTCCGATGATCTGTTTATCTACCTGATTGATTTCTACACTGATTCGCTCATCAAACACATACATTTTTCCATCCCAATACTCTCCCATGGTTTTTGGATCTCTACCATAATTTGCGATTCCTCCATGTAGCTGACCGACATCCTCAAAGCCTTCTCTCAGAAGCCAACCGGAAAATTTCTCGCATCGGATACCACCAGTACAATAGGTAACAACCTTCTTATCCATGAACTGCTCCTTATTCTCACGAATCCATTGCGGCAGCTCTCTAAAATTGCGGATATCGGGACGAACAGCACCTCTAAAGTGGCCTAGATCATATTCATAATCATTTCTGGCATCTAAAACAATCGTATTTTCATCGATCAAAGCTTCCCGAAATGCTTCTGGATCAAGATACTTACCTGTTAATGCCAACGGATCGATATCGTCTTCCAGATTCAGAGCTACCAACTCTTGTCTTGGACGAACAAACAGCTTTTTGAAGGCGTGCTCATCTGCCGTATCAACTTTAAAAAAAGTATCCTTAAAGCGTTCGTCTGCCAGCATCATTTCCATATATTGATTTGTTTCTTCCACTGTTCCCGATAGTGTCCCATTGATTCCTTCATTTGCCACCAGAATTCTACCCTTTAAATGCAACGACTGACAAAATGCCAGATGTTCTTTTGCAAACTGCTCCGGATCCTCGATTGTCGTATATTGATAGTATAAAAGTACTTGAAAATTCATGTTGTTCTCCTTTGGTTTGTTGTAGAAACTGCTCAGGTAACTTCGCAGGTTCTTCATTCTTGTGGTCCGATGTCCCTTTCCCTAGCATTCTTGATAAAAGGGAAATGGCTCTCCTTTGCTTTGGTGTAGAAACTGCTCAGGTAACTTCGCAGGTTCTTCATTCTTGTGGTCCGATGTCCATTTCCCTAGTATTCTTGATAAAAGGGAAATGGCTCTCCTTTTCTCCTTTGAGGAAACTGCTCAGGTAACTTTACAGTTTCTTCATTCTTGTGGTCCGATGTCCATTTCCCTAGTATTCTTGATAAAAGGGAAATGGCTCTCCTTTGCTTTGGTGTGGAAACTGCTCAGGTAACTTTACAGTTTCCTCATTCTTGTGGTCCGATGTCCCTTTCCCTAGCATTCTTGATAAAAGGGAAATGGCTCTCCTTTGCTTTGGTGTGGAAACTGCTCAGGTAACTTTACAATTTCCTCATTCTTGTGGTCCGATAGCCATTATTTCTAGAGGTTCCTACATTAGAATAATGGTTCTCCTTTTCTCCTTTGATGAAACTACTCAAGTAATTTCGTAGTTTCTTCATTTCGGTGGTCCGATGTCCCTTTCCCTAGTATTCTTGATAAAAGGGAAATGGCTCTCCTTTTACAAAACTAGTCAGATAACTTCCTAGTTTCTTCGTTTTGTCTTTTATGGAATCTGATTGGATAGTTTTCTATTCATACTTTTTTAGTATATAAAATGGAAAAGCTGTAATGCCAGATTTATGCTTGTAAGTAATTACACAAGTGCAACAAAAAAAGCAGCTCTGCAAAAGCTGCTTTTGAATCATTTCTTATTGGCCGGATACTGCAAAATAGTTGCCGTCGTTGTCTGCAAAGTTAAAGACTAGCTCACCGCCTGGTAATTGTACTAACTCGCCAAGTGTAACGCCATTTTCCTTCATTCCTTTGTAAAGCCCTGTAATGTCTTCACTGAAAAACATCAATGACGGCGTATTGCCGGCAACTTCAGGAGAATGCTGCTGAATGAATGCCAACTCATAAAGAACGATTCTTGTAGAAGATTTTTCACTTGGAGCAATCTCTACAACGATTGTTCCATCCACTGCGTCTCTTTCTGTTTCAATAAATCCGATACTCTGCCAGAATTTACTTGATTCATTCACATCATTCACATACAACATGATTTTTACTTGCTCTGTAAACATTTCTATTCCCTCCAACAATTCATTCTATCTATATAATTATATACTTTCTATTTTAACTTATGTTATGCTAAAAAAATAACTATTTGTTTACAGGAGGGAAAATTGATGAAGTTAACAGTTTTAGTGGATAATAATGTGTACATTGACCATTATTATTACGGCGAGCCTGCGTTATCCTTTTTTATTGAAGATGAGGAAGAGGCCATTCTTTTTGACACTGGCTACAGCCATGTCTTTTTTGAAAACGCGAAGAAATTAGGAATCGATCTGACACGCAGTAACAGATTAGTCCTCTCTCATGGGCACAACGATCACACTGGCGGCTTAGTTCATATTGACACCCTGTTCACTCAACAAAAGCCGGAGATCGTTGCTCATCCACTGACTTTTTTCCCTAAGCGTGCGGAAGAAGGCGTCATTGGCTCACCCGAAAGTGCAGAAAAACTTCAACGAAATTATACTCTGACCCTTTCAAAAGAACCACTTGCTATCTCTAAAAATATTACTTTTTTAGGCGAGATTCCTCAACTGGTTGATTTTGAACCACGCCAGCAGGTCGGCGAAACAAAATTGACTGATACGTATACAGCGGACTATGTATTGGATGATTCCGCATTGGTCTTCACAGGAAAGGACGGTCTTTATATCATTACCGGCTGCTCTCATAGCGGCATTTGTAATATCTGTGAGTATGCAAAAAAAGTTACTGGAATTAATAAAATCATGGGTGTGATCGGCGGCTTTCACCTATTTGATGAAGATGAACAGCTGGAAAAAACGATCCAATATTTAAAAGAAAACAATATCCCTGAACTCTTCCCTTGCCACTGTGTTTCTTTTGCTGCAAAATCAGCAATCCATCAGGAAATACCAATCGGTGAAGTCGGTGTCGGGATGTGTGTGGAATGGGAATAACAGAAGGAATAAAAAGAATCATGAATTAGATCAGACTCCTCAGACTATGGCGGACCATCGCCGTAGTCTTTTTCTTCTCTTTCTCCTCCAATCACGTCGATTATTCCACGCTCTAAAAAATGATTTTTTATTTATAAGTTTACATACATACGGTATGTATGTTAAAATACAACCAACAACAAATAAAGGAGGAATAACCATGACAACCAGTTTTTATCCCGTTCTTATGAGTACAGACATCAACGCTGCAAAAAAATTTTTTATCGAACTATTTCATTTTGAGGTCACCTTTACTAGCGAATGGTATATCAGTTTAAAAAATGAGCAGGATTTTGAGTTGGCATTGATTGATAGCAGCCATGACACAATTCCTGATAAATACAAAACTGAGTGTAAGGGAATCATCCTGAATTTCGAGGTTGAAGATGTTGACAGTGTTTATGCGGAGATAAAGAAAAATGATGTAACAATCCTGATGGATATCAAAAACGAAGATTTCGGTCAACGGCATTTCATGATCGAGAGTCCTGACGAATTGATTATTGATATTATTCAGAATATCCCTCCAAGTGAAGAATTTCTGGAAAGCTATACAACCGAGGAAGATAGAGATGCCTAAAAATAAAAAAGAGTTGGCCTCCATCAAAACAACACAGAATTTGATTGCAGCGGCTAGAAAGCATTTTTCTCAATACGGCTATGCAAAAACCTCTCTTGAAGCAATCGTTGAAGAATTGGCTATAACAAGAGGAGCACTTTATCATCACTTCAAGGGTAAAAAAGCGTTGTTTCTTGCCGTGTTAAATCAAGTACAATCTGAGGTTGGTGCTAATGTCGAAAAAGAAGCAATGACCTCAGAAGACATCTGGGAGCAATTAGTACTGGGGTGTGTCGGCTTTGTAGAAGCAGCTACACGTGAATCCAATCGAAGAATCCTATTGATTGATGCACCTAATGTGATTGATTGGACCGAATGGCGTAAAATCGATAATGAGAACTCCGTCGCCTTATTGGAAGAACAACTATTAGTGATCCAAGCAAAAGGAGAATTAATCAGCCTTGATGTTCGATTGATGGCCCATATGATTTCCGGAGCATTGAATGATTTGGCACTCTATCAAGCAGAATCTGACATTTTAGACAAAGAGACAATCCACGATGCCATCACCTATCTACTGAAAGGTTTTAAGAAAAATGACTAAAAAATTTAAAGACTATTATGATTGCGATTACGCTCTTGAGCTATCTCAACGAATCGTAGTTGTCTATCCACAGTTTCAAACAGATCGTTTTCTTTCCTTACTCAGCCCAAGCCTTGAACAGCTTGAATTTAACGATAGGCAGGTACTTTTAGCAAGCTCCTTAAAAGAAGTACTATCGTTGAATTATCAAGAAACGATTGCTCTTTTTGAAAAAATTCTCGGTCCAGAGCTGGAAAGCAGTCTTGGCATGTTCACAGAAGGCTATTGGTTGTGGCCGATTGGCAAATACGTGGAGCTGTATGGAGATACAGACTTCGAAATCAGCACCTCCTTCAGTAAGGAATTGACTAAACGTTTTACCGGAGAATTTTGTATGCGTCCTATCATTCTTGCCTTTCCTGAACAATCGATGCAGCTCTTATTGAAATGGAGCTTGGATGAGAACAAACGCGTGCGCCGACTGGCTAGTGAATGTATTCGAATCCGTCTGCCTTGGGCGAAAAAATTATATACTGCACTAGATTATTTTGATATCTACTCTGAACTACTGACAAATTTAAAAGATGATTCCGATAAAACGATTCAAAAAAGTGTAGCCAATAATCTAAATGACCTATACAAGGATGATCCTGTCAGATTTGAAACAATTATTTCAGCTTGGGAAACCGAGGATACCACGAAAGAATGCATATGGATCATCAAACATGCCTCAAGAACTAAAAGAAAACGAGAAAGTTCAATCTAAAGATTGATTAGCTAAAGGAAGAAAGGAATGAAGCGACTAGTGAGTGCTATCATTTCCTCACTTCCTTTTTATCCTGCTCAAGAAGTCATTGAAAAGAAGCTGCCGCCTTGATTCCTACCTTACTCAGTCAGTGTTTGATTTGCTGAAGAATCATTCGCATAAGGGAACTGGTTATCCGTCAGCTTGAAGGAAAATGTTTTTCGATCAACTAGTCCAACCAGCTGTTCACTTTGATAAAGTTCCATTAGAAATTCTGCTGTTTCCTCACTAGAGTGGTACCTTTCGAAAGCTTTATCATAGTTATAACTTTTTAGGCTATTTGCAATTTGTCCAAATTCTGTTTTTGTTGCAGCCGGAGCAAATACTTTTGCCTGCAATGGAGAATTATTTGCACGTAGTTCTAAGCCTAGAGCTTCAGTAAAGGCACTGACATAGAACTTAGCGGCACAATAAGTAACTGCGTTAGGAACCATGACATAACCGCCTGCCGATGACACATTAATGAGTTGTGTCCCTTTTTCTGAACGATATTTTTCTACATACAAAGTAGAAAGAATCGTTACTGCTTCAACATTCAATGATAGAAGCTGTTTTGTTTTTGTCAGACTTTGCTCCTGAACAGCACCATAATGACCAACTCCCGCATTATTTATCCAAGCTTCAATAAAATATCTTTCCAACACTTCAAACAGCTCTACTACTCTTTTACTATTCGTTAAATCAGTAGGTTTTATGATGATTTCTAAATTTGGGTACTGCCTAAGCAGCTTGTTTTTCAACATGATCAACCGTTCTTCTCTTCTTGCAATCAAAATCAAATGCTTGCCTTGCTCCGCAAACTTTCCAGCCAAAGAATAACCGATTCCTGAGCTTGCGCCTGTAATTGCTACATACTTTTTCATAGATATCCCTCCTTGATGTTGTATTTCTCACTTTACATGCTGGAGTGCGCTCTATGTCAATAAAAAGAGGCTGAGTCAAAATTCGCCACATCAGAACTACTGCAGTAGTTCTGATGTGGCAAAGCAATTTCGGCTTAATTTCGAAGGAGCAGCTTTGAGCTCGCCGTTTACACGTGTTTAGAGTGTGAGACAGTTTCTAATTTGATTATTGTCTTACACCCCTTGATCATGCTTTGCTTCAAGCAGGCTTTTATAAATCATCATCTTATCCATCAAAAATACAAGACTTTGGTCGATTTCTTCTCGACGTTTGGTAAGGAGCGCATGCTGGTTATCGAGAAGCTCAAGCCTAAGTTCAATCGTTTCCTCGCCTTGATAACGAAGCACTGCATATTCCTTTATCTTTTTGATGGGCATGCCTATCTCTTTCAATCTCTTGATAAACGCTATCCAAGCCGCATCATCCTCATCATATACTCTTCGATTGATTTCATTTCGCTTCGGTATGATCAGTTTTTCCTTTTCATAATAGCGTAAAGTATCAATGGATAAGCCTACCTTTTTGGAAAAATTACCAATTGTGTACACCATTTCCCCTCCTTCTTGCTCTGCTGTTCAATTCTAAAAAATCATGATTCCGCATGCTTCACTTCGCTATCCATAATCGTTTCCAACGTGATATGCAGTCGATTGGCATAGTTTGTATAGCTCAATACTGTTGCAAAAACGTCAATGATCGTCTGACATTCCTCAACGCCAGACCGGTCTCCTTTTTTTATCTGTATGATTCCTTTGACATAGTTTGCAAATAAATCGTAATGGATAAAATGCGTATCCCTATTTGCCTCGATCCCTTTTAAATAGCGGTCAACGATTTCATTTCCCTGCTCAGTCTCTCCCTTTCTGGCTAGTTCATATGCTGCATGAAGAACAAAATCACAAATCGAATGATAGTTGATACTGACCTCATAAGGTTCATTCAAATATCCTTTACAGCGGAAATAAAGCTCCTCCGTTGTCAATGATCGGCAACCTGTATATGAGATAAGGAATAGCTCGAAATACCCCCATTGATCCACGTGACTCAAATACTCAGAAACAGGCGTCAAATCAACCTGCTCAATCAGATGGGGCTGAAACATTAATTTATAATAGCATTCTGCTGCGATTCCTAATAATTGGTAGTGCCTACTTCCGGTTTCATCATACAGATCATTGGTCTTGATGATTATCCTTTTGAACTCGATCGAATCACTTTTTCTTAAAGCGGCATCCACTTCTCGCTCGAACTCTTTTATGTAATTTTCCAGAACAAAGCGCTCTTCTTCATGGATAAATTCTTTCATCGTTAATTGTATTCTCCCCAAAAGCAACAGTAGATTGGTAAAACTGATATCGCTATCTCCTCTTTCAAATTTTCTCAAAAATTGTGGAGAGACGATCCCCTCTGCTGTTTCATTGATTGTCTGACCCTTGCTTTCTCTATAGTACTTAAAACGCAGCCCTGTTTCCTCCTTCATTTCACACCTCCAAAAGAACTATAGTTTCATCTTACACTATAATTTAATTGATTTTAAAAGAAAATCTGTGTTTATGAAAAAATAGTAGCAAGAAATAAAGTTCTGAATTTTTCATGATATATTTTTTACAAGCTGATCAGCAACAAAGAAAAGAAGAAAGAGGTGCCCTATGGCAAAAGAAAAAGATATATACAATTTTATGGTTGAGTTAGGATTGGAACCAATTAAAAACCGAGCGATCGTTGTAAAATATGCACCAAAAAATTTAAGTGCACAGGTTGCAGATTTTTTTACTGGTGAATATTTTATTCTCCAGCTTTGCAAGGAAGAAATTGCTTTTATCCCTGTTTCCTCATGGAGCCTAAACTTGAAGAAAAAGGACGTTCAAACAAACGGCTTACTAACAATCAAAAATGAGCATATCCGAACACTATTGATGGAAGATAGTGGATTCAATACAATCGTTTCTATTGATACAGATGAGCAAACGATACGATTAAACATTCAGCAAAAAGAACTCAGCGGCTTTCGCTCAAGCGGTGCTATCGGGTATGAAACAAATTTCTGGGGAACTACCTATAAAAATTGGCATAAGGAAAATTACGAAGAAACCTTAGCAGACATTCAAACGCTTGCTGCTGTCGCAGACTGATTTAGTTCCTAAATAACAAAAATGAAAAAACCTGAAAAGAACCTCTCATCGGATCTGATAAATTTTATCTACATCATATAGACTTTGTAACTACTTGCCTCCCTCTTCTTTAATCTTTAGAGTGATTCCTATCCTTAGCCTCCGCATCTAATAAAGGAAAAGTAAGCTTAAATGGAGTGCTTTCTCAAAAAATAAAACTGGAGTATCAGCCGACTCACTGATACTCCAGTTTTATTCTCATACTTCTATTGTTTACTTACTCAGAAACAACAGATATCCGTTCCTTGATATGCTTGCCGTTTTCGATTTCATCCACCATTGCGATGGCATAGTCTGCATAGCTGATGACACTTTCGCCCTTACTGTTCATTGTCAATTCTTCCCCAGCTACTTGATACTTTCCTGTTCTTGTGCCGTCAGTCTGAAAATCAGCTGCCGGGCTGATATATGTCCAGTTGACATCGTTACGTGTTTTCAATGTTTTAAGTGCTGCGCCCATGTTTGAAGCCAAGCCCTTAAATGCATCAGGAAAATCTGGTGTACTCATCAGTTCAACTGTATGCGCCGGATCAACATATAGGCTTCCTGCTCCTCCAACCACCAATAACCGAGTAGATGTATTACTCAAGATATCTGTCAGGTGTTTCAAAGAGGTTTGATGCTCTTCCAGCTTCTCAGGGTCGAAGATTCCAAAAGCATCCACAACAGCATCAAATTCTTGTAGGTCTTCAGTCGTTAAATCATATATATCTTTGATTAGCTGATTCTGAGCATTTGTTCTATTTTCATTACGAACAACAGCTGTTACCTCGTGACCACGAGCTACCGCCTCTTCAACAATCAACTTTCCTGCCTTACCATTTGCTGCAACTACTGCTACTTTCATTCTTTATTCCTCCAATTCATTTTTATCAGACTTGTTTTTATCAGTCATTACATTTATAATAGCCTCATAAGTTACTAATGTAAAGTAAGCACTTTTTTGTTACCTAGGTACCCAAAAGTAACTATTAAATAAAAGGGGAGACTTTATCTTGACTAAAATATTACCTAAATGCCCTGTAGAAACTACTCTTATGCTGATTAGTGATCGTTGGAAGGTTCTTATTCTTCGTGATTTGATGGATGGTACAATGCGATTCGGTGAACTTCAACGCTCGATCGGCACCATCTCTAAGAAGGTACTGACTAGCAATCTGCGAGCTATGGAAGCTGATGGCCTGCTCTCCAGAGAGGTCTTTGCAGAGGTGCCGCCGAGAGTGGAATATACATTGACTGAACTTGGTTACAGCCTAAAAACAATCTTGGATGTCATGATGGATTGGGGAACAGCCTATCAAGAGTTGACAGAAAACTCGGAAGTCGGCTAACAATCATTGGTTTTAAAGCAATAAAAAAAAGACACTGAACGGAATCCTGTTTTTTTCCGTTCAGCGTCTTTTTATTTTTTCTAATGATGATTATTTTGCTTCTACAACTAGCTCGTCGTCTGTAATGACTGAACGATCCAGCTGGTCGATCCGAGAGCTGGCTACCATTCCGGCTACCATACTGTCGCTGACGTTTACTGCTGTTCTAGCCATATCGATCAATGGTTCTACAGAGATAACAAGACCAACGATTGCCACTGGAAGATTCATTGCGCCAAGAACGATCAAGGAAGCAAAAGTTGCTCCGCCGCCGACTCCGGCAACACCGAATGAGCTGATCGTAACGATCGCTACCAGCATCAATACAAATTCCAAGCTGAATACGTCGATTCCTACTGTTGGTGCCACGATTGTCGCAAGCATAGCAGGATAAACGCCGGCACAGCCGTTCTGACCAATTGACAAACCAAAGCTGGCCGCAAAGTTTGCTGTTGTTTCATCAACGCCCAATGCTTTTGTCTGTGTTTCAATATTTAAAGGAAGTGCTCCTGCGCTGGATCTTGAAGTGAAAGCAAAACTCAATACTGGAAATGCCTTCTTCAAGTAGCTTAACGGATTGATTTTGATTGCTGCAAGAATCACTAAGTGAAGCAGTAGAACCGCAATCAGTGCCGCGTAGGAAGCTAATACGAATTTACCTAAGTTTAAAATTGCCTCAAAATCACTTGTCGCTACTACACTTGTCATCAACGCCAATACCCCATATGGTGTCAGACGTAAAACAAGTGTCACGATTCTCATTGTGATCTTGTACAAGCTGTCGATCAAGTCAGCGAAAAATGCCGCTTCCTTTGGTGCTTTTTTCTTCACACCTAGGAATGCGATCCCTACGAATGCTGCAAAAATAACTACTCCGATCGTACTTGTTGCCCGTGTGCCCGCAAAGTCTGCAAAGACATTTCTCGGGATGAATGATAGGATTTGTTGTGGGATAGACAGGTTTTCGACTGTTTCCTGTCTTGTTGCCAATTCAGCGATACGAGCTGCTTCCGCTGTACCTTCTGTGAACTGCGCGCCCTGTAATCCAAACAAAATAGTGCTGCCGTAACCAATCAATGCTGCAGCTGCTGTTGTTCCCAATAAAGTAGCCAAAACACTAAAGCTGATTTTTCCCAGCTTGTTTGACTCCTTCATTTTAGTAAATGCTCCTACGATAGAAACAAAAACCAACGGCATTATCAACATTTGCAATAACGCCACATAACCATTACCGATGATTCCGATCCATTCCATTGCTTGGCTGGTAATATCACTTGCTGTACCAAAAGCGATTTGAATAATTGCACCTAGTACGATACCGACACCTAATGCTGCAAAAACACGTGTTGAAAATTTCATGTGTTTTGCTTGCATCCGATAAAAGGCATATACTACACCAAGAAATGCAAGAACCACTAAAACTGTGATGAGTGTTGTCATTTTTTTCCTCCTGTGTTCATTTATTTTAATGACAAGTCCATCAAAGGAAGTAAAGGTTCCCGGCAGCTATTCTTCAACAACTGCCCTGAAAAAAATTCAGTGATAAAGTTATTTTAACTTATTAGAAGGAAAAATAGCGATTTTTTTGCTTATCGCATGATAGAAAAACAAAAGTAGTGATAGCCTAAAGCTATCACTACTTTAAAATTCAAATAAGTATTGTTCAGAAGCTGCCTCCTCTTATTACTTAAGGCAACATACTTCTCTCGCAATTTTTTATTCTTCTGGTTGTGAAGACTGGAAGTTTAACTGAATTCCCGGCTTGTCCAAAGCAATCTCTGTTACTTCGAATGCCATACGCTTCACGATATCGAATAACGGAGCAACTAATTCATCTACATCTTCTTGAGACAAATCTTGTTGATTCGCAATTTTACGATTGATAATGTGAGAAACTTGGCTGACTGCCCCTGACAATACATACTCATCAAAAGCTAGACGAAATTCCAAGCGTGACGCAATAATTGTATTTTCAGCAGGATAGTTCTCATCTTTAGATTCGATTGGAGAAAATCCTACACGTAGTTGTGTCTCAACTTCTGCATCTGGTTTGCGCATATCATAGTGAAAGCCTTCCACTAATTCCTGTTGACGTTTGATTTCCAACTGATATCACCCTCCTTATACCATTTATTATAACATATCCATATTAAATTTATTGCTCAAAAATAAATAAATTAAATACTAATTTTTAAACGAATGGATTGGTGCCGGGATTCGTCCGCCACGTAAAATGAAGTCAGTGGATGCATACGGATTGACCTTCATTACTGGAGCTCTTCCTAATAGACCGCCGAACTCAACCATATCTCCGACTTTTGTATCCTTTGCAGGAATGATCCGAACGGCTGTCGTTTTATGATTGATCACACCAATCGCTGCTTCATCTGCGATCATCGCAGCAATCGTCTCAGGAGAGGTATCTCCCGGAATGGCGATCATATCTAAGCCGACTGAACAAATTGCCGTCATCGCTTCAAGCTTTTCAAGGTTCAAGGCACCATTATTTACTGCATCGATCATGCCTGCATCCTCAGAAACTGGTATAAATGCACCTGAAAGACCACCGACATGATTACATGCCATCACGCCGCCTTTTTTCACTGCATCATTTAATAACGCCAATGCCGCTGTTGTTCCGTGTGTTCCTACACTTTCCAGACCCATTTCCTCCAGAATATGAGCCACACTATCACCGACAGCAGGAGTTGGAGCTAACGATAAATCCACGATGCCAAAAGGAACATCCAGCCGCTGAGAAGCAATTCGACCAACCAATTGTCCCATCCGTGTGATTTTGAACGCTGTTTGCTTCACAACTTCAGCAATAACATCAAAAGGCTCACCTTTGACCTTTTCCAGCGCACGTTTTACAACACCGGGACCACTTACACCGACATTGATGACACAATCAGCCTCGCCGACACCATGGAAAGCGCCAGCCATAAATGGATTGTCCTCTACCGCATTAGCAAATACCACCAACTTGGCACAACCCATATCAGACTTTTCAGCCGTTTCTTTAATAATATACCCCATGTGACGAACTGCATCCATATTGATACCGGCTCTCGTTGAACCGATATTTACAGATGAGCAGACAAAGTCTGTTTCCGCCAACGCTTGAGGGATAGAATTTATCAGTCGATCATCGCCAAACTGATAGCCCTTTTCCACTAATGCACTGAAGCCGCCAATGAAATTGACGCCAACTGCTTGGGCTGCTTTATCTAAGGTCTTTGCATATTTTACATAGTCCTCATCTGCACTTGCTGCCGCAATGATGCTGATTGGTGTTACAGAAATTCGTTTATTGATGATCGGAATTCCGTATTCCGCCTCGATATCTTCTCCCACGCGTACCAAATTTTTCGCAGCACGTGTGATTTTATCATAAATTTTCTGACAGGCCTTATCACTGTCACTATCAATACAATCCAACAATGAGATCCCCATTGTGATTGTACGAATATCTAAGTTTTCCTCTTCGATCATTCGAATCGTTTCTAGTATTTGCGTGGTTTCCAAAATTTTCACCTCTGTTTTTAGTCAATGAATAACGTGTCAAAATTTTTTACAGCTTGTGCATGACATTGAAAATCTCTTCGTTTTGAATGCTGATCTTCACGCCAAGCTCTTTGCCCAGCAAATTCAATTCTTCACGAATTGCCTCAAAGTTAATGTCTTTCCCCGAAAAAGACAGAGCCATCATCATTGTGAAATACTCTTCCATGATCGTTTGAGAAACATCCAGAATATTGATGTCTAAATCTGCCAGCTTCGTGCTGACACCTGCGATGATCCCTACTTTATCCTTACCAATTACTGTTAAAACTGCCCGCATAAATAAACCTCCTCAATTGTTTGTCCCATTATAGCATATTTGCCAAAAATAAACGTCAAATTCATGAACAAAATCCGTATTTTAATCATTATCGTTCGTGATCTACTAATACCCCATTGCCTGCATCACCTGCTGACGCATGGATTTATCTGTCAGCATTTCCAATAGCTCAAAGGCCACATGAACCGCTGTCTCAGGACAATAGGAGGTGATCACCTGACGATCGATAACGATTGGTTGCTTTGCCAGTACCTCGACGCCCATTTCCTCCAGCTGTTTCTGACGATGACCGTCTTTCAAATGATAGGTTGTTGCCTTTCTATCTGCCAAAATACCGCTTTTAGCTAACGGCAAAGCGGCTACACAAATGGACGCAACAGGCTTCCCTTTACTTTCAAAACTGCGGATCAATGCCAAAAACGGTTCACTATATGCTTCTTCATAAAAACCATACTCCTCAAATCCGCCTGGAATAGCTACTGCTGCATATTCGTCAACACTTACTTCGTTTAGTAATACATCAACATTCACTTCCACATTAAAGGTGCTGTTAACTGTCTTTTGCGTACCACAGGTTACCGTTTGAATACCTGCTCCAAAGTCATTATCTGCCCAACCAAGCACATCAATGAATACGCTAAACTCCATCGTTTCAAAACCTTTTGCTAATAATACTAATACTTTCATTCAGTAACTCCCTCCAGATCTATTTTTGAATCTATGTACTATCGAACCGAGATGTTTCCGGTAAAAATAATACAAACTGTTTATCTACTTTTGACTGGTTGAGCGCTTGCTTTATCCCGTTTCTTGATATTTGACTTTGTCAGCCCCATTTTATAGTGAATATAATCCAGTGTGGACTGCACTCGTTCCAGTTTTTCCTTGGTCTCCTGCTCTTGCTTTTGCAAAAGGGCTAGTCGTTTTTCCAACGTATGCTCGCCCTCTTTATATAAATCAAAATACTCTTTGATCATATCCAAGCTCAACCCGGATTCCTTCATGCAGAGAATGAATTCGATCCGATCGCAATCCTTTTCTCCATATTGGCGAATACCGCTGATTCTCTCTACTGGATCAAGTAATCCGATTTTTTCATAATAACGCAGTGTTGATAATGATAATTGATATTTTTGACTGACTTCATTGATCTTCATTTCATTCTCCCCTTTCACTTCTCTTTATTTTATCAGATAATGCCCTAGATTTTCCTCCTTCAAAAAGATTTAATAAAAAAAGAAGCCTAAGACATCAAACATCTTAATCGCTTCTTACTGGTTATGTTGAAAAATAAATAAGCAGAACAACAATCCGTCTCATACATTTCTTCAGTCGAGTATCACGTGAACAACCGCTGAACCGCTTCTTGTCTTTACAGCCTAGACCTTCTTAGTGAACTGCGATTTGCAGCTTGAGCAGGTAACTTTGATTGCTCCTTTGTTTTTCGGTGCTCTTAAATGCTGTTTGCACTCCGGACAAGAAAAATATGTATAGGTTTTCCGATTCTGAATGCGTTCCTTCAAATAGCTGAACCTCTTTGTAAGCTTAGTCATCCAGCCCAGATACTTCCGATTTTCATTCGACCGTACATAGATTTTTTTTGAGAAAAAACGGTAATAGACAACAGCTAGCAACAGAAACATGCCCCATCGTAAGACAGCTGATCCTAAAAACAGATTCAACAGCACCGTTGCCAGACTCACCACTAGTAACGCTCGGCTTAGCTGATCAAAGATACCGTAACGTCCCTGCATAAATTTTTGTAGTTTTGCCTGCCACTTCATCAATCGTTTCATCCAGATATTACCCATTTTATCGCCTCTTTCTTAATAATATCTTACAGGAAATAAATATTTCTGCAACTCCGATCCAATCAATGACAGACAATTTTGACTTATTCTATTGAGATATAGATTGCTACAGTGCCGTCTTTCTCATACTTTTCATAATCCTTCGCATAGCGACGCTTCATATCCCCTGCTTGCTCAAGCCCCCAGATTTTCTGCCACGTTTCAGCTACGTTATTTCTGGAAGGCTCTTCCGGTGTTAATTCCACAGGGAAAATTTGATAGTTTCCTTCGTCCAAAATCAATTTCTTTCCTTGTTCAGATACCTCGACAGCTAATGACAACGTGTAGTCGCCTGAGTAATCACTTTCATACTCATGATATACCCCATAAATCGGTGCGGTTCCTCCAATTTCTGCCATGACCTGCTGCCATAAGCCGCCAATTTTCTCTCCCATATCCACTGCAAAATTATTTGTTCTCACTGACCCAATTTCATAGATGTTCATGTATTGTTCCTCCTTGCTTTTTTATTATCATATACAAAAAAACATGACAACTAGCTGTCATGTTTTAAATTTAATTTATCTTTTTTCGAGGATGCTACTGCTCTTTTTCAGCTTGCAGCACAGCAGTCAACTGATTGACTACCTCACAATAATCTTCTTCTGAAACTAGTAAATGAAAGAAATCCTGTAATGTCCCTTCAACCGTGATTTCTTCAAAAAAACACTCATGATCCGTACTATAAAGGACTGGGTTCTCTCTATCCTGATCTGAAAGACAAACAAAATAGAAATTAGGAAAGCTATCCGTTTCTCCAACGATCATAAATTCAAGGCTCTCTTTTCCAACGACCTCTCTTATCATACTTTCATCCAAATCGCCAAACTCAGTATGATCATCCGTTCCTTTTTTGAATGGGGTAAATAGTCTTTTTTGAAAATGCATTCGCGGATAAGAAATCTCAGCATCCAAAACAGGTTGTCCTTCTGCCAGCTTTTCATACATCGTATCCTGCAAAAAGTCTTCAAAGCCCTTGATCAAGTAGGACTTGGGTAAATCAATTCCCCTTAAATCACTTTCTAAAGTGCTTCCTCCAAAATGATAGTCTCCACCTAAAGCAACGATTCTATTCTTGATTGCTGTGTTCATCCTATGCCTCCCTTCTATTTATTCATAAAGCTTTCGATAATTCTGTATTTCCTCTTTTATACGTTCTCTCAACTCCTTCGGTTCAAGGACTTCCAATGCAGCACCATAAGAAAGTAAATAGGAGAACAGCCACTCACCAGTTGCCAGCCAAGTACTGACCTTCAAGCGATTTTCCATCGGCTCAACCTGTAGATTCGACAACTCCTCCTGCATCCTAGGCAGTTGATCCGCTTCGATAATAAAGACCAGCTGCTGATACGAATATTCCGGCATATAATTTTCTGTCAAAAGAGCTGAGTCAAGCGGTCGTTCTGAAGGAGTCAGTTTCCTGATTCGTTTCAGTTTGAAAATCCTGTGCTCCTCTTTTAAATAGCAATACCCTGATAAATACCAGTTATGCTGCTTGAAAAAGAGCTTATTTGGCGCAACTTCTCGCTCACTTACAACTCCCTGACTATTTTCATAGGTAAGAAATACACATTTTTTCTGCTTTCTTGCAGTTGTCAGCAGCTCGATGTATTCTTTTTCCTCTGACTTGCGCCAGCTGGAATAATCGATAGCCAGCCATGAATCAGCGGAACGCTTAAATAAAGAGGACAGCTTCACCGATAGCTCGTCAGCACCGCCGAACTCTGTTACCGTCAGATTTTCCAGTCCGGACAAAAGAACCTCCTGCTCCTCTTCCGTTACAAACGTTGCGGGTATTTGATGATTTTCCAATAACCGAATACCGCCATTCCGACCATTTTGAGCATAGACAGGAAAACCCAGACCGGATAAATTATCCAAATCCCGATAAATCGTTCGAACAGAAACCTCTAGCTTTTCCGCCAGAAAAGGCGCAGTTGCCTCCTGATGCATACTTAGATAATTCATGATATAAAACATTCGGGACTGCTGAGACATCTATATTCATCCTTCCGAGAGCAAGTCTGTATTCGTTGATTTTGACTGTGATCGATCAACTTTGAATTACATGGTGCTTAGATTAAAGCGATTACGGTGTTACCGATTCCCTCGCCCCATTTCCAGTTCACATTACACTCTGTTTAGATTAAAACCGGAAAAACAGTATACTACGCTACGTTGAGTACTGAATTCACATTACATTCTGTTTAGATTAAAACGATGAATCAGCGCAAGGGAAAGGTTACTTACAGCAATTCACATTACACTTTATTTAGATTAAAACCTGCAGCAACAGGCAATAACTATAACGATTATAATTAATTCACATTACACTTTGTTTAGATTAAAACTGGTTAGCATCTCAAACTGATATGCTGGCAGAAGATATTCACATTACACTTTGTTTAGATTAAAACCTATGAAGCTGAAATCTGTGAATTTAATACTGATGAATTCACATTACACTTTGTTTAGATTAAAACGATACCTGTTTTAGCAGTTCGTTTTCTTCTAAAGTATTCACATTACACTTTGTTTAGATTAAAACCCACCCTATTTTACATCTTGATATATATGGGTTCATAGTACGCTTTCTGTCGATCTCTTTCTTTTTCTGACCTTTTCATTCATTTTACCTAACAAAATATGTGAAAGTCAATAACAGCAAGCTTTTTGTCATCTGTCGATTTCCCCTGCTCTTTACATTATTGATGGTCGACAGATTTTTCATTGGGAGATCACACAGCTTTTGTTCCTCAATCTATCACCTCACCCATTACTTCCACAAACCAATTTTTAGACAGTTTTTTTCATTTGAGTTACCATGATAAGGAAAGTTATCTTAGATAGTTAGATTACAGAATATCAGTGAAACGGAGAGAACTAGATCATGCTTGAAAAAGTAATTAGACAACAGGACGCCTTTATTCAAGACTACAGGAATGTCAGCAATCAACCAAATGAATCAGATGAAAAAATCATGGAGCGTGTGCTTCATCATTTGAATCAAACCGGGCAAAATACATTCACTCTTTCTGCTGCTGAAACAAACAATGGCACACCTGTCGAATTTCCATTTGAACGACAGCTGCGCACCCGAGAATATGACGGGGCAGTAGAAACAGAGTACACGTATACAGGAAAGCCCTTTGAAACAGATGAACATCTGGATGAACAGCCTGAATGGTAATCTGCAAAAAAAGCACCCTTCAAACTATTCTTTTCGTTTGAAGGGTGCTCCTTTATTTTTATACTGACCTCGGCTATCCCTAAAGTTCATACAGCATCAGGTATGTTCTATTTATAATCTAACTAAAGGATTACACCATAAACCCTCTTGATGTCGGGAAGCATTCCTTTACTATCTCGTTTTCACGATCATCTCAAGCGCTTTTTCCACATCTTCACTGGACAAATCCACATCTTTTTCTTTCATACATTGAACCAAGTTCTCTGTAACGACCAACCCAATCACCTTATCAATACTTGATCGGACAGCCATCAGCTGAGTCACTACTTCTCTACAATCCTTGCCCTCTTCCATCATATTAAGAACGCCGCGGATCTGACCTTCTGAACGTTTCAAACGGTTGGCTATTTTCTTGTCGCACTGCATTAGACAACAGCTCCTCTCCAAGCAGACATACCGCCCATAATATTGGTTGTGGTAAAACCTTTCGAACCAAGAAAGTCACAGGCCATTTGTGAACGACTACCAGAATGACAGATAATGTGGTATTCCTTAGTCTGATCTAATTCTTCTGCCGCCTCGGGAAATCCACTTAAAGGAAGGTTTACCGCTCCTTCAATATGACCGGATTGAAATTCGTTGAGCTCTCTTACATCCAGAATATTGATTGACTCTTGTTTTACCAATTGTTCAAATTCCGGGATCATCATCGTTTGATACATTACTTTTTTACCTCCTCAGGATAAGCGGTGCTGTAGATTTGAAAAGCTCCGTCAAGATTCTTAACTATGAATCCATTATTTTTCAGTATTCGTTCAGCGAGATAACTGCGTTGACCACTTTGACAGCTGACAATGATTTGCTTGTCTTTCGGCAGCTCATCCAAGCGTTCTCTCAACTCGTCTAAAGGAATATTGATATCTTCGCCAATACTACCATTATTTTTCAGTTCATCCAAATTACGCACATCTAAAAGAACAGCGCCGGCTTTCTGTGCCTCCTTCAACTCATAAAATTGAATATTGTTCGACAGTCCCTCAACAATGTTCAAGGCGGCATAGCCAATCATATTCACAGGATCTTTTGCAGAGCCAAAAGGCGGTGCATAAGTGAATTCTAATTCAGGCAGATCCATGACTGTTAAATCTGCTTTGATCGCTGTTGCCAAAGTATCAATTCGCTTATCTACACCAGCTTTACCGACAGCCTGTGCTCCAAAGATTTTCCCAGTAGCAGGATCAAAAATAAGCTTCAATGTAATTGGCTGACTCTCTGGAAAATACCCCGCATGGCTTTTCGCTGTGATGTGAACGGCTTTATATGCAAGCTTCATTTCCTGTAACTGACGTTCATTCAATCCGGTACTCGCGGCAGCCAGATCAAATACTCGGACGATTGCTGTCCCGATACTGCCCTTGTTCTTACGAGCTGCACCGACAATCACATCTGCCACTTGTCTACCTTGGCGATTAGCCGGAGAAGCTAGTGAAATCATCGCTTCAGTATTAGTGATTTGCTGATTGACGATGATTGCATCTCCAACTGCAAAGATGTCTGAATCATTGGTTTGATAGCTCTCATTGACAACAATACCGCCCTTCAAGCCAGTTGTCAGCCCGGCTGCAATCGCTAACTCATTGACAGGCTTCACGCCAATTGATAGTACAGTAAAATCACTAGTGATTTGCTCACCCGTACTTAGCTCAATAATCTGCCCGTCCTCCTTGAAGGCTTGGGCTGCTGCTCCAGTGTATACAGTGATTCCTTCTTCCTTCAAGCGATTTTCCACGAATGCGGCCATTTCTATATCTAATGGCGGCAGGATTTGTGGTGCTGCTTCAACGATTGTCACATTCAATCCAGATTGCTTTAGATTTTCCGCCATCTCTAACCCAATGAAACCAGCTCCAATCACTACAGCCTGCTTCGGTTGTTTTTCAGCTATGGCGGTTGTGATTTTATCAACATCAGGTACATTCCTCAAGGTGTAAACATTCTTCGCTTCAGATAAGCCATTGATCGGCGGTACTAACGGTGCCGCCCCTGGAGACAGAATCAATTTATCATAAGTGAGCTGCTCCTCTTGTCCCTTTTTATTGATGGTTACCAATTTATTTTCTCTGTCGATTTTCAGGGCTTCTGTCTCCACAAATACATCGATATTAAAGCGTTTCTTCAATTGTTCCGGTGTCTGTAAAATCAGCTCTTCTCGCTCACTGATTTCTCCTGAAACGTAATACGGCAATCCACAGTTGGCAAAAGAAACATACGGTCCTTTTTCCAACACGATAATCTCTACTTCCTCTGACAAGCGTCTTAGTCTTGTAGCTGCAGACATACCTCCTGCCACGCCTCCCACAATCACTACTCTCATTTAATAATTTCCTCCCTTAACTGCACCTTGCCAGCGGATCATTCCGCCTTTGACATGTACTGCATCAATTTCCTTCTTCGCAAGTATCTTCACGGCTTGCTTACTTCTAACTCCAGATTGACAAATAACATAAACAGTTTGATCCTTTTTAACTTTATAGGTTTGAATTTTTCCTAAGGGAACATTTACTGATCCAGGAATATGCCCACCTATAAACTCTGACTTTTCCCGAACATCCAAGATTATCGGACGATCAGATAGTTGATTCTCCAGCTGTTTTCCGGATACACTCTTTACTTTACTAAATAGAAACATACATCCTCCTTTTATACCCCCTTGGGTATATTACATAAATCATCATAACTTCTAGCCATTCATTTGTAAAGATTTTTAACTGTAATCTAAAAGATTGATTTTCCATAAAAACAAAAAAACACTTATAAAACGTGATTTAATCATGTTTTATAAGTGTTTCAGTAAAGATTATTTTTTTAAACTAAAGCTCATTTCTACAGGGTTATGATCCGAATATTGAAAGGCTTCATCCAATACCTTTGTTTCCTTTACTTCAACATTGTCTGATACAATAAAGCCATCAATCAAGGCTACAAAGGATTTTCCTTTTTCATAGGGGGTATCCAAATTTCTGGATGACGGTACAGCTTCGCCATCGTCAGAAAATGTTGTAACCTTTAAACCCTCCGGCAACTCTTCTGCAGGAAAAGCCTGTAACCAAGAATAGTCCTTGCTTGTGTCATTACCAAAAGTTTCAGATGACGAAGGCAATAGATCGTGGTTGAAGTCTCCACCGCAGACAATATAATTTCCCTTATCGTATTCATTTTTCATATGATCGAACAAGGTCATGATTTGCTTTTTTTGAACCTCTTCGTCTTTCATATAGGCAGATAAATGAACATTATACAGCATCATCTTTTTGCCATTAGAAACAGATAGCTCAGATACAGTGAAGGCACGATCCAAGTCAAAAAACTTATTGAAGGTCGTTTCGATCGGCAGACTGTAACGAACGCTGTTATTGAGCTTTGTATTACTCAATGTCAAAATGCTGGATTTCGATTTACCGATTGGATCAAGTACTGGGTACATCAGATAGGCGGAATCATAATTTGTTGCTGCCACAGCAGAATAGTTAGTAAAGCTGTCACTGATTTTTTTAACTTCGTTCACACCAAAGCTTCGGGTAGCTTTTTCATCAACCTCTTGAAGCACTGCAAAATCAGCATCCAGCTCCTCCAAGGTTTGAATCACACCATCTATATTTTCATTTACCGCTTCTTCACTTCGAGCCTTTGACTCCTTCCCGCCATCCATAAAGAAGGTATAATCAGGCGGATAAGCGCCGTAGCCGATATTAAAGGTTACTGCTTTGTATTCTTTCTCTATCTCGATTTGTTCGATTTTGGCTTTTTGTTCCACAGTTAGTGTCAAATCATCTTCGATTCGTGAATAACTGAAAAAGACATACCCCACATACACGAGTACAATCGCCAGTATCCCTCCAACGACTAAACCGCTGATTTTTAATACTTTTTTCATTATTAAACCCCTTATCGTTTGCTGATGCGGTATCATTCAAAGCAACTAAAAAAGAGTTGCTTTCTATCATTCCTCGCCAACAAGATTTTTTCATTCCTATAAATCATAACAAAAAAAGACAACAAGAACTAGTTTACCGCTTAATAAAAAGGTTATCGTTTAACTTGGAAGCAATTGAATAAGAATGTGTTAGGTACTTTCATTAAAAACACCATTTTCTCAAGATGCAATATCGCAAATCATCCCAATATTTTTCTTGTAATTTTATCATTTTTCATAACATATAGATAAATTTATGATGATTATTGTGTGTTTTTCTATGATAAACTAAAAAAAAGGAGTGTTTATCATTATGATAGAAGTAAATAGTAAAATGAGTGTTGCACGTGCCACCTCAGCTCAAATGAGCCAGGCTGCGAATGCTCTGAGCACCATCCAAACATTCGAATCAGACACTGGACAAACGACCGTCTCAGGGAATAAGAATGCACAGAGTACCATTAAACAGACGACACAAGCAATCAACAACTTCGTCTCCGCTTTCAACGGGGATATAGAAAAGATAACTACCGTCTCCAGCGAATTTGCCCGTGTCGATGCAGAGCGAGCAGAATCCTTCAATGCCTTCGACGCAGTCAACCCATTAGGCAGGTGGACGCCTTGATGACGGATAAAGAGACCGATAAAGAAGTCCAGCTGACTGGACAGCTCAGGCGTATCAATGAGCAACAGGAGGATAATCAGTTGGCATTAAGAAAGCGGAATGAATCAGAAGATTTTATTCATGAAGCCTATTCGTTGGAGCAATCCTTTCTAAATGATCTATCTGCAGTCCTTCACACCTCCAACTCCGTCCAATTCCTGCAGAGTATTGAGGAGGAGCATCACATGTGTAGACGCCAAAGCTTCACACGTTTAGAAGAACAGCTCGAAAACCTGCAGCAAGAAAAACAGACATTAACTGAAAAGGAAAATGACCTGCTCTGCGAAAGAACAGCGTTGCTTCAAGAGGAGGTCAAAGCCGATGAGTATTGATATGTACCTCTCTGAGGTCAGAAGCCAGACGAGCAGTGCTGTACAGCTGGCAAACGCCTATAGTCAAGCCATTGGTGCAATCACCGACAGCTGTCGGGCATTCATGGACGCCCCGCTTTCCGGTCAAACCTATGATTCAGCGAAAATCTATTTCACCACCGTCTATCCGCCTCTTGTCAATGGCGTTACCATGGTTTGCGAAGCCTTGACAGAAGCCCATCAGAAATTTCCAGATGATTTTGAACAAACCGTGGACAGCTGCGATATCAAAGAAAGTGAATTAAAAGAAAAAATCGAACAAGGAAAACAGGTACTGCAAGCACAATACAAAGCCATCGACAGCTTAGAGGAATCCGATCCTGCTTTAGAACAAAGCATTATGAGAACACAGGCAACCATTGCGAAGCTGGAAGAAAAGCTAAGCCAGCTCTACTTGTTCAATGGTTCTTCTCCCAGTATTTTCTCTGATGTAGAAAGCTTATTGAACCAGCTCAATCAAGGAATCTCTGAGGTCGGCAAAGGCAGTGCGTGGAATGCCAGTTCCGGCACCTTTGAGCTGAATCGGATGAGCCTGTCATGGATTCAGCCGTTGAATGAAAAGTGGAAGGAACGAGAAAAAGCATTAGAAAGAAAACGACCGAAACACAAGGACTACGAGCTTCGTTCACGAATAGGAGAAGGTGGTGAGGTCTTTTACGAGCTTTATGTAAATGGTGTTCTTGATGTAGAGGCGACAAAAGGATACAATGAGCTTTGCGCAATGTATACTCGTGAAATCACGAAGGAGTTCTGGAACGGCCTGTTGAAAGCTGATGATTTTCTGATGAAAATGGTTGGGGCCGTGTTACTTGTTAATGGAGTGACAACTGTTATCAGCGGAATCATAGGAATAACCTCAGGCGGGATAGCCATCGGGCTCACGGAATTTGGTTATACAGCAATTTTCGTATCTCCGGAAGCTATTGCAGCAGGAAAAGAAATTCTTGAAGGCTTTTTACTGACCGGAGCCGGATCAATCGTTGTGATGAGTGCTGCACAAGGCGGAAACTCAAGCGGAGGTTCTTCCTTTGATACATTGATGGAGGGAAGCTTTGACCATGCGGCGGAGCATTTAGGACCAACTACCGACCCTACTAAGGCTGACCATACCATATTTAAAAATTTGGACAAGACCGGCCTAAAAGAATTACTTAAAGAGGCTTGGAAAAATAGAGGGATTCCTAGATTTGAAAAGTTTAGACAAGTATTCGAAATTGATATGGGGAGAATAATAGGTACAGACGGTGAAACAAAAATTAGAATAGTAGTAGATATATTAGGAAAGTTAGTTTCATCTTATCCAATTAAATAGAAATAGGAGGAAATGACATGTATAAAGCGAAAAATGATACAATTTTATGTCCATCTTGTGGAAAATATGGCATTATTAAAATATTTAAATCGAAGATGAATGGTGAACTTATCTATCGTTGCGATGAGTGCTTTGGTATCTATGAGTCCTTGTGTGAACTAGAATATAAAATTGAAACACAAGTGAACTCTGGATATGCAAAAATGATTGGCATTGAAGACTTCAAAACTGATGCAATAAATATCGGTACCTTATCCGCTAAAGATTTGCAAAACTACAATGTGACCTTTGAAGAACATCCTAAAGAAGGTGTAGACATGTATGGAAAAGGTTATCTAGATGGAAAAGTCATTTTTGGAGAATTTCATTCTTCTCCTAACCTATGAAATGACTTTAAAATGATTGGCATTGAGGATTTCAAGCTGGGGATAGTTAGCATTCAACTCTGCTATTTCACTATGCAAATTATAGGATGAGAGTGGGACAATAGTCAGAAAAAATCTGATCATTGTCCCACTTTTTTTGATTTAGGGGTACATAAAAAGCACACAACCTTGTATGATTAAAGTGCCTAAACCCAATCAAAAGGAGCGTG
>NZ_JAEDXU010000008.1 GCF_017830045.1 Enterococcus larvae | reverse complement strand
AGCACGCTCCTTTTGATTGGGTTTAGGCACTTTAATCATACAAGGTTGTGTGCTTTTTATGTACCCCTAAATCAAAAAAAGTGGGACAATGATCAGATTTTTTCTGACTATTGTCCCACTCTCATTTCTATTGTCGATGAAAAAATTCAGAGTATCAATATATTCTGTAAATGTTGGAATAGAAAATGAGTTCGATCGTGGATTGTTTCTACTCGTATTTTTTATCTCTATACAAAGCATTTATCACGATTGTTAAGGAGTGCTACTTAAAGTGATGATCATTAAGTCCTCTAGCGAGAGCGAGAAAATTCTCTGTATTTTTCCATTTTTCTTTTTAAAGGTTTGGAAAAAAAATTTCTGAAAAACTTTATAATAGTGATTGACTGAAAATTAGTCAATCACAAAAAAGAAAATTGGAGGGAACTTTAGTGAAAAAATGGTGCGGATTGTGGAATTCTATGGATTTCAAACAAATCGAAAACTGTTCTGAAGCCGGAAATCCCTTATCAGTTTACGCCGCTGAACTTTGCAAAAAGGCAAATGAATTAGTGCTTACAATCAACGGGGAGAACTTTTATGAGGTGCTGCCTCAATTGATGGCGCTTGATGCGAAGCTTCGGTTGATAAAATTTTATATTTCCAGTAGGAATTTGTTTAGTGAACTGTCCGATCATGAGATCATTGAGCTTATCGATATGGATTACAAAAGCGCTCATCATGAAAAGATATTGAATTTCAACAAAGAATTCGAAGCAGAAGATTCGGTTCTTTTCCAAATCAATTGAATAAATAAGCTTAAAAAGCTGTTGCGATTACAAGATCGCAACAGCTTTTTAGGCTTTAAAGAAATGTACAGGAAAGTATTTTTTTCAGGTCTGTGGTTCCCGGTGGAAAATCGATAAAGAGTGATCGAACGGACGGATCGCATTTCTTCGGTAATGAAGCATTTTTATCGATAACGAATAATGTTTTATCTAAGCTATCGGTATTTTTTTCAGCAGCAGCCAGATCGGAATGGATAGTGAAGCGAATAGTTTGTGGTAGAAAATCTTTTATCATCATCTGTGTAATATGGCTATCTATACTGTTCTCTGAAATCAAAGCAATAGTAGATACTTGCTTTTTAATGATAAAAGGGTTCAAACGGCAGCATAGGACATTAATGTGCTTTTCCGTGATATTCAATCCGTAGATATTCCACTCCTGAATGACTTGTTTTACTTTGGTAAAAAATTCGCTATCTGCTTTGTCGATTCGTAAATACTCTGTTGAAATCAAAGGATGCAGGTCTAATGTTGTATCCTTCAAAAAAGTAAAGATTGCTGATAGGAACCAATCTTTTGAGATGAGGTCCGTTGAAAATGCTTCTTCAAACAAATCTGTTAATCGTTTGACGCTTGGGTCGCTGAGAAAATTTTCTCGATAAGCTGCCAGCGTTTCAGGATCCATTTTTTGATCAAAAACATGGGTATTGATCACCATCAACGAAAGAGCAGTAAATAGATATTCATCCTCAAAACGTTCTCCCCAAATGGATGCAAAATTAGACTTAAGTACTTTGTCAAAATCTTTTGGTCGTAGATACTTGTTGATAGTTTCTAAGGCTACTGCAGGAAAATGCAAGCTTCCTTGAGGGATATTTGAAGCAACTGTTGTCTGAAGCAAGGAATCAAAAAAACTTTTTTCACTATTGGAAAATGTGATGTTTAAGTTCTGTTCGATAACCTTGAGGACATCCAGACTTTTTATAGTTATCTCTTCATCTGTATTTATAAGATTTAGACCAAATTGTCTGGTCAAGATGGATGCTAAAAAGCGAATCTTGATGATGTTTCCAGTGATTTGGTTATCTGAAATCGTCAGTTCAAGTTCATTTAGAAATTTTTCTACGGTTGCTCTAAGCAAATAACCCTTTGATACAGAGATGTATTGCTCGTCGATGAAATCGATATATTTTTTTTCAGCGGGTTTTAGAAAATAGGCCACCGCTTTCAAGAAGAGAGACTCAGCATATATCTTTTTGCTGATAGTATCACGGTTTCCTTCAGTGAAAGGATCGATTCGATAGTCGCCGGCTTCATTTTCTAAAATCGTTATATGTAAAGTGCTGCGCAGATAGTTGATATCATTTGTAATAGTGACGGGTGTACAGCTCAGATTGGTGGAGATTGATGTGGAGCTGATGTACTGTTCGCCTAAAAGTAAATCGACCAATTCAACAGCCCGTAATAACCCTTTCTCTATGTACGTATAAATCATGAGTCCATCACCTGTGCTGCAAAAAGAGAAGGGGAATATCTGCTGAAGGAATGCATAAAATCATAGCTTTTATAAAGGTGCTTTTTTCCGCAGATGGTTGAGCGTAAAAAGAAAGCTGAAGTATTGCTCATCATAAGACATCGATCCTTTCTGTTATTTTTTCTGTAGGACACAAGACGATTTTAATGGAAAAGGCACTCGTTTGTAAAGTAATTTCTTGCTAGAGGTATTTGAACTTAGCTGTTTTTTAGTAAATAGAGTGCTGTTTCTGTTGAAATAAAAAAGCAGAAGTAGTTGAGGAACGCATCAATTACTTCTAGCTTAATTATAGATGGTGTGTTGTATAAGTAGCGATAGTTTCAATGAAGCGTTCATAAATCGCTTGATACTGCTCTACTTGCTCGTTCTCCTTTTTTATAAGTTGAAAGGAAGGAGTGAGCTGTTCGTTTAAATCTTTGTTTAGTAAGCCAAGTAAGCCGAATCCTGGCTCATTGTGGTTGGAAATCAAGCATTCTGTTCCAAGGATACTGGCAGTTAACTGTGTGAATGCTTCGTGACGAAAGACACCTCCGTTAATGGAGATTTCTTTATCTGTTACTTGGTTTGCGTCCATGATCATCTTTAAATTCAGCAGAATCCCTTCAGTAGCAGCACGAATAAAGTCGTTGCGATTATGCTGCATCGTAATTCCTTGAAAAGAACCCTCTATATATGGATTCCACATGGGTGCTCGTTCTCCATTGATATAAGGAAGGAATAGTAGGTCATTTGAGCCGATAGGCGTATTTTTTAGTATGGATGCTAAGTGATCAAATAGAGCAGTTGAATCATCGTAAAATAACTGACTGAGCCATTCTAGAACGATGCCGCCATTATTTGTTGGACCACCGCTGACCCAGAGGTTCTCTTTTAAATAGTAACAGAAGGTTTGTCCATCTGGATCAAGTTGTCTCTGTTCCGAAAGTTTGCGTACAGCACCGCTTGTGCCTAAAGTAAGGCTAGTACGTAAGCCAGTGTTCAAGTAACCGGCATAAGCTGCAAGACAGCCGTCACTAGCGCCAATCAGTAATTTTACTTTCTCATCAAGACCAAGCTCTGCCCTTTTGCTGCTTGGTATAGTAAGCAGAGTTGTTGTGTTCACTAGCTTAGGAAGCTGGTCTCTATTTACAGATACGAATTTGAGGATTTCATCATCCCAGTCCATCGTCAGGCTATTGAACAAGCCTGTTGCAGAAGCAGTAGAATAATCAAGTATATGATCTCCTGTAAAGAAGGCAGTAATCAGCTCTTTTAGGCCGACCCATTTTTTGGCAGGACGGTGGAAAGGTTGGGTTTGTTTGATCCATAGAAGCTTTGAAAAGGGCGACATATAATGAATGGGTGTACCTGTTTTTTCGTAAAACCTTTGACTGTAGGCTGTTTGTTTGAATGCCGCAACTGTATCAGCGGATTGCTTGTCTGACCAAATCAAAATTTCCCCATAACCATCTTCGAAAACAGGAAGCAAGCTGTGCATCGCAGTGCTTAATGCAATCTCCTCAATATTTCGACGCTCGTCAGCAGTAAAAGAAAAAAGCGTTGTTTCTAGACTTTCCAACAGCTCGTCAGCGTGTTGACAGACTTTTCCATCAGGCTCGATATAGGTTTGAATGCGGCATTCCTTCTGTTGGATCAGCTGTTTTTCTTGATACAAGGACAGCTTGATTGCTGTTGTTCCTATATCGATGGTGAGACTCGTTCCAACCATCATTTTCCTTCCTCCTTCACCGCAGCATGGCCGCCAAATTGGTTGCGGAGCAATGCAACGACCTTTTCAGTTGTCCGGTCCTTGCTCTCTGAAGAATAGCGAAATAGAAGAGATTGAGTAATGACAGGGGCAGCTATTTTTAAGCGCAATGCTTCTTCGATTGTCCACTGCCCTTCTCCAGAAGAGGGGATAATTCCTTCGATTTCATCCAATTGTTCAGGAGAACGAAAGATATTTTCTGTTAGCTCCATTAGCCAGCTGCGAATGACTGAGCCATGATTGAATACTCTTGCGGTTTTTTCTAAATCATAATCAAAGGGAGCGTGAGCAAGAATGTCAAAGCCTTCAGCTATTGACTGCATCATACCATATTCAATGCCATTATGAATCATTTTTAAGTAGTGTCCGCTGCCAGCAGGACCGCAGTAGAGGACACCATTTGGAACACACAGGTCCTTGAACAATGACTCGACTGCTTGATAGTGTTCCTGTTTACCACCGATCATCATACAGGCGCCGTTCGCTGCTCCGTCAACACCGCCAGAGGTGCCGACATCAAGAAAATGAATGCCGTGATTCCTGCAAAGCTGTTCATTTTTTTGGCTATTTGTATATTTTGAATTGCCGGCATCAATGAGCGTATCGCCTTTTTCTAGGAAGTGCAGACAATTTTCAATCATCTGATTGGTTAGATCTCCTGCTGGAAGCATCAACCAAACGACTCGTGTTCCTCCTTGTCTTGAGGCAGTAAGCTCTGAAAGGGAAGGGAAGAAAACAGCACCTAATTCCTCAGCAGGCGCCTTTAGTTCTCCATTGATATCTGTACAATGAATAGAATAGCCATCTTTTGTAGATAGATTCCTCAGAATACCCATTCCCATTTTTCCTAAACCAATCAAGTCAATATTCATTTGCCGTTTTCTCCTATCTGTAATCATCTTTTGTCAGCTAAATACTCTCCTTAAACAAGTCAACTTCATTTTCATGTGCATGCAGAAGTTTATTTGAGTAAGAAGAGTATCGATTGTGAAGGTTCCTATTGTTCTGGAAGTATCAGCTGTTTCTCGGTGATCAGCTGTTTATACCATAGACCGGATTTTTTCAGACTTCTTGTTCGGTCTTCATCAAGCTCAATCCTAACAAGGCCATAACGATTCTTGAATGCATTCATTGGTGAGACGCAGTCAGTAAATGCCCAAAGCATATAGCCCTCGCAATTTGCACCTTCCTCAACAGCTTGAAGCAGCCAGCGTAAATGCTGTGAAATGAAATCGATGCGATAATCATCTTGCACTTGTCCTGCTTCATTCATATACAGCTCTTCTTGTTCGCGTCCCATGCCGTTTTCAGTGACTAACCAAGGAATATTGCCGTAATTCTCCTTCAAGTATACCGCCATATCGTACATGACCTTCGGGTAGATTTCCCAACCGCGGGAGTTGTTCATTTTTCTTCCGGGAAGCTCGAAGTTCTCATAAAACATCTCTGGATGAAAGGGCGTCTCTTGGTTCCATTGGTAATGAGGTGCTCGTACTCGCTTTGGATAGTACTGATTGATTCCAAGAAAATCTACTGTATGGTTTTTGATGATCGCCATTTCTTCTTCAGTTGATGGGAACATGATATCATGTGTGCTGCATAAATCAAGTAATTCTTCAGGATACTCACCTAGAATCATTGGGTCGAAAAAGACTTTATTGAAAAATAGGTCGTACATGTGGGCAGCTTTTTGGTCATGAGGAGCACTTGAACGAGCGTAAACCATCTCAGGATTTAGAATGCAGCCAATTCGACCGCTATATTTTTTTTCGTGGAAAAGCTTAACAGCTTTTGCGGTAGCCAGTGCTTTATGGTAATTCCAAGTCATCCATTTTTTTGTATCCTGTTCATGAGGCCAACGAACGGCATCCAAGTAACAACGTGTTTGCGGAACGATAGGTTCATTAAAGGTAAACCAATAGTTGACACGATCTGCGTAACGTGCAAAGGCAATCTCAGCATAACTGATGTACAATGCAACAACCTCTTTAGAGCTCCAGCCATCGTATTTCTCCAGTAAGACAGCAGGGACCTCATAGTGTTCAAGGCAAAGCATTGGCTCTACACCAGCTGCTATCAAACTATCTATGACCGCATCAATGTGCGCTGCATACTCTTCATCTACAATCAGATTTTCATGATCTGTAAAAAAGCGAGCCCAGTTGATGGATGTCCGATAATGAGTTAAATGGATATCTTTCATCAAATCGATATCTGTTTGGTAGTTTTCCATAAAGTTTGTTGCGGTATCGGGGCCGTAGCCATCATGCCAGACAAAGGTTTCATTTTTATACCACAAATCAAGGAAAGAATCCTGATTGTCCTTTTTTCCTTTCCAGCCCTCTGTCTGCCAAGCAGAAGAAGCGGCACCGATAACGAAATTTTCAGGAATAGTGATGTTCATATTTTTACCTCCAAAAGGAAATTTATTCAGCTGACTGCAGCTGTTGACGATTGGCTACCTTTACAAATGGCAGATAGATCAAAATGGAAACAATGATACAGATAAATTGCGTGATGACAGCACCGAAATCACCGGCTGTAGCTAGATACCCGTTAACAAGCGGCGGCATCGGCCATGGTACCATGACAACTGCTTTAGCTGCGAAGCCAAGATATGTTGCAACGTATCCGATTGTACCTGTGACCAATGGCGTCACGATGAATGGAATCGCAAGGATCGGATTCAGCATGATCGGCATTCCGAAAATCACTGGTTCGTTGATGTTGAAAATACCGGGGGCGGCAGAAAGCTTGGCGATTTCCTTCATATCATCTCGTTTGCCTACTAGGAATATTGCAATCAGCAGACCGATTGTCACTCCAGAGCCGCCCATGCTCATGTACATATCCCAAAAAGGCATCGTGATAATATTCGGGATTTCCTTTCCTGCTTCAAAGGCTTCAGTATTGACAGCGATTGCAGCTAATAGAAGCGGTTCTCTGACAGGTTTGACCATTTGGTTCCCGTGAATACCAATCACCCAAAATACTTGTGCAATGAACATAAGCAGCAGAATGCCAGGTAGTCCTTGTACAACATTTTCTAATGGTTTTTGAACAAGGTTATAGATAATATCGTACATATACATGCCTGTCAGGGATTTGATTGCAAAGCCTAAAGTTGCAATACCTGAAACTGTCAGAATCGTCGGAAACAGGGCAGAGAAGCTTGCAGAGACATTCGTTGGTACCGTGTCCGGCATTTTCAGCTTCAGCTTATCCTGTTTGCCTAGCCAGCAATACAGCTCGATAGACAGAATAGCGATGAACATCCCTAAAAATAATCCTTTAGTATCTGTAAATTGTTTAGCCAGTACGTTTTCAGCAATAACTGATTTTTCTTCGAAAAGAAATTCATAGGTGGTGGGGTTAACAGAAAGATAAGACATTACTGCAATAATACCAGGAAAGACACCCTTGACCTGATTCAGCTTTGCCAGTTCAATACCAATCAGAAAGACGGCGTAGATGGTTAAAAAACTAAGGGTCACATAAGAAATACTGTTGGCGATCGGTTTTAGTGCACCAAGAAATTCAAGCGGTCCGAGCTGTGCCAGACCATTCTCGGTATCGAAAACCATAGCAGAAAACAAGGTTCCAAAGGCTCCGGTGATAATGACCGGAATCAACGCAGCAAAAGCTTCTTTGATGACTTTGATATACCGAAGACTGTTAATCTTTGTCGCAACATTCCCCAAGACATCAGCAAACTTGTCCATAAAACTTCGATTTTCCATTAGTAAATCCTCCTTAATAGTGTAAAGCTTCCCAAATACCGTTCAAGTAACTTGCTCCAAGTGCCCGATCGTATAATCCATACCCTGGTCGTCCGTTTTCCCCCCAGATCATTCTGCCGTGGTCGGGTCTTAGATAGCCATTGTAGTTGTGGCGTTTCAAGATAGCTAAAACCTTGACCATATCAACTGAGCCGTATTTAGACATATGAGCTGTCTCTTCAAAGCTGTTGTCCTCGTGGAGCAGGATGTTTCGCGTATGCATGAAGTGAACTCTGCCCTGTTTGAGGTAATCGTCAAGCATAGTGTAGATATCGTTATCATTTCGTGCCCCTAATGAACCAGTACAGAAGGTCACACCATTCGCCGGGCTGTCATTGAGCTTAAAGAGTCGTTGAAAGGCTGCATCATCGGTAATGATTCTCGGTAAACCGAAAATGGAATATGGCGGGTCGTCAGGATGAATAGCCATATTGATTCCGACTTCTTCAGCAACAGGGATGATTTCATTTAAAAAATACCCAAGATTATCCCAAAGCTCGTCAGGAGTAACAGACTGATATGCGGTAAATAGAGCACTCAGCTCATCCTTTGAATAAGATTCATCCCAACCGGGGAGTGAAAAATCACCAGACAGCGGATCAAGTGAATCAATTTTCTTCAAATCTAAAGTAAGAGAAGAAGAGCCGTCCTTGTTGATAAAATTTAAATCTGTTCGTGTCCAGTCAAAGACAGGCATAAAATTGTAGCAGATGGTGGTGACACCGGCTTTTGCTAATCGTCTGATGTTTTCTTTGTAATTTTCAATATATTTAGTTCTTGTGAGCTTTCCAAGCTTGATATCCTCGTGAACCGGTACGCTTTCAACTACTTCGAAGCGCATTCCGTTGGCCTCGATTTCTTGTTTTAATGTCTCAATATCCTTTTCAGGCCAAAGTTCTCCGACCGGCACAGAATATATGGCGCTGACAATTCCTGTCATGTTGGGAATCTGTCTGATGTACTCAAGTGGAATGGGATCTGATGAGCCATACCATCTAAAGCTGAATTTCATAATTTATTACTCCTTTCTTAATCATCTGATGAATTTAATATAAAATACGTCTGATGATTTGTCAATAGAAAACGTTTACTTTTTTCTGAGAAAATAATATACAAGCCAATATTTTGAGTAAAGAGGCATTATCAAGGGAATTTATAGTGAAATTTACAACAAAAAAAGAGGCTGAGACAGAAGTGTTTAGCTACAAGCAATAAGCCGGAATTCACGAAAATTGTTTCACAAATTTTTGTTGAATTCCGGCTTATTGTCGTAGGAGCTACTTCTGACTCGCCGTTTATTCGGATTTAGGGTATGGAAAAGAGTGGCAACAGATTATTGTCCCACTCTCTTTTAAGCTAATAGCTATTTGTTTGTTTCTTGTTCAAAGCGGTTCAAGTTCATTCGGTTATAAGCCATATGAACGGTCATTGCATCGAAAGCCGCATCGCAGTCGTGCTTTTTGATTGCTGCGACAATCTCCCTATGCAGTAGGATCGTTTCTTCTTTGACCCGCTGATTTGTATAGCCGTCATTATAAAGGAACATCGATTCGTTGATGATTGGAATCAAGTGGTGCATAGCAACATTGTTGCTGGCTTTGGCGATCAATGAATGGAACTCGACATCTAGATTCAGCTGAAGTTCAGTGTCTGTATCCATGGCCTTTTCAATGGCGAGACGGACTTCGTCGATTGCTTGAATCTCTTCATTGCTTGCATTAGCAGCTGCTAGTGCTGCAACACGAGGCTCTAGGATATAACGAATTTCAAATAAATCCTTTGTGAGCTTCAGCGTATCCTTTACAAGTCCGAATCCCAACGGATCATCGGCAATGCCTCTTTTCTTACTAATGAAGGTTCCGGCACCCTGTCTGACTTCCAGCACATTACGGGAAGCTAGAGAACGTACAGCTTCCCTGATAGTGCTGCGCCCAACGTTCAATTCCTTAGCCAGGTCGTATTCGTTTGGCAGGCGATCACCAACCTGTAAATCATGCTCCTGTATGTATTCAATGATTGTGTCTGCAACCTGTTCCGGCAGTTTTTTTCCTATATTTTCCATGACTATCCCTCACTCATCTGATGAATGTATTGTATCTCACTTTTTCAGTAGTTGCAAATGGGATAATCAATCCATAATCATAAGATGAATTTGAATTGTTTTCCAAATTTTATTAGAAAAATACGATTCTCAATGATTTCAGTGCATTATCGAAGCCCTTCAATCGCTTAATTATTCAAAGGAATACAAAACTTGGGAATTATTGTATATCCCAAACTCGTCTCAGCGGCTAAAATGTTCGGTATACATATTCGTTTTCAGGGGCTGAGATTTTTTTCACTTTGGAAACATCTAGGATTGGCAGTGTTCGCTTGAATGGATGATAATAATCAGTTGTGATCGTTCCAGTCAGCTCAACCCAGTCATTGTTACTAAGGGAGGTGTTTTCCGGCAAGTGTGTCAGTAGTCCGAATACACCAGCATCTGCAACACAATGAATAATACCGAAGCGGAAAACAAAGGTGTTTTCTTCGGTATCTTCTTTCGAATGAAAGACGAAGCCTTGGAAAGAAACGGTTTTTCCGAGAAAATCGCTAGGGTAATTGTAAATCAGCTCCATGATTTCTAAGTAGTTTTCATCCGTAATCGCAATGACTTTCTGATCCGCATATTCTTCCATCAACTCCTGCATTTGCTGTTCGTAATCAGATTTTTCAAAAAAGATACTTGTATCCGGCTTTAAATACTGCGTTTGTATATCAGGATCTCCTGTAGACTCTTTACTTAGTGGAAATTGAAATCCTTTTGCTTCAACAATCGTTGTATCTAGGCTAACTGTTGGAAAGGCGAAGCCTACTACCAAAGGCAAAGCCAATAAAAGATAAGCCCAAAGCTGTTGAATAGGTTTCTGCTTATGATGGTGATCTTCGTTATGATGATGTTCAGATTTTGTATCATTTTTTGACCAAAGAACCAACTGAAAAACAGCTAGAATCAAAGACAGCCCCATAGATAATATAGCCAGATAGCGATAATGGACATTGATATATTGGTTCAATTTTCCAGAAACCTGTAGAGACATCATCAACAGTGCATAACCGGCAAAAATAATGAATCGAATCATGAGATTTCCTCCTTAAACAAGATAGGCATAAGCCGCTGTTAAAATAGTGATCAGACCAACTAGTTTGAGCATGAAAGAACCTTTGAAGTAGCGTTTCATCATCAATAGGTTTTTGATATCCACCATTGGTCCGAAAACAAGGAAACCGACAACAGGTCCAGTACCAAATAAGCTGAGAAGTGAGGAGCCGATAAAGGCATCTGCCTCAGAACATAGTGAAAGAGTAAAGGCGATAAGAAGCATGACCGCAATTGCCAGTAGTTTTGTTTGCCCAAGCTGAAGAATGGCGGCTGTCGGTAAATAGGTCTGCATGGCAGAAGCTAACAGAGCGCCGATGACCAAATAGCGTCCCGTATCAAAAAATTCATCGATTCCGTGAGTCAGTACTTCTTTTGCTTGAGTGAAAAAAGAAGGCTTGATCGTTTGTGTGGAATGATGCGTACAAGCTGTGGTATCTGAAATGATTTCTTGTCCTTCTTGTGTCAGTAAAATCGTGTCCTTATTGACAAATGCCAGCCAAATGCCGACAACAAAAGCAACCAGCATACTTCCTCCTACACGCCAAAGGACAAACTGCATAGAATTGCTGAAGGCAATATATGTAGAGAACAAAACAATAGGATTGATGATAGGAGCTGTCAGCATAAAGGCAAACGCAGTATACGATGGAACTCCTTTCTTCAAAAATTGATGAACAATCGGTACGATCCCGCATTCACAGGAAGGGAAAAAGAATCCTAAGAAACTCCCGAAAAGAATGGAGAGCAGTTTGTTTTTAGGTAGTAATCGAATGACCCGTTCAGGGGTTAGAAATACATGGATGGCACCTGAAATCAAGCAGCCAAGTAAAACGAACGGAAAGGCTTCAATCACGATAGAGAGGAAAATCGTGCTCATTTGTAACACTGAATTTGGAAGAATCTGTCCCATAGGTGTAGCTCCTTTATGTCTGGTGTAGAAATCCCTCAAGTCGTGCAGTGATTTCTTTTTGCTGTAGGGAATCAATAGTTGTCATTATTGATTCTTTTGGTATAAATAAAATGACCGCTCTTTGCGTAGAGCAGCTCTGCTTGTCATCAGAGAAAGAGTAAATCTCTCATCAAACTCCTCATTTATTTAACTCCTTTTTTCTTCATAAAACAAGTCTCTTCAAGGAAATTTAAGGAAAAACAGAAGCAAATCACCGGGCTGTACAAATGAAAAGATAAAGATGAAGTCAAGCTGTTATTTGGAGTGTAGGCAATAATTGAGGGTAAGCGGTAACAGAAAGTTGGAATTTTCCGAAAATTCCTACTGCGTATCCCCGGTTTATTTGCTATATTAATAAAGAACTACTGTAATAAAATAATGGTTAGGGGAGCTATTATGAAAAAGATACTATTGTTAGAGGATGATGTAAATTTAAATCAGGGAATCACTCTATGTCTGAAAAAAGAAGGATATGATGTGTTTTCTTGTACAACAATCAGAGAGGCAGAAAAAACATTTGAAGCTGAGGAAATCAATCTAGTTGTCAGTGATATTTCATTGCCGGATGGAAGCGGATTGGATTTTTGCAAAGAAGTACGGCAAAAATCGAGCGTCATTATCATCATGCTGACTTCTTATAATCAAGAATATGATGTTGTAGCAGGTTATGAGCATGGTGCCGACGATTACGTAACAAAGCCTTTCAGTTTGATGGTGCTGATTTCTAAAGTGAATGCATTGATCAAACGTCTGCCTGATAATGAGTCACGGATATTTTCATCAGGAGATATTCGACTTAATTTATCTGAGATGAAAGTATTTGTTGAGAGGGAGCTTGCTCAGTTAAGCAAGACAGAGATGCAAATGCTTGTTTATTTTATGGAAAATCCTAAACAGATTTTGACACAGGAGCAGCTGCTGGAAAAGATTTGGGACAACAAAGGAGATTACGTAGATAGTAATACAGTCTCAGTCAATATCAGTCGTCTGAGACAAAAAATAGGTAAAGATAAAATCAAAACAGTGAGGGGAGTCGGCTATTTATGGATCAGCGACGTTCAAAAGCTCTAACCGCTTTTCTTGTGCTGGTCTTGTTAATGGTTGTCTCACTCCTCTTTTTAAACTATAAGGAGCTGTCCGAGATGACTGTTGTAGATGGTCAACATGCACTTGGTGTTTTTTCTTTTTCCAATGAAGTGGATGAAGCGACAGTGGTTGAGGGGTTTCAAGCGGAGCTGGATGAGGCAAAGATTGCAGAGGGCAAACGCTTAGAAGAGAAATACGGTTATTCGTTCCGAGATACACGTCAACAGAAGCATTTACAAGAATTTTTACGCCGTTCTTTATGGATCGTAGGATTCAGCTGTGTGCTGCTGCTGTTTATTTGGAGAAAAGAACAACTGACTCAAAGAAGACTTCGCTTAGAGATGTTGAATCTATCTGATCGGTTTGAGGAGGAGCAGAGAAGAAATGAAGTACTTCTTAACCGAAAAAAATCAGAGGAAGAAAACGTCAAGGCGGTAATTACAGACATAGCTCATCAATTGAAAACACCAATAGCATCGTTGAAGATGAGCATGGAAATTGCAGGCTCTGAGGAATTTTCACCTGAGGAAAGAAGAAAATTCTGGGAACAGGGCAGCAGTCAAATCGATAAGCTGGATCTAATGCTGGATTCATTGGTTCGACTCTCTCATCTGGAGGCTGAATTGATCAGTCTGAAGCCGCAAGCCTATTCTATTCAAGCGCTTTTGTCAGAGGTCATCAATAGCTTGATCATGAAGGCGCTGGACAAAGAGATGGAGATAGAAGTAGAAATACCGAAAGACTGTCTGGTTGCTGTCGATCGAAAGTGGACGGTTGAAGCAATCAGTAATATCTTAGAAAATGCAATCAAGTATGCCCCAAAAGGAACAAGGATCTTGGTAAAAGGAACGTGTCTTCCCAGCTATGCATTGATTGAAGTGCTGGATGAAGGAGATGGGATTCCGATTGACGAAGTCAATTTGATTTATCGTCGTTTTTACAGGGGCAATGACCCTCATGTTCTTGAAAATGAGGGGTCCGGAGTGGGCCTTTATCTGGCACGAAAAATCATAGAGGAGCAAGGTGGAGTCATATTGATGAAAAACCGTCACCCTCATGGAGCGTGCTTCCAGATCACTATTCCTTTGGATTTGAGTGATGGGGAAGAGTTGGGAGCAGAAGAATGAAAAAATGAAAGGCTAGAGAAAATGTAAGGTAAAGAACTGGAAAATAGCTGCTGTAGCTGCTTTGCTTGGATGGCGCAGGTGGATAAGCTCTTTCTTACAGACTTGTTATGTTTGATGAAAAGAGATTGAAAGATTCCTTCTATATACTGAACTTAGAAAAAGAAAAGAGGGAACAATCAAATGGTATTGAAAATCAATGATTTAGTAAAACATTATAATGACGGTAATACAATTGTGAAAGCTGTGGATCATACAAATTTGGAAGTCAAAAAGGGAGAATTTGTTGCGATCATCGGAAAATCAGGTTCAGGGAAAAGCACTCTGCTGAATCTGATTGGCGGGCTGGATCGTCCTGATTCAGGAGAAATCTATATCGATGGAAAAAATGTATTTAAAATGAAAGATGATGAGCTGGCAGTATTTCGTCGTCAGAAAATAGGATTTATCTTCCAAAGCTACAATTTGATCCCTTCTCTTAATGTCTGGGAGAATGTGGTTTTGCCGCTAGGGTTGGATAATCGAAAAGTCGATGTAGCTTTCGTTGATGAGCTGTTGAAGAAAATCGGCATTGAGGAAAAGAAAAAGGCTTTACCAAGTCTGTTGTCAGGAGGGCAACAGCAGCGAGTAGCGATTGCCAGAGCAATCGCAGCCCGTCCTGCCATCATTCTGGCGGATGAGCCGACTGGAAATCTGGATACGAAGACGGAGTTAGAAGTCATGTCCTTGTTAAAGAATTCTGTTGAGCAGTTCGGTCAGACATTGATCATGATCACCCATGATGAAGCAATTGCTCAGATGGCTGATCGAGTGATCCGAATTGAAGACGGGCGGGTGAGCTAGATGAAAATGATCAACACACTTGCTTGGGCAAATACAAAATACCATAAGGGGAAGAATCTGCTTTCAGCTATAGCTGTTGTTTTGACAACTGTCTTGATTTTTCTGGTTATAACCATAGGGATCGGTGTGGTAAATGTACAAAATCACGTTGTAAATAAGACGTATCCTACGTGGCATGCTATGTATCGAAATGTTTCCGAAGATAAAAAAGATGAACTGCTGCAGCATGCAGATATTGATGCCGCAGGGCTGCGTCAGGATGTTGGTCAGAGTAAAAGCGGAGAATCTGAGCTTTATATGATGTATCTGGATGATGAGGCTCAGCGGTTGAATAAGGCTATATTCACTGAAGGATCAGCGCCAAAGAAGGAAAACGAAGTGGCGCTGACTAGAGAAACTCTAAGTAGATGGGGCTATGCTGAAGCGGCTGTAGGCGATGAAATCCACCTCTCTTATCAAAAACAAGAGGAAGATGGGCTGAGCTTAGAGACGCAGGGGATGTTCAAGCTTTCTGGGATTCTTCCTGACAGTGAGGAAGGAAATAAAAAGGGTGTATTCTCAATGCTGGTCTCCGAAAATCTTATGGAACAAATGATTCCTGAAACGGAGCGAAGCTATCGCGTCATGATTCGAGTGCCTGAAAGCGTTGCTACTTCAACAGATGCGGTAGAAGAGATTTGCGAGACAATCGGCAGTTCTTTTGGCGTGCAGGAAATGGATGTTGTCATAAACAGTGAGTATTTATTTGCCAATTATGTTGATCCTAGCTTTCTAACTGGAGTGGCTGTGCTCGTGGTCGTTATTGTGGTTGCTGGTGCATTGACAATCTACAGCATTTATTATGTTTCTCTAATCAATAAGGTACAGGAGTTTGGTAAACTGAAGGCGCTTGGTGCAACGAAAAGGCAAATTCGCCAAGCGGTTTTAAGGGAAAACTTGATTGTAGCAGGTGCAGCTATTCCAACAGGTTTGTTGATCGGCATAGTAAGTACGGTGCTCTTCTTTAATAAGATCATGCTTTATTTTATGAACGATGCGGTTGCGATGAAGGGCATGAAAGAAGCTCTGGAAAATGGAGAAGTGCAGTTGATTCTCCCCTGGGTGGTTGCTTTGACAATAGTAGTAAGCTTGACTACGGTTGTTGCTTCTTCATTGAAGCCAATGCGTCAGGCTGGGAAAATCCTGCCAATCGAAGCAATGCGTTACACAGGACAGTCTGTAACCAAGCAGACGAAACGTCAGGGATTCACTGATATCACGTTGGAAAAACTTGCCGGGGCAACTTTATCCCGAAACAAGAAGCGAACAGTGATGACTATTTTTTCTTTGGGAGCGATTGGAGTTCTATTCGTTGTTGTTTCTACAGTGTTTAACTGCATGCAGCCGAGTCAGATTGCCAGAGATTCAATCGCTGAGGATTTCCGACTTTCTATTGGACATTGGAGCGGGGACAAAATGAACCCTGAACGGGAGTGGAAAGCAATCCAGCAAAACAATCCTTTGGATGATACCATGAAAAACGAAATCGCAGCAATTCCAGGCGTTGTATCTGTTGAAGATCACCTGATGATTGATGGAGAAACCCCTGAGCTGCTGGATTTGTCTACAAATGAGCCGTTGGAGATTTCTATAACAGGGATCAATGAAGAACGCTTTGGTGAGCTTCAGTCTGTCATCACTGCTGGAAGTGTGACCTATGAGGAGTTGACAACTGGCGATGTGGTACTGGCCAGTGATATATTTGCCATGAATTATCCGGAAGTGAAAGCTGGCGATGTCGTGGAGGTTACTCTGTTTGATGGGGATCAAAGCTATTCAAAAGAGTTGAAAATTGCAGCAATCGGGAATTTTACTCAGGCGCAAAGCAATTACGGTACATTCATCAGTTCCAATGAAGGGCTTCAAACGATGTCGGATAATAATCTTACGAGCTACTATGATATCAAATCTGAACCTAAGCAGGAATCAAGTGTTAAAGAAGTCTTGTCAGCTATCACTTCATCAAATGAATTGCTTGAGTTGGAAACCTATGAAGAAGCGTTGATTCAATGGCAATCAGTCATGTTACTGATCACTGGGGCAGGCTATGGGATCATGGCGATCCTAGGTGTTGTTGGAATCATGAATTTGATCAATACAACGATCGACAGTATTTTAACACGTAAAAAAGAGTTAGGTGTGATGCAGGCGATCGGCATGTCCAATAAGCAGATGAAGCGTATGCTTCAATCGGAAGGGCTGTTCTATGCATTTGGAATCGCAGGAACATCCGTCATTTTGGGCAGCTTGCTTGGCTATGGAGTGTATGCTTTTGCTGCCGCCAAGCAATTGATGCAGATCAGAGAATATTATTACCCTGTCCTACAGGTTGTCTTGTTAGTAGCGGTCGTATTTATTGTTCAATTAGTACTGACAGCTGTCACTACTAATTTAGTCAATAGAGAAGCAGTTATTGATCGTATTAAAGGAGCAGAATAGAAGAGAAGGATATGCTTTCCAAAACGGAGGGCATATCCTTTTTTTGTTTAGCGAAAGCATAGAAAATACTTTGTGGAAAATGCATTCGTTTGCGGAAAATTCGAGATTATTGTATATAGCTTTATTGTTTTCAAAGTAAAATGGAAATCTTTATATATTCCTTAAAAATTACATGATTATAATCGATTTAATCCTGTTATCGGTAACATTGTAAAAACGCTTGCAAAATAACGCAATCGATTGCACAATGAAGGTGTCAAAAAAATAACTCTGGGGGAACTAAAATGAATAAAAGAAATTGGAAAAAAATTGGTTTAGGTTTACTGGCATCAGGAGTTGCTTTGAGTTTGGCTGCATGCGGCAACGCATCGGATTCAGCTGGTGGGTCAGATAGCGGATCATCAGGTGAAAAGACACAGATCGATATTTTTCAATTCAAAGTAGAATTCAAGGATCAGTTTGAAGCACTGGCCAAAAAATATGAAGAGGAAAATCCCGATGTGAAGATCAATGTTGAAACAGTCGGAGGAGGCTCTGACTATGGAGCGGCATTAAAATCGAAATTCTCTTCAGGAAATGAACCGGATATCTTTAATATCGGCGGTCCGGAAGATGTCAACACTTGGATCGACAGTTTAACAGATTTGAGTGATACAGAAGCTGCGAAGCAGGCACTTGACGGCACACTGACAGGTGCAACGAAGGATGGCAAGGTTTTAGGTTTACCATATAATATTGAAGGATATGGCGTACTTTACAATAAGGAAATTTTCAAAGAGGCTGGTATTGATGCGGAAAGTATCACTACACTAACTGATTTGGAAGATGCCGCGAAAACACTGGAAGAGAAAAAGGATGAGTTGGGGATTGATGCACCATTCGCACTGGCTGCTAAAGAACAATGGATCACTGGTTTACATGCATCAAATGCATTTCTAAATGCTGAGTTTGATAATGATGTGATGAAAGCCTATGAAGCGGATACTGTAGAATTCACTTATGGCGATCAATTCAAAAAATATATCGATATCTCAAATAAATATTCTGTTCAGCCGACAAACAGTCTGGACTACTCTCAACAGGTAGAGCAACTATTTTCTAATGGGAAAGTGGCAATGACGCAGCAAGGAAACTGGGTATATACAACAATTGCTGAAATCGATGAGGAATTGGCAAATGAAAATATCGGTTTACTGCCAATTCCAATCGATGGTGTAACTGAAGGTACGATTCCTGTTGGTGTTCCAATGTATTGGGGTGTCAATCCGAATGGATCAGATGAAGAGGTGCAGGCAGCGAAAGACTTCCTTGATTATCTGTATACGTCTGATGAAGGAAAGCAAATTGTTTTAGAAGAATTCAAGTTTGTACCGGCATATGAAGGCTATGATACTGAAAAAATCTCAGATCCATTGTCTAAAGATGTGTACACGTACTACACAGATGGTAAGACAACTGGCTGGGTATTCATGGGCTACCCTTCAGGTTGGGGAGAACAAACACTTGGTGCTCAAATCCAGAAATATGTTGCTGGTGAAGCTTCTTGGGAAGAAGTACTAAAAACAGCACAGGATAAATGGGCTGCTGAAAGAAAATAGATTATTGACAAAGCAATTGCTGCTTTTAAATATGAAGGATTATGTAGGACTATCAATCGATATCCTGCCTTTTGGATAGGATACATGGCGAGACAAAAGAGGGTGGGTCAGGAACGCTAAGCTTCTAGTGATAGGCTGGAATTTACGGAAATTGTATTATAGATTTTTGCTAAATTTCAGCTTATTATCGAAGGAGTTGCTTCTGACCCGCCATTTATTTAGAAGAGTCTGAGGCTTTTATTTTACCTCAGCCTCGTTACATAGGAGGGGACAGAAAATGAAGCATCAAAAGAGAACATGGTTTTATTTATTTGCAGCACCTGTAGTATTGGCTTTGATCATTGTTGTGGTCATTCCGTTTTTATATGGTGTCTATTATTCGTTTACAAATTGGGATGCAGTTGCTAAGGGAGAATTTATTGGTCTGGTAAACTACCAAGCACTACTTTCTGACAGCGGCTTCTGGTCAGCGATCGGCTTTACTGTAAAATTCGCGGTTGTATCGATCCTGCTGATCAACGTGATTGGCTTGGGACTGGCAATGCTGGTAACCAGCAAGTTCAAAGGAGCCAATATATTGAGAACAGTATTTTTCATGCCTAATTTGATTGGCGGATTGATTCTAGGGTTTATCTGGCAGTTCATCTTCATCAATGCCTTTGGGGCAATTGGCGATGCCATCGGTAGTGAATTTCTGAAGACATGGCTGTCGACAACGGATACAGGATTTTGGGCGTTGGTCATTGTGATGTGCTGGCAGATGTCCGGCTATATCATGGTTATCTACATCTCTTATTTACAGAATGTTGATGATGCTTTGTTAGAGGCGGCTGATTTGGATGGAGCAACGGCTTGGCAGAAGTTCTGGCACGTTAAATTCCCATTGATCATGCCGGGCTTCACAGTTAGCTTGTTCATGACATTATCCAACAGCTTCAAGCTCTATGACCAAAACCTTTCATTAACAAATGGAGGGCCGTACAATTCAACTCAGATGGTTGCAATGAACATTTATAATAGTGCCTTTGTAGAAAACAAGATGGGCTATGCACAGTCTAAAGCAGTAATCTTCTTTATTATTGTTGCTGTGATTTCGTTAGCTCAGGTTTACTTGACGAAAAGAAAAGAGGTTGAAGTCTAATGCAGAAACAAAAAGCAAGCAGTCAGCTGATTCGTGCAGCAGTTGGATTTATCTTAGGGTTGATTTGGCTGGTCCCCTTTTACTTGATGATCACGAATTCAGTCAAAACTAAGCAGGAGATTTTTACCAACCCCCTTGGCGTACCGGAATCCTTTACTTGGGCGAATTACCCGGATGCTTTCACGCAATTGGATTTCTTGAAGACCTTATTCAATTCTTTGCTTATCACTGTAGTCAGTGTTGTAGTGATCGTGATTTTCTCTTCTCTATGTGCTTATGCATTGGAACGGATGCAGACAAAGCTGAGCACCTTCATTTTCATGGTCTTTGTAGCAGCGATGCTGGTGCCGTTTCAATCTGTTATGATCCCATTGATTTCATTGTTTGGTAAAGCGCAAATGTTGAATCAGGCTGGAATCATTTTCATGTATTTGGGCTTTGGTGCAAGTATGTCGATCTTCCTGTATCATGGTGCGCTGAAAAGTATTCCTAAGGCGTTGGATGAAGCAGCGATCATTGATGGGGCGAATCGTTTCCAAGTGTTTTGGAAGGTAATTTTCCCAATGCTTAAGCCGACAACAGTTACCGTTGTGGTACTAAATACAATGTGGATCTGGAATGACTATCTATTGCCTTCATTGGTCATCAATTCACCATCAACACAAACCATTCCTTTGAAGATGTTCTTCTTCTTTGGTCAATATACAAAACAATGGCATCTGGCTTTAGCTGGTTTGGTGATTGCTGTTCTGCCAGTCATCATCTTCTACTTTGTCATGCAAAAACAAATTATTAAAGGAGTTGCCGACGGAGCAGTGAAATAGGCTCGGCGACAGTTGGAGGGTTGACACATGCATAAACGACTATTTACTATCGATCCATGGAAAATCACTACAGATACGCTGGATCGTGAAAACAAACGACTGATGGAAAGTCTGACGTCCATCGGTAATGGTTATATGGGTATGAGAGGAATGTTTGAAGAAGCTTATAGTGGGGATTCGCATCAAGGCGTCTATCTAGCTGGTATTTGGTACCCGGATAAAACAAGAGTGGGCTGGTGGAAAAACGGCTATCCTGATTATTTTGGAAAAGTAATCAATGCAGTGAACTTTATTGCCGTCGATATTTTTATTGATGATCAGCCGTTGGATCTTGCGATTGTAGAAGTGGAGGCATTTCATGTAGAATTAGATATGCGTAATGGCTTGCTGACCCGTAGTTTTATCTATGAAGAAAATGAAGTGAAAATCAATTTCACGTTCGAACGTTTTGTCAGCATTGTCGATCAGGAGTTGGGGTTTGTTCGAGTGAAAGCCGAAGTGCTGAAAGGAGCGCCGACTATTCGCTTGATTTCTAAAATGGACGGGAATGTTCAAAATGAGGACAGCAATTACGAAGAAATATTTTGGGAAGAGAAGGCTCGTGAGCACCAAGGGGAACGCAGCTATCTGACTATGCAGACGGTACCCAATGATTTTGGAACACCGCGATTTACTGTAACTGCAATGATGAACAATCAAATCAGTCAAGAAGTATCCTGCGAGATGCTGAATGAACATCTAGTTACTGGAGATAAGTTCAGCTGGAAGGGTAATCAAGGAGAAGCCATAGCTTTAGAGAAGACGGTTGCTGTTGTGACAAGTAGAGATATACCGGATGAAGAACAGACAGCTGCAGCTCAAAAGCTTATTCAGAAAAGCAGTGCAGAAAGCTTTGATCAACATCTGGAAAAACAGACGGCTGCTTGGCAGAAGCGTTGGCAAAAAGCGGATGTTCAAATCAAAGGGGATGACGAGGCACAGCAGGGGATTCGTTATAACTTATTTCAGCTGTTTTCTACCTATTATGGAGAAGACGAACGATTGAATGTAGGACCAAAGGGGTTCACCGGAGAAAAATATGGTGGTGCAACCTATTGGGATACAGAGGCATACATTGTACCAATGTACTTATCTGTTGCTGATCCTGAAGTGACACAGAAGCTGTTGGAATACCGCTATAAGCAATTGGCAGGGGCTAAAATCAATGCACAGCGTCAAGGCTTGAAGGGGGCGCTGTATCCGATGGTGACGTTTACCGGAGTAGAGTGTCATAATGAATGGGAAATCACCTTTGAGGAAATCCATCGAAATGGTGCTATGATCCATGCGATTGCCGACTATACAGAATATACTGGAGATAAGACGTATCTGCTGACAGATGGGATCAAGGTAGTTGTCGAGGTTGCTCGTTTTTGGGCAGACCGTGTTCACTATTCTATTCGAAATCAGCAATACATGATTCATGGTGTCACGGGACCAAACGAATATGAGAACAACGTCAATAATAACTGGTATACGAATTATCTTGCTGTGTGGTGTCTGACGTATGCTTTAGAGAATTATGATCAAGCGGATACATCCGCACAGAATGAATTACAAGTGACGGCAGAGGAAAAAGAAAAATGGCAGGACATTGCTGCTAACATGTATTTCCCTTATGACGAAGAGCTGGATATTTTTGTTCAGCATGATACTTTTCTTGATAAAGAACTATTGCCTGCCACTGCATTGAAGGCGGAGGATCGTCCCTTGAATCAAAACTGGTCATGGGATCGTGTACTGCGAAGCTGTTATATCAAGCAGGCGGATGTTCTGCAGGGGATTTATTTCTTTGGCGACCGCTTCTCAGCTGAAGAGAAGCAGCGGAATTTTGATTTCTATGAGCCGTTGACAGTTCATGAATCCTCACTATCTCCGTGTGTTCATGCGATCTTAGCGGCTGAGCTGGGGTATGAGGACAAGGCTGTTGAGTTATACAAGAGAACTGCACGTCTGGATCTGGATAACTATAATAATGATACGGATGACGGACTTCACATTACATCTATGAGCGGCAGCTGGTTGGCGATCGTTCAAGGCTTTGCCGGTATGAGAACATATCAAGGGCAGCTGAGCTTTACACCGTTTTTGCCTGAAATGTGGGAGGGTTACTCCTTTACAATCAATTATCGTGGTCGATTGATTTCAGTGACGACTGATCAAGAGCAGGTAACGATCGATCTTGTTGAAGGAGACACGCTGACGCTGAATGTCTACGGAAAAGCAGAAACATTGGTTGATGTGTTAACTATACCTCTGAGAATAGCGTAAGAGAACATTGGAAGTTACGACAAAGGAAGAGGAGGAGCTATGGAAAAAATTTGGTGGAAGGAAGCCGTTGGTTATCAGATTTATCCTCGGAGCTTTATGGACAGTAACGGTGACGGCGTAGGTGATTTGAACGGAATTAGAGAAAAGCTGCCGTACCTTAAAGAGCTTGGAGTAGATTTCATTTGGATCAATCCCGTTTATGAATCACCGAATGTAGATAATGGCTATGATATCAGTCATTATCAGGAGATTTTGGCAGAATTTGGTACGATGGCGGATTTTGATCAGCTGTTAGTCGAAGCCCATCAATTGGGAATCAAGGTGATCATGGACCTAGTCATCAATCATACCTCAGATCAGCATGAATGGTTTACCGAGGCGAAAAAGAGTAAGGAAAATCCTTATAGGGATTACTACATTTGGCGTGATGGGACTGATGGAAAGCCGCCGTCAGATTGGCAGGCAATTTTTGGCGGTTCAGTCTGGACATACGAGGAAACAACTGATCAGTACTATTTTCACGCCTTTGCAAAGGAACAGCCGGATCTTAACTGGGAAAACCACCAGCTGAAGCAGGATGTTTTTGCCATGATCAGCTGGTGGCTGGACAAAGGAATTGATGGATTTCGAATCGATGCAATCTCTCATATCAAAAAGGATGCCTTTCATTTGCCGGCTGACTTGGAAAACATTGCTGCCAGGTATCAAAATATCACAGGTATCGGCGACTATTTGAAGGAGCTGAAGCAGGTATTTGACAGCTATGATATCATGACCGTTGGCGAAGCTAGTGGAGTGACAGCAGAGGAAGCAGAGGACTGGGCTGGTCATGATGGCTACTTTGATATGATTTTTGAATTTGAACATATTGGTTTATGGAAAAAGCAGCAGGACAAGCAATTTGATATTCGTTCATTCAAACAGGCATTGTCTCGTTGGCAATATGCGTTGGATGGAAAGGGCTGGAATGCTCTTTACATGGAAAACCATGATGTTCCCCGCTCGGTTTCGGTTTTCGGTTGTGATGGAGAGTATAGAGAAATTTCAGCCAAAGCATTGGCAATGATGTATTTCTTTCTACAGGGAACGCCGTTTATTTATCAAGGGCAGGAGCTTGGGATGACAAATATGAAATTTTCGTCTATCGATCAGATTGATGCATTGGATTCTAAGCATATCTATCAGGAACTGCTTAATCAGGGAAAGTCTGAAAAGGAAGCACTGACAGTCATTAGTCAAACAACTCGTGACAATGCACGGACACCGATGCAATGGGATGCTTCAACTTATGGTGGTTTTTCTGAAAGTGAACCATGGCTGGTAGTCAATCCGAATACACAGCAGATCAATGCAGCGGAGCAGCTAGAGCAGCCTGATTCAGTCCTGCATTTTTATCAGCAGCTGATTCGATTACGAAAAGAGAGTCAGGCGTTGGTTTATGGTCATTTTGAGGAGCTGCTTTCAGAGGATGAACAGCTGTATGTGTATCTTCGTTCTGCTGAAGAGGAGCAAATTCTAGTTTTGGTCAATCTTTCTTCAGAGTCAGCTGATTATCAATTACCTAAGGCAATCAAGCAACTAGATAAAGAGTGGCAGCTATTATTGAGTAATTTACCTAAAGCAGCAAGCCAATTGGAAATGACAGGCACATTAGCACCATTTGAAGCAAGGGCATATAGATTTAAGGGGAAATAGGGATAGAAGTATGTTAGAAAAATTCAGATCGTGGGTGATAGGATGAAGCAACAGGAAACATTCAGTCAGGATGAGCAGTCGGGAAAATGGTGGCAGCAGGCAGTTGTCTATCAAATCTATCCAAGAAGCTTTCAAGATAGTGATGGAGATGGAATCGGTGATTTACAGGGAATCATTTCAAGATTAGATTATTTGAAAAAACTGGGGATAACAGCGATCTGGTTGTCGCCGGTATACAAATCACCAAATGATGATAACGGCTATGATATTAGTGACTATCAAGGGATCATGGACGAGTTCGGCACGATGGCAGACATGGATGAACTGATTGAAAAAGCCGCAGCAGCAGATATTCGATTGATTATGGATCTAGTAGTCAACCATACGTCAGATGAGCATCGCTGGTTTATTGAAGCAGCTTCTTCACCAGATAATCCTTACCGAGATTACTACATTTGGCGAGATCCAGTTGAAGGGGAGGAACCCAATGGACTACGGTCCATTTTTAGCGGTAGTGCGTGGGGATTAGATGAAAGTAGTGGGCAATATTACCTTCATTTATTTAGCAAAAAGCAACCGGACTTGAACTGGGAAAATCAGCAGGTCAGAAAAGAAATCTACGATATGATGAACTTCTGGCTGGGAAAGGGGATTGGCGGTTTTCGCATGGACGTGATCGATCTGATCGGAAAGCAGCCGGATCTTGAACTGACAGCTAACGGTCCAAAGCTCCATGATTATTTGCAGGAGATGAATCAAGCAAGCTTTGGGAGTTATGATGTTATGACAGTTGGAGAAACATGGGGTGCTACTCCGGAAATTGCTAAGCTGTATTCTAATCCTGCTCGTCATGAGCTGTCAATGGTTTTTCAATTTGAGCATGTGACACTTGATCAACAGGAAGGCAAGGAAAAATGGGATCTTCAGCCACTATCTATTCGTCAATTAAAAGAAGTCCTTTCTAAATGGCAGACATCATTGGGAAATCAAGGCTGGAACAGCCTGTTTTGGAATAATCATGACCTGCCTCGGATCATTTCCCGTTGGGGCAATGATCAGCAGTATCGTGAAAAAAGCGGGAAGCTGTTTGCGATCCTCCTGCATATGATGAAGGGAACCCCTTATGTGTATCAGGGCGAAGAAATAGGGATGACCAATCGACCAGTCAAGGCAATCGAAGAGGTAGAAGATATTGAAAGTATCAATATGTATCATGAACGGCTGGCAGCAGGCTTTCCAATCGAAGAAATCATGACCTCCATCAATACTAAAGGTCGTGACAATGCCAGAACACCCATGCAGTGGGATGACTCTGAGACTGGCGGCTTCACTACAGGGACACCGTGGCTTCCGGTCAATGATAATTATCATGAAGTGAATGTGAAGCAAGCCTTGGCTGATCCAAATTCTATATTTTATACGTACCAGCAGCTGATTCAATTACGGAAGGAAAATCCGTTGATTGTCTGGGGAGAGTATGAGCTCCTTGATACAGCGGACACTATTTTTGCCTATTATCGTAAGTACCATGGAGAGAAGTGGCTGGTTGTTGCCAATATGTCGGAAGAGAGTCAAACCTTGGAACTAAAAGATAAAGTAAAAGATCAGATCATCAGTAATAATGACTCGTTAACAGTTGAAGCAGGCAACGTTCTTCTTCAAGCTTATGATGCCTTTGTGGTTCGTGTCTGAGGTGTTCCTCATGTATAATAGAGGCAGAGATATAGTCAGCTGAGAAAAGGCCGACTATAAAACCATGAAGAGGTGAAAGCAATGACGACCCTTTCTGATGTAGCAAAGCTGGCAAATGTGTCAAAGATGACGGTATCACGTGTGATCAATCATCCGGAAAAGGTGACCGATGAATTGAAGGAACTGGTCTATCAAGCGATGAAGGAATTGGATTATCATCCCAATATCGCTGCTAAAGCACTTGTGAGAAATCGTTCTCAGATCATCAAGCTGTTTATTTTAGAGGAAATCGATACGACAGAGCCCTATTATATGAATCTGTTGATGGGGATTGCCAGAGCAGTTGGCAAGGAGCATTACTCACTACAGCTGGTCACCAAGGACGGATTTGATACAGGAACCTGCGACGGTTATATTATTACAGGCTTTCGTGTGCACGATTTTCAGTGGATCAACAGCTTGGAAAAACCAGTGATTTTATTTGGTGAAAATGATCAGGGTATCGACTTTGTTGACAGTGATAATCAATACGGTACAGAGATGACAACAAATTATGCTATCGCTTGCGGTTATGAAACAATCATTTACATTGGTATTGATGTCGATGAAGCTTTTGAAAAATCGCGGGAGCTGGGGTACCAAAGAATCATGGAGGCGAACGGCAAGAAACCACGTATCGAACGTTTTAATAATCGCTCGACTCTGACGCAATTATTCATTGAAGCGTATTGGGAAGAGTTTTCCGAGAACACGTGCTTTATTTGCAGCTCGGATCGTCTGGCGATCGGTATCGAACGAGGGATACTGAATTGCGGCGGGAACATTCCGAATCAATATGGGATCATTGGCTTTGATGGTGTCTTTCTTGATCAGGTCAGCTCCCCAAAGCTGACAACGGCAAAGCAATCCATTGTAAAGATGGGTGAAGCCTGTGGTGAAATGCTGATCAGGAAGATTGAAGAAACCGGACAAAGTCAAGGATATCGTCGATTTTTACCAGAGCTGATCATCAGAGAGTCTACAAAGAAGCACTGAAGAGTGCACGACGTTTTCCCTATAAAAATAGATAGCTGATACAGTTGCTTAAGCACTCGTATCAGCTATTTTTTCATTCAAAGATTAGGTTGTTCAAAACGAACGACATAAAAACTCTTGAAAATCATTTTTAATCCCTTTACCATCTAATTAAGAAGAGAAATGAAGCCGGAAGGAATGAGGACGAGAGCATGAACAGCTATCAGCAAGAGTATATCAGACGAATCCATGATTTGCAGGATTATATTGAAGCCCACAGTGAAGAGGCACATACATCGGAACAGCTGGCAGAGATTTCCGGTTTTTCCAAGTACCATTTTCATCGGATTTTCAAGAGTATCACGAGTGAATCTATTTTTGAATATGTTACCAGAACTCGATTGGAGCAGATTGCCAGTATGCTGGTATCCCGACCGGATTTGTCGATCACCGATATTGCCTATCGATTTGGTTTCAGTGATTCTGCTGTTTTTTCAAGATCGTTTAAAAAGCATTACGGTATCAAACCAAGTGAGTTCAAACAAAAATACAGCAACAATTGCAAAGATTTTTCGTTCCAGCCCTTCTATACTAAGAGAGTAGACAGTCAGATCAGCACAGTGACAGCGGATGTGGAGATCATAGCGATGGATGCTTTACCAGTGCTTTATTCGAGAAAAACAGGCGCTTATAAGGAGTTGTATGATTATGCTGACTCTTTTGCCAAGGCAATTGAAGGCTTGTTTTCCTTTGGAATGAGCCGAAACCTGATCGATGAACAGGTAAAGGTGTTATTTGCATATCATACATATCCGGATTTTTCAGAGGAGGAGAAGCAAAGAACCAGTTTTTGTGTCTCAATCACCGAACCTGTAGCTGTAGACGAACAAAGGGGGATTGGCTGCATGACGATTCCGGCTGGTAAATATGCTGTAGGACATTTTGAAATTTTTCATGGGGAATATACAGATGCATGGAATTATTTGTATGGTGAGTGGCTGCCTCAGAGTGGTTATCTTCCCAGAAACTCCTTTCCATTTGAAGTATACCTGAATAAGCCTGATGAACACCCGCAGAAAAAGCATATCGTAGATATTTACGTGCCCATCGAACCTTTCTCGTGAGAGCTGCTGTCTGGAATGACAAAGGAGGAGCATACATGGAACAAGGCAAGCAAACAGAATTGGAACAGGTAATCAAAAGCGAGTATGGAAACACAGCAGGTCTAGTGATAATGAAGGATGGCGAAACACTTTATGAAAGCTATTTTAATGATTGTAGCGCTGAAAGTCGTATTCATATTTTTTCAGTCACAAAAAGTATTCTTTCGTTATTGATTGGGATTGCAATAGATAGAGGAGCTATTCAAAGTGTGGATCAAAAGGTGCTGGACTTCTTTCCAGAATATGAGATAGAAGAAGGGGAAAAAAGTATTCAGAAAATCACGATTAGACACCTACTGACGATGACTGCACCATTCAAGTTTGAGGAGGAGCCTTATGTGGAGTATTTTACCAGTGAGGATTGGGCAGCATTTGCACTGAAGCTTTTAGGTGGAAAAGGAGCTGTCGGAGAATTTCGCTACAGACCGATTGTCGGACCGGATATTCTATCAAGTATTTTAGAAAGAGCAGCTGGAGTTTCTGTTCTTGCGTTTGCTAAGAAGCATCTTTTTCTTCCATTAGGAATTACTGTTGATAGGAATATTACTTTTAAAAGTCAGGAAGAACAGTTCGCCTTTTATGAAGCAACAACTATCAATGGATGGGTTGCTGATCAAATGGGAACGAATGCTGCGGGCTGGGGACTGACCTTATCGCCAATGGATATGGCTAAAATCGGGCAGCTGTATTTGACTAAAGGCGTCTGGAAAGAGAAACAGATCATCTCTCCTCAATGGCTTATTGACAGTATAACAGAGCATAGCCGTTGGCAGGAGATGAATCTGGCATATGGTTATCTCTGGTGGCTAGTAGATGAAGACTGTCATGCAGCAATGGGAGATGGCGGGAATGTGATTTATATCAATACCAAAAAAAATCTGGTTGTTGCCAGTACAGCGCTCTTTGTGCAAGATGCAAAGGACAGGATAACATTTATCAAAGAGCATATTGAACCATTTGTGAGCGAAACAGTTTAATAAGCAGGTAGAGTTGAATGAATCGTGGAGCAAAATGATAGATGCGAAAAAATATGTAATAGACGGACATATTCTCCAAATCATTTTAGAGGTATGGCACCTAAGCCCTATAAGAAAATCAGCTTTCAGCTGGATATAATTTCTGAAAGGGTTTGCTATACTAATAAAAAAAGAGATCGGAGATGTGTTAAAAATGAAAAAAATGGGTGTCGTTATATTTAATGTATTAGTTACTTCTTGGGCGTTGTTTACAGTATATGTATTGATTGCCAGTGCATGGTTCTCGCTTGCGATGTTTGCTATTTCACCACTATTGGTACTTGGAGCAGCAGCAGTTGGGCTTCAGCACTTTATGATAGTCAACTTCGGTTTGTCAGTCCTATTGTCAATGGCGGCAATTATTTTCTTGCCGGCCCTGATTAAAGGAACAAGAGCTGTCCAGCGTTTTGTTTCAGGCTTCTTCACACAAATGAGCTTGATTTGGCATTCGTAATTCATAATAGATATAAAGTGAGTGGGACAATAATCTGTTCCACTCTTTTCCATACCTTAAATCCGAATAAACGGCGAGTTAAAAACAGCTCCTACGTCAATAAGTCGGAATTCACGAAAATTGTTCCACAAATTTTTGTTGAATTCCGGCTTATTGCGTTGAATCACGGTGATTGCTTACAAAGTAAGCAGAGCAGACGCTGAAAAGTATCTGCCTAATACTTGTAGCTAAATACTTCTATCTCGGCCTCTTTTTTTACTTCAGGCTAAGAATCTTCCTGTGATGGAAGCTGGATAGCTCACAGCATCTTGTGGAAGTCCTTCGAAAAGTATTTGACCGCCCTTTTTCCCTGAGCCGGGACCGAATTCGATCATCCAGTCAGCCTCTTTGATCAAAGCAGTATTATGCTCAATCACGTACAACGTATTTTTATTGTTCAGTAGTTCTTCGAAAACATTCAATAAGGCTTGGGTATCTTTAAGACTCAAGCCGCTGGTGGGCTCATCCAAGATGATGATTTTCTCCTGACAATCCAGATTGCAGGCCAGCTTCAGTCGCTGCAGTTCTCCACCAGATAACGTGTCCAGAGTCTGACCTAGCGTCAAGTAGCCCAAGCCGATTTCATTCAACCAGTGGAGCTTGTTGGTGATTTTCTCCTGATTGAAAAAGAAATCTTCACTCTCAAGAACAGACAACTCAAGAACTTCAGCAATATTTTTTTCGTTATAGTGATAGGTTAAGGATTCCTGTTTGAATTTTTTCCCATGACATAGCTCACACTCAGAGCGAACGGCTTCAAGAAAAGCAAGCTCTGTTTCGATATAACCTTTCCCGCGGCAGGCTGGACAAGCACCTTTCCCATTGAAGCTGAAGCAGCCGACAGGTACACCATTTTCTTTTCCAAAAAGTTTACGCACTTCATCTAGAATCCCTACATAGGAAGCAATCGTTGAACGGCTGCTGGTATGTATCCTTTTTTGATTGACATAGAAGACTTGATCATCATATTTCTGTCGCAGACCTTCTGCAAAGGAACTTTTACCGGAGCCGGCGACACCTGTAATAGCAAGTAGTCGATGTAGAGGCAGTTTGATCGAGATATCCTGTACATTGTTCTTTGAAATACCTTCAGCGATAAAAAATTGAGTACTTTTCCCTCTTTTTTTTCGTTTGAGGGGTGGAAGCAGCTGCTGACGTGATTCCCACTCTTTATAACTGCCGCTTCCAAGCAGCTGCCCGCCATTGCGTCCGGCATCAGGACCAAGCTCGTACACTGTATCTGCTAGTTGGATCACCGCCGGATCATGGTCAATCAGGAGCAATGTATTGCCGTTTTTTTTGATTGCCTGGATCAGGCTGCCGATAGCCTGCATATCTTGTGGATGCAGACCTGTACTCGGTTCGTCAAGAATATAGAGCATATCTGAAAGACTGCTGCCAATCGAACGAATCAGCTTGATCCGCTGGGATTCTCCTCCTGAAAGAGTTCCTGTCTCACGGGACAAACTTAGGTAATCTAGGCCTACCTGACAAAAGTAATTCAATTGTTGAATGATTTTTTCTGTTACTTGCCAGATTTCTTTGGACTCAAGGTTCTCAAGAAATATTTTTAGTTCATCCAGCTGCATGTTCAGACATTCTCCAATATTTTTTCCATTGATCTTACAAGAAAGAGTTTTTTGATTTAGACGGAAGCCTTCGCAATCCGGACATAGCTCCTGTTTAGTTATACGTTGAATCTCCGGCTGGTATTTTTTTGCCAGCTGAGAAGAGCTTTGGATGAATGTCTTTTTGATTCGAGGGATGACTCCTTCATAAACGGAAGAATTGTACCACCCTTCTAATGGATGAGGCGGTTTGATTTCCGGTGAATACAGTAGAAGCTCTAGTTCTTCTTTCATGAAGTCCTTGATTTTTTTATCATTATCAAATAATCCGGAATCCACGTAACGCTTCCAGCGGTAGGTGCCAGGCTCAAAGGTCTCAAATCGTATTGCTCCTTGATTCAAGGATAATTCCTGATCCAGCAGTTCATCAAGAATAAAATTCGAAACACTACCCAATCCCTCGCAGGTTGGACACATGCCAGCGGGATTGTTGAAGGAAAATACGTCGGAGTAACCGACAAACGGTTTTCCAAAACGTGAAAACAGCAACCGCAATGTCGGATTGATATCCGTTGCTGTTCCGACAGTTGAGCGCCGATTATCTCCTAATGGTTTTTGATTGACGATGACGGCGGGAGAAAGATTTTCTATTCGATCCACCTCTGGAATCATCAAGTGGGGCATTCGATTTCTAACATAGCTGGGATAGGTTTCATTCATTTGTCGCTGAGCCTCAGCAGCAATCGTATGAAAGACCAGTGAAGACTTACCGGAGCCTGATACACCGACAAATACATTGATTCGATGTTTTTCAATATCCACATCGATGTTCTTTAGATTCCCTGTTCTTGCTCCTCTGATTTTGATTTGACTCATGGTCACTCCTCCTTTACTCTATTAGTATATAGATAAAATATGACAGTATTTGTCATATAAAAAGAAAAGAGGGAAAACGATGAAAAAAGAGCAGATTCTTTATGAGATGATGTGGTATGTCCAAAACAAAAAAGAGTTTACTGCACAGGAGCTGGCTGATCGTTTTCATTTGTCGATTCGTAGTGTGTATCGTTATATCACGGATCTTGCAGATTTAGGTCTATATGTGGAGAGCAAAAAGGGCAGGAATGGCGGGTTCACTGTTTTAGCGAATCAAGTACTGCCCCCTGTTCTTTTTACTGAGGATGAAATCACGGCGTTGTATTTTGCTATTCAGTCCTTGCAGAATTTTGAAGAATTCCCTTTTCAGATGAATACAGTGACTGCTGGAGAAAAGCTTTTGGCGGTGGTTCCGGCAAAGTTAAAGGAAAAGCTATTGCATCTAGAAGATCATTTTCAATTGTCTGCTCCAAAGCAAATTGTGGAGAATTCCTATTTAAGTGAATTGATGCGGGCGGCGATGGATCAGGTGGAAATTGAAATCGTTTATCAGTCACCAAAACGTCGGTCGATAAAAAAACTGGAACCAATCGGTATTTACGCAAGCAATGGTTTTTGGTATTTATTTGCATTCGATCCTGAAAGTAAGGAAACCAGACATTATCGGGCAGATCGGATACAACAGGTGACAATTTTGCAGGAGAGAAATAAAACAGAGACAACATTAGCAGAACTGAATGAAGAATTTATACCAAAAGATCCGTTGAAAATGGTTGTAAAGCTGACGGAAAAAGGCGTCAAGCAGTGTATGGAAAATAGGTATTTATATAAAGGGATCGTTCCAACAGAGAATGGCGGACGATTGGAGTTGATGGTTGCTCGTCGGGACATTTCCTATACTGCAACATGCCTCTTACTTTTAGGGAAAGAGGCACAGGTAGTCGAGCCTCCAGAACTGATTGCTCATTTACAGGAACGGGTGCAGGAAATTGCTGATTTGTATCTATGAAAAAGAACTGGATGAGTAAACTGGTTCTTTAAGACTCCCTTTTGATAGGGTAAAATAGAGAATAAAAGGTCGATGAGAATCAGATTATCTCAGTTGAACCATAGGATAGGGGAAGAAAAGGATAATGAATTTCTTAAAAAAACTGTTTGGAAAATTAGGACAGACAGATACTGCTCCAGTTGTTGAAAGTGAAGTGCCAATAAAAAAGGAACAAGAGCGGACGGCGTATTTTGAGTTGGTTGGATTGCTTAGTCAAGATAATGAGCGGGCGATACAGGGAATGGTTTATGCATTGGATGATCCGGCAAAATTTATAGAGCAATACCAGAAAATGTTCGCTGAGTGGTTTTCTGTAGAGATAACAGTGGAAGAAATCAAAGCATATCCGCTTTGGGAATTATTCTCTTATGTCTTATACGATGAAGGATATCTGACGATGAATGATTGGAAAGCTGAGGCAGAGGACTTCATTTATTTTGTTGAGGAAATCGTTAATAAATATGACGAGAAGCTGGAGCATAGCCAAATCACTAATAAAGAAGAGATGGCACCAGAAGTGTTTGAACAGCTGAAGGCTGCATTACCACAGGGTTTTACCTTGATAAACATCGATATCGATTCTGATTCGTATCAGCTGACAGTTGTGCCGACGGCTAAAGTAGAGATGCTCAAAGCCGCTGCAGCTAAAGTCAACGGAAAAATTGACTGCTATTAAAAGCTGAAATTCATCGGTTGGGGAGAGGGGGAGGCGAACAATGATCATTGAATTTGAAGGATACCAAATCGAATGCTTTGTATATGGGAAAAAGCGTTCTAAGGAAGAACTCAGTCGAATCGTTCGCGGACTGTTCAGAGAATTTCCACAGTTGAATAGTAGAGAATTACTTGCTCGTTTTATGGCAATGTATGATTATCAGTTATTGCCAAGAAACTCATTTTTACAGAAAGCAGATATGCTGGTGGATTTAGATATTTCTCTGGTTGTGGAAATCGAGTGAACTTGTACAGTCAACCTAATATAGGAGAGTATTCAGCCAAAAAAATTTCAAGTATGGGAGCAAAACCATTGATTAGAAAGGCCGTACGTGACGATATTGAAATGCTTATAGATATGTATAACCTTGCAACACAGAGGCTGTTGGAAAAGGGAATTCACCAATGGGACTATCCGTGGCAAAGAAAGCAGTTGGCGGAGTTATTACCGGAGTTTATTGTCTTTGAAAAAGAGAGTCGAATCATCGGAGCAATGGTTCTGACAGAGAAAGTGCAGTTCAACGAGCATCCTTTTGAGGAGACCGTTCTATTTTTAGAAAAGCTGGTTATACATCCCGATTTTCAGAGAATCAATATGAGTGACCATCTGTTTGAGTATGCACGTAAAATCAGCAGAGTAAATGGACAGGAAATCTACTTTGACTGCTGGGCTGGAAATGAAAAACTGATCAACTATTACTCAAAACGTGCTGAGCAGGTAGCTATCTTATCAGAAGAGGATTACGAGGTTGCTCTATTTCGTTTGTAATTGAGGAGGAAAGCAATGGAAGAAAAAAGGTTGTCAATAGTAGAGCATTTTACACAGCAAATGACCTCAACGTCACAAGCTGAAATGATCAAGTATTACTATTACAAAATAATGGTGTATGAAGGAAAACAGCCGCAGGCTTTTCAAGCTTTAGAAATCTGTTTGACTCTCCTTGCACCGAAAGCGTTGTTGGACACAATAAAGGAGCTCCGTGCCTTTTCTTATCAAAGGGAAAGCAAGTGGAGATGGCTTGAATGGACACCAAAGGATTTAAATCGTATCGGCAGTAAACCATCAATTTTTTGGTTGTGGCTGACTGTACATCCAAAGGGATATATTAGAGAGCTGGCATGGCAGCAGTTGGCAGAAAGCTCTGTAGATCGTAAAATTATTTTTCTTCTTTATACAGTAAATGATAATGTGGAAGAACTGAGAAAAATAGCGGTTCAACAGCTCATGAAGGAGCAATTGCCAAAAGAGGAGGACTTGATTTACAGCTTACCCTTTATTCAACGGCTTGGTGGATTGGGACACATAGAGAATCGAACAATACAGGAATATATGATTCGACAGTTAGCAGTAAGACCTGATATTTTATTAGCAGCTCAACAGTCGAAGGATGTCTTTATCTATCGCTATGCCTTTGAATTGAGCTTTTTATTAAATGGAGAAATCAGAAATAGAAGCATTGAGAATGGCTTGAAAAAAACTGATAAGGTGACCTTGGCGAGAACCTTCAGAGAGATGATTCGGACTGCTGAGGAGAAAGAAGAGCAAGTCAAAAAGCTGTTGAATCATCCGCAAACGGTTATCCGTAAGCTGGCAGGAAGCTGGTGTTACAATCATCTGGAGAGTGAGTCAGCCATGATTCCATTACTGCTAGATTCAGCAGTCAGTATTCGCTGTCTGGCAAGTGATTATTCAAAGAAGTATTTTCCAGATTTTGATATTCGTTCCTATTATCTTGAGCATCTTTCTCAGTATGAAGTGAATGCTTTACAAGGCTTGGCGATGCTTTTGGATATAAGGGACAGAGAAATATTTTTGCCGCGAATCAATGACCCTCGTAAAAATGTTCGGCTGGCCGCTATAGGCTGGTTAAGCTGTTTACCAAAGGACGAACAGGTGGACTATTATAAGGAAGCGCTGGGGGATATCAGTAGAGATGTGCGCAGAAAAGCGGAGGAACAGATTGGCGAGCTGTATCCATTTTTCTATCCGAAGCTTAAAGAAGAGGTGGTCAAGCAGTTCAAAGCAAGCAACTCAGAGAAGCATCAGCAAAGCATCCTGAAGGTTCTTACGAATGAAAGTAGAAAGGAATATCTGTTTGATCTCTTTATGTTGTACCCTTACGGTGCAACGAAGGACCTTAAAGGGGAAATGGAACAGCGTATTTATTATTGGAAATACGAATGGAACCGTAGATTCTTCACTGTTTTCACGGAAGCAGAAAAAGAAAAATTGCTGCACTACGAGGGAGCTATCGATGGGCTGAATGTTGGTATGTTTTTGGAAAGAAATGGACTCTAGTTGACGAATTAATATGGGCAACTCTGAAAAAAGAATAAAAAACTTGAATATTAGGCCTGAAATAGGTCAATATTCAAGTTTTTTTGCATTTATTTTGGTTTAAATGTAATTAATGTTGTTATAATAGTATTGAAAAAATAGTTGGAGGGATTAATTGTGAGAAGAAAAGTATTTATAAGCCACTGTAATAAAGATAAAAAATACTCGGATATTTTTGCAGAGTTATTAAAGATTTTTGGATTTAGAAATGAAGATATCTTTTATAGTTCTAAAGTTGAAACAGGTGTTAATCCGGGGGAATTAATTTTTGATCGCTTAAAAAAAGAATTGAAAGATGAACCGATTGTTCTATATTTTCTTTCAAATAATTATTACCGAAGTGTTCCCTGTTTGAACGAAATGGGCGCTTCCTGGGTGATGACAGATGAGCATTATCCAGTCGCGTTACCCAATTTTTCCCATAAAGATATTAAAGGTGCTTTAGATAGTAACCATCTTATGTTAATGCTAAATACGCAACTGGATGTTACTGAAATTTTTAAATTGATGAAGCAAATATGTGAAGCTGCTGAAGTTGAGATACCTCTGGAAGTTGCATTTAATAGCTCAAAGTATATTCAACCGCTATTTGAGAAACTGGAAGAATTAATTTATCTATCCAATTTTTTATTGCCGGATGAGAATGGTTTTTTTGAGACTGTTTTAGGAGAAGAACGAGATATAGGAGATAGGAAAGAAATATCGTATTGTTTTAAATTGGCTAAACCAGTTGCTGAAAAATATATTGGATTAGCAAAATTTAAAAACCAAGATGACAATTTCCTTTTTTTTGATAAAGAAGGAGAATATCAGGTTGGAGATAGAGTTCGTTTCAAATTAAAGGATAAAGGCAAACTGTGTAGAATGAAAGATTATCCTAGAAAACTTATAGATATCTATATTTCTTCTATTGAAAGAATCGTTGATGAAGAGAGAGAGGTACAAGGATGATGAAATGGAACCAGTTAGTTGGAACGTACAGAATAGCTTCTAATAGCACTAAGTTTTGCCGTAATGATAACTTAACACACAAGGATTTAATGGAAGAATTGAATAGGGCCTTGAATAGTGATTATCGACGAGTGATCAAGAGCGATTCATTCCGACGTTTACAGGATAAAACACAGGTCTTTCCTTTAGAACGCAATGACTTTGTTCGTACTCGGTTGACCCATAGTTTGGAAGTGGCGATGCATGCAAGAGACTTGTTGTCAGAGGTTATTAAAGGACTGCGGGCAAAAGGGATAGAGGAGATGGAATTGAATAGCAGCTATCGTTTATTGGAGACAGCAGCATTGATTCATGATATCGGAAATCCTCCTTTTGGGCACTTTGGAGAAGAAGCAATTCGTATATGGTTCGCTAAAAATGGTGAGCAGCAACCTGAATGGGAAACCTTAACAGAGCAGCAAAAAGAAGATTTTTTACAGTTTGAAGGAAATGCTCAGACCATTCGATTGCTGACCAAGCTGCATACTGACAACGGTGCGTCCCAGGACGGAATGAAATTAACGGCGTCCACGATGGATGCTGTAATTAAATATACTGCAAATTCGCTTCAAATAGAAAAAGGACAACTGTTGACGAAAAAAGTTGGTTACTTTTATTCAGAAAGAACAGAGTTTAAGAGAATAAAGTATGCAACTGGAACGGCTGATAGAAGACATCCTCTCGTTTTCCTGCTTGAAGCAGCAGATGATTTGGCATATACATTTTCAGATATTGAAGATGCATATAATTACGGATTATATAGCTACCGAAAATTAAAATCATTCATTGATGAAGAGACAAAAACAAACACTTTTTTAGAAAAGAAGGATTCAGAAGCTGCAGCGATTCAAAATTTTTTGCGAACCACACAACAAAGTGTGTATACGAGTGCCAGTAAGGCATTTGTCGATAATTATGATGAAATTCTTGAAGGCTCTTTTGAACAGGAGATTATTAGTGAGGAGTGTGATGCAGTGCGTTGTTTCAATGCGTTGAAAAAATTTGCCTATCAACACATTTTTCAAACAAAAGAAATTCTAGATCAGGAAGTACTGGGATTTCATATTATCAATCGATTATTGGATGAATTTGTACCAGTGGTATTAAAATATGAAAAGGAGCCGATGAACAAGTATGAGGAGCGTCTGTTCAATAACATACCGGAGAGTGCGAAGCAGCTGTACAGAAAAGAAGCAGAGGACTGCAGGGAAGATGAGCAAAACTACTATCGGTTAAAAATGGCAGTAGATTTCATTTGCAACATGACAGATGGCTATGCTAAAAAGCTTCATGATACCCTATTTAATTAGGCAGCAGTTGTTGGTTCACCGGCTTGTATGGAAAGGATTTTCAAATGAATAATCGTAAGAGGATTTTTGATCAATGGGTTCAAACGGCATCATGTGTTCCAGAGCATGTAAAAGAATTATCTGCTTTGAGCTGTCCTTCATGCAGTGCACCGGCATTGGATTACCACTACTGCGGAGATCGAGAAACCAGTATAGGTTATGGTTTATTCTGGTGTAACGCCTGCAAAAATGGACTTCATCTTAGTCGTTTGAAGATACTGGATACCGTTCCTGAGGGGAAAATCAGCTATTTCGATGAACTTGAAGGAGCAGAGGATACATCGACATGCGTTCCTGATTTCAAGCATGTCACATTCTGAAGTTGATACTGTTGGAAGAGAATTGGAAGTAAAGTGCGTATGCTGCGTAGTTTAATGAAGGGATTACTTGATGGTTCTTTGGAATCGTTCTTCTGCCTGTTCAGACATTCGGGTGGAAATGTAGTAAAATGAAAAGAGCAAAAGCAAATAAGGACTGACAACAACAGTCAAAAAGAGAGGCGTAGATAGCTATGGAAGAGTTGATAGAAAAAATTAATCAATTCAGAGATGAAAGAGAGTGGCGGCAGTATCATCATCCAAAGGATTTAGCAATTTCAATTTGTCTTGAGGCGTCAGAGCTGCTTGAAAATTTTCAATGGCTGACAGATGAAGAAGCAGTAGAAGAAAATAAAGAAAACATTCGCCAGGAATTGGCAGATGTTCTTATATATAGCCTAATGTTGGCTTCAGATTTGAATTTGGATGTGCATGAAATCATTGAAAGTAAGATGAAGCTGAATGCAATCAAGTACCCTGTTGAGAAAAGCAAGGGCAGTAGAGAGAAATACACTGAGCTGTAGATTTTATATAGATAAAGAATAGTTGTCGCTGAATCGGTTATTATCATAAAAGTCATTGATGAATAAGACAATGATCGTCGATATTTTATCTATTTGTGAAGGTTCACATTCAAATTGAATCGAAGATCAACCGATTGACTGGAAATTAAAGATAAAATTGGGTACAATAGAAATACTGGTGCTGTGGTACTGGTAAAAGAGGTAAACCTGTAAGGAAGTTGTGGCTTTCATACAGGGCTTCACAGATTGGTTGGCGCTAATCTGTGAAGTGCCTTTTTTTTGTTGTAAAAAAGCAGGATAGAAAAAAACGATATCGGGAAATTACCCGATATCGTCGCAATAGTTTACATCAAAGAGGCTCCAACAGCTCCTTTTGCCGGATTGGCACACAGAAAAAATCCCTAGCGGAAGAAATCGATGTCTGTGTAGGAGTACGCAAAAAGAGCGATTGGCTATTGATACTACTGGCAATAACGTTGGGCAATTGTGGTTGTCTCAACATGTCTCTCTACTTTGGTTGGCGCCAAAACAGAAGAGCCAAATATATTTGAAATTATTTTTTTCTATCCTACTAGTATAAGTATATACGAACAAAAATAAAAGGCAAGACAAAAAGTGAGAAAAATTAAAGATAATTATTAGAAAATAACACGTATTCAGGGTTTTAAACTGATTATTCTTGCTCAATAAGTAAGTCGTTTGAGGCATTAGAATAATGATTTTTTTGAAAAAATATCGATTATTTTTAAAATGAGACGTTAACAGCTCAAGTAAGAATAAGAATTTTTATTAGGTATGGAAACATGGTTTATTGAAGGAGCAGTGGATGAACAAGTAGATTTCTCAGTAATCTTCGCGAGAAAACAAAAAACTGATAATTAGTTTTATTACATTTATGTTAGAATTATATTATGTCGGAGCGTTTCTCTTTTTCATTCTGCAATTCTGCCAAAAAAAGCTGAGTGAGGGAAATGGTAAGGCTTGATAAGGAGTACATAGCATCATCTTAATATTTTCATAGCAATAAAAATAAGTGAAAGGGAACTGGAATAAAAATGAAGAATAATGAAAACAAGATTCAGTTGTTTCGTAAAAATCACCAGGAAGCCTGTGAACAGCTGCACAGCAACATCTCCTCTTTGTTTTTTGATATTCACCAAGATTCCAAATGCCATGAAGCAACAAAAGTGTATCATGATATGATCCTGCTTCCATTAGTGCGAGGTGCGGCGCTGCTTGCGGAAATGATTGGGGAGGCGAATGTGAAGCTGTCAGAGGAATATCTATTGGCAGTGGAACAAAGTAGAATAGCTGCTGCTGATCTTGGAGAGCAGATTGATGAATGGGATGAACTGATTCATGAGGTTCAAAAGAAGCTGAAAAAGCTAGCAGTATCGTCTCTGGACCCTTTGAACAAAGCCTTTCAAATTAGTAAATGTACAACACTCTTAGGGCTGTATGGTTCAATAAAGCGTGAGCTGAAACATGAGTTGACTCAAATGGAGAACGTTGATGAACAGCATTCTTCGGCTCTCATAGGGGAAATCAATTGCTTGAATCAATGGATCAATCAGGGATACACATTGGCAAACAGCTGTTGGGATAAAGAAGCTGCTGAATTTACCGAGCCTGCTCCAGAAGAGTTGGAGTGGATCGCTCAAATCAATAAAGCAGAAGAATCGTGGTTGAAAAAACACCAAACAAAAAAATATCTGCTTGATCCGTTTGAAAAAGAAGAGTAATTAAGACAATAACATGTCTATACGAAATGGAATGTTTGCTTCAATTAGAAGAGATCGTAAAGTACTAGCGACTTTATAGAAATCTGATGAAGCAGTCATTCCATTTTTTATGATTATTTTGAGAAAAGTAAAAATTCAGAGTTTTCTATTGTGCATTTTCACGATATTCGATATAGTAAATCTACACACTTGGAGAATAAACATCATTAAAGCTATTTTAGCAGGAATGATGCATGTAATAAGAAAGCGTCATTTATTCGTTGGAAGAATGTAAAGAAATGGCCGCTTTTAATGGTTTGCTTGTTTGTTGAGGTGAGTGAAGAATAGGAAAAAAAGGAGAAAATAAAATGATTAGAAGTGAAATAAAGAAAAAGGCACAGCGACTGCTGCATAGGAACTACGGACACTGGAGTACCTTAGTTATGATTCCATTTATTATTATGGCTATCTATTCTTTTATTGCTTTTGTGGGAATCAGTGTAGGCTCGAGTAACAACTATTACTATGATTATGAGGATAATAACAACGTTTATCGTTCATGGCAGGATGATACAGATTCTGATGGAAACTATTATGACGGTGATTATATGGATGGGTATAATGACGGCTACGATGATGGTTATGTGGATGGTTATGATGATGCTTATTATGACTATGATGATGACGGCGGTTATTTTAGAGACCAAGAGCCTGAGGACGAAGGGCATAATCTGAATCACTCATTAGGAACTAAAGCAGCGACTGTTTCTTTAGTCAGCAATACTGCAAGAATGAACACATATCAATATGATGGTTACACGATGAGAACAAGAACATTCAGCTTTTTATGGTTGTTTATTTCGCTGTTGATAACAGTTATAGCTACTCTTTATCAAGGGATGATTAAATGGGCTGCGATTGATAACATTGAGGGTGTACCCTTCAACCTAAGATTGACCTTTACAAAGTTCTTTAAAGAAAATGGTCAGCGGGCAATAACGGCTAATTTACTTGTAGCATTGTACACATTCTTATGGTCATTGTTACTTGGAATTCCTGGGATCATCAAGCAGATTTCATACAGCATGACTAATTACTTGATGAGAAAAGATGAAAGCTTGACACCGAAACAGGCGATTGCATTAAGTATGAATCTGATGAAGGGCTATAAAATGGAATACTTTATGTTTACATGCTCCTTCGTACTTTGGTATTTTGCATCGTTTTTCAGCGGTGGAATCGCTTTGTTCCATGTGATTCCTTACTATACTGTATCTGAAGCACTGTTTTTCGATCAAATCATTGAGGAAAAACGCCACCTGTTCAATGATGAGCTGGAGGCTGGATTTACAGATTTCTAATACTATAGAAAAGAGAGTGGGACAATAATCTGTTGCCACTCTTTTCCATACCCTAAATCCGAATAAACGGCGAGTCAGAAGTAGCTCCTACGACAATAAGCCGGAATTCAACAAAAATTTGTGAAACAATTTTCGTGAATTCCGGCTTATTGCTTGTAGCTAAACACTTCTGTCTCAGCCTCTTTTTTGTAAAAAAGCTACTTTATCTTCTTACTCATTTTGATGAAATCGTAGCTTCCTCCATTTGTAGCTTGTAAAAAGTGTTCTCCTTCGCTAAATCCAACAGCTTGATAAACCTTGAATGCTCGCTTGTTGAATGCGGCGACAGACAATTCAACATGAGTCACTATGGGAAAAGAAGTCATCAAGAACTGCAGCGCTTCTTCAATAAAAGCCTGACCTAAGCCTCTGCCAGTCAAATCTGGCCTAAGTCCCAGTCCGAGTTCAACGATGTTGGTATCTTTGGGAATAATGACTAAATAGCCGAATAATTCATTGTTTTTCAGAACTTCATAATAGTTGCTCTTTCGCTGAGCAGGATCAATCAGCTCTTGGTAGTCTTCTTCATCTGCAGCCGCATCGTAAAAGGAATAAATCCCTTCATAATTCCAAGTATCTGCAATGGCTACAGCTGAGTCTTGTGTCATTAATTGTATCCTCGTCTTCATCTATACACGCCCTTTTTATTTCCATTACAAATAGTATAACGTAAGGGTGACTGAAAAAATAGTTTTCAAGAAAAGGTCACAAACTTTATGATGGTTAAGTGCTATAATGATTTCATGTGTAAAAAAGTAGAAGAGTACCTTCTGACACTATTGATGGTCTTATGAAACTTATTAAAGATTCATCACACGGAAAAGTGACCTTTGTTCAAAATGTAAAACAAAGGAATATGAAGCAATTGTCGTTTCTTTGATTGGATTCATATATAGAAAAACTGATTGAGTTAGGAGATAATCGAATGAAAAAAAATACTGAAGCATTGAAAAATAAACTGAAGCAGCCGCGTATGATCTTGTTTCTGGTTACTGAAATTTTGATAAACGTTATGCTTTATTATCCGTTGACCTTTGCCTATGACTTAGCTAAAGGAGCAGACACTGGGTTTCAACTTATTTATCTAGTCGCCTATATGCCGATTATTACGGCAGTTTTTGGCGTGCTTGCACTTTTCTCAGAAAAAAGCGGCCTAAGAGCATTTTTCTCCAGTCTGTTTTTTGGCGGAAGTCTGCTGATTGTTTATTATGTCATTTTAAATTATTTTCAAAGTTGGTTCGGCTGGCTATTGGTAGTATTGATTGTTTGCGGGTATCTATTGATTTTCTTTAATTTGAAAAATAATGGGGAAGCTGCTATAAAAAACGAATCAAATGAATAAAAAAACAGTTGAAGAATCAATGAATGAATAGGGTGTGATTTTCTCCATCGCTTATTTCGACTATGAGAGATTATATTTCTTGTTTTTTACATTTCCTGATATTCTTTTAGTTAGCTATATAAAAGCTGTTTGAAAAGTGAATACGAATCTAGGAAAAATCTTAACATATCTTTTGTTGACTTCATTTTTTGATATAGGTATAGTAAGAATGGATTAATTGTTGTTGGTAAAAAGGTTGAGGCACCGTCTATTCTAAAGAAGAGTCGGCTTGTATATATCTATATGCCGGAGTGTGCCTAAGGAAGTTAAAAAAGACATAGACAGTTCAGTTTATAAGTATGTCCATCTGTAAGGACGGAAAAAATGAGCTTACCAGCTGACTATGGTTGATGAAAGGACTTAACCAAACCAATGAAAAAAACAGCTAAAACAGGAATTATCGTTCTATTGTCTATTATTTTTGTATTGGATGCTTTAGGCTGTTACGCAGCACTTACGTTTTTCAGTGCAAAAGAAAATGTAGAAGCCAAAACTGTAGTGACTAAAAACAAGGATTTCAGCGGAGACGACCAGACCAATGAGCAGGAAGTGAATGTATTGCTGATTGGGACAGATACAAGAGACGATGATGGAGACGGCGGACGCTCAGATACATTGATGGTCGCACACTATGACAGCAAAACGAAGCAGCCGAAGCTGATATCTATTATGAGGGATAGCTTTGTTGATATTCCCGGATATGGACTTGGGAAAATCAATTCAGCATATGCTTATGGTGGTGCGAAGCTGACTAAAAAAGTATTGAATGAGAGCTTTGATTTGCCAATCAACTACTATGCAATCATCGATTTCAGTCAGTTTAGCGATTTAGTGGATGAGCTCTATCCTGATGGCGTCAGCATTGATGTTGAAAAGGATATAAATCTGGATGGTATTGACATCTACGAAGGTGAGCAGACACTGAATGGCGAAAGTCTGCTGCAGTACGCTCGTTTTAGAATGGATGAAGAAGGGGACTTTGGTCGAGTACGCAGACAGCAGCAAGTAATGAATGCTTTAGCAAATCAATCAAAAAATCTGATTCCTATTCTAAAGCTGCCTAAGGTTGCCGGTGAAGCAATCGGTAAACTAGATACGAATATGCCAACGGATTTAATTATTGATTTGGCAAAGGATTTTCTGACAGGCAGCGTTAAGGAGCTTGAAACTCTTTCTGTTCCTGTGGAAGGCAGCTGGGATTTCAATGATAATACATCTGCCGGCAGTGTGATCGAGATTGATGAAGCAGCAAATGCAGCAGCAATCAACGATTTTCTTGCTGAATAAGGCAGCGTTGATCAAAGGTGTGACAAAGGGATTCAGCTCCAGGTGACACACACAAAGGTTGGTGCACCGTTTATCCGGTTTTAGGGCAAAGAAAAGAGCAGGGATTGATTATTTTCCCACTCTCATGTGCATTATTTATAAGCAGACAAATAAAAAAGCAATCAGACGAATCTGATTGCTTTTTTTGCTTGTGTCTTTATTTTCCTGTAGCAATAAATGGTGCAACCATTCCTGCTAATGCTTCAACGTTTCTTGTTTGAATCAGAACAGTTCCTCTACCATGGAATTCATTGACTAAGCCTTCGCCAGTAGTAAAGCCGAAGATGCCGGAAGCAACCTTGATGTTGTAATCCAGAGATTCTGTCCAAGCTACTACGTGCTGGTTGTCGATGATAAATGGTCGATTGCCGTCAAGCTGAAGTTCTACGATATCTCCGTAGGCATTGACTAACAATGTTCCTTTTCCGGTAGTCTCCATCACGAAGAATCCACCTGTACCACCAAATAGAGAAGTACTTACTTTTTGACGCTTCATTTCATAAGAGACTGTAGAGTCGCAGGCAAGAAATGCGCCATCATTTAAGCGCCAGTGTTCTATACCGACTTCAAGTTCCTTGATCGCTCCAGGAGTACCTGGTGCTAGTGCGATAAAAGAATCGTCACTTAAGCCTGTCGCTTGTGTAATAAAGAAGCTCTCTCCACTAGTCATTGAACGACCCATTGCGCGTAGAGCACCGCCAAGGCCGGATTTACCATTGCTGTTCATTTTTCCTTCAAGATTGATTTGCCCATTATGGTAAACCATTGCTCCTCGTTCAAGTTGGATCATCTCACCATTTCTTAGTGAAACCTCAACTAAAGGAAATAGCGTATTTTCTGTCATTTTATAATTCATTTTTCTCCCCCTCTTTAAGGTAAATAGTTAGAATGTATAACACGTTTTAATTATAACTTTATTCTCAGATAATTCAAAGAAATTTCGAAATTTAAGTTTCAAATTTCACATTTCTGCAACAGATTACAGATAGACTAAAGATGGAAAGTTGGGAAATGTACGAAGGCTGGGAGTGGGAAAAAATGAACGAACTATTAAAAATAACGGATGTTGCTAAAAGCTATGATCAAGAGCAGGTTTTAGAGGATATCGATCTTTTGGTTGAAAGGCCGCAGGTTATCGCGTTGGTTGCGCCAAATGGATCTGGAAAAACCACGTTGCTGCATTTGATTGCAGGTATCGAGGCGCCGGACAGAGGAGAAATCATTGTATGTGGTCGATCAGCTATGGATTATCAGATATTTGCTGATTTGTCCTATCTTCAAGATCCCTCCATCTTGTATCAACAGCTGACTGGGTGGGATCACATGGAATTTATTCGTCAGGAACATAGAAAGACGAAGGAAGAGATGATCCGGCTTGTAGAAGAACTGGGAATGACTGATTATATGGATGAAAAGGTTAGAAATTATTCTTTGGTGATGAAGCAGCATCTTTTGTTGGGTGTTGCCTTAATGAATGATCCTAAGCTGTTATTGATGGACGACCCGTTTAATGATCTTGATCCGGTCGATATGGAGCAGATAAGTGGAATAATTGACAGGCTATACAGAAGAGGTGTGACGGTTATTTTGTCCTCTTCTAATTTGGATGAGATTGAAAAAATCGCAAATACAATTCTATTTCTACATGAAGGAAGACTGATTTTGAATGAGGATATAAAAGTAGACGAGGCGGAATACGAGTTTGTACTTTCGAAACAGGAGCTCGCTGCAAACTTCTTAGAAAAAATCGATGTCCCTTATCAAATCTGTTCTCCGTATAAAATCAAAGGAACGTTTATCTCCGAGCAGTTTTTAGCGTTTAAAGAATTTTGTCTGGAACAGGAGCTGATGATTTTTGATCAGCGAATGGCGAAGGAAACATTGGATACCATCTATGTTGACTTGTTTGTGAGGACGCAATGTGTGAGCTGAACAAGGACAGAGTTGAGATCAGCCTGTTGATCTATTCGCTGAGAACATCAGCTGCTGACTATATTCTTCCATATACTGACAGCTAGGAGTAACAACTGACAAAATAAGAACGACCATAGAAGACATCCAACCACTGGAGGCATACAAGGGGCTTTGGCAGCTTGAGGCAAACAGTGGTTTTTCATTGAAGAAATCAATAGGAGGTCAGGTGAGTCTTGGGCGGAATAAAGAGTTTACTTTTTATCAGCCAACACATAAAATAGTAAGGTACTCATTTATTGGAAGAGGGAGCATAAACGTGAAGGATTATTTTAAACGATTAAATACATATTTGAAGGAAAAAAAGATAAATTGGCTTTTGATTGCACTATTTTTGATTATCCTAGTTATATTCAGCAATCTATATCTGCAATGGTGTCAAAATAATCTATCTGTTGATCTAGCGCGTAATTTTGCCTTTTCGTGGCATACAGAGAAATTCTTTTTAGGCTGTTTGGTATTGGCCGTCTTTCTTTTGTTTCTAGTTACGTTGTCCGGCTCAATCGCTATTGGGAGTCTGATGTATGCAATCATCATTGGCGTACTTGGTTTTGCGGATTACCAAAAGATGTTTTACCGGACGGAGCCGATCTATCCGGATGATTTGAAGATGATCACTGAGTTTGGCTTGCTAAGGGAAATGGTGGGAACCGGTCCTTTTATTCTGGTGATCGTGATTGCATTGGCTGGAATTGGGGCATTTGGATATGCATTATATAGAAGCATTTTTAAACCGAAAAAACAGCAAATCATTCGTGGTGTTTTACTTGTCTGTTCTATAGGTTTGCTGTTTTACATCAGCGATTTCAACAATCCAAATAATTTATTGAGAAAAGCGTATAATAAAACGGCGCTATGGATTCCATACAGTCAAAAAATGAACTATTATAATACGGGGTTCATTGGCGGGTTTCTCTATAATTTGAAGGTCGTTGCGATGGAAGAGCCGGCAGATTATTCAAAGGAACGAATCGAAGAAATCACAGCTGAGTATACTGAATTGGCTGATGAAAAAAATAAAGAAGCAGATCAGGAGCAGCCGAATATTATTTTTGTGATGAGCGAGAGCTTTTCGAATCCTCTAGCACTAAAAGGCGTTACTGCAGACAAAAATCCTTTGGAGGACTACCAGAAAATTGCTGAAGAGACATACAGCGGCCAGATGCTGTCACAAAATTATGGGGGTGGTACTGCAAATATTGAGTTTGAAGCCCTGACTAGTATGTCTATGGAGCTTTTCAATGCTCAGATGACAACACCTTATACCATGCTTCTACCTAAACTGGAAGAGGTTCCTTCTATTGTCTCAATGCTGAAGGCAGAAGATTATCAGGCAACTGCGATCCATCCGTATAATACATCCATGTACAAACGAAAGGACGTTTATGAGCTATTGGGCTTCGACGAGTTTCTCTATGAAGATACCATGACGCATACAGACAAGATAGAAAATAATCCCTATATTTCTGATGCTGCTGCCTATCAGGAGGTCATGGATTTACTGAATACAGACGAGACGCCGCAATTTGTTCATCTAGTGACAATGCAGACACATATGCCGTACAGCGACAAATACACTACCTTGAACTATTCTTCTCAAAGTGAAGGAAATAAGAAAGCTATCGACAGCTACATGCAGGATATTGCTTATAGTAGTGAAGCGTTGAGAGATTTTATTTCTGAATTGAATCAGTTGGATCGACGAACATTAGTTGTTTTCTGGGGTGACCACCTGCCAAGTATTTATTCTGATGAAATAAAGGAGGCAAACGATGAAGTTGCCATGCATAAAACCGAATTCCTGATGTATGATACTGCTGGAAAGCTGACTGGAAAAGAAGAACAAGATGTGACAACGAGTCCTTTTTACTTCGCACCGTCGTTACTCGATCAAAGCGGTTTGCAGACGAGTGGTTTTTATCAGTTACTGTTGAATGTTCAGCAAGAGCTTCCTGCATTTGAAAAAGGCTTTTATCTCGAAAACGGGGAATGGAAAAAAGAACTGACGCTGACAAAAGCGCAGGAAGAATATTATGAGGCATACCAGTTGATACAATATGACATCGTTTCAGGTGAACAATATAGTCTGAAGACGAGTTTCTATAATACTGCTGATGAATCAGAATAGGACGCTAAAACTGGAAGATAGTTTTTATGTTTTAAAAGGCTAAAAATACTGCTGTGGGTGCAGTTTATTATTATAATAGTGGGTTTATTTTGGAGGAGCTTAAGTCATGGGGTTTAAGAAAAAAGATAATCAATTGTATTACAATCCAATCCGTCGAGCAGTTTTGTCTCATCAGATGATTGAGCCGGGGGATAAGGTAGCCATTGGTATGAGCGGAGGCAAAGACAGCACTAGTCTGCTTTACTTTTTGGATTTGATTCGCAGGCAGGAGCGCTTGGGCTTTTCCTTTGATATTGTGCCGATTTCGCTTGATATGGGCTTTGATATGGATATTCAACCAATGAAGGATTTTGTTGAAGCGTTGGGCTATGAGCTGGAGGTTGTTCCGACAAACATTGCAGAGGTCGTCTTTGATATTCGAGAAGAAAGATCGCCGTGTTCCCTCTGTGCAAAGCTGAGAAGGGGTATCCTATATAAACACGCCAAGGATATGGGCTGCAGCAAAGTAGCATTAGGACACCATTTAGATGATGCGATAGAAACTTATTTTATGAACTTTCTTTTTCATGGGAAAATGTCAAGCTTTGAGCCAATCAGCTATCTGACGAAGACAGAGATATCTCTTATTCGTCCATTGATCTATCTTCAGGAAAGAGACATTATTCGACTTGTGAAGCGAGAAGAGCTTCCGGTAATTTTCAATCCTTGCCCGGTAGATAAGAAAACAAAGCGAGAAGAAATCAAACAACTGGTTTCCAGCCTGTCCCAAAGCTATCCTGATATTCGTGAGAAGTTTGTCATGGGGATGGAACAGGGGACAAATGAAGACTTCTGGCAAAAAAGTATTAGTAAATAGAACCACCAAAATCATTAATTAAAAGAGTCATAGCATATGTGAATCATTCTGATTCGTATATGCTATGACTTTTTTTATATGAAGACAATTGTTTAGAAAACTAAACTTATTTTATATAAAAAAAGTGTTTCGATGATAAAAAAAATATCTTTAATTTGTATATCTTTAGTAGAATGCTTGGCTGATTATTGGGGTTTGATCCCTCTTTTTTTCGAAAAACGACTTAGTTTATGGCTTATGTTCCTTTAATGTTAGAAGGTTATTTCATGAAAAAAATATTTTTTATTCGAAAAATTAACAATTCAAAAATCAGACTTAAACCTTGATTTTATTGGTGTTTTGGTTGTTTTCGCTATTTCCTTCCACGTCAAAAAATAAATAAAATCTTTCTTTTTTCTCACGAAAATCGAATTTTTAATAAAAAAAAGAAAAAATGAGCTATGGACTTATTTGTATATTTGTTTTAGAATAATTTTGTTAAGAAAAAAGTATAAAAAATAAAAATGTTTTAATTTGACGGATTCGGAACTCCTGAGAAGTTATGAAAAACATTAGAATAATAAAATTAAATGGTAAAAGAATGAAATAATGAATGAGGTAAGAAAGGGGAGTTATTTATGAAGGCAGGTATTATCAACTTATCAATAGAGCTTGATAAATCTTATTCAGATGAACTTCAAAAAAACGATATCAATGTAGTTCCTTTGACAATGGATGATTTTGAACAGAAAATATCAGAGCTTGATGCAGTGATCATTCATGAGAATGCTGCCGTGGACACTGCACAAACCTGCAGTATCCTGTTGAAGCTTAAAGAAAATTCGGATGCTTATGTATGGGTGTTTTCTTCCAGCTCTCAAAAAATTATGCGAACTGTGTATTTGCAGTTAGGGGCTTTGGGGATCATCTCTGATGATTGCGAAGAAGCTGAGCTGCAACTAATCATTTCAAATAGCTTAAGCAAGAAAAAAGGAATTGAGGAAGACCGAGCAGATGTGCCTTGTGATGTAGATGCAAGTACAGATGAGGTCGAAAAATTAAAGCTTATCCCAAGAAACCACAGTGTAAAAATTCAGGGTAAAAAAGAAATTCCGTTAACCAAACTTGAATACAAGACGCTGGAGCTTCTTTATGAAAACAAGAACAATACAGTTACTTACAAAGAGTTGTTCGAAGTAATATGGAAAGAAAAGTTTACTAACCAGAATTATCGTGTAGCAAATCTGGTTTTCCATCTGAGAGAAAAGATAGAGGCTAACTCTGTCAGCCCAATATCCATTCGTACCGTTCGATCTAAAGGATACATGTTGGATTTGTGGGATTCTTCTGCTGAAGATTCATAGTTTTTACCTTAATCAGTATTTCATTTCTAAATGAAACGGCGAGGTCAAAACACAATATGAAATCTAATGATCTCCTTTTTCGGTGGAAATTGAAATAAAGTGCTTCTATATAGTTAGAAACACACCATTTTTGAGGAAAGGAGGAGAAATATGAGAATAATTAAAAAGAATCGCATTGCTTGGGTTGCTGTCACACTTATTCTATCCATTGTTTTGATTTCGAAGTACCTGACTATTGGGAATATTAAAGCTTCAGAAGCTGATTATAATCTGGAGATTGTTGATCCAAATTATAAAGATACTGGGTATTTACAAGTGAAACTTTCTATCCCCAACACTAAAAAAGAAAAATTAAAATTAAACTTTTCTGAGGTATTTAGCTATGATGTTGAGCAATTGGTAGATGGACTTAGTGACGCGGACCAAGAGAAGGTAGCAATCAGCGTGGATGATTCTGATTATTTAAAAGGAGCAGAATTGGACTTGTCTGGTAATGGTCATGCACTTTCAATAACATTTGTTGTCCTTCCTGATAACGAATCTTCTAAAGAAACAGGGAGTGTATCGCTTACTGACTCTGCTGGGAATGAACTCTCATCGATCTCTTTTGAAACAAAAGAGGAGGAAGAGATTGAGGAAGAGCCGGAAGTAGATCAAGAAGCAGTGGATGAAATAACAGAAGCTGCAGCTGATTTGCAACAATCCGCAAGAATGATGATCAGTCCTATGTCTATTGACTTGCCTACGCCAACAAATCCTGTTGATGTTACCTCATGGTCAGAGCTGCAAACTGCATTGACGAGCCCAACTGTAGATTGGATCAATCTGAAAGCTGATATTGATTTTGGCGCTGCTGTAACAGTGACAACGTCAAAAGTGATCAATGGTCAAAACGGGGCTGCGAAATTTACTCTTAATTTTGCAGCAAGAGCAGTAACCTTAGGCTCTGCTTCAGCAGGGAGTAAAATATCGTTAGTGAATGTGGATATAAAGGGAACAAACGCAGCAGCAATATTCACGAGTACTACCTCTAACAGCGCCAATTGGGGACTCGAGTTAGACAATGTTGCGACTACAGAAAATGCTTCGGCATTGATTTCAGCTGTAGAAGCAGATGTGACGATCAGTGGTGAGACAACTCTTAGTAACACAGGTAATACCACATTTATTATTGCAAAATCATTAAAGGTAACTGACAATGCGAATGTTACAGCAAATATTGTACGAATTTTCTATTCTACGGCTAGAGCAGGTTCTCAAGTAACTGTAGATGGTGATTCAAAACTCACGGTCACAAATAGCAGCACATATAATGTGATTCAAGCAACACAATTAGCTGATTTTTCATTTGATGGTGAAGGAACTGAAGTGACATTAAATGGATATTCGACTGGTGGAAGTTCTACTGATGGTGTTATGTATCTGGATGCTGGGACATCAGCTACTACGATTTCTGTTACTAATGGAGCTGTCTTAAATGTCAACTCCTTGGCTACGTCAAGTGGTGCTCCATGTATCATGATGGAAAGTCTGGGCGGGAAATTTATCGTTAGTGATAACAGTGAATTGAACGCAATTTCAGAAAATTCCGATGGTGGGTCATTGGCTGCAGTAGTTAGATTCTACACACGAGGGAACAACACCTTTGAAGCATCTAATAATTCAAAGATAAATCTAGTTAAAAAGACAGGAAATCAGTCTGTGTTGAGAATGTACAGGGATAATAATGGTGTTGTTGTTTCCGGTGGTTCAGAATTTAATCTGACTACAGCTGGAGATGGAACGCAACGTGATCCCGGTTCAAATGGTCACAATCAAGGTATTCAGTTTAGAAATGGTTCTTCTGGTGCTACTAGTTATTTCAAAGTATTAGATGAAGATTCAAGTGTATCGATGAGTGCAGGCTATGGAGCAACAATTGACTGTAACAATCAGACCTTGGATGTGGATGTAGATGAAGGGGCGTACTTTGTTGTTCGTGGAAGAACTGCTTCAGCAACTTCAGGAGTATTTAGTTCTTCATCGAATGTTACAAACTTTACAATGAACAAACCAAAATATTTCGATTTCAGAAATGACCGGACTGGTGGAGCTGTGATCTTCGAGAATAACAATGGTTCAACCTTTAATATGACGGGATCAGATTTATCTGTCTGGAAAAGAGGCGCTAATCTAGATGGAAACCCAAGTAAATCTTGGACAATGATCAATAGTGTTTGGACAGGTGTGAATTTTGCACAGGGGACTTCAGATAACAATACTGATTTCAACAGCACTTTTGAAGGAGCCAGCGCTTACTCAAGGATGACCGCGAATAACCAAACAGCAGTCATTGATGAGCTGCGTGTGCCAACTAATGCAGACAAGTACATTTGGGGACACGCCAGCGTTCCGGAAGGTAAAAATGAAGGAATGCGTGATGCCTACACTGATGAAGTACATGTGCGTGTTCGTGTATACCGAAGTAGTGATCCTGCTGATTATTATGAAGCTGTAGGTTCTTCTATTGGAGATGGCGAAGATGACGATGGAATCGCTGTATATGGTGATGATGAAAGAGCAGGTATTTTCAAAATTGATGTGCCTAATGGGGAATTTCTTACTGCCGCATACAAGATTGAAGTTATTAGTGCTTGGCGCGGGATAAAGGAGAACGAAGGTTCAAGCGTTGTGCATACAAGTACGGCTTCTGATTTGCAAACTCCAGAACGAGTTGTTTTGGATGTAACACCGCCGGAACCGACTGCACTAACGGATGAAAATCTGAATAATGCAACGAAAGTCCTTTCAGGTGAAAATGCTGAAAGTGGTGCTTTGGTTCATGTGTACTATAATTCAGGCGACAGTGCTTCAGGTACTCTATTGGGGACCACAACGGTTCAATCCGACGGAAGCTGGTCATTTAACCTTCCTTACTATGTAGAGAAGACAAAGGAACTTAGTGTTTATCTGTCTGATACTGCTGGGCAATATACAGCTGCCCAAGTAGTCTCTGCACCGGGAGAAACCCCTGTATTATACGATCAAACAGGCTTGGTCAAACCACCGGTTACGAATATCAGTACCGGAAACATCAATCCTTACAACGATTATGCGTACCATGATGCTGTCTTCAAAGGTGTTGAGAAATATACTGTTACAGATGTGATACCCGTACCTACGTTACAAAAGGGTGTGACATCAAGTGCAGGTGATAGTGTATCTGTCGGCGACACATTGACATACAGCCTAACAGCTGTGAATACAAAAGCCGGTTCAAAAGACTGGGGAAATGTTGTATTGGAAGATACGTTGCCGGATGGGTTGTCATTTAATGAAGCCAATCATGGCATCACAATCACCTTGTACAATGCATCGGAAACACCGGGAACTGATCCTGGTACACCGATCACTGTTGATACTGACAGCTTTGAATACGATGAAAACACACGTTTGTTGACGATCAATGTTGGAAATGTTCCAGCATCACACACAGTCGTTGCAACATTCAATGTAAAAGCTGCCAGTGCTTCTGAAACAGATATTTTGAATAAGGCATATGCCAAAGGGGATTCCCCTCAGGAAGCAACCTTTGTTGAGGGCGGAACTGTTGTTGGTCCATTCATTTCTCTGGAAGCAGAATCCAATGAAATTGGTCTCCCAGGTGGAGAATTATATGGTGGATTGACCTTTGTTTCAGCACCAACAACGATTGATTTTGGGGTTCAGACAGTCAAAACGTCTGTTCAACGAATCAATCAACCAACCACTATGACTGGTGATCTGGCTGTTCAGGATACACGGAAAACTCGCAGTCAGTGGAAGCTGATGGCGAAGATAACCAGTGACCTGAGTAACGGAACAGACACTGTCACAGATGCATTGATCTATGTGTATAACGGCGCAGATGTAGTATTAGATTCCAGTTCGCAAGAAGTGGCTAAAAATACCAATTCTGATACTGAAGTATACAAAATCAATGACAGCTGGTCAGAGAGCGGTGACGGCTTGAAGCTGGAAACCAAAATTGGTGCTGTACAATCGATTGGTGACTATGTGGGCGTTATTACATGGGAACTAGTGGATGCACCACTTTAACAGAGAGGACGTATAACGAATGAAAAAGAAACACTTCTTACACTATCTTGTACTGCTCTCTGTTGGGGTATTTCTGACTGGTGTTCCATTGTCTGCAAAGGCAATGGAAGGCGGTCAGGTGGGGCAGCAAGGAGTAATCGAGTTCTATGTAGACAGTACAGAACCTTCTGAGAGCTCAACAACCGAACCTCCAGTCGCTTCTTCGACAGAAGAACCGCCAACAAGTACGACGACTTCCTCATCGGCTGCAGTTCAAAAACCAGCTGGGAAGTTTCCGAGTACTGGTGAAGTCGTTCAGCGCTCGTTGATGGTCAGCGGAGCGGCAGTGATTGCTCTTGTCTTGTTGTTCTTCGTGATGAAAAAACGAAAAGAAAAGAGGGAGTCATGATGAAAAAAGCCTTTAGGCTGTTATGTACAGCCGGACTTCTGACTGCTTTTCTATCTGGGACACAGGCATTTGCAGAGGCAGAAAAACTGGATTCTAATGGAAATATTATCTTTGAAGCAGGATTACTTCCTCCGGTCACTGTTGACCCGGAAGAACCTGGAACACCAGTTGATCCGGGAGAAACGCCATCAACCGATGGCTATCTCCGCTTGGACTTTGTGCCAAGGCTCGATTTCGGCAGAAACAGGGTATCTGATAAGGATCAGGCGTATGAAGTCAATGCGCAGCTGTTTCACAGCGACACCAATGCACGTGGGAATTATGTGCAGGTAACGGACAGTCGCGCCACAGGCGCAGGTTGGACCTTACAGGTTCGTCAGGAAACGAATTTTACTTCTGTAGAGAATTCTGAAGACATCTTGAAGGGTGCATTCTTATCTTTTGATAAAGCATGGGCAAATTCAACCATGGATCAAAAGTACGCACCCAGCTTTCAACAGGATGTGATCGAATTAGATAAGATCGGGATGACGTATGATGTGGCCACTGCAAAGCAGGGCACAGGTTACGGCACTTGGCTGATCGAGTTCGGTGCTTCAGAAGAAAATACCGCTGGTTTAGCGTCAACTCTGACACCGTTGGTGGATGAGAGCGGCAATGCCGTGATGGATGCGACCTTCAACAAGCAGGTATACAAGAACAGTGCCATCACCTTTTTCGTACCCGGTTCGGTGGAAAAGAAACCTGTACACTATCAAACGGTGCTAACTTGGATCATTGCCGAGTTACCATAAATAAAACACACACACAATACTAGGAGGAAACACACATGAAATTGAAAACATTATGTTCAGCAGCATTAGTAGCAACAGTATTATTCGGATCGGCATCAGCAGCATTCGCTGAAGACGGCGACGCAACAAAATTAACAAGTAACGGAACAATCACTTACGAAGAGGATAATACAACAAATCCTCCAGTCGATCCAGAAAACCCAGGCGAAGAAGTTGATCCGGAAGAGCCAATTATTGTGAACCCTGATGGCGGACCATTGGCAGTTGATGCGGTAACAGCATTGAACTTCAAAACACAAAAAGCAGTAACAACTGACCAAACATACTTTGCAGAACAAGTTGAAGTATTAAAAGGCGGCGTTTCTGATGGTACTCGTGGTAACTACGTACAAGTAACTGACAAACGTTTGGCTTCTTCATCTAACCCTCGTACTGCATGGACATTGTCAGCTAAAATGACACAACAGTTCACATCAGGAAGCGTTGTATTAGATGGTGCAACATTGACTTACACAAACCCTTACATTGATGGTGCGGGTGATGACGCTCAAAAACCAGTATTAGGTTCAACTGCAAGTAACTTTGTATTGAGCGAAAGCGGAAACTCAGTAAACGTTATGGGTACAGCTGACGGAACAACAGGTTTTGGTACTTGGACAATTGAATTTGGTTCAAGCGCAGGCGTAAACGGAGCTGATGATACAACAGGTACTCCAAACGCAACAGACGCTAACAAAATCGAAGCTGGATCAGTTTCATTATTCGTACCAGGTAACACAGTGAAAACAGCTACTGCATTCACAGGTAAAGTATTGTGGACTGTAGCAACTACACCAATCGACTAATTTGATTTGTGGAGCAATACAGAAATAAATAAGTAATGGACTGGGCACTAGTTTTGTCAATCGAATTAGTGCCCTGTCTTTTTTGAGAGGAAGGACAGTTTATGAAGAACCGTATCAAACAGTGGGTGTTTCTATTAGCAGTATTAAGCATTGGTTTTATTTTCAGTACCCCTACATATGCAGAAGAAGGAGAGACAGCAACTTCTCAAGCAGCAGAAGAAGCCAGCGGCTTTACATATCAAGTGATCTTTCCTGAGAACCAAATCAGTGAAAACGGCTATTATGACTTACGAATGACTCCAGGACAACAACAGACTGTAGAGATTTTATTGAAGAATCATGGCAAGGAAGAGCTGACAGTCGATGTGACTTTGAGCGGTGCGCGGACTAACCCCAACGGAGTTGTAGAATACGGACCGACGAAGCTGGAAGCAGACGAATCAATGAAATATGAATTTACCGATATCGTGAAAGGACCGGAATCGGTGACATTGGCTCCGGGAGCGGAAGAAGCCGTACGATTGGATATCACGATGCCGGAAGCTTCTTTTGACGGCATCATTTTAGGCGGTATCCAGCTTCAACGCCAATCCGACGAAACAGAGGCAGAAGAAAATCAAGGCATGATGATCGTCAATGAGTATGCCTATGTGGTAGGGATGGTCTTAAGTGAAAATGACACAGAAATCGCACCGGAGATGTCTTTTATCAAAGCGTATGCCAGTCAACCGAACTACCGGAACTCGATCGTGATCGATTTGGGGAATGTGACGGCAACACCTCTTAAGGGTGTGACAGTCGAAGCGCAAATCATGGGTGAAACCAGCGATACGGTGTTGTATGACGCGAAAAAACTGAACATGAACATGGCGCCGAATACAGTATTGAATTTCCCTGTCAGTATGGGCAGTGATGCCATGAAGGCAGGAAAGTATCGAGCACATGTGGTGGCGACCATGGGAGACAAAAAATGGGAATGGACCGAACCCTTTGAGATCACCAAAGAACAGGCGGATAAGTTTAACCGAGAAGCGGTAGGACTAGTACAGGAACAAGGCTTGGATTGGCAGCTGATTGCCATGATCGTAGGCGGCGTTGTGGCAGTAGTCGTTGTGATTTTCTTGATCATTCATTTTACCGGCAAGAGTAAGAAGAAAAAAGGTAAGAAAAATAGAAAAAAGAAAAAGTAACCGAAACAGACAGATTTGATGAGAGAGGAGGAGCAGAATGACAACGTTGGATTGGATTGCAGTAATTGCGTTAGCATCAGCTATCCTTTTTCTTCTGTTCACGATTCTTTTGGTCGTGCTGCGTGTGCGGCTTGGAGGCCAGCTGACAAAGCTGAAGCGAATCCGGACAAAGAACAAGAAAAAGCGAAAGAGGCTCATGCGCCAGAGACGAGCAGTAGAAAAAAAGCGTCGAAAATACCTGATATGGGCCCTCTTGCTATTCGTTTTAGCGGGTGCAGGAGCAGGGGCTTCAGCCTATACCATCTACTATCAGTCGACGAATCTGAACCAGAAGGATCAGGAGCTGATGGTGAAAGGCTATTATTATCTGGGGGATATTGAGGATCAGTTGGCCTTGGCAGAAAGCGGTGAAGGCGGTGAAGAATTGGGCAGTGATTTAACGACGCTTGCCTCTCGATTAGGCACCTTTGCGGTTGTACGTGCCGATTACCGTTTAGGCAGTGATTATCAGCAGCTGTTGAACCGTTATTATTCATCGTTGAAGGATTTGGGGATCAATCTGGCTTCGAGAAATTCAGGATTTTATACGAATGCGGAAGAGCTGGCTGATTTTAAGGAAGATTTGGCGAAGGTACGAAGTAACCAGAAAGAGGTATTTAAAACCTTCTCAGTCAATGAAGCCTCATTAAAGGAGCAAAAGTAAGAAGCATCATGAAAGTTGAAAGAGGGAGGGAGCGAGGACTGCATGACCCAAGCGCAAGCTGAGAAGATACGACGAAAGAAATCGAATACGTCTGGGAAGCAGAAGGATCGAACTCCAAGGAAGAGCAAAGACAAAAATAATTCAAAATCGTTAAGTAAGACGAAAAAAAGAAAAACAAATAGGCAGCAAAATCAGTTTAATAAAACAAGAGAAAAGGCTTCACCACTGATGAAGCAACGACAAACAGCACCTGTAAGAAAGTCAAAATCAAAGAAAAAAATGAAGCAAAAGAAGCAATCGAAGAAACAGAAATTTCAGCGATTAATCACCGAAATAGCGGCTGCATTGGTTGTAACAGGTACGTTGATTTGGTTGGGCTCCCTGTTTTTCTTTTCCATTGTGAAGGTTGATGGGTATGGGATGTTGCCGACATTGGGTGCAAGTGATACGGTTTTTGTATCTAAGCAGCGCACGATTCGACGGTTTGATCTGGTGGCGATCGAGACACCGAATGGCAAAGGAATTTCTGTTCGCCGGATCATCGGTCTACCGGGCGAGAATATCAGCTACAAGCAAGATCGACTCTACGTGAATAATGAAGAAAAAGAAGAATTATTTATTGCAGAGGCAATTGCACAGGCGGATGCTTCAAACAGTTATTATACGGATGATTTCAGTTTATACAAATTGACCAAGGAGCATCAGATTCCATCAGGACAATATCTTGTTCTGGGGGATAACCGTCCGTATTCCAGTGATAGTCGTTACTATGGCTTGATCGACAAAGACGACGTTATTGGTGTTGTAACTATGCGTATCTTGCCTCTTCATAAAATGACGAAATTTTAAAAATAGATGTGGTTGTAATGAGATGAAGGAAAAAAGGCACAAGCTGATTTTAAACAAAAACAGCTTGTGCCTACTTGATTTTTCTCAGTCCTTGCTTAGTTTATATTTTTGTGATTATTTCATCTTGAAAAGAAGGATCTTTAGACACGGCAGATTTTCCAACGAGAAAGAATAGAATGAGGTATTTGAGAGCTTGTAGTAGAGTTCCAAGCATCTATTTTTCTGTAAGTCTTGCGGACAGTAGAGGATAAAAAACGACAGTTTGGTTGAGGTGACGGACAAATATGTCTTATTTCTATTCCTGTTATTCTTCCTTTATTTCAGTAGAGAACTATTACAGGCACTTCTTAGTTTGAACAATCCTGACTTTTTGGTAGAATAGAAGAGTGAGTAAAGGAATGAAGTGAAATTCCTTATTGAATGATCAGGAGGTAATTGCAAATGTACCGTTTAGAAGAAGAACAAGATAATACACCAAAGAATGACCAAGGGTTATTTATGAAGAAAATGCTGGAGGAGCGCACCGTCCTTATTTATGGTGAAGTTACTCAGGATTTGGCTCGTGAAGTCTCTTCCCAGTTACTCCTTTTGGCATCGATGAGCGATGAACCAATCAAGATATTTGTAAACAGTCCAGGAGGACACGTGGAATCAGGCGATACGATCCATGATATGATCCAGTTTATCAAGCCGGAAGTTATCATGATCGGAACAGGCTGGGTTGCTAGTGCAGGTGTGACAATCTATCTTGCGGCAGAAGCAAAAAACAGATATTGCTTGCCAAACACACGCTTTATGATCCATCAGCCTGCCGGCGGTGTTCAAGGACAGGGAACTGAAATCCAAATCGAAGCAAAAGAAATCGTAAGGATGAGAGAACGTGTAAACCGCATGATCGCTGAAGCAACAGGTCAGACTTATGAACAAGTTGCAAAAGACACAGATAGAAACTTCTGGATGTCTGCTGACGAAGCGAAAAATTATGGAATGGTTTCAGAAATCATCAAATCAAGCGATGAAGTGAAGTCAGGAAAATAGAAGAAATTGATGCCGTTGCTTATTCGGCTTCAAGGAGCTGTGGCCTATCGATGTCACAGCTCCTCTTTTTTTGTAATGGACGTATGAGAAACGACTTATATCCACAATCATCGGAGGATTGATAGTGGAAGCCGCCTGGGGGCATCTATTGTTTTGGCTATTAATAGAAGTCTGAAGAAATCTTAAGTATTTCCAGCTTTAGTTGGCTGGCATAGTTTGCTAAACTTAGTAGAGAAAGGGGCTTGAAAATGATGACGACGATTTTATTGGTTGAGGATGAAAAAGAAATCTCTGATTTAGTTACATACTATTTAAAGAACGAAAATTATCAAGTTATTGCCTGTCAAACTGGATCAGAAGCGTTGGATCAGTTAGTTGATCAAACAATTGATTTAGCAATCCTCGATGTCATGCTGCCGGATATGGATGGCTTCGATATCTGTCGGAAAATTCGTGAGACACAAACATATCCAATCATTATGCTGACTGCCAGAGGGGAAGAAATTGATAAGATTACCGGTTTGACGATCGGAGCGGACGATTACATGACAAAGCCCTTCAAGCCGTTGGAGCTGATTGCACGAGTGAAGGCTCAGCTGCGCAGAGTCACTACATATAACGGAGGAACTGATTCAGTGTTGACTATTCGCGGTCTACTGATGGATTTGGAAAGCCGTAAGGTCCTTCTGGATAATGAAGAGCTTTATTTAACGCCATTGGAGTTTTCAATTTTGAAGCTCCTTTGCGAGCATAAAGGACAAGCAGTCAGCTCTGAAGAGATGTTCAGAGTGATTTGGGGCGAAAAATATTATACAAATTCCAATAATACGATCATGGTGCACATTCGCCATTTGAGAGAGAAAATGAATGATTCTGTTGAAAAGCCGAAATATATTAAGACTGTCTGGGGAGTGGGGTATAAAATTGAGTAAAGTAGAAAATCGTAAGCTGTTGATTAAAATCGGTCTGGTTTGCTTTAGTATACTATTCCTGTTCTTTCTGTTTATTCAAAGCGGAATCAGTGATGTTTTTCGTCAGTTCATCTATGATTTCTTAGTGTATAATCAAAGTTTTGAAGTAAATGGAGAAATCTACTATGAGACGACAGTCAGCCTGAGTGCTCTCAAGCTGCTTATTGTTGCCGTAGTTGTTGTTTCTGTTGTTACAGTAGCAATTACCAGCTATTTGATTGCCCGAAATAGGATCAACGCAAGCATACAAGAGCTTTCGAAAAGCATACCAGAGTTTCTAAGTGCGGCGGACTCGTCCAAAACCACTGGGGATTTGTCTTTAGACAATGAGCTGTTGAAAGTCAAAAGCACGAATATGAAAAATGAAGAGCTGCTTAAGAGGGAGACACAACGAACAAAGGATCTGATTACCTACCTTGCTCATGATTTGAAAACACCACTGGCCTCTGTGATTGGCTATTTAAACCTATTGATCGATTCACCCGAGCTGACACCAGCACAGCGGGCAAAATTCCTGCAAATTACATTGGATAAAGCGGGACGACTAGAGGAGCTGATCAATGAATTCTTTGATATCACTCGCTTTAGCATGCAGGAGATACATCTGGATAAAACAACGATGGATGTGGTACTGCTGGTTCAGCAAATGTCTGAAGAGGTATACCCTCTGCTAAGTGAAAAGAATCAGCAGCTGAAATACGAAGGACCTGATTCATTAATGGTTGAGGCTGACAGTGATCAACTGGCTCGAGTACTCAATAATCTCTTCAAGAATGCATTGTCTTATGGCGATCCTGATTCATCAATAAAAGTAACTATATCTGAATCAACGGATAAAATCTATCTGTCTGTGTTGAATGAAGGAACGACGATTCCTAAAAGACAATTGGAAAAGGTCTTTGATAAGTTTTATCGACTGGATCATGCTCGTTCAACCAAGACAGGCGGAGCTGGTCTGGGCTTGGCAATTGCAAAGGAGATCATGCTTGCTCATGACGGGGATATTCGTGCTGCTAGTGAACAAGGCCTTACTACCTTTGAGTTGGTATTGCCGAAGTCTTAAGAAAGCTTAAGGGGAACCTAAGTAGAAATTAAAATCTGACCTCTCTTTTATTGGTTTAATGAAACCATGAAGGAGAGGATTTTTTATGAAGAAAATAGCTGTCGTATTTGGTGGAAAATCATCAGAATATGAGGTGTCATTAAAATCAGCATATGCCGTGTTGGAGGCTCTAGATACAAGCCACTATGACATCCTTAAAATTGGGATCACTAGAACCGGTGAGTGGTATTACTTTACAGGGAATCATGAGAAAATCAAGGCAGATAGCTGGCAAAACGCAACGGATTGTCAGCGAGTATCTCCGTCTATCGGCAACGAGCAGGGCTTTCTCATACATGAAGAACAACGGATGCTTGCTGTTGATGTGATTTTTCCGGTCATGCATGGGGAGTTCGTCGAGGATGGGAGGATTCAGGGGGTGTTTGAATGGATGGAGATTCCTTATGTTGGTTGTAAAACAGCGGCTTCGGCCATCTGTATGGATAAAGGACTCACGCATCGCTTTGCTCACAGCATCGGTATCCAGACGACCGCTTCTATCTGTTCTACCGTTCATGATCTGGACATTCAACGTATCAAAGATTTTATTCAAAAGGAACAATTTCCATTCTTCATCAAGCCATTGAGAGGCGGTTCATCGAAAGGAATCAGTCAAATCACTGAAATTAGCCAGCTATCACAGGCTGTTGCGGCTGTTGCTGAATGGGATACGCACTTTATTATGGAAAAGGGAGTCGAAGGCTTTGAAGTAGGCTGCGGCATCTTAGGGAACGATGAGCTGGTTCTTGGGGAAGTGGATGAGATCGAATTAACCGGAAGCTTCTTTGATTATACAGAAAAGTATCACATGGTTTCTTCAAAAATCCATCTTCCAGCTCGTGTTTCAGAAGCGATGAAACAGGAAGTAAAATACCAGGCAGAACGTTTGTATCGATTGCTTGGTTGTTGCGGATTAGCCAGAATCGACTTTTTTATTACACGAAACGGCGAGCTTTTATTGAATGAAATCAATACGATGCCGGGCTTTACAGATAACTCTCGGTATCCAAACATGTTGAAGGAAAAAGGCTTCACCTATTCCTCACTCCTTGATCGATTGATCGAGCTGGCAGAGGAGGGAAAGAAATGAAGACAATAAATGCAGAAACGGCACCAATCCCACGATTGATCAATGCTGCTCATTGTTTGGCCTCAACTGAACAGCCGTTGAATCTGGTCTCTGCGCCATTCTCAAATGGCAAACAACGTATAGACGCCAAAGTGGCCAATCAGCTGAGGCTGTTGGTCGAGTCTATCGGCGGTCAAAAGCAAATCATTGTTACGAGCGGGTATCGGAGTTTTTCTGAACAGCAGATTCTATATACAGACTCTTTGGAACGAAATGGCAGCTTATATACGGAAAAATATATAGCAAGACCCGGGTGCAGTGAGCACCAAACTGGATTAGCGGTTGATTTGGGCTTTGCAGATACAGAGAATGACGCGATCTGTCCAAGCTTTGAAGGCAGGGTAATCAGTCAAAAGCTGCTGGCGGTGATGGCTCTTTATGGTTTTATTCTGCGCTATCCAAAAGGGAAGGAAGCTGTGACAGGGATTGCCTACGAACCTTGGCATTTTCGCTACGTGGGTCGACCGCATAGCGACATCATTTGCCGCAACAATTGGACTCTGGAAGAGTATCATGAATGCCTGAGGCAACGGGGGACAGCAAATGACAAGGAGACTTAAGCAGAAAAAAATGATTTCCTGTCCTCATATGCAGCGGGCGAATGGGGTCGACCAGTTTCGTCTGACAGCAGCGGTCATGGTGATTGCTATCCATACCTTTCCCTTTGCTTCCTTCAATGGATTCTTGGATCAAGTGATCACATTGAGTATTTTTCGAGTAGCAGTTCCCTTTTTTTTCATGGTCACAGGCTATTACTTGATAGGGCCGTATGCAGAGAAGCCAAGCTATCCTAAAAGCTGGAAAATCAATCGGTTTTTGTTGTCAATGTTGAAGCTTTATCTGCTTATCTGTATTCTTTATTTGCCCGTATCCATCTACACAGGAACCGTGTCCTTCTCAATGCCGCTTATGGAATTGGCAAAAGTCATTATTTTTGATGGGGTATTGTACCACCTATGGTATTTTCCTGCAGTTATTTTAGGTGTAGTGATTTGTCGGTTTTTGTTGCAAAAAGCTCCTATTTCTCTAGTTTTACTTGGGACGAGCGTGTTGTATTTGATTGGTCTGGGCGGGGATAGCTATTATTATTTTATTGAGCTGTTTTCGGGAATCAAAGTCATTTATCAATTGTTCTTTCAACTGTTTGATTATACAAGGAATGGGCTGTTTTTCTCGCCGTTGTTCTTGATTCTAGGAGCGAAGCTATATCTTAAAAGAGGGCAGCAAACTAAGCTATTGCATGCGAAAATGGGATTCGCATTTTTGGGCTTGGCTTTAGAGGGTACTCTTTTGCATGCCTATACAATGATGAGGCATGACAGCCTATATTTCACTCTGCCCTTTGTCTCCTATTATCTGTTTCAATTTTTATTAAAATGGCAACCGAAGTATCGTTTTTTTAAGGCGAAGGAATATTCCCTCTGGCTGTATATCCTCCATCCCTTCAGTATCATGGGGGTATATTTTTTGGCTAAACTGCTGCCGTTTTTAGAGAATAGTCTGCTGCAGTTTTTTCTAACAGTACTTTTTACTCTCGTCTTGAGTGTAATTCCTATAGAGGTTTTACCACGATTCAAGAAAAAGAAACGTCAAAAAATTCGACGTGCCGGGAAGGAAATCGACTTAGCTGCATTGAGAGGAAACTATCATTCTATTAAGGAATTATTGCCGGAGAAAACAAAGTTGATGGCTGTAGTGAAGGCGGATGCCTATGGTCACGGAGCTGAAGCTTGTAGTCGACAGTTGGAACGAGAAGGGGTTTCTTTTTTTGCGGTTGCTGTACTTGAAGAGGCTATCCGACTTAGAAAAAGCGGTATTCAAGGGGAAATATTGATACTTGGGTATACGAGCCCAGAAGATAGTGACCAAATCGCACACTATGAGTTGATCCAATCCATCTTTTCACGAGAATATGCAGAGGCGTTGAATCGCAGAAAAGTGAGGCTTCGCTGTCATTTAAAAATTGATACAGGAATGCATCGTTTGGGTTTTACTCCCGATGTACAAGAGATATTGCCAGTTTATCGCATGGCGTATCTGGACTGTGAAGGAATTTATTCTCATCTTGGCTCGTCAGACACATTGAGCGCTGAAGGCAGAGGACGTACTGAACAGCAGATAACGGTTTTTGACGAGCTGTTAGGAAGGCTGGAAGAAGCGAGTATCAACTATGGCTGTACGCATTTACAAAGCAGCTACGGCGTCGTGAATTATCCGGAGCTTTCTTATGATTATGCAAGAGTGGGGATTTTTCTTTATGGTGTACTTAGCCAGCCTGATAAGGTGTTGGAAACGAAGCTGAGGATAAGGCCTGTTCTTTCAGTGAAAGCTGTTTTGGTCTCACAGAGAACTGTACAGGCAGGTGAGTATATCGGGTATGGAACAGCGAATAAGACAGATCGAAATAGGAAAATCGGAACAGTGGCAATCGGGTATGCAGATGGTATCCCTCGACAGTTATCAAATACAGGGTATTCGCTGAGGTACAAGGATTTTTCACTCCCACAGATTGGATTGATCTGTATGGATATGCTGCTGGTTGACTTAACGGATGTGCCGGAAATTACGTTGGGAGCAGAAATAGAGATAATGGAAAATTGTGAAGATGCGGCAGCTAAAGGAGCAACGATCACTAACGAGCTCCTGAGTAGGTTAGGGGGACGGCTGGAAAACAAGACGAGCTGTTAAAAATGGAGAGACACCTTTGCTGAGTGTTCTGGAATTGTTGAATTTTTTTCTGACAATCCCGGGACATTTTTAATTAGGAGCTATGGCGTAGGTTCATAGTTCTTTCATGCAAAAGAGAGGTGTTCCTTTAAATGATAAGGGCCTTTTCGAAAACTGAAAAGACTGAATTATCCATTGGTCATCTCAGCTATTCAATGAAGGAAATGAATAGAAGCAAAATCATTTTTTTCACAGACTTGTCAGCCACGCTGTAAAACGGTAAAATATAAGGATAATCATAAGAAAGTAGGAAGAAACGTGAAACAAAATTTTGGTTACTACATTCAAGCAGTGAATGATATTGTACAGGATACAGAAAAAATCGGAGAATCAATGAACAGCTATTATGAAGAGTTGCGTACTGCAATTGATGAAAATAAGGTGGCTGAGCTTTCACCAGAGAAGATTGCTGAAATCCAGACAGTCTTTGAGGGTGGTACAGAAAAGTATCAGTTGATCATGAAAAAAATCGAACAGCTTCGTCCGCCGGTAAAAGTAATTGGTATTCATAAGAAGCTTGAGCGCTCTTATATTGAGTATATTGCGGGCTGTAAAGAAATGACTTTATCCTTAGATCCTGAAAAAGGAATTGATACAGCATTGTTCAATTCTTCAGAGGAAAAACAGGATAAGGCGACAGATGATATTTCATTCTGTATTACAAAAATGAGCAATACTTTAATGAAAAAATAGGGTATAAATAATGAATTTTTTTCATTTAAATATAATTGCCTTTTTACTAGACAAAATTTAAGAAGTATTGTATTATTTAAACATACCAACAACAACCTTTTTATTTTTCATTTTACTCTTATTGAGTAATACTCCTTTTCCATCGGCTATCTCAAGCCGATGGTTTTTTTATTATTTTGATAACAAAAACATCTCTTTTTTGTGAGAAATTTATATGTTTTGATGAACCAAATAAAACGCACCAATCAACCCAGCATCATTTTGATGGTAGCATCTAGTGATTGGTGTGGCGAATAATTCCCACTCCGGATATTTCTGTAGAGGTCTTTCAATCAAAGACAAAAGCAGAGGACTTTGACTGACGCCGCCGCCAATCAGAATTTTTTCAGGGTTCATTGTGACGATAATATTATAAACAACAAGAGCAACATATTCTCCCCAAAGCTTTAAGACATCCTTTTTGACTAAAGTATTTCCTTTGAAAATTTCTTCCCCTGTTACTGGTGTATCAGAAGTAATTCCCAATCGTTGACGGTAAAGGTTCAAGAGACCTTGTGTTGAAGCATATTTTGCTAAGATTTCCTTCTTTCCTTGTCTGTCGGGAATCAGCATCATACCGAATTCGCCGGCACTGAAGCGTCCGCCTTTCATCAATTCACGGTCGTGGATGATCCCGCCGCCAATCCCTGTTCCGAGTGTGATTACGACGAAGTCATTCAAGTTGCGTCCGTTTCCTGAGTAAAGCTCAGCTAAGGCAGCACAGTTGCCGTCATTTTCGATAAAAATAGGGTAACTGCTGTTGATTCGCTCTTTCAAAAGCTTTACAAAGGGTTTCCCTCGTAATGGTTTGATAGCTCCCGAAACGATTGGTATGCCTCTTTCGCTGTCGATAACACCGGGAAAGCTGAAGCCGATTCCTTTGATCTGATACTTTGCCTCATAGTTGGAGATGATCTCTTCGATCATCCCAAAGAAGTGTTCCTCGGTTTCTATTTCTGTCGGTTGTTTTCCTTGGTGGATAATTGTGCCATCCATGTCGAATAGGCCGTATTTAACAAATATTCCGCCAACGTCGAAACTGATAATCATTGTTCATCACCTTTCTTGTTTCATATAATGAGTAGATATTTTCTGAATGGAGTTTTCGAGTTATTATGACAAGTAACTGTCATGTATTGTTATAAATCGAATCGTCAGTCGAATGGGCAGTGTGAAGAGGAAATTCATTTTTTCACGAGTGCCGATTCATTCTTTCATTCGTTTGGTATTCTTTCTTACGTTTGACTATAATTTACGTTTTTTTGAACAGAAAAAGGTGTAAACTCTAAAAAAAGAGTCTGTGACATTAGTCGAAGTGACCATGTTTCAGACTCTGAAAGCCGAATATACGGTGTTTCGTAAAAGCAGTATTACAGCTTAAAAACAATTTAATTTTCTACATTCCGTACATAATCATCGAAATACTGAATCAAATCTGATTTGATTTTCTGATACTCTTCCTCAGTGTATTCCTTTTCTTCTATGTTGCCGTTAAAAAATGGAATTTGCAATTCTTCTTTTAAGCGTTCCAGCACTTCTGTTTGATTCATTTCTGCACCTCTTTAATTATAATCACCTTTCATTATAAAACATTGAACCAATTCGTCAACTCCTCAAATGAAGTTTTCATCTTATCGAGCTTACTGTAAAGCAGAGTAATGTCTGAATCTTCATGGAGAAAGACTTGCTTCAGTTCAAAATAAAAACTTTCAAAGGCTGTGAAAAAGGGCTCAACTTCAGCTTCACCCAGCTCTGTATTGCTGTAATAGAAAACACGAACTGTGTGGTAATAAGTGAAAACTTCATTGATATTCAGTAAAATTCGAATATCCGTTTCGTCCGTACGAGGTTGGATACAGATTAGATCGTATAGTGCAAGAGATTTTGTATGTGTTTCAGATAAATAAGATAGCAGGATGTCGATTTTTTCAGTTGATGCAGGCATGGCAGCCACCTCCGTTTTTCTTTTATTATAGTAAAAATCAGCTATATTGAGAAGCAATAGCCCCAAAGTCTTGAAACAAGAAAGGAAACACTGGACTGTGCACGAATCAGGAAAATCAATAGTGTGATGAAGAAAAATCAGCGACGTTCCGGAAAGCGAAAATCTCTAAGGGCTTTATTTAGATAAGCATTGAAGGGCATCATAGCTTCAAACACTTCCAAACAGGTTGAAATCAATTTCGTTTCATCTGAGAGCTGCTCTTCGCTCAAGTCATACTGTAAATACCAACTTTTGTATTTGATGAATGGATCGATATCTGTTCCGGTTTCTTCATAGCCTTTTGGATAACGCTTCAGCTGCTCGCCTTGAAGCTGAAAATATTTTTTGAACAGCGGATCAGACAGAATAGCTAAGAACTCCTGTGGATGCTCCAGCAGATAATCCCTGACCATCGTAGTTGCCTGTGGGAACTGTGTACCAAATACGCCGCCGCCTAAAAAGGAATCATGACTTTGAGGTGCGATCTGAAGGTAATAGCCAGCTGGAATAAAGGGTTTTCCGTTTGGACCTATATGCGCTCTAAAGGTCGGGTTATATGGCGACTTATCATGACTGAAGCGAGTATCACGATTCAAACGAAAGCTCAGTTTATTTGGGTCGATCATCGGGATGTCTGGATCGAATACGGTAATCTCACTTTGTAGTGTTTGAACCAGTGAATAGAAATGATTCAATGCTGCTTTTTTCTCTTTTTCGTGCTGATGCATCCAATCCAAAGAATTATTGACAGCCAGATTTTCTAAAAAATTCCGCATTGTTTGTAAAGTTGTTGTCATAGGTTCACACTCCGCTCGATTCTTTTTCTTTGATTATTTCACAAAATGGAAAGGCTGACAATGCTCTTGGACAAGAATGTTGACAGCGAAAAGAAATCAAGTTCTTAGAAAGAGTTGATGTGATCTATGGTGAAAACAAAAAGACAGAGTGGAGAATGAAACCTAAATAGAACAATGGACGAAAAGTGATTGACTTACTGTTTTTTTTGAAGTAAGATTATAAAAGAAGTTTATAAAGTTTTTTTATAAAGTGTGAAACAACTGAAATGGAGGAGATATGCTATGCAGCCTGGAACGCCGAATCAGCTGAAAAACAGCAACATCAACCGCCTGCGTAAAATCATTTATCAAAAGAAACAAATGACGAAACCAGCATTGGCTGAACAAAGCGGGTTGAGCATCATGACCGTCAATAATTTGATGAGAGAGCTGCTTAGTAACCAAGAAGTGATTGAAACAAAATCCTCTGTATCGACAGGAGGAAGAAGGGCCAGTATTTTTGAATTCAATGCGATGCATCGCTTGATTTTGACCTTATGTCTATTGGAAAAAAACAAGACATTTGCCTTTTTGTTTTCAGTTCATGATTTGAATGGAAATATTTTGGTTCAAGAGGAGATTTCAGGAGACAGCTTCGACAAGACACTTGCTAAGGATCAAATCGAGGGTTTTTTAGTCAAATACCCTGCCATTGGCTGTCTGGTAATTGGCTTGCCTGGTGTAGAGCATGATGGAATCGTACAGGTGATGGATTTTTCATTGATGAAAGGGGAACGGTTGAAAAGTTATTTTGAAGAAGCCTTCGGATTTGAAGTTATCCTTGAGAATGATGTTAACGCAGTGGCTTACGGATATAGTCAGGCGGTAGAAACGACATATAGGAATGCTGTTGTAGGTCTGTATTATCCAGAGACTTTTCCGCCGGGCGCAGGTGTCGTACTCAATGATCGGATAGTCAAGGGAAGAAATGGTGTGGCCGGAGAAATTGCTCATCTGCCCTCAGATCCAGACTGGGCAACCTTTAGTTTTACTGAATCAGCGACGATTGGTAATCTTTTGAATAATATTCAAACGTATATGAGTCTCTACGATCCGGATTGCTTCATCATTTACAGAAACCGCTGGCTGGACGAAGAACAGCTGAAAGTATTGATTGAGGGACGAATCAAAACAGAGTTTCCTTTTATCGATCTGCCGGCTATTATTTTGTCAAAAGAATTTCATCATGACTATGTATTCGGCCTATTTTCACTGGGGATCAAACAACTGAATAAAGAGCTAGAGCATTTCGACTAGCGGCAACGACACAAGAAATGATAATGAATAGAAACAACAATTGATGAACGGAGGACAAAGATGAAAACTGAGAAGAAACGGATGTTGGCTGGCGAGCTGTATCTTGCCAATGATGAGGAACTAAGAAGGGATTCTCGTCGCTCAAGACAGCTGACGCGACTGTTCAATCAAACAACAGAGGAACAGATCGACTACCGCAAGCAATTATTGAAGGAGCTATTTGAAAAGACCGGAGAGGAACTTTATATTGAGCCGCCTTTTCGTTGTGACTACGGTTGTCATATCAGCGTAGGAGAAAACTTTTTTGCTAATTTTGACTGTATCATTTTGGATGTCGGCAAGGTAGTGATTGGGAACAATGTGATGTTTGCCCCACGTGTAGGTATTTACACTGCAGGGCACCCGATTGATGCCGAGGTTCGTATCCGAGGTTTGGAATTTGGAACGGCAGTAACGATTGGAGATAATGTCTGGATCGGAGCCAATGCAGTGATCAATCCCGGTGTGACGATCGGTAATAATGTAGTGATCGGTTCAGGATCAGTTGTAACCAAGGATATTCCTGACAATGTAGTTGCAGCGGGGAATCCTTGTCGTGTCCTACGTGAAATCAACGAGTCAGATAAACAGTACTGGACACAGCTGGAAGCGGCTTACCATGATGAGAAAGCAAACCCATAGCTTGTAAAAAAGTCGGAATGAAGGATTAGCGATGCGTAAGGAGTGGGGCAATGACAGAGAGAATAAAAAGTAATTTGGTTTTTACGGGCTTCATCATCATCACGATCTGTGCGAACTATTTACTAGGGAGCATGGCAATTTATGGAGCAGCAGCATTCACTGAATTTCAAGCTGTGGAGCTTTTCGGCAGTTTGATTATCGTAGAATCCCTCGCTCGAAGTGTCTCGCTGCTTCTTTCGGGGCGACTGGGGGAACGATTAGGTAGAAAGAAATTGTTTCTAGTCAGCACAGTGATTTTTGGCGTGATGATCGCCGTATCGGCAACAGCAGCCTCAGCCGTGTTCTTTATGTGGAGTCGAGGAATTGCCAGCTTTTTCTGGGGGTTGTTTCAGGCGAATATCTTTACGATGATCAGCGAGCAGTTTGCTGAGAAAGAATATCCCGTTCGTGTTGGCTGGCTGCAGACGGTTGGTTCACTGATTTTCTTGATTGGACCAGTTGTTTGTGGGCTGTTGATCCAGCAATTTGGCTGGCGCTGGTCTCTACTAAGTATTTTACCGCTGTTCGTAATCAGTCTTCTTTTAGTGGGTTTCTTTTTACCAGGGAAGACAAGGAGTAATACGGCGGTAAGCAATGTGCAGGAGAGCGTTCAGAAGCCTAAGAATGGTCTTGCACGTTTGTTTTCGAAGAAGCAGTTTGTGGTCATGGTTCTGATTACATTTCTATATACCTGCATTTCGACCAGCGGAAACTATATTCCGCTATTTGCTCAAACGCTTTTGCAGGCCAGTCCGACTATCAGCTCATTGATTCTTGTGCCCTGTAATGTGTTGGTGATGTTCTTTTCTAATATGACTGGACGTTATATTGCTCGTCATGGCTGTCCACAGCGCTTGATCGTTTTCATGGCTCTGCTTGGGTTATCTGGTAGTCTCATCTATACGCTGACCTTGATTGCACCAAACTATTTAGTTATCATCTTGTCGACAACAGTTGTCGGCTCAGGGTTTGGAATGTCTCAGGTGTTGCCGATCGCCTTTGTTCAGAGGCACACGGAAAAGGAACTGGTAGCAGAGGGAACATCCTTCATTCTTTTTATTCAAGGCTTTTCATCTGTGATTGCCGGTGTCGTTTATTCTGTCGCGATGAATCAGCAGGGAATGCCTTTCGCTTTAGCAACAACTGTCTTCTACGGTGTTATTCTTATGTGGATGGCAGCACGATTATATAAAGAACCAATCAATAGAAACGAACTACCAAAGAAAGAAATCAAAATGGAACGAACTGAGGAGGAAATAGGATGAGTCGTGTAAAAATGATTGCAGTAGATATGGATGGAACTTTTTTAACAAGTCAAAATGATTATGATCGGGAGTTGTTTCAGGAATTGTACCAAAAGATGCTGGAACAGGATGTAAAATTTGTTGTAGCTAGCGGGAATCAGTATTATCAGCTGAAATCCTTCTTTCCGGAAATTGAAAAAGAGCTATCCTTTGTAGCAGAAAACGGTGCGTATATCGTCCATGCCGACGAAGAGGTTGACTGCGGAAAAATCGAGCTGGAAACGGTTCATGAAATCTTAGATATTTTAGGGAAATATGAGAATGTGCACACGATCCTTTGCGGTAGAGAAAGTGCATATGTCAATAAGAAGGAGCCTCAGGAGTTTATCGACCATGGTAGTATTTACTATCATCGTTTGAAGAAGGTAGATGATTTGTATAAGGTAGATCACGATACTTTATTCAAATTTGCCTTGACGGTTCCTGTTGAACAGGTGGAGGAAATCCTTGAAAGCCTGCATAATGAACTGGGGGATAAAATTACCCCAGTATCCAGTGGTCATGGGGATATCGACTTGATCATCCCTGGTGTTCATAAAGCCAGCGGTCTAATCAAGCTGCAGAATCTATGGGGAATCAAGGACGAAGAGGTTGCTGCCTTTGGCGATAGCGGGAATGACTTAGAAATGCTGAAGCATGCCGGCTACAGCTATGCAATGGCAAACGGTCATCCGAAAGTAAAGGAAGCCGCCAAAGAAGTTATTGCATCGAATAACGAAAATGGTGTGCTGAAGCAAGTCGCTATTCTATTGGAAGACGCTTAAGAAATTCGGGCATGGAACAAACGAAGTCGATTCGTCTGTTCCATGCTTTTTTATTTTCAAAAATAGAAGAGGAAGAACAAGAAGTGGAACTATTAAAAAATTCTCATAAAAACTATTGACATTCGATTCAATTTTCTGTAAAGTACCGTATAAGAAGTAATTGACAGAAAATTCAGTAAATAGAGGATGTTGATTGTAATGAGAAAAACGACATACAAACAAACATTTTTATTATTATTAGAGAAGGACTCGGCTATCTGATTGAGGTTTTTGATCAGAACGAAAGAGTCCTGTTTAGCATTTGCATGAATGGGATGAAGGTTCAAGCATCCCGGACGTGGGGTGCTTTTTTTGTTGGATAGTTGCTGATAAAAATGCAGACAACAGCACAAGAACTGAAGGACAAGAGGCTATGTTGTTATAAGACATAGACTACTTGCGGCTCTAAAGAAAACATAGCAAGATTCGTTGTAGGACACATAAAAGCTGGATTTTCATTGAAGGGAGCAGGCATTTCAATTACGTAATACATTATTTATTCAGAAAATTCGAAATAATCAAATAATAACGAAGAGAGAAGGATACTTATTATGGCAGTGATTCAATTTTTCGATACAACCTTGAGAGATGGGGAACAGACCCCAGGTGTCAATTTCAATACGAAGGAAAAGGTGCAGATTGCCATGCAGCTGGAAAAGTGGGGGATCGATACGATTGAAGCAGGCTTTCCCATTGCTTCAGAAGGAGACTTTGAAGCAGTACAGGCAATTGCTCAAGCAGCAACACGTATGACGGTAGCCGGCTTGGCACGCTGTCAGAAAAAAGATATCGACCGTGCCCATGAAGCACTAAAAGATGCTGTACACCCACAGATTCACGTATTTCTGGCAACTAGTCCGGTGCATATGGAGTACAAGCTGAAAATGACCCCGGATAAGGTGCTTGCTTCAATCAAAGAGCATGTGACCTATGCGAGGACAAAGTTTGAAAAGGTTCAATTCTCACCAGAGGACGCAACACGAACAGAGAAAAACTTTCTTCTACGGGCAGTTCAAACAGCAATTGATGCGGGGGCGACAATCATCAATGTCCCTGATACAGTCGGCTACTCCAATCCAACAGAGTACGGCCTATTGTTCAAATTTCTGATTGAAAACATTACTAGTGAACAGGAAATCATTTTCTCTTCCCATTGTCATGATGATTTGGGGATGGCAACAGCTAACGCACTGGCAGCAATCGAGAACGGCGCACAACGAGTGGAAGGAACGGTAAATGGCATCGGTGAACGTGCTGGAAATACTGCATTGGAGGAGGTCGCGTTGGCTCTCCATATACGCAAAGACTTTTATCTGGCAGATAGCCATATTGTATTGAATGAAACGAAGCGAACCAGTGATTTGATCAGTCATTTGTCTGGTGTAGCTGTACCGAGAAATAAAGCAATTATTGGTGCCAATGCCTATGCCCACGAATCAGGTATTCATCAGGACGGAGTTTTGAAAAATCCGGATACCTACGAAATCATTACGCCATCATTGGTTGGTGTGAACACAAACTCACTGCCGCTAGGGAAGCTGTCGGGACGTCATGCCTTTTCAACAAAAATGGAAGAGCTTGGTTATCAATTAGACGAAGACGAAATCAAAACAGCCTTCAAGCGCTTTAAGGCATTGGCGGATAAAAAGAAGCAGGTCACAGACGAGGATCTAATTGCATTGATGATCGGACAATCACAGGAAACAGAAGAAATCTGCCGATTGGAACGTGTCCAGCTTCAATATGTATCTGACGGTAGTCAGGGCGCAATCGTCTCAATGAAAATAGACGAAACAGAGACAAAAACAGAATCAGCAATCGGTTCAGGGAGCATCCAAGCAATTTATAATTCAATCGATAAAATCATGGAGCAGAGTCCTGAACTGAAACAATATGCCATCAAAGCAATTACTGGTGGAGAAGATGCACAGGCGGAGGTCTATGTCACTGTCCAAGATAAAGGCACGAGGAAGCAGTTCAATGGGACTGGCATCGATTTCGATGTTCTTCAAGCTTCTGCTAAGGCGTATGTACAGGCAAGTGAACGATTCAAAAAGGAAATGGGGCAGATAAAATGACAAAACGAATTATTGCATTGCCGGGCGACGGTATTGGTAAAGAAATCATGGATAGTGCACTGCGTATCTTATCGGAGATCATGGTTCAGGATTCAATCGACTTTGATATACAGGAGTATCCCTTTGGAGGGGCTGGAATAGATAGTGAGGGTGACCCATTACCGGAGAAAACCTTGAAAGCTTGTCAGGAGTCAGATGCGATTCTGCTAGGTGCTATCGGCGGTCCTAAATGGGATCAGGCGCCGAAACGACCAGAGCAAGGGCTGTTGGGACTGAGAAAGGCGTTAGGACTCTTTGCAAATATTCGACCAATCAGTGTACCGAAGGCAGTGATTCATTTATCACCTCTAAAGGAAGAGAATGTAAAGGATGTCGATTTTATCGTTGTTCGTGAGCTGACAGGGGGGATCTATTTTGGAGAAAAAAGACTGGATGAAGATCAAGCTTCTGATCTGTGTACCTATACAAAAACGGAAATTCAGCGAATCATTCGTAAAGCATTTGAAATCGCTCGAACAAGAAATAAAAAAGTAACCTCTGTTGATAAGGCCAATGTCTTGGCAACTAGCAAGCTGTGGCGTCAAACGGCGGATGAGGTAGCTCAGGAATTTCCGGACTGTACTCTAGAGCATCAACTGGTAGACTCAGCGGCAATGGTCATGATCACACGACCAAAGGACTTTGATGTGATCGTTACGGAAAATCTGTTTGGCGACATTTTAAGTGATGAGGCTTCAGTCATTCCAGGGTCGCTTGGCATGATGCCAAGTGCCAGTCACAGTGAGAGTGGTCCGTCACTTTATGAACCAATCCATGGTTCGGCTCCGGATATTGCCGGACAAGATATCGCTAATCCGATGTCGATGATTTTGTCGGCTGCCATGATGCTCCGACAATCATTTGGAATGGAAGAAACAGCGCAGAAAATCGAATCAGCCTGTGACCAAGTAATGAATGCAGGCGTTTTAACGAAAGATTTAGGTGGAAATGCAGGGACTCGGGAATTTACAGATGCTGTACTCAAGGAATTGAGAAGCTAGGCAGGGTATAGCTTTAATAGAGTGAAAAGCAAAGCACAGATGAACAGGAAATTGGTTGGTTGAGGTAGGAGGACCGGCTGGGATTTTCAATGGGAATCATCAGGTGACTATGAATAAGGAGCAAAGCGTATGGGAAAAACATTGTTTGATAAGCTATGGGAACGACATATAGTAGCAGGAGAAGCAGGGGAGCCGCAGCTGTTGTATGTGGATCTTCATCTGATTCATGAAGTAACTTCACCACAGGCCTTTGAAGGGTTGCGTGAAGCAGGAAGAAAGGTACGCCGACCAGAGAAAACCTTTGGAACGATGGATCATAATGTACCCACTCAGGACATCTTCAATATCACTGATCTTGTAGCAAAGAAACAGATTGAAGCACTTAAGAAAAATTGTGATGAGTTTGGTGTGACGTTGTGTGAAAACGGCAGTGAACGTCAGGGGATCGTTCATATGGTTGGACCGGAAACAGGGCTGACTCAGCCAGGGAAAATCATTGTTTGTGGGGACTCTCATACGGCTACACATGGTGCGTTCGGTGCCTTGGCATTTGGGATCGGGACTAGTGAGGTGGAGCATGTCTTTGCTACACAGTGTATCTGGCAGCGCAAGCCGAAAAGCATGGGTGTGAAAATCAGCGGAAAGCTGGCAAAGGGTGTCTATGCGAAGGATATCATTCTGGCATTGATTGCTAAATATGGTGTGGACTTCGGCGTTGGCTATGCAGTGGAATTCTATGGCGATACGATTGAAAGCCTGTCAATGGAAGAACGTATGACAATCTGCAACATGGCAATTGAAGGCGGCGCTAAAATGGGAATGATGGCACCTGACGAAAAAACCTATGAATACGTTCGAGGACGTGAGTATGCACCGAGGGACATGGAAGCTGCTATTGCTAATTGGGCAACACTGCCAAGTGATCCGGATGCGACCTATGAAGCGAATCTAGAGCTGAACGCAGACGAGCTGGTTCCTTTTGTGACATGGGGCACCAATCCGGAAATGGGGATTCCAGTCACAGGAACCTTCCCGGAAATCAAAGACATGAATGACGAACGAGCATACAGCTATATGGACCTGAAACCAGGGCAACGTCCTTCTGATATCGAAGTGGGTTACGTCTTTATCGGTTCCTGTACTAACGGCCGCCTGTCCGATCTGGAGGAAGCGGCAAACGTTGTCCGTGGGAAACAGGTCAAAGACGGCATCACAGCTATTGTCGTACCAGGATCGAGACCTGTACGAAAAGCAGCAGAAAAAATCGGACTGGACAAAGTTTTCAAGGAAGCAGGCTTTGAATGGCGTGAACCAGGCTGTTCTATGTGTCTGGGAATGAACCCTGACCAAGTACCGGCAGGCGTTCATTGCGCGTCTACCTCTAACCGAAACTTTGAAGGAAGACAGGGCAAAGGCGCACGCACACATCTATGCAGTCCGGCAATGGCAGCAGCTGCTGCATTGAACGGAACATTTATTGATATCAGAGAGGAGCTGGGAGCATAATGGAGGCATTCACACAACATACAGGAACGACCGTTCCATTGATGAACGACAATATCGATACCGATCAGATCATTCCAAAATCATTTCTAAAACGAATCGAAAAAACAGGCTTCGGCGAGTTCCTATTCGACGAATGGCGCTACCTGCCGGATCGCTCGCTTAATCCAGAATTTATCTTGAACGAGCCTCAGTATCAAGGGGCAGAGTTCCTGATCTCCGGCGACAACTTCGGCTCCGGCTCATCACGTGAGCACGCCGCCTGGGCACTCGCTGATTACGGCTTTCGTGCCGTCATCGCCGGCAGCTTCAGCGATATCTTCTACATGAACGCCACAAAGAATGGCCTACTGCCAATCGTGCTTCCGCTGGAAGCACGCCAAAAGCTGGCAGCATTGCCGGCAGAGCAGGAAATCACCGTTGACCTGCCGAACCAGCAAGTTGTTGCGAATGGAGAAGCATATGAGTTTGAAATTGACGGAACATGGAAACATAAACTTGTGAATGGGCTGGATGATATAGCAATTACTTTGGAGTATGAAGATGCGATAGGGGAGTATGAAAAAAGGAACTACAAAAAGAAGTCTACTTAATTTTAGTAGACTTCTTTTTGTGGCTTTTTACAATGTAATAAAGGGATTTAATCATTATTTCGTATATTAGTTTGGATATGAAATTTTTTTGTTTTCAATTTGACTAAAGATAGATTTCGATATATAATCGGGTTGTTAATAATAATTTAAACTAAAGGTGTGGTTATTTGTTTATTAATAAAGAAGCTGTTATGCATGCAATGAAAATAAAAAATATAAAAACACAGACTGAATTAGCAGAGAGAATTGGGATGAGTAAGAGCCAGTTATCTCAAATGTTATCAGAGGACTTTTGTCCAGTAAAAACAAATGTGCTCAATTTGATGGATGCATTAAGTATCTCGTTTGATGAATTAATTGTATCTGAAAATGCTGATGAAAAAGAACCAATCATAAGCGAAGAACGAGAGTTTAAGCAAGTTGAGTTATTAGAATCTTTAAAAATTGATAGGTTTAGTTACAAACTGGATGACTATATGGATGTAGCCAAAGTTAGGCCATCAAAAGAATATACAGTTCTAGAGACTTTTGCTGGTGCAGGGGGACTAGCATTAGGGCTTGAGGAAGCGGGTTTGCATTCAGTCGGAGCAATTGAAATAGATCATTTAGCTAGTAAAACGCTTAAGAAAAATCGTCCCAATTGGTCTGTTATAGAAGGAGACATTAATGATATAGCAAAGCGAGGAATAAGCAATCATGAATTATTCAATTTTTCAGGAGAATTAGATGTTTTATCAGGAGGATATCCTTGTCAGAGTTTCAGTTACGCTGGTTTACGTCATGGTTTAAATGATATTAGAGGGACTCTCTTTTATCCTTATTCTCAAATATTAAGGGAATTGAAGCCGAAAATTTTTATTGCGGAAAATGTAAAAGGTTTAGTGAACCATGATGAAGGTCGTACTTTAGAAACTATGATTCAAATCTTTGAGGAGTCAGGCTATGATATCTGTTGGAATATTCTTAATTCATGGGACTATGATGTAGCTCAAAAAAGAGAAAGGATAGTTATTATCGGTATAAGAAATGATTTGATAAAGACGCAAAAATATTCATTCAGATTTCCAGAAGTGTCAAAGAACAGACCCGTCCTAAAAGATGTTTTAAGAGATGTGCCCCAAAGTGTAGGGGTTGGTTATTCTGAGAAAAAAAGAGCAATTTTGGAAATGGTACCTCCAGGAGGTTGTTGGATAGATTTACCTGTAGAGATCGCAAAAGATTATATGGGAGCCTCTTACAACTCTGGCGGTGGGAGAAGGGGGATGGCTCGCAGAATGTCATGGGATGAACCTTCACTAACTCTAACCACTTCGCCAAGTCAAAAGCAAACGGAACGTTGTCATCCAAGTGAGACTAGACCATTTACAGTTAGAGAATATGCTCGTATCCAAAGCTTTCCGGATGAGTGGACTTTTGAAGGAGGAATAGGAGCACAATATAAGCAAATTGGTAATGCTGTTCCTGTTAATTTAGCTAAATATGTGGGGCTATCTGTAATTAAATACTTGAACCAATTTTAACTAAAATTAAGAAAATAATTAACAAAAAAGAGATTGGGAACTTACTTTGTTCCAATCTCTTTTTTTGTTATCATTCTAGTGTATCAATTTCTTTTAGTTTTTTTGCCAATTCTTTAGTTGTTAGCTCCAACAAATCTCTTCCATCAAACTCATTTGCTATTTCTCCTATTGCATCTGTGATCTTATTGTAAAAGTCTTCGTCACCTGTTAGATGGAACCAAAATTCCTTTCCAATTAAAACAGTGTAATTTTGATTAATTGTTTTGTAAAATTGACTGAGTTCATTCTGTTCACCATAAAAAACTCCAACTACGCAATCCATATTAGCAATAGGAACTCCATTCGTTCTCCCCAAATTGATTGCCTTTTTGAAATGATTTTCAATAGTTGTAACATCATCATAATTAATTGTTTGAGGGCCTGCTTTTATTTGACAATATTTTTTTCGATTATCAATTTTATCTATAAATTCAATATCTATTCCAGAAGTAGTAGAACCATAACCTTCTAAAGTAGTATTAATAAATTTCTGTAGATTTGAGCCAAATGAAGTTGTAATAGATGTTCCAAGTACTCTAGGATATATAAGAGCTTTAGCAATACTTTCAGGACTGTCATTTCCAGTGAGGAAGTTTGCTAGATATTTATTAAGAAATGGATTAACATTAAAATTATTTATATTACTCAATTTCTTAGTATTTTTTATGTGATTCTCTCCAATAACTTCTCTGAAAAATTCCTTTGCTTTTACAATAATTTCATCATTATTTGTAGGATCAATCATACTATACACCTCTAACATTTTTTTACCTATTTACTGGTAAGTATATCGTTGATTGTTAGTTTTGTACAGTATGTATGGTATATGCTTTCAAAAATTATGTTCAATTGTTCTCTTTTATCAGTATTGTCAATTCTCCAATACTATAAGCTGGTTTTCTTTTATGCAACATAGCATGACAATTTGGACAGACTGGCTTTAAATCTGTAATAGGATCAATTTCATATTCTTTTCCAATACTACTTATTTCTACTTCATGATGTACATGTATAAAATCTTTTCCTATTTTTCCATATTTCTCTTCAAAATTCATGTCACAAACCAAGCAAGATGCTCCATAATGCTCAATACATTTTTTTCTGGCGGCCGGATTTCTCTCATATTTGGTGATCATCGTCTTCCTCCTAACACCTTCTATATAAGAAATACGCTTTTTTGATCTATACTCATTTGGTATATTCGACAAACTTTTTGAGAATCCCCATACTAAATGAGCGGGTTGTACATCTTCATAGTCCTTAACAAAGCCAAGACCGTGGAACATAAAATTAGGATTTTTACTGTCTGTTCTAGTGAAGGCATAGACTTCATATTTTCCACTTAAAAAGTTTTTAATAGTTTTAGTCTTAAGTGTTTGTTTTTTTTTGCTAAACCAGTAAAGGTCGTTATCAACTAAATTGTTTTTATAGTTATGTCCAGTTCTTCCAGGTGAATTAATATTTGCAAATAGAAAATAGCAACCATCAAATGAGGCATATCCAGTTGTCCATTGTCCTGTTGTTAAGTGTGGGTCTTCGGCACCTATAATAGTCTTAACGTCTTTTCGTGTATAAGTTTCTCCAATAACAAAATTATATTTCAAAATAATCATCCTTCTATCATCCCTTGATAAAGTTATAATAACATTTTGATAGAGTAAAGTGTACATAAATCATTGTTAAAATGGGATTTTATTAATCATAAAATAAGGGTCAAATCATCTTTCTACTACCTAAAATAATTTTTACATAGATATCAAGTGTTAGCTATTAGCTATTTTTCCTATTAGTTAGGTTGTCTCAATGAATTTTTCTTTAAAGTATCGTCATCAAAATGAGGCTAATTAGCATCTAAATAATATAAAAATATTAGAGAGTTATTGATTACTTTATGTTATTATTTGTATATATATAGAAAAAGGACGTGAGTTGTGATGGATAGTAATAAAGAGCGTGCTTGTGTGTTGGCGACCAATATCTTTTCAGCTTTGGATTCGTTGAATATGCCGGCGTCTGTTAGTAAGGATGACAATACTACAGTTGCTGGAAATAGTAACGCACATGAAAGTATTGAGTTGGTAAAGCAAACAGTGGAGGATATAACAGCAACTGTTGGTAATTCTGCGAATAATTTGAAGAGTGTTGCATCAGAGTTTGAGGCTATGGATAAGAGTATTCGCAGTATATTTAATATCACTCCATTTGGTTAGGGGCGAGATCACTGTGAAAAAAGAAGATAAAATAAAAGCGCTATCAAAAAAAGCACAACAGCTTACAGAGGAGAAAGAAAGCAAAAGCTCCACACAAAAGCAGGTAGAAAATATAGAGGAAAACTATGAGGAATTATTCCGAAAAGCAGATTTTCTGTTGGGACGTTTAGAAGAAAGCAACATTTTTTCTGAAAATCCTTATGCTTTGGAAGCTTTAAAAGATGAGATTCATTCAGAGCATTCCGTAATCTTACTCAATTTAGATGAAGAAAAAGAACGTATCCAAAGAGAAAAAAGGAGTATTGAGGATAGAGAAAGTGATCTTTCTTATCAAAAGAGAAAAATTGAATTGGAAGGAGAAGAAGAATGAGCATTGACATGTATTTATCTCAAACACAAACACAATCGAGTAGCGTAAAAGCGTTGTGTACTCGTCAACAAAACTCATACGAGCGGTTAATCAATAGTTTTGGAAAGTTTACCTCTGATACAGAGCTGCGATCTCAGGCCTATGATTCTGCAAAATGTTTTTTTGATGTGGTGCTTATTCCCTTGGTTCAGGGAGCAACATTATTATCCGAAACTGTTATGGAAGCAAATCAGAAGTTTCCCGAAGAGTATATCGCACGAGTTGAAAGTGGTGATTTAAAGTCTTCAGAGCTGGAAGAGCAGATTAATGAGTGGAATGAACAGATTCTTGCATTGGAAGAACAGAGAAAAGTGATTCGCTCTTCTTCTATCGACCCTCTAACAAAGGTATTTCAATTAACTAAAAATGCGTTGGTTAGCGGGATGTATAGTAAAATAAAAAGTGAATTAGAAGAGAAATTGAGAAAATTAACTGATTTTCATAGTTATTCTCCTAGTATTTTTTCTGATATTGAGCAGCTAAAGGCATTGGTACAAGAAGGGAATTCTCAAGCTAATGGTTGTTGGAATGGAGAAAATGGTGTGTTTGTTCTTCCTGAAAAAAGTAAAATGGGCTGGGCAGAAAAAGTTGCTCAACAATGGCAGGAAAGATTGAGGAGACAGAAAAACCCAACCGTTTATGATGAGAATGGAGAATATGGAGGAGACCAGGGTTCTCCGGCTAGTAAGTTTTATAGTGATGAAAAATTTGCAGAAATTATCCGTTCCTACTATCCGGATTACACGGAAGCAGAAATGCTGATTTTACTTAGACGCCTAAATAATGAAGGGTGTGGCTATGTGGCCATGATTAATACGATATTTGTTCATTATGAAAATGATCCGAAGGGCTTTGAAGAAAAATTTGGCTTTCCAATGTATTCTATTGATGAGAATGGGTATAAGGTCATGAACTATGATTATCTTTTAGTAGACTTTTATTGTGCTACCGACAATCGTAATAAAAAATCGTTCCTTTTTTTCAGTTGGGAAGAATTGGATGAATATGAGGACTATAAAGAAAAGGATAGGGATGGAAATATTATTGATGGGCCAAAATCTGATTACGATTTAAGACAAGACGCTACTGGAAGTGGGACTAGTGTAGATAGCCGAGAATACAGAATGGAAAAATACATGAGTGATCATGGGATTTCAGTAGATGTTCGTGAAAACATTAGTGCAACTGCATCAAATTATGATAAGCTTGCAGCGGATGGTCAAGTAGTTATTCGAGTGAATCCTGTAAAAATGTACGATAAGAACGGAAATGAGAAGTATATTGAAGGCGGCCATGCGATGACAGTGACTGGAAAAGATAGTAACGGTAATTTGATTGTTTCTTCGTGGGGAGAAATATACACTGTGAATCCAAATGATTTCCCTGTATCAAATTATGATGGCAGCTATGCAGACCTACAGGTAGTCGTATATGAATAGACGCAGAGGTTTATTTGTATTGGTCATCGTAATAGCAGTTGCAATTATAGCTTGGGTACTTTTTTTGAATGGAGGGAATCAAGTGAAAAAAGACGGAGCAACACCTTCAGCTGGTAAGACAGAACAAGTCCTTTCTAAACTTCAGGCGCAGTCAAAACCAATGACGTATGATATTGAATTAGCTGAAACGAAGGGACTTGCTGAAAACGGTCAATTATCAGAGACGTTTGACCAAGTGTATACAATGTATAGAAAAGTATTTGAAAACTATTTGATTGGGCAGTTAGATATCAGCGATTTTGATCAAAAGCTTCAGGATAGCTCTCTAGGCTATTCACCAGTTGAAGAGAGCGAGCAAACAATCTATCAAAAGGACTCATCCTTAGACACGACATATATCTATCTTAGAAACAATCTGCATATTGAGCGTTTATCAACAGAGGAGCTGGAGATATTTAGAAATTTGAAGGGTGATCCAGAATTTCTTGAGAATGATAAATTAAAAGCAATTGTTGAAAGCTCGTATCCTAAGGTTATTCCTTTGTATGATAGGGAGGATAAAGAGTTAGAGACAAGCTATGATCCTTCAGGAAATCCTTCGGTTCTTAACCGCGCACTGGTTTTTGAGGTTGCTTACAAGGTTGATTTTGATGGACAAGGAAATATAATCGACCGAGAAAATGAAGTGACGAAAAAGGAGTATTTAGAAACAATCATTATTCCTGAAATGACAGCAGATTTTTCTCACAAGCTTGGAGATGTTCCCGTAGCAGGTCTTATAAACGATGTAATTTAAGGCTATAGGGTTAGTTTTAGAATAATTCAAATAGAAATGTATCATAGCCTCTTTCAAAGGTTATGATACATTTCTATTTTGGAGGGAAACTGTTTATCACATAGTAGTTACCTTTATAGTTAGTATAAAAGCATCACGATATCATCACTATCGCTAGTACAATCAACAAAATGGTGATGAGAAATAGCTGCCAACCGTTGAATTTCTTTGTCAGTAAAATCTGTTTTCCTGTAATAGTAGTGTAGCTCAAATTTGTAAGTATTAATCCTGGCCATCCAAAAAAAGCAGCTTCGAATAGGATACCTTCTTTTAAGAAGGCAAGTCCTAAGATAAGTAGAAGGCTTCCAATAAGAAAAAAAGGGAGTCCGAATATTTTTTTGAAGAATGAGACTTTCTTTACTTCTTGCTGCTTGGGTGTTGGTTCAGTTTTATTTATAAATATGTTTTTTACGATAGTTTTTGTAGGAGGGACTTTTGCTGTTGTTTCTTCTAAATAAGAACTGTTGCAATAGCTACAGACATAATGGTTGTCCTTCTTTGTTAATTCGGTACTTCCGCATGCTGTACAACTCATATTTTTCATTTTTCACTCACCTTTTCATTTGTCACTTGATTATACCGTGAATCCATTGTTTGAATCAACTCAGTTTTAGAAAAGCAACAGAATAAAAAAGTAAGAAATACAAAAGGAATAGTTAGTGATTAAAAAGTAGACGGATTGACAATTAATGATTGTTTTTCTTGCCTGTCACCATGCTCTTAATCAAGTCTTTGTCATTTTGGAGTAGCACGCTGTAATCCTTCTGAAACGCTTTAAACAGCCTCCCGCATGCATGGTAGTCTCGTATGATCTTCTTCTTGTTGACCGGCGGATTTTCCTCAGAGAAAAAGATTTCTAGAATTTCCAGCATCTTCTGCCATGAGTCCAGTCGTTCATTGATTTCTTGCATAGCAAGTATTTCGTGATAGGGAATTGCCTTGATACAATTTGTTTGCTTGTCCATTGCTTGCACTCCTTTTTGATATATTGAAAAAATACGCGGTACTTTTTGCGTATACGCTTTTTATTGAAAAAAACTGTAAAATTTTATTTTTCTGCAAATCAGGAAATCAATTGATCGTTGGCAGAAAAATCCGTCATTGTGTAGAAATATTTTCTGAAATTAGGTACAATGACAGTTAGGCAACTTGTATAGATGGTTACAGCCGTTTATACAGGGCTTTGTCGCTCGGTTGGCGCCAGGCGACGAAGTGCCTTTTTATTTTGGCCTGAAAGGCTGATTCTATAGCGATGAAAAAGAATGCTGAGAACCTTTGTGAAGCATCGCTAAAGTTTTTTCTCAATTGCAGGATAGAAAAAAGACGATAACAGGGGAATACCTGCTATCGTCTACAATAGTCAACAAAGAAGACTGGTATGCTTGCAGCCCTGTTCAAAAAGGAGTGTTCCTTCGTTATAGGGATTAAGGAGATTATGGGTGGACTGAAGCAATCAGTTTGCTTGCGCTATCGGCGACTTGCAAGGCAGTTACAGCTGTCTCTACAAGGCTTCATCAATTCGGTTGGCGCCGAATCAGGAAGTGCCAATTATCTATTCAATTGTTATTGATTTCTATCCTACGCACTTAGTATAGCTGAAAGAAAATAGCGTTGCAATGGGAACAAAAGTTAAATAACATGACCGATCTATCCTCTTTTATTATATAAGGAAAAATAACAGAAAAAAATTTTACAGCAGCTATCATTTGTTGTGCAATAATGTCAAATTTCTTAGATTTCCATTTTTTCTAGCTTCCTTGAATGCCGAAAATATTCTGGATAAGTGCCCAGAATACAGCAAGCAAAAGAAGTGCCCATCCACCGGATATTTTCTTCGTTATGAATACTTTTCGTGAAGTAACAGCAGTATAAAAGGCGTTAGTACATACGACAAATATAGAAAAATACTCTATAGTACTGTAAATGTTTCCTTCTTTCAAATAATCGAAGGCTGCTCCAATAGAGCCCAGAGCAAATATGGCAAGAAATATCTTCCAGTAGAGTTTTTTATTGTCTTTTTTTATCTTTTTGTTAGGCGCTATTTTTGCTGTGGCTTGTATTGTAGATGACTTGATTGGTTCGGTTGGTAAATCTGTTGTAACTGATTCATTCTTCATCGTCTTTTCGATTGCTGGGGAATTGCTTTCATAGACGGTGTGACAATATGGACAAGTGTAGATAGTATCTTCTTTCACTAAATCAGTACTACCACAGGCTTCACAAAATATCTTTTTCATTACATCCTCCCTTATAGCTTCTGTTAAACATTATACACGTATATAATCGGCGGATACAATTCAATTTTAGAACAGAGGAGTTTAATTTATAATTAAATGAATGCATCGCAAGGTAAGAGAGAATCTAGTAAACGATTATTTTGATCAATTTATCTCTAGTCCAGGTTTCTATAATCAAAAATTACTATATTCTTGAAAAGCGATAATTTATAATAAGTGTATACCAATATTTGGAAGAATAAATAATTTAAAAAGGAGTGTTCTTAATGCCAAAGCAAAACTATCCAACCTTCAAATACAGTCCAAATCTCGATGAAATCGGTATTCTTGAGACAAGCTCAAATACCTGTGAGTGTTGTGGTGAAACAGTCACAAAATCAATCAGCCATATGTACAGCACCGAAGAAATCGAATGTGTTTGTCTAACCTGTGTGGCGAATGGAAAGGCTGCTGAAACGTTTGATGGCGAGTTCATTCAAGATGCAGAAGTCGATCAAGTGACCAGTCAGGAGCGAGTCAACGAGTTATTTAAGCACACACCGGGCTATGTTAGCTGGCAAGGAGAGTATTGGCTGGCTCATTGTGATGATTTTTGTGCTTATCTTGGTGAGGTTGGCACAAAAGAACTAGAGGAGCTGGGCATTGCAGATCAGGTGATTGCGGAGTATGAAGCGCTCGGTCATTATCAAGGGATTCGTTCTTATCTGACAAAATCAGGTTCGATGTGCGGTTATCTTTTCCAATGTTTACACTGCGGCAAGTACCGTTTGTGGGTGGACTGCGATTGATTGGCTCAGAGCTTTAACGTCCTAATAAGTACGTGACTGTAAGCACCGGGTTCGTGTTGTTTACGGTTGCATCTGATATCAAAATAAGAGGGCAGTAGATCTAATTGATGGATCTACTGTTCTTTTGTCTTCTAGTAGTAAAAAAATATTTCAGTCATTCATCAGATTTTCATTAAAAAGTAATTGGAATTTTCAGAAATTTCTAATTTTCTCTTTGTCTGCAAAGTAACTTAGTATATACTAAATAAAGTCAAAATTTTTTTTAAAGGAGATAAGTAGATGGAATGGATTAAATTGATCGGCATTTTGATTATTTTAGTTGGCTTTATTTTTAAGTTTGATACGATCGCTGTAGTGCTGATTGCGGCATTTGTAACAGCTATGGTATCGGGGATTTCGATTGTAGAATTTTTGGAGATGTTGGGAGAAGCATTTGTTTCCAATCGATTAGTTACCTTGTTTTTACTGACGCTGCCGATGATTGGTATTTCGGAGCGTTTTGGATTGCGTCAACAGGCGGTAGTATTGATTGAAAAAATCAAGAGCCTTACACCGGGACGTTTTATCACACTGTACCTTGTTATTCGTGAGCTGGCGGGGGCCTTCTCCATTCGTATTCAAGGGCATACACAGTTTATTCGTCCAATCGTCAACCCAATGGCACAGGCTGCTGCTGAGAACAAATACGGCAAGCTGGATGAAGAGGATGAGGAAATGATCAAAGCACGTGCTGCTGCAAACGAGAACTTCGGGAATTTCTTTGCTCAGAATACATTTGTTGCTGCGTCAGGCGTGTTGCTTATTACAGGGACAATGAAGTCTTTAGGCTATGATATTGCTGAATCAGCGGTTGCTCAAATGTCGATACCAATCGCATTGATCGTTTTAGTGCTAGCAGGCGGTTATAACCTATTGATGGATAGAAAGCTGGCGAAAAAATACAGTAAGCGTGAAGATAAGGGAGGACAACAATAATGGAACAAATCGTTAGTAACTTATTGGAGTTTTTCTATATTTTGATTGGTCTGCTGTTGATGACAACTGCGGTGCGAGTATTCAAGGATGAAACGCACCCGACAAGATTAGGAACAGCAGCTTTCTGGCTTCTCTTAGGTGTAGTATTTGCCTTTGGTAATTTTATTCCGTATCTGATCGATGGAATTATCATCATCTTGATGGGAGTTCTGACCCTATTCAAGCAGGTTCGAATCGGTAAGCTGGCAGATATTGATGAAGACGTTGCAGAGGCTTCTGCAAAACGTGTCGGCAGCTGGATTTTTCTGCCGTGTATCCTTTTAGCATTGTTTGCCGTTTTGATTTCTTATACTCCATTAGGCGGTCAGGTAGGTATTGGTATTGCTTCAATTCTGACCTTGCTTATTGCGATGTTTATTACGTCAGCAAAACCAAAAACAGTTGCTGATGATGCAGATAGAATGATTCAACAGGTTGGGACTAGTGGTATTCTACCTCAGCTGTTGGCTGCTTTAGGTGTTATCTTTAATGCTGCGGGTGTTGGAACAGTGATTTCCGATGGAATTTCAGGGTTTATACCGGAAGGCAATCGATTTATCGGTGTTGTTGCCTATTGTCTTGGAATGGTCATTTTTACGATGATCATGGGGAATGGCTTTGCTGCATTTACAGTAATTACTGCTGGGATCGGTGTACCGTTTGTTATTGCTCAAGGTGGAGATCCAGTTGTTGCAGGAGCATTGGCAATGACGGCTGGTTTCTGTGGAACGTTGTTGACGCCTATGGCTGCGAACTTTAATGCATTGCCGGCGGCTTTACTGGAAATGAAGGACCCGAATGCGGTCATCAAAACACAGGCGCCAATTGCAGTCATATTGATCGTTGTTCATATCGCCTTAATGTATTTCTTAGCATTTTAATTAAGAGTACTGCTGAGGTTTGCAAGATAGAAATAATGAGTGTATCATAGTTGCTATTCTTAATAGGAGAATAGCAATGTCTGAACGATTTTCAGGCATAGAAGGATAGAATGATTTTCTTGAATCTACTGATTTTTTTGAAAAGCGAATTGTCGATAACGGTGGAAGTTGGTCATTTTATCATCCTATTTTTAAAGTAAATTCATTGAGATCAGCGAATAAAGACAAGGAGTGAATAGATCATGAAGATTTTAGTTACAGGTTTCGATCCATTTGGCGGCGAGCCAATCAATCCAGCGTTAGAAGCTGTAAAGGGCTTGGCAGATACAATCAGTGGAGCTGAGATCATCAAATTGGAAATTCCTACTGTTTTCGGCAAATCTGCAGAGGTTGTAAAAGAAGCAGTCATCGTACACCAACCAGATGTCGTATTGAATATTGGTCAGGCAGGCGGACGTTTTGCGCCATCACCAGAGCGTGTGGCAATCAATATAGATGATGCTCGTATTCCAGATAATGAAGGGAATCAGCCAGTTGATGAGCTGATTCAGTCTGATGGTGCTCCCGCTTATTTCACGCAACTGCCAATCAAAGCGATGGTTGCAGCAATGAAGGAAGCAGGGCTGCCTGCTGCTGTGTCAAATACAGCAGGAACCTTTGTTTGTAACCATATCATGTATCAGGTTCAATACATGATCGATAAAGAGTTTCCAGAGATGAAGGGTGGATTTATCCATGTCCCTTATATTCCAGAGCAGGTAGTTGATAAAGCTGGACAGCCGTATATGAGTCTGACGGACATCACACGTTCTCTTGAAAAGGCAATCGAGGCAATCGTTGAATATGACGGCAAAGAGGACATGAAGGCAATCGGAGGTGCCATCCACTGATGGATGGAAGAGAAATGCCTTTGTTTGCCTATGGCAGCTTGATGGAGAACCTGTTCAATTATCAAAAATACTTGGATGGGAAAGTCAAAGGCAGACCGAAAAAGGCACGTATCAAAGGAAAGCTGTTCCATATGAAGGAGAAGCATTATCCTGCATTGCTTCCCGGAGCTGACTGGGTTTACGGCGAGATTTTTGAGCTGAGTGATTTTCAAACAGACATATCCTCTGTAGATCAGCTGGAAAACTATTTTGGCGTGAATGATGAACGAAACGAGTATGAGCGCCAAATTGTTGAAGTTGAAGTGTTTGATGAGAAGACAAAACGATATAGTCGCACCGAGAAGGTCTATTGTTACCTTTATGTGACGGAGAACGATTTACGTTTTGATCATCACAGTATTTACCTACAGGAAGGCAACTGGCGGAATTATCATGAACAGGTTGCTAATTAGTCAATCGAAGTGCGCCGATTAAATTGAAAAAAATCATCCTTGGATGTCAGAATGTAAATCTGATGCTCAAGGATGATTTTTGTTGTCCTTGAGTGGCAGAGAAGTACTGTAGAGAACTTATTGCCAGCTGATTTAAAAACAAAGGGACGACAGCCGAGAACTATAGTAAAATATAGAATGAAGCGCTTATGAGGATCAAAGGGGCGACTATGCATCATACAGTAATGTTTTTCCTGCCTGTCATAAGAATTTTTGTTGCTTCACTATGGTCATTTTAATTATGCCGTTGAACTTAAAGGGGTCGATAAAACTGAGTAAACAGAAAATAAAAAGAGCATTAGTGCTATTTATTGCGACAATCCTCATTGTGATGGGATTAAGAGCGCTGCTTATCTTCTGGTTTAGAGAAAAGGATATCAGTGAGATTCGTACAGATCGAGAAGGGCTCGAAATGTATTTTCCTGATTTTCCTGAAACAGAGTCGCTATATTGGATGTCTGCTGTGGAAAAAAGAAGTGTAGGTCATGTACGAACAGAACTATACATTTTTGCGAAGCTTGATGATGCGGAGTTTGCGCATTTCATTGAAGGGGCTTCTTATTCTGAGGTGACGCGCTTGCCGTTGTTTTTTCAACCTAAACAGATAAAGGGACCGTTTTACTGGCAGGAGTTGGAGGACACCGGGCAGCTTGATTCTTCAATTGGACGAACGATTTATATAGATTTGCAGCAGTCTTTGGTTTTTATCGAGGCATCTGGAACTGCGAATTAGAAAGCTGAAGAAAGTCGGCTATGTAAGAGAATAGCAGAGTGAAAGGCGATGGATCATGGATATAGCTATCGCTATAAATTGATAAGAACTATGGAGAAAATACGGAGGACAAGATGAAGAAAGTATTGATTGTTGAGGATGATGAAAATATTTGTCAGCTTTTGAACCACTTATTTCAGGAGAAGTATCAGTTGACGATTGTCCGCTCAGGAACAGAAGGGGTCATTCGTGCATCGGAAGAGACCTTTGATTTAGTGATCTTGGATTTGATGCTTCCCGGCGTTACAGGAGAAAGTGTATTGAAGAGTATCAAGAAGGAATCTGCTGTACCTGTGATTATTATGACGGCTGTCAATGATAAGAAAAAAACGGTGGAGCTTTTGAAAGAAGGTGCCGCAGATTATGTAACTAAGCCGTTTGATATTGAAGAGCTTGAAGCACGAATTGAGGTACAGCTGAGGAATACAGCTATCCTGGCACCACAGGAAAAAACAATGGCTTTCAAGAACCTGACATTGAATATGGCGAGCTATGAAGTTTCTGTGCGCAGCAAGCAAATCGATATTTCCCATAAGGAGTATCAGCTGTTGGAGTTGCTTTTAAGCTACCCTAACAAAATCTATTCAAAGGCGAATCTTTATGAGCGAGTATGGGGAGACTCATATATTGGCGGGGAAAATACAGTTAACGTTCATATCAGCACATTAAGGAAGAAGCTGAAGGCAGCCGATCCTGATAATGAGTACATTGAGACGATTTGGGGAATGGGTATTCGTCTAGCAAAGGAGGACAGCTGATATGCTGACTTGGTTTTTAGGAATTGCGTTGCTTCTCACAATCATTTATGTCATGTTCCTCCTGTTTGATTTAAGGGAAATTCTTCAACAGCTGAAGTTTATTGTAACAGAAGAAACAAATGCAGAATTGGTTTCAACCTCTAAAATCCTTTTGATTCGTCGGCTTTTAGATCAGAACAATCAGCTGATCCGTAAAAACAAGAAGTATTATCAGGAGCAGAGGCAAAAGGAGAAACAGCTTCATCAACTACTCTCGAATCTGACACACGATCTGAAGACGCCGCTGACTGTTTCTTCAGGTTATACGCAGATTTTATTGAAGGACACTTCCCTTGGAGAAAAGCAGGAGATGATTCAAAAGATAGATAATAGTCTGACCTCGATTTCCCATTATCTTGGTTACCTGATGGAATACAACTTGATTCAGGAGAAAGGGGTGGCGCTTGAGCTTGAACAGGTTGATGTCTCAGAGCTTTTAAGGGAGAATTTGTTCACTTATTATGAAGAATTTCAAGAACAAGAGATGCCTCTTTCTATCGAGATTGCAGAAACTGATTTGCTGATTTCGGACCGAACCGTTCTACAGCGGATATTTCAAAATGTATTGGGCAATATGCTGAAGCATGGTCAGGGCTATTCTGAAGTCAAGTTGATAAAAGAGTCTGAGGCGTTGATTTTTCAATTCAAAAACGGGATTGCAGAAAGAATCATTGACCCTCAGGAGCTGTTCCAGCGGTTTATGACAGAAGATTCATCCAGGGCAAATAAAAGTACCGGCTTAGGCCTTCATATCGTTAAGGAGCTGGTAGAACTGCTTGAGGGGGACATCCAGCTTGCATCTACTGAATCAATTTTTGAATTAACGATCACATTAAAAAGCAGCCAGAGGCAATAAAGCTCTGACTGCTTTTTAATGGTTATAGCTCTTTCTGTCGAATCACAAGGGCGCTTCCTGCTAAGGATAGGACAATGGTGATCAAGCTGATTATTGTGTAAGGAAGCAGCTCTTTTCCTGAAAGCGTTCCGAGTCCGATTTGTTGAACGAGACCAAAGAAATCAAAATATTTTAATCCATCAGCGTTTATCATCATCGCAATGATTTGGATCGCCATCGGATAAACCACAACAAAGATAGAGGCAAGAACAAGACTGTTGCTGCTGACTAAAACGAAGGATGCCAGACTGAAAACGACACTGATAACTAAACTGATACCGATAGATAAGACCAGTGTATTCCATAAAAAGGGAGCAAGATCTGTATCACCGAGACCATATTTGAAATAAGCTGTTACTACAGCGCCGCCAAAATACAATAATGTTGCAAGAAGAAAGAACAGCAGCTGGATCAGGTATTTTGATAAAACAAAGGTCAGCCGACTGACACCGGCAGTTAAACTATTCTTATACGTCCGTTGAGAAAATTCATAGCCGAAAAGAATAACAAACAGCCCAATCAGAAAATAAACCAGAAAGGCACTTGAAAATGACGTGTATTGAACAGCCATTTTTAAATTCCACTGAATGGTCGAGGCATCGAGTGTATCACTCATGTTGACGCCGACACTTCCTACAGATTGTGAAGAAACGATAAGCACAGCGTAGGCAACCATTAAAATCATCGTGATATAAAACCCTTTTGTGCGCAATAAACGATAAATATCAGCTTTCATCAATCGAATCATTATTCTGCACCTCCTATTTCTTTGACCAGATTTGTGTAATAATTTTCCAAACTAACTTCTTTTTTCCCAATAAATGAAACATCGATACCATTCGTTACCAATAACCGATTAACCTTGGCAATTACCAGACTGTTGTCATGGATTCGCAGCTCCTGTTCATTGATTGCTGTGAAGTCTTTTGTTAATTGCTCTCTTATAGTGACGGAGGCAAGATTGATGTCATTTACATGCACGATGATATCCTCCGTGCAGAGAGCATCAAAGTCAGTTTTTGTAATCTCTTGAATCATTTCACCTTTATGGATAAACCCAAAACGAGTGGAGACTTGATATAGCTCAGTCAGGATATGACTGGAGATCAAGATAGTCGTATTTCGTTCGTTGTTGATTCTTTCAAGTAGTTCACGAAATTCAATGATAGCGATTGGATCGAGTCCGTTGATCGGCTCGTCCAGGATCAGAAAATCCGGATTATTGACTAATGCCATTGCGATACCTAGTCTCTGCTTCATTCCTAAAGAGAAGTTTTTGAACTTTTTCTTTCCTGTATCTGCCAGATTGACGAACTGCAGCATTTCCTTGATGACAGAATAATCATGGATTCCTTTTTGGATACAGATGATTTTCATGTTTTCATATGCCGAGAGCTTGCTGTAGGCAACGGGCTCTTCAATGACTGCCCCAATATGCTGCAGTGCCTGTGTGTAGCTGCTTTTCTTTTTACTTCTTCCTAATAAGACGATGTCACCATCAGATTCTTTTGACAAATCAGTGATCAGCTTCATGATTGTGGTTTTACCGGAACCATTTCGTCCAATCAAGCCGTAAATATCGCCTTTTTTTACTTCTAAAGACACATTTTTCAGTGCCTGTTCTTTTCCAAAGCTTTTTGATACATGTTTTAAAGTCAACATTGATTCATTCATGGTTATTCACTCCTTTTCTCTACATCAATACTATAGCAAGAGTTTCTTAACTGGTCTCTTAATCATTTCTTAAATAACTCTTAAATCTTAGAGGATGTGGATAGAAGTAGAAAAATTAGGTGTTCATTTTTCGGATGCATAGAAGCAAAAGAAGGCTTATAATCAAATAGAAATGAATGAGAAGCTATCAATGATAAACTGGAAAAGACTGGAGGAGGTCACAATGATCACTGATGAAAAAATGAAGCACGCTTATTATAAAGCTCTTCTTGAACGAAACACAGCGTTTGATGGGATTTTCTTTGCCGGAATCACAACTACAGGTGTTTTTTGTCATGCGACCTGCCCTGCAAGAAAGCCGAAATACGAGCATTGTATATTCTATGACACAGCAGAGGAAGCATTACTATCTGGCTTTAGACCATGCAAGCGATGTAAGCCGCTTTCTTATCCTCGGTCCATACCAGAGACAGTTCAGAAAATGGTTGAATTAGTAGAAGCCGAACCGGAAAAACGTTGGAGCGATAGAGATTTTTCTGAATTGGGTATCCATTCTGCAACTGCAAGAAGACAATTTAAAAAGGTGTATGGTATGACATTTGTTCAGTTTGCCAGAGCGAGAAGGATGGGGATTGCGATGAAGACAATCAAAAATGGAGAGAAAATCATTGATACACAGCTAGATGCCGGTTATGATTCATCCAGCGGCTTTCATGATGCGTTTACTAAAATCATGGGAAGAAAGCCGAAGCAGTCGAAGGAATTGAAGGTTCTTTCTGCGGATTGGATCGACACAGAACTGGGACCAATGATGAGTGTGGCAGATGATGACTATCTATATTTGCTGGAGTTTGTGGATCGCCGAGGCTTGGAGCGTGAGATTGAAAGACTACGAAATCGCTTGAATGCTCAAATCATTCCGGGAAAGACGAAAATATCCGAACAAATCAAGGCTGAGCTGCAGCAGTATTTTGCACAATCTTTGAAGGCATTCAAAACACCATTTATTCTTATGGGGTCTGATTTCCAAAAGAGTGTCTGGCAGCAGCTTTTGATGATTGAAAGAGGGGAGACGACTTCCTATAAAGAACTAGGTACTAAGCTTGAACGACCAAATGCTTCAAGAGCCATCGGCAATGCTAATGGCGCGAACCAGCTGGCGATCATTGTTCCCTGTCACCGAGTGATCCAAACCAATGGAGGTTTAGGTGGCTACGCTGGCGGTTTGGATAGAAAGCAGTGGCTGTTGAATCATGAAAAAAATTATCTGAAAAAGAATTAAGTCATGTTAATAGAGCAGGGGATAAAACGACTGTTGAGAGATTTACTCTATACACTCGTTTTTACCTCTGTTTTTTATTAAGAAAGTTAAAAGTTTCACGTATCATTGCATACTTAAAGGAAGAAAAAAATGTAGAAAGTTGTTTTAGTGAAATAACTGAACAGAAAAAAAAGGAATAGATACCGTTGCCTTGACTTCCTTATAAATCCTATTTTTCTAAAGAAAATCGGTAGGAATACAGCTAAGAAAAGGTGAAATGATTTCTTTTGATCAGATTTTATTTCACAAAGTTTTTAATTGACTTATGAAAGTGCAATTCTTTGTTAAAAAATTTATTTCCGTGTTATACTTTCTACGATTAAAGAAAGGGAGAGATATTTTATGGTATCAAAAAAATTGGCATTATTAGGTCTAACAGCAGTAACAACTTTAGTATTGGGTGCATGTGGTGCAGATAATAAGGATTCATCAAGCAGCTCTTCATCATCTACAACTGAAGTAAGTACAGCAGACAGCAGCACAACAGATGTTGTATCTACAGCGTCAGTAAGTGATGATCCTGCAGTGTTGGAAACAGCTTTATCAGCAGATGGTAACTGGATCATTGCTGCAACAAAGGATGTAACTTTCACTAACGATATCACTGTATCAGGAGAGTTCCATGATAAAGATGATGCAAGCAGTGACATCTATAGAAAACTAGCATTGTATTCTCAAGATGCTGACCGTAATGTAACAGCTGAATATACAATCACTGTTCCTACATTAACAGTTGAATCAGAAAACTTTAACATTGTTCATGGGACTGTTAAGGGTGACATCGTAGTCAAAGCAAATGGCTTTGTATTAGATGCAGCAAAAGTAGATGGTAATGTAACTTTTGAAAAACAAGAATATCAAGATTCTGCAACACTTGATAAAGACGGTGCGTCAGTAACCGGCGAAGTAACAGTTAGCGAATAATCATTGGAAGCAAGCAACAGCTTCTACTAATAAAAAAGCGAAGAGTTCCCTTATTCGGGGGCTCTTCGCTTTTTTATTGATTCAGCTAGATGGCAACTACTGAAAAAAACGATTGAGAGGAAAGTTGTTTTTTTAATAAAAGCGTTTTATTTATCATTAATAATTATCATTTACATATAGTGCTGTATGCATATTCTTAGGTTTTATTTTTATATTAAAAAAATATGTTGAAATTTCAAATTAGAATTGTTATTAATTAGTGTTTTTGTTATAATAAGCTAATTATATTGGTGTGGTAATGTCCTTGCTATCCAAAGAATGTCTATCTGCAAAGCTTTTCAGGAGAACAACATATAGACGCTGGATTTCTTATGGAGTGATTTCGAGGTGTATAGAGAGAATGACTGTTCCTGCAATCAATCAAGAGAATTTACAAGCGCTTGACAGGTAAGATTCTGATAACTGGAAATGGAAGTAGACTGCTGTTGTGAAGCAGCATACACAAAGAATAGTTTAGGCATAAGACAAATTTTTAAGTGGAGTATGGTTTATCGTTATTTTTTGTTTTTTCGTGGTACAACACCGCTGACTTGGAGGAGTAGAATGAATATTGGAGAAACACTAAAATTTATTAGAAAAAGCAAAAGGCATACACAAAGAGAGATATCGAAGGGATATCTTGATCGGACGACGTACTCAAGGATAGAAAGTGACGAGCGTTCAGTCCGGCTCAACGATTTACAGAGTGTTTTGAATAAAATGTCTGTAAATGTTCATGAGTTTTTTTCTTTTGCTATGTTCGATCTTGATCAGCAGCAGTTTAGAGAACTATTCAAGCATTGTGGAGAACATTTGAAGGATGAGAAGACGAAGAAGCAATTGATTGCTTACTATAAGAAACTAGCTGTAAAGCCGACTAAAGATTTGAGAGAGCTTTCCAACCAGCTGGCAATAAAAAATTATTTTCATGACCACTGGGAAGAGATACCATCAATTAGTGAAAGTGACAGCGAGCTGATATATAGAATGCTTGTAAAAAAGGATTATTATTTTCAGTACGATTATATACTATTGGCAAACTTAATACCCTATTTTACTGAAAAGCAGGCAGATCTGCTTATTAAAAAGGCAATTCCCGTCAAAGATGAGGAGAAAAGGGATGAGCTGACTCGAAACAGTGCCTTCAATGCACTGTTGAATCTGATTCATGTCAGATTGTTTGAAGGAAAGCTGATGCTTGTAAAGAAATACCTGAAGCTGGCGAAGAAGCAGCAAAGCGCTTTAAGAAATTCCAGCTACAAATTGGATTTATATTATTTTGACTGTTTATTTAAGTTTCTTCTTACGAAGGATCCGAAGGCATTTGAAAAAACGCAATTATTCATAAAAGTAACAGAGGATATCGGCGAGCAGGATAAGGCGGAGCTGATGCGTAGAGAGCTGGCATTGCTAACTGAAAAAGGAGAGGAAGATTCCAGTAATGAGAGCAAGTCTTCATTTCCAATTTATTTGATCAAGGAAGGGTGAGTAGAGCAATCTGCTGTTCTAAAAAGGGTAACTTTTTTGGAACGGCATTGAGCTCTGATACACTCTTTTTTTGTTTTTTTAGAGTGAAAAATCGAATGAAAAGAATTTCTCATTTTTTCTTCATCTGAGTAAAGAAAAGACAGGAGATATTTTGACATTTTCACTGAGTAATAGTACCCTAATAGAGGCTTTGTTATAGTTTTCACGAATCAATCATGAAAGGAGTCGAACATTGACCTATATAGAAATGCAAGGACTCTCAAAGCAATACCCTCGAAAAGAGCAATGGGCACTGAAAGACTTTCAACTTTCGATAGAAAAAGGGGAATTTATCGCGATTGTCGGACCTAGCGGAAGCGGCAAGTCAACGCTGTTGAATATGTTGACTGGGTTTGAGCAGGTAACAAAGGGAAGCTTCCTGTTAGAAGAAGAAAATGTGACGAATTATTCGCCGAAGAATCGAAACATCGCTATGGTATTTCAGGAGTATGCGCTCTTCCCTCATATGACAGTTAGGGATAATATTGCATTTGGAATGAAAGTTCGTAAAGAGAACAAACAAACAATCGAAGAGAAAGTGCATTGGGCTGCGGTCAGTTTAGAGCTTGAAGAGCTGCTTCAGGAGAAACCAAAAAGTCTTTCCGGCGGCCAACGGCAACGTGTTGCATTGGCAAGAGCTATCGTTAGAGAGCCGAAGCTGTTTCTATTAGATGAGCCGTTGTCCAATTTGGACGCGAAGTTGCGTGAACAGACGGGAGTACTGATTCGCCAAGTGCATGATCAGCTGAAGGCAACTACGATTTTTGTGACCCATGCACAGGATGAAGCAATGTCCTTGGCAGATAGAGTAGTTGTACTAAAGGACGGTGTGGTCCAGCAAATCGGGACACCTCGTGAGATCTATGAAGCCCCTGTCAACTTGTTTACAGCGAGTTTTATTGGGCGTCCTGAAATCAATCGCTTTGATGGAGAGATTCATGGAGACGGTTCTTTGATCGTGCAGGATGAAAGGTTTGGAACAGACTTTGACCGATTTCCGGTACAGCAGGTCATTGCTGCAGTTCGGAGTGAGGACATCCATTTGTCTGACGGTGCAGGCAGCCATAGTGGAGTAATCAAGAAAATCCGTTATATGGGCAGTGATCAACTGATATCTGTATTATGGAAGGATGTTTTATTAGCGATTCGAACCTCGACGGATAGCAGTGTAAGTGTTGGACAGAAAATCAATTTTACAGTTGACCAAAAGAAGGTATTTCTTTTCAGCTGTAATGATCATAAAAAATTAAACGAAGTGTAATGGAGGAAAAGAGATGAAGAAGTTTTTGACCGCGGCATCTGTACTGAGCTTGACTATGGTATTGGCAGCGTGTAATTCAAATGAAACAAAGAAGGAAGCCTCTGGAGATACGGTAAGTGGAGAAATCACAGTTGTGACAAATCGTGTAGATGCAGATGAGCTGTATGAAAAAATCGAAGAAGCCTTCAAAGAAAAATACCCGGAAGTAACAGATATCAAATGGGAAGCTTCAGGAACAGATTACGATCAATATATCGCAACAAGAATGAACACGACTGATTATGGTGATGTTGTATTCATTCCGTTTTCAATGGCGGGAACACCTGAAGAGTATGAAAAATACTTTGAGCCGTTAGGCAAGGTGGAAGCGATGGAAAAGGATTATATTGATGTGACTGAGGCCGATTATGATGAGACAGTCTATGGTTTGCCGACAGTTCTGAACTCTCTGGGACTGATTTATAATCAGGAGGTCTTTGATGAAGCAGGAATCAAGGAACTGCCGACGTCAACAGAAGAGCTGCTTACTGCAGCAAAACAAATCAAAGAAAAGACAGGTGCGATTCCATTTTACACAAATTACCAGCGACTAGCTGTATGGGCAGGTGCATTATCTTCATACGGTGGTGAGGATTTCAAAGCTGAAACGTTGGAAAAAGGAACGGCTTTTGAAACGGGGCAGCCGATTCGCGAAGTCATGGATCTAATTTATGACTTGTCTTCTAACGGGTTGATTGAAGCTGATCCGGTAACTCTGGAAGGGCAGCAAGCGCAACAGCAGTTAGCAGATGGAAAAATCGCTATGCTGATGAGCGGATCACAGGATGTAGCTCCTATCCAAGCATTGGCATCAGCTGATGATACAATCAAAATTATGCCATTTCCTGTATTACTTGATGGAAAAACCAGCCTTGCATTAGGTGCACCTTCGGTTATTGGAATCAACAAGAATACGAAGAACAAAGCAACCGCAGAAGCCTTTTTGGAATTTTTCATTTCTCCTGAAAGCGGCTTTGCTGAAGATATGGGCGGTATGACTCCTGTTAAATCAGAGCTTGATGAAACGGAGAAGAAATTAGTTGAAGAAAATAATGTGATCTTGACTGCACCAGCGACCTCTGCTGAGGTTGACACAACCTATTCAGCCATTGCTAATGAAGCAGGAATTGCTCGACTGACAGATGCTCTGCAAAAGATTGTTAACATTGGTTTGTATCCCGATCAAAATGAAAGCTACGAAGAATATGTAAATTCTTTGGAAGCAAAATGGGAAACTGCTGCCAAGAATCATGAGTAATCAATTGACACGTGAGGAGAAGAGAATTATTTTTCTCTTTCTCCTTTTTCCAGTTATGTTGATGATCATCTTCGGATTGCTGCCAATTCTTATGTTGATCTATAATAGCTTTACTGATTGGGATGGTCTTTCTACTGAGAAAAATTTTGTTGGTTTTGCCAACTATTTGAAAATCATTCAGGAGCCGGCTTATTTTGCCGCATTCAAAAACAATTTATACTATCTTGGATCAGGATTGCTTCAAATTGTCGTAGCATTATTATTGGCCGTTCTTTTGTCAATGAAAACGAGAGGAAAAACACTGTTCAAAGCAGTTTTTGTTTTTCCCATCATGATCAGTGGTGTTGCGGTCTCAATGATTTTCCGATTGTTTTTTGAGCCGGATGGTTCATTTGATCAGCTCCTGCAATTTCTTCATCTAGGCTCTTTTTCTCGCTATTGGCTAGGAGATCCTCGATTAGTAAATTATACTTTGGCATTTATTTCTTTATGGCGGCATCTGGGTACCAGCTTTCTACTTTATTTTTCAGCGGTTCAGAGTATTCCGACTGTCTATTATCGTGTGGCGGATTTGGAAGGGGCATCCTTTTGGCAGCAGCTTCGTTGGATTATTCTGCCTAATATCCGAACAGTGTTAAAGCTGAATTTTGTTTTGTTGACGATTGGTGCGGTTTCTGCCTTTGAGATTCCCTTGATTATGACGAACGGATCAAATGGTACAACGACATTCCTTCTGCAGACTATGAAGACAGCCTTTGATCAGAAGTTGGTTGGACTAGGCTCAGCAATGGCTGTGGTAATGACGCTAATTATTGTCCTATTGAGTGTATTACAGCAGAAGGTACAGCGGGAGGTAAAGGAATGAAGCAAAATGTAGGGATTCTAACTAAATATATACTACTCCTTCTCTGGCTGTTTGTTTGCCTGTACCCGTTACTTATTGTCCTATTTGGCTCTTTCAAAGGCTACGAAGAGTTCAATGCTACATCGGGTTTGGCACTTCCTGAAACACTTGATTTCACGAATTATCAGGTGGCATTTCAACAGGGAAAAATTGTTTCAGGATTTATCAATACCTTTATCTTGGTTTTCTTCGGCGTGATCGGCAGTGTGTTGATCGGCTCGATGACGGCCTATGTCTTGAATCGTTTTGATTTTCCCTTTAAGAAGCTCTTGATTGGCAGCTATTTTCTGCTGTCGATGGTGCCGATGGTGGTCTCGCAGATATCGACATTCAAGATTATTGTCGCGTTAGGCTGGTACAACAAACTGATTGCGCCCATCATCATTTATTTAGGGGCAGATGTCGTGATGATTTTCATCTATCTGCAAATGTATGAAAAAATCCCTAGAGAGCTTGATAAAGCGGCGATTTTGGAAGGAGCTGGCTACTTTCAGGTGTACTGGAAGATTTTGTTTCCGTTACTTGCACCTGCGACAGCTACGGTAAGTATGCTGAAAATGATCAGTATCTATAATGATTTCTATCTGCCGTTCCTCTATCTACCGGGAGAGAATCATGGAACTGTTGCAACATCTCTGTATCGGTTTATTGGACCGAATCAGACCAATTGGCAGGTAATATGTGCGTTGATCATTATCAGTATCATTCCCATGTTGATTTTTTATCTGGTGCTGCAAAAACATATTTATAATGGACTGACAGGAGGTGTCAAAGGATGATCCAGGAAACATTTACGTATCTAAAGGGGTTTGCCAGAAGAAGCTATACAGTAATGGAGATTCGTACCGGTTTTGCCACTGGCTTACCGGTATTGAGCGGCGGCTTATTTGGCGCTTGTCTGACAGGACATGTGAAGCTCGTTGAACTGTTTTTATTTACATTAACTGGCTTTTGCTTCAATATCATTGCAAATACAGCGAATGAAATGCGTGCTTTTCTAGCCAATGAGGAGAATAAAGAGACCTTTACCGGGCATAAGGGCAGTGAAGGACTTGTTCGTGGCGATGCCCGCTTTATGGATGCGGTTCTTATTCTGCTGTTGATGTTGGGAATAGGTGGTGGAAGCGGTCTGCTGCTTGTTTGGCTAACTAAGAGTGTTTGGCTGTTTTTCTGGGGCTGTTTGTCTGTTGTTGCAGCAGTCACTTATTCCTTGGGACCGAAACCTTACCTTCTGTACCCAGTCACAGAGCTGATTTCCGGCTTTTTTGTAGGCGGCTTAAGCTGTTACTTATCGGCATATGTTCAAGCAGGCCACAACAGCTGGCCGCTAGTTTGGTACAGTTTGATTTCAATGATTTTTACTATCTTTCTGATGTCGACAAACAATATTGGCGATTATAAAAAGGATATGGGTGTTCGTGTAACACTCCCTCATGTGATCGGCTTTCGAAATGCGATTTTATTACTGATTCCAGAAGCTATGATCATGCTTTTCGCATGGACAGCATTGTTCTTCATGAAGGTGATACCATGGTGGCAATATCTTATTGGCTGGCTGATTTTTTATCGGCAGGGCTATGTCAACTGGTATAAGGATTATTACCATATTCAAGAAGTCTATCCTGATATGGGGAGAGAGTATGGGCCAAGACCGTTGCTGTTGATTTATCATTTTCATGGCTGGATGAGTGTGATTTTCATTATTCGATTGTTAGGAGAGATATTATGACAACTATTCGTCTGTATCAAAATAAAGTAAATCCTTTAGTTCTGCCAGTGATTTTAGCAGAGCGGCTAGGCTATTTCGACCGTCATCAAGTACCTGTTGATTTGGAGCTCTCTGAAACCTTCCAGTTTCACTCCAACAAAAGCTTTACAGGGAATGGCGTAGATGCAGTAATGGGCGATTTGACTTTCTTCTTTGATTACTTGAATCAAGGGAAAGAAGCAATTGTGACCTCAACCTTAACTCGAACCATCAAATTGGTTGGTTATCCGGAAGCAGTAAATAGAAAGGGGATTCGAGTTGGTGCTGCTACAAAGGGTCTTTTTCAATTTTTTATGGACAACGACCTAAAGGGTAAGTTGATTGAACCTAAAACAAGCTGGATCGATAATACCTTTGAACGGATCGAGGCATTGCGCAAAAAAGAAATCGACGCTTTAGTAGCAATCGAGCCTTTTGTCTATCAAATAATGAAGGAATTGCCGACAGAAGTATTGTGGGACTCAAAGAACAGTGACAAAACAATGGTAATGTGGTGCTTTGATAAAGTATTTTATCAGGAGAACCAAGAGCTTGTTAGAAACTATCACTTGGCATTGGAGGAGGCTGCGGCAGATTTTAATCGACTGTCTCCGGAGCAGAAAGTCAAAACTTGTATTGAAATTGCTGCATATACCGAAGAGGCAGCGCAAGAAATGGGGCATTTCAGCTTTGAATCCCAGCAAAACTATTCAGCAAAAGATTTTCAGCTCTTAGCCGATTGGCTTGCTGCTCATGGTAAGCTGGATATGGCTGTTCAAGCTGAAGACTATATTGCCTCTATTTTCTAAAACTTGATGGAGCTGTTGCCCAAAAAAAAGCCGTCAAACAATGGAAAAGCTGTTTGACGGCTTTTGATTATCTAATTGCATCCAGCGCTTCTTCCAACGCTTCGACTTTAGCATAGAGCCGTTGAATCTGGATTTCATTTTCAATGTAATTGATGGAGTTTCCCAAATGCTCCTGACGGCGATCTTCTAAACGCTCAACTTCTTTTTTTGCTTCATTTGCTAATTTAGTGATTTTATCAATTGATTCTGACATAGGTCGATCCCTCCATTTTCTTATTTCTAACTTCAGTCTACGCTTGCCTTGAAATATATTCAAACATTCGGCTTTTTTGTTTTTTTCCATTTGTATTTTATTGTTTATTTTTGAAATTGCGGCATGTAGAAGGTAAGGAAGAGGCTGTACTTACAAACTAGAAAAACTACTCCGGCTTCTTTATGAAATCGGAGTAGTTTTCTTAATTCAGCAATGCTAATCCAATTGACAAATAGGTAGCGAAACAAACCCAAATCAAATAGGGAACGAGTAAATAAGCGGCCCAAGGTCTGACCTTATGAAAAATCACAATTGATAACAGAATCAAACTAGCAAGAAGCAGGCATACGATAACGCCTAGCCACATATATTCTCCGCCGAAGAAAATTAGACTCCAAATGAAATTGACGACTAACTGAACAAAGAATAGTCCTACAGCTTTTTGCTTATCCTTTTTCTGTTGTTCGGCAGTCAACAATAAGAACAAGCTGACCCCCATAAGAAAATAAAGGACAACCCAAACCATGCCAACTAAGCTGCCCGGAGGAGAAAGCGGCGGCTTGATCATTTCAGCATATTTTCCACTAATATCTCCTGTTAAAAAACCAGAGAGGCTTCCTGTCAGCTCTACGCCAATGATACATGCAAGGAATAAGATTATTCGTTTTATTGTCATTTTTATCTCTCCCTTCCTTTTTAGTGTACAAGAAAGAAAAGAAATATTCGAAAATAAGGATTATTTTTTTATAAAAGCAAGTTTTAAGGAATCAAAGATTCGACACTAGCAGTTGGAACAGTGAGTGAGTCGTCATTCTATTTCTGTTGAAAAATTGAATATTGTCCAATGTTCTTTTCTTGTTTCTGGAGAAAATTCTATCGATCCCCATTGTGGCTGATGAACGATGTTTGGGATTTCTTGTGTTTCCAGCGCAATGCCTAAGTTGCTGCGCATGGCTTGACCGTTAACTAGAAAGCTGTCATTGAAGCCCGTTGTTGTGAAGACGATAACGCTTTGCCGGTTGGTTGTGATTTCCATGACTCTGCCGCTGACAGGTTCTTTTAAGACGACTTGAGGGGCACCAGCATTTAGGACAAATGGATCATCAATACCATTTGGGATATCCTCTAAAGCGGCACCAATCGCTTTTTCTTGGGTGAAATCATACGCTGTCCCTGTGATATTTTCACGTGTACCTATCGGAATATTTTCTTTATCCGTGACGATTTTCTCTGCGGCATTGATCGTCAATGAATGGTTCATGATATCTGATTTACTATTACCGGAGAGGTTAAAATAGCTGTGATTGGTTGGATTGATCAACGTCAGCTCTTTGGTTTGATAGATTGATTTCATGATCAATGACGATTCAGTCAGCTCGTAATTCACGATAGCGGTAATAGGTCCGGGATAGCCGGAACACGTGTCGGTGAGTGTGAAACTTACACCGACAGTATGCGCTGTTCTGAATGTTTCATACGCCCAGTACTGAAACGCCCAGCCGTTTGAACCACCGTGAATATGATGAGCATCATTGTTTTTTTCTAATTGAGTATTTTTCCAACTGCCATACTTGATTCGGCCGGCAACCGGACCGACGAAGGCACCAAAGTATGCCTGATCCTTTAAAATATCTTGTTTGTTATCATGAGACAGTAGGATATTTTCTGTTCGGCCATTACGATCGGGTGTATACAGCTGATATAGGCGAGCACCAAAATTTAGAAAAGTTGCAGTTAACGAGCCATTGGTCAAGGTGATAAGATCTAATTTATCGTGATAACGTTTATGAATAGTGATAGTCATCTTTATTTCCCCAAAGCTTTTCTAAAAAGGAAAGAGATAATTCAGCCGTTGTAGAAACAAGAGGAATATCGCTTCCCAGATCTTCGGCAAGCCCGACTCCAATAGGAAAGGCTCCGCTTTTTTTGATTGCGATGATACCCGCTTTGGCATCCTCGATACCAATACATTTCTCTACTGATACACCCAACTGGTCAGCGGCGGCTATAAAAATATCCGGTGCTGGTTTTCCCGCTTTCAATGAAGCTGGATCAACAATTGTATCAAAATAATCAGCTATTGCCATTTTATCGAGCAAAACAGGACCGTTTTTACTGGCAGATGCCAATGCGGTTTTTATATTATTGCTTTTTAGCTCCTGCAGTAACGCAAGGATTCCCGGAAAGACATCCTTTGGAGATACTTGCTGGATCATTTCTACGTAGTTGTCGTTCTTTCTCTGTGCTAATGCTGCAAATTCTGCTTCGCTATGAGTGTCAGACTGATTGCCGTGAGCAAGAATCAAACGAAGAGAATCTTCACGACTAACGCCCTTAAGCTGTTCATTAAACGCACGATCGATTGTAATACCTAATTCTTCTCCTAGCTTTTTCCACGCTTTGTAATGATAGTCAGCCGTATCTGTAATGACACCATCTAAATCGAATAGTACACCTTGAAACATGTGGTTTCCTCCTTTGTTGTGAACAATCGAAACTAAAGAAACGCAATCGATAAAGTGCATTCTCTTATTGCTGAAACTTCACTGCCTAGTGATTCTTTAGATCGATTGTTTGTTTTGTCTGTATAGAGCTGTAGTTTTTTAGTGGCTTTCACAGTTCTAATTAATTACTTTGTATTGGAAGAGTCAGCTCTTTATCAAGTTCTTTGGCTTCACCATAGATGTTTACTGTCAGTGGTTTACCTTGAAGTAAAGTGATGTTCACTTGTTTGCTGATCTCGATTGAAAGCAGCCGATCACGATAATTGATGTGAAAGGCATATTTTGTCCAACCAGATGGTAGGAAGGGGGCAAAGCTCAAGGTTTCATTTGCTGTTTTCATCTGAGCGAAGCCTTGGACAATTGCCAGCCAGCTACCGGTCATTGATGTGATATGCAGTCCGTCATCTGTATCGTTATTATAATTATCGAGATCCAGGCGAGCAGTTCGCTGATACATTTCTACTGCCTTTTCCTCCATCCCAAGCTCTGCCGCCAAAACAGCATGGATACTTGGAGATAGGGAAGATTCATGCACGGTCATCGGTTCATAGAAATCAAAATTTCGTTTCTTTTCCTCCAATGAATAATCCTCACCAAAGAAATAAATCCCCTGCAGAACATCCGCCTGCTTGATAAAGCAAGAGCGCAGAATTTTATCCCATGACCAGTTCTGATTTAACGGCAGCACTTTTGGATCAAGTGCGGTGACGGGTTTAAGATCTTTATCAAGGAAGGTATCGTGCTGAACAAAGATTCCCAGCTCTTTATCAACAGGATAGTACATATTATCGATGATTTGCTGCCACTGCGTCAGCTCTTCTTCTGTGATAACTGCTTTTGTGACTGCTGCATACTTCTTATAGCTTTCACTGGTATAACGAAGGACCCATGCGGCAATCGTATTTGTATACCAATTATTGTTGATGTTGTTTTCATATTCATTTGGGCCAGTGACCCCATGAATCATGTATTTGCCGACTCTTGTTGAAAAGTGAACACGATCAGCCCAGAAGCGAGCTACCTCGGCAAGAACTTCTAAGCCCTGTCCCTGTAGATAAGAAGTGTCTCCGGTGTAGTTTGTGTAGTTATAAATTGCATAAGGGATCGCGCCGTTTCGATGAATCTCTTCGAAGGTGATTTCCCATTCGTTGTGACATTCTATACCAGTAAAGGTTACCATTGGATACAGTGCCCCTGCTAATCCTTGCCGCTGTGCGTTATGCTTTGCTTGCGGCAATTGATTGTAGCGATACATGAGAAGGTTTTTTGTTACCTCCGGTTTAGCAAGAGCTAAATAAAGAGGAACAGCATAGGCTTCAGTGTCCCAGTATGTAGCACCGCCATATTTTTCTCCGGTAAATCCTTTTGGTCCGATATTCAAGCGCTCATCCTCGCCGTAATAAGTGGCAAAAAGCTGGAATAAATTATAGCGTATTCCCTGCTGCGCTTCATCATCCCCTTCAATCACAACATCAGCTAACGCCCAACGTTCAGCCCAAGCCTGTGTTTGATCTTCTTTTGCAGATGGATAAGCTTTCTTGTTCGCTGCAGCTAAAATGGCTAATCCTTTTTGAATCTGCTGGCTCTCTTCTATATCACGGCTAGTTAGGACAACTGCACGCTTGATGATCGATACTTGATTACCAACAGAAAGCTGGAAGGAAAAGCTTTCTGCTGCACTCAAATCAGAGACTGTTCGTTCTGTGGATGAAGGAGCTGATAGCTCATGGCTCATTAAACTGGTTACCGTAAATTGCTCAATACCAAAATCATTTGGTATCGTGCGGACGGTTAAGTAGCTCTCTTTTTCAGAAGTATCGCTAACATTTCGAGGTTCCCAGAACATTTCCTCATAATTGCTGTCTTCGTTGCGGACGTTGTTGTCTAATTTTGAAACAACCTTCAAAACAGCATCTCCTTCAAGGAGCTCTGCCTCCATTTTGATTATGGCTAATTCCTTTGTTTTCAAGCTTAGAAAACGTTCAAAGTGGAAACGAACCTTATTGCCATCAATCGTTATAGTGAAACTTCTTGTTACTACACCGTTTTTCATGTTCAGTTCCAGATAGAAATCCTCTGGTTCCTGCACGGCTAAATCAACTTGTACACCATTGATAAACAAGTCCATTGCCAGGAAATTCACTGCATTGATGACTTTTCCAAAATATTCTGGGTAACCGTTTTTCCACCAGCCGACGCGTGTTTTATCAGGGTACCAGATACCAGCTAGGTAGGTCCCTTGATGATGATTCCCAGAGTAATTCTCTTCAAAGTTTCCACGCATCCCCATGTAGCCGTTGCCGATACTGGTCAATGATTCCTGTAATCTTAAGTTATCTCGATCTAAAGAATTTGTCGTCAGCTTCCAAGGGTCGATTGTAAATAATCGTTTTAAATGTTTCATCATTCATAAGCTCCTTTTTCGTTCATTTCATTTTATGCTTTAACAATAAACGCAATCGGTTTCGTTGTCAACCAGAAAAAAAGAATATTGGACTGATATATATAACAGCTTTTAAATAGTGGGTTTTGAATGAAATATAGATTTTTCCTTTACAATTCGAAAAAAGGATTATATAATCAAGTTACGAAATCGATTGCGCAAAATTGGATATAGAGAAGGAGAAGGGGACAATGAGAAAATTTATTAACTTCGAATTTCTGCAAAAATTCGGGAAAGCATTAATGGTTGTTGTAGCGGTCATGCCTGCTGCCGGACTGATGATCAGTCTAGGGAAATCATTACCATTGATCAATTCAGATTTAGGATTTTTAGTAACAACAGGCGGCGTAATAGAAAGTATCGGCTGGGCTATTATTGGTAATTTACATTTATTATTTGCACTTGCTATCGGCGGAAGCTGGGCGAAGGAAAAAGCAGGTGGTGCATTTGCAGCGGGTATCTCATTTGTTTTGATCAACCGTATCACAGGTTCGATTTTTGGCGTAACTTCAGAAATGCTGAATAATGAAGACGCTTTTACCCATACGCTATTCGGGACGAAGATTATGGTGAAGGGCTTCTTTACGAGTGTACTGGAAGCGCCAGCGCTGAATATGGGGGTTTTTGTCGGAATCATTGCTGGTTTTGTTGGGGCAGCTGCCTTTAACAAATACTATAACTACCGTAAATTACCAGATGCGTTGTCATTCTTTAATGGGAAACGTTTTGTTCCCTTCGTTGTTATTGCATGGTCAGTGATCGTCTCTTTAGTTCTGGCAATTGTTTGGCCGTATATTCAAGCCGGAATCAACAATTTTGGTTTGTGGATTGCTCAATCTCAAGAATCCGCTCCTGTACTGGCACCGTTCCTGTTTGGAACGCTGGAACGGTTGCTGCTGCCCTTTGGTTTGCATCATATGCTTACAATACCGATCAATTATACGCAATTGGGCGGGACCTACGAAATCCTTTCAGGCGCACAGGCTGGAACTCAGGTGTTTGGTCAAGATCCGCTTTGGTTGGCTTGGGCAACGGATCTAGTCAACTTGAAGGACGCGGGCGATGCAAGTCAATATGCGTATGTTTTAAGCAACTGGACACCAGCACGATTTAAGGTCGGACAAATGATTGGTTCTTCCGGAATCTTGATGGGGATGACATTAGCCATGTATCGTAATGTAGATACAGACAAACGACACAAATATAAATCAATGTATGTTTCAGCAGCGCTGGCTGTTTTTCTGACAGGAGTAACTGAACCATTGGAATTCATGTTTATGTTTGCCGCTGTTCCGTTGTATGTCGTTTACTCTGTGATTCAAGGACTCGCATTTGCAATGGCAGATATCATCTCGCTTCGGGTCCATTCTTTTGGGAATATCGAGCTGTTGACACGAACCCCATTAGCAATCAAAGCCGGACTGGGTGGTGATTTGGTCAATTTTGTACTTGCGACGATTCTGTTTGGTGTCGTTACTTATTTCCTGGCAAACTTCATGATCAAGAAGTTTAACTTTGCCACACCTGGTAGAAACGGCAACTATGAAAATGAAGGAGATACGGACACCATTGGGGCGAATAGTGCAGCTGCATCGGATCAGCAAGTGATCGACATTATCAATCTATTGGGCGGTCGGAATAATATTACCGATGTGGATGCTTGTATGACTAGATTGCGGGTCACTGTCAAAGACACGAACAAGGTTGGCAGTGAACAGAACTGGAAAAGAGCAGGAGCAATGGGGCTGATCCACAAAGACAATGGTGTTCAAGCTGTATATGGTCCGAAAGCCGATGTCTTGAAATCCGATATTCAGGATTTATTAGAGTCCGGTGTAGAAATCCCTGCTTCTACTTTTGAACAATCTGCAATATCAAATGAAAGCCAACCTGCATCATTTACTGGTGTAACAGAGGAGCTGATAGCTGTAGCTGAAGGAGAAGTGATCTCGATTGAGGCAGTAGCTGATGAGGTATTTTCTCAAAAGATGATGGGAGACGGTTTTGCAGTTGAGCCTGCGAGCGGAGATATCTATGCACCAATTTCAGGAACTGTAGTCAGTGTCTTTCCGACGAAACATGCCATTGGGCTGCAGACAGAAAGCGGTTTGGAGGTGCTGGTTCATATGGGGCTGGACACTGTGGAAATGAAGGAATCTGCATTCACGATCCTTGTACAAGATGGTCAGAAAATTACTGCAGGTGATAAAATTGCTGAAGCTGATTTGAGTAAGATCAGAGCAGAAGGTAAAGGAACGACAATTATTGTTGTCTTTACGAATAGCAAGAAAATTCAAGCCATTCATTTAGATAAAAAGGGAATTCAGGCTGGAAAAACAATCATCGGATCTGTAGAATTATAGGCAGAGAACTGAGCCTGATTAGAGAAAGGAACGGCTGGGACAGCTCAAACCCCCAGTCGTTCTTTCTATTTTTCAAAGCAGATAGAGGTACCGCAATTTTTAAAATTACCTCCCAAGAGGATAGAGGAAAGGGATATAGATGAAAATACTTACACTGAATACACATAGCTGGTTGGAAGAAAAACCTTTAGAGAAGCTGGAACAGCTTGCAGCAACTATTGTTGAGCGGGATTATGACCTGATTGCACTGCAAGAGGTCAATCAACTAATGACAGCTGATAAAGTACAGACAGACGCTTACTTCCATGCTGAAGCTTTGGAAGGGTTGTCTGTTTTATCCGATAATTTTGGATTGCTGCTTGCAGAAAAGTTGAAATCTTATGGGAAAAACTATCATTGGTGTTGGCTGCCTGTTCATGTAGGCTATGACCGCTATCATGAAGGCTTGGCATTGTTTTCCAAGGAGCCGATCGACCCAACAGCTTGTTTGGTATCGCAGCAAAGTGATTTTATGAACTATCGAACACGAAGAATTCTATTTGGTAAAACTCAACTGGATGGAAAAGATGTGGTGGTTGTTTCCTGTCACTATTCATGGTGGTCAGAGGATGAAGCAGAGGGATTTCTTATTGAATGGCAACGAACCTTGGCTCATTTGAGTAACTATGAGCTGCCGGTCATTCTTCTAGGAGATTTCAACAATCCGGCAGGGATAGATGATCAAGGGCACAGCCATGTCCTCCAACGATTCAAGGACAGCTACTTACATGCAGAAGAAATTGATGGAGAACATACGGTGATCAAGGAAATCGACGGTTGGTCAGGGAACGATCAAAAGCTGAGGATCGACTTTGTATTTACCTCAGAAGATATAGCTGCGAAGCGTTATGAAGTGATTTTTGATGGTCGGAAAACACCAATTATCAGTGATCATTTTGGAATTGAAGCAGAGCTGTATCACGTACTGGAATCTTAGTGACCATGTGTTTTTTATGGTGAAGATTACAGGTAAAGTACTGTTGAAATATGCAATTTCCCCCAGTTTTTCAAACATAGCCTCTGTTTTTTTTGCGTTGACAAAGCAACCGTTTGCATTTATGCTTAAGGAAACAAATACAGGATGGAAATTTTGACTAGAAGTATTCTGAAGGATTTGAAATAAATAAGCAAAGAGGGTAACGAGAATGAGTGTGACAATCAAGGACGTCGCCAGAGAGGTGGGCGTAGCGCCTTCAACTGTTTCAAGAACATTGCAGGATCACCCCAGTATCTCGAAGGGCACGAAAGAAAAGGTCAGAAAAGCAATGGAGAAGCTCGGCTATGTACCAAATGCAGCAGCGCAAAATCTGGCAAAAAAATACGCAAACACGATCGGAGTCGTGTTTCCAGTTCTTTCTTCAACAGACAGAAAGAGTAACCCCTTCTATTTAGAAGCAATCACAGCGATGAATCAGGAGGCTGGAAAACAGGATGTGACGATTTCTATTGCTTCCGGCGAGACGCAGGAGGAGCTCTTGGAAAATGTTCAGCTGATGTATAAGCAGAAAAGAGTAGATGGTTTCATTCTTTTATATATCAGGAAGGATGATCCGGTCCTGAATTATTTAGTAGAATATAATATTCCATATACGGTTATCGGCCAGCCGTACCGCTACAACAACGGCACAAGCAGTGTTGACAATGACAATCAATTGCTGGGAAGAACAGCGGCCCAATATCTAATCGATAAAGGGCATGAGAAGATTTTGTTTGTGACAAACTATGAGAAGGAAAATGTTTTTCAGGAACGTTTCTATGGCTATGAAAAGTCGATGGAGGAGAATGGTTTAGCCCCTTTTCCTTATGCTGTTTTGAAAAAGCCGGAGGATTATGCCGCTTTTGAAGATGTGCTGAGAGAAGTACAGCCAACTGCGTGCATAGCGATTGATGACATGTTTGCACTGCGAGTGATTCAGCTATGCAACCTGTACGGTTATCAGGTTCCTGATGATGTGTCAGTTATCAGCTTCAATAATTCGATTTTCACGTCATTGATCCATCCGTATATCACGTCAATCGATATCCATACGGAGGAGTTGGGCAAAGTCGCTGTTCAGCAGTTTCTACTTCAGCTGAAGGATCAGCAGGCATTGAAGCAGAAAGTATTGATCCCTCATACATTGATTGAAAGAGAAACGGTGCTGGACCGAAGAAAATAAAAAGGACCAGCAATACATTATGCGTGAAGAAATAGCGTTGATTTCATGAATAATACCCATCTTGTTCGGTAGGATTGATTAAATGGGAATCAAGAAAGCATAAGGAGGAAAGATGAAGGAAAAACAAATACAAATACAATTATGTTTGCTGTCGGGAGTTGCTCTTGCAGCGTTGTTAGTTGCAGTCAGTGTGTTTTATCCCTTGTACAAAGAAGAGCCTTCAGTGATCTATCAAATAGAAGAAAGTGGTAGTTCTTCGCTCATAGGATATTCTGAAGGTAATATAGGTTGGCTAGTCCTAGCGCTGACTATTGTACTTAGTATCTCAATAGTTCCGGCAGTTCTGATAAAAAAAGAAAAGTCATATAGGCTCATAGGATATCTTAGTATTTTTAGTGGTGTCTTATTAGCAATAGTTAGTATTTTATCCATTAAAATAGTAGATAGGATAAGGTTGTCTAGACTTATAACAGCTTTACCTACAGGTGAAGTATCCATGGCCTCTGGAATATATCTTTTGGTTGGTGGAACATTGCTGCTTTGTATTTTTGGTATAACTCTAGTTTGGAGCAATAGAAAAAACAGTTTAGGTTTTCGCTCTATTTATTGATAAAAGATTACTTTATTTGAGAACAGCTTGATTTAACAAGCTGTTCTCAAATTTACATAAAATGGATTATGCAATTTGTCCTTGAAGTTGTCTATTTTTTTATGGTATCCTATCTGAGTCTGGTTTTTGACCAGTCAAATAAAAGGATGAAGAAAGTGGATTGCTGTTTAGTCAGTTTCTTCAAAAAGGAGAAAGAAAATGGAAGAAAAAACAATAAAGGTTTGGCCGTTATTCGGTATAGTTGTGGCAGTTGTTGTAAGTATCATCAGTGTATTTTTACCATTGTACACATACGCTTCAGAGGGGCGCTCTTCGCTTATCGAGGATAGCGGCGGCGACCTTGGTCGGATGACAATAATTATTGCTGTTATTATTGGTATTGCGGCAGTTCTTACACTAGTGACGAAAAAACCAGCATTAAGCAAGCTTGCGGGAGTTGTAAGTATTTTGGGCGGCTTGGCAATAGCGGGTATCGGTGGTATCGCAGTCTTTGCTGTCAATACATTGAATATGTCAATTGCTTCAGGTGTTTATCTTGTTTTTGTAGGAGCAGCAATGTTCTTCATTCTAGGGATTGCATCTATGAAATCTAAAAAGAAATCTTAATAGTAAACAGTAGGAGACCAGAAGGGAAGTTGAACCTTCTGGTCTTTTTTTAGAGATGTCTAAGGCTGCTTTTCTCAAAAAAGAAAGGAAATCCTATCCCTAATGAAAATAAAGCGGCTTATTTTTTAGGAATAAGATTGGAAGCAAAGCATATCATGGAGTAAAATAAAAAGAGTAGAGATAATTGATTTGGAAGACATGGGAAAGAGCAGGTGGAAAAAATGAAGTTGGTATTGGAGAATATAACGAAGCGTTTTGATGATAAAACTATCATTGAGAACGCGAATTTTACCTTTGAAAAGGGAAAAATATATGGTTTGTTAGGGAGAAATGGTGCGGGAAAAACGACTCTATTCAACTGTATTTCCAGAAATTTGATCCTTGATGAAGGGATGATTGCTACTGAAAATGATGGTCAGTTGAATAAAAACTATGACAATACAGAAATTGGCTTTGTTTATACTCAGCCGCATTTGCCGGCCTTTATGACTGCTTATGAGTTTATCAAATTTTTTATGGAAATCAATAGTGGCAGGATCGAACATCCGAAAACACCGGAGGAATATCTTGATTCCGTTGGGATCGAACGTGAGGACCAGCATCGTTTGCTGAAGGACTTTTCTCATGGTATGCAGAATAAGGTTCAGATGCTGGCTTCGTTGATGGTGAAGCCGCCGGTTCTACTTCTGGATGAGCCTCTGACTTCCTTTGATGTTGTTGCTGCGCATGAAATGAAGGAGCTGATTTTACAGATGAAATCTGAATCGATCGTGATTTTTTCGACACATATTCTGCAGTTGGCTCAGGATCTTTGCGACGAGATCGTTTTACTTCATCACCGTAAGCTGAATCAGGTGGATTCTTCTAGGATTCATGACAAAGATTTTGAAAATGAGATCATCGATCTGCTTTCTGATAAAGAGACGCTTGACACTCCAGAAGCTAAAGAGGTGTAATGATGGACAATTTATCTGTTTATATAAGGAACTATTGGCATTTTAAAAAATTTACGATCGCTAAAAAGGTGAACGGTCTGATTTATTATTTTAAGCGGATACCTGTTATCGGTAAGTTCATTCCTCCAACACTTTATAAAAGCTATGGAATCAAGCAAGCCCTGGCTATCATTGGCTTGATTTTCAGTTATGTTTCCAGCTTTGCGGCGAAGCTGCTATGGATGGCAATGTATTATGGTATTGCGGTTCTTTTGGGAAGCAGAGGGCTTTCAGAAGATGGGTTTGCACTATTCGGTCAGGAAACGCTGATGTCGGGGTTGTTTTATTGGGTGGTTTTTGTTCCTATCTTTTTAGGCTTCTATAATGGCTATGCTTTTTCTGCCCATAAACCAATGATTGATTTCATTGAGTATTTTCATCTTTCCAGAATGACCGTTGTTAGAGGATATACTCTTATGGATGTTGGTATACAAGGTTTAGCTTACATTCCTGCTGCGTTGATTTATGGGGCGTTGCTTGGTAGACCCTTAGAGACATTGCTGTTTGTTTTGTTTGCCTACTGTGGCTTTAATTATCTGTTTCTTTATCTGGGGAGAGTCATCTACACTTGGCATCTTTCAGGGAAAAAACGTTTGGTTATGGGGACAGCTGCCGCAGTTCTGGTCATAGGCTCTGCCGCTGTGATTTATTTGCTGGAATTGGCGGTTCCCATCACTTCGTTTTTCGTGTCTTGGGGCGGTGTCGCAGTCTTTGCGGCTGTATTTGCCGGCAGTATCTACCTACTGCTGCATTTCAAGCAGGAAAACGAATACTTACTGTACTGGATCAATCAAGCAACCTTGACGCTGGTAAAAGCGAAAAGTCAGACAAGCAGCAGCTCTTATATTAGCGAAGGGATCGCTATGCAGAGAAAATTGGTTATGACAAACGAGGGCCAGTTTGAGCATCTAAAGGGTGCTCCATACCTAAATGCCTTATTGTTCAGTCGTTATCGACCAATTTTGAATAAAGCACTGCGCTTACGCTTTTTCGGCATTGGAGCAGCGCTGCTTCTCGTGGCGGGAGCAAGCCTTTTCGGTCTGTTCAAATCTGTTTCCGCTCATGATATGACAGCCACTTTACCAATCCTATTTTTCTTGATGTATTTAATGACCTTTGGGAAAAAAGTCGTACAAATGGTATTTGTCAATTGCGATGTCTCTATGCTGTATTATCCATTTTATAGAGAAGCAAAGACAATAATCAGCGGCTTCAATTATCGTTTTAAACAAACCTTTTTCTATAACGGTTTATTGTCTCTGGGAATATTCAGTGTTTATCTGTTACTGACCATACTGAATAATTTCTTTTTATCCTGGAATTTCTTTGCAGTCTTGTTTCTGTTGTTATTGGCACTTTCCATGCTGTTTTCATTCCATGAGCTGTTTATCTATTATTTGATTCAGCCGTTTACTGGTGATATGGAAGTGGTCAGTCCGCTATACAAAGTGATTTCAGGTGTCCTCTATTGGATTTCATATATGAATGTGCAGGTTCATTTTACAGGTTTCTATTATGCGTTGACTGTTTCAGCGCTAAGTCTGCTTTATGTTGGTATTGGTTTTCTTGTCATCTATAAAAAAGCGCCGGAGACATTCAAGATCAGAGCGTGAAAATGAGCACAGAAGGAAGAGTTCGCTGAAAACAAACGTTTGAAATCATGAGGGATATGTTCCTTTTAGAGTAAGGAGCGTCATTTACTGAAACAACGAAGCAGTGAGTGTTTTCGCTACTCGTTGAGAATTTAATCGCTGTATATTTATAGAGGCTGAGACAGAAGTGTTTAGCTACAAGCAATAAGCCGGAATTCACGAAAATTGTTTCACAAATTTTTGTTGAATTCCGGCTTATTGTCGTAGGAGCTACTTCTGACTCGCCGTTTATTCGGATTTAGGGTATGGAAAAGAGTGGCAACAGATTATTGTCCCACTCTCTCTTTTTTTCTGACACTCAAGCTTATGAACAGCGATTTTTTGTTGATTTATTTTACTGGATCAACTGCCGATAAAGCTCAAATAGTTGATTTTAGATCGCTTTTTTTTATGAATCAGCGGTTTGATTATCTCGATATTTAAATTATTGTAGAATGCTGGCTTTTATTTGTCTCATTATTTTATCGATAGCTCCATTTTGATAATTTTCATCGATTTTCCATTTTAGCAAATAATAGGATAGTTATTAACTTGCAAATGTGTTATTATTCATTAGTGAAGTAAGTGTTATTTATCATAAAGTATATCATTGTGGTTTTAATTATATTTAAATTTAGATAACACTTTTTATAAAAAATAGATGTGATGGTATCATCAGGTGTGAGGGGCTAGGGGTAAATATGATTAGATTGGCAAGTGTTGAAAAAGTTTATTCTTCGGGGGAAAAGAAATTTAAGGTGAGCAATGATATAAGCTTAACTGTGGAGGCGGGAGAATTTGCCATTTTTGTGGGAGAATCCGGAGCTGGAAAATCAACGATTTTAAACATTATAAGCGGATTGGAAAAGCCTGATTCAGGAAGTGTAACAATCAATGGCGTTGATGTCAGCAGGTATAACGAAAATCAATTGGCTGATTATCGAAAGGATCAAGTAGGCTTTGTTTTTCAGTTTTATAATTTGATTCCGAATCTTACTGTGAAGGAAAATGTAGAATTGACTGCAAGGATGAAGGGGAATAGCCATGATGCGAAGGAAATATTAGAGATGGTGGGTCTTGGCCATCGCTTGAATAGTTTTCCAAGTCAGCTGTCAGGAGGCGAACAGCAGCGAGTTTCTATTGCGCGAGCAATTGTTAAGAAGCCGGATATATTGCTTTGCGATGAGCCGACCGGAGCATTGGATCATCAAACGAGTAAGGATATTTTGTCTTTGCTTCAGCAGCTTTCAACTAAAAATCAAATGACTATTTTGATGGTTACCCATAATCGGGGACTGATTCCGATGGCCAATCGAGTATTTGAGGTTTCGGATGGGAAAATTCAAAAGGAAATAAAAAATGACAGACCAAGATACGTTTCTTCCTTGGAATGGTGAGGCTGCAGCATGAGACAGATATTGAGACAGGATTTGTTACGTGAAATTCGAAATTCTTTTATGCGCTTTATTTCTATTGCGGCATTGATCGCCTTAGGCACCTCCTTTTTTGTAGGTCTAAAGTCAGCAGCTCCTAATATTTTGACGACCGGCAGCCAATACCTTGAAAAATACCAGTTTTATGATATGCGGCTGGTTTCAACCTCCGGGCTCACAGAAGAGCAGGTCGAGGAAATACAGGAACTGGATCATGTAGAGAAAAGCACGCTGAAAAAAGTTGTCCATCAAGTGATGGAGCCAAGTGGTTTGATTGCCGAAGTCGATACTTATGAAAAAGGTCAATATGAGATCAGCAGCGGGAGAGCGCCGAAAAAGGCGAATGAAATCCTTTTAGATGAAAAAGCCGGACAATATTTTAAGCTTGGAGATAGTGTTCGTTTCAAGTCATCGAAGGCGGCAGAAGAAGACTATTTTAAGGAGGCTGAATTCAAAGTTGTCGGATTTGCCAACTCCTACCGTTACCTCAGCAAAGATGCGAGAGGCAATACTTCTATCGGTAACGGGGAGCTGAATCTATTTGCGGCGGTGGTTTCTTCTGCTTTTGCTATTGAAGGCTACAATGTTCTGGATATACAGTTGACGGAAAGTATCCGTGAGAATGATCCATTTGGCGAACGCTATCCGAAGAAGCTGGAAGAAATGAAAAAAGCTGTTCAGCAAACGAGAGATGAGCAGCAGGAAGAAATGAATCGCTCTTTTGAGGAGGAGCTTTCAAAAAATGAAAAAGAATTAGAAGGAAAAATACAGGAGACAAAGGACCTGCGTATTCAATTGGATGATCAGGTAGAACAATATCATCTTATGACTAGCCAAATTGCTGAAGGTGCTTTGCCTGTACAAATGGAGACTCCTCAACACTCGGATTCTGGAATAGAGGAGTTGACCAATCAGCAAGCCAAGGCAGCTGAAACTACTTCAACATTGGAAAAAGAGTTAGAAGCATTGACAGATATGCGTGAATCCTATAAAGAGCCGACATACGAGCTTCGAGGGATCGATCAGACAGTTACCTTCAGCAGCTTCAAGGAAAATATTGAATCCTTAGATGCGCTGGGAAATATTCTGCCTATTATTTTCTACTTCGTTGCCTGTTTTATTACCGTTTCAATCATTACACGAATGATTGAACAAGAGCGTAAGCAAATTGGGACCTTGAAAGCCCTTGGTGTCAAATCAAATCTGATCATTAGAAAATATATGATGTACAGTTTGTTGTCAGGGAGCTTTGGTTTGATACTCGGTATTTTGGGTGGTGTGTTTCTATTTCCAAGCTTGCTGATAGGGTTGTATTCTCCCCTATATATTTTTGCTGGATATAAGCTGATCATCTATTGGCCGCTTCTCTGGCTTGCAGGTGGTGCAAGCCTGCTGTCGATCATTTTTATTCCTTATCTTTTTTATCGACAAACATTGATCAGTCCGGCTATTCAATTAATGCGGTCGAAGCCGCCAATCAAGGGCAAGAAAATTCTTATAGAGCGTTTCCCATTTATATGGGAGCGATGTTCATTTTCAACGAAAATGGGGCTACGGAATATTTTCCGTTACAAGCTGCGAATGCTTTTGCTTTTTACAGGAATAGTCGGGTGTATGGTTTTGCTGGTCACGGGTTATGGGGCAAGAAATGTAGTTAGTCAGTTACAGGAATCCCAATTTGACAAAGTGTTGAACTACGATATGGTGACTGTATTTCATACGAATGCAGAAGACGCTGAATTGAAGAGCTATCATGAACTAATGAAAAATAAAAATCTAAGTACACTGGAAACAAATCAGGAAAATTGGGAAGCGACATTGAAGAACGGAAGGAATTTGCAGATCAATATGGTCGTTCCTCTATCAGAAAATCCGGAAAATCGTTTGGATCAATATATTCAATTGTTGGATAGTTCTTCGAAGCATCCTATGAGACTTGGACGAAAAGATGTTTTTATAACGAAAAAGCTGGCACAAATGCTGGATGTGGAAGTTAATGATCAGTTAAAAATAAAAAATTCAGAAAACGAAAAAATAAGCGTGACGATTACTCGTGTTGTTGACAATTACTATCGTCACTATGTGTATTTAGGTACTGATATTTATAAGGAACAAATTAGTAAAGAAATCTCATCAAACATGGAATTGGTGAAGTATGAGCATCTTACGAAAAAGGACAAAGAAGAGATGCTTGAAACAAAAGCATTAGCTTCTTTAACAACAAAGGCTCAGATGATAGAAAAGATGGAAGAGATGACCAAACAACTGAATCGCTTGATCATTGTTGTGATCGCTGCAGCTGTAATTTTAGGATTAGTTGTGATTTATAATTTAGCATATATCAATATCCTGGAGCGGAAACAGGAATTATCAATTGTCTATGCGATGGGGTATCGTCCGATTGGACAGACCTTTCATATCTTCCGCGAAATGATCATTCTTGGTATATTCTCTTTATTTACAGGCTATTATTTAGGATTTCCAGTTTATCGTTTGATTATGAAGCAGCTGGAGCTTGAGTTTATAAAATTTCCTGAGCCGACACAATCAACGATATTTCTGCAATCAGCCAGCACGTTGCTGCTGACCTTCAGCATACTTATAGTTGTTATGCATTATAGAATCAAACAGTTAGACACTCTTGGCGATTTGAAGGATAGAGAATAACGGCAAGTGTGCATATGTAGGGGAACGAATCTTCATTAAATTTTGAAGAAAAAAGGTCAGTTTTCTTCCTGAGTGTTGTCGTATTTAAAACGTGAAACAGAGGTGTAAGTATGTTTTTTTTACTTGTACCTCTGTTTTTTTATACAAATTATTTTTGATACTTATGTTTGATGTCATTTGGATTTATTTCAGCTTCATATTGTTAATAAATATAAGTTTATTTCTTATGTAGTGTGTGTGTGGAGGATAGCATTACTTTATTCTATTTTTTGTCTCGATTAGTTATTTAATCTTTTTTAGGTTTACAAACCGATGAATCAATGCTAAACTTAATTCAAGTTAAAGGTAAAAAATACCTAAAACGAAAAGCGAAAAAACGAGTTGAACCTTCATTGGTTTTTTCTTTTAAATCATTAAAGGTAAATTTTACCTAAAAGGAGCGAGCTTAAATGAGAAAAAAATTATCAGGGAAAAAGATTGGTGTGTTTTTTGGAACATGGGCACCTATGCATATCGGACATATTTCAGCTGTGCATCAAGCCAAGCGTTTGTGCGAAGGGGTGGTTTTAGCAGTCAGTGGGTATGAAGGGGATCGTGGCGATGAGATTGGATTGAATTTAGAGAAGAGATTCCGCTACACAAGAGAGACCTTTCGCGATGATGAGTTGATTGTTGTCGGTAAAATCGATGAAACAAGGATTCCTCGCTACCCGCAAGGCTGGGTACAATGGCTTGGAATGTTGGAGGAACTTATAGCTGACAATTGTGAGGCTGAAAATATAGAAATCACTATTTTTGTTGGAGAAGGTGAATATAAAGAGATGCTGCAGCAATTACGTCCAGCATGGCAAGTAGTGTTGATCGATCGCCAACTGCTGCCCATCTCTGCAACCTGTATTCGGGAAAATCCTTTAAAGTACTGGCAAAAAATTGCTCGCCCGTTTAGACGGCATTTTAGTAAAAACATCCTCGTAGCAGGCTCCGCTTCCGGAGGGAAAACTACCTTGATCAGAGATTTAGCAAGGAGCTACGGAAGCCCATTTTCTTTGGAGTATGCCAGGCATTATCAGGAAAAATATAATGTATTGGATGAAGAGCTGAATGCTAAAGACTACATGTACTTACTGGCGAATCAATACAGACAGACATCAAATGAAATTGAAGGAACGGCGAATAATGGGGTCGTTTTTGCAGATACAAACAGCACAGTCACGAAGGCGTACATGGATTGGTATTTGACGCAAAATGAGCAGGAAGCCGCAAATGGGAAAACCCTTGTCAAAAGTGAAGAGCTGGAAGCGTTGGCTCGTCAATATTGGACGACAGTTCGACAGGAAAAATGGGACTTGATACTTATTGTTCCGCCGGTAACGAAATATGTAGATGATCAATTTCGAGATATGACAATGGCAGAAGAAGAGATTCGCTGGGCATTTCATGAGCATCTGCTTAAATTGTTTAAAGAAGCAGGATTAGAGGATAAAATCATCTTGCTTGAAGTAGAGCTGACTGCGGAAGATCCTCAGGGATTTTACGGAAGATATCAGCTCGCTCAAAAGAAGATCGAAGAGCGATTGGACATTACAGTTTGGTAAAAGGTTTAAAAGAATATGTAGAAGAGAAGGAGTGGCAATGATGGAAACAGTTAAAGGGATCAAATATTGGGCAGCAGAAAGATTACAGGGAAGTTATTGGAAAAATAAAGGGATGGAAATCAGTAAAAATCTTTCAATTTTGGCGAAGCAGGCGAAAGAGCTTGGCGCAAAAGGTGTTTTATTCGCATTGCTCAAGGATATCTTCTTGGGATGGAAGCCTCTTGAAGTTCTCTATTTAGTGGTTTTAGTTGGGATTCAGTTGGGCGTTTATATCAAACAACCTGACAGCTTTTTAGGAATGATTGCTGGTGCAACAGGGATCATCAATGTTATCTTCGTAACTAAGGGGAAAATCAGTAATTATTTCTTTGGTACAATCAATGTAGTGATTTATCTTTATTTAAGTATTATCAGCGGGTTCTATGGCGAGGTACTAACGTCGATTTATTTCTTTTTAATGCAGTTTACAGGAACCTACCTGTGGCTTTTGAATCTTGATAAGCAAGAAGATGGGAACGCAGAAACAGCTTACGTGAAGCCCAAAAGATTATCTGTTGCCGGCTGGATCAAAGCGATTATCGGAATGACTTTCATTTGGGGCCTATTTGGCTTCATCTATCGGAGCATTGGTGCAAACCGTCCATTTCGTGACTCTGTTACTGATGGAACAAACTATGTCGGACAATGGCTGATGAACGGCTCATACTCAGCACAATGGCTATTCTGGATTGGAACAAACGTCTTCAGTATCTATTTATGGTGGGGCGCCAGCTTAGAAATGGTTGTCATGTACTGGGTCTTTCTAGTAAACTCAATAGTAGGATACATTCGCTGGACAAATAAAAGCCGAACTGATTGTTCAGCTCTCGAGCAATAAAGTAGAACAGGCTGTAGAGGGGGAATCCCCTCAAGGACAGTTCAAGTTATTGACGAAGGAGCTAATCAGTAAGGCTGGATAAAATAAAAACTGAGTGAGCTTGATTGACTTCTGAGTAATAATAAAGACAAGCGAAAGAGGATTACCAATCCTCGCCGCAAGTCTGCTTATTACCGAAGAAGTCAGCTCACAAAGCTGGATAAAATAAAAGCCGAACTGATTGCTCAGCTCTCGGGTGATAAAGTAGAAGGAACTCCATTTGTTTCCTGCATCATCGTTAAGTATTTTATATATATTTTTGACCCAGTGAATTAAAAATTGAAGTAAAAGTGAGTGAAGAAAAATGAAGTTCAATAATTACGCAGAAGAAAAGAAGTATTATGAGCAGCAGGCGAATCAGGAAGATTTTCTGAAATGGTATCAAAAACAAGATTTGCCTAAATATGAAAAGCCCTCTGTGACAGTTGACAATGTCATTCTCGGCTGGAATGAAGATGAAGTGAAGCTTCTGTTGATCAAGCGGAAAGCAAATCCCTTTCGAGGTCATTATGCACTTCCAGGCGGCTTTGTGGATAAAAAAGAGGATACAACAGAGGCTGTACTGAGGGAGGTCAAAGAGGAAGTTGGTATTACTCTCGATGAGAACTATGTAGAACAATTGAAAACAATTGCTACGCCAAATCGGGACCCGCGAGCATGGACAATCACTGTCGCTCACTTGACCTATCTACCTGATATGGGTGCTGTGAAGGTAACGGCAGGAGACGACGCACGAGAAGCACATTGGGTCACACTGCGGGCAGATAGAGAAGGAACACCGCAGCTCTTTTATAATGAAAAGGAAATTCCTTTGGATGAACTGGCCTTCGATCATAAGGAAATCATTACAGAGGCTGTACATCGAATCAAAAACAGGCTGGATTATGTTCCGACGGTTCTGCAAATTCTGGGAGCTACTTTTACATTGACTGAAGCAAGGAAGGTTTATAGTAAATTTCTAGGTATTTCGCTGCAGGAGCTGGATAACAGCAATTTTCGTAAAACACACGGAAAATTCTTTATTGACATGGGATTTGAAACAAAGCCGATAAAGGGGCGGCCTAGGAAAATATATAAGTTAAAACGTTTCAATTAAGAAATGTGGATGATAAAAATAACTATGACAATTGTTCATGATTTGTTCTTTTATATAGCACAAGAAATCATTTATATCTAAAAAAAGAAATCTCCGAATTTTTTCAGAAGAAGTTTATTAGAATTGTTATCGATTTTTCTATCTATAATATAATTCTAAAGTATAAAGAAATGTTATTAAAACAAAAAAAGCGTAGAAGGTCGTCCCTTTTACGCTTTTTTTACTGTTGTATTATTAAAGAAAAGTGATAATTTAGGTGGACATATAATAATATCTGTTATATTATTGAATTTGTGATAATTATATCAAATTACGTAATATTTTTTCTTTTATGAAATGAGTATAGGAAAAAATGTGATAAATAGATTGTTGTATCCGCTCGTTTAATCAATTCTTTAATCATTTTAACGTATTAATTACAAATAGTCTACACCAAAAAAAGGCTTTTTTCGATATTTTTTTTGAAAAAACGATAAAAACATTTATTTATTTGGATAAAACAACATAAAACTCATAGAAGTGTTGAAAATAACACTGAAAAATCAATCATATTTTTAAGCCGTCAAATAAGCCGTCAATTTCTTTTGGAGAGGATGTTATTTTATGAGTAGAAGAGGAGAAAATATTTATAAGAGAAAAGACGGGCGCTGGGAAGGCAGATACATAAAGGCGAGGAATGAAGAGGGAAAAATAGTTTATGGATATGTATATGGTCGAAAGTATACAGCTGTAAAGCAGCGATTAGCTGAGCTGAAAGTTCGCTATATTACCAGCTACGGCAGCTTAAAGATCTATGAAGGCACGCTGGAACAATGGCTGTGGTTTTGGTTGAACGGCCCGATGCGAGGCAGGATCAAAGTTTCTACCTACTCAAGCTACCAATTAAGGATAAGGAAGTATATCTTACCGTTTCTCGGACAGATCAAGCTGATTGATCTACGAACAGCTGAAATTCAAGAATTTATCACTTACTTGGAGGAGCTGCATATCTCAAGTTCATCGATCAGGTCAATCCTTACTGTACTAAAAAGCGCATTGAATCAAGCTGTAACAGATAATCACTTGTTGAAAAATCCTTGTCAGAATATCGTTCTCAAGAAAAATGATGCGCAAGAGGTCAGAGCACTGACTCGGGAAGAGCAGCGATGGTTGGAGAAGGTTTCATTGAAAGAGCCAAACTGTTCTGCTGTATTGCTTGCATTGTATACAGGAATGAGGATTGGTGAAATCAGTGGACTAAAATGGTCGGATATTGATTTTGATAATAAAAGAATCGCTGTTAATCGTACTCTGTATCGAACGAATGCTGTTGAAAAGGGGAGAAAGACACAGGTGATCATTGATTCTCCTAAAACCAAATCGTCTAAACGAATGATTCCTATTGCAGGCAATCTAAAGGGATATCTGTTGGAAAAAAGAAAGAAATCTACTTCTGAATATGTGATTTCATGTCGAGGTAGCTATGCTGAACCGAGATTGATCAATTATCGGTTTAAGAAGCTGTTAATCGGGACAGAGCTGACTTCTATTCACTTTCATATGCTGCGGCATACCTTTGCGACCCGCTGTATTGAGCAGGGAGTCGATATTGTGACTGTTAGTAAACTCCTAGGTCACTCCTCTACAAAGATGACACTTGATGTCTACGCAGATTCGATGTGGGAAAATAGAATGGAGGCAATTACACGAATCGACCGTCAGCTGGAAAGTGACTAATCCATAAAAAAGAAAACAAGAGGGAGAGCCTCTTGTTTTCTTTTTTTAGTTTAGCAGTAAGGTTTAACCCAATTCATAAAAAAAAGAGAGAGCCGGATAAGTTATCAGCCGGTTCTCTCTTTTGATTTTACGTCGTCAAAAAATGGTCAGATAGGATCAGCACTGTTATTAAAATGAGCTTTACCAGCCTTTTTCCTATACTCATTTCATAAAAGAAAAAATGTGAATGAAATAGTATACAAATACAATCTACAAACTCTTTATCCAGTATATTTTCATATTCGCTGACCGCCAAATAAGCACAATATGAATGTTGCTATCCGCTGATTTATTTAAAGTATAACCCATAATGGGTTATTTTGTGGAGTCAAAACTCTTTTGAGTAGTTCTAAGGCGATGAGATGAAGGAGGAGATAGGATGTATCACATCGGTTATTTGGTATCAAAGAATCAAAAAAGTGAATATATTGATCGTTTTTTGGATGATCAATTATACAAATTCCATGAACTCAACGAAGAGGAGCTTCTTGATCATTCTTTATTAGACGGAGTTGTATTGGAAGAAACGGCATCCAATATCAATTGGGTGTGCAGTTTGCTAATGAAGCTTAAGGAGAGCTCTAATCTATTGATTTGGGTTTTATCGCCGGAAGTGATCGTTCCTAAATCAATCAGACTTGTTTATCTGCAATTAGGAGCAAATGGTGTGGCGGACAGTTCAGATGATTTTGATGAGTTTAGTTTAATCGTGAGAAATTCATTAGAACGAAGTGGTAGTCAAGCGATTTTAAACCGAGAAATGCATACAGATGAAAAGGAAGACAGCCATGATTTTCAACTTCTTCCAAAGAATCTGAGTGTTGTTTTGGAGGATGGGAAAGAGGTTGAATTGACAAAACTGGAATTCATGGTCATTCAATATCTGCACAAAAATGCACAGGAAACAGTCACGTATGAGGAAATTTATGAGAATGTTTGGAAAAATGGTGAACCGTGCAGGTATCGTGTCAGCAATATGATATTCCACTTGAGAAAGAAAATTGAGAAGGATGAAAAGGAACCGAGATATATTAAAAATGTCCGTTCCTTAGGATATAAGCTTGTCATTTAAAATGGGAGGGGGAGACACTAATGTATCGTTCAGGCTACAGAATCTGCCGCGAAACTGGCTAATCACACACACAGCCAGGAGGGAGGAACTACTAAGGTTTCAGGCAAAAAACACTTTACAAAAATTTAGGAGGAGAACAGTTTGAAAAAGACAAACATTCTTAAAAAAGGTATTTTGACACTTGCTGCAACTTTTGCATTAGGTGCTGTAACAACATTGGGTGTGGAAGGAGTTCCATTTTTATCACCGCAAAGTGTTGAAGCAGCGGCGGGGACAGTTCAAGTATCTACAGTTGGGGAGTTTGAAGCTGCATTGAAAGATGCAAATGTGAATGTGGTCGTTGTGACTTCAAGCATTTCTTTCAATAAAAATATTACTGATATTCCAAATCGTGATGTTGAAATTCGTGGAAGAAAAGGTCAGGGAGTCGTTATCAACTCCGGTCACTTCTCTATCTACGGAAAACAAAATACAAAAGGTAGAAACACACTAACTATCAAAAACGCACGAATCATTGGTGACAGCGGCGACGGACGCTTCTTCACAGGTGGTGCAGGAAATGGTCCTTCAAGCTACGGTTGGGATGTTGTTGCTCAAAACGTAAACTACGATGGTGCACGTTTTGTTCATTTAAGTGAAGGTAAATTAACCTTTGAAGGAAATAACGTAATCAATACAAGAGCTGAAAATGCTTGGGTACATGATTTGGAATTTGCAGCTGATTCTGTTTATACAGGAACTGCAGCAAACCGTGATCATTCTCAGTTCTCAGCATTCTACTTCAATGGTGCATTGATCAACGGCAAAGCAACCGGTGAAGTAACAATCGGCGAAAATGCAAAAGTAAATGTGAAGATTGGACCTCAAAGCTTAGTTAACTATTACTACCCAGTATTCTATGACAAGGTAGATACAGTAACGCTGAAATCTAAAGCAGAATTGAATGTTGATGCAGCAGGTGTTGCTTTCCAATTCATTCCACGTGCAGATTATAAGAGCGGAAACCCTAGCTTGAACCTTGAAGATGGTTCTTCAGCGAACTTCAATGGCCGTGGTGGCGGTAACTATGCAGCGATGAAATTACAATATTACAACACAGAAGTTAATTTAGATTCAAACTCTTCATTAGTAGTTACTGGTAACAGTACAAAAGGTGTTATTGAGAGTGAATACAAAGGTGCTTCATTCAACTTAGAAAATCCTAAGAACTTTGAAGTAACAAACAACAAAGCAAATTCTAAACTATTCTACTCAACAAACACAACAATCAATGGTTTTGGTACTGGTGAGATTCTTGCGTGGAACCAAAGAGGAGCTATTTATCCGGACACACCAGATTATGGATTCGATGGTGGAAACTTCTCAATCAGCTTTGGTAAGCTTTGCAACAGCCAAACATTATCAACATTTGGTAAAGGTGTAAAAGATATCAAGTTAGAAAATTACGGAAAAATCAAAATCGGTAACGGTGCTAACTAATTGATTCAATCATACAAATGAGGAGGTTCTGAGTTGAAAAAGAGAATATCGAAACGAAATGCGTTTATTCTATCTTTGACTTCCATCATTGCCTTTAATCTTATGTATTACTTCAGTACACAGCAGTCGCTTTTAGCGGCTCCTGTGTCTCAAGGATATGAAGATATTTTAGCAAATCCTTCTGTCAATAAGGTTGGTAACAGCGGTTCAGATGCAGAGATTCCGGGAGATTACGGCTTTATGCTGAAAGTTCAGGATGATACTACATATGAAGGAATCAACCCAAGCCAAGTGGCACAGTACCGCACTTCACAATCCAATATCTATCGCTTTACGAAGGGCTCCAGCCTTGAACAGGGTGTTTGGATTCGAAATGCCGGATTTTATAATGGTGAAAAGATTGATGTCAAATTAGTGATTGACTCGTTAAATTTTAAAAACAATCCTTATTTCAACTTCTTTGCATTAAATCCAAGTGAAAAGGGCAACACTTCTCAGCTTCCAACTGGGAGCATTAGTAAATGGGAAGAAGCCTACTTCATGGTAGGAAGTAGTAGTCTGTTTAATTCTGGTTTTTATGATACGTATACAACAGGTGACACTGCAGAGTATCATTATGAGTTTTACGACCAGTCAGGTGCAAGAATTAATATCAAAGGAAGTTGGAACTACAACAACATCAACAGTTTAAAGTCTGTTTCCGTTCCATTCCAAAATGATTTTGAAAATATCTATGTCAAGCAAGATAGCTGGATTGGTTACAAAACAGATACTCCGGCAGCTGGAGAGCTGGAACTTTACGGTGAAACTGAGAATATGAATGATGAAAAAAGTCGTTTGACCTATTTGTATTCAGGAAATAGCTATGCAACAAACATGATTTTCAGAGGAACTTCGGATAATCGAATGGGGGTACTATACAGTAATGAGTCTCTGGCTCGGATTGCTCCGGCAACCCCAATCGTTATTGGCGAGAAGAATTCAGCTGGAAATGCAGAATCAGATTATTTAGAACTACGTTACTCCATTTTACAAAACGTGATGGATAACAAGAAGGAAAATCGAAATAGCAGCGTAATCATCAATACTGAAACGCCGGATTTTTATTCGATCGATTCGATCAAGGTTTATGAATTTGGACGTTCAGAAGATGTTAGCGGACGTTTCAACATCACAATGACAGACAATAAAGCAGTTCTGGAAGCTATTGATCCTACTTCTGATGCTTTTAACGGTCAGATCTATGAAATCAAGGTGATCGCTAAAAAGAACAGTAAGTTCAGCTTTGATAAAGTACTGTACAACTATCAAACCGGCGGCGTTGATGATGGTCATATGATTTTCGAAGAAGGCGGTCCTAAAACAACCACCTCTTACAAATACAACGATCCAACAAATATAAGCATCATTAAATTTGAAGGAACGTTGGAAGCAGAAGTAGTTGACGGACAGTCACAGGCGAAGGTCAGATATGATGGCGTTCCATCAGCTGATGCCAGAGAAGATGTTGCCTACCCAGTAGGAACGGACTTTGGCAGTCTGACGCAACAGGAAATTGAAGATACATTGATTGAGAATATTTCTGTTGATACAGGCAATATTCCACTTGATGAAATCACTAGTATTGTGATCGATGATACTAGACTACCTGATACTTCTACACCTGGCGAGAAAATAATATATGTTGTTTTAACGACGAAACAAGGTGTGAGTACAACCGTTGCTGTCCCAGTAACGCTGGGGCAAGCGAGTGCCGACCTGACTGTTCGCTTTGTTGATGCAGATGGAAATGATATTGTTGGCTACACTCCAGTTGTAATTACTGGCGTGATTGGAGAAACAGTAGATTTAACAAGGGAAGACGATGTAACGAATGTTCTAGATGCGTTGACTCTTGCTGGATATGACATCAAACAACCAGACGGCAGACCAACAAACGAAGCAGCTGTGGAGTTTGTTGAAGGCGGATCAGAGGTTAAATACGTTCTTACCAAGGCTGCTGGAACTGTGACTGTAGAGTTTTATTATATGTCAAAACAAGGTGTGGAAACTGTAGTACAAGAAGCAGCACCAGTTGTATTGACGAATAAGGAAGTCGGGACTTCACTTGATTTAACTTTAGAATCAAGTGTGACTGACGCAATCTCTGCAATTGTTGCCACAGGACGTTATACATTACTTGATACAGGTCGTCCAAGTGATGAGACTGCAGTAATTGTAGAACGTACGGCAAAAACAGTGAAATATATTTTTACTGGTCAGCTGAAATTGGAATCAGTACCGACTCTGGATTTCCGCAAGCAGTCTGTAACAGCAACGGATGGGGTAAAGGTAGATAATCCAAGCTTGATTGAAAATGAAAACTATACCGCAGCAGACAATGTAGATAACAAGGATAAATTGATCGTTTCCGATTATCGCAGCGTGGCAAATGGCTGGACATTATCTGTTAAGCTGCTGTCGCCGTTACTTCCGGATGAAGAAAATCCGGATATGGCATACGTACTGGCAGATGCTATTCGTTATGATACAGGCAGCGAAGAAGTGATCATTACAGAAGAATTACGAGATATTGTTTCTGAAACACACGAGGGGCAATATGATGTGAGTTCAACTTGGACTCCTGCAGGCAAAGGCTTCAAGCTGGAGCTTCCCGCAGGAGCTGTGAATAAGATGGGTAAATATAAGGCAACAATGCAGTATGTATTGGCGAATACACCATAGGATGGGGGAAGAAAAGAAATGAGAAAAAAATCGATTGCTTTGATAATTGCTTCCTTCTTCCTGGTGTTGAGTATACTGCCTTCTTTTCCGATGGATGCTGCAGCAAATGGAAACGGCGGGGCTGTTCAAACGAATGGTGTGATCACTTTTTATGATGAAACATCTTCGTCTTCAACGACAGAACCGACAGATTCCTCTACAGCAGCTACTTCAGAGCCGGAACCATCAACAACAGAATCAAGCGTTGTTGAGAAGCCGGCCGGCGGCAAGCTTCCCTCAACAGGCGAACTGGTAAAGGTGAGTTTGTCTATTAGCGGAGTAGCTGTCATAGCCGCTGTTCTATTCTTCTTCTTTTTGAAGAAGCGAAAAGAAAACAGTAAGAGAGAGGGGAATTAACATATGAAGATAACTAAACTGCTTCCAGCTGTTGTATTGTTTTCAACCTCTCTGCTCTTTTTCTGTGGAAAGACAGCTGCAGCCGAAGAAGGGGTCAATCAAGATGGGGTCATTGAATTTACAAATGGAACAGAGATCGATCATATCGTTGATCCGGAACATCCGGAAATACCAGTTGATCCGGGAGAAAGTCCGAGCACAACAGGAAGACTGAGGATCGATTTTGTCCCTCAACTGAATTTTTCTTCCAACATTATCTCGGACAAGGAAGTTTCCTATCCAGTCAATGCCCAATTGTTTTTAGATGACACCAGTCCGCGTGGGAACTTCATTCAGGTTTCCGATTACCGGACGACAGCAACAGCTCAAGGCTGGACGCTGCAAGTAAGACAGGAAAGTCAATTTACTAATTCGAACACGACAAACAGCTCATTAAATGGAGCGGTATTGTCATTTGATAAATCATGGACGAGCACACCGAATTCGAAAACGAGTGCCCCTGTTGTTTCGAGCGAAGTCATTCGCTTGAACAATATTGGTGATACGTATGTACTAGCAACTGCTGGAAAAAACAGCGGAGCGGGAACCTGGAGTATTTCGTTCGGTGCTTCGCCTGAACATACGGATGGTCAAGCATCAACACTGACCCCTAAGGTTGATAAGGATGGTGCGCCTCTTTTAGATGCGTCATTCAACAATCAGCAAGTTCATGAAAACAGCGCAATAAAATTAACTGTACCGAGAGGCACAACTGTCGACCCGGTACCCTACTCAACGGTGATAACTTGGATATTAGCCGAGTTACCATAAATATCATACACACACATTAGGAGGAAATACAAATGAAATTGACACACAAACTTTGCGGAGCTGCTTTAGTAGCAGTAGCGGCAGTTGCAGTAGCAGCACCAAATACACAAGCGGTGAATAACCTTGAACACAGTGGGGATGCATACATTGAATTCACACGTAACACAGATGGAGGACCTGGAACAACAATCACTAAACCAGGTACAGAAGATTCAACAATCACAAATATTCCTGGCGTTACTGATCCAGGCGACTTCGGGATCATGGCTGTAACTCCATTGGATTTCAGTTCTCATGAAGTGGTAGCAGGATCTATTGCTACACGTGAATACTTTGCACTTCCATTCGAAGCGAATGCTGGAAATGCGGATGCATACAAAGTAGAAAACTTTGTTAAATTCCGTGACCACCGTTCAACATTGAACCGTAAATATACATTGAGTGCTGAAATGACTCAAGAATTTACTGGTACTGTAGATGGTACACCAGTAACATTAGCTGGATCTAAATTGACATTCAAAAACTTGAAACTAAGATCTATTGATGCAAGTCATTTACAACCAGCAAATCCTCAATTTGCTACAAGTGCTGAATTATCAGTAGGCGGCGGATCAGTGCAATTCTTAGAAAACACTGAAGCTGATAAAGGAGCCGGCGATTACGAGCTTACATTTGGTGACTACGATGCTGGTACTGCAACTGATGCAGTGAAATTGGACATTGACGGAGCTGCACAAATTTTTGAAACAAAATATACAGCGAAAGTTCTTTGGACTTTAGCAGACGTAAAATAAGCTGAAACGATAAAATTGAGGCTGGGACAGAAGTTGTTTCTGCATCTACGGTTCTGCAATACTCGATGTATGAAGCCGCTTTGTGCCTGCGAATATCACTCGACGTTGCTCCGATATTTTCAGTTTCTAAATAGCAAAGCTATTAAGGATTGAAGGACTTCGTTGCGATTTTCGAAGCACAGAGATTGTCCCGCCGTTTATTCGGTTTTTAGCACAACAAGAGTTTGGGCGTTACAAGATGTCCCAAACTCGTCGTTTATTCGCATCTAATACAAGAAGAGGCTGGGATCAAACTAATGCCCCAGACTCTTCTTGTTGAAAATATGAAAGGCATTAAGGTAACCGAGCGATGAAGAGAAGTAGAAATTATTTATGGCCATTATTCCTTCTGTACATAGTTACAAGTTTTATTGGGGGTATCACTACATATGCAGAAGAAACAACAACCGAAAGCGGGACCGAAGATCCTTTAGGCGGATTTAACTACCAGGTTGTTTTCCCGGATAATCAACATACAAGAGATGTAGGGTATTTCAATTTGATGATGACACCGGCACAGGAGCAAACAGTAGAAATTCAGCTGATCAATGATTCTCCTCAGGAAATGACTATTGATATTTCATTGAATGGAACGAAAACGAATGGAAATGGAGTCATTGAATACGGACCAACCGACATAGAAGATGATAAATCGCTGAAGTACAAATTTACTGATATAGTGACCGGAGAAAATAAGGTAGTCCTGCCGGCAAATTCAATTGTTCCTTATTACCTGACAATCAAGATGCCTGAAGCGTCCTATGATGGACAGATTGTTGGTGGTGTCCAATTAAAGCAAGAGGTAGATCATACTGACAGTCAAGGCGGAATCATCAATGAGTACGCGTACATGGTCGGAATGGTGCTGCAGGAAAATGAAACAGTATTGGAGCCGGATTTAACCATGAATACGGTATATGCTGGACTGTCGAATTATCGAAATGCTGTTTTTATCAATTTTTCGAATACAGTAGCTGAATTTCTACGAGACATGACAGTAGATGTTCAGATCATGCCTGCCGACTCAGAAGAAGTTCTTTACGATACGAAAAAGGCCGGAATGGATATGGCACCGAATACATTGATCAACTTTCCAGTCACGATGAATGGGGATCGAATGGAGCCGGGAGATTATAAGGCGTATGTCTTAGTAACTGCCGGTGAAAAACGCTGGGAATGGACAGAACCATTTACCATTACCGATGAAGAAGCAGATAAATTTAATGGACAAGATGTATCGCTGCTTCAGGAAAGAACGATCGACTGGAAAATGATTGCGGCGATTGTTGGTGGAGCATTAGTAGTCATTTTAATTATTTTTGTAATTGTGCGTACTGTTCTCAAGAAGAATGGGAAGAAAAAAGGGAAGCGTAAACCTTCTAAAAAGGGGAATAGAAAATAGTTTGAAAATGAGGGACGATCTATGGATTTGAATATGAGTATGCTGGATTTGACCTTCATAGGTCTGCTGTCATTTGGAATTCTTTTGTTCTTATTGGGAATTCTGACTCTTTTCCTTAGCGCTGCTTCTAAACGACATTTAAAAAAGATGAAAGCTAGAAGACCTAAAAACAAGAAAAAGAGGAAGCAATGGCAACGAATCTGTAAGAAGACAGAGCAGACGAAAAAGAAACGAATGAGAAATGGGATTTTACTGATCATTGTATCTATACTACTTGGCGGTAGTGCAGGGTATGCACGGCATTATCAATTGACAAGTTTGAGTTCATCCAATGCAGCTGCTTTAGCGAAAAGCTATTATCTTATTGATGAAATTGAAGGTCAGCTGGATTCGTACAAAAATGGCGCTTCTATTGAAAAGACAACTAAAAATATTCGTGATTTATCACAGCAGCTTGCAGGTGCGGGAACAGAAACAGCTTATGTTGGAATGGCTGTTGATGGTCAGAAGTTAGTGAATCGACATTTCAATTTAGTGAAAAATTTAGGAATCAATCTGAATGCAAAGGCAAGGGAAATCTTGGAAAACCAAGAGGAATTAACAACATATTTGGCGGATATCGACAAAGTGAAAACAAGTCAGCAAAAAGTATTCAAGGAGTATCAAGTGAATGAAAGTGCCCTGCAGCAGAAAAAATGATTCAGCATAAGAAGTGATAGATATGAAAAAGAACGATAAAAGAGATCAATCGAAAAAGAAGCTGAGGCAGAAGCAAAAGACAGCTTCTTCTGAACGCTCTGCCGACCAAAAAAAAGAGAATCAAACTGCAAGGAAGAAAAAAAGGCAGAACCCGTCGGAAAAACAGCGGCAGGCTCGGAAACCAACAACAAAGAAACCATTGAAAAAACAGGCTCAGCAGAAACAATTAAAAGCCAAGAGGAAACCTAATGGGAAGAAAAAGAGTGGCTCCTCAGGGCGTTTGAAGAAAAGAAAACTAAAATTGTTTATGGTGGAAATCAGTCTCACTCTGGCTGTTTTCTTAGGACTGTTTTTTCTGGTTTCTTTCTTTACCTTTAAGGTTGTTCAAACTCAAGGGTATTCTATGACACCGACTCTGAATGATCGGGATCAATTGTTTGTAAACAAACTAGGAAAAATCGAACACTTTGATTTGGTGTGCATAAAAGAGCCTGGAACAAATGAGCTTCTCGTCAGGCGAGTGATCGGCTTGCCGGGAGATCGTTTAGAATATAAAGCGGATCAGCTTTATATCAATGAAACAGAAAAAGTTGAACGGTATCTATCTGCTGGAATGGCACAAAATGGTGACGTTCAATTTACAGAAGATTTTACCTTGTTTGAACTGACAAAAGAAAAACAAGTTCCTGAAAAGAGTTACTTTGTACTGGGGGATAATCGTCCTTATGCAACAGATAGTCGCCATTTCGGCTTTGTATCGGAAAAGGAGATTGTCGGTGTAGTAAAGTTCCGGATTTTCCCTTTCCATACAATGACAGTTTTTTAATATTAGATAAGGATCTGCTGAATGATGAAAAGAAAGAAATTAATTGAATTGCGTTTAAAGAAACAGTCTCCGGCAAAGCAGAAAGAGTTACTTATTTCTGCTTTCTTCTTTATTTGTATCGTCGGCTTACTGCTTTTGTTTTTTTTGAAGGTACGTACACATCGGATTGACGGTAACTCAATGAATCCCACCTTGCATAATAGCGATCGTGTCGTCGTGTGGAAAACAGATGAGCTGAAGAGATATGATTTGATTACATTTACGCCGGATGATACACCAGACGAATCCTACATCAAGCGAGTGATCGGCTTGCCGGGGGATCGAATCTGGGTTGAGGGAAATGCCCTATTCATCAATTATCAGATGGAAGATAGTGAACCAGAGCGTGATCTTCCTGCTAAAGAATTACCGGATGGAACGGTGAAGGTAACAATTACAGAAAAAGTCTGGAATGAGCTGGAGCATTTAGAGGTGATCCCTGCAGACTGCTATTTCGTGCTGGGAGACAATCGAACTCATTCAACAGATAGTCGCCATTTAGGGTTCATTCGATCAGAGCAGGTCGAAGGGACAGCAGTTTTTTGTTACTATCCATTTTCGAGTATAGGGACTATAAATTAATGGAAATGAATGTGAGGAATATATGAAAAACAAGATAGGGAGCTATATTAAGAATAACTACATAGCATTGCTAGCCAGCTTTATATTACCAATCACTATTTTGGTTATTGTCTACGCTATGAACGGGATCTATTTTGGCAGTGAGCAGACATTGCTTGCAAGCGACAGTTTTTCCCAGTATTCCAATTTTCATGCGAGCTTTAACAATGTTTTGCATGGAGAACAAAATATTTTTTATACATGGTACGGATCGCTTGGACTAAATTACTGGTCATTTTCTGCCTATTATCTAAACAGCTTGTTTACGCCGCTGGTTTTCTTCTTTGATAACAGCGCGATGCCGGATGCGCTGTATGTTATTACACTGGTGAAATTTGGGGCAATTGGTTTGTCATTTTGCGTTTTCGCCACACAAACATTTAAGAAGATGTCTTGGTGGCAATATATTTCCTTCAGTGTTGCGTATGCATTGATGGGGTATACCGTTGCTTATTCGCCGGTTATCATGTGGCTGGATGCGTTTGTATATCTGCCATGGATCATTTTAGGCATCAATCGCTTACTGAAAGGAAAGAGTCCGCAGGTATTATTTTGGAGTTATCTGCTGCTGTTCTTGTCTAATTTCTATATGGCATTTATTGTAGGTCTGTTCTCTTTCTTGTTTTATCTTGTACAGTTGTTTATTGACTGGAAGCAACATAAGAAAAGTATTCGTTCCTATCTGATTGCCGCGCTTTCTGCTGGTGGTGCATCCATGCTAACGATTTTACCGACAATCATGGATTTGAAAAACAACGGGGAATCATTGGAAACAGTCATGGATTTCTTTACGAAGGATACCGGTATTTGGGATTTTATTGTAAAAAATATGGTGGGAACGTATGACACTAGTAAGTATGAGTCAGCTCCATTTGTCTATATCGGATTGATACCGCTGATTTTTTGCTGTTTTTATTTTGTATCGAAAAAATTTTCACTGCGAAGCAAGATTGGTTATGGATTTCTTCTATTATTAGTTGTTGCCAGCGTTTATATTGAGCCGTTGAATTTGTTGTGGCATGGTCTCCACGCACCAAATATGTTTCTGTTCCGATTCAGTTTTCTTGCTTCATTCATAGTGATTCTGCTGGGGTGCTACGGCTTTGAAGCTTATGAAACAGAAGATCGAAATAAATTATTCAATATTTGCCTTTCGTTAGGAGGGCTGTTCATTGCTGCCATTCTTTTTTCGAATCCGAAAAGGTACAACTACATTACCAATGAAACGCTGTATGTAACGATTGGCTTATTGGTCACCTACTTGATTTTTCTTTCAGTCTATAAAACGAAGGGACGTCTGGAAAAGATTGCGCCCATTTTATTATTGACTCTGATGCTTGTAGAAGTGTTCTTTAATACGAAAGGGATGGTTGCGGGGATCAGATCAGACTGGGGCTATCCCAAACGGGAATATTATACAGAGCCGTATTTAGATATCGAGCAGCTGGTAGATGGGACGAAGGCGGAAAATGATTCGTTGTATCGCTTGGAGAACCTAGATGAGGTCTCCTTCAATGATAGTTTTAATTATGGTTATAGTGGTGTGACGATGTTTTCTTCTATTAGAAATCGTCATTCTTCGGCCTATTTGAATGGTCTTGGCTATCGTTCGCTTGGAACCAATTTGAATATCAGTTATGCCAACAACACACTCTTGATGGATGCTTTGCTGGGAATCAAGTACAACATCTCAAAAGAAGAGCCGATGAAGTTCGGATTCCAAAAAATCGGAGAGAGCGGTGCGTATAGTTTATATGAAAACCAATACGCCTTGCCGTTGGGGATGCTGACAGATAAAGAAATATTTGGAACAGATGCTGTAAAGAATCAAGTTGATTTATTCACTCATTTATCCGGTGTAAAGGACATTGGGATAAAGATTATTGAGCCTAGACAAGTGGCGTTAGAAAATACAACAGTCACTTCCTCGGGGAAGGAACAGGTTTACACGGAAATCAGTCCGACTCGCCCTCAAACAATCACTTGGTCAGTCTACGTGCCGGCAAAGCAGCAAGCCTATATTAGCTTGTATCCTACAGATATGAGCTATATGTTTGAAAGTAGTGTTGAGACAACAGTAAATGGTGTGACTAGAGAATCAAAGATATCGTCAACAGGTCAGTACTATAATCTGGGTTATTACGAGGAAGGAACCACTGTGCAGGTAACGGCATCCTTTACTGGTGCGGGTATGGTCAAAATTTATAAACCGGATATTTTATTGATTGATACAGTTGATTTTGAAAAGGCAGTCGAAGCGATTCAGGAAAAGGGTGTGTCTTTTCAAACAACAGGGCGAACAGCATCCGCAACGGTTGATTTAGAGGAAGATCAGGTGATTTTTACAACTATTCCCTATGATGCTGGTTGGAGTGCCTACATTGATGGGAAAAAGGTAACGATGCCGACATTTAAAAAGGCTTTTCTAACTCTTGAAGTACCGGCCGGTAAACATGAGATTCAGTTTGTATTTCTACCTCAAGGCTTTAAAATCGGTGCAGTGCTTTTTGCAAGTTGTCTCGTTGTGTTTCAGGGATTTGCCTGGTATGAGAGAAGAAAGAAGAAAAGCGAGGGTCTTGTAAATGAATAAAAAAAGGTTATATATGATGATGCTGTTCCTTTTTGTTTTGAGCGGTTGTTCGGCAAAGCTGGCAGAGGAAAAAGCAGTATTTGATGGGTCAGGGTATCACTATGAATTCCAGCTGCCGGATTCTTGGAAGCAGCAAGAGGCATCCGTATACAAAAATAATTTTGGTGAGGCAGCTGTTTTTGGTGCTGAGGATGAAAAAAGTGATTCGTTTATGTACGTTTTGACTTTTCCTAAAGAAGAGATCGAGCTTGAAGGCTTTGGGGAAAAAACAAGGGAAGAATTGCAGAAGGTTCATGGCTATAAAAATATAGAGGATATTTTCATGAAGGAATATGAAGTGAACGGCTATCCTGCATTTAAATATACTGTAAATACAAATTTCAAGGATGAAAGTATCTGGGCGCATTTTTATTATCTTGTGACCGAGCACAGTGTTGTCCAAATCAATTTCTATTCAGCCGATGATCGAAATTATGAGAAGCGCGTGGAGATTTTGAATGAGTCAGCAGATAGTTTAAGGGAAGTCGGGGAGGCAGAAACAACAGCAACAGCTGATTCTTCTGCTGAGACAGCAGGCAGCAGCTTGTATACTGAAAATGATGCTCTTCGATTTGATGTGACCGGCTATCGAAAAATCACTGTGGATGATCAAGAATATCTAGCCGTACGATTCAAAATCATGAATAAGACGGATACTGTAGTAACTCCGGCACTTTGGTATGAGAAAGCAATCCTTACTCAGGGAGAAACGAAGCTGGTTCAAGCCGATTTTCCAGAGGGAGCAGAGGCTGGCAACCTGAAAGAGCTAGCTGTGACAAACGATGAAGAGGTTTTGAAGGGACAAGAGCAGGAGGGTCTTGCTTTTTATAAAGTATCTTCGGATAAAAATGAGCGGATAGTGAAGGTTCAATTTAACGAAGATGAATTTGAACGTGATGAGGAGATCCACTTGGATTTAAGTACGTTTGATGACTAAAGGGTTTAATGACAGAGAGCAGAAGAGGAGAGCTTGATGATTTTTTGCCGCAAGAAAAACAATTTAAAAATAATGCTGATTATCTTATTTTTAAGCATGTTGCTGACAGCTTGTAATGAATCAGCTGCAAAGAAACTAACAACAGAAGACCAAAAAATAAGTTGGTCAAAATCAAGGGATTCAGGTTTTTATAATTATAGCTTTACTGATTTAAACAAAGAGGAAGCCGATGATTTATTGGTGGAAAAATTGCACCTGTCCTATACAGAAACATTGAAAAAGGCTTCAGAGGTTTTACTGGAACAGTTGGCAACGCCGAACGAGCAGTGGGTTGAGGACACTCAGTATGCTGTGATGTCAGAGAAAAATGAAGCGAGCTATGAAGAATTTTGGACGTTTAAAACAAATGAGGGGTATTATCCGATGTATGTTAAAACCCAAACTCTTTATACCTATGATGAGGAAGAGGAGCAGGCTTATGTTTCGAGAGAGTCTATTGAAATAACGAATGCGACTACTACGGGAAAATTCAACGGAAAAGATTTGAAAAAGCTGATTTCCCAATTAAGCGGTGTATACAACATTGCTGAACAGGATTTCTCTGTAAAGCTATCCGAAGTACTGCAGCAATCAGACACGCTAACTGTTTTGTACGACACCCTTGAAGCGTCTGAGACGGAAAAGGCCATCGGGAAAAAATTATACGTAAAAAGAGATGAAGCCGGAGTTGTTTCCCAAGTGATTCTGATTATGGAGAACTACAGTCTGAAGTGACCTGTCAGAAAAATTCAGGAATGCATTCAAAAAAACTTGATAGTGGGCAATCATCTTTATGAAACACGATTCAACTAGATGATCGCTCTGATCAATAAAAAAGCAATTGGTCGCTTTCCTCACTAAGGAAGGCGGCTGATTGCTTTTTATTAATTGGAAGCAGCATTCAGCTTGACCCGTAATAGTCATAAAGAGTGTTTAGACGATTGGCATAATCCATATATCCTAAAGTATCCGCAAAAATATCAATAATTTTCTCGCACTGTTCCTTTCCCTTGTGCTCACCCTTTTGTATCAGAAACAGCCCTTGAACAAATCGGGCAAACAAGTCGTAATGAAGGTAGTAAAACTCTCTGTCACTGGAAATTTGTGTCAGGTAACCATCCAGCAATGCTTTTGCTCTTTTCAAGTCATTTACCCTTATCAGCTGCAGAATGATATGAAGCACACCATCGCAACGCCACTGATTGATAGTGACTGAAGTAGATTTTCGTTTCAACAACTGCTTTCCATAAATAAAGGCTTCTTCTGATTCAAAAAGCTGACCGGAATAAGTCAGCAGAAACAATTCGAATTTTCCCCATTGCTCAGTTTCACGTAGGTAACCTCTGATTTCACTAAGATCGACGGTATAAAGCTGAAAGAAAATGTAGTTGTAGTATTTTTTCCCTATATCAGCGATGTATTTATATTTTTTATCTGCTGTTTCAGCGAATTCTTCCTCTTGCTTTTCAATAAATGTCTTCATCAAAAATGAGTTGCCTGCATTAAAGGCTGCGTCCAGTTCCTGTTCGATCTTCAACAACCAACTGTCCATATTATCCGTTATATGGGCTATGAATTCTTCCGTTGTCACATTCATTCTAGAGAGCAGCTGCAGCAGGTTCGTAAAACGAATATCGCTGTTTCCGCTTTCATATTTTCCAAGAAACTGTGTCGTAACGATATCCTCTGCTGTTTCTTTGACAGAGAGATTCTTTTCTTCTCTAATTTTTTTGAAGAATTTTCCTGTAGATTCCAAATGACTCCCCCTTTCATTTTGAAACTATAGTTTCATTCTCTTCTATTTTATCAAAAATATATTGCTGAAAAAGTTTTTTTGAATAAATTTTTTCTGATTTTTATTTTTCGACCGATCAGCTGTTATGATTATAGTCAAATAGAGGAGTGATGACGATGAAAAATTTAACGATTAGTGAACAGTTTTTCTTATTGATGATGACGAAAAAGGGGACGATCGGTGCATTAAATGACTATGGAAAAGTTAGTCTAGTCATGGCAGGTCTGTTGGATCTGCAGAATGCAGGGATACTCAAAATCCAAGAAAGCCAAGTCGTTCTTTTAGAGACAGAAATACCGGAAAACTACCAAAGTCTGGCACCATTGGCTGCAAAAATATACGAGATGAAAAAACGAACGCTTGAAAAAATTGCTGATGCGTATGGGGGCACCTTCCTTGATAGAGAGCTGAATTTGCTGATACAAAATATTCGGCAGAGGCTGGAGGAGAAAGGCGTCATTCAAAAGAAACAGGAAAGCGGGCTTCTAGGTGAAAAAGTCAGCTGGTTTGCTGATGAAGCCAAAATAGGAGAGATTATTGATTCGTTGAAGGGGGCTTTTGATAATGTCGATGAACACCTAGATCAGTTGACGTTAGTGTTATTGCTGCAAAAATCCAATGCCTTGGCACAATACTTATCTAAGCACGACCAGAAAGTGATGAAAGAAGATTTGAAGGAATTGAAGCACAGCCCGTTAGCAAAAGATGTCCAGAAAATGATGAATGTCATTGACCAGATGTATGTAATGCTGGCGGTTGTTGCGATTGTATAATAAAGGAATAATAGAAATCGGATGGCTCAGCTGGCCATCCGATTTTTCATTCGATAAATAGGTATAGATTTTTTAGCGAATCGCCTTTTTAACGGTATGAAGGTCAGCTTTTGCAAGGTGGGTTGATCCCTTTGTGCTCTTGGCTTTCCTTTTAATTTCGCCGCTTTTAGAGACTTTGACTCTTTTCTTTAAGCCGCTGTGTGTCTTCATTTTTGGCATAATTAAGCTCCTTTAGTTGTCATTGAATTAGTATCGAATGGGGTAAGGAGGAACTACGCGGACAGTCTTCATATAAGGTACCTCCTTAATAGATAGGATAATAAAAAAGACTATTTTCTTATAAAGAATCTTCTGTCTTGAATCATCTTTATTATAGAAAAAAGTCTTTTTATAAACTTCTGAATTCTTGCCTTATTTAATAGGGATACAAACATCTATTGCGACATGGTCATTTTCAAAATCGGCTCTTCGGTAAATCGTTAATCCATATTTTTTGGTCATTTGATAGGGACTTTTAGGCAGCCAAATACTGAATAATCCTTGGATTTCTCTAAAAATATCTTGAACACTTCCGCTAAAGGGGTAAACAGCATATTTTCCGCCGGTTATTACGTCAAAATTTTCCTCAAAAGACTCAGCTTCGACAGTGGGTATACATAAGTCGCAAACATTATTATGAAGTGTGGTGGAGGAAGGGTCACTATAGAATCTCTCTATTAAAAGGTCTCCTTCATTCAGACAGCTCTTGTTTTTATCAATAAATTGCTGCCATTTTTCTTTTAAATCGACATAGTTTCCCAGCGTCCGCTCGTATACTATATAGAAGCTGTCAAGCTCCTTGATTTGAACCTTACTGTCAAACGCTTCATAGGAGTCAAAGCATTCAATGATTTCCGGATAAAAGGGGTTCACTGTACTTAAGCGACCAGCTAGTTTTCTATAGTCCGATGGTGAAGAATGGTAATGTTGTTTGAAGACAGAGCTAAAATTTGTAGAGCTGTAACCATAATTTAAGCCAATCTCTGAAAGCAGTTGATTATTGTTGATTTTGAGTTCTATGGCACTTTGCTCCATTTTGAACCGCTTAATAAAAGCATAAACACTCTCTCCGGTTATCTCTTTGAAAATTCTGCAAAAGTAATATTTTGAAATATGGAGCTGATTTGATAAGTCGTCGATTGTAATGTTTTTTTCAAAATTAAGCAAAATATAATCGATACTTCTGTTTACTATCTCTTGCTTGTTCAAATCAATCATCCTTTCAAAGAGCCTCTGTTCGTTAGTAAAGAAGCTATGTTTTGTGTATTCCTATAAACAGTTGAATCATTGAAGTATTTTATAATAGTTCGCTTGATTTTTTCGTTTCGTGAAGCCGATATGTTCATAGAAGCGATGAGCAGCGGTTCGGTTTTCCCCGGAGCTTAAACGGATACCTTCAGCTTCAACATCAAGGGTCCACTTTTCCATCGCCGTCATCAGCGCTTTGCCACAGCCTTTGCCATGGAAGTCATTGTCGACCGAGAGAGCTAAAATGTTAATCATTCTTGGTGCGTAAAGTGTTTGGTAAATCGCACCATGAATATAGCCGCATACCTGATTATCAATGCTGCATACAATCAATTTGTTGTCAGTTTGTTCAAGCAAGTCCGACAGCTGTTCTTTTGTCTGGGCTAGTGGATAATCATAGCCTAATGATGTTTGATTAATAAAATGCAATGCTTCGGCATCTGATAACTGTGCTTCTCTTAATTCCATTATTGTTTCCTCCCTGTATAATGATTTTTGTCAGTCAAAGCTGTTTTTTCATTTTTTGTATAAGAAGGTCTTATCCCTTCTCAGCAATTTTTTGTGCCTTAGCAGTATTGGCAAAGTGCAGCTTTGCGTAATTGGCAAGCAGCTCCATACCGCCTTGGTCTAGAATACGAGCAGCAACCTGATCTGATTTTGCTCCGGCACCGGATGGGACTGTATAGCCCAACTCCTTGCTTTCTTTATCCAGCTCTTCAAGGAAGGCCGCACGACAAATGATTGAAGCTGCAGCAACAGCAATGTGATATTGCTCTCCTTTGGTAATGAAGTATAGTTTTTCCGTTACTTGATTCTTCTCATCGCGGACATACTTTCGATAGTTTCCTTCCGGAGTGAATTGATCGATCAGTATCCCTTCGGGTTTGATTGGTGCAAGATCACGAAGCAGCAGATAGATTGCTTGATTGTGCAGGGCAACCTTCATATGAACAGCATTGTATTTTGGTTGTATTTCGTTATATTTTTTAGGCTCCATAATTAAGAGACGATAAGGAATCAGCTCTTTGATAACCTTTGAAAGCTTGACGATCTGCGTGTCAGTCAATTCCTTAGAGTCACGCACACCTAAGGCTTGAAGCTTTGGAATCATCTCTTTTTCAACATAAGCAGCACAGACAGTGACTGGACCAAAATAGCTGCCATTGCCCACCTCATCACTGCCAATTGCTGAGCGTTGGGCAAAGCCGGCAGGCAAGCTGCCGCTGCTTTTTCCACTTGCTTTTCCGTTTGACTTTCCAGAAGGGGCAGTAGAAACAGCTCCCCATTTTGCCGCTTCTGTTTCAGCCCCGTTACCTTGAAACATGACTTTTCCTGACGTGTAAGCAGTAATGGTAACGGCTCCCACCTTTGCAGCAAACTCAGTATAGGGAACAGTTTTATTCAGCAGATTTCTTTGATAGGTCTGCTTCATTTTATTTAAGGTATCTTTAGATACTTTGATTACTTGATTTGACATCCGTTTTCCTCGCTTTCATTTCCTCTATGGTAAAAGAAAATTGAAGAAAATGAAAGAGGCAACTTAAAAATGCTCTTGGTTTTTGCAGAGTAAACAAGTAAGATTACTATTATATAGTCCGTTGAATAAATGAAGCATTCCTACGCATTGATTTAAGGATGAGCATCATAAGATAAATGGCTTAATGGGAAATAATAAAGTAGGGAAGTGAAAGGTTGGGATGGGAATGAATCCGGAACAAATTGAAAAAAATGAACTGTATTATTACGGTTTGGTAAATGAAGAGCAGAGAAGTGAACAGGTGAATAGATATAGCAATACCTTAGTTCCGCAAATGTATGATCATAATTTTTTCTATATAAAAGAACCGCAGCTAGTTTCTGAGTGGTCGACCGCTATGAAAGAAATAGCAGCTGAACAAAAGTTTCTCAAGCTGTTCGGATCGATCGTATCCGAACAACAGCAGGCAAAGTGGAAAGTACCGATGATGGAAGGCTATGATTATTCTGAGGAACAGCTGGTTTATATGTCTTTGGTAGATCCGGAAGCATTAAATAAGTCTCAGACTGAAATTACTTATCGAAAAGCAGCGACCGAGCAGGATGTTCAGCTGTACCGTGACTTTGCCTTTGCTGATGCGGAAAATATTTCCCTCAGCTTTGCGAAAGAAAAAGATGAGCTGATTCGTTGGCTGTACCAGTCAGCCTTTGTTGATTTCTATATTGCTGTTGTAAATGACAAGGTGGTGGGAAGTGTCGATATCTATAAGCTGCAAAACTATTATAAGGTAGAAAATGTGTATGTGGATGAAGCGTATCGTAAGCAAGGGATTGCGGGAACATTGATCAAGACGGCTGTTCAAGAACGAGCGGATAAACGCTTGGGTGCAGGTCTGACCACAGACGTTGGTGGCATGGCGTTGTCCCTTTATAAAAAGCTGGGGTTTGCAGAAACGGCATTTTCAGTCAACCACCTGTTTACGAAACCAGTAGAATCAGTGAGCAATTAATAACAACGGAAATTAGAGTTAATAAGTGACAGTCTTGCGTAAATACAGCAGTAAGAAAACATGAGGGATTTGTTTATTTGAAATTTCTTCCTATTTATGTTAGACTGTATACAAGTAATGATACTGATTGTGAGTGAGCGGGTTTCTGCTCACTCTTTTTAATGGCATTTATCAGGAGCCTTGAGTTGCCAATGGTACGTTACATCTAATCTCGAAGGAGGCGAAAATTTTGAGTAGTGTCGTGGAAACTGTTACTGAGTTAGTCACACCGATCTTGAAAGAGCAGAATTTTGAACTTGTAGATATAGAGTTTGTCAAGGAAGGGAAGAACTGGTTTTTACGTGTGTTTATTGATAAAACAGGCGGCATTGATATTGAAGAATGTGCATTTGTCAGTGAACAATTAAGTGAACGACTGGATGCCATAGAACCGGATCCGATTCCGCAGGCTTATTTTCTCGAAGTCTCTTCTCCGGGAGCAGAACGTCCATTGAAGAAGGAATCCGACTATGAGAATGCTGTAGGAGAATATATTCACCTTTCTTTCTATCAGGCTGTAGATGGTGAAAAGCAGATCGAAGGAACGTTGGAAGGCTTTGACAAAGAGACAGTTACTTTAACTGTAAGAATCAAAACAAGAACAAAAGAAATGGTCATAGATCGTAAAAATATTGCAAAGGCTCGTTTAGCAATAAAGTTTTAAGGCAGTAGCTTCTAACGGTTTGTCTTTCAGATAAGGAGAGACAAGATTCGTTCAGCTTTGACTAAAAAATCGGGAGGAAAGAATAACTAATGAGCAAAGAGATGTTAAATGCTTTAGATGCATTAGAAGCTGAAAAAGGAATAAAAAAAGAAACGGTGATTGAAGCGCTGGAAGCAGCCTTGATTTCCGCATATAAAAGACATTATGGTCAAGCACAAAATGTTGAAGTGGAGTTCGATGAGAAAAAAGGAAACATCCACGTTTATGCTGTAAAAGAAGTGACTGACGAAGTAATGGATTCGCAGCTGGAAGTATCTTTAAAAGATGCAATGGCTATCAACAAAGCATATGAGCTAGGGGACAAAATCCGCTTTGAAGTAACACCGAAGGATTTCGGTCGTATTGCAGCGCAGACTGCAAAACAAGTTATTTTACAACGTGTTCGTGAAGCAGAAAGAACTGTTATCTACAATGAATTCAGTGCTTATGAAAATGACATTATGCAGGGGATCGTTGAAAGACAAGACCGTCGCTATATTTATGTCAACCTTGGTAAGATCGAAGCAGTGTTGTCAAAGCAAGATCAGATGCCGAATGAATTTTATCAGCCGCATGATCGAATCAAAGTTTATGTATCTCGTGTAGAAAATACATCAAAGGGACCACAGGTTTTTGTAAGCCGCAGCCATCCTGATCTGTTGCGTCGTTTGTTTGAACAGGAAATTCCGGAAGTATACGATGGAATCGTAGAAATCGTAAGTATCGCCAGAGAAGCAGGCGATCGCTCTAAGGTAGCTGTTCGTTCAAATGATTCGAACGTTGATCCAGTGGGAACATGTGTAGGTCCTAAAGGGCAGCGTGTTCAGGCAATCGTTAATGAATTAAAAGGCGAAAACATGGATATCGTTGAGTGGAATGATGATCCAGCCGTGTTCATCAGTAATGCATTGAATCCTGCACAGGTTGTTGATGTGATCTTTGATGCTCAAAATCCAAAGGCCTGTACCGTTGTTGTTCCTGATTTCCAATTGTCATTGGCAATCGGTAAACGCGGACAAAATGCACGTCTGGCAGCGAAGCTGACAAACTTCAAAATCGATATCAAACCAGAATCAGAGATGGAAGATTTCTATGCACAGCAAGCTGAAGCAGCCGATGGAGAAGAGCTTCTTGACGGCTATGAAGAAGAGTTCGTAGAAACAGATGCAGTAGATGGTGACTACGAAGAAACCGTTCTTGAAGATGCTGATTATGAGGAAGCTGAGTTTGATGCTGAGCAGCCTGAAGAGAGTGAACAAACAGAAGAATAACGTTTTGGAGGGGATCGGAAATGAAAAAAAGAAAAATTCCAATGCGCAAATCTGTTGTTTCAGGAGAAATGAAGCCTAAAAAAGAACTGGTTCGTATTACCCGCTCGAAAGAAGGAGAAGTTTCTCTGGACCCATCAGGAAAAATGCCGGGACGAGGAGCCTATATTGCCCTTGAACCGGAGGAAGTGAAAAAAGCGCAGACAAGTAAAGTACTCGATCGAGTATTGGAAACGACGCTGACTGATGAATTTTATCAAGAGCTGCTGGAATATGTTGAACACCAGAAAGCACGTAAAGAGTTGTTTGGAAATGAATAAAGAAAAAACATTAAGCCTACTTGGTCTGGCAATGAGAGCTGGGAAATTGATCACAGGGGAAGAACTGACCGTGAAAGATATCCAAAGCAATAAATCAGCTTTTGTATTCGTTGCAGCAGACGCAAGTGAAAATACACGGAAAAAAATCAAAGATAAATGTTCCTACTATAAAGTTTCCTGTAACAGTGAACTGCTCCAATCGGAGATCAGTCATGCAATTGGCAGAACCCGTATGGTCGTTGGTGTCAACGATCGAGGCTTCGCCGGGAAATTCGAGGAATTAATGAAAGGCTAGGAAGGTGATTGCATGGGAAAAAAGAGAATATATGAATTAGCCAAAGAAATGAATCAATCAAGTAAAGAGGTCGTGACCAGAGCGCATGAACTGGGCATTGACGTGAAGAATCATATGGGAGCGATCAGTTCAGATGATGAAACAAAAATCCGTTCGGCGTTTACCAAAAAGAGCAGTCAGACACCTCAACAGAAACCAGCAAATCAGCAGCCAACTAAACAGCAAGGACAAAAAGCAGACCATATGAGAGATAATAATAACAATCGCCCGCAACAAGGGCAACAAAGCAGACCGAGTCAACAAGGACAAGGAAATAATCGTCCACAGCAAGGTCAACAAAACAGACCAAGTCAACAGGGACAGGGAAATAATCGTCCACAGCAAGGTCAACAAAACAGACCAAGTCAACAGGGACAAGGGAATAACCGTCCGCAGCAAGGTCAGCAAAACAGACCGAACCAACAAGGGCAAAGCAATAATCGTCCACAGCAAGGTCAGCAAAACAGACCGAACCAACAAGGACAAGGGAATAACCGTCCACAGCAAGGTCAGCAAAACAGACCGACTCAACAAGGACAAGGAAATAACCGTCCTCAACAGGGTCAGCAAAACAGACCAAGCCAACAAGGACAAGGAAATAATCGTCCACAGCAAGGTCAGCAAAATAGACCAAATCAGCAAAACCAAAGCAACAATCGTCCGCAACAAGGGCAGCAAATTCAACAGGGACAGCAAGGCGGACAAAATCGCCAAGGTACTACGGCTGGAACTGGTCAAAACAATCAAAATCGTAACAATAATCAAAATAGAAATAACAGCTTTGGCGGCGGAGGCAACCAAAACCGCAATAATCGCGGCAATTACAATAACCAAAACCGCAACAGATTCAACAAAAAAGGGAAAAAGGGCAAGTATCAAGAATCTACGAAGCCTCCAGTACCAGCTAGAAAGTTCAAGGAGCTGCCTGAAGTATTAGAATATACGGAAGGTATGAACGTAGCAGATATCGCTAAAAAAATCTACCGTGAGCCAGCAGAAATCATCAAGAAACTCTTTATGATGGGTGTTATGGTAAACCAAAACCAATCACTAGATAAAGAAACCATTGAGCTTCTAGCTGTTGATTACGGTATTGAACCGAAAGAAAAAGTTCAGATTGATATTGCTGATATTGACAAATTCTTTGAAGAAGAAGCAATTTCAGAGGAGAATCTAGTGACTCGTCCACCAGTTGTAACAATCATGGGACACGTTGACCATGGTAAAACAACTTTGTTGGATACCTTGCGTCATTCTCGTGTAACTTCCGGCGAAGCGGGCGGAATCACTCAGCATATTGGTGCGTATCAGATCGAGATCGAAGGAAAACCAATTACTTTCTTGGATACACCAGGTCACTCGGCGTTTACAAGTATGCGTGCTCGTGGAGCAAGTATCACTGATATCACTATTTTGGTTGTCGCAGCAGACGATGGTGTGATGCCTCAGACTGTTGAAGCGATCAACCATGCGAAAGCAGCGAAGGTACCAATCATCGTAGCAGTCAATAAAATTGATAAACCAGGCGCAAATCCGGATAATGTGAAACAGGCATTATCTGAACATGAATTGATTCCAGAAGAATGGGGCGGGGATACGATTTTTGTCAATATCTCAGCGAAGTTCAATCAGAATATCGATGAATTGCTTGAAAATATCTTATTGATAGCTGAAGTTGAAGACTTGAAGGCTGATCCTACTCAAAAAGCTATCGGTACTGTTATCGAAGCTCGTTTGGATAAAGGGAAAGGAACTGTTGCAACACTATTGGTTCAACAGGGAACACTGAAAGTCGGCGATCCAATCGTTGTAGGGAACACCTACGGACGGGTTCGTGTTATGACCAATGATATTGGCCGCAGAGACAAAGAGGCAGGACCGGCAACTCCAGTTGAGATCACTGGATTGAATGGTGTACCTCAGGCCGGCGATCGTTTTGCTGTATTGGAAGATGAAAAGACAGCACGACAAGCTGGAGAAGAAAGAGCGAAACGGGCATTGCTGGAGCAACGTTCAGCAAACAACCGTGTGACTCTGGACAACTTGTTTGAAAGCTTGAAAGAAGGCGAACTGAAAGAAGTTAATGTCATCATCAAGGCGGACGTACAAGGGTCGGCAGAAGCATTGGCAGCAAGCTTGCAAAAAATCGATGTTGAAGGCGTACGCGTGAAGATCGTCCATTCTGCAGTTGGTGCAATCAATGAGAGTGATGTAACACTTGCAGCAGCAAGTAATGCAATCATCATTGGTTTCAATGTCCGTCCGACACCTCAGGCGAAACAACAGGCTGACCAGGAAGAAGTAGATATTCGTCTGCATAGAATCATCTATAATGCAATCGAAGAAATCGAAACTGCTATGAAAGGGATGCTTGATCCTGAGTTCGAAGAAAAAATCACCGGACAAATGGTTGTTCGTGAGCTATACAAAGTCTCTAAAGTTGGAACGATTGCCGGTTGTTATGTAACAGATGGCTCTATCCGCAGAGACAGCGGTGTGCGTGTCATTCGTGACGGTATCGTTATCTACGAAGGCGTGTTATCCAGCTTGAAGCGTTTCAAGGATGATGCGAAAGAGGTAAAACTAGGATTTGAATGTGGAGCGATGGTCGAAAACTTCAACGACTTGAAGGTTGATGATGTGATCGAAGGCTTCGTAATGGAAGAAATCAAACGAGCTTAATCCCTCTGCTCCATAGTTGAGAGGAGAAAATAGAAATGGCAAATTATCGTGACCGTCGAGTTGGACAGGAAATCTTGCGGGAAATCAACGACATCTTGAGAAAACGTGTCAGAGATCCCAGAGTTCAGGATATTACGATTACAGATGTGCGTGTGACGGGCGATCTGCAGCAGGCAACAATTTACTACAGCCTGCTTTCAGATCTGGCCTCTGATCAGCAAAAGGCACAGGAGGGCTTAGATAAAGCAAAAGGATTGATCCGTAAAGAACTAGGTCAACGCCTGACTTTGTATAAAACACCTGAGCTGATTTTTGAGAAGGATGAATCCGTTGCATATGGAAATCATATCGATGAATTGATTCGTAAACTCAACCAAAACCAAGATTAAATTATAACTGAAAAGTGGGGAAAGGCTTGATTGTAGGGCCTTCCTCGCTTTTTTTGTATAGGCTGTCTCACTGCTTATTTTGATTGATTCTATAAGATAATAAAAGTTTCACAACTATCTGACAGAAAAAACTTGATACAAATAGTTATGTAAATTAAACTGTAGTGGAAAGAAATTATTTTAGTAAAGCAGTTTCTAAGTTAGCTTATTACCCTAATAATAATATAGAGGTGAACTATGAGTGAAAAACGTCCTCGTTTAAACGTGGAAATCGATCATGTAAAAAACTATCCCTTTATTCGAAAAGAACTCGAAAAAGATTTAGAGAAGAATTACCCGGAAAATCCGGAAAAGGTTGAAGAATCACTTGAGTGGTTTGACAAGCTTCATGACCTTGAAGCAGAAATGCAGAAAATCATGGAAGTAGTCGATCAGGAGATGCTGAAAGCTGAACAGAAATCGTTGACTTTACTAGGAAGTAATCCGGAGCGGATTCCCTATTATATTCAGCAGTTATCTAAAAAGTATGAAGAATGGAAGAAGCAGGAGGAACAAAGGTAAGGAATGAGAGAAGCGTATCAAAATAAAAAGATGCCGAAAGTCTAGCTAAGACTCCGGCATCTTTTTTAATGCGTCAATATGATCTGTCTAGATATTTAGAGTTGTTCCAAAAAAGGAACTATGTTGATTTATCTTTTTTATAACTGGCTCAACAACTTAATTGGGTCGGTTTCAATAAATACTGCTATGTATTTACTCTTAGCCTTCTGTTGAAACAGATAGATCTTTTGACATTTTTACACATAGAATATTGTCTTCTAAATAGGTTCCTGACTGTTTGGTATAGCCAAGCTTTTCGTAGAAAGGAACAACACTGATTTCAGCAGATAGTGTGGATGTTGTACAGCCTTCGGCAATTGCTTTATCTTCCAATGCCTTCATCAACTTACGACCCATTCCTCTTCTGCGGTGGTCTTCCTGCACGCAAAGACGGTCTGGTTGAACAATCTCTTCTTCTGCCAATTCATAGCGGAGCGTACCGATGACTTCTCTGCCTTCGTACAAAACAAAATATTTACGATCCGGCGTGTCCAATTTGTCGAACTCATCTTCAATTGAGATATGCTGTTCTTTGACAAACACTTCATATCGAAGGGCAAAAGCTGCCGCCTGATTCCAACGTTCGCTTCCAAAATGTAGTTTCATGATTTTCCTCCATGTTTCTTAGAATAAAATAGTGATTCAGTGGTATACTTATAATACCAGAAATGAGGCAGAAATACGAGGAGGTTCTTTTATAGTGTTCATGGAGCAATTAGACTGGATCAGCTGGAAGAAAATGTCTGATAAAGCTAAAAAGTCTGTGTTTCAGCAGGTTTTGCTTTATTATGTACATCCTATGATAGAAATCAGCGACATCCGCTTGAAAGATTATGAATTATACGGAATCAAATGTCGAACCTTCGAATTAGAATTGGATGGAGAAACATTTGTCTTTGTCCCGGGAAATCAGGAAGCGATCTTAGGATGGGATCTTGGTACAGAAGGACTGCGAAGTCACGAACTATTAGGCTTTGATTTACTGGAAACAGAAGACAAGACCTTCAAAACCTCCTTGCGACAGGAAGAACTCGGTGAAGCCGCTGATTGGATCGAGGCAGAGGAATCCTATGATTTCAGTTCTCTGGAAGGAATCAGCTTATATATCAATGATCATACAAGTGAACTGCGGAGGATGAAAATTCCTGCTATGCTTGTTCAAAAATATGCATTGCCGGCAGGAACTGAGGTTTTAGGGATCATGGATACTGTGACTGGCAGCTTTAGAGGCGAAGTGGAAAACTATCTCCCTTATGAAGAGGAGATCATGGCAGCTTTATTCCCGACTTTATCTGCTATGGAGAGCCTCTTCTGGGAATTTCCTAAATCGATCCATAAGCGGGATAACTACTATTTAGAGTTTGTTCCGACAACGGATGTGTATCTCGTATACTCTGCTCGTGAGCAAACGCATGCACAGCTGAAGAAAAGAGTGGAGCAAAAAGGCTTCAGCTTATTATCTGAGGATCAATGGGAATTTGCAGTAGGAGCAGGTACAAGACGACTTTTCCGCTGGGGGAACGAACTGTTACTTCCTCCAAAGGCATCCGGACGTCAAATTCTTGATAAAATAAACGGACCGAATATGTTTGGCGTTGTTGTTGATAGCCATCAAAGCAGATATGAATTAACGGATAAAGAACAGATCGTTAAGCTGGAAAGGCAGCGTCCTCAGCGCTCATTGATTGAAAATATGCTTCCTTTATCTACTTATTATCAGTCAAGACACACTCTTACGAAGAGTCAGATTCTCAGTCCAGATATCTATTTATATAGAAAAGCTGTGATTGTCACACTCTGATTCAAGGAACTGTTGACTTTTTCGTATATTTTCCTTATACTTTGATAAGAAATCTAAAGGACATCTTTTTGATCCGCTGTATTTACAGAAAGTTTTTCATTGCTGAGAGAAAAACAATACATGGTTGAATCGGCTCCCTTTATGAACAATCAGCAGAAATGCTGACGCAACTCAGCGTTATCGAGCTTAAGAGGTAATGATAAACATCATTGCAATCAAGGTGGTACCGCGAGCGATCGTCCTTGACTGCGATGGTGTTTTTTTATGTTTTTGGACGGTTTCCAGTGGGTTCAGAAAGATAAGATCAGGAGAAAAACGAAAAGGCCGTTATCCCGATCTTATAAATGAGTGAGAAATATGTTCTACTTTGAAATCGCGGTCAAAGGAAAGCAGTTATGACAGTCAAAGAAATTAATTGAAGAAAGCAGGAAGAAAGAAATGAAACAATTATCCAGTAGTCAAGTTCGCCAAATGTATTTGGACTTCTTTAAAAGCAAAGGACATTCTATTGAGCCTAGTGCCTCATTAGTGCCAGTCAATGATCCAACATTATTGTGGATCAATTCAGGTGTTGCGACATTAAAAAAATATTTTGATGGTTCCGTTGTACCGGAAAATCCAAGAATCACGAATGCACAGAAGTCAATTCGTACTAATGATATTGAAAATGTCGGAAAGACGGCTCGTCACCATACAATGTTTGAAATGATGGGGAACTTCTCTATCGGCGACTATTTCAAAAAAGAAGCAATCCATTGGGCTTGGGAGTTTTTAACATCTCCTGAATGGATCGGCTTCGATCCGGAAAAACTTTATGTAACAGTTTATCCAAAAGATACAGAAGCAAAAAGAATCTGGCGTGAAGAAGTCGGCTTAGCTGAAGATCATATTGTCGATGTAGAAGATAATTTCTGGGATATTGGTGCAGGACCCTGTGGACCTGATTCAGAGATTTTCTATGATCGCGGTGAATCTTTCCTTGATATTCCAGAAGATGATCCGGAAAACTTCCCAGGTGGAGAAAATGAACGCTATTTGGAAATTTGGAATTTAGTATTTTCAGAGTTCAACCATCAAGCAGATGGTTCTTACGAGCCGCTTCCACATAAAAATATTGATACAGGGATGGGGCTTGAAAGAATGGTTTCTATCATTCAGGATGCGCCAACTAACTTTGAAACAGACTTGTTTATGCCAATCATCCATGAAGTGGAAAAATTGAGCAAACACGTAAAATACGGAGAAAGCCCTCAAACAGATATTTCCTTCAAGGTAATTGCGGATCATATCCGTGCCTTGTCCTTTGCAATTGGTGATGGTGCTGTTCCATCGAATGAAGGTCGCGGGTATGTCCTTCGTCGCTTATTGCGCCGTGCGGTCATGCATGGGAAGAAGCTGGGGATCGACAAATCATTCTTGTACGAATTGGTTCCAGTTGTTGGGAAAATCATGGTCAGCTATTATCCGGAAGTTCTTCAAAAGAAAGACTTTATTGAAAAAGTTGTTCATAATGAAGAGAAACGTTTCCATGAAACAATCAATGAAGGCCTGGAAATCTTAAATCAGGTTATCGAAAAAGTGAAGGCAGATGGAGAAGAGACCTTGAGCGGGAAAGATATCTTCAAGCTCTATGATACGTACGGCTTCCCTGTCGAGCTGACTGAAGAAGTCGCAGAGGATGAAGGGTTGAAAGTTGACCATGAAGGCTTTGAAAAAGAAATGAATGGTCAACGTGAACGTGCTCGTGCTGCCCGTAGTACAGCGGCTTCAATGGGTGTTCAATCTGCTGTTTTGACAGATATCAAGGTAGAAAGTAAATTTATCGGTTATACTCAACTTGAAGCTGAAAGCAAGCTCTTGATCATTCTTCAGGATGAAGAGATCATTGATTCCATTTCAGAAGGTACAGCACAAGTGATCTTCTCAGAGACACCTTTTTACGCGGAAATGGGTGGTCAGGTTGCTGACCATGGAACGATTGAAGACGGTGAAGGCACAGTTGTTGCGAATGTTGTCAATGTGATGAAGGCACCAAATGGTCAATTTTTACACACGGTTGAACTGACTGGTCTTTTAACAGAAGGCAACAGCTATCAGCTTAAGGTTGATCAAAAGATGCGCAATCGTATCTTGAAAAACCATACAGCAACGCATTTGCTTCATCGTGCACTAAAGGATATTCTAGGTGATCATGCGAATCAGGCTGGTTCACTTGTTGCACCGGGACATTTGCGCTTTGACTTTACTCATTTTGGTCAAGTAACTGCGGAAGAACTGGTTCAAATGGAAGCAATTGTTAATGAAAAAATTTGGGAAGCACTTCCAGTTGAAACAATCGAAACAGATATTGATACAGCGAAAAATATGGGTGCAATGGCTCTATTCGGTGAAAAATATGGAAGAGAAGTGCGTGTGGTCAATATTGACGGCTATTCTATCGAACTTTGTGGGGGAACACACGTTAAAAATACTGAAGACATTGGAATCTTCAAGATTGTCTCTGAATCAGGGATTGGTGCCGGTGTTCGTCGAATCGAAGCAGTTACAAGCAAGGAAGCTTATGAGCTGATGAATGAAGAAGAAAAACAATTGAAGGCAATTGCAGGGATCGTTAAATCACCTCAGTTAAAAGAGGTTGTTTCAAAAACTGAGCAATTGCAGCAACAGCTTCGTCAACTGCAAAGAGAAAATGAACAGTTGGCCGGCAAGCTTGCCAACCAACAAGCAGGTGATGTCTTTAAGGATATCAAAGAAGTAAACGGACATACGTATATTGCTGCAAAGGTCAACGTCAAGGATATGAATCAACTGCGCCAACTGGCTGATCAGTGGAAGCAAAAAGAATTGTCAGATGTATTGGTACTGGCAACTGCTCAGGATGATAAGGTCAGCTTGCTTGCTGCGATGTCACCGAAGGCAAATGATGCTGGTTTGAAGGCCGGTGATTTGATCAAAGCGATTGCGCCGAAAGTCGGCGGAGGCGGAGGCGGCCGTCCCGATATGGCACAGGCAGGCGGTAAGAATCCGGCAGGGATTGCAGATGCTTTGGCAGAAGCTGCTATCTGGTTGAAAAATAAGTAAAATCGTTGATTCAGTCAAAAAAAACGAATACTGAATAATTTAATAGGATAACAGGTAGTTGAGACAGATTTGTTTCAGCTGCCTGTTATTTTTATATGAAAAAAAGTTATAGTTGTTTTCAAGGCGATTACAAATCCATGAATCTCCATGTTTAGCCTGTTAAAAGTAAAGGAGCTCTTTGAAAGGCTTTTTCAAAAAGTTTCTTTTTTTGATGAAAAAAGTATGAAAATGAAATAAATGGACTGCCATTAAACCCGACAAAAAAACAAGTATGTATAGATTCTAAAGCAATATATTTCCAAAAAATATAACTTTTTTGTAAAGTAAGGGAGAGGGAATCATAGGGGAGGAATATTAAATGAATAGAAAATTGATATACAGCTTTATGGCTGTGCTTATTTTTCTGCAGTATCTGGCACCATTGCCTGCTATCGCAGAGGAACTGGTCAAGGCAAGTAATGAACTGACTCTATCAGGAATGACTGTTGTCGGAGAAACAGAAAGCACGATCGATCTGAAGCTCGATGGTCATGCTGAAAATGTTCATAGTACTTCGCTCGACAAACAGTTTATACTTGGCACAGCAGCAACGCTGGTTGCCAAAGATGGTGTGAGTACAGGAAATATTGCGGCTGCGTATTCTGTAACTGAGGGTGGTCTTCAGCTGACGCTTCCAGCCAATGCACAGGGTGATTTCAGCCTTGCATTTTCAGTCGATAAGCAATCTGTTGCGGGAGGCTCTTCCTTAACACTTGTTGTCGATGGTCAAGCTATTTCTACGATACTTCCAATGCAAGAGACAACAAGTTCTTCCAGCGTCGAACCTGTACAAAGCGCTACGACAGAAAGCAGCGCGCCTGTTGAATCAAGCAGTGTGACGCAAGAGACTACGGGAAGCACAGAACAGGAGATACAAGATTCCTCCTTGATTCCAAAAAAACAGGTAAGAGCAGATGAAGGGACAGATATCCGTACGTATTTTGACAACGGAACTGGAACGATCATATCTGGTGCAGAAGTAACTTATTATGATAGTGACGGAAACGAGCTGACAGGTTCGATTCCAGCGGATGCTAATGTCAATATTCACTATGACTGGTCGATTCCAGAAGAAATTCGCGATAAAATCCAACCAAACGACTACTTTACTTTCCAACTGCCGGATGAAGTAGTTGCTACACCACATTCTGGTCAGCTAAAAAATGCAGATGGAACAATCTATGGTACGTATACGGTGGATGCAGATGGAAAAGTAACGATGCTTTTTAATGAGAATGTGACAGATGAATTTGATATCAATGGGACTTTTGATTTTGACACAAAATTCAATCCTAACGTTATCACAAATCCGGGAGACAAGACCATTACTTTTCCTGAGGAAGATAATTTACCTCCAGTAGATGTTTTTGTAAAGCCCACAACAGATACCTCTATTTCTAAAGCTGGTAAGCTGAATAAAACACCAAATCCGGATAGTGTTACCTGGACAGTTGATATCAATCAGGCAATGAATGAGCTTGAAAACCCAACTGTTACAGAAACTTGGCCGAATGGAGTGACAGTTGATAAAGATTCCATCAAGGTCTATAAGCTGGTCATGAATCTGGACGGTACAGTCAACTCAGTTGGTGAAACCTTAAATCCAGATCAATACACGATTGATGCGAACGGAAACGTAACGATTTTGGGAGATACTTCTGATGCCTATCGAGTAGAATATGTGACAGATATTGATGAAGATATAAAGCCGAATGATGGCGGATCAGTACCTCTTAAAAATCAAGCTGATCTTTCAGATGATAAAGATCCTACAAAAATTCCTGCTGAAGCAACTGTTACAGCAGAGTACGGCAAGATGCTTGAAAAGAGTCAAAATGGTTACGATTCATCAAATCAGCAGTTTGACTGGACAATCAAATATAACTATGGAGAAAAAGATGTTGCCAAAGATGACGCAGTCATCACAGATAGCATGAGTGATAACATGGATTTTATCCAAGATTCACTGGTTATTTATCCAATCACCTTTAATGCAGATGGCACAGAGGTGCAGCATGATCCGCTGCCTGCTTCAGCGTATACAATTGAGCCGAATCCAAATGGCCCGGGCTTTGTCATCAAGTTTGCGGATGATATTGATGGAGCCTACAAAATTACTTATAAGACACAGGTAGCTGGAGAGGTTACAGGAACGACTCCGGTAAATAACGAAGTGACTGTCGGTACTGGCGAGAGCAGTTCCGGCGGCGGGAATGCAATCCAACAAAATATAATCAAAAGCCTAACTTCTGTCGACTATACAACTTCAACAGCTAATTGGCGTTTTGTTGTCAATAGAAATCACTATACTATGAATAATCTGACCATCAAGGATGTATTTGATCCGGTTCCGGGAATGGCATTGGCAAGACCTGATGAAGGCGTAGGCGATGGATATGAATTGACGATTACTTCATCATCAGGTAATGTTCTCGAACTAGGCAGAGATTATGAATTAGTGGTTAACAATTACGATGGCAGTAGTGACTACGGTTTTGATATTAAGTTCATTGGTGCTTATGCAAGTACAACGGAGTCATTCACAATCGATTACACAACGAAGTTTGATATCAGTGTGATCGACCCGCGTGATCCAGCGAAGGACCATTTTTATAACAAAGGGACAGCAAACTGGATTGATGAAAACGGTGATCCGCAAACGTCTTCAGATGATCAGGACTTTGAACCACTCCCTGCTTTTTCTTATAATGCAGATAAAAGTGGTGCGTACAATGCGCAAACCAAGATGATCACTTGGACGCTTCACACGAACCTAAGTCAAAATCAGCTGCATGATGCAACATTGACGGATCCTATTACTGGTAATCAGGAATACGTACCAGGTTCTTTGAAGATTTATTATGGTGTGACTCAGCCTGATGGTAGTGTAATAAAGGAAAGCGATACTGAAATCAGTAGTGAAATGGTTGATATCAAAACACCAGATGAAAACAACAATACGTTATTTATCCAGTATCCAAACAATCAGAAGACCTACTACATTGAATTTCAGACAACACTGACCGATAAAGTGGTCAATGAAGCAAAGACCTATGAAAATACAGCAACTTATGTCAATGATGGTGTTAGTAGAGACATTGTTGGTAAAGTGTCTATTAAAAACGGTGGTTCTCATATTCAAAAAAGCGGTAAACAGGACCCCACTGATCCAAACTATGTTTTGTGGAATGTCACAATTAATCCAAGTCAATCAACGTTAACTGATGTTGTTGTTACAGACAAGCCATCTAATAATCAAATTATTGATCAGGATTCTATTAAACTATATGGAACGACGGTTGCCGCAGATGGTACAGTGACAGTGGATCATAGTAATGAATTAATAGAGGACGTTGATTACAAGGTAGAGATCATCACAGACAGTGTAACAGGGGATCAAGTGCTGAAGGTCAGCTTCCTGCATGAAATCGATACAGCCTATGTTATGGAGTATCGGGCATTGATCAGTTCTTCTGCGGCAGGGAGTACCGATAAGGTAAGTAACCAGGTATCTATAACCGGCACTGGCTCCGAACAGGTTGACGGTGGTACCGATACAGATACAACCGTTGAAATTGATCATAGTGCTGGTAGTGCTTCTGGAACAAAAGGGAAAATTACTTTACAGAAGACGACAGAAGATAATGTTATTATGCCGGGGGTACATTTTGAGCTTTGGAATCTGGATAAAACTCAGCTTCTTCGTGAAGGGGATGTGGATGCCAATGGTCAAATCACTTTTGGTAATCTTAAATTGGGTCAATATTTATTGGTCGAAACCAGCAGCTTGCCGGGGTATACGATTCCCGATGATCTGGTTTCAGGACGTACAATCACGATTTCTCAAGAAACAAGTAAGGATTCCGCTCAACCTCTGGGAGTAGTCAACGAAACGTCTAAAGTTTATTTGACAAAAACAGGGACGAATGGTGCACTCTTGGCCGGTGCAACCTTCAGACTAGAGCAAAATTTCAATGGCGTCTGGCAGCCGGCTTCAGCGAATAGTACCTTTGTTACGAATGCACAAGGAATTTTAGAAATTGATGAGCTGCTCCCCGGTGAGTATCGCTTGATTGAAACAAAGGCACCAACTGGCTATTTGCTGGATGCAACGCCAATTAAATTTACAGTAGTTCAAAATGCAGATAATCAAATACCGGAAATCGATCTGGATATGACAAATTATCAAGGTGCTGCGACGCTGTTGAAGGAATCAGCTGACGGACAAATGTTGGCAGGCGCACAGTTTAATGTAGTGGATTCCTCCGGCAAGGTGGTGAATACTACACCTCTTGTGTCCAACGCTTCAGGAGTTGTGACCATAGAAAATCTTGCTCCGGGAAGCTACAAATTCGTAGAAATAAAAGCACCAACCGGCTACATTTTAAATCAGCAGGAATATCCATTTACGATTGCTTCTGAAGCAGTTGGTGAGCCTGAAGTTGTTGATGCAGGAACAGCGGTCAACTACCAAGGCAAGGCAGTTCTTGAGAAAATGAATGCGGCAGGAGACGGCTTAAATGGTGCCGAATTTGATGTGTATGATGCAAAGGATGCAAAGGTCAACACGGCACCGCTTGTTTCAAATGCAAACGGAGAAGTGACAATCGATCAACTGGCACCAGGCACCTATTATTTCAAAGAAGCGAAAGCACCAGACGGCTATATTCTTAATACACAAACCTATTCCTTTACTGTTCCTGAAACAAACAATGGCGAGCTTCCCGTGATCAATGTTGGTCAGGCAGTCAATTATAAGGGAAGTGCGGAACTAACTAAAGTGAACGGACAAGGTGATCTTTTGGCCGGTGCAGAATTCTCAGTTTATGATGAAAACGATCAGCTGATACAAGAAGGTTTGACATCTAACGCTGATGGTTTAGTAAGTATTGATGAGCTGGCTCCTGGCAGATATTACTTTAAGGAAACGAAAGCACCTGTTGATGATGAAGGCAAGGACTATGTAATCAATGATTACCCTGTTTTCTTCACAATACCCGAATCAGCAGAAGGTGAACCGGAAGTACTTGATATGGGTGAATTCCAAAACTTCAAAGGAAAGATTTCGTTAACGAAGGAGGGAGAAGCTCCTCAAACAATTGCCGGTGCAGAATTTACGATTTACCGAACAAATGATCAAAATGAAGAGATCGTTGAACGGGTAGTGACAGTTGGTGACGATGGAGAAATTGATATCAGTAATTTGCGTCCAGGCAGCTACAAGATCGTTGAGACGAAAGCACCGATTGGTTATATTATCAATACACAGCCAATTTACTTTGTGATTCAGGATAACTCAGAAACAGCCCCTGTGGTCGATCCTGTGACAGTGCCGAATTATCAGATCTCAATTGAAGCCTATAAACTTGATGGTGATTCAAATGCACCAGACAGAGGCCTAGCTGGAGCTGAGTTTGTTGTTCTGAATGAGGACGGTACACCTTTGGATGAAACTCAGCAGATCTATGATGCAGATGGAAATGAAATCACAGATACGAATAAGCTGACTTCAGATGAAAACGGTAGAGTTTTCGCATCAGGTACGGCAGCTGGCACCTTCCAACTGGTAGAAACAAAAGCGCCGGATGGTTATATACTTGATACCACACCGATTTTCTTCACTGTAGAAAACCAGGCTGGAAAACCTGAAAGCATTCAATTGTCTTTAGGAGATATCAATAACTATAAAGGCAAATTCTCGATCAAGAAGGTAAACGATGCCGGACAAGCACTTAGCGGCGGTATCTTCCATATTGAGAATGAGCAGGGGGAAACGCAGACGGTAACTGACCTAATGGGTAATTCTGTTACTAAGCTTTCTGCTAATGATAAAGGTTTGATAGCCGGAGGCGGTTTAGCACCGGGAACATATTCCCTTGTGGAAGATGAAGCACCCGACGGTTATATGGTGAATACGAAACCACTTAGCTTTACAATCAGCAAAGAAGTTTCAGGTGAACTGAGTGCTGAAAATGGTGGAATATTCAATGGTCAATATATCAACTATAAAGGATCAGCCCAGCTGCTGAAAGTTGATGAAAACGGAAAAACCTTAGCAGGGGCAGCATTTGCTTTGTATGATAGCACAGGAGCTAAACTGAAAAGCTATGTGTCTGATGCAGCGGGTAAAGTGACCATGAGTGATTTAGTACCGGGTAGCTATGAGTTGAAAGAAACGCAAGCACCGGACGGCTTCCAGTTAAGTGACAAGTCTGTTTCCTTTACTGTTTCAGAGGAAGCTGCTGGAAAACCAACACAAATCGATTTGGGTGACTATCAAAATAGTAGGATTCCGGAAACACCAACAACGCCTACGACACCAAAAGTACCACGTAAACCAAGCGGCAGATTAGCTAATCTGAATTCGCTAGTCAACAATCTATGGCTCTATGCAGGGATCGTTGTTGTACTTGTGACATCGGGTATACTGATCCAACGAAGTAGAAAACCTAAAAAATGATAAGTAAAAAAGAGGCTGAGACAGAAGTGTTTAGCTACAAGCAATAAGCCGGAATTCACGAAAATTGTTTCACAAATTTTTGTTGAATTCCGGCTTATTGTCGTAGGAGCTACTTCTGACTCGCCGTTTATTCGGATTTAGGGTATGGAAAAGAGTGGCAACAGATTATTGTCCCTCTCTCTTTTTCCATTTTGACCACTGTAGAATAACGAAGCTGTCTTACTTTTTGTCTGCTTCACGACTATAAAAAATTTAGCCAAAGCAAGCTTTTTAAGAGAGTGACTCTGGAAATAAAAATCTTTTTGTTTAGTGAAATTTGATCTCCTTAAACAAGGTCAGTCAATCACAGCTCCGGCAAAGAAAATAATGATTTCTCACGACTATTAAACAGGATTTCTATACTATTGAATGTTATAATATGCTGTGGAGGAATCAAGACATGAATGAAAATCAATTATCGAAACGTTTAGAGCGTGTAGGAGAGTTAGTTCCTGTCGGCAGTCGTCTGGCAGATATCGGCTCAGATCATGCGTATTTACCTGTTGCGCTGATGCTTCAGGGGAAAATAGAATATGCAGTCGCCGGCGAGGTTGTCAAAGGACCATATGAATCTGCTGAAAAACAGGTGCGTAAAAATGGACTGAGTGAAAAAATCATTGTTCGCTTAGCTGATGGTCTAGATGCAGTGAAGGCAGAGGATGAAATCAATGCTGTTTCAATTTGCGGTATGGGCGGCATCCTGATTCGAGACATACTGGAAAAAGGGAGAGCAACTAGTCATTTGAATGGAAATGAAATGTTGATCCTTCAGCCGAATGTTGGCGAAAAGGTATTGCGAAGCTGGCTGATGGCTCAGGGCTATACCATTCTATCCGAGGAAATTTTAGAAGAAAATCAAAAAATTTATGAAATCATCTGTGCGGAACGAAAAAGCGCTGCTGCAGTATATACAGAGGAAGAACTGACTTTTGGCCCGCTTCTGCTTCAATCAAGAGGCAATGTATTCATGAAAAAATGGCAGCGTGAAATCGCTCAGCGTAGGAACGTTGTTGAACAGCTGAAAAAATCTAAAATCAATCAGCAGCAGAAAATCATTGAGCTGGAACAGGAGATCAATAGGATTGAGGAGGTTCTGGAAAAATGAGTATCAGTGGAAATACCTTTATTGAGAAGTTTGAAAGCTACTGCCCTCAATGGCTGGCTGAAGCTGGTGATCCGGTTGGGTTGCACATTGGTACACTAAATAAGGAAATTGAAACGGTCATGGTGACTTTGGACGTTCGTCCGGAGGTAGTGACAGAGGCAATTGAGAAAAAGGTTGATTTGATTATTGCCAAGCATCCGCCGATTTTTCGTCCGGCAAAGCGGCTGGATATAGATGAGCCTCAAACAAAGATGTATGCGGATCTTCTCAAAAACGACATTGCTGTGTTTGCTGCCCATACAAATCTTGATATTATTGAAAATGGCTTGAATGACTGGTTTTGTGAGTTGCTGGGGATTCATGAGACGACCTACTTAACGAAAACACATACTGTTCCTTATAAAAAGCTGGCTGTTTTTGTTCCGGTGGAGCATGCAGCCGAAATGAGGACTGCGCTAGGACAAGCTGGCGCCGGAACACAGGGTGATTATAGAAATACCAGCTATTCAATGATTGGCACAGGTCGCTTTACACCTGTCGATGGTGCAAATCCAACGATTGGAGAGCTTAACCAAGAAGAGCGTGTGCAGGAGGCAAAAATCGAAGTGATCTTTCCTGAAACCTTGGAGAGACAAGTGATCTCGGCTATGCTTGCAGCTCATCCATATGAAGAGCCTGCTTTTGATTTGTATACAATCGATAATCTGAAAAAAGATTACGGCTTAGGAAGAGTAGGAGAGTTGGATAGCCCTGTTTCTCTCGCTCAATTTGTTGTGTTGATCAAAGAAAAGTTCTCATTGGAAGGCCTGCGATTGGTAGCAGATGATGAAGAAAAAGAGATCAAACGAGTGGCAATTTGCGGAGGCAGCGGCGAGAAATTTTACAAAGATGCGTTAGCTAAAAAGGCAGATGTTTACATTACAGGAGATGTCTACTATCACACCGCTCATGATATGGAAGCGGAGGGGTTAGCCGTCATCGATCCTGGCCATCATATTGAGGAACTGTGCATGCCCGAGTTGGTCAAACTATTCAATCAATGGAAAAAGGACTATAATTGGAATGTAACATTTATACAATCTGAAATAAATACGAATCCATTCAAATTTAGATAGGAGTAATCAAGATGTACGAAAATTTATTACCTCGATTTTTAAGCTATGTAAAAACAGAAACACGCTCAAATCCAAAGAGCACGACAACACCATCTACAGAAACACAGGTTGCTTTTGCCCATACCTTGAAAAAGGAACTAGAAGAGCTCGGCATGTCTGATGTTATCTATAATGAGAGCAACGGCTTTGTGATTGCAACATTACCGGCAAATACAGAAAAGGCTGTTCGTACGATTGGATTTATTGCTCACATGGATACGGCTGATTTCAATGCAGAGAATGTGAATCCGCAAATCGTAGAGAACTACGACGGGGAATCTACAATCAAATTAGATAAGGCTGGAAAATACACACTGAACACAAAAGATTTTCCTAATCTAAAAAACTACGCTGGTCAGACATTGATCACAACAGATGGAACAACCTTATTGGGGGCAGATGATAAATCAGGAATTGCTGAGATCATGACAGCAATGGAGATCCTGATTAAGAACCCATCGATTAAACATGGAACGATCCGCGTTGCGTTCGGTCCGGATGAAGAAATCGGTGTAGGGGCAGATAAATTTGATGTAGAGCAGTTCGATGCTGACTTTGCCTATACGATGGATGGAGGACCTGTTGGGGAACTACAGTATGAAACCTTCAATGCCGCACAAGCGGATATAACATTCTATGGTAAAAATGTTCATCCGGGAACAGCGAAAAATACGATGATCAATGCGTTACAGCTGGCGATTGATTTTCAGAATATGCTTCCTGCAAATGAAGTTCCTGAAAAAACTGATGGCTATGAAGGGTTTTTCCATTTGTATTCTTTATCAGGCACACCGGAGGAAGCTACTGCGATTTATATCGTTCGAGATCACGACCGAGAAAAATTTGAAGAGCGTAAGCAACTGATCACTGAACTTCAAGAAAAAATGAACGCAGCCTTTGATCAAGAGCGAATCGCTGTTGAGATGACTGATCAGTACTATAATATGAAAGAAATCATTGAAAAGGATATGAGTATCGTCGAGCTGGCGAAACAGGCAATGATCGACTTGGAAATCAAACCATTGATTGAGCCGATCCGTGGCGGAACAGATGGGTCAAAAATCTCTTATCTGGGAACACCAACACCAAATATTTTTGCCGGAGGCGAAAATATGCATGGTCGTTTTGAGTTTGTTTCATTACAAGCGATGGAAAAAGCGACAGATGTGATTGTGAAAATTGCTGAACTGAACGCTAAATAATCAGGAAACATATAGATAGGCTGGAGCTGATGAGTTTGATAAGCTCCAGCCTGATTTTTTCCGGTAGGGGGAGATTGCATGAAGAAATTGATGATTTTGTTTAACAATACTTCCGGAAGCGATGAAGGCAAGGACTTGGCAGAACATTTCAAAGAGTATGCAGAGGGAAAAAACAAAGAGCTGAGCTGCTATCTTCAAGAAATCGGTCCGGATATTGACGATCAAGAAGCTGTTGATGCATCAAGAGAGAAAGAAATCGACACCTTGATCATTATTGGTGGAGATGGTACGATCAATAGAATGGTCGCTGCCTTCAAAGAAGAATTGCCTCATTTGAAGGTGGGGATTTTACCAGGAGGAACAGTCAATAATGTTGCTCAGGCGCTTGCGCTTCCGAGTGATTTTGAGAAGGCTGCGGATGTTATATTGAGTGGTCATACAAGAGCGGTCGATTATGGGTTGATTGGTGAACACAGTATTGTCAGTACAATGACCATTGGTATTTTGGCTGATACGGCTGCAAGAATCACTCAAAAAGAAAAGCAGAAGTATGGAAAAATGATCTTCATTCGGAATTTTTTCAAGCTGCTGCTAAAGAAAAAGCACTATGATTTGGATATAGTAGTGGATAATGAGCGATGGCAAGGGAAAACACAGCTTGTTGCATTGCTGATGACAAATTCTGTGGGTGGTTATCGTAATTTTGATGCTGCCGCAAAACCGGATGATGGACTATTCCATCTGATCATCTTGCCCCATATCAATTCATTGCGGCTGATTTTCTACCTTCCAAAGGTCATTATGGGAAAAGTCAATGAGCTGCCGGATATTCACTACTTAACAGGCGCTCATGTTACAATAAAAAATCGAAGAAAGGAAAAAGTTCGAACCAGAGTAGACGGAGATCCGGCTGAAGATTTACCGGTGGAGCTGATAATGGTCAAACAGGGTCTGTCAGTTTTTGCACCTAAGGAAGAGTAGCTTCTGTCGTCACGGTTTGATCCTCTACAGATGAGAGGAAAGTGAGGAAGGTCATGATAACTGAACGCTTAAATGAACTATTTTGGATTTATTTAGTAGGAATCAACTTGTATACATTGATCCTGATGTATTATGATAAAAGACAGGCAAGAAAAAGAGAATGGCGGATTCCTGAAAGCCAGATTTTGCTGGCGGGAGTTCTTGGCGGCGGACCGGCAGGATTGATCAGTCAACAGCTGTTTCGTCATAAAACGAAGAAACCAAAATTTTATGTTGCCTTTATAATTGGCAGTGTCGTATTTTGCGGAATTCTCTATTTTTACTTCACTAATTATTATGGTTAAGGGGAGAAAGAATGAAAAACAAACCTAAATTGAAGATTTTTCTGAATGTACTGCTGATGGCAGTCATGATTGGTGTGGTCTTCTATGTGGTGGATAATTCATTAAGTGATATCTTTGCTCAGTTGATGAAGACCAGCGCAGTCGTTGCTGTTTTGGTCGTTATCTTGGGTGTCGGGTATCAATTTGTGGAAGGACAGTCTATTAAGGAAATAGTTGAGAGTTTTCAACCAAACTTTACTATGACAGATGGCTTTTTTACATCCTGCTATGTAGCGTTTTATCGCATTGTTTCATTTGGTACCGGAACACTGGTATCCGAAGTTCTTTTTTATCGAAAGAAAGGACTGGCTGTTTCGCAAGGGATGGGTGTTACTGCCCTCCACATGATCATGTATAAGCTGGCTGTCATTTTTTTAGCAGTATTGGGTCTGATTTCTCAGTTTACACAGCTTTATGAAAGCTCCCCAAAAATGATTCCGTTTATTTTGGCGGGGATGATCATTACATTTTTGATTGTTTTTGCGATACTGGCATTATCAGTCAGCATTCGACTTCAAGTTCTTCTGACAGTCTGGGCCAACAAGTTTATCAAGAGTCAAAAACTGCGTGACTGGGTCGATAAATGCAACATTCAAATTTACTCATTGAGGGATACAGTACAGACAATCATCAAGGATCGCTCTGCATTGCTGCGGATTTTCTTTTGGAATGTTGCTAAGGTATTGATCTGGCTGCTGATTCCTTATGTTGCACTGGTGGAACAGCATCCGACTATTGATTTGCTGCAGGTTCTATCATATACCAGCTTCTCCATAGTACTGGCGGGAGTAATCCCAACACCGGCGGGGATCGGCTCTTTTGAGTTTGTTTATCTGCTGTTGTTCAAGCCGCTTGTAGGAACGGTTGATGCTGTATCTTCTTTACTGTTATATCGATTCAGCAGCTTTGTCTTGCCATTTCTGATTGGGATGGTTTATGTCATGCTGATCAAGCGCAGAGAAATAAAAGAGGAAATTATCGCTGTACGGGAGGAGTCTTCAGAGTAAACTTTTTCTGAGGAATCACTTGGCTGATTGTTTAGCAATTATTGATTTTACAAGAGATGACCAAAGAGTATGAGACAAAATAAGTCTGCTGCTCTTTGGTCTTTTTCTTTTAAGTGCGGCTATCTTTTCACGGTGGTAGCCAGAGATTCTGCTGTCTTCCATGAAGCCGGTATGATATACTGTTAGACATACTAGGGGAGTCATTATGACTGAGATGTTCACCTGAACGGACCCTTTGAACCTGTGAGTTGAGACTCGCGTAGGGAAGTAGTCTAAGGAATAGAATAGATATTTCAGACACTTCAAAATGGTTCAATAACCTTTTTGAAGTGTCTTTTTCTGTTTTTTCGGCTTTCTTCTCAAAAAATCATGAGGAGGAGTAACATGAGCTTTACAAGTGAAGCAAGGACAGCAGCAGAAGAGCTGTGGGAAAAAAGTAAGAAGCATGCGTTTATTCAAGAATTACAGGCAGGAACATTATCGTCGGATATTTTTCGTTATTATTTACTGCAGGACAGGTATTATTTAGAGCAGTTTGCGAAGATTCATCAGAAGGCAGCGGATATTGCCGTTCGCGAGGAAGAGAAGCAGTTGTTTTTGGCTGGTGTCATTGGTCTGGAAGAAGCAGAGATTGCAGTGAGAGAAGGCTTTTTCAAGGAGCTTAAAATCTCGAATGAAGAAATTGCAATGGTTCCGATTGCACCGACGGCCTATCACTACACGACTCATATGCATAGTGAGCTTTCTACTGGAAGCACAGCTCGAACTGCTGCTGCCTTACTGCCTTGTTATTGGCTGTATCAAGAAATAGGAGAACAGCTGATAGAAAGCGGTTCCTCAAATCCATTGTACCAGCGTTGGATCGAGACCTATGATAGTGAAGGGTATCGAGAGGCTGTGACGAGACAAAAAGAACTGACAGATCGTTTGGCTGCTTCAGCAACTAAGACAGAACGTCAGGCGATGCTGCAAGGCTTTCTAATCAGCAGTTATCAGGAATGGAAATTCTGGGAGATGGCTTATGTACAGGAAAAATGGGAGGACAGCGCATGTATCCATATTATTTGATTGATGAAATAAGAAAACAAAATCCTTTGATTCATAATATTACCAATATTGTTGTAGCGAATGATTCTGCCAATGGATTATTAGCAGCAGGTGCGTCCCCATTCATGTCAAGTGCGCCGGAGGAAATGGAAGAGGTTGCCGAGCTGGCAGCAGCGACGGTGTTGAATACAGGGACTTTATCCAGTGAGCAGTTAGCGGCAATGAGAATCGTCGGAAAGAAAGCTAACCAGTTGGCTAAGCCTGTGATAATAGATCCAGTAGGTGTCGGAGCGACAGCTTTTAGAAAAAGAGAGATTTGCCAACTGCTAACAGAGGTTCAGCCTTCTCTTATTCGAGGGAATGCCGGAGAAATTGCTGCTTTGGCTGACATTCCATGGGAGAGTAAAGGAGTAGATGCCGGAAGCGGCTCTGGGAATCTAGTTAATGCAGCTGAAACAGTTGCTGGAAAATACCAAACGCTAGTGTCTGTTAGCGGGGAGACAGATATCATCACAGACGGGCAGCTGACTTATTTTGTAGAGAACGGCACAGCCTTCTTTCCATCGATGACAGGCGCAGGTTGTCTGCTGTCTTGTCTTTGCGGCGCTTTTCTGTCTGTGGCGAATGAGGGAAAGCTGGAAGCGGTGGTTATTGCAAATTGCAGCTATGCAGTGGCTGGTGAGCTGGCTAGTGCAGAACTAAATGGTTTGGCTGTAGGTACCTTTAGAAACAATTTATTGGATGTGTTATCACAATTAGATAGCAGTACAGTTGAACAGATGGCTAAAATCAGGAGGAGAACAACATGAATACAACCATTCAGGCATTAACAATCGCCGGTTTCGACAGTGGCGGAGGCGCCGGACTACAGGCTGATCTTAAGACTTTTCAGGAACGAATGGTATTCGGCACCTCGGTTCTGACCGCTTTACCTATTCAAAACACTCAAGGAGTCAAATCTGTTTATGATATTCCTTTAGCTGCTATTTCTGATCAGCTAGAAGTGATCGCCGAGGATTTTTCTATTCAGGCAGTTAAAACGGGAATGCTGTTTACAGACGAGATTATTCATCTGACAGCAGATTTCCTGAAAAAAGTCGATTTTGGACCATTAGTGATCGATCCGGTAATGATTGCGAAAAGTGGGCATGCATTGCTAAAGGATTCTGCTGTAAAAGCGCTGATTGAAGAGCTGTTGCCGCTTGCTGCAGTTGTTACACCCAATATACCTGAAGCAGAAGTCATTACAGGGATGGCAATCACTTCAAAAAATGCTATGATGGAAGCAGGTAAGAAAATTCAATCACTGGGTGTTGGAAATGTAGTCGTCAAAGGCGGCCATCATATAGAAGGCAACGAATCTGCTGATTTGCTTTTATTGTCTACAGGTGGGAGTGAATGGCTTTCTGCTGAACGAATCGAAACGAAGAAGACTCACGGAACAGGATGTACTTTTTCAGCCTGTATCACAGCTGAGCTTGCTAAGGGTGTATCTGTTGAACAAGCTGTTCGTACAGCTAAAGCCTTTATTCAAGCTGCTATATCAGACAGTATCGATGTGGGACATGGAAACGGACCAACCAACCATTGGGCGTATCGAAAGGTAGAGCAGTCATGATGGAGCCTTGGGAGTATTTGGGTGTGTATTTGATTGCTGGAACCCAAGACGTAGCGGATGGTAACCTACCTCAGCTGTTAGAGCAAGCATTGCTTGCCGGAGTGACTTGCTTTCAATATCGTGAAAAGGGGTTAGGAAGTCTTCAGCAAAAAGAACAACGTGAAGCGACCGCACGAGCTTGTCAGAAGCTCTGCCGAAAATACAAGATCCCATTCATCATCAATGATGATGTAGAGCTGGCATTGGCAATTGGCGCGGATGGGATTCATGTTGGACAGGAAGACCAGCACATTGAAGAAGTGCTGAGGTTGTTTGCTGATAGAATTGTTGGGCTGTCCTGCTATGATGAAAAGGAAATCACTGAGGCGAACCAGCTGACAGCAATCAGCTATTATGGTATTGGTCCAGTATTCGGCACTATATCTAAGGCGGATGCCAAACCGCCTATTGGAGTGAAGAAACTTGGTGAACTGGCTGTATTGGCGGAAAAACCTTCTGTTGCAATCGGAGGCATTAGTACAATCAATATCGGGGAAATCAAAAAAACGACTGTTGCCGGATCAGCAGTGATTTCAGCTGTTACACAATCTGACGATATAAATGAAACCATCAAAAAAATAAAAATGGGAGGGTAACGAAATGGAACATCATGGAAGCTGCTTGTGTGGAGAGGTGCGTTTTACAATCAAGGAGGCAGAGCCGACCGTTTCTGCCTGTCATTGCGGCATGTGCAGAAAATGGACATCAGGACCATTGCTGTCGATCGATGCCGGAAGCGGTAAAAATGTGCTGTTTGGAGGCGTAGAGCAAATTGGACGCTATCGATCATCGGAATGGGCGGAACGAGGCTTTTGTAAAAATTGCGGATCATCACTGTTCTATCACGGCTTAGAAGATGACAGCTACTATATTCCGATTGATTTGCTGGATACTGTTGATCAAGCTCAGCTGACTCTGGAAATCATGTACGATAATAAACCGGAGTACTATTCCTTCAGTAATCAGACTGAAAAAATGACAGCAGCTCAGGTTTATCAACAGTTTGTAGAGGAAACAGAAGGTACAGAAAACTAATTAGAGTTTAATTTTTTGAAAAATTAGAAAACTTAAAAGAATATGAGAAACAACAACCGGAAAAACCTTTAAATGGAAAGGTTTTTCCGGTTATTTTTGATAGACAGATTAAGATTTGAAAGTTAAAAATAGAAGACTATGGCGAAATGATAATAAATCAAAAGAATTTTTGTACTAACAATTGAGTTAACAGGAAAAACGAGTATGATAAGACTATTGAAAATGCATTTCAAAACAGAGGTTATCTGCTTCTGGGAAATGGATGCTATTATTCATTTTGTGTTTATTTAAAGTGAAGGAAGTGTTTTTATGGAACAAAAACAGCTGAGATGGTTTAGTGTTGGGCTAATTGCTTTCAACATGGTCTGGGGCATTGGGAATGTTGTGAACAACTACGCACAGCAAGGGATTTCTGTTGTCACATCATGGGTTCTGATTTTGGTGCTTTATTTCATCCCATATGCGTTGATTGTCGGACAGTTAGGTTCAACCTTCAAGGATAGTAATGGTGGAGTGAGCTCTTGGGTTCAAAATACCAGTACGAAGCGACTGGCTTATTATGCGGCTTGGACGTATTGGGTCGTACATATCCCCTATCTTGCACAAAAGCCGCAGGCAATCCTAATTGCTCTGGGCTGGGCGATTCAAGGCAATGGAAATCTGGTCAATACCATGTCGATTGCAACAGTTTCCTTTCTCTCGCTGGTCATCTTTCTTCTGTTCCTGCTGCTGTCTACGCGCGGTCTGGCAACCTTGAAAGTGATCGGAGGGATTGCGGGGACAGCAACGTTTGTGATGTCTATGCTGTTCATTCTTTTTGCAGTAGGGGCTCCGGCAATCAATTCATCTGTTGAGTTTGCTACACCTCACATGGAGCAAATCAGTACGTATATTCCAAAATTTGATTTTAGCTATTTTACAACGGTTTCTATGCTTGTTTTTGCAGTAGGAGGAGCAGAAAAAATCTCTCCTTATGTTAATGCAACAAAAAATCCGGCAAAAGAATTTCCAAAGGGAATGATCTTCCTTGCTGCAATGGTGGGTGCATCTGCTGTACTTGGCTCATTTGCAATGGGCATGCTGTTTGCCAGCAACAATATTCCGGAAGATCTAATGGCTAATGGTGCTTATAGTGCGTTCCAAATTTTAGGTGAGTATTATGGTGTCGGCAACCTGCTGATGATCATTTATGCTTTGACAAATGGTGCAGGACAAATTGCTGCCTTAGCATTTTCTATCGATGCGCCGCTGAAAATTCTTCTGGCAGATGCCGATCCTGAGTTTGTACCAGCAGCTTTGCGTAAGAAGACGAAAAAGGGAACCTTGGTCAATGGTTATTGGCTGACAGGTATCTTAGTCAGCATCATCATTGCTTTGCCGATGTTTGGTCTGAAGAACATGAATGAGCTTGTGAAATGGCTGACAAACCTGAATTCAGTTGTTATGCCGATGCGTTATTTATGGGTATTCTTTGCATACATGATGCTGAATAAGGCGTATAAAAATTATCAGTCTGAATACAAGTTCATGAAAAATCCGAAAGCCGGCTTTATTTTTGGTCTTTGGTGCTTCCTTTTCACAGCGTTTGCCTGTGTTCTGGGGATGGTACCGAAGTTTGATTTTGCTGCCGATCCTCAGGGCTGGTTCTTCCAACTGGCATCAAACATACTGACACCTATCGTTCTTATCATGTTAGGGATGATCTTACCGGCAATCGCTCGACGGGAAAAAAATCAGCTGTAATCTAAAAACAGGATACATCATCTTTATAAAAAGAGGCGAGCTACCCGAAAATTATCCTTTATAGTTTTCGGATAGTTCGTTTTATTATTGGAGAAAGATTTGAAGGATGCCTCTTTAGTAGCGTGAAATACGTGTCTATATGAGTTGCAGAAGAGACTCCTTCATTAGAAAATAGGCGCAAAAACGAACGATCAACTAAAGAACTTTGCTGATTCAGCATAGAAATGGTAAAATAATCATTGTTGACTCACAAATAGTAGTTTTTTTAGAAAAAATTGAGAGCAATTTTTATTTATAAACGGTATAATTATTGAGGAAGTGTATTTTTCTTTTTTGAAAGATGATTATAAAATAAGATAAAGACTATTCGAGGAAGTGAGAAAAATTAGTAAACGGAGTAAAAAGTCAGACATTGAGAAGAAATCTGTATTTCTTTGTAAGACAGTCGATCCTGAATTTTTAGGTAGAGAAATTTATGCAGACAATGTTGAAACGCCATATAATTTCTATTTAATTCGTGAGCTGAATTTAGCGAAGGATTACCAGAATCTGGCTGAAGGAGAAGCTTATTTTGATGCAATCTGTGATAGTTGGGATGCTGCAGAGGAATTCAATAAGCTGGTAGTCAAGAAAATCTACATTTATGTAGAGACTGAACTGATGTACTACACGTTATTGATGGGCAGCTTTGATCCATTGAACAAAGAAGCGAAGACTGAGCTGAAGCAATGGCTGACAGACGTTGCTGTTGAGAAGGACACACAACCGTTGATTCATAAGGGCAGTAGTGAAATCGAATCAGCTGAGCTAAATAGTGTCATGAAGCAGATGATGGAAGCGTCGAACGAAATGTTCCGATTACGTAAAATGATTGGCGACCTTAGTGAAACCATTGGGCAAGCGAGACTGGAAGCTAAGAATCAGCCGTTGATGTCCAGAAGCGTTCATACGATCCATCTGAAGCGAGCACAACCTCTGGTTATAGAAAATCCGGAAATTTCAAAAGAGCCTGTAAAGAAATTTGAAGTGAAGATGGAAGAAGCTCCAACGGTAGAAGGAGAATATTCAGAAGAAAAAGAAGCGACGATTGAGATCCAGCAGGTAACTATTGAACCGACGGAACAGGAAACAGAACCTGAAAAAAAGCCGATAGCCGGACTGAGTTCAAAAACGGTCCAAGAAGATATCCTGCCAGTCGAAGAGGCTACAGCCTCTCCAAGCGAAGTAAACGCTGATAAGACTGAGCCTGTAAAAGAATCTTCTGCTGAAAAACTTAAGCGAAAAAATATCGAGAACCAAATCGAAAAGACCGTAGAAGTAGAAGAAGCTTCTGAAGCCTTAACAAAAGCAGTTGAGCCAGAGCTTTCTGAAGAAGAGATCAAAAGCAGACTACTGGAAAAATTAGTTCTTGCAAGAAATAAAACAAGAAAGCGGACACCGAGTAACTGGCCTCGTTTTTCTAAGCTGATGCAGGATAGTCACATTGTTCCGGCGCCTAAGAAAATTCCGAATTTTTCAAGAAGTGAGATGGAAAATCTTGAAGATGATATCTATCTGCGCTTTATGAATAAACGAATCAATATCGGTAAGAAGAAAAGCCGTGATCAGAAGAAGCGGCTTCCTCAATCTGAGCTATTAAGCCAGATTTCAAAGGCAGAATACCTAAGTTATTCTTGGGGACAAGTTCTGAAGTTGCGAAAAGAAGATGTGTTGATTTGCAACCGTCTTAGCAGTGCCGGATTAGTCAGTGGACTGGATGATTTTCTTTATGACATGAAGAGAACAGCTAACAGACCTTCTCTTTTCACAAGAAAGGTCAAATGCTCTGTCGATAAGCTGAGAAGACTGGAAGGCTATGTATTGATGGATCAATACATGCAGAAGCTGAGTCAGATATCTAAAGAAGATTATAAATAAAAATCAAGAAGCCGCTGAATCCGTAAGGAGCAGCAGGCTTCTTTTTTATGCTTGAACAGGCTGCTGATAAAAATATGCTGCTTTATCTATAAATGATAGTGAAAAACTTGGTTTTTATAGTATAATTTTCAAGACGGCAGAAAGGTGGAGAGACCATGAAGAAAAATCCAATATACGCGGTCGTTGATATAGAAACCACCGGGACCGATCCGCAGGTAGATCGAATCATTCAGTTTGGCTGTGCGTTGATCGAAAATGGGGAGATCGTCACACGCTTTTCAACAGACGTAAACCCAGGACGCAGTATCTCGCCGCAAATCCAGCATTTAACAGGAATCACTAATAAGCAAGTAAATAAAGCCCCCTATTTCGAGGATATTGCTCTGACGATCCATCATTTACTGGCAGAGACAATATTTGTGGCCCATAATATTTACTTTGACTATTCCTTTTTGAATAAAGAGCTTCAACGCTGTGGTGCACCGGAGCTTAAAATCCCGGGAATCGATACGGTTGAGCTGTCACAGATATTCTTTCCTACTGAAAAAAGCTTTCGTCTAGGAGATTTGTCTGAGAGCTTTGGTTTGATCCATGATAATCCTCATCAGGCAGATAGTGATGCACAAGTTACTGCAGAGGTCTTCCTGATGCTTGAGCAGAAAATCCGGCGTTTACCTTTGTTGACTTTAAAGATGATTTTATCCTTAAGTGATCAACTGGGGATGGAGACTGGGGCTTATATAAATAGAATTTATGAAGAGATGAAGGAGCATCCTGATTCCTTAAAGGATGGCCTTCAAGTTATTGATGGACTGGTTTTAAGGAAAAAGGATCTGGCTTATTTTGAATCAGCCGTTTATGAAACGGAAAAGTATCCACTATCAAAGAAACAAAAAGAACGAGTATTTTCTAAGCAGCTGACTTATCGAAAAGAACAAAGTCGAATGATGAATGATGTGTATAAGCATTTCACCGATGGAGAAGAGAAAAATTTATTCATTGAGGCAGCGACAGGGATCGGAAAGACCTTTGGGTATCTATTTCCAATCAGCTATTTCGCACAGCCGGAAAAGCCGGTAATCGTGAGTACCGTTTCAATCATGCTGCAAAACCAGCTTTTTGATAAAGATATTCCATTTACCAATCGTTTCGCCGAAAGAAAGCTTCAGGCTACTGTGCTTAAAAGTCACCGTCATTATCTGGATCTTCAACGCTTCAGAGAAACCTTGAAGAATCCATTGAAGCAAAAGCAGTATGCCCTTTATCAAATGCGGGTGCTGGTCTGGCTTTTGGAGACTGAAACAGGTGATCTTGACGAGCTGCAGCTTATCAACTTCAATCATATTTTCTGGAGAGACACAGCTCATAGAGGAACGGACCTTTTAAAAAAGGATGATCCGCTGTACAAGGAAGACTTTGTACGATTTCTGTATAAGAAGGCTGAGCAAAGTAATCTGCTGATTGTCAATCATGCTTTTTTGATGCAGGAATCATTTAGGAAGCAGCCGCTGCTGCCTAAACAAGCAAGTTTGATCATTGATGAAGCACATCATTTACCCGATGTCGTCAAGCGGACAGCACTGCAGACTATTCCGATTTACGGCTTTCAAAAGCGAGTGACTCAGGCACGTGAAGAGGGGCAATTGTTTGATCAAGCAATTGAACTGCTTGAAAAGCTGCCGGAGGAAAAACGATATGTAGAGCTGTATTCTCGTACGCTTTTAGATATTGTCGAGGATTTGAAGGACTTTGCTTATGAACTGGAGCAGCTGTTGAACGTTAACAGAAGAGACCAACTGCAAGAGTCTGTTATTGAGAAATTACAGTTTGATCAGCTCTCCTTAGAAGGTGAAAAGCTGATTCGAAAAATCGAAATGTATTTGAATGATTTGGAAGAAGTTCAACGTAAGGTTCGTTTGGAAATCGAGCGTCAATTAGAGAGCTTTTCAGTTTCTGAGCGAATGAAGCTGACAGAGCTTTTCCAACTGTTTTCTGAAGTTACCCATCTGGCGGAGTGCTTTGATATTTTTGTCAACCAGTGGGATGCCCATTGGGTCAAGGAATATCGTACAGATAAGAAAGGGTTGACGGTGTTGGCGGTCAATGATTTAAGTGCCGGCATTATCAAAAAAGCCAGCTGGTATCCCGACTATGAACATATTCTTTATACTGGAGGCACACTGGTTTTTGGTAAAAATCGCGACTACTTGCCGAATAAGCTTGGTATCGATGATTTTTCAGTGAAGGTTCTATCTGATCCGTATGATTATGAACAGTCTGCTCGTTTGTACATTCCCAAACTGCCGATAGATATTCATGAGGTGTCTGACGCAGAGTTTGCAGAATATATCAGCAAGACTGTGCAGGAGGCTGCAAGGCAGGAGGATCGGCCGATTCTGGTACTGTTTACTTCCCATGAGGTATTGAGGAAAACATATGCTCATCTGCATCAGCCAATGATGAATGAAGGCAGAGAGGTTTTGGCTCAGGGAATCAGTGGAACAAGAGAGAAACTGCTTAAGCGTTTTTACCATAGTAAAAATAGTATTTTGTTAGGTGCAGACAGCTTCTGGGAAGGCGTGGATCTGCCGGGAGATTCTCTGCAGCTGCTGATTGTTACCCGTCTGCCATTTGAGAACCCTAATCGTCCGCTGGTGAAAGCGGAATATGCTTACCTTGAAGCTCAAGGGATCAATTCATTTACCGGCGAGGCGTTGCCGAAAGCGTCCATGCGTTTGAGACAAGCATTGGGTCGTTTGATTCGTTCGGAAAATGATCACGGTGTTTTGCTTGTTTTGGATCGTCGACTAGTCCGAACTAAATATGGAAAGCGAATGCTGCGGGCGTTGCCTAAAAAGCTTCCTGTCGAGGATTTGACTTTAGAGGATACCATGGCATCAATCCATGAATTTTTTAAAGAAAAAGGATAATTTTGCCTGTCGTACATCAAAAAGAATTTATTTTCTGCTATAATGAAAAACAGTAAGTTTTGAAAGGACAGACGTGATTGTGACATCAGATGAACAGAAAGAACATAAAAGAGTTGTAGTACTTTTAGCACTGGTCGCTATTCTGCTGACCATCATCGTTATGCTGAGTATTTTTTATATCCGTTCGACTCACTCAAGGTCCCAAGCGAAGCGGGAGGCTGTCAAAATTGCTGAAGAGCATGCACAGCTGGATGCTGTCGAAAATTTCTATTGGTTTAATCGAGATGAAACCTATTTTGGTCTAACTGGAACGGATACGTCAGGGAAAGAAATCGTGGTGATCATTCCTGAAAAAGGCGGGGATATCACGACATTTGGTCAGGATGAAGGTCTGAGCGAAGGACAAGTGGGACAACTGGTCAAGGAACGTTACGGAAAGAGCAGCATCCAGAAAGCCAATCTGGGAATATTCGATGGAAAAGCAGTTTGGGAGGTTGTCTGTAAGACTGCTGAAGGGCCATTGAATTATTACCTGATTGATTTTGAAAGTGGAGAAGAGGTCAATACTGTTTTAGATATCTAAGAAAGAGTACTGAATTTTAATTAAAAAGCAGGTTAAGTCAAAAATGAGGGGTGGAAGTATGAAATTATCAAAACGTGTTCGTCAGTTGTTGCCGTCAGTGACCTTGGCTGCATCAACAAAGGCTAAGAAGCTGAAAGCTGAAGGCAAAGATGTATTGAATCTGACGGTTGGGGAACCGGATTTTGCTACGCCGAAGAATATCCAACAGGCGGCGATCCAGGCAATCACAGATGGGAAAGCAAGCTATTACACACCATCAGCTGGTATTCCTGAATTGAGACAAGCCGTTGTTGAAATGATCCGCAGAGAGTATGGCTTGGATTATGAAGCAAAAAATGTGATTGTTACAGATGGCGCTAAATATTCGCTGTACCTTCTGTTTCAGGCGATGCTGGATATCGGAGATGAGGTCATCATTCCAGTTCCTTATTGGGTCAGCTACGGTGAACAAGTAAAGCTTGCAGAAGGAACACCGATTTTTATTTCCTGTCTGCAGGAAAATGATTTTAAAGTGACTGTCGATCAATTGGAAGAGGTTCGTACAGAACGGACAAGACTGATGATTCTGAATTCTCCTTCTAACCCGACAGGAATGATTTACACAGAGGATGAACTGAGGGCAATCGGAAATTGGGCGGTTCAGCACGATATCATGATTGTTTCAGATGATATCTATGGTCAGCTTGTATATAATGGAAATACGTTTACACCGCTTGCGTCAGTATCAGAAGATATTCGTCGACAAACAATCATTATCAATGGCGTGTCTAAATCTTACGCAATGACTGGCTGGCGGATTGGTTATACAATTGCAGATGAGCAGTTGATCAATGCGATGAACAATATCGCTTCTCACTCAACCAGCAACCCGACAGCAGTCAGCCAGTACGCAGCAGTAGAAGCGTTGAATGGCAATCAAGAGACGGTGGAAGAAATGCGTATAGCGTTTGAGGAACGATTGAATACGATCTATCCCAAAGCAGCTGCGCTGCCAGGCTTTAAGCTGACAAAACCGCAGGGCGCATTCTATTTGTTTCCTGATATCAGTGAGACATTGACCCTGTGCGGCTATAATAATGTGACTGACTGGGTGGATGATCTATTAGAGGAAGCTTATGTGGCGTTGGTCACTGGTGAAGGCTTCGGATCTGAGAATCACATCCGAATCAGCTATGCATCAGATTTAGCTGTTTTAGAGCAGGCAATCGAGCGAATCGCCGGATTTATAGAGAAAAAGATCCGGGAAAACAACTAAGAACAACTTAATTCGGGATAGGTAAAAATTGAAGGAACGGGAGAGACAATAGTGGAACAAATTCAAATCATTGATTCAAAGAATCATGTGGGAGAAACAGTAAAAATCGGTGCTTGGGTAGCGAATAAACGTTCAAGTGGTAAAATCGCATTTTTACAGCTTCGTGATGGAACAGCTTATTTTCAAGGAGTTGTTGTAAAAAGTGAAGTACCTGAAGAGGTTTTCCAGCTTGCCAAAGGGCTGAATCAAGAAACATCAGTGATGATCACCGGAGAAATCAGAGAAGATACACGCTCAAAATTTGGTTATGAAATCGGGATTACCGGAATCGAAGTGATCGGGGAAAGTAATGAATACCCAATCACACCAAAAGAGCATGGGACAGACTTTCTGATGGATCACCGTCACTTATGGCTGCGTTCTTCAAAACAGCATGCTGTGATGCAGGTTCGTAACGAGATCATTCGTGCAACCTATGAGTTTTTCAATACAAATGGGTTTGTGAAAATCGACCCGCCAATCCTTACAGGAAGTGCACCGGAAGGCACGACTGAGCTATTCCATACGAATTATTTTGATGAAGAAGCTTACTTGTCACAAAGTGGTCAGTTGTATATGGAGGCTGCGGCTATGGCTTTTGGGAAAGTCTTTTCATTCGGACCGACATTCCGTGCAGAAAAATCTAAAACACGCCGTCATTTGATCGAGTTTTGGATGATCGAGCCTGAAATGGCCTTTATGCATCAGGAAGACAGTCTTGAGGTTCAAGAGAAGTATGTAGCTTTTCTAGTGCAGAATGTGCTGGATAATTGTGATCATGCATTGGACATACTGGAAAGAGACAAAGAGCTGCTTAAAAAATACACAAAATTACCATTCCCTCGTATTTCATATGATGATGCGGTTGAATTACTGAAGAAAAATGGCTTTGATGATATTGAATGGGGCGATGATTTTGGTTCACCTCATGAAACATTTATTGCGAATTCATTCGAACAGCCTGTATTTATCTTGAACTATCCAAAAGCGATCAAACCTTTCTACATGAAGCCGCATCCAACAAGAGATGATGTTGTGATTTGTGCGGACATGATTGCACCGGAAGGCTACGGAGAGATCATTGGCGGTTCTGAAAGAGCGACGGATTATGAATTCCTGTTGGAGCAAATTCGTCAGCACGGATTGGATGAGAAAGAATACTCATGGTATTTGGATCTTAGAAAATACGGTTCAGTGCCTCATTCTGGCTTCGGTTTAGGGTTGGAAAGAACAGTTACGTGGCTTTCAGGCATTGAGCATGTTCGCGAATCTATACCATTCCCACGTCTGCTGAACAGATTGTATCCTTAATCTGAAAGAAATAAATATGGTATTGGCAATTGAGTGCCGCTTGTAATAAGTAGTACTCAGTTGCTTTTTTGTGCGGTTAATTTATAGTTAAGTCAGTATAATTTGAAAGCGGATTCTTTTTAAGGGTTATTGATTGAGTAAAGTAAGAGAGGATGCTAGACTAAGAGTAAGCACAGCATGGTCAAGAAGGGGGAATCTGTATGAGGAAAATTTCAGTTTGGAGGCAGCTGCCGAAGCACCGCTTTTTTCTTTTTCAACAGCTGCCTGTAAGGAGGGATGTGCTTTTTGATTAGACGAACCTTAGGAAGAAGCCTTCCTGTATAAGGCTGGTTTTGCTGAGGATCAGTTGAAATCCAGACCTTAGTATTTATACCTGTTGTCATCTAGTTGCAGTGTTAGCTGAACATAGTCAACGGGTTACGAAAGTAGAAATGAAATCATGCAATTTTTCAATGACAGAAGCATGTGGAGAATCAATTAATGACGTATAGAATGGAGCCTGATCAACAAGTGCAGTCTCCATTCTTTATTTTTGAAATGAATAATTGGCTCTATATTTTCACGAGTTACATATATCCTGTAAAAGCGTTCATTACATGAGAAGCTAGCGCTGTACTTTCAGATAAATGTACATGTGTTGAGAATCGAATAACGTAAGACTAGGTATAATCATACAATCAATTGTATAGTTAGAGAAACTATTGGATAAACTCAAATTTTCTGTAAGGTTTATATATATTTAAGAAAAGTAAGGTAAGTTGTTTAGAATTTCAGAATTTTATGGTAAAATGGACGGAAAGCAAAGGTAAAGGACTGACGTGAATGGGGAACCCAGCACAAGTAACAAGAAAGCATATTCGATTTCCAGCCTATGATGATCAGGTAGGAGTGAAAATTTCTACTGGAAGCAGAAGAAATCTTTTTCAAAATGAACCACTTCTGACTGAAAGAGGCAATATAACTGCAAATGGTTATCAAGAATTCGAACCAACAACTGCACCAACACCCGTAGCGACTGTTGCACCAACTGCACCAGCAGCTGCACCAAAAACACAAACATCAACTGTTGATCCAAAACAGACACATACAAAAGAACAAGTGGAAGAGCTGAAGCGTCATAAACTCAATCTTCCGGATTATTCAAACAATCATAGTAGAGTGATCGAACCACAGAAGAAACCGAATCTGTTCGGCAACATGCATAAAACAAGTAAGGAATCCTTCGATGCCGCTTCATTCGGCAAACGAACAACAGGTAGGAAAATTACTTCCTTCAATGATTCGAAGAAAACCGAATCGTATTTTGTACCTACGTATGTTCCAGCATCTGTGATACCTGATGAGGTGCCTGAGATGGCAGAGATTTCTGATCAGGATCTTTTGACAGCGATGAAGAAGGATTCAAAGTCTTATTTGATTCTGGACAATGAAGATGTGCCATTCAGAGAAAAGAGAACAGAGGACCCATCCGTTCAAAAGTTCAATGTTCCTAATGAAGAGCCGGATATCCCGTTGACTCGTAGACAATATCAGAAAATCCGTCCAAATATGCAACGCTTTGGCGGGGCTGATACAGATGCAGAATTACCACGTTCTCGTACAGAGCTTAAATCTGCGAAGAACCAGACATCTTATGCACAGAAGGTTTCAGAAGCAGAAAACGAGCAAAAAAAAGGGATCATGGATAAATCATTAAGTGGTATTATTGAGGAATCCAGCTTGGAAATGGATAACAGCAAGTACTTTAATTGATGAATGCAGGAATCAAAGGGAGAATCACATTTTACTTAACAACAATAATCAAGAAGCCGAGATGAAATCAGCTCTCGGCTTTTTTCTATATCTTTAGCTGACAAAGCTGAAGCGTCTGTCAAAGGGACTCCTGAGCAAAAAGCAGAATGAGGAAAACTATTCTAAAAAAATGTACATGGTGTAGAAGGTTCGACGAGTAGAAGAAAGTAGGAGATATACTATTCCGATACTCTTTCTAAAAAAGTAAAGATAGTCATACACTTCTTTATTCTTGATTTACAATTGATTTATCAAAAATAATGGAATATTTTTTTTTAGTTGATTATTTTACTGTTTTATACGATAATGAGGAACGTACGATTTATGATAATTTTAATAATTATTGTTTACATAGAGATTTAAGAGAAGAGGATCATAATGGAGAATCGTGAAAATAAGTTATATCATTTTGTAGGGATCAAAGGCTCTGGAATGAGTTCACTGGCCCTGGTTCTTTTTGAAAAAGGCTATAATGTTCAAGGCTCTGATGTAGAAGAGTACTTCTTTACACAACGTGATTTAGAAAAAGCCGGTATTAAGCTATTACCGTTTGACGCTGAAAATATTACAAAAGATATGGTAGTAATTGCCGGAAATGCTTTTCCTGACGCTCATGAAGAATTGGTGCGTGCAAAGGAACTAGGCGCAGAGGTTATTCGCTACCATGACTTTATTGGTCAGTTTATTCAACCTTATACAAGTATTGCTGTTACAGGTTCACATGGGAAAACAGGGACAACAGGATTACTGTCCCATATCTTAAGCGGGATCAAACCAACAAGCTATTTGATTGGCGATGGCACAGGTCATGGTGTACCTGATGCTGAGTTTTTCTCATTCGAAGCGTGTGAATATCGCCGTCATTTTTTGGCGTATTCTCCTGATTATGTGATCATGACGAATATTGATTTTGATCACCCAGATTATTATAAGAGCATTGAAGATGTTTTTTCTGCTTTTCAGGCAATGGCCAGTCAAGTGAAAAAGGGGATTTTTGCATACGGAGATGATAAATACCTACGTCAGCTTGAGGCGGATGTGCCGATTTATTATTATGGTATGAACGATAATGATGATATCCAAGCAAGAAACATTGAGCGGACAACGACAGGCTCTGTATTTGATGTATACCATAACGAAGATTTTGTCGGCCGATTTGATTTACCGGCATTTGGCGAGCATAATATCATGAACGCTCTTGGTGTGATCGCTGTTGCTTACTTTGAAGATTTAGATATGAAGAAGGTAGCGGAAGAAATGCTGACCTTCCAAGGGGTAAAACGCCGCTTTACAGAGAAAAAGGTTGGGGATGTAGTGATCGTTGATGACTATGCGCATCATCCAACTGAAATCAAGGCAACGATTGATGGTGCCCGTCAAAAATATCCGGACAGAGAAATCATTGCGGTATTCCAACCACATACCTTCACTCGAACGATTGCTTTGATGGATGAATTTGCTGAAGCATTGGACTTGGCAGATCATGTATTCCTATGCGATATCTTTGGCTCTGCCCGTGAGACACAGGGTGATGTGAAAATCGAAGATCTTGGCAACCGTATCAAGAAAGGCGGACAGGTCATTAAAGAAGACAACGTTTCGCCATTACTGGATTTTGAAGATGCAGTATTTGTCTTTATGGGTGCAGGAGATGTTCAGAAATTTGAACAAGCCTATGAAACATTATTGAGCAATACCACAAGAAATGTACTTTAAAATCAGGCTGGAGAGTGGAACAATAATCTGTTGCCACTCTTTTCCATACCCTAAATCCGAATAAACGGCGAGTCAGAAGTAGCTCCTACGACAATAAGCCGGAATTCAACAAAAATTTGTGAAACAATTTTCGTGAATTCCGGCTTATTGCTTGTAGCTAAACACTTCTGTCTCAGCCTCATTTTTTGTATCCCAACGGCGAAAAATGGAAAAGCTGTTCTTTTTGTCACGAATAAAAATAATTAGCAAGGAATATATCGAAACACGTTGACAGCGCTTTCTTTATAGTGTATATTTGCTTTATCAAATGGATGGTTATTATTAAGTTAAGCTAGACCTAAACAATACCTGAGAAGGATAATGTTTAGGTCTTTTTTCTTTTCAATCTTTTGGACAAGGATAAGGGGGCTAGGCTGCTTTGGAAATTCTAAAGATCCTAAATAATAATGTTGTGATTGTTCTAAATGAGGAAAATGAAGAAGTTATTTTGATGGGGAATGGGTTGGGTTTTCAAATGAAATCCGGTAGCCAAGTTGACTCTGCAAAAATTGAAAAAATTTTTGAATTAAAAAATCAAGTAGAAACAGAACAAATTGAAAAACTGTTTTCAGAGATACCAGAAGAAATCATACAAATTTCCTATGATATTTTATCTCACGCTCAAAAGGTTTTAGATAAAACATTAAATGAGACATCTTTTATTGCTATTGCGGATCATCTTTATTCTTCCATTCAACGAGGAAAGAAAAATATTCAAGTGAAAAACTTTTTATTGTGGGATATCAAGCGGTTTTTTCCAATAGAATTGGAGATTGCTAGAGAGGCTGTTCAGATGGTGAATCGGCAAATGAATGTTGACTTGACGGATGATGAAGCTGGATTTTTGGCGTTGCATATCACAAATGCAGAAATTGACAGTAATCATGATGATGCAATCAGTCTAACTCAACTGATTGAAGAAATATTGACAGTCATCAAATATACGTTGAGAATCAATTTCATTGAAAATGATATTTACTTTCAGCGTTTTATCACACACCTAAAGTTTTTTTCTGAAAGGGTACTTAAAGATCAAGGTGATGCAAAAACAGAAGACCAGATTGAAAATGAGCTGTTCTTACTGGTTCGTAAACAGTATCCGGAAGCCTTTGAAGCAACGAAAAAAGTTGCTGAGCTGTTAAAAACTCGACGGGACTATGATGTTTCAAAGGATGAACAGATTTACATCACCATACATTTGGCTCGAATAATAGATAAAACTAGTAATTAAGGAACTGGTTTCCTTAAGATAAATCATTTTCAAGAAAAGGAGTGTGTAGACAGCGCTATCCTGTGGAAGGGATTTGGATCGTGACATTAAGTTGGCGAGACCTCTGAATAAAAAGAACAAAAACTAATTTGGAGGGAACAAACATGGGGAAATATGAAGAACTCGCGATAAACATTGTTAGAGAAGTTGGGGGCAAAGAAAACGTCAATTCATTAACTAACTGTATCACTCGTCTTCGCTTTAAGCTGAAGGATGAAGGGAAAGCCAACACAGAAGTATTAAAAAATATGGATGGTGTGGTTACAGTTATGCAGGCGGGCGGTCAATATCAGGTAGTGATCGGTAATCACGTTCCTGATGTACGGAAAGATGTAGATGCTGTTTTAGGTGTATTGGAACCAGTTGCCGATGATGGACCGAAAGGGAACTTATTCGATCGATTTGTAGATATGATTTCAGGTATTTTTCAGCCGATTCTGGCACCTCTATCTGCAGCTGGTATGCTAAAAGGGGTGAATGCTGTTTTAGCTTTCGCTCTTGGAGCTAGCTTTTCAGGAAGCTCAACTTACGCCGTCATTAACGCAATGGGGGATGGATTATTCCTTTTCTTACCTATTTTTATTGGTTATACAGCAATGAAGAAATTTGGCGGATCGCCATTCCTAGGGATGATGATTGCTTCGAGTCTGGTTTATACAGGATTTATTGACGGCTCTGCTACCGCCGCTTTTGCAGAGAGCGGAGGCTTGAATTTCTTCGGTATTCCATTTTCGATCCCAGCAGCTGGTTACGGCTCAACCGTGATGCCGATCATTGCTGCTGCTGCCTTTAGTGCATTTCTCGAAAAGCAATTGAGAAAAATTATTCCGGATGTAGTTAAATTGTTTTTGGTACCGTTCTTTACAGCATTGATTGCAATCCCTTTGACATTCTTAGTCATTGGACCAATCATGAATGTTGTTGCAGATGGTCTAGGAAATGGTTTATTGGCTATCCAAGACTTTAACCCTATCATTTTTGGGGCAATTGTCGGATTTTCTTGGCAAATCCTCGTTATGTTTGGGATGCACTGGGCACTCATCCCATTTGTTATTATCTCGCTGTCTCAAGGTCAACCAACATCGCTGCTAACCGGATCAGGAAGCGTGTCGTTTGCTCAAACTGGTGCCGTTTTAGCAGTAATGTTAAAAACAAAAAATATGAAATTAAAGGAACTGTCAATCCCAGCCTTTATTTCAGGGATTTTTGGTGTTACTGAGCCGGCTATTTACGGAATCACCTTGCCTAAAAAGAAACCTTTCTGGGCTTCATGTATTGTCGGTGGTGTGCTAGGTGCTGTTGCAATGGGCTTAGGCATTCAAGCGTATCAAATGGGCGGACTTGGTATATTTAGATATACAGGACAAATTTCTCCGGATGGGGATATGAAGCTGGCAATTTACAGTATGATTTTAGATGCAATCGCACTTGCGGCAGGATTTGGATTAGCTTGGGTACTTGGCTTCAAAGATGATGAGCCAACTGTTCAATTATCAAAGGAAGATGCGAAATTAGCTGCAACCGGTCAAAAAAAAAAGCTAGCTAAGGACGAAGTGTTTTCGCCGCTAGAAGGAAAAGCTCTGCCGTTAAGTGAAGCGAGAGATGCTGCCTTTTCTGAAGGAATCATGGGCAAAGGGCTTGTCATTGAACCGGCAAATGGTGAAGTTGTTGCTCCTTTTGATGGTACAGTTATGACGCTGTTCCCTACAATGCATGCAATTGGGTTGATTTCAGATACAGGTATTGAACTGCTTATTCATATTGGTATCGATACTGTTCAATTGGAGGGAGAAGGTTTCCAAGCATTTGTAGAGCAAAATGCCAAAGTGAAAAAGGGAGATAAGTTGGTTTCCTTTGATATAGCTGCTATCGAACAAGCGGGTTACAGCACGCAGGTACCAATCATCGTGACCAATACACCAGATTATGCCGATTTAATCATACAGGCAGATCGATCTGTGAAACAAGGGGATGTACTGATCACTGCTGTCATTTCAAACTAAAAAGTATAATCAATTATATCTTAAGAAACGGTTTATCTTTTATAGAAAAATAAGATAATCGTTCTTTAGTGGAAGATTGCATGAAACAGGTATTTGCTGACCTTCATGCAGTTTTCTATTTTAAAATCAATTGTAAGGAGAGAAGTTTATGAGTTTTCCAAAGAATTTTTTATGGGGCGGCGCAACAGCGGCCAACCAATGTGAAGGTGCCTGGGATGTTGATGGTAAGGGGGATTCAATCAGCGATCACAATCGTGCGGGAAGTCGAACGGCGAATACGCATCGTGCTTTTGACTTAGTGATCGATACAGATAAGTATTATTATCCTAGTCATACAGGAATTGATTTCTATCACCATTATAAAGAGGATATTGCTTTGTTTGCTGAAATGGGCTTTAAGGTCTATCGTTTGTCTATCGCATGGACTCGTATTTTCCCTAATGGAGATGAAGAGACACCGAATGAAGCAGGCCTGCAATTTTATGATGATGTTTTTGACGAACTGGCTAAATACGGTATCGAACCGCTGGTAACCATTTCTCATTTTGAATTGCCGTTCCATTTAGGCAAGAATTACGACGGATTTTTAGATAAACGATCCATTGGCTTTTACGAGAAATATGCGACTACACTATTTGAGCGATACAAGGATAAAGTAAAATACTGGCTGACATTCAATGAAATCAATTTTGGAACCATGGATCACGGTAAGCGAATCAACGGCTTATTTAATCGGGAATATTCAGAAACGGAACAGTTTCAGGCGCTGCATAATATCTTTCTTGCGTCTGCTAGAGCTGTCGTTGCAGGGCATAAGATCAATCCTGAATTTAAAATTGGCTGTATGCTGGCTTATATTACGATGTATCCTAAAACCTGTCGCCCGGAAGATGTTTTGAAGACACAGCAGGCAAATGCTAAATTTAACTATTTCTGCGGAGATGTTCAAGTAAAAGGGAAATATCCTTATTTCATGAAACGCTATTTTGAAAAAAATGATATTCAACTGGAAGTTACTCAAGAAGATCGAGAATTGCTTCAAGAAGGAGTAGTCGATTATTATACCTTCAGTTACTATATGTCCACTTGTATTGCTGAAGATCTGGATAAACGTGAGGATAAATCTGGTGGTAATCTTTTTGGCGGCGTTTCCAATGAATACCTGGAAACTAGCGACTGGGGCTGGCAAATCGATGCAGTTGGATTACGCTATACCTTGAATCAAATCTACTCTCGCTATGAAGTGCCGTTGATGGTGGTTGAAAATGGGCTTGGTGCTTTTGATGAAGTTCAAGAAGATGGATCAATCAATGATGACTATCGAATTGATTATTTCAAACGCCATATTATTGAGATGGAGAAAGCCATTGATGATGGTGTCGATTTGATTGGCTATACACCTTGGGGCTGTATAGATTTGATTAGTGCAGGAACTGGAGAGATGAGTAAGCGTTACGGCTTTATCTATGTTGATCGTGATGATGAAGGGAACGGAACGCTTGCCAGAAGTAAAAAGAAATCCTTCTATTGGTATAAGCAAGTGATTGAATCCAATGGTAAAAATCTTTCTGATTTGTAAAATATACTGTCTGTGTACTCTTGGCTAGAACTTAGACGATTTAGACCGTCATAGTGAAGAACACTTGCAGAGAAAAACAGTTATAGAAATAAGAAGCAAACTCCAAAGCAGGAATAATATCGGCTTTGGAGTTTTTGTCGCAAAAATGATCATGAGGTATCTTTCCTATGTTATCAGCATTCGATCAATTCCTTTGTAACAAACGACTTGCCTTTTGCAGTGGTTTTGGTACAATTATCATATCATTAATGGAGGTGTACTAATTTGAACATCGGAAAACCGAGGAAATTAGGCAAAACCATCGAAGATATTGAGGAAGGCGATTCGTTGTCTTTAACTGAATCGATTGAAGACAAGGATCTGCTGCTTTATTTAGGCTTGACGAATGATGCCAATCCCCTCTATATCCAACATGATTATGCCAAACAAACAGAGTATCAAAAACCGATCGTACCGTCGATCATGTTGATGGGAATCATCACAAGTGCTATTTCAAAGCATTTGCCGGGACCAGGCTCCCACGTGGTTAATTTTTCTATTAATTTTTTAGAGCCTGTTTTTCATTATGAAACACTGACTTTTCACTTTGAGGTAATCAAAATCGACAAGATGAAAGATGTCGTGACGATTTCTATCGAAGCGGTCAATGAAGAAGAAAATCGTGTGCTGGATGCAGTTGTTATTGTACAGCCGCCCAAGCATGTTGTTTTAGAAGAAGGCGAGAAAGAAGGGGTATTGAATGAATCAGATTGAATCAACAAAAGCACAAGAGGGCTTGAATAGTTTTTATGCGAAGATTTACGGGTTTTTAGCATTGGGTATCGGAATCAGTGCAGTCATCTCTTATCTGATATTGAATGTGTTCTACTTTGAAATGGTCATGTTCCTGTATCAGTATCCATATGCTTTTATGGGATTATGGATCGTAGAGATTGCTTTAGTGATTTTTCTTGGGATGAAAGCACAGAAAAATCCACCACTTGCGATTGGCGGCTTTATTGCTTACTCTGCAATAAATGGGGTCACATTAGCTGTCACGTTGGCAATGTATACTGAGGCAACAGTTGTTTCAGCGTTTGTTAGTGCAGCATCTACATTTGGTTGTATGGCAATCGTTGGTGTGTTGACCAAAAAAGATCTGTCTGGGATGGGTCGTGCATTACTTACAGCATTGATTGGGATCATCGTTGCGATGCTGCTGAATCTATTCTTTTTCAACAGCGGTCCAATGGATTATGTGATTTCTATCCTGATGGTTCTGATTTTCTCAGGACTTACAGCGTATGATAATCAGCGAATCAGAACCATTTATTTTGCAACAAATGGAACAGCTGGAAATGGTATTGCCGTTTATATGGCTTTACAGCTATATCTTGACTTTATCAATCTGTTTCTGGCATTCCTGCGAATTTTTGGTAAAAAATAGAGTAAAGAACTATATACTTGAATCATCATTTATTTAAGTTTGAGGGATTGTGACAGTCATATGCCGCAATTCCTCTTTTTTTATCATTAACAGAAAAAGAATAGGGAGGGAGCAGACAAAATGGAAAAGTTAAAAGAGGCGTTAAAAAAAGAAGCAGCAACATTTCCAGGAGCGACAGTCTACTATAGAGAAAGCTGGGACTGTGATTATTTTGACATTGCAGGAAAGTTTTTTGCAATGTTGGGACAGGATAAGGAAGGCAATGAGATTTTTACATTTAAGGGAGAACCGGAGGAAAACGAGCTGTTGAGAGAGCAATACAGCTTTATCGTTCCCGGCTACTATGCCAACAAAACCCATTGGAATTCAATCATCCTGAAAGACAATACGTTGAGTGAAGTGCAGTGTGCAGCCTTATTGAAAAAATCCTATGAGCTGGTCGTTGCGAAATTACCTAAAAAAGTTCGTGATACATTAGGGGAATAAACGTCCATAAGCTGATTCTTACAAAAAAATGTGAGGGTCAGTATTTTTTTCGCCAGTTACTTTCTATTTGCGAACGTATGTTTTATAATAGGAGAGATTGCGAGGTGACGGCAGATGTTTAATTCAGAGAAAATTCCGATTCGCAGACTGGTGGAATTCATTTTGCGTAAGGGAAGCATTGATTCACGCAGAACCAGCAGCCATACGGCTCAAGAAGGCTCACGAATCCATCGAAAGCTTCAAAAAGAAGCTGGTAAAGGCTATCAGAAGGAAGTAAAAATCGCGAAGGAAGTAGAACTGAACGAGAAGACCTATTCTGTCGAAGGACGAATGGATGGCGTCTTCACTGATGAGCAGGAAAAGCTGGTAATTGATGAAATCAAGACATCAGAAACAGCCTTTGATGATTTATATGAGGAGCAGCTGGCAATGTACTGGCACCAGGTAAAATGCTATGGTGCTATTTACAGTGAGCAGGAAGAGCTGGAAGAAATCACATTGCAGCTTACTTACTTTCAAACAACAACTGAAGAAATCACCAAGACACAAAAGGCATTTACACGTTCTGAGCTGAAATCCTTCTTTGATGAACTGTTGGAAGAATATGAAAAATGGTTGATTTTCAGCGAGAGCTGGCGAAAGATTCGAAACCAGTCGTTGAAGGAGTTGCCGTTTCCATATGGAGACTATCGAAAAGGTCAACGAGAGCTGGCGGTGGGGGTCTATAAAACGATCCTTAGTGAGCAGCGCCTTTTTGTGGAGGCACCAACGGGCACTGGAAAAACGATATCTACATTATTTCCCTCGCTAAAGGCGCTTGGCGAAGAGAAGGCGGAAAAGATCTTTTATCTGACTGCTAAAACAATCACGAGACAGGTTGCAGAGGATGCTGTTCAGGCAATGAACCAAAAGGATATGAAAATCAAAAGTCTTACTATCACTGCCAAGGATAAAATATGCTTTCTGACAGAAAGAAACTGTACACCTGAGCACTGTCCTTTTGCTGCAGGGTATTATGATCGTCTGAACGAAGGGCTTTGGGATATTCTCCATCAAGAGAATCAGTTCACACGAGAAATCATTGAGAAGTATGCACAGAAGCATCAGCTATGTCCTTATGAGTTATCCTTGGATGTAAGTTTATGGTGCGATTTGGTCATTTGCGATTATAATTATGTGTTCGATCCAACCGTCTATCTACGTCGTTTCTTTGATGAAGGAATCAAAAAGGATTATCTCTTTTTGATTGATGAGGCTCATAATCTGGTTAATCGTTCCAGAGAAATGTATTCCGCAGAACTATCTAAAGGGCAGCTTTTGCTGATGAAGAAACTGCTGAAGAAAAAGCAAACATCGTTGACACGAGCGGTCAATAAAGTGATCGATGAATTTGATCAGCTAGATGAATTTTGTATCAGCGAGGGCAAAGAGTTTATTGCTCAGGCCGCACCAATTGACAGCCTTGAAAAGAAGATTTTTCGATTGACAGAGAAAATCGGCGAGTGGCTGCCGCAGAATCAGGAGCTGCCGGAACTGAATCAATTGTTAGAGATTTACTTTTCCTTACTGAATTATTTGAAAATCAGCGAATTTTATGACGACCATTATTGTACCTATATTCAGAAAAAAAATCGCGGGATATCTGTTAAATTATTCTGCCTTGACCCTTCTTATCTATTGGAGCAAAAGCTGGATATGGCCAATGCGAGTGTTCTCTTTTCAGCCAGCTTTACGCCTCTGAGCTATTACAAGGATATACTTGGTGGTAAAGAAGATAGCCTGACGTATCGAATCCCGAATCCGTTTCCTGATGAAAACCAGCGGCTGCTGATTGCTCGTTATGTACAGACAACCTATAGAGAACGAGAAAACAGTTTGGATTATCTGGTTGAAAGCCTGACAGCAATGGTTGCTCAGAAAAAAGGTAATTATCTGTTTTTCTTCCCATCTTATGTCTATTTGGATATGGTATATGATGCTTTCAAAAAGAAGAATCCGGAAATTTCCACACTGATCCAACAAACGGAGATGGATGAAAAGGAACGGGAACGGTTTTTAGAGCAATTTACAGAGAAGCCGGAAGAAACACTGATCGGATTTTGTGTCTTAGGTGGTGTATTTTCAGAGGGGATCGATCTTAAGGGGGATCGACTGATAGGAACCGCAGTCATCAGTGTTGGTTTACCTCAGATCAATGAGGAACAGGAATTGATCAAGGAATATTTTGATGAACAGGGATTGGGTTTTCAATATGCCTACCAGATACCGGGAATGAATAAAGTGCTTCAAGCTGCCGGACGAGTGATTCGGGATGCAGAGGATCGCGGCGTAGTATTGTTGCTGGATCAGCGTTTTGCCAGCCCAGCGTATCAGCGACTGGTTCCTCCCCATTGGCATCAGGCTCAGATACTGCCGACGATTCATCACTTGGAAGAAAATATTCGTGCCTTTTGGAATGAAAAGGATAAATTAGAATGAAAGGAAGGAAGCCAATGAAGAAAATACTGGTTTTACATACAGGCGGAACGATTTCCATGTCGAAAAATGACGATGGCGGTGTGATCTTGAACGAAAGAAATCCACTAATGAATCAAAGTGAGCTGTTTCAAGGAGAAATTGAGATTATCGTGGAAGATATTTTCAATCTACCATCTCCGCATATAACCTTGGAGCGGATGCTGCAGCTTAAGGAACGTATTCTGCTTGGGATAGCTGAAGGAATGGACGGAGTGGTTATTACTCATGGAACAGATACACTGGAAGAAACTGCCTATTTTCTTGAATTGACGGTACCAAAGGAGATTGCTGTGGTTGTGACTGGTGCAATGCGCTCAAGCAATGAGATCGGCAGTGACGGATTGTATAATTTTATGAGCGCAGTCTGGACGGCAGCTTCAGAGGAATCTAGAAATAAGGGCGTTTTAGTTGTGATGAACGATGAAATTCATATGGCTAAATATGTGACAAAGACTCATACGACAAATGTTGCAACCTTTCGAACACCGACCTTCGGGCCTATTGGTATGCTGACGAAAGGAAAAACATTTTTTACGAAGGAAGTCATGGCGGAAGAAGTCTGTGATATCCAAGCCGTTGAAGGGAACATTTTTCTGATCAAGGCATATGCTGGAATGGATGATCAGATATTCAGGCTGATCAACACAGAGAATCTTGACGGCTTGGTGATTGAAGCGTTAGGAGCAGGAAATCTGCCGCCGGCTGTCCTGCCTGGGTTACAGGAAATCCTCACTAAAGGAATACCTGTCGTGCTTGTTTCAAGATGTTCCAATGGGATTGCTGAAGATATTTATGCTTATAAAGGTGGCGGCGTTGGCTTGCGTGAGCATGGGGTGATTTTCATGAAGGGCTTGAATGGTCAAAAGGCACGTATACGTTTACTGGTGGGATTGAACGCTGCCAAGTCGACAGATCAATTAAGGGTTTATCTAGAGAGCTGATATAAAAGAGGCTGAGACAGAAGTGTTTAGCTACAAGCAATAAGCCGGAATTCACGAAAATTGTTTCACAAATTTTTGTTGAATTCCGGCTTATTGTCGTAGGAGCTACTTCTGACTCGCCGTTTATTCGTATTTAGGGTATGGAAAAGAGTGGCAACAGATTATTGTCCCACTCTCTTTTTTGCTTTGTATTTGCTGTTATCTTCTTGTCAAATTGACAGGATAAATAGAAAAGATTTTGTTTAAGCTCCTTTTAAGTTCTTGCTGTTATTCTTTCGTTAAATAGAACAGGAAAGCGAGATGAGTGAATGTCAGTAATGCTTTTGATTCCCAGCTATGAGCCGCAGGAGAAGGTCTTCCTGTTTGTGCAACAGCTTGAGAAAGAGACCGGAACACAAATATTGATTGTTGACGACGGCAGTGGTGTCCGTTATCAGAAAATTTTCCAAAAGCTATCTGTCTTGCCATCTGTCACAGTTCTTTCTTATCCAGTAAATAAAGGGAAAGGCGCAGCGCTAAAAATTGGCTTTCAAAAAATCATGTCTGACTATCCTGATGTCGACGGAGTTGTTACGGCAGATTCTGATGGGCAGCACAGCATCGATGATATCAAGCGGATGATTGCGGCTGTGGAATCCGTACAGACACATACTCTGATTTTAGGGACAAGATCCTTTAATAAAAAGAAGACACCCTTTAAAAGCTATTGGGGAAACAGGATTTCTGCCATCTTTTTCTATTTTGCTACAGGATTGAAATGTGAAGATACTCAAACAGGCTTGAGGGCAATGAAGCATCAGCTGCTGCCGGAGCTTTTAACAATAGAAGGCGAGCGATTTGAATATGAAATGAACGTTTTACTTCAGAGCAAAGAGCGTAAGATTCAGTTGGAGCAGCTACCAATCGAAACGATCTATGAGAGCAACAATGAGCATTCCCACTTCAGGGCAATTCAGGATTCTTACCTTATCTATAAACCATTGATCCGCTATATTTCCTCTGCTTTATTTTCCTTTTTAATTGATATGACCGTTTTTTTACTTCTGCTGTTTTTGCTGGGAAACTCCGAGGACATTGTAGTTCCTGCGACAATCATTGCTCGGGTCATTTCCGGCGTTGTCAACTATTTGCTGGCTCGTGCTTGGGTATTTGAAGATAAGAGCCGTGTGCAAACAACCTTGTGGAAATATGGTTTGCTGTTTTTAGGACAAATGTTCTTGAGCTCTATAGGCGTTCAGCTGCTGTTGAAATTTCTGCCAATTGCGTTTATCAGTAAATTGCTGGTGGATAGTCTGTTATTTGGTGTTAGCTTTATTATTCAAAATCGAATAGTTTTTCAAAAATGGAAGGTGATGGAATGAAGCGGTTGATTCAGTTTTTTTCAAAAAAATATTTGTGGACTATTTGCTGTGGGCTGGGTTTATCCGCTGCTGTTACAGCTGTTTTACTGGATACCTTTGTCCTTTCTCATAAAATCAGCATAGAAGCTGTGCAGGCTGCTTCTGTCTCTTCCGAAAGCAGCGAGGATGTAATCGCTGAAGCCGCAAAAACTACAACTACTGAGACAGCGGAGTCAGATCCTATCATCACAGAAACCAGCTATACAGATGATGATCTTTCTGTTTCCCTTACAACGACAAGAGAATATGAAACAGAAATCTATATCGTCGATATACAGGTCAGCAGTGCCGATGCCTTAAAGACTGCTTTTGCTGAAAATACCTACGGTCGAAATATCAAAGAAACAACGTCTCAAATGGCAGAGGATAATCAGGCAATCGTAGCAATCAATGGAGACTACTATGGCTTTAGGAATATGGGGTTTGTTTTAAGGAATGGCGTTCTCTATCGAGATACAGTGAATAGCGGGACAGAAGCACTGGTAATTGACAGTAACGGTGATTTCCAGATTGTTGAAGAAGACAATGCTTCAGCGGAGGATTTACTGAATGATGGTGCTCGTCAGATTCTTTCTTTTGGTCCGGGCTTGGTTCAAAACGGAGAAATCACAGTCACTGAGGATGAGGAAGTCGGACAAGCGATGCAAAGCAACCCGCGAACGGCCATCGGTCAAATTGGTGAAAATCATTACGTGATAATTGTAGCCGATGGACGAACGGATGAGAGTGAAGGGCTGTCTTTATATGAATTAGCTGAAGTGTTTCAGGAAGCTGGAGCGTCTACTGCTTACAATTTAGATGGCGGCGGCTCTTCAACATTATGGTTCAATGGGAATGTCATCAATCAGCCGACAGAAAAGGGTTCAGGAGAACGTTCTGTCAGCGATATTCTATATTTTAACTAGGAGGAGATCAAATGAACAGAAAGAAACTAATAATCAGTTATTTAGTCATCAGTTTACTACTCTTCCTTTTTCAGAAAGTCTATCATTTTTATGGGCATGGGGTGACCTCCTTCGCTTTAGAATCTATTTGGGTCGCACCGTTGATTGTCGGATCATTGTTTACTGTTTTTGTTTTCAGTAAGCCTAAAAAAACAGGAACCTCCTTGTTTCGTTTGAGTTTCAATTTGATGAATACAAGCTTGGCTATTTTTACAGCAGCTCTTGTTTTGACAGGGGTCGTGGAGATTGCCGGAACGGATTCACCGTACATTCTTTTTTTCTATATTGTGAGCTTTGTATTTCTTGTGCCGGCATGTGTATTGACGATGTTTTCGTATATAAAATGAGGTGATCAGGATGTGGCTTTTTCTAAGTATTCTCTTTACAGCGGTTCTGGGATTGATCTGGTTGATCATTCCAAAGGAATAAGAAGTCAACAGCATTGAGGGCTGTTTCAGCTGCTTTCGTCAATTACCAGTGAGAGAGGTAAGCAGAGAGACCGTAAGTGAGCTGAATTAGTTTTTTTGACTATTATTGATTCCCCAAAATCAATTGAATAGATAGTTTCGCATTTAAATAAAAAACACCGATAACTGGTCCCATTGTCTGGAAATCTGTTATCGGTGTTTTTAGATTTATCTGTAATTAGTAAACTGCAGCTCGATCGGCAGATCCAAGTCTCTTAGCAGAGTAATGATCTTTTGTAAATCATCTCTGTTTTTTCCTGTAACACGGATTTTGTCATCTTGGATTTGTGATTTGACTTTTAAACCGGAGTTTTTGATCGCCACATTGATTTTTTTAGAATTGTCCTTGTCAATCCCGCTAATTAGTTCACCATATTGACGAGCTGTTCCCCCTAAAGCCTTCTCACTAGCTGAAAACTGAATATTCTTTATCGGTACACCTCGCTTGACTAGCTTAGCAAACAGAACATCCTTGACCTGATCCACTTTATAATCATCATCTGCAATAACAACCAAACGATCATTCTCCAATTTGATATCAGCAAGAGAGCCCTTAAAGTCAAAACGATTCTTGATTTCCTTTAAAGCGATTTGCATCGCATTCTTTACTTCTTCCATGTCCATTTCAGAAACAACATCAAAACTTGCATCTTTTGCGGCCATATACTAACCTCCTAATTTCTACTTACATCCATAGTAACAATGAAAGCGCAACACGACAAGTGATTTAATGGAAATTTTAAGAGAAATAAGAGCAGCCGCTCTCTACAAACCTGCAGCTCTCTGGAAAACTAAAGAATATCCGCTGGCACATACCGGAGCTGTTTCTATCTGAAACAAAGATTTTGATGATAAAGTCCATTAAAAATCTTGCGAAAATCTTTATAAAACATATAATGAGGAAGGACAGATTTTAGGGTAGAAAATATTGGATGGAGGCAGGTAGATAAAAATGGGGAAAAGTCTTGTACTGCGTAAGCGTTCTGAGCTTATCAAGAAAATTTTAGTGATTCTTCTGACAGGGGTCACAGGAGCAATGGGGCTGAATATGTTTTTGATTCCTGCACAGGTTTTCTCGGCGGGAATGAACGGGATCGCCCAGATTCTGGCAACACTCCTTTATAATCATTTATCAATCACGATCGATACAGGACTGTTTATTTTCCTGTTGAACTTACCTATATTTGCATTAGGCTTTTGGAAACTTGGGAAAGAAGCAACGATTTTCAGCTTTATCAATGTTGCTGTCGCATCCGCACTGACAATGATTTTGCCGGTGTATACGGTAACAGATAATCCGCTGATGAACGCAATTGTCGGGGGCGTAATGATTGGCATCGGTGCCGGGCTTTCTTTAAAAATGGGCTTTACAACAGGAGGCATGGATATTGTCTCGCTTGTCTTATCCAGAACAACAGGACGAACTGTTGGAAGATATATCTTTGCGTTGAACAGTATCATTGTTGCTGTTGCAGGGTTTCTTTTCAACTGGGAAAGTGCCCTCTATACAATCATCTCGATTTACTGCATGACCCAAGTAATTGATGCTCTGCATACCAGCCATCAAAAGGTTACTGCCATGATCATCACAACAAACTCAGATGCAGTAGTTCAGGGGATCGCTGAACAAATGGCTCGAGGTATGACGCTGCTTCCTTCGATTGGCGGCTACTCAAAAGCTGAAGGGCGAATGATCATGATGGTTATTACACGCTATGAGCTCTATGATCTGGAACAAATCGTGCACTCGATCGATGAGAATGCGTTTATGAATATCGTCCCTACTCAAACAGTTTTAGGAAGATTTGCCAATGAAGATGAACAAAGATTTTTCAAAAGTACTGGCAGTTTTCCTGAGTTGAAAAAGCATCGAATCCGTTAGGAAAGCATTTTTGTAAGAGGAGATTCTGATGTGAGGAAAAACAGGAAGAGAAGGACTTTGTGAAAAGTTGAATAAAATTTTCTGAAAAAAGTAATTTTAGTAGAAAAGTACCTAAAGTTCTGATAAAATGTAACTGTTGGTTAAGGATTGCCTTAACAAATATGGTTTTTAAAACTTAGGAGGAATTTTTTATGCCATTAGTATCAGGAACAGAATTTCTTAAAGCAGCTCGCAAAGATGGTTACGGTGTTGGCGGATTCAACACAAACAACCTAGAATGGACAAAAGCAATTCTTGAAGCTGCAGAAGCAAAAAAAGCACCAGTATTGATCCAAACTTCTATGGGAGCGGCTAAATACATGGGCGGATATCAAGTATGTTACGACTTGGTAAAAGATCTAGTAGATTCAATGGGCATTACTGTACCTGTTGCACTTCACTTAGACCATGGTGAATACGAAGATGCATTAGAATGTATTGAAGTTGGTTATACTTCTGTTATGTTCGACGGCTCTCACTTGCCATTCGAAGAAAACATCGAAAAAGCTAAAGACGTAGTTGCTAAAGCTCACGCAAAAGGTGTTTCTGTAGAGTGTGAAGTTGGTTCTATCGGTGGAGAAGAAGACGGAATCATCGGTTCCGGCGAATTAGCTGACATCGAAGAATGTAAACAAATGGTTGCAACTGGTATTGACTACCTAGCTTGCGGAATCGGTAATATCCACGGTTCTTATCCTGAAAACTGGGCTGGTCTTGCATTTGACCACTTACAAGCAATTGCTGACGCTGTTGGCGATATTCCATTGGTATTACATGGCGGATCTGGTATTCCTTTAGATCAAATCCAAAAAGCAATCTCAATGGGTGTTTCTAAAATCAACGTAAATACTGAAGCGCAAGAAGTATTTGCTGCTGCAACTCGTAAATACATTGAAGAAGGAAAAGACCTTGAAGGAAAAGGCTTTGACCCTCGTAAATTATTAGCACCTGGTACTAAAGCAATCACTGAACTAGTTGAACAACGTATCGAATGGTTCGGTTCAGAAAACAAAGCATAATAGCTGCTATAAAAAACTGTTGACGCATTTTCGCGTCAGCAGTTTTTTTGTTGTGGGGTATGAAGAGGGAAATGATGAAGTTAAGAGGGGAATGGTAATTGAAAAATGGCAGAAAACAGCTGGAGGAAAAATTGCTGAAGCTATGAAAGAATATACGGCAGTCAAGGAATCTGTTCTGGCGGAGTATGATAAGGAAAACAGAGAGTGTACGAATTGAGTTCAGCGATACCTTAACTAAATGATTCAACTACTGTCTATTGAAGTAGTTGGCTCATATGAGCCGGATGACCAATTATGCCATTGTTTATTTTGAATATTTAAAGGACGATTTGTCAGAATAACTATTCTCTGACTGCTCTTCAAATAACATTGAAAAGCAGAACAGCGGTGATTGTTTTGCATTTCTTGAAAATACTCACTTTTTTATTAAAGGGTCTTGTGTTAGAATAGTCTGGGTATATATAAAATTAGAATCAGATTCTGACATAGTTAGGTGAGATAAATAAATGAAAAAAATAGTAATAAACGGTAATCGTCCCTTATCAGGGGAAGTATGTATCAGTGGTGCGAAAAACAGTGCAGTTGCTTTGATCCCAGCTGCCATTCTGGCCGATTCACCGGTTACTTTAGATGGTGTTCCAGATATTCAGGATGTCCACTCATTGATTGAGATTTTGGAAATCATGGGTGCAAAAACGACATTTGAAAATAATACATTAGTGATCGATCCGACAGAAATCGTGTCTGTCCCAATGCCGACTGGAAAAATCAACAGCTTGCGGGCTTCTTATTATTTTATGGGTTCTTTACTTGGCAAGTTTGGAGAAGGTGTTGTTGGATTGCCGGGGGGCTGCTATCTTGGACCGCGTCCTATCGATTTGCACATCAAAGGCTTTGAAGCATTGGGTGCTACTGTAAACAATGAGCATGGTGCTATGTATTTAAGAACTGAAGATGGGCTGACAGGAACGAGAATCTTTATGGATATGGTTTCTATTGGTGCGACGATCAATGTGATGCTGGCTGCTGTAAAGGCTGAAGGTAAAACGATTATCGAAAATGCGGCACGTGAACCTGAAATCATTGATGTGGCGACGCTGCTAAATAACATGGGCGCGCAGATCAGAGGTGCAGGCACAGACATCATCCGAATCGAAGGGGTGAAAGAGCTGCATGGCTGCCGCCATTCTATTATTCCAGATAGAATCGAAGCCGGAACTTACCTAGCTATTGCTGCGGCGATGGGTCAAGGCGTTAAGGTTCGCAACGTGATTTATGAGCATCTGGAAAGCTTCATTGCCAAGCTGCAGGAGCTAGGTGTGAAGATGACGATTGAAGAAGATATGATTGAAGTCCATCCTTCTGATGATTTGAAAATGATCAATGTTAAGACCTATCCTTATCCTGGCTTTGCGACAGATTTACAACAGCCGCTGACGCCATTGCTTTTGAAAGCATATGGGACAGGGCAGGTCATGGATACGATCTATGCACAACGCACAAAGCACATTCCTGAGCTTGTCAGAATGGGTGCAAATGCGTCTGTTGAAGGAAACATGATCATTTTGAATGGGCCTGCCAAGCTGCATGGAGCAGAAGTAGTTGCTTCTGATTTACGTGCGGGTGCTTGTCTGGTTATCGCTGGATTGATGGCAGAGGGAACAACAACAATTTATAATGTAGAATATATTTTAAGAGGATATGATCATATCATTGAGAAATTGACCGCTCTAGGTGCCGATATTCAAATGATAGAAACTGAAAAAGAATCAGAGGTGAGCTGATGAGCGACTACTTAACGATGGCTGAGCTTGAGAATAGTACACTAAAGGATATCTACGCCTATGCGAAGGAGTTCAAGATACCTTATTACAGCCAGATGAACAAAAAGGAACTTTCCCTAGCTGTTATTCGAGCGCAAGCAGAAAAACAAGGGTTCTTCTTTATGGAGGGAATTCTGGATATCGTTTCTCAGGACGGCTATGGTTTTTTACGCCCAATCAACTACGGACCAAGTGCTGAAGATATTTACATTTCTTCATCTCAAATTCGTCGTTTTGGTCTGAGAAATGGCGATAAGGTAGCAGGGAAAGCCCGCCCGCCTAAAGAGTCAGAGCGCTATTATGGTTTGATGCACGTAGAGAGCGTAAACGGTAAAGATCCGGAAGAAGCGAAGCTGCGTCCGCATTTTCCGGCGCTGACCCCTTTGTATCCGGAAAGACAGATAAAACTGGAAACAACTCCGGGAAGAGTATCGACTCGAATGATTGATATTTTTTCTCCCGTCGGCTTTGGCCAACGTGGATTGATCGTGGCACCTCCAAAAGCGGGGAAGACAAGTGTTTTAAAGGAAATTGCTAATGGGATTACTGAGAACCATCCTGAGGTAGAGCTGATTTTATTACTGATCGATGAACGTCCGGAGGAAGTGACTGATCTAGAGAGAAGTGTTAAGGGAGATGTTGTTTCCTCAACCTTTGACCAGCAGCCGCAAAATCATACACGTGTTGCCGAACTTGTCTTGGATCGTGCGATGCGTTTAGTAGAAGATAAACGTGATGTCGTTATTCTAATGGATAGTATCACTCGTCTGGCAAGAGCCTATAACCTAGTTGTACCGCCAAGCGGTCGAACATTGAGCGGCGGGATCGATCCTGCGGCATTTTATAAGCCAAAGCGATTCTTTGGTGCTGCTAGAAATATTGAAGAAGGCGGAAGCCTAACGATCCTTGCAACAGCATTAGTGGATACTGGAAGTCGAATGGACGACATGATCTATGAAGAGTTCAAGGGAACTGGGAATATGGAGCTGCATCTTTCAAGAGAGTTGGCAGAACGTCGTATTTTCCCGGCGATCGATATCAAGAAATCTGGAACGAGAAAAGAAGACCTGTTGATGGACAGCGAGCAGCTTGAAGAAATATGGAAGCTGAGAAAGAATATGAAGGGTGATTCTCTGGAATATACTGAGCAGTTGATTAAGTTCCTGCGAAAAACAAAGAGTAATCAGGAGTTTTTTACCGCTTTTCATGATGTGTCCTTTAATAAAACAGCACCAAAAAGAAATTTAAAAAGATGATTGCAACACAAAATAAAACATGCTATTATTGTACTGTTGTATATCGACAAAATAACTCTGATTCAGCAAATGACTCAGGGCAAAGGAGCGAAAGAAAGTATGAAACAAGAAATTCATCCAGATTACCATCCAGTAGTATTTATGGATTCAACTACTGGTTTCAAATTCTTGTCAGGTTCTACAAAGAACACACAAGAAACAGTTGAATGGGAAGACGGAAACACTTACCCACTGATTCGTGTGGAGGTTACATCTGACTCTCATCCATTTTACACTGGACGTCAAAAATTCACTCAAGCAGACGGACGTGTGGACCGATTCAACAAGAAATACGGTCTCAAAGATCAAAACGCTGCAGAGTAATCAAAAGATTGTCACAAATAAAGAGTTTCTCTTGTATAAGAGAAATTCTTTTTTCTTATATCAAAAAGGAGTAAGAAGCTTCTTTTGAAAAGCAGCATGTTCAGCATTTTTGATCAATAGTGTTCAATCAATCTGAATAATGCGTTAAAATGAATAAAAAGGAGAGGAAAATATGGAGTTTGTTGCATTTGATTTTAGTTACTATAAACGAACGATGGAAGGTATGTACCATAGCTATTATTTGAAGAGAATCATCATCATGGCTGTCGGTTTATTGATCACGGTTATTTATACAGTGTTTTTTCCTGAAAGTATCTTGATCAATTTATTGTTGATCCTGTTGTTTGGAGCAGGTTTGATTTTTTTCATCCGTCAAAGAATGCAGTTCAATGAATTATACGACGGGTTTTTGAAGGCAAATGAGCAGGAGCCTAAAATCGAAAAAATAGAAGAAGATGAGTTTACCTACAATGTATTGCTGGAGAATGGCGAGAAGCTGAAAATCAATAAAAAGGGTGTCCGAAATCTTCCCTCCAACAATAAAGAATTGACGTTGCTTGTCGGATTTACAAAAGCATTTTTCAATAAGCAGCCGTTTCACGTTCTTTATTATAATATGTACGATTTAACTTATGAAGAAAAATATAGATTGAGTAAGAACCGAGTTTCCAGAGTGCCGCGCTTCCTTCGCCCATTCACTTGGCGCAACCTCAAGTCGAGTTCAACAAATGTCTTTCGCTTGATTATTGGAAATTTGTTTACCTTATATTTACTTTATCGCTTGATTCGATATGTGGTTGATATTATTCGGACCATCATGATGTAGCAACGGTCAAAAAGAATCGATAATCTGGAGCTAAAAGGTTGGATTGTCAGTGTGTAAACTGATGACTCAATCTTTTTCTGTCTATAAACAGGATAACTATAACTAAGCAAAGCGAGGAGCATAAAATCATGAGAAAAAACAGAAATCCACAAACGATCCATCCGCCGTTAGGAGCCTACGTTCATCAGGTTGAATTATCTGGAAATATCCGTTGGCTGACCTTATCTGGTCAGGTAGGGATGAATCCGTCAAAAGAGCTTCCGAAAAGTTCTGAGGAACAATTCAAAGAGGCTCTGGCAAACATCAAAAGAAATCTTGAAGCAGGGGGCATGGCTGTTCAGGATTTGACGAAGCTAGTCATTTATCTTGTGGAACCAATCGATTTCGAACGAAGAACACAGATACTCAATGAATTTCTACAAGGAGCAGAGGTATGTATGACCTTGTTGTATGTGAAAGGATTAGCGACACCAAAGATCTTGGTTGAGATCGAAGCTTGGGCTGCTTGTGAAGTGGAGGACTGATTGGATAATAGAGAGTTGATTATGCACATTCTCTGTTGAATAAAAAAGGGAGTGGGACAATAATCTGTTGCCACTCTTTTCCATACTCTAAATCCGAATAAACGGCGAGTCAGAAGTAGCTCCTACGACAATAAGCCGGAATTCAACAAAAATTTGTGAAACAATTTTCGTGAATTCCGGCTTATTGCTTGTAGCTAAACACTTCTGTCTCAGCCTCTTCTTAATTTAAGTCCAGATAGTTTTCCAGATAGCTTGCCAAGCCATCCTCATCATTCGTTCGTTCAGTAATATCATTGGCTACACTCTTGATATGATCAGTCGCATTTTTCATAGCGACACCCCAACCAGCGTATTCCAGCATTTCTTCATCATTGTGCTCGTCACCGAAGGCAATGATGTCCTTTTGCTTGATGTTCAAGTAATCTGCAACCTCAGCAACACCCTTAGCCTTCTGAATCCCTTTTGAGACGACCTCTAAGATAGGCATTGCGCCTCCCCAAGTCCGGATATCCAGATGTTCGCCGTATTGTTGCATCAAGGTGTCTGAAATACCGCTAACCAGTTCTCGTGGGGCACAAAGCATCAGAGAAGTTGGGTCAGTTGTCAGATTTTGTGCAGTGAGCAGGTTTTTCTCTGTAGCCTGTGCCGCAAAGAATTTTTCATCAAAGTGGTCAAAGCTGTCAATAAAGAATGTCTCCTTATTCTCGGCAGCAACAAAATCAAGGTTCAGCGCTTTTTTCTGTGAAACAATATCGAAGACAATGTCTCGGTTTACGCTGGATGAGCGTTCCTTTTCCCATGTTTTTTCTGGAATATGAACAAGACCACCGTTGAAATTGATCATTGGTGTATCCAATTTAAGTTGATTGTAGAATTGGTGACTCAAACGATAAGGCCGACCAGTGGCAATACTAACATAATGCCCATGGGCAATTGCTTTTCGCAGTGTTTTTTCAGTTTTTTCGCTGATCAAAGATTGAACATTCAATGTTGTTCCATCCAGATCGATTGCTATTAGTTTTTTCAAAGCAGTTCCTCCTTGGACAAATTTCTTTTTCACTAGGGCATATTTATCTAAAAAATAATTGCCGCCAGAGCTTTTAGATACGTCCTAGTCTAGCACAAAGAGCAGAAATGACAAGTCTAAATAAGGAAAAGTGTTGTGTTGACAGTGAACTTATTGAAAAGAATGTCAAATGATATTGACACTGATTTGATTAATTGTTAGTCTGAAGGGTGAGAACAATAAGGAGGATCAAGCAGATGAAAAAGAGAAATAGGGGGCTTTGTCTTTTGCTGGCTTCAATAGCAGCAAGTGGGGCGGGCAGCTTCTTGTTTAATGGAAATCAAACAGTATATGCTGAGGAAACTGGAAAAATTCCTGTTCAGCTACTGGGAATCAATGACTTTCATGGTGCATTGAGCACGACAGGATCATTTTATGATGATGCAGGAAATAAAGTAAGCAATACAGGAACAGCAGCACTTTTAGCCGGTTATCTAAATCAGGCTGAAAAAGAGTTTGCAGATGCAAATCCGGGGGCTCAGACATTGCGTGTCCAATCTGGGGATATGGTCGGTGCAAGTCCGGCTAATTCTGGGCTGCTTCAAGATGAACCAACGATTAAAGTGTTGAATGAGATGAATTTTTCTGTTGGTACTTTAGGGAATCATGAGTTTGATGAAGGGTTGGCTGAATTCAATCGAATCATGACCGGCGGCAATCCGACAACCGATCCTTATGGTATCTTGAAGGATTATCCTAGAGAAACATCGAAGACAGAAATCGTGATCGGAAATGTCGTTAAAAAGGATACAGAAGAAATCCCTTATAACTGGAAGCCGTATACGGTAAAAGAAATTGGAACAGATCAGAAGGTCAAGATCGGTTTCATTGGAGTAGTAACAACCGAAATACCGAATCTGGTATTGAAAGAACATTATCAGGATTATGACTTCCTTGATGAAGCAGAAACAATTGCTTACTATGCAGATCAGCTGCAGGAAGAAGGCGTGAACGCAATCGTTGTGCTTGCCCATGTTCCTTCTACAAGTAAAGCAGATGCTGTTTCTGGAGAAGCGGCAGATATATTGAAGGCTGTAAATGAAATCGATCCTGCTAATAGTGTGGATGTTCTTCTAGCTGGACATAATCATCAATATACGAATGGACTAGTTGGCTCAACTCGTGTCGTACAGTCTACCTCTCAAGGGAAGGGCTATGCAGATGTACGAGGATATATCAATGTGGGCACTCAAGATTTTGAAGCAGCACCAACTGCTGAAATCGTTCCTGTTTCTCCGGAAGGGGACAATGTGCCGGTCGCTGATGAAGCTGTTGCAGCAATCGTTGCAGATGCAGACAGTCGTGTGTCCGCAGTAACAAGTAAGAAAATCGGTACAGCCAAGACTGCGGAAGCAATCACTCGTGAAGTGAATGAACACAAAGAATCTCCTGTTGGGAATTTGATCACAGATGGTCAAATTGCGATGGCTAAGGCCAACGGGATCGATGTTGACTTTGCTATGACCAATAATGGCGGAATCCGTGCAGATCTTCAGGTTGGCAGTGGTGGTGAAATCACATGGGGTGCTGCGCAGGCAGTGCAGCCGTTTGGAAATATCATGCAAATTGTGGAAATGACAGGTACTCAAATTGAGCAGGTATTGAACGAGCAGTATGATGAAGAAGAGAAATACTTCCTGCAAGTTTCCGGATTGTCTTATACATTTGTTAAAAATGATGATGCAAACCAACCGTTCAAGGTTTGGCAAATCAAGGATTCGAATGGAAATGCACTTGAGGCAAGTAAGACGTATAAAGTTGTGATCAATGATTTCTTATATGGCGGCGGTGACGGGTTTGCAGGCTTTACAGAAGCTAAGCTAGTAGATGCTATGCAGCCGGATACAGAAACCTTCATTGGCTACATCGAATCGAAGGAAGCCGCTGGGGAGCTGATCGAAGCTGGTATTCAGGATCGCAAAGTATTGATTGAAGAGCCTTCTATTTTCCCAGAGGATAGAGAAGCAATCATTCGTCAAGCGACGTTCTTTGATCCATTACATGAAACTGACCAATATCTTCAGGGCGTGACATTGCCGAATGCCACAATTGTTTTATTTGATGGCGAAATCCCTCAAAGTAAAATCGATGCAAATGTTCTTCCGGAAGGGGATATCACTGCTAAAGCAGACAGTGAAGGTCGAGTGAAAATCGACGTTACTACGCTTGAGCTGAAAGGCAAGAAGAGAGTAACTGCGGTTGTCATTGATGAAGACGACTATAGTGCAGTCTTTCCTCTGGATGTTTTAAGCGAAGTTTCTGTATCGACAGATTCCTCAAGCTCTACAACAGTGGAAACGAGTACAAAAGAAGCAGGTGGGGGAACAACTACCTCATCTGATAAACCAACTGGAGCCTTACCTGATACTGGTGAGACAATAACCAACATCAGCTTGATTTCCGGGTTTATTCTTTTAGTTGGCGGCTCATTCATGATTATTAAAAAGAGAGTCAAAGGATAATAATTGATTACTGGACAGATCAGATGAATTTTTCATCTGATCTGTTTTTTACCTTAAAAAACAGTGTATCTATAAATGTAAACGCATTAAATGCGAACATTAAAAATAATTAATGAATCTATTGTTAGTATTTTGTTGAAAAATAGTTGGTTGTCTCCTATAATTTAATAGTATTTGTTAGGAATTACTATTTTGCTCTTATTTTTATTTTTTCTGGCAAATAATAGGAATCACTTTGAGGGAGAGAAAAAAATTCATGGAAAAGTTTTTCAATTTAAAAGAAAATCGTACAACTGTTTCAACAGAGGTGATGGCGGGAGTTACAACATTTTTTGCCATGAGCTATATCTTATTCGTTAATCCGTCTATTTTGTCGGAAACAGGGATGCCCTTTCAGGCTGTCTTTTTAGCAACAATCATTGCTTCGATTATTGGTACGCTGGTTATGGGACTATTCGCAAATGTTCCTTATGCACAAGCTCCGGGAATGGGATTAAATGCATTTTTCACATTTACAGTCGTGTTTGGTCTTGGATATACATGGCAGCAGGCATTGGCAATGGTCTTTATCTGTGGACTGGTAAACATCCTGATCACTGTTACTAAAATTCGTAAGCTGGTGATTCGTGCCATTCCTGAAAGTCTGCAGCATGCCATTGGCGGAGGTATTGGGATATTTGTTGCTTATGTCGGGATTAAAAACGCTGGCTTACTCGATTTTACTATTCAAGCTGATCCTGTAAATGGAGCAGTTAACGGAGACAGCATCGTACCTGCTTTGGGGAATTTCAATAATCCCGGTATCATTTTGGCAGTTATGGGACTGGTGATCATGACGATTTTGGTTGTGATGAATGTCCGTGGAGCGATTCTCTTAGGGATTCTTTTCACAACAATACTGGCAATTCCGATGGGCGTTGTCGATTTATCTGCGATTGACTGGCATGGTAATTCTCTGGGAAGTTCTATTTCAGAATTGGGAACAACATTTGGTGCCGCTTTTGGTGCAGATGGTATGCAGTCATTATTTAGTGATACATCTAAAATACCTCAAGTATTGATGACAATCATTGCTTTCAGCTTATCTGATACATTCGATACGATTGGAACGTTTATTGGTACAGGTCGTCGTACAGGGATTTTCTCTAAAGAGGATGAAATTGCTCTGGAAGACAGTAAAGGGCTTGCGACGAAGATGGACCGTGCTTTGTTTGCGGATGCAATTGCCACATCAGTTGGTGCAGTGTTCGGAACATCAAATGTTACAACTTACGTAGAAAGTGCTGCCGGCATTGGAGCTGGTGGTCGTACGGGGCTGACTTCTGTAGTAGTCGCTGCACTATTTGCACTAAGCAGCTTGTTCTCTCCACTGATTTCTGTTGTACCTGCACAAGCAACAGCGCCTGCCTTGATTTTAGTAGGTGTGATGATGCTGGCTTCCTTCAAGGACATTGAATGGACAGATTTGGAAGAAGCTGTACCAGCATTCTTTGCTTCTATCTTCATGGGTCTATGCTACAGTATCTCTTATGGGATTGCAGCTGGATTTATCTTCTTTGCAGTTGTTAAAGTTGCAAAAGGAAAAATCAATGAAGTGTCACCAATCATCTGGATCGTTAATCTGTTGTTTATCATTAACTTTGTAATTTTAGCGATATTATAAGAGTGAAGGAAAAAATGAAAAAAGATTCGGGAAAACGATAGAATACTGACAGGGCTGATGGGGATCAGCTCTGTTTTTGCATTCAAAAGCTTTAGACGAGGGCAAAGAATGAAAAAATGGAAATAAAAATTTTGTGAGTTTTCTGAAAATGGAGTATAGTTAAAGAGAACCTTTATAGGCGGTGATAGAAAGATGAAGATAGACTGGAAGAAGAATTTAATGGTGGCTTGGCTGGGAAGCTTTTTCACCGGAGCCAGTATCAGTCTGGTAATGCCCTTCATTCCTGTATATATTGAACAATTAGGTACACCCGAAAGTCAGATCGAGCTTTTTTCAGGTCTGGCGATATCAGTGACTGCGTTTGCGGCAGCCATCGTTGCACCAATTTGGGGAAATCTTGCGGATAGAAAAGGACGGAAAATCATGATGATCCGTGCAGCTGCGGGGATGACTTTCACGATGGGCTCTTTGGCCTTCGTTCCGAATGTCTACTGGCTGCTGATCATGCGTTTTCTAAATGGGATTTTATCTGGCTATATCCCAAATGCGACTGCGATGATTGCTTCTCAAGCACCGAAGTCTAAAAGCGGCTGGGCGTTGGGGACGTTATCTACCGGAGCGGTTGCGGGAAATTTGATAGGACCTTCTATCGGTGGTGCACTGGCGCAGTGGTTTGGAATGGAAAATGTATTTATCATTACCGGATTTATGCTGCTGATCACGACACTATTGACAATCTTTATGGTCAAGGAAGATTTTGAACCGGTAGAGAAAAAGGATTTACTGTCAACCAAGGAGATCTTTTCAAAAATCGATCATCTGTCCATCTTAGTTGGTTTGTTTGTCACAACCTTGATTTTACAAATCGGTGTGACCAGCATCAGTCCCATTTTAACTTTGTACATTCGTTCGTTGAGTGGGGATCAAGGAAATATTCTCTTTGTCAGTGGATTGATTGTTTCTGTTGCGGGGGTGTCTGCGATCATTTCTTCGCCGTCTCTCGGAAAGCTTGGGGATAAAATCGGCAATCACAAGGTTCTTCTGGGTGGGCTGGTTCTATCGCTCCTCTGCTACATACCTATGGCATTTGTAAAGACGCCTTTTCAACTAGGAGTCTTACGCTTCCTGCTGGGCTTTTCTACCGGAGCACTGATGCCTTCAATCAATACGCTTATCGGTAAGCTGACACCACCGGAAGGCGTCAGCAGAATATACAGCTATAATCAGATGTTCAGTAACTTTGGACAGGTTTTAGGGCCGATGATTGGCTCAACAGTTGCCCATGGCTTTGGCTATAGTTCAGTATTTATTACTACGGCCTGCTTTGTTTTAGGGAATATCGGTTTATCTGTCTTCAATTTCAGAAAAATTTTGACGAAACGATTATAAACAGTTGAAAACAAAAAAAAACCAGTTACAATTAATGTAACTGGTTTTTTGCAGCACTTCACTTGATATAAGGATACAAGAAGAAAAAAGAGAGCAAAAAATAACTCGCAAAACAAACTGTGAATAGAACACTGCTGTTTTTCGAGTATGTTTTGTCTGAGAAAAGAGAAAGACAGGCAATCGAGTCGACTACTCTGGGTTGAGTTGAATGAACAGTCAATCTAGAGAGGGAAACGAAGCCTGCTTTGTTGTTTTCTGCTGCAGATTCTAAATCTGAGACGTTTTCTTTTTAGGCAGTGCGAACTGACCAATCAACAAGATAAGTACCCCGGCGGCAAGTGAGATGATAGACGTCCATACAAAGTCGTAACTGCCGTTGTTTAAGGCACCGCCAATATATCCTACCACTTGTCCCAAAATGAAGGACCAGAATAATACAATAATGTAACGCATGGATAGCACCTCTTTTCTAGCTTTAGTTTAGCACAATTTTTTTTATTGTAAAGAAATGAGGGAATTTTGTTATAAAGGAGGGACTCATGATGTTTCCACAGCTATATACAATCACTTCCTACTCTTTACTTTCCAGCACGATCAGGATACCAGAATTTGTCAAGAAAGCCAAGGAGTATGGATATAGCCACTTAGGAATTGCGGATATAAACGTTCTGCACGGAGCTGTTGAATTTTATGAAGCCTGTAAAGCAGAAGGGATCACGCCAATCATCGGAATGACCCTAGAATATACTTCTTCCTTAAGCGATCGACAAGTAGAGCTGCAGTTCTATGCTAAAAACTTGACAGGGTATCAAAATTTAATGCGAATCTCCAGTTTGAAAATGACGCAAGAGGGTTCTTTTGAGTTGGAAGATTTCGCTGATTATTTAAAAGAAATAATCGTTATTATGCCGGCAGATAAGGGCGTAATAAATTTTTTGAAGGAGCGGGACAAGGAGGATGTTCAACGTGAATTGAAGAAACTAGTTGCAAAAATCGATCCAGCTTCCTTCTTTGTAGGTGCTTCGTTTATGTGCAATCCGTCGACTGATCCATTGTTGTTCGATTTTATACATAATTGTCAATTTCCGTTGGCTGCATTGCAGGAAACCAGATATTTGGTAAGGGAAGATGGATTTGCCTTACGGGTTTTAGAGCATATTGAATCTGGAACTGCTATGAAGGTCAACCTCAAGGAAACAGAGATAGATGGTCCTTACTATTTAAGAAAACCGGAAGAAGCACAGCAGCAATTGGAAGAGCTGATTGGTTCTGAGAGTGTTGCTAATGTTCAACAGATTGCAGCAACCTGCCAATTTGACATGCCTCTCCATCAGAAGCTGCTGCCTCATTATCCGGTTCCAAATGGTATCGAAGCAGGGGCTTACCTGCGTGATTTATGCATGACACGGCTGCCTCAGCGGGTGGCGGAAGTGTCTTCTGTTTATGAAGAACGTTTGGAAAAAGAATTATCGATCATTCATGATATGGGGTTTGATGATTACTTCCTGATTGTTTGGGATGTTATGGCCTTTGCCCACCAGCAGAAAATAGTAACAGGTGCCGGTCGGGGATCAGCAGCGGGATCATTGGTATCCTATGTACTGTCGATTACAGATGTCGACCCAATCAAGTATGATTTACTATTTGAGCGATTTTTGAATCCGGAACGCTTCTCTATGCCGGATATTGATCTGGATATTCCTGATAACCGCAGAGAGCAAGTCCTAGCCTATGTACAAAAGAAATACGGTCATTATCATATGGCCCAAATTGCAACCTTTGGAACAATGGCAGCAAAAATGGTGCTGCGGGATGCCGCTCGTGTGTTTGGACTTTCTCAAAGCGAGTCTAATCGCTGGTCACAGGCTGTTCCAAGTACACTGAAGATTACGTTGAAGCAGGCTTGGAAGGAATCCAAGAAGCTGGTGGAGTTAGTTGAGAGCTCTGAAAGTAATCGTCTACTCTTTGACACTGCTGTGCGTCTGGAAGGACTGCCGCGACATGTATCCACCCATGCAGCGGGGGTGGTGATCAGTGACCGGAATTTGCTGGAGCTGACTCCCTTGCAAACAGGCACGAATGATATTTTGTTGACACAGTTCACGATGAACGATGTAGAGAAAATCGGTTTGCTGAAAATGGATTTTCTTGGGCTGAGAAATCTGTCGATCATCGACGATACATTGAAATCTGTTAAAAGAGTGTATAAAGAAGAGTTAGTTCTAAATGAGATTCCTTTAGATGACGAAAAAACGCTGGCGTTGTTCCGTAGAGGCGAGACTAGCGGTGTGTTCCAGTTTGAATCAGCAGGTATTCGAAATGTTCTGCGAAAGCTGGGACCAACCAGTATTGAAGATATTGCAGCAGTTAACGCTTTATATCGACCAGGGCCTATGCAGAATATCGATTTGTTTGTTCGTCGAAAAAAAGGATTAGAACCGATTGAATACCCTGATCCGTCATTGCAGCCGATTTTGGAAAATACATACGGTGTTATCGTGTATCAGGAACAAATCATGCAGGTAGCTGCGGAAATGGCAGGCTTTAGTCTGGGACAGGCGGATATTTTAAGAAGAGCCATCAGTAAAAAGAAAAAAGAGGTACTGGATCAGGAACGTCGGCACTTTGTTGAGGGTGGAATGAAACAAGGGTACTCTGAGGAAACAGCTAATATGATCTATGATTATATTGAACGTTTTGCCAACTACGGTTTCAACCGATCACATGCCTTCGCCTATTCCTTTATAGGATTTCAGATGGCGTATCTGAAGGTTCATTATCCCGCTGCATTTTATGCGGCATTACTGCATTCTGTTCGGCACAACCCAAATAAAATCAAAGAATATATCAGTGAAGCCAGAAAAAACGGCATCACCATCATCCAGCCCTCCATCAATCACAGTCAATACAGCTTTATGTTGAAGGATTCCGCTGAAATCATGTTCGGCTTCAGTTCACTGAAAGGTATAAGAAGAGACTTTATCCAAGATATTCTAAATGAGCGAAAAGACAGCGGCCGTTATCAAAGCTTTGACCAATTCCTATTTCGTATTCCTGCAAAATGGCGGAAAAAAGAAAACATTCTACCATTGATTGCTATTGGTGCATTTGATGAACTGACTGCGAATCGAAGGCAGTTGGCTAATCAACTGGAAAGCAAAATCCAGAATATCGTTTATAGCGGCGGCAGCGCCGACCTATTTGAAACACTGGAATTGAAAGAAGAAGAAATTCAGGATTACACACTGGAAGAACGTCTGGCGGAAGAAGAGCAGTATCTAGGTGTATATCTTTCAGGTCATCCTAGCGAAGAATTCTCAAAGCTGGCGAAGCTGAAGCAAGTTCTATCGATCAGCGATGTCGTTGAAAATCAAGCCGTCCGCTTATTGATTTATGTGAAAGATGTCCGAGCGATTCGCACTAAAAAAGGAGAGCAAATGGCTTTTGTCGAGGGGGATGACAGCACTGGTGCAATTTCCCTGACACTCTTCCCCGGTGTTTTCCGTTCCATAAGACAAACTGTAGAGGTAGGCAAGGTCTATTACGTGGAAGGAAAAGTAGAACGAAGTCGATACAATCAAGAGCTGCAGGTTCTAGTAAATGAAATCTCGGAAGCTGCGCCGCAAGAGGCTGCAATCAGTGATAAAACCTGTTATTTGAAAATTGAAAAGACAACAGGCTCACAGGACATTCTTAGACAGGTGAGGGAGATCATCCAAAAAGCGCCCGGAAACGTTCCTGTTGTGCTGTTTTATGCGGATAAAAAGAAAAAAGTGGTATTGGATAAAAATTATTGGATCATGGAAAATGAAACCGTTCTGGAGTCGTTTTCAACGCTTCTTGGAGCGGAAAACGTCGTTTTCAAATGAGTTTCAGTAAAATCTACTAGACGCTTTCAATTTTTTTCAAAAATTTTAGCGCTAACTCAAGACTTTTTGCACTATTAATGGTAAAATGGGTGACGTGGTATTTTTGAGGCAATAAAGGTAAAGTAAGACTGCTTTATCAAAGTATAATATTATGTATGAGGTGAAAGAGCGAATGAAACGTATCGGTATTTTAACCAGTGGAGGAGACGCTCCGGGAATGAACGCTGCAATTCGTGCAGTGGTACGTAAAGCAATTTATGATGGAATTGAAGTATATGGCATCAACTACGGTTTTGCTGGTTTGGTAGCTGGAGATATTCGTCGTCTGGACATTGCTGATGTAGGTGACAAGATTCAACGTGGAGGAACATTCCTTTACTCTGCACGTTATCCGGAGTTTGCTACTGAAGAAGGGCAGCTGAAGGGAATCGAGCAATTGAAGAAATTCGGTATTGAAGGATTAGTAGTTATTGGAGGAGACGGCTCTTATCACGGAGCAATGGCTCTGACAAAACGCGGCTATCCGGCTGTTGGTATCCCAGGTACGATCGATAATGATATTCCGGGGACAGACTTCACGATTGGTTTTGATACAGCGATCAATACTGTATTAGAATCCGTTGACCGTATCCGTGATACAGCTACATCTCATGTACGTACATTCGTTATTGAAGTAATGGGACGTGATGCAGGCGATATCGCTCTTTGGTCTGGTGTTGCCGGCGGGGCAGATGAAATCATCATCCCTGAGCATGAATTTGATATGGAATTAGTTGCTAAAAGAATCAGAGAAGGCCGAGATCGCGGGAAGAAACATTGCCTGATCATCCTTGCAGAAGGTGTGATGGGTGGAAATGAATTTGCTGATAAACTTTCGGCTTACGGCGATTTCCATACACGTGTTTCTATTTTGGGTCACGTTGTACGTGGTGGTTCTCCAAGCGCGCGCGACCGTGTTTTAGCAAGTAAATTTGGTGCCTATGCTGTTGAATTACTGAAAGAAGGCAAGGGCGGATTATGTATTGGTATGCTTGACAATAAAGTTGTAGCAGCTGATATCGTTGACACATTAGAAAACAATAGACATAAACCAGATCTGTCTCTTTACGATCTGAATAAAGAAATCTCATTTTAAACACTGGATTACTGTATATAGGCTTTAAAGCTTTTGTATAAAAAAATCGAATAGGAGCGTTTAGTAATGAAAAAAACAAAAATCGTATGTACGATTGGACCAGCAAGTGAATCTGTTGAAATGCTGGTTGACTTAATGAATGCCGGAATGAATGTTTGTCGTTTGAACTTCTCTCACGGAGACTTCGAAGAGCATGGCAACCGTATCAAAAACATTCGTGAGGCTATGAAAATCTCAGGAAAAAGAGTAGCAATTTTACTAGATACAAAAGGTCCTGAAATTCGTACGAACGATATGGAAAACGGAGCAATGACACTTAAAACAGGTGATACTATCCGCATTTCCATGGAAGAAGTGTTGGGAACTACTGAGAAATTCTCTGTTACTTACCCACAACTGATCAATGACGTAAACGTTGGTTCACATATCTTACTGGACGACGGTTTGATTGATTTAGAAGTTTCTGATATCGATCGCAACGCAGATGAAATCGTAACAATCGTTAAAAACGAAGGCGTTCTTAAGAATAAAAAAGGTGTAAACGTTCCTGGTGTTTCTGTAAACCTACCTGGTATCACTGAAAAGGATGAAGCAGATATCCGTTTCGGTATTGGCCAAGGAATTGATTTCATCGCTGCCAGCTTCGTTCGTCGTGCAGCTGACGTGATGGAAATCACTAAAATTTTGGAAGAAGAAAATGCAACACATATCCAAATCATTCCTAAAATCGAAAATCAGGAAGGGATCGACAACATTGACGAAATCCTAAAAGTTTCTGATGGTTTGATGGTTGCTCGTGGAGACCTTGGTGTTGAAATCCCAACAGAAGATGTTCCTGTAGCCCAAAAAGAATTGATTAAAAAGTGTAATGCATTAGGTAAACCAGTTATTACTGCAACACAAATGCTGGATTCAATGCAGCGTAATCCTCGCCCGACTCGTGCGGAAGCGAATGACGTTGCCAATGCAATCTACGATGGAACTGATGCAGTAATGCTTTCAGGTGAAACAGCTGCTGGGGATTACCCATTAGAATCTGTACAAACTATGGCTCGTATTGCCGTTCGTACTGAAGAAGCACTAGTTGACCAAGATGCATTTGCATTGAAACTATACAGCAAAACAGACATGACAGAAGCAATTGGTCAATCTGTTGGGCATACAGCGCGTAACTTGGGTATCCAAACAATTGTTGCTGCGACAGAATCTGGTCACACAGCACGTATGATTGCTAAGTATCGTCCAAGAGCACACATCGTTGCAATCACTTTCTCAGAACAAAAAGCACGCAGCTTGTCTCTATCATGGGGCGTTTATGCAACTGTTGCTGAAAAACCATCAAATACAGATGAAGTATTCACTCTTGCAACAGAAATTTCACAAAAGAACGGTTTCGCAAGCGAAGGTGATTTAATCATCATCACTGCTGGTGTACCAGTTGGTGAAAAAGGAACAACAAACTTGATGAAGATCCAATTGATCGGTTCAAAACTTGTTCAAGGTCAAGGTATTGGAGAAGATTCAGTTATTGCTAAAGCTGTAGTTGCTAAAACAGCTGCTGAAGCAAATGAAAAAGCAGTTGAAGGCTCTATCTTGGTCGTTAAGACTACAGATAAAGACTACATGCCTGCTATCGATAAAGCAGTTGCGCTAGTTGTAGAAGAAGGCGGATTGACTTCTCATGCAGCAGTAGTTGCTATTGCGAAAGACATTCCAGTAATCGTTGGCGCTGCTAACGCTACTGAGCTTGTATCTAACGATGAATTGATCACTGTTGACCCTAGACGTGGTATTGTATACCGTGGCGCGACAACAGCTATCTAAGCTTAGTTAGAATAAAAACTCTCTGTTGCTTTCATCATTGAAAGCCTCAGAGAGTTTTTTGTTGTAAGCTTCTAGATCTATTAAATTTGCAGCAATATGATAGCTAAACAGCTGTCACACTGGATAAGCTGCCAGTCGATCTTTGCCTAAAGGCAGTAACTGGATCGGCTCATTATAAAAAGATGTCAAGACTTCTTCATTGAATAGTTCATTTCTAAGTCCCTGTCTCACAATCTTGCCTTCCTTCAACAATAGCAAATGTTGAAAACAGGAAAGAATTTCCTCTGTGTGATGACTGACATAGAGAAGGGTAGGGCTGTTTTGTGACTCAGCAATCCCTCCAATTTGTTCAAGCAGCTTTTCTCGGGCAAACAGATCAAGGCCATTACAGGGTTCATCAAGGATAAGGAGCTCTGGATCGGCCATCAACGCACGGCAGATCAAAACTAACTGACGTTCTCCCTGAGAAAGAATCTGATAGCTTTTCCCTAAAAGAGAAGAACCACCGGAATCCATTAGAAGCTGCTTGGCTTTTTCCATGTCTTTCGTGGAATAATGCTCATAGATTCCAATACTTGCAAATTTTCCCGATAGGATCACTCGCTCGCTTGTTTCATTTCCGCGAATCCGTTGCTGCAATGCAGTACTTACCCAACCGATTCGTCGCTGCAGCTCAGGGATAGAGCTTGTTCCAAATCGTTGGTTTAAGACAGTCACTTCTCCTTTGGAGGGCCAGAGATAGCCTGTGATGATCTGGAGTAATAATGTTTTTCCGGCACCGTTAAGACCTAAAATGGCCCAATGTTCCTGTTTTTCAACAGTCCAGTTGATTTGATCAAGCAAAACTTTCCCATCTTTGATCAGTGAAACGTCTTTACAATTGATGATTGACATCCGCATTTCTCCTCCTTTTGCTGCTATGACTTTTGTGAAATAGTTTTTCCTGTGATAATTTCTTTAGCACCAATGGCATAAATAAATAGCAATTATTTCTTTATCGCTTATTGAGCAATATCCCTCTGTATGAATCCTGTCAAAGAACAGGAAGTAGTCTTGAATATTCAGTTTTCGTTATGAGTGTCTAAGACTCCTGTTGCAAGCCACGATAATTACAGTGTCTCATTATAGTCAAAGACTGTTTTCTGTATATTAAAAAACGAAACAGGGTCTATATAGTTTAACATTAAAAAAGGATGAGAGAACAATTTTTTTATAAATATGTATGAAAGAAAATGCAGAGAAAATTTCATTGACAAAGGGCGAATAGCCCTGTATAATAGCTTTTGTTGTGTAGAGGTGAGAGAGATGAAATGGTCATTATTAGAACTGAATAAACATCGGGAAATTCCTCTTGAATTTTCAGAAGAGCTCGATGTAAAACAAACACTGATGGCTAGGGATAATCAAATACTTGATGTTTCCCCTGCGAAAGTAAATGGCATAATCACAGTTGAAAAAAATGGTTACTTACTACATTATAAGCTTTCTGTTGTAGTGACAGTACCTTCTTCTCGATCATTAACACCGGTTGCTGTTCCAATGGCACTTAGTGTTGATGAAACGTTTATGACAGAAGAGCAGTTTCGCGGCAAGGATGAATTGATTTCAGATGAAGAAATCATTGTTCTTGATAAACCGACGATCGATCTGACTGAGTCAGTGGAAGACAATATCTTACTGGCGATTCCGTTGCAGGTATTATCTGAAGAAGAGCAGCAAAACAGCGAGTTACCGAAAGGGACAGACTGGGAAGTGATTTCAGAGGATGATTACTATGAAAAACGGGAAAAAGAAGCAGAACAAACTATGGATCCTCGTCTTGCCAAATTATCTGAATTATTGAAAGATGATACAGAGTAATTTGTTTGGCTAAGATTGGAATATATTGTGTATGAACATACACAGATTTTTACAAGGAGGTGGAACAACAATGGCAGTACCAGCTAGAAAAACTTCTAAAGCTAAAAAGGCAAAACGCCGTACACATTACAAGTTGACAATCAAAGGTTTGAACGCATGTTCAAACTGTGGTGAAATGAGAAAAAGCCATCACGTATGTCCAGCATGTGGTCACTACGATGGAAAAGATGTAATGTCTAAAGAAGCGTAAAAACATTTTTTTGAAAAATGTTAAAATCCCCCAGGCTAACCATGGAGCCTCGGGGATTTTTTAGTGTGTTCAGATAGCTCTGAACCAGTACCCGACATTGAGAAGATATGGAATCTAATGGTGACTAAGAGCCGGAAGAAGCGAAACAAAACTGAAAAATTGAAACGAAAGATGTTCAAGAGTAGAAATAAGATGGCAGAATCTCGCCTTGAAATCAAGCGCTGCCAAGGGTTTAAGAGCCTAGTTTCGTATGAAGAAAGCTGTGATAATTCGAACGATTTTGTTTTCAATACTGCCAAACTAAGCTATAATGAAATAGATTATAAAGAATTATTTAGGTTTTTTAGTAATTGGGAGGATGTATGATGACAAAACAACAATTTGGTGTAGTAGGAATGGCTGTTATGGGAAAAAATCTGGCTTTGAACATTGAAAGTAGAGGATACTCTGTTGCATTGTTTAACCGTACGGGTTCAAAAACAACTGAGGTAGTTGAAGAACATCCAGATAAGAATTTCAAAGCAACTTATACAATCGAGGAGTTCGTAGATTCAATCGAAAAACCTCGTCGTATCATGTTGATGGTCAAAGCAGGTTTTGCAACAGATGCAACAATTCAAGAATTGCTGCCTCACTTAGATAAAGGAGATATCCTTATTGATGGAGGAAATACATTCTTCAAAGATACAATGCGCAGAAACGAAGAATTAGCTAACTCTGGTATTAACTTTATCGGTACAGGTGTATCGGGTGGTGAAGAAGGCGCATTGAAGGGACCTTCAATCATGCCGGGAGGACAAAAAGAAGCATATGAGCTAGTTGCTCCTGTTCTTGAGAAAATCTCTGCAAAGGCAGAAGATGGCGAACCATGCGTAACGTACATTGGCCCTAATGGCGCCGGTCACTATGTAAAAATGGTGCATAATGGTATTGAATACGGAGATATGCAGCTGATCGCTGAATCATACGACTTGATGCAGAACATTCTTGGCCTATCAGTAGATGAAATGGCTGAGATATTCAAAGAGTGGAATCAAGGTGAGTTGGATAGCTACTTAGTAGAAATCACAGCTGATATCCTGACACGCAAAGATGATGAAGGCACCGGGAAGCCAATCGTCGATGTGATTTTGGATGCTGCTGGAAACAAAGGTACCGGAAAGTGGACTAGTCAAAGCTCGTTAGATCTTGGTGTACCATTGCCACTGATCACTGAATCTGTTTTTGCTCGATTCATTTCTGCGTATAAAGAAGAACGTGTCAAAGCATCTGGTGTTTTGGCGAAGCCAGCACCTTATCAATATGACGGGGACAAAAAAGAGTTGGTTGAGAAGATCCGTGAAGCGTTATACTTCAGCAAGATCATGAGTTACGCACAAGGCTTTGCTCAACTGCGTGTGGCTTCTAAAGAATATGATTGGGATCTGCCATTTGGCGATATTGCAAAAATTTGGAGAGCGGGATGTATCATCAGAGCACAGTTCCTGCAAAAGATCACAGATGCTTATGAAAAAAATGCAGATATCGAAAATCTATTATTAGATGACTATTTTGTAGATATCACGAAAAAATATCAGCAATCTGTCCGTGACGTTGTTGCAATGGCCGTTCAAGCTGGTGTACCAGTGCCAACTTTTGCATCAGCAATCGCTTATTATGATTCTTATCGTTCTGAACGCTTGCCGGCAAACCTGATCCAAGCGCAGCGTGATTACTTTGGTGCCCATACCTATGAGCGTACAGACAAAGATGGAATCTACCACTACAGCTGGTATACTGAAGAGTAAACATGCTATAAGTCGGAGCGTTTGATTATTTGGACAGTTCGTTGCTTTTGTCGATTTTTTGGAATCGAAAACAGATTTGATTTTTAACTTATTCAACCTATGAATTTCGCTAATAGACAGTATGATATTGGAGTCCTCATTGTTTAGGCAGGTGCCTTAAGCTGTAGCTAGCCTGCCTTATACGGACTATATCTGCTGAGAAGAAGGATTCATATAATTATTCTACTGATGAAGGGCCGGTACTTTTTGATTGAAAGGGATAATTTGAAGTCTGTTGCCCTAAAATAGATTTACTGGCTTTTTATTATAAAAGTAGGTATAATGAAAAAGCTGAAAAAAGGCTGTTACGAGAGAAAGGATAGCAAATCAATGAGTAATATTCTAATTATTGAAGATGAGAAAAACTTAGCACGCTTCGTTGAGCTGGAATTAAAACATGAAGGTTACAGAACCGAAGTTCACTATAATGGACGGACAGGTTTAGAAGCTGCCTTGAATAATGATTGGGATGCGATTCTGCTGGATCTGATGTTGCCGGAGTTGAATGGACTGGAAGTATGTCGACGTGTAAGACAGGTGAAGAATACACCAATCATCATGATGACTGCGCGTGATTCAGTAATTGACCGTGTATCAGGTTTGGATCATGGAGCAGATGACTACATCGTGAAGCCGTTTGCTATTGAAGAATTATTGGCACGACTACGTGCACTTCTTCGCCGAATCGATATTGAAGGCGATAAAAATATTGCGAAACAAACAACAATCACTTATCGTGACCTGACGATCGAAAAAGAAAATCGTGTTGTTCGTCGTAATTCTGAGATGATTGAGCTGACGAAACGTGAATATGAGCTGCTGCTTACCCTTATGGAGAATGTCAATGTTGTTTTAGCAAGAGATGTTCTTTTAAATAAGGTCTGGGGATATGAAACAGAGGTGGAAACCAACGTTGTCGATGTTTATATCCGTTATCTACGTAATAAAATCGATGTTCCTGGGGAAGAAAGCTACATTCAAACTGTTCGCGGGACTGGATACGTGATGCGCTCGTGAGAAAGAACAAGTTTAAAGAAATAGTGAAACGAGAACTGAGAGGGCCCTCACTTACTGTTAAGTGGGCCCTTGCAAGTTCTTTCTTTATATTCGTTGTTTTTACAATATTTGCTGTAATCACATATAAGACGTCAGTCAATTTATTTGTAGAAAAGGAACGCGAGAACGTTGAACGAATTGTCGCTGAGGTAACTAACCGTCTGTCAAATGCCGAATCAGAGCTGACTGTCACGGAAGTGTTTACTTCTTTGAAAAATCCTTCACCTGAAAGCACAGACGGTTATAATCAAAGGAGTGCAGTAGGGAGCCTTCTTGAGATGGACAGCGTCATTGCCGAGCTTGGAGCACCAGCACTGTATCTTTCCGTTTATAACACCAAAGGCGACTTGCTCTTTGAAACACAGAAAAAGCATTTTAAACTTCTTACGGATGGGAAACAGGAAGCAGAAATTCAAACTATAGAAGAAGAAACTGGTTTTCTGATTGTTCAACCAGTTCATTCAAAAAGTGCGAGAGAACAAGTAGGGTATGTTCAAGCGTTCTATGAGCTGTCTTCTTTCTATGAAATTAGGAATCGCTTGCTGCTCACATTGCTCGTTTTAGAAGTTATTTCTCTTATATTAAGTAGTATTCTTGGTTTTCTTCTGTCTTCATACTTCCTGAAGCCGCTAAAATTATTGCGGGATACAATGGAGATAGTTAGGAAGAACCCACAATCTGATGCTCATGTACCTGCCATTGGTTCGAAGGATGAACTGGCAGACTTAGCTGGGATTTTTAATGAAATGCTGGATAGGATGAGAAGATATATTGAACAGCAGGAGCAGTTTGTAGAGGATGTTTCTCATGAACTGAGGACACCAGTTGCAATTATTGAAGGTCATCTGAACCTATTGAATCGCTGGGGGAAGGAAGATCCGGAGATTTTGGATGAGTCATTGAAAGCCAGTCTTCAGGAAATTGTTCGAATGAAGAGTTTGGTTCAGGAGATGTTGGACCTTTCCCGGGCAGAGCAGGTAGATGTTCAATACTCTGATCGAACCTCCAATGCAAAGGAAGTCGTTTATCAAGTGTTCAATAACTTCAAGCTGTTGTACCCTGATTTTCGAATGACTTTGGATGATGATTTGAGTGAAGAGGTTGTACTTGGAATTTACCGTAATCACTTTGAACAACTGTTGATCATCATTTTGGATAATGCAGTCAAGTACTCAACCACTAGAAAAGAAGTTCATGTATCTATTTCAAGAACATTTGGAGAATTTGAAATTGCGATTCAAGATTTTGGAGAAGGTATCTCGGAAGAAGAGATCAATAAAATATTTGATCGATTCTATCGTGTTGATAAAGCCAGAGCCAGAACCAAAGGCGGTAATGGATTAGGTCTGTCTATCGCTAAAAAGCTTATCGAAAGCTATAAAGGAAGAATCGATGCAGAAAGTGTTATTGGTCAAGGTACGATATTCAGGATATATATCCCAATAATAAAGAATGCAGAAGTATAAAATAAAACTTCGGATCGGCATTAAAGCTGATTCGGAGTTTTTTATAAGCAGCAAGAATATAGTACTGTGCTATTCTTTACTGATAAATTTCAGTTTGCAGCAATTTCTTCTTACTATCAACAAATTTTGCATGGCGAATAATAGTAGAAGAAGCAAATAGATTGTATCGGAAAAAGCGAATGCTAAGCACATGAATCAGTGATTTGTTCGCTATCGAAAAAAAGGCGAAAAAAGAACCAATTAATAGTTGCATTTTAGAGTAAGAATTGATATATTAATAAATGTTCTAATTGCTGTCTAACAGCACAGAAAAAAAGCTTGAAATTTTATCTTGACGAAGATGATTCTTCATGATAATATAACAAAGCGTTGAAAAAATAGTAACAAAGAAATCAGTTTTATCAATAAAAAAGTTGTTGACAAATAACAAAAATATTGATAAGATATAAAAGTTGTTACGAAAGAAAAACGACAACAGCCAAGCAGAAAAAAACTTCAACTTCTTCAAAAAAAGAGTTGACATCAAATCAGAACTTTGATATGATATAAAAGTTGCTGCAAGGCAAACAAGTAGACCTTTGAAAACTGAACAAAGTAAGACAA
>NZ_JAEDXU010000007.1 GCF_017830045.1 Enterococcus larvae | reverse complement strand
AAAATTTTTGATGTGGCGGTCGGGAAACCAACCTCATCTTAACAGTTTAGGAGGCTTTTTTAATACCACGCTGGAAGCTCTCCAGAACCCCTAGCATAGCTAGGGGTTTTCAGAACATACAAAAAAAATAAAAAGCCTGCAAAGGCTTTTTACTACAATCAATTTTCTACAAAAACAGCTTCAAAAATAAAATCATCATACAGATGTCGGGTAACAGAATACTCAAATGGCGTTCCGCTTGTTAAGGATACCACCTTTTCAACCTCTATCATGAACTCGCCCCGTTCTATCCCTAAAATTTTGGCATCAAACTCTGTCGCTTTGTCTCCTTTGATCCAAATGTGCGAAGCCTTTATTTCAAGTCCTAAATCTTGTGTAATGTATGAATACACCGATTTCTGCAGATGTTTAGGCTCTAATCCGGGGATCGTAGATAGCGGCATGAATGTCTGTTCAAGTGAGTAGGGCTTATGATCGATGAACCGACTACGAACAATATTGTAAATATACTCTTTCTCACCGATTTTCAGCATATCCTGCACTTTTTTTGAGGGGAGTTCAATGGAAAAGGTGTGAATTTCCGAATGGACATGCTCTTCACCGACAACACTGAATAATCCGTCACTCGGTCCAAAAACCTTCGAATTATCAATTGGCTTCCGTAAGACTTCTGTCCCAAAACCGCTGCGGCTATGCAGGATTCCTTCTGATACCAATAGGTCCAACCCCTTTTTCACCGTCAGCTTACTGGTATCATATTTCTTCGCCAGTACTTCTCCTGACGGTAATTTTTCCCCAATTTGATAGATATCCTCTTCGATTTTCTTCTTGATATCTATGTAGACTTCCATATATTTTGGTAATTTTTTCATCTTTTTCTCTCCATATCCTGACAATAAAACTATACTCTATTATATACCTTTATTTCTTTTTTTCAATACCTATCCGACATAACACATCCTTTTAAAATAAAATTATATACTTTTAATTAAAACTGTTTATTTTTAGTTTTTTTGATGGTATGATACTTCTTGAGAACGAAGGAGGGCAATCATGAATAAACAGACATTAACATTTCCCGAGAATTTCTGGTGGGGCTCGGCATGGTCTGCGGAACAATCAGAAGGACGCGGAGAAACCGGAAAAGCAGAAACTGTTTGGGAACGCTGGTACAAACAAGAGCCTTACCGTTTCTATAATCGAATCAGCTCAGAAACAACGACGGACCATATTCACCGCTACAAGGAAGATGTTCAGCTAATGAAAAAGACTGGGCATAATTCCTTCCGTGTGTCGATTTCGTGGGCAAGAATGTTTCCAAATGACGGGACAGGAGAAGTCAATCCACAGGCCATTGCTTTTTATCGTGACCTGTTTTCTGAAATGACTAAACAAGGCATCAAGGTTTTCGCAAATCTTTATCATTTTGATATGCCTGCAAAGCTGCAGGATAAGGGAGGCTGGGAATCTCGTGAGGTTGTCGACGCCTATGTCCATTTTGCCGATACCTGTTTTAAGGAGTTCGGAGACTTAGTTTATCACTGGTTTACATTTAACGAGCCTCTTGGACCTATTCTTGGAAGCTATCTTGAAGACTTCCATTACCCGAATATCATCGACTTCAAACGCGGTGCTCAAGCAGCTTTCTTCACTATTCTGGCACACGCAAAGGCAATCTCTGCACATAAAAAACGACAGCTGCAAAGTAAAATAGGTGTTATCCTAAACCTTAGTCCGACATTTCCAAGAAGTCAGAATCCAGCGGATGTACAAGCCGCAGAGCTAGCTGACCTGTTTTACACACGAAGCTTTCTCGATCCAATGGTAAAAGGTGTCTTTCCAGAAAAATTGACGCTGCTCTTAGATGAGTATGGACAACTGCCAGAGGATATCACAGAAGAGGACTTGAGAATCATCAAAGAAAACACTGCCCAAATCCTGGGTCTGAACTACTATGAGCCTCGTCGAGTAAAAGCACGTCTGGGTGCCATCAATCCGAATGGGCCATTTCTCCCTGAATGGTTCTTTGAGAACCATATCATGCCGGGACGTAAGATGAATGAGTACCGTGGTTGGGAAATCTACGAAAAAGGTATCTATGATCTATGTATGGATATCAAAAACAACTATGGAAATATCGAAGCGTTCATTTCTGAAAACGGTATGGGGGTTGCAGATGAAGAGCGATTCATGGATGAGAACGGACAGGTGATCGACGACTACCGGATCGCATATATCCAAGACCATTTGGCTTATTTATGGAAAGCTATTCAAGAGGGCTGCAATATCAAGGGCTACCACTTATGGACCTTCATTGATTGCTGGTCATGGATAAATGCCTATAAAAACCGCTATGGGTTGGTTTCACTAGATTTGCCTACTCAAAAACGAACAATCAAAAAAAGCGGCGAGTTCTATAAACGTCTCAGTGATGCGAACAGCTTCGACTACGACGTCGATCTGCTGGTTTGACATTGTAGGACTATACAGTAAAAAAAGCCTTAAGAAAAGACTGTTTCTGTGTAGTGCCCCCCAAAAAGTCAGACTTTTTGGGGGCACTACACTGTCTCCCTTAAGGCTTTTTCATATTCATTTATTTACTATTTCAATTCTTTCCCAGTATTTTCAAGATAGATAGTAATGTGCTCTTTCTCTGTATTTTCAATAACCAGCTTTTGCAGATACTGGAAGAGCATCAACAGCCAGACAAATGCAATCAAAAATGAAACCAGCTCAAAGGCTGTCAGAGAAAAATAGTGCACGCCCTGAAAAAGAACAACTGTCAGAACAAGCAGTCCCATGATCACATAAGAAGTTACTTTAAATTCCTTGGTAACCTTCGGCAACAGCCAATGCATGCCCACGATCAAGATAATGATCAAGTAAACCAAATTAGCCGCAACCTGGTTATGGATCACGCCATAAATCGAATCATCTTGATAAGGAAATGCTCCGACACCTCCAAGGTTCAATGCTACCAGAATCAATAACCAGCGTAGAATTGTCAGCTTGATTCCGCTATATTTTTGTTTGAGATTGACGAATAAATAATCGATCAATGCAATCATCAAGACTGCTGACAAGATCAAGGTCAAATTGAACTGCCATCTACTCGTTGCCTCCACTGTTCCTAAGAAGCTAAAGTTATGCTGCCACCATTGCTTTTCCCGATTGGTCAGCATTGCACCTAACACACCGCCGACGATCACCAAAGTCAAAATATTGGTCAAAAGCATCGGCGACAGCTCCAGTACAACATAGATCATCAGATAGTTTATCACAGCCATGATCACAAAGAAAAATAACGTAGCAGTAAATAAATCAAAAGAGATTCCAGGGAACATGTAGCCTAACAATCTGAATAGAAAGAGTGAGCCCAGAAATAGAATAATCAGAAACGAGATCACTAATGCCGGAAAATTCCGCCAGTATAGAGCCTTCGCCTGTGAATGCGTCCGCCCTTTCTTAATACCTATAAATGTGATGATCAGAGTAAGAATCCCCGTCAACACCCCGACAGTACTAACCAGCTCACCAATCGAAGGACGGCCCACCAACGGTACATAGCTGTATTTCTTCAAATAAAAGAAAAGAAAGAATACGATTGTAGAAAGAATCGTCGGCAGTAAAAATCCTCTTAAAGAAATCGTCTGCCCTTCTACTACACCTTTCTGCTTTTTCCGTATTATCAGCTTACCGCTCTGGACATCCAAGTCCATTTCATTTTGTTGATCAAGATCGATTTCCTCCAGAATTTCTTTTGGCAGCTGAAACTCCTCTTGCTTTTTCATAATCGTCATTCCCCTTCATTCCAAACTTTTTCCCACGATTAAAGCTGTCCTGTCTTTCCCTCGAACAGTTATCGATTGCTCGCATATACTATTATGCTAAATGCACAACAAGATTTCTTTTGTCTATTCCATGAGGACGCAATACCGTCATCTAACAGGACTTATATAGAATAACGTTTGTGGCGAAATACTTCAAATGATTCAGCTGATTTTCCTGTTATTTATTCCATCACGCTCTTAATCAGCTATGACCTATCACACCCGCCCCCGCGACTTCATTCATTCCACAGAAATATTGTCCCTCTCTCGATGCCATCTTCTTTGTGAATTTCGTCATTCAAGCGTATACTTTTTGACATAAAGGAGGGAACTATATGTGTACAAGTATCACTTTAGAAAATGACCACTCAAACTACCTTGCAAGAACCATGGATTTTGGCTTTGAACTGGATGGAAAACCCGTCGTTGTTCCACGGCAGTATACCTTTACCCCGCAGCTGGGAGAAACCCTTACATTCCCCTATGGCTTTGTCGGCACAGGAAGAAAGCTGGGGGCCTATTTATTTGCTGACGGCGTCAATGAAAAAGGGCTGGCAATTGCTGAGCTTTATTTTCCAACAGAGGCAAGCTATCTTGAAGCCCCACTGCCTGAAACAACAGCCTTAGCTCCTCATGAGTTCATTATGTGGGTATTAGGAAATATCAGCAGTATCGAAGAATTGAAAAATAGAATCCATGAAGTGTCGATCCTAAATACAGAGAATCAGCTCTTAGGTGTTGTTCTACCTCTGCATTTTATTGTCGCTGATTCGTCCGGGCAGACTGTTGTTGTCGAAACACATGACAAAACTTTAACAATCAAAGAAAATCCTGTTCACGTGATGACCAACAGCCCACGTTTTGAATGGCATTTACAGAATCTGAACAATTACCTGTCCCTACAACCGCAAAATTTTCCGGCTAAAACCTTTGGCAAATTGTCGGCAGTTCCTTTCGGTCAAGGCTCTGGTACTTACGGTCTTCCAGGCGGATACACCTCTCCCGAGCGATTCGTACGAGCAGTTTATTTAAGGAATTATATAATCAGCACAGAAACAGCTGATGAAGCACTAACCGGTATTTTTCACATTTTAGATAATGTGACAATTCCTAAAGGCGTCAATTTGAAAAATGATGGTTCGACAGATTACACTCAATACAGAGCTGCTTTTGATACGAAGAATCAGCGCTATTACTTCAACCCTTATCATACACCGGAGGTATTCTCTCTCCAACTGACAGAAGCACTTTTGAACAGCCCGGCACCTATTGAATATGATGTACCAACCGGCTTCACTACAACATCACTGGGTGAATAAAAGAAATGGAGGAAACAAACTGGATCAAACCAGCCGTTTCCTCCATGTTTTTGGTTTCAACCGTAAAAACTGTTTATGGACTACACTGCAGCCCAACTCTTCTACCTATCCTACTCTCCCACAATTACTCACCATAAGCCTTCGGCAGCTTGAACAGTTGTTGTTCCTCCAGCTCCTTACCAATATGAAGCAGCAGGTCCTCTCGGCCCTTAGAAGCCATGAACTGAACGCCAAACGGCAAGCCGTTTTGAGTCACATGCATTGGCAGACTGATTGCTGGTTGGCCAGTCAAGTTGGCCAACTGAGTATATGGTGTAAAAGCCAAACCCTTTTCAAACATATCGCCAATCAACACTGCCAGCTCGGCTTCCTCCAGATTCTCAGCATCACGAAGAGCTGCCCGAATCTTATCACTTTGAAACTCCTGATCGATCCTTGGAGCCGCATCCGCGGCCGTTGGTGTCAGAAGCAGATCATATTCCGAAAACAGCTGTTCCATCATCAAAGCTGTCGAATCCCATGAATTCAGTGCCTGAATATATTTTTTTACCGGAATTGTTTCACCATATTTATAAAGCCCCCAGCTGGACAGCTCCATATCATTCATTGTCAGCTTTCGCGGTAGACTTTTCTGTATGCCATCAAACATCGCTGAAGTTTCAGCGCCATTCATCAGATAATAGCTCTTTATTAATTCCCTACCGTCAAAAGGCCAAACCACTTCCGTCAGCTCATGACCTAACTTACCCAACTCTGTCATCGTGTGCTTCAATGCCAGCTCTGCTTCTATAGAAACTGGTGTCCCTGCAGGAGAAGCAGACACAAAAGCAATCTTCAGCGGTCTATCTATTTTATGCTCCTGCCACTCGTCACGAGGCGGATGATACGGTGATGCCTTCTCATTGCCCCTCAGCGCATAAAAAAGTGTTTCTGTATCTCTCATGGAAACAGTAACTGCAAAGTCAACAGCCGCCCCTTGCCAGCCTCGATAGCCATTTGGTCCAGTCGGCATCGCACCTCTTGTCGGTTTTAACCCGATCAGTCCACAGAAGGCTGCCGGAATCCGAATCGAGCCGCCGCCATCACTTGCTCCGGCAATCGGGAACAGCCCGCTTGCTACCGCTGCTGCAGCCCCGCCGCTTGACCCGCCGGGAGAATGATCAAGATTCCAAGGATTCTTAGCAGATCCATAAAGTGCCGGATCCGTGATATTTTTAAAGCCAAATTCCGGCGAATTCGTTTGTCCTACTGGAACAAAACCGATATTTTCCAATCCTGCTGTAAAATTAGAAGTTCTTGAGGAACGATGTTCTGAAAGCAAACGGGACCCAAATGTACTTTTCCACCCAGCTTTTTCCTGACCAAGCATTTTCAATGGTATCGGCATCCCGGCAAAAGGCTGATTATCTCTCAAGGAATGGTTCTTTATTTTTTCAATCTGCTCATCCAGATTCCATTCAACTAATGCATTGAGTTCAGGATTTATTTTCTTCATCTTCTCATCCAACGCTTCATAATATTCAGGCAGACTGACTTCCTTTTGTTTGAATTTCTCTACCCAATAAGTTGCATCCTTCATTTTTATTGCTCCTTTCACAGTTGACATCGATTACTCAGTAACAGACATTTGTTATGGCTCCTTGTGAGTTTTATCTATTTTTCCTTCAGCATTGCGATTGCGCGTTTCACCCAATCAATGGCTGCATGACATTGACTCTCTCCATACATTACCGTCAACTCCCAATACTTCACTCGATCTGCATGTGCTTCTACAGCACCGTAATGCACGATAGATTCTCGAATAGACTCAAAGGAATCAAGTTTTTCAAGACACTTCTCTTTAAAATCATAAAGCATGCTCAGCAGTTCTTCTTTAGGCATTTCTCCCGCTAGAAAGACGCGCATCAGAAAAGCGCTTCGCACAGTTATAGTCTTTTCAATATCTGCTTCTGAAGCTGAAAGCCAGTTCTGCAGCTCATGTTCCCCGTCTTCAGTCAATGAGTATACGCGCTTATTCGGCTTGTCCGTTTGAACAACTTCTTCACTGGATAGCCAGCCCTTTTCCTCCATCGCAGTAAGCTCGCGATAAACCTGACTGGTCTGTGCCTGCCAAAAATGTGCAAGAGAACGCTTGAAGGAACGATCCAATTCATAGCCAGTCATAGGTCCGGCATTCAATAATCCTAAAAGTCCATGTTTCAGTGACATAGCTACCTCCCATTTCCCGTTTATATTCCACAAGTTGAATATAATACAAAAAAAGCAATATGGCAAGAAATTTCTTGAACCATATCGCATGATTTTAGGCTCTCTCTTTTTATCAGCTTTCCCTGTCGATTCATCGTCATCTTTTAACAAGCAAGACTTTTCCGCTAGGTATTCACTAAAAATTATTGTAGCTTGGCAACAATGTCTTCAATCTCATATAAGCTTTCTACCGTCGCTGACTCATTCAGTAAATACCAGCCTAGAATACCTGTGATACCACTCGCAGTAAATATCGCTTTGATTTCACTGGTGCTATCAGCCGATAGCTCAGATAGAATATGCTGAGCCAGATATTGGTTGAATATCCCTTGAGAATCTGCGGTAAAAATCAGACGAAAAACTGTCTTATTTTCTGCAATATAACAAAACGTAAGGTTCAAGGAGGAGTACTCGCCGTGCTGACGCTCTTTACAATACAGAACAAGTAAATCGATCTGTTCATGAATGATTTTTTCCAGTAAGTCGTATTTATCCAAGTAGTTTAGATAAAATGTCCCTCGATTGATATCTGCCAGCTCACAAATTTCACTGACTTTTACTGCATTAAATTCTTTTTTGTTCAACAATTGAATCAGTGCCGCCTTGATAGCCATCTGACTTTTTCGTTTTCTTCTATCCAAATCCTCACCTCTGATTAAAACAATTTCGCTGTTTTGTCTGATACTCAACAAATCAGCGAAATCGTTGATTGTTCAATCCTGTTTCTCCCTTTACTATAATAAACAACAGACGATTAATCAACAACTGTTCATTAACGGAGGATAACTATATGAAAATCTTGATTTATGGTGCTGGAATCCAAGGAAGCTTTCTAGCCCATTCACTACTCAAAAACAAAAAGAACGAGGTAACTTTGCTTGCTCGAGGTCAGAGAAAAGCAGATTTAGAAGCTCACGGCTTAGTACTTAGTCATGAGCTTCAGAAAAGAAAAACACAGGACATTGTTCCGGTCATTTCAACCTTACAACCTGACGATTGGTTCGATTTGATTTTTGTCACGATGAAATACAGTGACTTTGACAGCGTAATCGAGCCACTAGCAAAAAATCGCAGCCAGACAATTATTTTTGTCGGCAATCAGATGAATGCCGACAAGCTGGAAAAAGCGATACTAGGTTTGAGCAATTTCAAAAAAAATATTCTATTTGGGTTTCAAAATACTGGCGGCACAAGAAAAAATGATGAATTTACAGTGCTTCGGTTTGGCAAGGGCAACATGAAAATCCAATCTCTAACAGGTAAAATATCTACTTCAGCCTTGTTAGATCAGGTATTCAACAAGACTGATTACAGCTGGAAAGAATATACGCAACTGAATGCTTGGTTGAAAAGCCACGGCGCGCTAATTATGGTGATGAACAGTCTTGATTATATTTTCGATAATGATACCAAGAAAATTCGTCGATCGAAGGAACTGCACTATGCAGCAGGAGCATACAAGGAAGCCTTTGCTGTTCTTGAAAAAAACGGCTACCCGATTGCTCCTAAAGCACAAAAATACTTTTTGGGACGCCCGATATTAGCAAAAATATTATTGAAACTACTATATCTGACACCTGTTATGAAGATGGCCGAAGGAAATTTCAAGGAGATCGCTGCAATCATTGAGGCTATGAACGAAATGAAAACGAAGACTGACTTGTCAACACCAAATCTTGATGCACTGACAGAAGCTGCCCTTAATCGTTACGAAAAATCACTTGCTTGATGCTGAATTTCTGCATATGAACGACACGTAATCAGTGATACATCTATTGGGCAATAAATGACGGGCTTGGTTGCACCCTCACACTTGTTGCCAAAGGCATGCCCAAAAATAAAAATAGGCTCATCTTTCAGATGTAAAGCAATTGGTCTATTGAGTATTGAGTGTCGAAAAAAACAGCTTCTGCAATGATTGCAGAAGCTGTTTTATGCTGTTAATTGCTGGACACAGTAACATCCATCCATATCAATGTTGAGTGAAGCTGCTGCTACTTTACAGTAAAGCGAATCATGACTCAGCTTTTATAACCTCAACCGTGATTCTATATTCGTATACAAAATCATCTTCTGAAATTTTTTTCTCTATACTGCTCGGCTCTTCCTTCATAGACGCAATAATCATTTTATCATCAGAAAAAACAGCATAGCCTAATCGTGTTCCATTTTTTTCTACAGGTCCTATTGCCGATATGAATGCACAATACTCCTTATCTAAATCAGCAGAAGAAGCATTGCTCACCGCAGTAGATGCGCTATTTGTCATATACTCATGCAATGTATTTCCATTTCTATAGCTGATTAAAAGAACCTTATCCTGATAGCTTTTTAAAACCAAACTCTTTTTATCTTGCGGATATTGCAGGAATACCTCAAAATCACTTTCCTTTTCATTAGGGATCACTCTTCGTCCTGACAGCTCTACATATAAAAGCTCCCCCTCAACATTACCTATTTCAAAGTATTGAATATCCTGCGCACCTTCATCCTCAAGTTCTTTTCCTAATTTTTCAGTTTCAGGAGTAAGAGCATCCCATGACAGCTGTTCAATTGTGATAGAAGGATCGATATCCTTTTTGGAAACGGTAAAAACAACGAAGCAGCTTACAATTAGAATCAGACTCGCAAATAGTATCCAGGTTCTTCTTTTCATATTAACCCCTCCTATTCTCAGCTCTTCCCTTGCATTCCCATTACCTACTGCAACCAAGCGCTCTGGCGGACAACAGTATTTAACTGTTTAATCCCTTACCGATCCGGACAATACGTTAAAGAAATAGCCCAAGCCAACAGCAAGCATGATGTGTCCCAACCCTGCTATCCCAGATATTGCTGCATGATCTGCATATCCCAGAACAGTCATCGTTCCATGAACTAAAAGCATCATCAAAGTCATCCCTAAGCCGACGTTATAGCAGACAAAAAACTTCTTATAGTTTTTATGTGCTGTTAACTGAAAGTTTTTTTCCAACAGCAAAACAATCAAGAAGAAAAACATGCCTAAAATCAAGGTATGAGTATGAGTTACACTCAACTGTGTCACACCTGTAAAATCATTCAGCTTTGTAAATTCTCGATAGTATACACCAAATATCAGTCCCAAAATCATGTAGATCATACTGACCCGTACTATTTTTTTCATCTAATTGTCCTTCTTCCATTCTTATTATTTGATTCCTTTGAGCAGCCAATTTGCTTTATAGGAAAAATCATTGAGAAGCTCGCCTGTTCCCCAGTCATTGGCTATGAAGCTTGCCAGTGAATCAATGACCAAGTCTCTAATAAAATACAGAAAACTAATGGCTTCAGCTTCATCCTTCATCTTAAATGCGTTCAACTGCAGCAGGTTCCTCCATTTTATAGCCAATGGAGAATCTGCTGATAGCGGCATTCTTTGGTACAGTTCAGTATTTTCTCCCTTTATCAACAGCTTGATCCCCTTCCAATGAGAACTATCATGGGGCAATTCACTACAATAAACCAAAAATTGACTAATTCCTCTAAAAAAATCGTGCTTATTGCATTCAATATACGTTAGGACATCCTGATGGATCAATCCAGATATCTTGCTGCTCATATATGTATGTGCATCTTCAAGTGTTGAAAAATATTTATAAAAGGCTGCGCGAGAAATCTTTGTTTCTTCGACAATACGAGCTACCTTCACTTGACTAATGTGTTGATCGCAAAAAATATCCAGGAGCACTTCTTCGATCATCAAGCGTTTTTCTTCCGGTAAATTAAAGAATGTTTGTTTTGGCATCTTCCACACTTCTCTCTGGTCATTTCAATATTCCATCAGAAGGAGTGACACTTCGTCACCCTTTATCAAGTTAAGCATATCATGAAAGTGACACTTTGTCACTATACGATTTAACAGGATAAAACCGAGCAGTGATCCATAGCACACTGGCTATTCCTCACTGCTCGGTTCAACATCTTATCGATTATATAGGAATTTTAGATACTCTTTTTCTATTTGAAATGTCTAAGCTCTGCTCGTGTCGGCATCCCTGTTTGTGCGCCTATTTTTGTGGTAGAAAGAGCTGCACAGATATTCGCTGTTTCGATTGCTGTTTCATAAGGCATTCCCTCAGCCAGAAAGGCTGCCAAGGTACCCGTAAAGGTATCGCCTGCACCTGTTGTATCAAGAACTTCTATATCCTTTACCGCAGAAATTGTTCGCACCTCACCATCAAAAACATAGGAAACACCCTGACTGCCTCTAGTAACAATCAATTGTGTGTCGTGGTTTTCCGCCCATTCCAGCATCGCTTCTTCCATATCTTGTTCCTTCAGTGTATGACCAATCAAGCCTTCGAACTCTGTCTCATTTGGTGTGATGATATCGATTTTGTCCAGCATGTTTACAATGTCAGCATGAAACGGGGCGGGATCGATGATCGTTTGTACATTGGTTTTCTTTGCGTAATATAAGCCCTGTCTGATCGTCTCTAGGGGTACTTCCAACTGGGCAACAAATAGGTCTTTATCGTTGAACGCTTCAACAAGCTCAGCTGTTTCAGACAGCAGCATATTGGCCCCTGGGAACACAATGATGGCATTATCAGAATGAATCCTGAAAATCGATGCAATGCCGGTAAATGCACCATCTTTCACAGTAACAAATCGAGTGTCCACACCCTCTGCTCGTAAATGTTCCAGAGCTTTCTCACCAAAGGTATCACCCCCAACAGAAGCTGTTAAAGAAACACGCCCGCCAATACGTGCTGCGGCAACCGCCTGATTCCCGCCTTTGCCACCCATGTAATAGTCCACACTGCCGCCTAACATCGTTTCTCCAATCACTGGAAAGCCGTCTGTTTCCATCGATATATCAATATTGATACTCCCTAAAACAAATACTCTATTCACTAGCTATCCCTTCTTTCCATCTATATACTACTGGCATCACTTTAATGGAGTGTATATCTCTTTACTTAGCGGCCTCCAACAATCGGTAAACAGTCTCTGTAAAGCGTTGGACAAAATCCTGCCCCTTCACATCCAGACCAATCTGAGCACTTTTTTCTGTGTCATTCAAACGTGGAAGAGCTGCAATTGTTCGACCAGTCGAAGCCCCCTTGGTTTCAACTGTCAAATTGATGGGTAAATAATCTGTAACGATCTCCGGATTGACTGCCACCTCAACAGCCAACGGATCATGCAATGCACCGCCAAATTCAGAATGATCATATTCATTTTGATAATAATAAGTGGTAAATGCTGTCACCGCTTGAGCTGCCTTAGTGCTGAGTGATTGCCAGGTTTGAATGTCCTTTCCTGTCAGCATCGTCTTCAATGTGATATCCAGCCCAACGATCACCAGCGGTATATCGCTTTCCAAGACAAATTTTGCTGCGTGAGCATCATTGAATATATTCGCTTCGGCAAAAGATGTGACATTTCCCGGAACAGTAAGCGCCCCGCCCATTACTACGATTTTCCCAATTTTTTCTATTGCCGCTCGGTCTTTTTTGATGGCTTCAGCTAAATTTGTCAACGGTCCTGTTGTTACAACTGTCAACAGATTCCCATATTCATGTGCTGCTTGGATCATAAAATCAATTGCCGATATAGGACTTTCTCTTCGACTCGATACACCTAAATCGATATTTCCCAAACCATTTTCGCCATGGATATGTTGAATATTCTCAGATGGTACATAAGAATCCATCCCCCAAGGAACGTCCGAGCCTTTAAAAACAGGAATATCATTCTGGCCGAATAAGTCTAAAATATCAATAGAGTTCTTCACCGCTTTATCAACAGTGACATTTCCAAACGATGTGGTGATCCCCAATAATTCAATCTCTTCATGCCCCAAAGCATACGCAACTGCCAGTGCATCATCGATCCCAGTATCCAAATCCAAAATCATCTTCATGCTCATTACTCCTCCTAGCTATTAGCAATATCCAGCACTCTCCATAGGAAAGGCTTTCATAATACTAGTATACAAAGAGAATCGAATGATTGAAACTATCAGCCTCAGAAAATTGTCTACATATACGTTATTTTCAAAATGAAACGCAAATACAGGTCGCTGTCTAAGCCAAATAAAAGAGAGTGGGACAATAATTTGTTCCCACCCTCTATTCCATACCTTAACTCCGAATAAACGGCAAGTCAGAAGCAGCTCCTACGGCAATAAGCCGGAATTCAACAAAAATTTGTGGCACAATTTTCGTGAATTCCGGCTTATTGTTTTGAATCACTGTGATTGCTTACAAAGTAAGCTGAAAAGTACCTACCTGGTGCTTGTAGCTAAACACTTCTATCTCAGCCTCTTTTATTCGTGTGTATTAGTTTTCTTTTAGCTGCTCAACCAGCTCTTTCAATGCTGCATCAGCTGTTATGCCATTATCCTTCTTGATTGCCGCTTCTGAGATAATGAATGAGCCGCCTACACCGATCACATGCGCATCAGCCAGATAATCAACAAAATTATTTTTATCGATACCGCCGGTAGGTAAAAACTGCACATCATAAAACGGTCCGCTCAACGCCTTGATTGCCTTTAGACCTCCATAGATATCTGCTGGGAAGAACTTGACAACCTTAATGCCGTATTCCAACGCTCGTTGGATATCTCCCGGAGTTGCTGTTCCCGGAAATACTGGAATATCACGAGTCAAACAATAATCAATGACCTCAGGAACAACGGCAGGGGACACGATGAATTTCGCACCATTTTCCACTGCGATTTCAGCTTCTTTTAGACTTCTGACTGTTCCTGCTCCTACCGTCAACTCACCGGACGCAGACAGTTTCTTCATCGCCTTCGCCGCCAATTCACTGCGGAAAGTCACTTCAATAAACCGAACATCATTCTTGATGAGGACTTCCTCCAGCTTATCCAGACAGCTCAAATCAGTTGCTGTGTACAGCGGCAACAGCTTTGTCTTCGCTAGTTGCGTGTAGATTTCATGATCCATATTTGCCAACATATCTGTTCCCTCTTTCTACTGACACATCTAATTTTTCTTCTCTTTGACGATTGCTTCATGCAATCCCTGCATATAGCCGATACCGATTGCTCGATCATGCAGTCCATATCCAGGCATCGCATGCTCGCCCCAAATCGTTCTGCCATGATCCGGACGAATCACGCCGTCAAAGCCGGCATCAACAAGAGCCTTCATGATCGCATACATATCCAGCGAACCCTCTGTGCTCAAATGAGCAGTTTCGATGAATTTCTTCTCGCCAAGAAATCCAACATTGCGGAAATGAACGAAATTGATTTTGTGCCCAACCTGTTTGATCATTTCAACCAAATCATTTGACGGATCTGCACCTAAAGATCCTGTACAGAAGGTTAGTCCATTGTACGGAGAATCAACAATGTCTAATATTCTCTGCAGATCTTCCAAATTTTTAGTGATTCTTGGGAAACCGAAAATTTCCCACGGTGGATCATCCGGATGAATCGCCATTTTTACATCCATTTCTTCACACACAGGTATGATTTTCAATAGGAAATATTTTAGATTCTCAAAAAGATCTTCTTCCGTCACACCTTCATAAATTTTTACCAATGAATCAAACTTCTTCAAACGCTCTTCTTCCCAACCAGGCAAGTCAAAGCCTTTGGATTGGCTATGGATCAGCTTAAACATATCACCAGGTTCCATATTATCTACAACGGCTTGATCATAAACTAGAGAGAAACTGCCGTCACTGTTTTCATGAGCTAATGTTGTTTTTGCCCAACCGAAAATTGGTTTAAAGCTGTAACAAATCAAGTTCACACCACATGCAGACAAATTGCGAATCGTTTGAATATAATTATCGATATATTTGTCTCTGTCCGGCGCTCCGGCCTTGATGGAATCGTGAATGGCTACACTCTCGATACCCAGCAATTCCAAATTGCCCTTTTCAACTGATTGCTTTAATCCTTGGATCTCATTGACTTCCCAGACATCCCCCGGTAATTTATTCAGTAGTGTACCTACAATTCCGGTAATGCCGGGAATCTGTTTCACATATTGTAATGGGATGGAATCTCCTTCTCCATACCATCTGAATCCCCATTTCATCACTAATCATCCTTCACTAATTTTTTAGAGGAAAACCTCGTGTATACATCGTTATTTTTATTTCAGCTGATCCTAAAAATCGTCTTCCTCTTCTTCCTCTGCATCTGTTTCAGCAGCTGCCACATGCCAAGTACTGATACTACTCAGCCCTTGATCTAAAATACTTTGAGCCATTTGATCGCTTGCGCTTGTACCAATCAACTGATGATTGATGGTTTCCAGCAGCATAGGCAGATTCACCCCGCCAATCACATAGGTGGATTCTCTCAATGACCCCTCTAGCGCATTGACAATAAGTAATGATTGATTGTACGGACTGGCACTTACCAGATCGGTCAGAACAATAACACCTGCTCCTTTATCCACGCTCTCGATCGCCCGCTTTATCTTTTGTCCTAATTCTTGAATATCATCGCCTTGATTCAAATTGACTGTTGCCGTATTATTGACCGCACCGATAATGACCTCTGCTGAATCCTTCAGACCATCACTTAGCTGTCCATGTGTTGCAATGACAATTCCAAGCATGAAACACCGCTCCTTTACAAATAAGATAAATTTATTGGTACTTAGATCTGTTCGTCCTCTTACAAATAACTATTTCAGGACTCTAGCATTCAAAAGACCTATTTAAACAGCTTGATGATTTTAATCATATTCGTACTGTTCAACTGCTTTTGATTCAACTCTGATTGGTCCAAGTAATACTGTGTACCTGAGTCGTCACTTGCTGTTTTTGCACTGAAAATATAGCTAATTTGACGTTTTTGTTTTTCTAAACGAGTCGTTTCATTTAGCTTGATCGGCGTTTCCCCATCACCTGTGATATACAGGTCAGCCTCCGCGCCAATACTATCCAGAAAATAAAGTTTTGCAGAGGGTTTACAGGACTTTTGCAATACATCCAGCCCCACCTCGCCAAAACATCCCTCATCTACAAAAGCAAAAGCCGTTTTTTTACCGGCACCTTCTCCAATCAATGACAGCATAGCCAGAACGGAAGAAGTATTTCGAATCAGTGTTTTTCGAGCAGATAAACCTTTCGCTATTTTACTCAGTAAGTAAAAATAACCACCATAACATAGAATGACAAAAAGGGTACTGATGGATCGAAGATCAAATGTATTGCCGGACTGAGCCATATACAGCATCGTCAGCAACCCTCCCGCCAACAAAGCAAGCATGGAACTGACTAATATAAACCCAGTGACAGCCTTCCTTTGCTTTGCACGATCAAACAAATAATAAGAACCAAAGCCTCTCGGCGGTGTATCATAGTACGTGCAAATGATTCGATCTGCTGTTTCGATGTTGCCGACATATAAATTGCTGGAGACATATTTTTTATTCTGTTGATACTCAATTACTTGGATATCTTCTCGTACTTCGGCAATATCTTTTACTAGCGCAGAAAGAAAACGTTGTTTTTGCTTTTTTGTACGCCGTAAACGATAAATATGCTGATAGCGAAACTGTCGATCCTTGAATACTTCATTTTGATCTATTTGTTCTACTCCATCTACCACTTTTAGTCCTCCTCTCATTAAGGTTGCAACAGAGTGCTATCCTCGAATAGCCAACTTCTAAAACACCGTTAATTCCGTTTTATGGAACCTGCATATGAGTACTACACTTTCGATTTCCCTGAAAATCCACAATTATTCCAATCCATCGGTCATGGCATGATCGAATGAAAGGCAAAGCAGTATTTCCTATAGTCCAAATTGTCCCAGTACATCTTTTAGTGTTGATTTTGGTGCGGACGGTGTCGCTTGGAAATAGATATCTTCCACGCCATATTGCTCATTCATTTCTTTCAGCTTCTCAGCATCGGATTTGTTCAGATAAACAGATTTCGTTACTAGAATATCTTTCTCCGGATTTTTTTGAGCGATCCCGCCAATATTCAATTCTTTCATTGGCACACCATGTGTTACTAAGTCATAAATCACGCTGACTGTCTTTGCAATCAAGATGCAATTGTACTCTTTGAATGCAAATTCATCCCAATAAAATTTAGCTTTCTCTGGTGTGATAACAATAGTCTTCTGTCCTGTACGACTTCCTGCACTTTTGTACAGATCACGCATGAATTTATCTTTTGCCACAACTTCATCGACAACAAAGATAGAATTTACACCGCTTTTTTGTGACAGAGTCATCATTACCTGTCCATGAATCAAACGCTCATCAACACGCGCTAAGTTAATTGTTCCCATGATTCTTCCTCCTTTATCCTTATCAGGAACCAGACAGTGACTGACTGGCTCCTTCATTTAGAAAATTACAAGATTCCGACAGCTGCCAATACGATCAATATTCCTGTCAGCCATAATAGTGCTTGCGTTACCTTCAGTCCTTTTTTCGTGTAGAACCAGTACACACCCATCACGACAGCAAGGGGCAGGATTCCCGGAACAATTTGATCCAGTATGTCCTGTATGATGAATTCCCGTCCGGATATTTTGAATTGGAGTGTCGAAGCAACTTTTACATAGTTCCCTGCTAAGATCCCCATCATGAACAAACCTAAAACGGAAAGTGTCTCAATCGCATTTTGTACTCCTGAGCTTTGCATCAACCCTGTCGCATTACGTCCCATTGAGAACGCCTGACGAGCAAAGAACATACCTAACATCACTTGATACAGTGCAAAAGCGACGAATGGGAACAGTGCGCCCAGCGCACTTCCTTGCTCAGCCCACGGAACAGCAATTGCAATAAAGATATACTGAACAGTTCCAGAATCGATTGCATCACCAATACCAGCTAAAGCACCCATCAAACCAGCCTTTGTGTTGTACATCAAATCGTCTTGCATCAACACTTCCGTGCCTTCATGTTCTTCCTGTGCCCGTTGTTGTTCCATTGACGACATCAGACCAGTGATTACCCCACCGCCCCAGCTAAGCTGTGTGTTGAAAAACAGCAATTGTCGTTTGTAAGCGGCCTTCAATGCATCATCATTTTTATAAAGTTTTCTCAAAATCGGCATCATCGCATAAAGTAATGACGGTGCTAAATAACGTTCAAATGAATGCGGGATCTCATTAGCGAAATGCCATCTAAGATACGCTTTTGTCACATCTTTTTTTGTGATTTCTTCTGGTGCGAGATTTGTCTTTTTTGTTATCTCAGTCATTTTATTCCCTCCTGTTTAAAAAGTATCTTGGCCTGTCCTGCCACTTGGCTGCAAAAATCAGCCGGGCAAAAACTAAAAGCCGTCATCGTAATCGTCATCATCATCGCCTTCAAATGAAGCACCTGTTGAGCCGCCGCCATTATCTGCTGCTGGTACATTCTTCCCTTTTTGGGATTGTACAAAAATCAGCGCAATAATAATACCGAAAATCGCGTAAGTAACCATTGTTACTTCCAATGACTTCATGACAATACTCATAAAATAAGCAAGGAAGAAAAAGACCATGTAATCTTTTCGACCAATAACATAAACTGTTGTTGCAATACCGATTGCTGCTAATCCGCCGCCCACAACTTCAAGAACGTGAATCACAACTGTTCCTTCCAAGGCAGTGATAACATCCGCAATAACTGGTGCACCATAATAAAGAGAAATAAATACTAGAGGAACAAACAGCAGGAATGAAGCAATCGTCGGATAAACAATAACTGAGCGAGCAATCGCTTTTGCATTCAAATCTTCTACGGCTTTATCTGTATATTTCCCTAAAAATGTGTTGATGAAAAATCTAAACTGATACAAATAGCTTCCCAGTAATCCTACCGGAACGGCTACTGCAATCGCTGCTTCCGGTGAAAGATTCCCCAGTAAAGCAACTGGAACGGCGATTGCTGCGGCAATTGACGGCTCTGCCGGCATTGATCCACCAGGTGAGAATACACCCATATAGATCATCTGTAACGAAGCAGTAACGATCATTGCCTGCGGGACGTTCCCCATAACAATCCCGACGATAAGACCTGTCATCAGAGGAGAGAATCTGAGCGTCAGTGTTGCTCCTCCTCCCAGCCATCTTGACATAACGGCTGCTGTCCACAATGCGATCAATAAACTTTGTAATACACTTAAAGTTTCCATATGTCTCCTTCTTTCTGTTGAAGGAACCATTCAAATAATTTCATGGTTCCCTTATTTTGGAGGTTCGATGTCCATTTCCCTAGTATTTTTGATAAAAGGGAAATGGCTCTCCTTCTTTCTTTTGAGGAAACTGTTCAGGTAACTGACCAGTTTCCTCTTTTTCGTGGTCCGATATCCAAGCGATCCAGGCTTAATGCTTTGCGACGAGGATCGCAGTCACACGAGAACCGTAGGAGCACCTTTCCATATTCGTAAATTCTTGTTAAAAGAGTAATGGTTCTCCTTTTTTCTGTTGAAGGAACCATTCAAATAATTTCATGGTTCCCTTATTTTGGAGGTTCGATATCCATTTCCCTAGCATTTTTGATAAAAGGGAATTGGCTCTCCTTCTTTCTTTTGAGGAAACTGTTCAGGTAACTGACCAGTTTCTTCTTTTTCGTGGTCCGATGTCCATTTCCCTAGTATTTTTGATAAAAGGGAAATGGCTCTCCTTCTTTCTCTTGAGGAAACTGTTCAAGTAACTGACCAGTTCCTTCTTTTTCGTGGTCCGATAGCCAAGCGATCCAGGCTTAATGCTTTGCGACGAGGATCGCAGTCACACGAGAACCGTAGGAGCACCTTTCCATATTCGTAAATTCTTGTTAAAAGAGTAATTGTCATCCCTGTTCCGTTGACATCAGACAATCCTCTATTCTCTCCAAAGCAGCTCGACCTTTTTATACTTTGTCCGTCATATACTCTTCCAGCTGATAAACGGCTTGCTTCAAGCTAGATTCAGTGATTGTTACTGGTATGAGATGAACTTTAGCTTTTGAATGAACAAATGCAACGATTTCATCGATCACTGCTTCATCTTCTGGATAAATTCCCATCTGATGGAGGGACATTGGCAAGTTTAATTCTTTATAAAATGGCAGAAGCTGATCGATCAGCGACCATTTTCCTTCGATAGCCAGCTGATAAAAAATCCCATATGCAACCTTCTCACCATGTAAAAACTGATGGCTCTCCGGAATGTATTTACTCATGCCATCATGCATTGCATGTGCGGCGGCATTTCGTGCATATTTATCACCCAACCCGCCAACCATACCTGCAACTGCGAATACGATTTCTGACAAACGAATGAATTCATCTGATAATTTCTGTTCCTTCATATCTTGAATCGCTTGTGCTGAATCACGCATGATCGCCTCTTTACAAAGCACTGATGTGAAACCCGCCATTTGTAAAAATGGTTCTTTCTTCAAATGCTCTTGCTGAAGAATCGCATCCGACTCATACCATTTAGCCAACGTATCAGCTAATCCGGCAATAAAATATTCAACTGGAGAATCGATAACCAGTTCGGGCTCTGTTATAAGGAAAGCAGCTTGTCTTAAGAAGTGTTCTGTTTTCCCCTCTGATTCACCATTCTCCTTATACATAACTGAGAGTGGTGTCCACGGAGCACAATTACTGGCTAGTGTTGGAATAACACCGAAATTAAGATTCAATCGATGGGCAGCGTAGCCAACTAAATCTGTCAGTTTGCCGCCGCCAACACCAATAATGAAATCCGTTCCTGCTTTTCTTGCCGCCTCCATCACTAAATCTGTGCCATAATAGCTGCACTCGCCTGTATACTGATGGTACGTGAAATGGTAGCTGCTATTATTCAGAAAATCCAGCTTTGGTTTTGCTTTTTCCCAAGAAACAGTACCATGAACGATCAGAATATTGTTTGCTTTATACTCCTCAAGCAGCTGTGGAACAACAGCTAGAGCATCGGTATGATACTCATAAAACTGTGGTCCGACTTTTACCTTCAAATCATTCAGCATGTAGACACTTCCTTACTGGAAATATGACTGCTGTACGGTTGTACAGATCGCTCTGGAAGTTGTCCTTTCGCAACATCTTCAACATCTCGAACGCATTTCTTACCCATTTCTTCCAGACATTCCATCGTGTAAGCAGAAGTATGCGGCGTCATCACCACGTTCTCTACTGAAAGATAAGGATGATCTTTGCGCCCAGGTTCTTCTTCAAGAACATCCGTTGCGAATCCTGCAATTTTACCGGATTTTAAACCGCTTACAATTGCTTCTTCGTTAACTAGAGCTCCTCGTGCACTATTGGATATATAAACATGGTCCTTCATTTTTTCGATTTCTTTTTCTGAAATCATATGGTAATTATCCTCAGTCAAATTCGCACATAAGCAGATCACGTCTGAAGACTCAAGTAGCTCTTCAAAGCTTACTTTCTTTGCTCCAAAGCTCTGGATATGCATTTCAGACTTGTATGGGTCATACGCGAGGACCTCACACTGAAATCCGTTACGAACAATTTCTACTACACGACTGCCTGTATTTCCAACACCGATAACGCCAACAGTTTTATTGAAAAGTGTTCTGCCGACAAAATGCGCTCTGTCTTCCCAGTCATCTTCTCTTACACTTTGTTGGGCTTCAACTGTTCGTCGTAAAATCGTCATTAGGTTTGTTACATTATTTTCTGCCACTGCATCCCGTTCGACAAGTGCTGGGATGATCGTAACAATCGTATCATGCTTCTTCGCAGCTTCGACATCAACATTATTGTACCCAATTCCGTGCCTTGAAATTAAAATAAGTTCATCCTTATAATCAAAAAATTCCTGTGTAAAAAACGGTGTGACACTTGCAATAACAATGTTGTATCCTTGAAGTATTTCAGCTAACTCTCGCCCCGCAATCTCGCCATCTACAGTGAAATGCTTTACTTGACCAATTTTCTTCAGACTCTCCATATGCTCTGGAAATACCTTCCCAAAGCTGCTGGAATTAACAATTGCAATATTGTATTTCGACATGCTCAGCTCTCCTTTAACTGTTGTTTTTACAGTGTGTTCAAAAAAACATGTCTCGATGATGCTGCAGCTTTTGTTCGAGAAACGATTTGAATTTTTGTTATCTTTAAAAAGTCGTTGGAACCAGATTTTTTCGACTGGTGAAACGAATGGCTTGTCCTTTATTCTGAAAAACGCTCTCCACATTGCCTCCCTTCCCAAGCTCCTTTACCAATTCTTCTGATTTATCCAACTTTAACTGATAAATAGAAGTTCCAAACATTCACTTCCGAACTTACCTTTCCCCGACACCCACATCTTACTCGATAAAAAAAAATATGTAAAGCTTTATCATAAATAAAAAATATTTTTTATTAGAATGACAAAATCTAGTATTAACAACATATGTAAGCGCAACCATAAAAATAAATTTTATCACCATTTAACCTTCTAAAAATGAACCATTCAGTTCATATATTTTGAGGAAATAAAAAAAGCGAAGTAATCACTCTCTTATCCAATTTTCTATGTTCAAAATAGATGATCTGTTTTTTTATTATTTCTGCCTAAGATAAAAACATCCTTTTCATTATGCTGTCAACATCTTTTTCAAGGGAAAAAGAGCTCCCCTCATTCTCTATGTTATATTAAGATATCTAAAAACGATGTGCGTAATTTTTTTAAGACAAAAATGCTCAAATTAATTAAGAAAACCAAAGTAAGCGTTTTCTAAATATAAATATTTTCTTATCGAATTTAATAACCACTCATTCAAATTTTTTACGAACTTTGCTCGAAAATATTTTTTTCTAAAACTGCTAAAAATTAAAAATTGTTTTTTTAATCCAACCTCTTTCACTATACTTTTCATACTGTTTTCATATTTTTCAAGAAAACTTATCAAAAAGAGGCTGGCCAAAAGGAAGAAATATACGAAAATGGCTTTTCGTATTTTTAGTATCCAAGTAGGTACTTTGCCACATCAGAACTACTACAGTAGTTGCTGTTTGTTAAAGCAATTTCGGCTTAATTTCGAAAGAGCAGCTTTTGACTCGCCGTCTATTCGTGTTTAGAGTGTGAGACAATTTCTAATTTGATTATTGTCTCACACTCTTAATAATTAGTATTTTGAGTAAAACCAATCATATAGAACAACTGCTTATTTATTTGCCTCAGCTGTTTCAATATTCGTATAAAGCTGCTGTTCTACATTCTTATCCAGTGTTTCCCAACTTTCCCCATATACATGATCGATTCGTCCATAAGTATCATAAGAAATAATCAAGACATGCTCACTATTCTTATATTCAAAAATCGTATAGTCCCTCTTTTGGTTATCATAACTATCCCGATACGTCCAATCCTGATGCTCTGTGTCAGCCAAGTAATCAATATGTTCCAACAGTGATTGTTTCACAGCCTCTGTTGTGAACTCCGGTCGGTAATCCATATTCCACTCACGATGATCTGTTAGCAAGAACGAATGAAAAAAGAACTGGCTTGAGGTCCAGGGACGGACCTTCATATCTGCCCAAATCCGCACATATTCTAGCCCATCGAGCTCTGTCCATCCTTCTCCAAACACATCTTTGATCTTTTCATCATCATCCAATTGTAAGATTGCAAAAGGTTCGTCAAGTAATCCGAAGTACACGCCAATCAGTTGGCCATAGCCTTCAACTGTATCAATTGTTGAATATAGAAAGCCCGCATTTTCAAGATCTAAAGTTTCTAATTGTTGAACATCGACATCTAAAAACATTGATTCAGCTTCTTCGCTAACATGCCTTACAGTAAATTTGAAACGTTCTAAATCATCTTCTGTATCAATATAAAAAAGATAGGCGAAGTTATTGTACATAAAGCTGCTGTATTTTAAATCCGAAAAATCAAGGACACTTCTCTCCGTACTTGTTTCCGGCAATACCAGCTCTGATGGTTTATAAACTGAAGTTCTATTGCTTGCACTTACCAGCCTCAATAAAATCAATACCACTGCCACTATTACCCAGGTGGCTTTCGATGATTGTGACTTGGTCTTGGGCCTAATCTCATTTTCAACATGTGCTCTTCCTTCACGCTGAATCATAGATGGGGCGATTTGCTTCAGCAAATCAAATCTAGCCTTAGCCTCTGAATATTCCTGAAGCTCTGCATAAATATGACCAGTCAAAAGAAGAAACACTGAATAAGGCAAGGTTGGCAATTCACTCGATTCATCTAGTAAAAGCTTTTCAACTGACCCATTTCCAGAAAGCCAATCAATATAGTTGCTCAAATATCTGGTCGTCTCATTTAGAGGCAATGCCTGCAGCTCAGCAAAAAGACCTGAGATCTGCCATTTGGAATGCTCCATTGCCAACCTAACATCTTTCGTTAGTGTATAGGCGACCTGTAAATTCAGAAGATCCGGATCTTCTGAAAGTATGCTCTGGCATTCCACCAGCTTTTTTCTCCATTGATTTCTCTCTGGCATTCCTCTAGCAAGCATTTGGTATAATTCATAGCGCCCAAAGAAATAAGGAATCCGTTCCTCTTCGGCTATCTTCCAATAGCATTCAAAGGAATAATCAGGTACATGCTGGATATCTTCCCAATAATAACTAAAGGAAGTCCTTATTTTAACGTCTTCCACCAGCTTATCAAAACCAAATACCTCTTCTAAAAAGGTGATGATACGTTTCGATAATAGCGGGTAGTTCTCCAACAAAAAACGCTGCATGATCCCTTCGATATGCTCATAATCGGTGATTGACCACTCCAGTTCTTTCGTGAATAAGGATTGCCACTTTTCTAAATCATCAAAAAAAGCTTTTCCATTGTATAAATCTGACAGCTGATCGGCAAAGCTCTGAACAGCATTCTGAGTATCATCTACTGATACTTCTTCCTCAGCTGCTTCTTTTAAATCAACAAAAAATTTCGGCTCCTCCATTTCAGAAGAAAAGTGATTATCGTCAACCGTATCTGCCAACAGTAACGCTTGGTCAAAGGCTTCCTTCAGCTTTTGAAATTCTTCCGGCTCTTGATCGATAGCCAACTGTTTTATTTTTGTAGCGTATGCTTTTTTTATCTCCTTCTTATTTGAAATCGGCTTGATTCCAAGTAACTCCCAACAACTCATTTATGCAACTCCCTCTTGATAGTCCTGTTAATGCTTTTATTACGTGAAAAAGAACTGTTCCTCACTATGAAATACCTCAAACGGAATGTTTTCCAGCAAGAATCATGGACGTTCATGGTTCAAAGTCGAATATCCAATATTGATCACTCTTTGTTAACAGACTTTATATATTAATAGTACACTGGAAATAGTAATTTTTACAGATTGAATTTTTTCTATTGGTCAGCTTCAACAAACAGAGCTCAGCTATATCTATATTTTCATTTACTCCACAAAATTTCCGATTCTTATGCCAGCAATTCTCTCGATTCCTCTGATTATAATTGTTCATTCTGTATCAGGTTTCAACAGGATAATTACGTAAAACAACCATAAAAAATGATCAAAGGCTTTACAGAGCGTTCGCTGATTTAGTACACTTATAGTATTCTGAAACGCTTTCTACATAAAAACAAGAACCTCCATTACTTAATCACTCAATCATTACCCCACAAAAACTGCCCAAATCTATGGCTTATTTAACTATGCATCTCAACTTTGTTACTACCACTTTCTCTGCAAATAGCTTGTCGCTGCTGTTTGATTCTATTTCCACTATGACCTGATTTGAAAAGCGGCACAGGTCAAGATTGGAGGCTACGATGAAAAATCATTATTTAGATCAACGAATCCGATTAAAAATGGGTTCTCTTAGTGATACAGAACAAAAAATTTCTGATTACTTTACCCACTCAGACGAAGTATTGTCCATGAAAACATTGGAGGAGCTGGCTGGCGAAATCGGCGTGTCTCAGTCCTCTATTTATCAGTTTGTAAAAAAAATCGGCTATAGCGGTTTCCAGGATTTTAAAATAGACGTTGCTCGTAACACCAATTATCAACCGGCTTTCCAAAATGTGAATCACATGACAGGTGCAGATGATATCAGTCCGGAAGATTCCAGTATCGATATTGCAAAAAAAGTACTTCAATCAAACATCTATTCATTAAGCAACTCGATTCATTTTTTGACAGAAGATTTGCTTAACGAGGTGTTATCATTGATGTACTCTGCGAAAACACTCCATTTCTTTGGACAGGGCGGATCGACGATTGTTGCATTTGACAGCTTTCATAAGTTCATCCGTACAAAATACCGTTGTAACCATTTATTTGACTATCATATGCAGCTAAGCTTTGCGACAAAAATGACCAGCGAAGATTGTGTGTTCATTTTTTCTCATTCAGGTCAGACAAAAGAATCAATCAACTTAGCTCGACAAATCAGGAAAACACCGGCAAAGATCATTGCCTTGACTGGCAACAGCGGCTCTGAACTAGTCTCATTATCAGATAAAGCAATCATCGTTCTGACAGAAGAAACCGTCTTTCGAACGGAATCTCTAGCTTCCAGAATCAGCTATCTGACAGTCATGGATATTTTGTATACGAACGTGATGCATCACAACTTTGACCAAAACGTCGAATCCTTGAAGAAAATCAGAGACAATATCAGCACCACCAAAACAAATCCTTATAATTTTACGCTCTGAGTAAACAAATAACTTCTGGATAAGCTAAAACAAGAAATGATCATCTACAGTTACCATTAAGCGAGCTAAAAGGTAACTATAGATGAATAAGGATGAGATAAATATGAATAAAGAAACTATCGCTTGCAAGCAAGCATACATCCGGTTAATAAATAAAACTGAAGACTATATAGAAAATAACCTGAAAGAAGCTATCTCATTAAACGATCTAGCAAGAAATGCTCATTTATCGGAATTTCATTTTCATAGAATTTTTAAAAAGTACTCTTCCGAAACCGTAAATGAGTTTGTAACCAGATTTAAATTAGAGCGTGCTGCGATTTTTCTATGTGTGGATCCTAAAATTTCTATCACTACTATTGCTATGGAGTATGGATATAATGATTCTAGTTCATTTAGTCGGACATTCAAAGCCCATTTTGGACTCAGTCCTTTGAATTACAGAAAACAGCAAGAATTGTCAAGTAATCGTGATTGGCTCATGAAATAATGATTTGTGTAAGACATAGTAAAAACAAGGAGGAATTATTATGATCGAGCCAATCAATATCACCATAAAGGAACTAGAGAAGCAAAGAATTATCTATATTCGTTTTAGGGGGAGCTATGTTGAATTCAGAAGACAAAGCAGGAAGCTCTTCAAAGAATTATTCGACTTTGCTGCCAAGAATAACTTAATTAGTTCTGACGAAACAAAGGTTTTGACAATTTATGACGACAATCCTTTTATTACAGAGGAAGTGAATCTTCGTACCAGTGTAGCAATGATTATTCCAGCAAATGCAAAAGTAGTTGAAAGTGGAAATGTTTGTGTATCCAGCATTTCAGGAAAATTTGCTGTTGGCCACTTTGAAATGTCAGGTAACCAGTACGAAGAAGCTTGGCAATATATGTACCAAGAATGGCTTTTTAAAAATAAAGCTAGAATAAGAGATGCTGTTCCGTTTGAAATGTATATTACAGAACCGCCTAAAAGTCTAAAAGACAAAAGTTTAACTGATATTTATATTCCGATTCTTTAAAGCTTTATCTGGCTGAAAAACAGAATTATGGACTAACGATAATTCGTTTATATCATGTGCTATAACAAGCAAAACAGAGGAATGCTGCATCCGTCGAAGCAGCGTTCCTCTGTTTTTTTATTAAAAGACGTCAACGTTTCATATTTTGGGGAGGATAGATTCGTCGCATTGCCTACACACACTTCTACCTTTAACAAACCCACAGACCTTTTCTATCCATATATTGTTGAGTCGTCTTAAAATACTCGATTGGTTATTTCTTTTCTTTGTTGCTCGTATAAAGAAAAATAAGTAAAGCAGCAGCCGTTATAAAAATACCCATAGTAAACAAACGGTTCTTTGTATTGTCTCCTGTTGATGGGAAAGATGACTTCTTTCGCTTTTCAGAAATGCCTTTCGTATAGCCCGTATTGCCTGTTCCCACAGACGTCTTAGTTCCCATTGCTTCAGAACTTCCCTTGACTTTTGAAGGCGGCTCAGAATCTCTAGTTGATGTTTCTTTCGTTTCTGTGCTCGTTTCGTTTTTCGGCTTGTCATCGCTTGAATTTGAACTTGATTCTAAGCTGCTTTCCTGACTCGGTTCGGTACTGCTATCTATTTCATTCTCTTCACTTGAATTTGTACTGTCCTCCGGCTTTTCCACTGGTTCCGAGCTATTGTCCATAGGTGGTTCTTCACTTGTTTCTGTGCTATTCTCAACCTTCGGCTCTTCATTTGGCGGAGTACTTGAGTCAGATTCTTGTTCTTCTGTGTTATCTGTACTCGTCTCTATTTCAGGTTCACTGCTGGATTCTGTAATCGGGTCTTTAAATAATGCATCTTCAATGACAGTCTGTCTTTGACTATACGGAGTTAAATGCTGATTGTCTTCCGGCTGACCATCTGACACTCTGACACTAAACAATTTAGGTGCCTGAATGGACTCTAATAACGTGACTGTAAAAGAAAAAGCTGCTTGTTTGCCGTCGAATAAAAGAGTACCGTCATAATCAATCGATAATGCCGGATCAACATTCTCAAATGAAACAACTGATTGTGAAATCGGATCACTATCACCGGAATAATTGATTGTTGCATAAACCGTGACCGGTTTGCCCACCTGCAGCTTCGCAACTCCGGAATTAAACAATGAATACTCATCAACAAACGTTATTCGATCTGCATTTGCCCATTTCGCTTCCCGGCTTACTAAAGCCGCTTCCTCCGAAATTGAAACATCTCCATCCACCAAACCATCGCTGCTTATCGAAGCAGTAGATAACATAGCAAGCGATACCAGCATCATTCGCATCATACTCACAATTATTCCTTCTTTCATTTTTATTCCCAGTTGGCCAATACCTGATAACAATAAAATAATACAAATAACAGTTGTCCGTTTACTTTTTTTGCTGAAGAAAAAAATAAAATTACAATAATTTAGAGAGAGGCTCCTAAAAATACTCTTTTCTCGTTTCACATTCTTATCTCTTTTTCTTATGGCATGATAAGATGAAGAGGATGGACATCATTTACTTTGTTGAAGCAGGAGGATGATACTATGCAGACACAAGAAGCAATCAAAGACTATCTTTTAACCAAAAAAAGTGTGACGAAGCTGGAAATCACAAAATTCTTATTAAAAAACAATTTCTTTATCACCGTGTCGTATCTGGCAAAAGAATTCAATATGTCCGAGAACAATTTTTTGATTTATATCAATGAGCTGAAAAAGGATGTCGAACGTCTCGAGATCCAGTCTGTAGCAATCATCACACAGCAAAGATTTGTTAAAATAGAAACTACAGATGACAGCAGTATCGACTGTTACTATCGGCTTTTTGGTCTTTACTGCACAGAAGCAACCAATTATTCGATCATGACTGCTCTGTTGAATAACCAAATCACTTCTATCCTTGCCCTCAGTCGCCGGACAAACTACAGTACCTCATATCTGTATACCAGAATGAAAACAGTCAACAGTTTTCTATCGCTCTATGGTATTACTATTCGGTTTTCCCAAGCAGGAAAAAAGCTTGTTACGGGCAGCGAATTTCAAATCCAATACTGCATCCTGGATGTTTACTGGAATATATTCTCAAATACATCACGCCCCTTCCAAAAGGAAAGCGAAGAGTCTGTCGCCTACATGCTCAACCGCTATTTCAAAAAGGGGATGCTGATCAGCCTGAACGGCGGACTAATGGATAAACTCTATCTATTATTAAAAATCTGTACCACTAACTTTCCTTACACCTCTATAAAAGAGATCCAGCAGGTCATTCAAACATATCCGGAAAGCGTCGTCTTTCTCGATAAAAACATTGATTTGCTTCATGAGGACATCCACTTAAGTGATGAGCAGCGCATTATTCTCAATGTGCTGGTCCGCCTTTCTTTGCCTAAAATCGAAAGTGATCAGGGAAATCGGCGCCAATACGATATCCTTTTAGAAAAGAAAATGCCTTCTCTGATTTATTCCAAATTATTGGTTGAAAAATTTTGTGCGTTTTTTGGTCTGAGCATTCCGGAAAATCAAAAAGTCCTGCATATTCTAAATTCACTTAGAAACAAACTCTATAACGAATATTTTTGCGAAACACAGCCAAACACACCTTTGCCCTCTTTCAGCTTATACAAAGAACGTGAAAGTTTTCTGCTTGTCAAAGAAGAAATCAAAGACTTCTATTTAGGCTTCAGAGAAACGTATAGCTACCTTATCCCTGAAGTAGCAAAAAAAGAAAATGTCGATTGGGTGGTCGAGGATCTGTTCCATCTCCTTGATCGGTATAAAGCAGCTCGGCCGATCATCATTGGCATCAACTACACTAGAGATTACTACGTCAGTGAAGATATTATAGGGAAGATCGAGCAGATATACGCCTCTGATCACATTGCACTAAAAAAGAGATTCATGGAAACCTGTGACATCGTCATCAGTGATTGCCCACTCCCTAACCTTCCGGAGCCTATCAAAAGAATCTATCTATTGAATGAAACAGTTGAACTAGATGACTGGGAAATGATCATCAGTAAAATCGGAACATATATTTTCGAGATTCGGGCGCAATCGTTAGGGTAAAATGAAAAAAGAGGCTGAGACAGAAGTGTTTAGCTACAAGCAATAAGCCGGAATTCACGAAAATTGTTTCACAAATTTTTGTTGAATTCCGGCTTATTGTCGTAGGAGCTACTTCTGACTCGCCGTTTATTCGGATTTAGGGTATGGAAAAGAGTGGCAACAGATTATTGTCCCACTCTCTTAAAAATTCTGATAAACAATATAGTCTTCTCTATTTTTCAGTAAAAATTATATATAATAAACAAAAACAAAAGCACGATTGTCAAAAATACCAGCCCGCTGATTCTCATATATTTCAATTCCTTGTTCAGCTTTTCTTCCATGCCTTTGAGACCGTATATCTTTCCTTTAAAATAGATGATCGAAAGCAGATTTGTGATTGCCGCTATGACTATCACACCTAGCATCCAACGATTTTCCATGTTGCCTGAAGGAAGATACAGCAAAATCAACAGCAGTATTTCTGTAATCACCGGTCCCAACCAATAAACCTGAGTCAGCTCTGCAAGCTTTTCACGCTTTTTGATATCTTCAACAATATTCGATCCTTCCAACAATAAGCTATCTAAAGATAACTCAAATAAATGAGCGATTCGAATCAAGCTTTCTATATCTGGTGTCGTTCTGCCATTTTCCCAATTGGAGATGGTTTTTTTAGATACAAATATTTTTTCTGCCAGCTGATCCTGTGTCAGCTTTTGTTCTTTGCGCTTGTCTTTCACTACTTGACTGATTTCCATTTTTCTCACCTACAACTGATTATTTCGTATACTATTTTCCATTTAGTCTACGTATATTCTCGTATGTTGGCAATAGAAAGTTGTTTCCACCCTTGATTTATAGCGGTTTCTCCCATATTTAGCATTCATATAAACTTCACTGCACAAGTAAAAAAATTCCGAAGAATATTCGTATTTTTTTATTCCTCAGTCAATCAGCCAAATTTTCTATCCGCTTTTTTTCAAAGAAAATATAAGCAACTACACCTAAAAGCATAATAATAATTGCGACAATGATTGCTGCCATCCCTGCATAGATCCCGTAATTTGTTGACAAGATACCTGTGACGATCGGCATTGTGATGCCGCCTATACCGCCAATGATCAACAACCAACCCATTGCCATCGGGTATTTCCTAATTGATGGTCCGGCAATTGTCATCGCTGTCGGATAGATTCCGCCCATCGAGGCACCTAAACCAAAGATAGCCAAAACGATTACTGAAAAGCTTTGTGTTGACAACAATAGGAAGTAGAACAAGCTTGCTCCTACACTGATAAACAGTAATAAGTGACTGCGCTTCAAACGATCGCCAAAAAAGGTACAGAGCAATCGTCCTGACAAGATTGCCAGCCAAAGCAATGAAGCCAGTAATTGTGCTTGTTGAACATTCATGATATGCGCATCCACAAAATATTTGACTAGCCATCCTGTAATTGCAGCCTCAGCACAGAGATAAAAGAAGAGAATAACAACCGTGTTCCAGAAAAGTTTATCCTTAAAAAATGTATAGCCGCTCTCTTTTGATGAATGATTGGAATGAGGCTGTTCCTCCTCTATAGACATTTTTGAAAACATCCATTGAGAAATCAAAATCAGCACAATAACCACCATACAGCTGACCTGCCAACCTCGTGAGCCAAATAGTGCAGTAGACACAATTACAAGAAATGGCGCCAGCAGCGCACCAACTGCAAATAAGCTGTGGAGAAAATTCAAGGCCGCAGGACTACTGTTTGAAACATCATTTACTGTTTTGTTATTAAAATTAGAAATACTGCCCCGACTGATTCCTGTAAAAAAGAAAGCTACAAGTAACAGCCACGGCTGCCCTGTAACAATGATCAGTAGAAATCCAATCACAACAAAGCTGCTTAAAAATAAAATAGAATTCTTACGTCCAATATAGGTAGGCAAAATACCAGCAAGCAATCCTGCCAACAGATTACCAGCTTGATGACTGGAAATCAGCATACCACTGACTGTATCATTCAGCTCATACGCATCACTCAGTAAGGGCAACAGTGAGCCGAAAATCATTGCATACAGCCCGTTAACAAAAAAAATAAAGAAACAGCAACGAATGATATATTTGTTCGTCTCACTTAACTCCTCATAAAACGAATTCTTCAACATTTTAATTAAACCCTTTCCATTTTCACTCATTTTTTATAGCTTAACCCAGCCATTGTTTCCTATTAAGAAATTCAGATTTCCAAAAAATAAATACAATACCACTATCATAGGCTGAAACGAAAAGAAATTCAAGCTCTTTTAGGAAAAATATGTAGAAAAGAATCCTTGCTTCCACTAAAAATATGGACGTATTACTACGTTAATAGACAAAAGAAAGTCTTCTCATCTATTGAACAACCCACTTTTGATTTCTCTCATTCAAAAAGACAAAAAAAGCAGGTTCGATACTCTGCCGAATACCCTCCCGCTCTCTTTAGTCTTTGCCCGTTCATTTTACAAATTTACTTTCGCAAATCTTTTTACTGATTTCTTATAGGCTATCAGAATTGCAAGACCATATAGAATTCCACCTAATATTACTATTGGCAATTGTTTGATTTGATCATTCATTTTAACAGAATCCAGCCAAGCAAGCTGCGGAATATGAACGATCCCTTCCGCCAATACAGCGATAACTGCGGCTGCTGCGGCACCGATAAAAAATGGCAGCCCAATTTTATAAGCTGTTTTAAAATAGCCTGTCAGAAACAGATAATTGAATACAGCAAATATCATCAAGCCAAATCCATAATACGCAACATTTGCCTCGATTCCCACCGGATTTCCGTCAGAAAGAAACAGCAGGCGTAAAAAAGCAAATGGGATAGAAATCAAAATCAATGCGAGCTGAGAAATCACTACCACAAGCATTTTTGACTTCACAACATCCTTTTTTTTGATTGGTAAAAGTGCAGTATAGTAAATATCATTTGTTTCTCTAACATACATGAAATTAACAAAGTTCCCGATACAACTGAAAAGAAAGACCATTGTATATGGGTAGGCAGGAACTAATAACAGCGGCCCCATCATCGTAAAAATATATAGATTAGGATGTGCAGCCAAACGAAGCTCCTTATAAAGCAGATTAGAAATCATAATGCTTTCCCTCCATTCGAATCATGATCTCTTCTAAAGACAAATCCTGTATATCCTCCGGTGTCTTCAGGTATTGAAAAGAATCAATAAATGCAATCTTTTCCGCAGATTTTATCAACGCGCCATCTTTGATATAAATGATCCCATCTGCACATTTTTCCAAATCAGAGGTAATATGTGTTGAAAAAAGGATACTTCGCTCCCCACTTTTTACGATTTGAAGAAAAATCGTGATCAGGTCATCACGAGATACTGGATCGAGCCCGCTTGTTGGCTCATCAAAAATCAAGAGCTTTGCATGATGCGACAACGCCAGCGCAATAGAATATTTCACCTGCATCCCTGCAGATAATTCCTTGATCTTCTTCTCCGGATCTAAAGAAAATTCAGACAAATAATTCTGATACGCTGCGTCATCCCAATTTGTATAAAATCGTTTCGTTACTTTCGTGATATCTTTGATTTTTTTCTCTTTATAAAAATCTACACCACCCAAAACAACGCCTAAATTCTGTTTACAGTATATTTCTTCCGTGAAAAAATCTTTGCCGAACATCTCGATTTCCCCATGATCGATCGGGATCAAGTTTAAAATAGATTTCAATGTTGTTGATTTTCCCGCACCATTTTTTCCAATCAAGCCAATGATTTTCCCCTTTGGAATAATAAAACTGATATCCCGAATAGCGAAGGAAGGATATTCTTTCGTTATGTTTTTCACATCCAGCAATGTCATCTCAATGCTCCTCACTTTTTGGAATAAGCTTATCAACTGCTTCGCCTGTTACCCGAGTAAAGGTCGAATTTTTGATCATCGCCAGCCCTTCTGTCGCCGGACTTGTGTCTCCCAGCACTACTAGCGAATCTCCTGCTTTGATCCCAAGGGTATCTCTTGCCTTCTTCGGCAACACAACTTGACCACGCTCACCAACAGTTACAACGCCAAAAATATACTTATTCACAGGTCCGATCGGCATGCCCGCTTCTTCCGGATCATGACGAACGAGATCGTTCAAAGATACCTCATATAAATCTGCCAGAGAAGCACAGTTGATCAAATCGGGCATCGTCTCCCCGTTTTCCCATTTGGCTACAGCCTGACGGGATACACCGATTTTCTCAGCAATATGCTCCTGAGACCATTTCGTTTTATTTCGTAAATAGCGTAAATTCGCTGCGACAAGATTATTTTGATTATTCATACTTTTCACACCTCTCTGCATTAACTATATCCTACTTCTCACATCATGCACACCAACCATCGATAACAATATTTGTTAACGAAAGTTGCCTGTATCGATAGACACCCCTTTCTCCTTAACTGCTTACAGTAGAGTACAAAGAAAAACAGCTGCACAGGAGAGGAGTTCTCTGCATAGCTGTCTTTAAAAATATGATCATTCACGAACCAACGCTTGCGTTGTACAGCGGAAAGAACCGCCGAAGATTCTGGAAATCTGATAATCGATGCTCCGCACCTCGATCCCTTTGGCTTCGATCTTTGCGATAAGCTCTGAAAATGCACAATCTGTGATATAAACATTCTCATTTATAGGAAGACCATTTGTCATCAGTATGGAGGCTTCTTTCAGAGAAACGTAGATTTTCTTCCAGCTCTGCAGTTGCTCTGGGATACCATCTAAAAATGCTTCTTCACACACGATCATCAATCCATCTCGCAATAAGCTCAACGCACAATCTAAATGTAAAATGTGCGGATGCAGTCTTACTGGAATCACTTCAAAATCAAAATACCCCATGATCTGCTGCAGCCAATGGATCCCTTGCAAATTACTCGCTAATCCGGAATAACCAACAAAAACAGTTTTACCTAAAACAAGAACATCGCCACCTTCGATGAATGGTCCTGTCTCACTGGCTGTACCATCTGAAATATCTGGTTGAGGAGCCGCAAAGTAATAGCAATCCACTGCAGAAGTCCACTCAGTAATGATTGGGCGAAGGGGCAGAATTTCATGACGTCGATGCATGAACTTCAAATTTCCCTCTATCAAAACATTGCCAATCGTAAAAAAAGGATCTCGTGAGAAGAAGTTGCTATAGCCTGCTCCGGATGCTCTACCAGACTCCTTTTCATAGGCTGTCAACAGTCTTGGCCTCAATACCTCGACACCATAAGACTCTAGCAATGCTTTCATCGCTTCTTTTTCGCTCTCCCACTGTTCTTGTTTTTCACTATCAGCTTCCGACAAATCCATTCCGGCACTGTCTCTTGCAAGACGTGCATTTTCTTCTGTCAAAAAGGAATCATCAAATTCCGCTTCCCCGGCCTCTGACGGAAAACAGAATTGAGACTGTGCTAATACTACGGAACGCAACGGCGCAAATTCACTGACAACATTTATTTTCTTCATCTCTGTTTCCTCCCTAAGGATTTCTCACGACTCAGGATAACGGTAAAAGAATAGAATGTCGACGATAACGCTTTGATTATTCTAATTAGCTTCACGATAAACCGATCTTTCCCTGTCATAGATTTTATATTTAGATGTCTTTTTTCTATAAAATAACTGGAGTTAACAGAAGATTTCCCAATACTGTTTTTCACCTTAAGAAAATCTTAAGTCATTTCTTTCCTGTTGACTGTTTTCATTATTTCGATATAATCAACAGTATCGTACAGATAGCACATATCTTAAATGTGCCGAAATAGAGGCGAGATTCTTTGGAATCTTGTCTCTATTTTTTTGTCTAGTTTTACAGACCAGCTTCTTCGACAATAAGATAATTTATCCTTAATGGCAAAGGGGCACCATTAGGTCAAGTTATCCTATTGCTTGAAGCTCCCAGTCTGTTCAGCTTTTCTTATTGTCTAGCTTTACAGACCAGCTTCTTCGACAATAAGATAATTTGTCCTTAATGGCAAAGGGGCACCATTAGGTCAAGTTATCCTATTGCTTGAAGCTCCCAGTCTGTTCAGCTTTTCCTACAAAACAAAGAGGTGAAGAAAATGAAACATATGAGAACTTTTAACGTATACCTGGCAATTCTTGCTACTGGTGTACTAACATTCAGCGGTGTCTTGATCGAAACGGCCATGAATGTGACATTCCCAACGTTGATCGCACAATTCAATATCAGCACTGTTCAGGTACAGTGGGTCACAACAATCTATTTATTAATGATTTCCATTATTGTTCCGCTCTCTTCGTACCTAACAAAGAACTACAGCATGAAAAATCTATTTACGAGTGCCATTATCCTGTTTATTCTCGGCGTCTCCATCAACTGTATTCCAATCAATTTTTCCCTTTTGCTGATGGGAAGAGTGTTTCAAGGAATTGCTACAGGGATTGCCCTCCCCTTGATGTTTTCGATCATTCTAACAAAGGTACCGCTCAAAAATAGAGGAATGATGATCGGTGTCGGAACATTGACAACCTCCATCGCTCCCGCCTTAGGGCCAACCTACGGCGGATTGCTGACTTCTACACTTGGCTGGTCGTATATCTACATCTTTTTATTGCCAGTCTTGGCGATAGCTGCCATTATCGGCCTATACGCAATTCCAGAGGAACCCGTTGAGAAAACTGAAAAACTTAACCTGCCAGCAACTCTTGCCTTAGCTGTTATGTTCAGCTCGCTACTTCTGTCCTTCAATTATTTCGAACAACCAATTTTTTGGCTTATCCTAGTCATCGGTATTGGCAGTGTATTGATCTTTTATGAATGTAATAAAAAAAATCCATTATTGGATTTATCCGTTTTCCAAAATCAACCTTTCAGGAGCTGTTTATTCGGCTTCCTAGTATTTCAAGCGATGCTTCTAGGCGTTTCCTTCATCATTCCTAATTTCATGCAGATCGTCTTTAAAACCTCCGCTTCTCAAGCAGGAGGGATGATGTTCCCCGGCGCCTTAGTAGGTGCTGTATTTGCGCCAATTTCCGGAAAAATCCTTGATCGCTTAGGTGCTAAAAAACCAATTTTACTTGGACTGATCCTCTCACTCACTGGTTGGAGTCTCCTTTCTCTTCTATTGGCCAGCGGTACAATCTATTTGATTATCGGCTGCCATGTTCTTTTCATGATTGGTCTTGGGTTAGCATACAGTAATTTAATGACAGTTGGACTTTCCGCTATCTCAGTTGAAAAGCAAAGTGACGGCAATGCTGTTTTCAGCACACTGCAGCAATTCATCGGCGCTGTTTCAACTGCTTTTGCAGCCCTCATCTTAAACCTTTCACAAAAATCAGCAAGTAATCCGGCAGCAGGTACAGTTATCGGTGGAAAGCTGACTTTGCTTTGTCTACTAGCTCTACTGATCCTCAGCTTTGTGATAATTTTTATCAGACTTGTTGTGTTACCAGCAAAAGCTGTTGATTGAGTAGCATTGTGGTACAGGTACAAAACAGACCGATTCTTGATACCAGAATCAGTCTACGCTAAAAAGGAAGAGGCCGAGGCAGAAGTATTTAGCTACAAGCACCAGGTAGGTACTTTTCAGCATCTGCTCTGCTTACTTTGTAAGCAATCACAGTGATTCACAGCAATAAGCCGCTTCTGACTCGCCGTTTATTCCGATTTAAGGCATGGAAAAGAGTGGGAACAGATTATTGTCCCACTCATCTCCTGTTTACTATTTTTATAGGGCTGTTGCATTTGTATCCAAGCCATCAGAATCTTCCGTTTCATCTGTTGATGGAACGAATCCTTCCGGTAATGAATCCAAGATGTCCTCGACCGTTGGGATTTCAAAGCCCTCCGGTTTTTCTTCAGACCAGGTTTTTCCACCATCTGTTGAATACTTCATCTTCCTGTCTTCGCCTTTAGCGATCACACTATTTTCCGGCACCTCAAGTCCTTCTGGTACTTCCTCCGACCAGGTTTTTCCTTCATCTGTTGAATAAACTACTTTTCCATCCTGCAGCTTCATCAAAATCCCTTCGGCTACTGACATTGTAAAGCCATTCTCTATCCAATCCTCGATTTCCTGCAACGGATCGGACCAGGTTTTCCCACCATCATCCGAGTACTTCCATTGCCCATTTGACGGATCATACTCTGATACCTGTTTTCCATCTTCGCTTTTCCAAGTGACCGTACCATCATCGCCAACCTCTACTCCCTCTGGTGCTTCGTCTGTCCAAGTTTCTCCACCATCAGAAGAAAATTGCCATGAATCATTTTCCCGCTTCATGATCACACTATTTCCGGACTCATCTTCAAAAGGGAAATCAGCGATTTCTCCTTTCGACTCATTATTCATCCCTTTTATTTTTTCCGATTCATAGTATAAACGGCCGTCATTTCCTTCGTAAATTCCTTCCGGAGGTGTTTCTGTCCAAGTTTTTCCATCATCAGAAGAGAACTGCCATTTATTATTGCTTCTTCTAATTTTTGTTCCTTCAAGATTAGCCTTCTTTTCAGCAGAAGATGAGACATTGATTGCCGGTGCTGCGGCCTCTTCTGCCAGCGCAGTGCTTTTTCCAGTATAGTAAGCACCAATTGCCAATCCTGCAACTAAAAGAATTGCTCCTGTTCGCACACGGACAGGCAGCTGTTTTAACGAATGATACCATTGTTTATTACTCATCCGTCCATTCGTTTGCTTTTCATCATCATTAAACTTTTTATCATTCATATCGAATTCCTCTTTTCTGTTGGTTTATTTTACACACTCACTATACTGAGCGAACCTTTAGTGAACCTCTAATCGTAAAAATGCTTGCGCAAATCAAAACCAATAAAATATGGTAGGATAAAAACAACTTGGAAATGAAGAAATGATTTAAAAGGGGAATATACTAAATGAAGCTTCTTTTAGTTGAAGACGAACAAATGCTCGCAGAAGCCGTAGCCCAAATGTTGAAGAAAGATGGTTATTCGGTCGATATAGCTGAAGATGGAGAAACGGGCTTGGATTGTCTGCTTTCCGGTATCTATGATATTGCTGTACTGGATATCATGCTGCCAAAAAAAGATGGAATTACCTTATTAAAACAAGCACGTACTGAAGGAATCGATACGCCGATATTGATGCTTACAGCAAAAGGAGAATTGATGGATCGTGTCGAGGGCTTGAATAACGGTGCGGATGATTATCTGTGCAAGCCATTTCAATACGAAGAGCTGCTGGCCCGCTTACGTGCCTTAGGCAGACGAAAAAAGGAATACCAGAACGAAGGACTCCTTACAGCCGGAGATTTTACACTAAATCCTTATACCTGCATGCTTACTACCGAGGAATATTCAATCAAGTTAACAAACAAAGAGGCTGGTATCTTGGAGATGCTGGTTATCAATCATCCGCAGCTTTCTACAAAGGAAAGCTTCATTGAAAAGCTATGGGGCTTTGATTCAGATGCCGAAGATAAACATGTGGAGATACAGATATCTCTTTTACGAAAAAAATTAAAACAGGTACACAGTCACACACAAATAAAAGTCATTCGACGACTGGGCTATCTATTAGAATTCTCAACGAGGTGATTTATGTTAAAAAAGTTTCGAAATCGACTGATCCTCATGATCATGGGATTGATTACAGTCATATTGGCCACAGCTTTGATTGCAGTATATGTGATGACCTCATTAAGGCTTCAATCAGAAAACGAAGAACGGTTGAATCGAACAGAAGAGCTATACATCACTAATGGTGAGCTGCAGTTCGATGATACAGTCAGTGAAGAGACACAAAAAGATGGACAATTGACCTTCAACCGAATCTCACCGGGTTTAGGTGTTTATTTCAATATGCTGGTGGATAAAGATGGACAGCTAGTCATGATCGATTCTACTGTCGAGCTGTCGCAAAAGCAATATGAAAAAGCTGCAGGTCTTGCTTGGAAAGCGCAAGATGGCGGAACGGTTGAACTAGCCGGCAGAGAATGGCAATATTCCGTGGCTCCCGCTGTTGCCTCATTGATCACAGACCAAAAACAGCAAATCAACCAGCAAAATCCAACGTATCAAATTCGCTTTCTGGATATCACTGATTCTAAAAATGTACTGACTTCTCTAAGTCGAACACTATTGATTGTCGGTGTTATCCTCTTGCTGTTCTTTTTCTTTTTGACCGTCTTTTTCTCCAACTATGCGGTGAAGCCGATTGCCAATGCATGGAAAAAGCAGCAGCAATTCATTACCGACGCTTCCCATGAATTGAAGACACCCTTAAGCATCATTCGTACAAATACCGAAGTTCTCTATGCCAATAAAACAGATAAAATAGAGGATCAAATCAAGTGGGTAAACTATATTTCTAAGGGGACGAAACGAATGGAGCAATTAGTGAATAGCCTACTATACCAAGCACGCGTAGATACTGTCGATCCAGAGCTGACATTCATAGACGTTGAAATCGATACGCTGCTGCATGATGTCTTGGCGTCTTATGAATATCGGCTTTCTGTGAAGAATATTTCTCTGGAAACGGCGTTCGTTCCAGCGATCATAAAATCAGAGCCAGTATTACTGAAAAAACTGATTGAGATCCTGCTGGACAATGCAGTTAAATATACTGATAAAAATGGTGAAGTCAGCCTCACGCTCTCATATGAAAAAACGGGAGCCACGATCACCATCAAAAACTCCGGTGAAGGAATCACAGCGGAGCATCTGCCAAAACTGTTTGACCGCTTTTATCGAGTAGATGAATCCAGACATAGCGAAAACAGCTACGGCCTGGGCTTGTCAATTGCCAAAGGGATCATTGAACAGCTGAGAGGGGATATTTTAGTAGAAAGTCAGCCTGGAGCATATACTCTTTTTACAATCAAGCTGCCTAAAAAAATATAATGCTTATTTTGAAGCAAATGGATTTCAAGCAATAAAACAGAGTGAGCATCAAAATCTGTTCCCACTCTTTTCCATACCTTAAATCGGAATAAACGGCGAGTCAGAAGCAGCTCCTACGGCAGTAAGTCGGAATTCAACAAAAATTTGTGGAACAATTTTCGTGAATTCCGGCTTACTGCTTGTAGCTAAACACTTCTGTCTCGACCTCTTTGTTTCATGAATCATCATAACCATACATGTATCAAAAATGCATTTTTTCTGCGTAGTCCTTCAAGCGTTCTTCTCGAATTTTATGGACCATGTCAACAATCGGCGACTCACCTGAATGATAGGCTTTATGGATTTCAGCAGAGACTGTCAATAAGTTCTGCTCATGATCTGTTCCATTCTGCGAGACAAAAACCAGATGATGGATCGCCAGTTCCCCGTTACTTGCAGGTATTCGTATACCATGCCGATTATACTGGGCCAAATCTTCCCCGCTGACCTGACAATAAAAGCGATCCCGACAGGCGATTCGATATGGTAAGCTTGCCATATGTCGCTTTGTAAAGGTTGCCTGCGAATAGTTTCGCGAACAGCTATCCTTGCAAAAGGAACGACGCCCTTTCGGAAGCTCCTTGCCACACCACTTACAGACTGTCGACTCTCGGCGCAGATCACATTGATTGTAACCCAGCGTCTCTCCAAACTGGCGCTCATATTCGGCCAAACTCAACCAGCTTCGTTGAAAGCCCCAGTCGTTTTGGCGAAGCTGACTGCCTTTGCCTTTATACTGATTTTTTTCCGGAAGAGCTGCAACAAGATCTTCCAGCCCTACGGTTTCCGGTTTTATTGCTTGTCTACTTATCGATAATTTATTCAGTTTTTGCCCATCGAATGTATAGACAGAACGGCAGCGAAAGCAAAGACATAATGTATCTTGTCCTACATCATCTAGTAAAATATCTAATTTTCGACGGCAGTCCGGACAATTAGCCCCGACCAGCTTAACTCGTTTATAAGACATAGCTGTTTTGTACTCCTATTTATGTAATTTATCTTGATAGATACCCAGTGATTTCTTGCTTGTTAAATCGTAGGGATCACTCCAGTTATTTTCAAACGATCATATAGCTTCTTTACAATTGAAATTTTTCGCGCTATCCTACAAAGAAAGAGGAGGTATCTTATGGCAATCGATTTGACTCGTGAACAGCGTCTGGAATTGTGGCAGAAGCTGACACCTTTACAGCAGGAAACTCTGCAGCAATTCAAAAAATATCGAATGCAGTCCATTTTTCTAACTGAAAATTTCTTGAAGGATGAGGAATGGCTGTTTGTTGACTTTAAAGAAAATCCTCTTTACCCCCATGGTGAAGAAGGGAAGCTTTTTTGCCGTTGTGGTCGAGAACTTAAATATCAGTTTACTTTGGTTTCTGAAAAAACCGGTGAAACACTACAGCTTGGTTCCACACATTTTGCTCAGCACTTGGGTGTAACGCCTCAGATTGCCCAGCAAGTTCAATCCGGTATTCATCAGCTGGATCGTGGTGTCGATCTGATTTTACTTCGTGTCGAAAAAGAGCTTCGTTTTCCTAAACGGTATTACAATCTATTTATCAATCGCGGGCTGAAAAAGCAATGCAGCACCGCATTTCTGACACGTCTAGCAGCCTTTGCGAAGGCCGACTTACCCTTGTACGAAGAAGATAGTCAAGAGTTGATCGAACGATTGAAAAAGTCAGGCTTCAAAATCGATACAATCGGGCCACCGGCACCATCTACTTCAACAGATAATGCACTCAAAAACTTGATTAGCCTGATCCAACGATATGAAGTAGGCGAAATTGTTCCTAACGACGAGCTGCTGACCTCATTAAACGTATCTCCTAAGGATTTGACTCGCTGGCTGGGACTTCTTGAGTCACCCAAATTCCCCGTCCAGCTAAAAGAGGTCAACACGAATCATTATCGTATTCGTTGATGGAAAAAAACTGTAAACTCTTTCCTATTGTATCAAACAAAATGAAAAACTGCCTGCTTATTATATGATAGTCGTTCCATACGATAAGCAGGCTGTTTTTTTCTATTCAAAATAATCCTTTAAACGATTCTATCCTTAATAAAAAGACGGCTTTCCCCAATTCGTATCTGGTTCGCTTACTCCCAAGCTCGTATTTTTGTACTTTTCTTTATCGGCTAAGATACCCATGATCAAGCGTACAACTGCTTGGCGAGAAATCTGTGCACCGATAAATGGTTCTCCCTTTTGAGAAACTTGATAGCTTTCATTGCCTTCTTGATCATAAAGCCATGTCAATCGCAAATTAACATAGTCAAGTCCGGAGCCTTCCAAAATATCCGCAGCTTTTCGATGACGTTCTGTGCTGGTATTTCCAACCATTCGTTTATTCCATTCACCAAATGCCCCTGCCACTTCATCATAGATGCCCAAAATATTTGCACCAATGATCCAAGAAACACCTGCTTCCTTCATGGTCAATATGATTTCTTCTGTCACTTCAGGTGAGTTCATATCATTTAAATAAACAACATCGACACCTGTCATGGCTAAGATCAGTTTATTTTTTTCACTAAAATCACCATCAAAAATTGTTTCTCTTTGCGGTTCACTGATTTTGATTCTTCGACTGATATTCCGACCATAAAGAACCAGTGAATGGCTCGTTTCTGCTAAAAGTCTATCAATCAGCATTTGGCTGATTTGACCGGCAGCTCCTAAAATAAGAATGTTCATTCGTTTCCCTTCTTCCCTATTATTTCCAAACTAAATAGCACCAACTACTCGATGGGGAATATACGGTTCCTCCAAATAAATAATCTCATCAGCACTCAGTCTTAACTCAATGGCAGGAAGTGCATCCAATAAATGACTTTCCTTTGTTGCACCAATGATTGGTGCAGCGACCGTTTCTTTTTGCAGCAGCCATGCCAGTGCGACTTGCGCCCGTAAAACGCCATGATTTGCAGCAACTTCAGCGACTCTCTGAACAATCGCTTTATCTTGCTTCTCCGTGGTATCATACTTCGATTTCGCAGTAGTATCTGTTAAGAACCGCTTGGTTGCCGCCTCCCAATCACGCGTCAGACGACCAGCAGCTAATGGGCTGTAAGGCGTTACCGCAATCCTCTGATCCTCACACAATGGCAGCATCTCCCGCTCTTCTTCTCTATACAATAGGTTCAAGTGATTTTGCATGGAAACAAATTTGGTCCAACCATTTTTTTCTGCAACAGCCTGAGCCTTCGCAAACTGCCAAGCATACATAGCAGAGGCCCCAATGTATCGAACTTTACCGGATTTCACGATATCATGAAGAGCTTCCATGGTCTCTTCGATTGGCGTGTGATAATCCCAACGATGAATGATATACAGATCAATATAATCCATATTCAAACGTTTCAAACTCTGATCGATTTGATGAAAAAGGGCTTTACGAGAAAGTCCGCCACTGTTTGGCGCTTTCTTCATTTTCATGTAGGCTTTGGTTGCTACAACGATTTCATCACGATTCGCATAGTCATTCAATGCTTTCCCAAGAATTTTTTCGCTGGCTCCATATGAATAGATATTGGCTGTATCAAAGAAATTAATGCCCAGCTCCAAAGCTTTTTTGATGACTGGCAAACTTTCTTTTTCCCCCAATGCCCACTCATTGAAGCCGCTATTAGGATCGCCAAAGCCCATTGTCCCCAGACAAATCTTTGATACGTCCATTCCAGTATGACCCAATTTTACATACTCCATTACTTATTCCCCCTATTTCTTTTTCAGTTACTCAACAAAATCTGTTGATGCAGCTGATTCTCTTTGTTTGTCAAAATCAGCAATTCGCGTTTGCAGCACACTGATTGTACTTTCCAACGCTTGCGAGCCTAATACAAGCCGCAAAGGCGCTGGTTCAATTTCCGCACTTTCAATGATTTGAGCAGCCATTTTCTTTGGATCGCCCGGTGCTGCTCCATTTGCCTCGTCCAGCATCGGTAAAAATGCATGGGCAGGATTGCCGTTATATTCAGGCATCAGCTTCGCTACCTTGGCACTTCCGTAACGAAATTCTGTTCTTGCTCCACCTGGCTCTATGATCGTCATCCCTATATTAAAAGGAGCCAGCTCCTGTGCTGCAGATTCACAAAAGCCTTCGATCCCCCATTTCGTCGCATGATACATCGAATTTCCCGGAAATGCCACTTGCCCTCCATAAGAGGAAATCTGAATGAAGCGTCCATGCTTTTGTTTTCGAAAATATGGAATCACTGCCCTGATCAGTTGGATCGATCCAACTAAATTAGTCTCAATGATCTGTATGACTTCTTGATCACTCACTTCTTCGGCTGCACCAAACAATCCATAGCCGGCATTACTAATGACCACATCAATTGTGCCAAGAGAAGCAAAAACGTTTTCTACTAAAGCCTTGATTGCTGCTGTATCTGTCATATCCAGAAAATATCGGAAAAAGGTTTCCGGGTATTGCTGCATCAACGCCAGTACATGTTCATCATTACGAACGGTTCCAATAACTCTATCGCCCTTTGCCAACAACTGCTTTGTCAGTTCTAAGCCAAAACCACTACTTACACCAGTAATCAACCATGTCTTTTGCATCATTCATTTCTCCCCTCTGTTGTTCATTGACTCTGCGGCTTCATTCAGGCAACGTAGTGCATTCAAGCTTCTCGGATAGCCAATAAAAGGAAGACACTGGGAGATAATCTTTATTAGAAATCTCTTGTCATTGCCGATCTTCATATTTGCTGCTGCATGTGCGGTCAACTGAGGTTCACATCCCCCTTGCGCCGCCAGATAGCAAAATGTAAGCATCTCTCTTTGCTGAATCCCTAAACCGGTTCTTGTATAAAAATCGCCGAAGCAATTATCTGTCAGCCAATAATTGATATGACGGCTCTCTTTCGGACCGGAATGAGCAAACCCTCTCATACTTTCTCCAAAAATTTCTATCTGAACTGCTTCCCCTTTTTCCAGTCGATTCTCTCGTATGGTTGTTCCTTGATTTGTCAGCGGCAGAGAAACACCTTGCTCCTGCAACACCTCATTTGTCACTTTCAGAAACGGAAATACACGACCAATCCCTAAATACGGAACTGCCTGATAAACGATTTCCTTTACCTCTACAGGTGTCACATCAAAGTTCAATGCTGCTCCCAGCATCGCTCGGTATTCATCGATCCCCTGGCAACCGATCAAAACAGCTAAAATTGCCTGCATTCGTGTCTTGTCTTCTAAATCATCACTATTTACCACTTCATCAAAAGTAAAATTATCAAATAACTCAATAAACTCAGGATCTGTAGCAAGAAAAGTTGATTGGTAATCAGGAAACATTCGGTCGTGATACTCTTTCGCTTTATCTGTCATACTCATTGATTTGTCCTCGCTTCTCACTTGTTTTATGATTACCTTCATTTTACTCCTTTGACAACTGACAGCAATTTCCATTAATAATGGTTTGCATAAGTTTTACTTATGTGAAGAAACGAATGATGTTACAGCTGAACACTAGGAACACACCCGTTCAGTTTCTCTTTATCAGCGACTATTTCCTTCACAAAAAGAGCTGTGACAGCCATCATGAGACTACTTGCTCTCATTCATGCTTATCACAGCCCGTTACGCTATTCTTTTATCAGCAATTCCTTTAGAAGCTCCGCAAATTCTTCGATATAGTAATTACTGCGCTTCTTCTGCCAAAAGGCACAGTATTTTCTTGTGATCGCTGCCTGATCCTTTACCAGAGGGATTCGTCGGATCGTTCCCACAGGCTGAGGCAAGGTCCCTACACTCTCGATTGGTAAGAATCCTCTATTCCCAGCTACTAACAGCCTGCCTTCATCCAGACTTTCAGCAAACAAGAAGTTCCCTCTGAAGCCCAAGGTATGTTTATAGTAATCTTCCTCAATTGCCTGTTGTTCCTTTGTCGCAATCAAAATACAGGGTATATCTTTCAGCTCTGTCAATGTAAGCTCTGTTTGACGACTCAAAGGATTTCTTATTGATAACTCTGCGTACATCTCAGATCGCACCAGCTCCACGTTCATGTAGTCCTCTGAAAACGCTCGACGTTGGTCACTTAATACGATATCTACACTCTTCTGACGCAGTTCATGATACAGTTCCTCATGAGTGCCGTTGATGATACTCAAGGAGATCTCCGGATAGCGCTCGGAAAACACTGCAACCGCTTCATGCAGCTCCAATCCGCCATACACACGTAAATAACCAATTTTCAACTGTGACTCTTTACTTTCACCGATTTGGATCGTCTCTCTTTTTAACTTTGTGATATCAGCTAAAAGAAGCTTACTTTGCCGATAGAAATGCTCCCCCGCCGGTGTCATCTGAAAACTTCGATGCTTGCGGTGAAGCAGCTCGACCCCCAGTTCCTCTTCCAATGATTGGATTTGCTGAGAAATGGCCGATTGAGAAATAAACGAAGCTGCCGCCGCTTCTGTAAAACTATTATGCTCAACAACAGCTACAAAATACTTCATTTGATTCAACAGCACGCCGTTCACCTCATCTTTTTATTTCATTCTTCTCCTCATAGTTTATCATTTAATCACCCATAAGTGTTCATTTCTTCTACTCATTGATGGTATCGAGAATCGTTTAAACTTCTTTTTAGATTTGCGGTATACAGCAAAAAGGCACACCCGAATTTTCCGAGGTACCTTTCTTGCTATTTTAGCTATTGTTTCAGTTTATTGAATCTCTAATTTATTTCAACTGCTCAGTCATTCACTGCTCATTTTGTAATTGTCCTTTAAGAAACGCTCCAGTATAGCTATGGTCGCAAGCCATGACTGTTTGTGGAGTTCCCTGAACAACGAGATTACCGCCAGCATTGCCGCCTTCCGGTCCCAGATCGATGATCCAGTCTACATTACGAATGACATGCTTATTGTGTTCAATGATAAGTACAGTATGACCGGCATCTGCCAATGCAGAAAACAGCTCCAATAAATTTTGAATATCAGAAAAATGTAGTCCGGAGGTCGGTTCATCCAGCACATAAAGCATCTTTTCTGACGGCTTTTTACAAAGAACCCTCGCTAGCTTCATCCGTTGCGACTCTCCGCCTGACAGAGTACGAATCCCTTGACCGAGCTTGAGGTACCCAAGCCCAACCCTACAAAGTGTTTGTAGGATTGCCGTTATTTTTTTATTTCCCTCAAAAAAGAGCAGGGCTTCTTCTACTTGCAATTCTAATACCTCAAAAATATTCTTGCCCTCATAATGAACAGCCAATACATGGTTTTTGTAACGTTTGCCATGACAAAGCGGGCACACCGCCGCTATATCCGCCGAAAATGGGACAACAATCGTCTGAATCCCCTCACCTTTACACGCATCACATTGCCCTTCTTTACTGTTGAAGCTGAATGCCGAAGCACTCAATTGCGCTTCTTTTGCCTGTTGAAGTGCTGCAAATAATGGACGAAGCTCGTCAAGCAAACCGATAAATGTTGCAAGAATCGAGCGCTTGTTCCCAACAATAGATGCTTGAGAAGCATAAACGATTTGCTGAATATTTTCTGCTCCGATGATTTGCTGACAATAACGTTGTGTAGGCTCCTTATTCAGCTGTGCTTCTATAGCCGGAATAAGTACCTTTTCAGCCAATGTGCTCTTCCCTGAGCCGCTGACGCCAGTAATGCAGGTCATGTACCCTTTAGGAAACTGAACATTGATTTCCTTCAAATTATTTCCCTGTGCCTTCTCCACCTGTATCCATTTGGTTCCGTCACTCAGCTTCGGTCGATCAATCAGGATGCTCTTTCTCCCAGTCAAGTACTGTGCTGTTTGAGTTTCCCCAGCCTGAAGCAGTTTCGGATCGCCTTGCCAGATAAGCTCTCCACCATGTTGTCCTGCACCTGGACCAAATTCAAGCAGCCAGTCTGCCGTCTGTAGAACGGTCTCCTCATGCTCTACAACCAGTATCGTATTGCCTTCCTCTTTCAGTCTGTGCAATGAATGCAGGATGTTTGAATAATTCCTTGGATGCAGTCCTGCCGTCGGTTCGTCCATCACATACAGCAAACCGGATAGCCCTATCCCCATTTGAGCAACTAACTTCAGCCGTTGCAGCTCTCCCCCTGAAAGTGTCGGGATCGTCCGGTCTAATGTAAGATAGGCAAGCCCCACCTCTTTCAAGTAGACTGTCTTTTGATGGATATCTTTTAGCAAGGCACTACTAAGCTCTTGCTCATGAAACGTCAAAGCCTCAGGCAATGACTCCACCCAATGAAGTACGTCTGTTACGGTCATTGCGGTAATTTTCGGGTAGCGAAGCCCTGCCACAGTGACCATTCGTCCCTCTCGTGCAAGCCGTTCCCCCTGACAAACAGGACATGCCACCGCCTGCATATAGGAAGCTGTGATTTGCTCCGCTGTACTGCCGCCTTTTTTCAGCAGTCTGTTCAGCACAGGAATTGCTCCTTCAACCACTCGAGTGATTGTACCGCTGCGCCCATTTTTCGGATGCACATAACTCCAGGAAACCTCCATTTCACCACTTCCATATAGAGCAATTTGGCGAAATTCTTCTGGAAGCTGAGTCCAAGGCTGTTCAAGGTCTATCTCCATTTTATCCGCGAGAGCGAGAAGCTCGCCGCGCATCCAGTTCGCCGTTGGTTTTTTCCTGAAAGAGCGAACATCTCCCCAGTAATCAGACGCACCATCCAATAGGGATACTTCCGGATGTGCCACAACTAATGCCGGATCGATATCGACCGTTTTCCCTAAACCATTACATGCGCCGCACATGCTCTCCGGATTGTTGAAGCTGAAAACGGCTGGTGACATCTCAAATAGAATCGTTTCACAATGGTAGCACATCTCCCGCGTTTGCAACAAGATCGGTTCGTTGTCATCTATCACTAGATAGAATGCACCTTTTCCAGCATCCAAAGCCTGATCCACATATGTTTCCCACACTATTTTCTGTGCTTGCTCCGCCAGCGAAATGATCTTCATATCTTTATAAGAAAGGAACTTCAACTTGTGCTCTAAAGCTAAATGATTCACGATTTCAACCAGCTCATCTCGGCTTTTAGGACGCACCGCTTTGCCGCATTTCGGACAATGCCGATGTCCAATTGCAGCATACAACAACCGTAAGCGATCCTGAATACCAGTAAATGTCCCCACTGTCGATCGTGGATTGCGTCCAATAGATCGTTGAGCAATCGCTACAGCTGGCGGCAATCCTGTAATCGTATCAACCTCCGGCTTTTCCAGACTGTCCATCGTTTCAGAAAGACGCAGACGACTTTCTGCATATAATGTATCAAAAGCGAAGCTGGATTTCCCACTACCGCTGACCCCGGCTACAGCAACTATCTTTTCTTTCGGTAGCACAGCATGCACATTCTTCAGATTATTTTGTCTTGCACCATAAACCGCAATCGCCTTCTTATCTCTTTTTTTGATTTCCTGCTCATCAAAGTCCAGCAAAGGTGTTTCCAGGCTCTCCAACTGTAAATAAGCATCCAGCAACTCGGTCTCACGATCATCTAAAATGATTTCACCGTCCGTTATCGGCAATGCCATATCCTTGTGATTCGGCCAATGAGCCAACCAAGAGGGAACAGAAGAATCGTTTACCTTATCGATTGACGGTATGTAGGGTCTGATACCAACCAACGGTGTTTTATCAAAACAATCCAGTCCCGCCACTTCAATCGATTGCTCCTCCTGATTGATAGAAATGATTTGTACAACTGTTAAGGCAATTGGATTGGGACGCACAGGGGAACGCGTAGCAAATATACCACTGCGTGGCGCCTGTTCATAAGGAGGCTCACCTTGTACAATTCGTCGATACTCCTTCTTGTCAAAACGGGAAAACCACCATAAAACCTTGAGATACTTACTCTCTTTACTCACAGATACAAAGCCTTCAAAATCTTCAGGATAAAGAAAATAGCGATTTTGTTTTTTTCTGATCGTTCCTGCACTGGAAAGATCAAGCTGATCAAAGCCGCCAGCTTCCTTAGCCTTATCTGAATATTCATCTTCCCTGTCATCACTATCAGCTACAGCAATCCGGTCTTCACAGGGCATATAAGGTTTGATGTCATAGAGCACGTTGCCTTCCAACAAACCGCAGTCAACAGCTAGACTGATCTGACCTTTTTTTTCGTCAACTTCTTCCAGTTTGGCCACACGTACCAGTAAATTTCCAGTTCCATCACTAAAAATCAGCGTGCCATGACTGAATAAGGAGAGATGCTTCAGCGCAGCAATCAATCGTTCCTCCTTTAGTTCAATAACCAGACGATTTCCTCGCCTGTGCACAGTACCAATAGCAATCAATTTATGTGTACTCATTGAAAACCTCCTTGAATTTACTGATTCTCCATGAGAAATCCAGCGGTGTTCCTCCATGATAAAGCCTCACATCATGTGAGGGTCAACCCTGATTTTCATTTCCAAACACTAAAGCAAGTCAATTTTGATAAACAAAAAAAGTGCGGGACAATAATCAAAACGAAAATCATCCTACACTCTAAATACGAATAGACGGCGAAACAAAAGCTACTCTGCACTTCGCTCCGATTTCATCGAACGCTCCCATCTAAAGAGTCCAGTCTTTGAAATCCTACTTAATTCTCAGAACCTCCTGCTTTTGGTCCAACCTCTTCTCTTTATATATTTTTGATATATGTCAGATGAATTTCCTTTAACCACAACACTCTATTTCAATTGCTTGGTCAAGGTCTGACACTCAACGCCGTCCTCCAGATAAATTTCTGAAGACAGCACATAACCACACTTCTTATAAAATTCAACAGCCGTTAACTCCGAGTGAATATCCAGCGTCGTCACGCCCATAGAATCAGCATGCTCCTCCATTAGTTGAATCAGCTTCGAGCCAAGATGAAACCCTCTGTATTCTTTCATCGTTGCAACCCGAGTGATTTTCGCAGCAGTCTCATTGACCTGTGTAAATCTAGCAGTTGCCACAGGAAGATTGTCTTTATAGGCGACAGCATATGTCGTACCATCTGTATCATTCTCATCAAACTCATCTTCGATTGCTATATTTCTTTCCAGCACAAACACATTCATACGAACAAAAAGAGCGGCCGCACGCTGCCACGATGTATTATTTATAACGAAAGTAAATGATTTCATTAGATTCAGATACCACCTTTCCGGCTTAGCAACAACAATCATATGCTTTAACTTGGTAGGCATTCAAAACAGCATAGCTCTAAAACTACGTGTGATATAATAGAAATATAAAGCAGGTTTTGGAAGCATTCAAAACAGCATAGCTCTAAAACAACAACAGCAAGGAGCGCACTCAGGTCAGCGTTTTGGAAGCATTCAAAACAGCATAGCTCTAAAACTGCATAAATCCAGCAACACACAATACTTCAGTTTTGGAAGCATTCAAAACAGCATAGCTCTAAAACGTATCAAAAACCATAGACCCGTTTGCATTGGTTTTGGAAGCATTCAAAACAGCATAGCTCTAAAACAGCAGGTGATAAAAAAACTATTAATTTTGCGTTTTGGAAGCATTCAAAACAGCATAGCTCTAAAACTTAAGCGGTCGATTAATTGCGCTACCTAATGTTTTGGAAGCATTCAAAACAGCATAGCTCTAAAACAATTGAAGATGTCTTTCTCGCAAACGGAGTGTTTTGGAAGCATTCAAAACAGCATAGCTCTAAAACACTTATCTAGAAGACTATCAAGACTACAAGGTTTTGGAAGCATTCAAAACAGCATAGCTCTAAAACCTCGCAGAAAATTTTACTTCCCCAAGATTTCGTAATCGCGCTACTCGTCCATAGCAAGACTTCAGTCTTGAACGCCTCTTTATTAAGAGTTTTTATTTATTCAATTGTCAATTTACTACCTCTATTATACCATTTAATTTACATGTAAAAAATAGTCCTCGTCCAAAACATACTGCGGCAATGTATCGACTCTCCTTGGTTCTACAAACAACACGTCTACAGTAGACAACGAGATATAATCACTCAATTCTGCAAGCTCCTCATTCGTAAGATATGCACAGACATTAACAAATACAAGCAATCTCTTCTTCGACAGATACTTATACACCTGAATAATTTCAATGAGCTTTTCAAAAATCGTATCACTTCGTGTTTCTATCTTGATTCCCAAAGCCTTGAACAATTCCAGAACAGTAATCTCATCCTCTTCCAAATCAAGTTCATGCTCCAATAACTCATAGCCAATCAATTCACTAATTGTGGCAGTCAACTTATCAATCATCGATTTCACTTCTGGTTTTTCATTCAACTGCTCTTCTAAATCCGCATAAATCAACTTCAAGACAGCAGATGAATTGACATCATATCCCAATATATCTGTGACAATCATTAATTCAGAGGCTTTGGCTGTTTTATATTTCTCATCGAATACTTTTAATTCACTTTGTTCATCATATTGATACAACCATTTAATCACATTTGCAAAAACCTGAACATCTTCAATAGCAAGCATTGTAGTTGTCATTATTTCTATTGGTTCATCCAGTAATCCAAAATTAAGCTTCATCATAGTTTTCTCCTAAAAAAACAACTCTAGCATCTGAATTCCCTGCGCTTTGATCCCGCTCTCCATTCAAATAGAGCATACGTGCAAACTGTTTTTCTGTTACTGTTAACAGCGTAATCAATCCTTTTTTCGGATTGTTCTGCTTCAACCGCGCAATCATTGCTTGATTTGCTGTTCCATTTAGTAGTAATTTACTGTATACAGAAAACTGGTGCATAATGAAACCCTCACTTAACAAAAACTTGCGAAAACGCCGATATGCTTTTCTGTCATCAGCAGTTTCTGTCGGCATATCAAACATCAACATCATTCTCATATAACGATAACTCATATCCTAAACTCAGGAACTCCTTCCATCTCTTCATTCAATACCTTCACAATTTTTTTCGTATAATCGCCAGCAATATTCGTTAAAAACATTTTCTTTTTGTTATACATGTAGTTATTGGTAAACAACTCGAACAGTGCACGTTTCATCAAAGGAAATGGTTCTTGACGCTTTGCATAAATAATCTGGTCAACGAGTGGTCGAAACGGCTCCATCAGATCACTTGCCAGATTGAAATCATTAAATTGATTGGCATGCTTCAGACCAAATTGGGTCATACATCCGGTTTTAACTAATTCTCTAGAAAATATACTTAGTAACAAAGTATACCCGTAGTTCAGCCCTGCATTAATATCGTTATCCTCTTCCCTAGTGAAGCCATTTCCAAAAAGTCTATTGAAATAAATCCTTGCTGCATGCCCTTCCCGATTGGTTGGATCAAATGACTCTAATCCATCATGTAAATGGAGCAACGCCTCAGCCTTCTCATTGTGTCCTTGCGTCTTCAACTGTTCACTTTGATTCAAAATTTTCTGTGAAATAATCTCTGTCCACACAACAGCTTTTCTGTCAGAGGACCAGGAAAGCTGTTTAGATAATTGCAGGCTGCTGTCATGACGTCCATAAAAAGGCAATAATTTCCCAATCGGCAGCCGCTTATCATCACAAAAAAGAACTAAAATGTTTTCATCGACCAAGCGCTTGATTAACATTGTCGTAAGTGTGATATCCGTCGTCTCTAGTAAAAGAACATCTATTTCTGATAAATGAATCATCTCATGCTGATTGATCGATTTGAAAATCAAATGATTATTTTTATAGGATAGTTTTGAATGTGTGTTAACAATAACTGTACGCCACCCCATTTACTCACCCATCTTTCTATGAGTTTCGTAAAGTCCGGTAATGGACTGATCAATCACAGTACTATCCAATATTTCTGAAATGCTTGTGTATCGTTTTCTTGGAATTGTTTTACCAAAAAACTTGAAGTCTGCCGGTGCTCCCATTGCATTAAATACCATAAGATTTATAAAAGATTCTGCCAGCTCTTTACTGTCAGCCTCGCTGTTTTTTTCATATAAGGCAATGATTGTCTGCAAGTTCTTATCCGCTAAAGTATACTTTTCTGCAAAGGTTTTTACATGTTCTAACAGTTCAGAGAATTCCGTTCGATGTGCTGCTATATAATCTGAACTGACACCCTCTATTTCATCATATCGTTTTGCATGGTATAACAATGTTCCCAAATGATCAGGTAAGACCATCTGATTGCCTTTTTGTGCCTCTCTTGCACTGGCAAGTAGTCGACGACGTCCATCTTCAAGCTCATAGAGCGTATATTTAGGTAACTTTAGATAGACTTGCGGATTTAGATATCCTTTATTTTTTAGATATTCTATTGGATCTTTCTCAAAGGTTCTCTGTTCCATGATAGTGATACCTACAATGCTCTCCGTTCGTTTCTTTTTCTTACCTTTTTCATGAAAAATGACAACTGAATAGGCAATGATCGGACTGTCAAAGCCACCATATTTCGCTGTATCCCATCCATTTTTTCGAGCAATGAGCTTCGCTGATTCTCCTTTAGGTAAGATGGATTCCTTTGAAAAACTGCCTTTCTGTATCTCAGTTTTCTTCACTATATTCATTTGCTGATAGCCCATTACTTTTTTAATCATAGCAATCGCTTTTTTATCCCAAAGAATTTCTCCATTTTCATCAATGATTGGTTCGTCTCTCGTAAAAAATTTCATGAGATTGGTATAGAATTGCTTTTTAGCTGTCGCTTTGTTTTCTTTATACGAATTAAACTTACGATAATCACCATAAACAAATTCTGGTGCAAGCTTTGGATATACTTTCAGTAAAGCATTGGCAACAACACCATTTAGATACGCATCATGGGCGTGATGATAATCATTGATTTCACGCACCTTATAAATGCCGAAATCTTTACGAAATTGGCTAGTCAAGGCAGATTTCAAAGTAACGATCTGCACATGTCTTATTGTCTTCCCTGTTTCATCTTTTTCAGGATTATAACGCTGGTCCAAAATTCTTGCGACATTTTTTGTTATTTGGCGAGTTTCTACGAGTTGACGTTGAATGAAGCCTGCCTTATCTTCTTCAGTCAGACCGCCCTTCTCTGCTTTGATTAAACGATTTAATTTACGCTCGCTGATCAAGTTCGAACGATGAAGTCTCTCCCAAAAACCTTTCATACTTTTTACAACTTCAAGACTTGGAACATCATCAGATTTTCCACGATTTTTAGACGAGCTTACCAGTACACGATTATCAAGTGAATTATCTGTTGTAAAACTTTGTGGAATAATGTGATCGATATCATAGCTTGATAGATTATGGATATTCAATTCTTCTCCTGTATACATATCTTTACCGTTTTGAAGATAGTATAAATACAATCGATCATTTTGCAATTCTTTATTATCTGTCGGGTGATCCTTTAAAGCATTCCCTCCAAAATCCTTAATAGCTTCTTCCAATGCCTTGTATCGTGGTTTAGAGTTCCCTTTCCCTTTGGCAGTCGTTTGATTTTCTCGTGCCATTTCCACCACAATGGTTTGAGGAGCGTAGCCCATAATTTCTACCAATTCATCAACGATTTTCAAACTTTGTAAAATTCCCTTTTTGATTGCAGGACTTCCAGCAAGTGTATCAACGATTTCATGTAGACCTTTTGTATCATTGACTGATTGTGCTTTTCGAATTTCTTCTTTAAAGGATAAATTATTATCATTGATCAACTGCATAAAATTCCTATTGATATTTTTAGAAGCACCATCATCATCCATTAAATAATCTAGAATTGTTTTTTGAGATTGTTTCTCACGAATACCATGAAGTAATTTTCCCGATAATCGTCCCCAGCCAGTGTAATGACGACGTTCAAGCTTTTTCAAAGCCTCTTTACTCAATCTATCGGCATAATTGTTTAGTTGCTCACGAATCATTTGGCGATCTTCAAAAACAGTTAATATCTTAATGATTTCTTCAAACATCTCTTCGTTTTCCGTTGCATCAAGCAGCCCATGCTCCACCCCCAATTTGACAAAGTCATGATAGGTCCCATAGCTGGCATTAAACGCTTTCTCAATACCTTGAATGGTCGGATTTTCAACATTGTATTCATTTCTTAGAAATAGTTCAAGCAACTTTCGATTGACCTTTCGATTTTTCTTGAACAATTCCTTAACAATTTTTTCTTTTTCATGACTTGAAAAGTTCTGTACTATCCCTCTATCATCCGTATAGCTGACTTTGGTCAGCTCATTATAAACCGCATATTTCTCATAAAGCATGCTATGTTTCGGCAATACCTTCTCTGTCGGTAAATACTGGTCAGTATTCGTCATTTTTTCAATAAAATCAGTTGCTGACTGACTTAAATCCACAACCTCCTCCAAATTCCACGGTGTAATCGACTCTTCTTTTTTTCGAGTCAACCAGGCAAAATTGCTATTTCCTTTTGCCAAAGGTCCTACATAGTAAGGAATTCTAAAGGTCAATATCCTTTTGATTTTCAAAAAGCTTTCTTTCAAAAAGGGATAGTAGACTGATTGACGATGAAGAATCGCCTCCAACTCATCTAAATGAATTTGATGCGGTATCACACCATTATCAAATGTTCGTTGCTTTCGCAAAAAGTTTTCTTGATCAATTTTAGTAATGAAATACTCTGCACCTTCAACCTTTTCAATATGCTTTTTAATATATTTATAGAAATCTTCTTGCTTCAAACCTCTACCTGCTAAATAGCCGGCATATCCGTCTACCTTTTCATTATTAAACATGTCCTGATATAGTTCCGGAAGTTCATTACGAATAAATTTTTTAAACTGTTTCAAATCCTTCTTATGATCTTCAAAACGCTCAATCATGCTGGCAGAAAGCTTAGCTTTCGTTTTTTTATCATTAACAGTCAATATGCCCGATAACTCTACTGCTTCATAGACATTTTTTGCTGCTCCAAATACATCTGCATACTCATCTCCTACTTGTGCCAACAAACTTTCTACCAGTTCATCATAGTCCTCTTTGGGAAATTGTAATTTTGCTTCCTCGTCTAAACTAAATACTTTTTTGAAATTCCCTTGATTTCCAGCAATCATTTTTAGAAATTGCATAAAGGTTCCAGTTGATTTTTCGCCAGGGAACATTTTTAAAACTGATTCAGCTTTTCTGGCTCGTGACATTTTTTCAGTAAAAGTCGTACCAATATTGGTCTTCTCATCAATAGGATTTACTAGTTCACCACTTGCCTGTAAAGAAAACGTTTGATTATACTGTTGTAAAAATTGTTTGAATGTTTCTTCAACTGAAGAATTTTCGGTACTTAAATTCCCTTCAATCAAAAAATGTCCACGATATTTGATGATATGAGCGATTGCCAAATAGACCAGTCGCAAATCTGCTTTTTGATTAGAGTCTGCTAATTCCTTTCGCAAATGATAGATTGTCGGAAATTGTTGATGATAAGCTACTTCCTCTTCCAACGTAGCAAAAATTGGATGCCGGTCATTGCATTTATCATTTGCTACTAAAAAACTATCTGCCAACCGATGAAAAAAGTTTGAATCAACCTGCTCCATTTCCTCAGTAAATATTTCTTGGAGATAAGCAAGACGGTTACGTCGTCTAGTAAGTCTCCGTCTGGTCGTTCGTTTTCCTCGTCTATCCGCTGCCGTTTGTCCCTCATCAAAAAGGCGAACACCCCAGAAGTTTTTCTTCACATTCTTCTTTTCAGTATTTCCGTTGATTTTCATTCTTCGGCGAACCAAATTGTAATCCTCTGTCAACACAGCATAGCCAACAGAATTTGTTCCTATGTCTAATCCAATCGTATAATTTTTCATGTTCTCCTCCTTTTGTCAACGCTTTCTTTTTAAGAAACATAAATGAACTGATCAACCAATTTTTCAATCAGTAATTGTATATTTTTTATAGTTTGATATAATAATATTGTTGGTAGCATTCACAACAACATAGCAAGTTAAAATAGGGCTTTGTCCGTAATCAACTTTTTAAGTAGCGCTGTCTCGGCGCTTTTTTTGTTGCTTCTTTCAACTACTTTATGCAAAATACTACCTAATTATTGTATCATATTCCACTCTCAATACGAATGCTATTTCTTCATCATGTAAACAGTACAGAACATTAAATAACATAACTTTACTTCCGTCACCAATAAAGATAAATCATTATTTACTTCCAACATGCAATTATTCATTTCCTATCCTCTTACCATTTAAAAACAAAAAAAATCATCAGACTTGTACGTCTAACAATTGTAAGGTATAACATATTCTGTTATTGAACTCCACAACTCTTCTTTTGTAGGAAAATCAATACGATTCCAAATTATCGCTTAGTAAATTGATATAAAAATATCTCAATTTTTTTCGTTTCTTTCCCTCAATATACAATCTTGTATTCCTTGAAAATAAGAGTATATTCACAACAATAAAACTCTAAAACCCCTGTTAGATAACGGGGGCATTGTAACATTTCGGAAGCATTCAAAACAGCATAGCTCTAAAACTGTTGCTGTTGTGGTCTGGTTCCCTGCCATGTTTTGGAAGCATTCAAAACAGCATAGCTCTAAAACAACGGATTAGGTGGGGAAACTATGTATATTGTTTTGGAAGCATTCAAAACAGCATAGCTCTAAAACTGTCAAACTCGTCATATACTCGGTTGATACGTTTTGGAAGCATTCAAAACAGCATAGCTCTAAAACGTGCGATCGCTTGGCGATTTGCGTTGTACGGTTTTGGAAGCATTCAAAACAGCATAGCTCTAAAACCTCGCAGAAAATTTTACTTCCCCAAAATTTCGTAATCGCGCTACTCGTCCATAGCAAGACTTCAGTCTTGAATACTTGTTTACTATTCACTTTTTTAAAGCTCTCTTACTTATTATACCATGTCCCTTGTTAGAAAAGGGAGGCCTCAGTTTTTTTCTCTTCCCTCTTCTGTCTCACAGTTTGATAGCCTCTTCCCTTTTGTTTAGACAGGTACCGAATCTTTTTTAATAAGGTACTTGACTTTTTCAGAAGGTACCTGTATATTATCGTGAGTAAGGTACCTTATCAAATGAAAAAGAAACGGATGTAGAAGATTCACTACTGCATCAGAAGATGGAGGAAAGACAATGGGAAAAATCATCAAACGAATGTCTATCAGTAAAGCACTTATAGCAATCGTCTTCTTATTAATCCAAGCAGGCTGTGATCTGTATATCCCGACACTTACAGCGAAAATGATCAATCAAGGGGTGGTAGCTGCCGATATGGGCGCAATTTTACAGATTGGCGGAATCATGTTAAGCTTCTCCCTCGCAAGCTTTGCTGCTGCACTTTTAAACACTTATATTTCAGCAAAAGTGTCTTATCGGCTAGGGAATGACTTGCGTGAGGCAATCTATAAAAAGATCACCGCATTTTCCAATGTGGAGTTTGATCGCTTTAGTGCTTCTTCACTGATCACCAGAAATACAAATGATGTGACGCAGGTACAGTCACTTGTTGAAATGGGACTGAAATTCCTGATATTGACACCAATCTATCTGATTGGCGGCATGTACTTATCCTTCCGCCTAAGTCCGGCACTAACGAGCTCTTACCTGATTGTCGTCCCTCTGCTTCTGGGAATCGCCTTTGTGATTTTTCATTTTACAAATCCGCTTTTCGAAAAAATGCAGACAAGTATTGATAACCTGAATAGGATTTTCAAAGAGGGGCTTACCGGTATCAAGGTCATCCATGCCTTCAACAAAGAAGAAACAGAATACCAACGATATAAAACAGAAAACGATGCGTATACGAAAGTCTCAATTCGTTCAAACACTATGTTGAATTTTCTTATGCCCTTCATGTCCTTGGCAATGAGTTTGGTAACCATTGCAATCACATGGTTCGGTGCAGGCTTCATTGATAGCGGATCGATGGAAATCGGTACACTGATTGGTGTGATTGCCTATACTTCCCAAATCCTGATGGGTGTTGCCCTTTTGACCAATATTGTCTCCTCGATCCCAAGAGGACAGGTTTCAGCAAGACGAATCAACGAAATTCTTGATTTACCATTGGCATTGACTGACGGCTCACAAGAAATACCACAAAATCCAGATACTCCTCTGCTGGCTTTTGATCATGTTTCCTTCCGCTACGAAGGGGCAGAAAAAAATGTGTTCGAAGATATTTCATTCACAGTCAATCAAGGAGAATCATTGGCAATCATTGGTAGTACAGGTTCTGGAAAAACGACATTAGTCAATTTATTGTCCCGATTTTATGATGTAACAGCTGGAAAAATCAAGCTGTTCGGGCAAAGTACCAATGACCTAAAGGAAGAAGCGCTTCGAAACGCAATCAGTTTAGTACCGCAGAAAAACACCTTATTCTTTGGTACGGTGCGTGATAATCTTTTGATTGCACAACCAGAAGCAACGGATGAACAAGTCTGGCAAGCGTTAGAGCTGGCGAAAGCAACTGACTTTGTTCAGGCTGCCAACGGGCTGGAGACAGCTGTTGAAAAAAACGGCGACAACTTTTCCGGCGGACAAAAACAACGCCTCTGCTTAGCACGTGCCTTTTTAAAGGAAGCGGCCATTTATGTATTCGATGATTCTTTTTCAGCATTGGACTTCAAGACAGATGCATTGATCCAGCAGAATTTAAAATTGAATTTTCATCAAGCAGCAAAAATCATTGTCGCACAGCGAATTGCTACAGTTAGACACGCCAGTCGGATTCTGGTATTGAACGAAGGAAAAATTGTCGGCTATGGAATACATGAGGAGCTGGCAGCAGAAAATGCTGTTTATCAGGAAATCATGCAGTCCCAGACAGAAGAGAAAGGAGCGGCTGCATAATGGCTAAAGCAATGAACAGTAAAGGAATGAATAGAGGCGGTATGCGTCATGGCGGATTGGTTGAAAAACCCAAGAAGCCTTGGAAAACGATCGTACGTCTCATGGGGTATGTCAAAGGCAGCACATGGCTTTTGATCTCTGCACTGCTTTTAGCGGTCGGCGGTACAATCATGCAGGTGCTGAGTCCACAAATGCTAGGGCAAGCAACAACCCTGATATTTCAAAATGTCAGCAGCGGTACTCAAATCCAATTTGCACGATTATCTCAAACCCTGTTAACGGTGGGTCTCCTTTACTTTGGAAAATTTATTACCGATGCCCTGCAATCCACTGCAATGACTGTCGCCTCTCAAAAAACAACACAGCGACTTCGAAATGACTTGAAAAAGAAGATCAATCAGTTGTCCAGCTCTTATTTTGATAAGCATTCCAACGGAAATTTGATGTCGATTGCCATCAATGATATGGACAACATTGCGACTACGCTGCAGCAAAGTATCGTTCAATTGATTTCAAGTGTGATTCTACTTGTCGGAACAATTTGGATGATGCTGACAATCAGCTGGCAGTTGACATTACTTGCCTGTCTGATTTTACCAGCCAGTGTACTGGTCACTAAGCTATTGACTCCTAGGACTCAACAGAACTTTCGTGCCTACCTAAAAACACAGGGCGCCCTTAATGGACAAATCGAAGAATCCTTCAACGGTCATGAGATAATCAAAAGCTTCAGTAATCAAAAAGAAGCTATCACTGATTTTCAAAAGCTGAATGAAGAGATGTATGAAACAGGCTGGAAATCCAAATTTTTTGGCGGTTCAATGATGCCTGCAATGATTTTCTTGAAGAATTTTCTCTATGTGATCATCGCTTCCGCCGGCGCTTGGCAAGTCGCTGCCAGTCGAATTTTGATTGGGAATCTACAGGCATTTTTACAGTATTCTTCACAGTTCTCACAACCAATCAGCCAGTTTTCCATGATCTGGAACGGCCTTTTGTCTACTGTTGCTTCTGCAGAGCGGGTATTTGATGTCATCGATGCTGAAGAACGAGCAATCTACGACCAAGAAGCCTTTCCTGATCGCCCAACAGATACTGCCGAAGTTCGCTTTGATCATGTGCAGTTTGGCTATGCTGCCGACCAGTTAGTGATGAAGGATTTTTCTTTAGCAGTCAATAAAGGAGATATGACGGCTATTGTCGGACATACCGGTGCCGGGAAAACAACACTGGTTCATTTACTTCAGCGGTTCTATGAAATATCCGGCGGCAGTATTCGAATCAAAGGTACAGATATCCGTAACCTAAGCCATGAAGAGCTCCATAATAAAATCGGTATGGTTTTACAGGAAACTTGGCTATTCTCTGGAACAATCTATGATAATATCCGCTACGGTAATCCTAACGCAACAGATGAGCAAATATTCACGGCAGCGAAGGCTGCTTTTGTAGATGACTTTGTGCGAAAACTACCTGATGGCTATCAAACGATGCTGAATGAAGAAATCAGCAATATCTCCCAAGGACAAAAACAACTGATCACCATTGCCCGTGCCTTTCTCTCTGATCCGGAAATCTTGATTCTTGATGAAGCTACTTCTAATGTCGATACTCGTACAGAATTGTTGATCCAAAAAGCAATGCGAAAATTATTAAAAGGCAGAACCAGCTTTGTGATTGCCCATCGCCTGTCAACGATTTATGATGCAGACGAAATCATTGTGATGGACCAAGGTGATGTAGTAGAAACAGGAACACATCGTGAGCTATTGGAAATGTCCGGCGTTTATGAAGACATCTATAACAGTCAATATCAAGGTGCAGCCTAAGAAAAATAATTTTAGTAAGGTACTTGACTTATTAGACAGGTGCCTGTATAATATAAAATTGTAAGGTACCTGAACGGTATCTCAACACAATCAATAGGAGGAATTCTCGATGACTGAATACGAATCTACTTTTTTAGAAAAATATTTGTACTTAGAAGGATTATTGCACCGTTACTTTGCATGGAAGAGAAGAGAACAAGGTCCTCACGCTAACCCGCATAAAGGGCAAGGAAGAATTTTGAGTATTTTGAAGCTGCAGCCGGAAATCACACAAAAGGAAATGACCTTTTTATTAGATATGCGTCCTCAATCTCTTGGAGAGCTTTTGACAAAGCTGGAGAAAGCCGGTTTTATCACTCGTGAACCATCAGCAGAAGATCGACGTGTGATGGTCATAAAACTTACAGATACCGGAGCTGAGGAAGCGGACAAGATGAATGCGACAGAAGAAGAAACTATTTTCGATGTACTGACCGAGGAAGAACAAGATCAGTTCAGCGCAATTATCGACAAGCTGACAAAAGCAGTTGAAGCAGAAATGCCGGAAGATATCGGACGCTCTGGTCGTCCTGATGGTCGAGGCTTCGGATTTGGCGGCTATCGTGGTGGTGGGCGAGGCGGATTTGGCCCGAACGGAATGGCCGATTTTGACCCACGAACTAGTGGAAAAGGCTTCCCCGGCTTTGGTCCGGGACGTAGACCCTTCCATCCGCATGAAGGTCATCACCATCCGTTTGAAGGCTTTTCAGATGAGCCTGTCGAAGACAACGAATAAAGCACATTGAATTTTTTACTGAAAGGGATGAAGGCGATGTTAAGTATTATAATCTGGGCACTGTTCGGTGAACGCATTAACAGCTACATCGACTCTTTATAGCCTAAAAAAACGGCTGAGCCAAAAGCGGGACACTTCAAAAATCAAGAAGGAGCTGCTTTTGGCTCGCCGTTTATTCGGTTTTAAATGGGCTAGGCATACTAATGTCACAGCCCTTTTTTTATTTCGATCCCGGCAATTGCTTCACTTGATACACAGCCCCGATCATGCCCGCATCATTTCTTAATTTCGCCGGTTGGATTTTACCAATCGTTTTGTCTTTTAGAAAGCGAATGCTTTCGTGACGATCCTCCAGCAAATCGATTTTACTAATCAGCTGCTGCATGAATTCTTCATTCGCACTGATTCCTCCACCTATCAGGATTGCTTCCGGATCAAAGGAACCAATCAGGTTGATCAAGCCTACTGCAAGATCCTGATAATAGCGATCAAGGACAGCTATCGCTGTTGCCTCGCCAATCTTTGCTCGTTCCATGATGACTTTTGCGTCTTTTATGACTAACGCATTTGGATCTTCTTTCCGCAAAGCCTTATTATACTGAGGATACAGCCCTCCAACTACAGCTCCCCGCCAGTTTAGAGACACCGCTTCGATATTTCCGGAAGGCGGTAAATCATCGATCATCATATAGCCGAATTCTCCCGCCATACCATGAGCGCCGCGGTAGACCTGACCGTTGATTACGATCCCTCCGCCAACACCTGTCCCAAGGACGATACAAAGATAATTATCCAGCTCTTGTGCATTACCGATCCATTTTTCTGCGATCGCTGCTGCATTGGCATCATTTTCAACTGCAGTCGGCAAGCCTGTTCGACTTTCTATCTCTTCTTTTAAATTGATCTCATACAAGGAATGGATCGCTCCTGCCGTAGTCATGAAGCCATTTTTCTGAATAACTCCCGGCGCACTGATGCCGATTCCTTCAATGGCATACTCCTTTTTATAATGCTGAACGATTTCTGTCAGCTCACTGAGTATTTCTTCCTTCTTTTGCTTCGTTTCGATCATTGCCTTTTCAATGATCTCTCCTGCTTCATCCAACACACCATATTTAATATTGGTTCCGCCAATATCAAAGCCTACATACATAACATCAGCCACTTTCACTTTTATTCGATTGTATCATACACTTGAAAAACTTTCGAAAAAATCAGGGAACTGCCGTAAATCACTGTTCCGCCGCCAAGAAATAGCCAAAGAATAAACAGCTTAGGCAGGTAAAAAGGAAAAACAAAGCCCCCTCCGACACACAGCAGGAAGATAAGAATACTGTAGGGAATATGTCGGATAGACAGCAGCAGTGCATTAACCGCCGCGATTGAAAGCTTGTTGTCAAAACGAGCCAGCAAAGGGAACAGGTACAACAGTATCAATAAACCAATCGTGAGCAGCAGCATCCCTGCATAAAAACTGATTTGACTGCTGAAAAGCAGCGTACGAATGACCGGATAGCCCAGCCATGTAAAAATAAGCAAACCTAGCAAGCTCAGCCAAACAATCGTGCTTTTTTTCCACTCTTCTTTAAACTTTTGGATAAAGGTATGCAGAATATTTCCTTCAGAATGCTGCTGCATTCTGAAGGCTGTTCCATAGGCTGCTGTGATAGCCGCTCCAATCGTAACAATGGGCAAACAGCTGATAATAAACATCAGATTCAACAGCATGATCTGATAGAGCCGCATCATATAGCGATACACGAGTCCTTCTGTGCTGAATAATTGAGGCATGATCGTCATCCTTTCTACTTTAAAGAAGTAAAGCTGCCTTGTCTGTTCGATTCTTAGTCCATTCCCAGTTTTTCTTTGTTTTCGACTATTTTTTCATTTCTTACTTTATTGATATCATCAATATTGTTTTGCTTCTGGAAATCTTTGTATGATTCAAGAAGAGTATCAATCTCAGCATCATTTTTCGCACGCAGCATCCCTACTAAAGTGGTACTCCAATTCGTCTGGATCGCACTCAATGCACGTGCCTCCTGAGAACCGGCATCAGGACCAATATTTTCAGTAGCAAATTGCGGCTGTAATTTCCCATCGCCCCATTCCTGCAGCTGTCTTACTGCTTCTACATAGGAATCATCACTCAATGCTTTGAAACGGTCATGCCCAAACTGGATGAATTCGCCTACACGATACTCTTTTTGCCATTTCTCCGGATCATTCTTTTGAATATCACGGGCTTCTTCGGTGTAGGCAACTTTACCATCAGCCAGCTTTTCATACGTTTCACCTTCAACACCATAGTTCGTCAACATTTCTCCATGGTCACTCAAAAGATACGTAAATACTTGCATTGCTTTTGCAGGATCTTTTGCCTGATTCGTGATGTAATTGACCATCCAGCCGGAAATCCCTGCCTGAGACAATGTTGCTTCATTTCCATTCGTACTTTGGATACCGTCAACTGCGATATATTGTGCATTCGGTTCTTTTGCTGCAAATTCCTGTAGAGAAATCCCCTGATTGACAAAGCTGCCGATCATCACCGTCGCATATTTACCGGTTTTCAATTTTTCTTTGAAGCGGTCGCCATCATCTGTAAAGGAATCATCACTGACATTCCCGTCTTCATGTGCTTGTCTGAATGCTTTGATCCACTGGATATACTCTTCATCGAGATTACGATCATAGTAATTTCCATCTTTATCTGTATACGGCACACCAAGCATGTCTTGAACGACTTGATCCATCGAACCATTAGAAGAGCCGTCTTTTGCAAAGTCATTGAAGCCAAATGGAATCAACTCAGGATATTTCTCCTTGATCAGATTCATTGCCTTAACAAAGTTCTCAGGAGTAGTCATGTCTGGTTTGCCGATCCCCTCGTAAACATCTTTTCGGATAATGAAGGCATCACGAGCAAATACTTCGCCGCTCTCAAAGTCTTCCTTCGTATTGGAGTAGTCCGGATAGCCGTATGTTTTCCCGTCGCTTAGCTTATACCAGTTCAATGTATCTTCTCTGGCAACTTCATAGAAATAAGGATCATACGTATCTGCCAAATCCTGTAATGGCAGTGCCCAGCTTTCCGCCTTACGTGCAACGGATGAATTAGAATCAAACACAGTGATGATATCCGGCATGTCTCCACCAGCAAAATACGTATTCAGTTTTGTATCGTCACCGGTGATAAATTCGATATCGATATCCAGGTCTTCTTTTATTTGTTTGGTTACTACATCTGAACCAAATTCTGTGTTCCACCAATCTGCATTGATATACCAAACCAGCTTATTATCCTTTTGAGTATCCAGCTCCCAAGCAGGCTTCGTCTTGTCTAATTCATATCTGCCTTCGATCGACGGGAGTTCTGTTTTCCCTTTGTCTCCTCCTGCACTGTTTTCAGAGCCGCCGCAAGCAGCCAACGAGAACAATGCCGCACCTGCCGCCAATGAGATACCCAACTTCTTTTCAAACGATCTTTTTAACATGATATACGCTCCTTCTCTTCTTTCATATACATTTATAGTTTCATTAAGATACATGAATCACTTTATTTTGTTGCTCCATCGGTTAAAATCGCCAGACTCAGGCTAAGCGATTGTAAATGATCGAACGACGTCTATTCTTTTACCGCACCCAGCATCATGCCGGAAATAAAATGTCTTTGCAGCAATGGATAAATCATGATGATTGGAACTGTCGTGATGACGATTGTCGCCAGTTGTACACCTTTTGAGGTGGTATTGATCGTTAATGCCGCATTTAGTCCCTGGCTCGATGCTGCCTGTGACTGTGTAATGATTTCATAGAGCTTCATCTGTAATGGATACAAAGCTTTATCTGTTACATACAGCTTCGCTGTCATAAAGTCGTTCCATTGCCAGACACCATGAAAGAGAGCGATCGTTGCCAAAGCAGGCTTGGACAAGGGTGCGTAGATACTGGTAAACACTTTCCAATCACTAGCACCATCGATTTTCGCTGACTCTTCAAGCGAAACAGGTACATCCCTGAAAAAGTTCATCAAAATAATGACATCATAATAGCTCAGTAAAGCCGGGATGATATAAACCCAAAACGTATTCAGCAATCCCAAGGACTTGATCAGTAAATAGGTTGGGATCATACCCCCAGTGAAAAACATGGTGATGATCCCCATCGTCGAATAGAGCGTACGCCCTTTTAGATCACGTTTACTCAACGCATAAGCCATGATTGCGCAGAATAAGGTGTGCGCCAGTACCCCAATCACCGTTTTCCCAACTGAGACAAGCAGTGAACGCCAGATACTTGGGTCTTTGAGAACTCGATTGTAGTTTTCAAAAGAAATTTCTGACGGCCAGAAAATAAAGTTCCCTTCAGCTAATGCTGTGCTTGAAGCAAAGGAGGAGGCAACGATATTCCAGATAGGCACAACGATCACAACAGTAAAAACTAGAAGCAGTATGACATTGACCAAATTGAATATTTTGCTGTCTTTATCCTGTACAACATTGCTCTTTGATTTTGAAAAAGACAGTTGTTTTTTCTTTCCCAGTTCCATAATTTCCCTCCTATAATACCGATTGATTGTCGTTTAGCTTTTTCGTCACAATATTTGTGATTGCCAGAAGCACAACTGAAATAACAGCAACTCCCAGACCCACAGCTGTTGCATAAGAAAAGTCTCCCTGCATCAGACCAATTCGATACACATAGGAATTGATCACTTCTGCTTTCGGCTGATTCTGCGAGTTCATCAGAACCAGTGTCTGATCTAAATTCGAGTTGAATAAACCGCTTACAGTCAAAATCAAGTTCAAGGAAATGATATTTCTCATCATCGGGATCGTGATACTCCATGTTTGCCTCAAGCGGCTGGCACCATCCATCTTCGCCGCTTCATAATAAGTCGGATCGATTTTCGACATGGTTGCCAAATAAAGGATCGTCCCCCAACCAGCTTCCTTCCAAACATCAGAGAGTGCCGCGATCCACCAATATTTACCTACATCCAGCATGTGGTTCTGCTCTGTCGCAATCCCGACCATATTCAACAGCTGATTGATCATACCGGTAGAAGAAAACCAAGTGATCAGCATGCCGCCCAAAATGATCCATGAGAGAAAATGCGGTAGATAAGAAATAGTCTGAATCACTCGTTTAAAGACACTATCCCGAAGCTCAAAAATCATGATGGAAATAATGATCGGTAAGACAAAGCCGAAAGCCAGCTTTAGAAAGCTGATGCCTAACGTGTTGACAACAGACTGCCAGAAATAACGATCCTTCATGATGATCTCAAAGTTATCCCAACCAACCCATTGCGCCCCGCCGATCGTATCGATCACCGTGTAATTCTTGAAGGCGATCGTCAATCCATAAATCGGAATAAAGCTGAAAATAATCATATAAACAATGCCGGGTATTGCCATCATCTGTAACTGCCACTGTTTGGCAAAGCCTCTCCAAAAGCCCATGAACCGTTCGGACAAAGAGCTCTTTTTTACCACTTTTGCTTCCACTAAAAATCCCCCTCCTGAAAATAAAAACGTTTTTATTTTATGCTGAATCGCGTATCCTATAAATCCTGTTGATGAAACGAGAGTCGCATTCAACACCTTTACAGACGCAGCATCTGCAACAAGATTTATATACTATTCAATCGTTTTGTTGATTTACGAATAAGCAGTTCACCCTCCAGCTTGAATGATTGACCGACAGCACGTTTATTGATTAGATCCAATAAATGCTCGACCGCTAATGTCCCTTGCTTGGCAATCGGATTATGTACCGTCGTCAATGCCGGTGTAAAATATTCCAGCAAATCGATATCATCAAATCCCATTACACTAAAATCATCAGGTACGGTATAACCGGAATCGATCAGAGCCTTGACTGTTCCAATCCCGCTCAAATCATTCCCTGCCAATATAGCAGTCGGCAGCTCCTCATGGTAGCTTCGAACAAATGAGCGAACACTTGAATATGCCGCTGCTTCTTCAAAAAAACCTTGCAATATCAATGTATCATCAACTGGAATCCCAGCTTCTGTCAAAGCTGCCTTATAGCCAGCAAGACGTTCATCACTGTCATAGCTTTTCTCAAAACCAGCAATAAAGCTGATGCGCCGATGCCCCAACTCAATCAAGTATTCTGTTGCTTCTTTTGCTTTTGCAAAGGAATCAAAAACGACACTGCCGATCGTCTCATCCGAAATATCTCGATCGATGAAAACAGCCTTGATTTTTTCTCGTTTGATTGCCAGCAGATCTTCTTCCGTGATCAGATCCTCAAATCCAATGATCCCATCCACTACACTGCCCATGATCGAATTCAGTACAACCTTTTTATCCGTTGAAATAAACACGTTCACACCATAACCGTTCCTTTCCGCTTCACGAGCAATCGATTCGACTACTGTACTGAAATACGGTCCGGTGATGCTATTTGTATAGAAACCCAGCATCTTTGTCTGGCGTGCCTTCAATTGTTTTCCCATCAAGTTAGGGACGTAATGCAGCCGCTCCGCCACTTCCACAATCCGTTCCTTCGTCTCCGGCTTCACAACATCCACACCGTTCAATGCTTTAGAAACTGTTGCTATGGAAACACCGGCTTCTCTTGCCACATCTCTTATCGTTAGTCTGTTCATAATTATCTCCTATTGGTAATAACCCTTTTATAAAGAGAATGCCGCACCGACCTTCAGCATTTCCAAGGGGGCTATGACATTGGTCTGCCCTATTTCCTTTCCTAGAGAAGAGCCTAGTTCTTCTGTTCCTGCGGTCCCTCGCCACATGGGGAAGCTTTGTCACACCCTCAGCTTTCACAAAATTCGAACTGTCCAGCCAGCGTCGTTCGGCTATCCAATCCAATGAAAAATCGAAACTGACCAAAATCAGGATATCGCTTTAAGTCTCTATGGACATAAGCCAAATCATCTGCTGTCAATGTAAATGTACACCTCTCTGTTGTTTCTCCTGTGACGTTCAGCTTCTGCCACGATTTCAACTCTCTTACCGGGCGAACAAGTTCTGTTACCATGTCTTCGATATACAACTGAACTGTGGCAACCCCTTCTCTCGTTGAGGGATTCTTGACGCTTGCCTGAATCGTCAACGGCTTCTCTCTTGTTAGTACTTCAGCTGATTGACTAATTGCTTCAATACAAACATTACTGTAGCTTAGTCCATAGCCAAACGGATAAAGCGGATCATTACCTACATCCATGTATTTGGATACGTATTTTTCTGTTTGATTTTTCTCGGTCAGCGGACGGCCTGTAGAATATGCCTGATAAGAAAACGGCAGCTGCCCAACTGCTCTTGGAAAGCTCATTGGCAGTTTTCCTTGCGGATCATAATAGCCAGTGAGCGTCTCAGCAATTGCATGACCTCCCTCGCTTCCAGGGAACCAAGCTTCCAATATCCCCTTTACGTAAGGTTCGATAGCTGTCAGCTCCAACGGGCGACCATTGAAAAGTACAACTACTAAATTTGGATTGACTGCTGAGATTCTTTTTACCAGCTCAATTTGACTCTCCGGCAAACTAAGGATTGCCTTACTGGCAGCTTCACCGGTTTCCTCCGAGGATTCGCCCAAAGCCAGAACAACCACCTCACTATTTCTTGCCTCTTCGCATAGTGAAAGATACTCTTCGGCAGAAAGCTCCGCCCATGATGCAGCTTTCCCTATGGTTAAATCAGGCACTCGATGACTAAGACCTTCGGCAAGACTGATTGCATTCGCTGTTTTTCCAATCCATGACCATGCGCCCAAGATATCTTTAGAATCTGCTTTAGGTCCAAGTAGGAATAGCCTCTGCTTCTGTGAAACAGGTAAAATACTATCTTCATTTTTCAGCAAAACAAAGCTCTTCATGGCTGCTTCCTTCGTCGCCTTACGTAGGCTGTGCTCTATCGATGCAGCATTCGCTGTGATCCCTCGAAACGGATTTTCAAACAAGCCCAGTTCGTTTTTCAAGGTCAATAGTCGATATACGGCTTCATCAAGCGCTTGGCTGTCCAATCCTGAAAAATCAGCGAGATGATTGATATAACAGTCGCTCATCATATCAATATCTGTTCCTGCCTCAAAAGCCTCTGCCGCTGCCTGATACTTGTCTCTCACCACTCGATGTGCCAGCAATTCCTCCAACGCATTCCAGTCAGAAATGACTACCCCATCAAATCCCATCTCCTGGCGTAATGTTTCTTTGATCAAGGAGCGATTGAGGGACATGAGTTGTCCATTGATTGGATTGAACGAGGTCATGACTAATTTCACACCCTCATCAAGCGCCGCTTGAAAGGCCGGCAAATAATTCTGATGCAGCTCGATTGGTGACAGGTCAACATGGTTATAGTCACGTCCCCCCTGCACTGCACCATAGCCGACAAAATGCTTAACACACGCTGCCAAACGTTCTGTGTCTTGTGCCAAGTCCGTTCCTTGATAGCCTCTGACATAGCCTTTCGTCAACTCAGCAGATAGGGTCGGATCTTCTCCATTGCTTTCCAGTACTCGCCCCCATCGAGAATCCATCACATGATCCGCCATTGGTGAAAACGTCACATGAACGCCTGCCCTTGTTGCTTCCAACGCCGACAATCTTGCAACTTCTTCAGTCAATTCAGCAGAGAAGCTGCTGGCCAATGCCAGCGGTATCGGGAAAATTGTTTCATAGCCATGAATGACATCTGCCATAAACAGCAGCGGAATACTTAACCGGCTTTTTTCCAGATAGGTCTTCTGGATCATATAAACTTGTTCTGCTGTATGGGTGCCTAAAACCGATCCGATCTGAAACAACTTTTCTTCCGACAGCCGCCATTCAGCCGCCGGACCTGTGATTTCTCCCTCCTGATCGAAGAAATCCGGTGTCACCTGAACGAGCTGACCAATTTTTTCTTCCAAAGTCATTTCATTTATGAGTTCTTTCAGTTCATTTTTTTTCATAATGTCTCCCTTAAATAGTCTCACCATTACTACGAATCACCTGTTGATACCAGTTGAAGGAATCCTTTTTCAATCGTTTGAGACTCCCATTCCCTTGATTGTCTTTATCTACATAAATCATTCCGTAGCGCTTCTCCATCTCCCCAGACCCAAAGCTGACAATATCAATGATTCCCCAAGGAGTGTAACCTAAAAGTTCGATCCCATCCTCAAGTACCGCCGCCTTCATTTCCTGAATATGCTTGCGCAGATAATCAATACGATAGCCGTCTTCAATCTTCCCGTCTTTCGTCAGCTGATCGTAGGCGCCAAACCCGTTTTCAACAATGAACAGCGGTAAATTATAGCGCTCATAAATCAAGTTCAAGGTATAACGCAAGCCAACAGGGTCGATTTGCCAGCCCCAATCACTTGCTGAAACATACGGATTATTGAGCATTTTCGCCTGTGGGAAATCAGCGATTGGATAGCCTTGAAGCTCTTCCACTGTAGTAACAGTTCCCGACATATAATAGCTGAAACCAATATAATCAACGGTTCCCTCCTTCAACGCCTGCAGCTCGTCTTCTGAATAATCGATCTGATACTCCATTTTTTCCCAATATTTCAAGACGTAGCCCGGCAGGATACCTCTGGCATGGATATCACTGTAAAAGAAACGCCGCTGCATAACCTTCAATGATGCCATCAGGTCTTCCGGTCTTGAGGTATAGGGATAAACAGGTACGTAGGCCATCATACAGCCAATTTGAAAATCCGAATTGATTTCATGCCCTAGCTTGACCGCTTTGGCACTGGCGATCAATTCATTCAATCCTGCCTGAAAAGTGATTTCTTCTTTATTTTCACCCTCTTCAAACCTCAGCGCCGAATTCGTCCAGGTATGCAGCTCATGCTGACCATCTGCCTGATTATTGATTTCGTTGAAGGTCATCCAGTACTTCACTTTGTCCTTATAGCGTGTCATGACTGTTTCTGCATAATGAACAAAGAAATCGATCAGCTTCTTATTCCTAAATCCGCCATAGGCTTCGGCCAGATGATATGGAATTTCAAAATGAGATAAGGTAATGATTGGCTCGATCCCGTTCGCACGAAGCTCGTCAAAGAGTGCATCATAATACGCTAAGCCTGCCTCATTCGGCTGCTCCTCATCACCCTTCGGAAAAATCCGCGACCAGGCAATCGATGTTCGAAAAACCTTGATGCCCAACTCCTTCAATAACTGAATATCTTCTTTATATCGATGATAGAAATCAATGGCTTCATGATTCGGGTAATAACGATCCGGCAACACACCTTCTGTGATTTCACGGGCAATTCCATTACCTCCAGCAGTCACTACATCTGCAATACTTAAGCCCTTACCATCTTCAAGGTAGGCCCCTTCAATCTGGTGAGCTGCGACAGCCCCACCCCATAAAAATTTTTTTGGAAAACTATTCTGCTGCATCCTCTTCACTCCATCTGGTTGATGAGCAAAGTATATAATAAAAACGTTTTCAAAAACATTGCTTTTCCCTCTTTTGGTTTCTGTACCGCAAAACAGAAAAAAGAATCACGATGGCACAAGGTGTGCCATCGTGATTCTATTCATTCATTTCTCCACATAAATCTATCAGCTTTTCAATAAGGTATACACAGGGGATTTGACTGGTCATGTCTTGATGCTGCTCTAGCCGTTCCACATCAATCTGATACGAAAGAACATAATCCGTCATCTTTGCCAGCGGACTGTTTTCATCACTCGTGATTGCGACTGTCGTATAGTCCAGTGCATTTCGAAACCCATTGACGATTTCCACGATTTCCGTTGTTCTTCCTGTCACAGAGAGCGTGATCATCATGTTATCTGTCGTATTCCGTAATTTTGAAAAAAGAGGATAGGTGTGATCCACCAAAGCAAAGCTGTTAAGCCCTGTTATCGCTGCTCTTCGTGCCGCATACTCGCACATGGCTGCAGAAGAACCCATCCCGAAAAAGACAACATTTTCACAGTTGACCATTTTTTCAGCAACTTTCCGCAACCGTCCCTCGACATCTTTGGGAAACCGATCCTTCGACAGTAATTTTTCACCATAATCAAAACTTTTACTTTCAGAGGCTTCTTCTATCTTGAATTGACTGCGAAATTCAGTAAAGCTGGTATAGCCGATTTTTCGAATAAAACGCATCACGGAGGATGTTGATGTATGAGATTCTTTGGCAATATCTCGAACCCTCATATAAGGAATTTTACTGCTGTTGCTGGCCATAAAATGATAAATCGCACGATCTGTTTCTGATAGCTCGTTGAAATTGATTTTACCGAAAAAAGACATCTTAGAAACCCCTTTTTTTATTATTTGATCAAAAAAACTTCGTACCAATTGCTCCTTAACAGAACATGTACTCAGATAGAATCCTATCACGCTTCTACCCAATCGTCTATTAAATGATTAGCGCCCTCTTCTTTTTCTGTCTCTTGATTCATGGAGAATTTTTTCATAAAAGCATGGGTTTGGATGAGGAGATTTACTGTTATTCATTCGGATTTAAAACAAAAAAAAGGCTGTGACAGAAATGTTCAGCTCCGAAAGCCAAGAGTGGATATGTTCATCACTTGTAAGATCTAAACTGTGACGAGTTGCCAGTTCCACTCGTATACAAGGTTCTAGTGGAATGGTATTGGTATGTGTGACGACACTCTTATAAATTTGTAAAAAATTCATTCCTTAATAGGAGTTAACGAGTTGCACGAGAAAACACCAAATCATTTCATTCTTCGTGATTCAACGCAATAAGAAGGGCAATCCGAAACTTGTCAGGATATCTTACAGGAACATAAGATATGCGACGAACTTTGTGCAGAAGCAAATAGCAGGTATTCATTTCATGAATAGATGTTGATTGATACACTTCGTTACGATCTCATCATCCTCAAAATAGTAACGCTATTAAGAATTGAAGGAATATGCTCCGATCCTCGAAGCATGGTGGAGCGAGCTTTACGTCTACGAGTCTTACTTCGTTACGGTTCTCAACACACACAGAGATTGGAAACACCGTTTATTCGAGTTTTAGGGGTTGTGACAGCCTTATGTCACAACCCCTTCTATATGTTATTTTATTATTGATCCTACAGATACATCCAATGCTATTCTTCCTGTGCCGTCATAATGACCGGACCATCTTTTGTGATCGCAATCGAATGCTCGTATTGAGCACAATAACCGCCGTCGATCGTCCGTGCTGTCCAACCATTTGGGTCCATCTTCATTCGCCAGGTCCCTGTTGTGATCATCGGTTCGATAGTAATGGTCATGCCTTCTTTTAGACGCAGTCCTTTTCCTGCAATCCCATAATGAGGGAAAAATGGTTCTTCATGGATCGTCGGTCCAATTCCGTGAGCAATAAAGTCTCTGACAACACCAAAGCCTTTTGATTCTGCATAGCTCTGGATCGCATGGCCAATATCCCCAACTCGGTTGCCAACCTGTGCCTGGTCAATCCCCAGCATCAACGCTTCCAGTGTGACCGCCATCAATTCCTGATGTTCCGACGTGATTTCTCCCACTGCATATGTCCAACAGCTATCTGAAATCGCTCCATGCAAATCGACACAGAAATCAACCTTTACCACATCACCTGATTTCAAGCGGTAATTGGACGGAAAGCCATGGCAGATTTCTTCATTCACACTGATACAGGTCGCAAATTCATACCCCTCAAAACCGATTTGTGCAGCTACAGCCCCTGCATCTTCAATTTTTTTATGGACAAACTGATTGATCTCATTCGTAGTGATCCCCGGCTTGATTACCTCTCTCAACTGCTTATGTATGCCGGCAAGAATCGCTCCTGATTCCTTCATTTGCTCAATTTCTCTAGTTGATTTTAATGTAATCATTGGACTTCCTCTTTTCGTTAGATGAGACTCTCTTGATAGTATAAGACAAAATACTCTATTTTCAAAATAAATAAAAGACCTTAACAAATAAGGTCTGGAAATCAAAATATGAATATCATTATCTATGCTGTGCATTGATAAAAACTTACCATTACTACAGCAAATGATTTGGGTTCTACATATCTAATCTTTCTTCTTACCCATTACATACTACTTCACAGAAAATCTGTATATCACTTTCTCCATTCAATACTAAATAAAATAGTCTTGCCAATTGTCAGGGAATCCATACAATTTCCAATCAACACCAATTCGATTTTCCTCAATAATTTTTAGAAGACTATCATAAAATTTCTGCCAGCTTTCTTCTTGTAAAGAGACTTTCTTACAAATTACTATAACAGAAAATAATGATGAATTGCTTATCTTTGTGAGTTCTTTTGCTGTCAGTTTTGGTTTTATATTTAGTCTTCTATCATACAATCTGCTATTGTGGCCACACATGTTTCTTACAACAGAAAGAACATATAACCAATTCTCTAAATATACATTACTGAAGCTTATTGTTTGCTTAGCAATCTTCTTCCTCAAATCTGTTTTCAAATTATTATAAAATTTTGATAAGTCTCCAAAACTAGACATTTCTAAAGCGGTCCATATTGGAAATATATTTTTATACTTCCGGCTATAGTGCTTTACAAACAATTCATTCCTTTTCGTTGCCCTAGAGACAGATTCCTCAAAAGTATCGAACCACTTTATATACCACTCTTCTTTATCAAAATTAAGTTTATTGTAATGATCGATTGGACTATAATAAAATGAAAATTCATGAGAAATAGCTGTTCTATAATTAATTTCAATATCTTCCAACAGACCAAATAAAAGTTTTTTTAACTCAGCATCTGTATCATAAATATTTATAATATGATTAAATGTTGCGCCATTCTTAAATACATCCTTACCTTGACAAAGAGTAAGCCAATACCCAGATAATCTGAAATAGCCAACACTTTTCAAAAATCCCTTTGCATTCTCTTCGTCTTCAATAATTAAATTTCGACTTTTAAGCAGTTCTATTTGTTCATCATAAGTAGTAGCTGGTTTACTATAATCAACCATAAGTTAATCTCCTATAAAAAAACGTCCCCGCTTGGGACACATCGTTGAGAGGTGTGCGGGGTTCTATTAATAATAGAATATCGTATAATATATCACGCGTCAACCGTTTGAAAATAAGTATTTGACTTAAATACTGTATCACTGATTTTTCCAAACACTATCACGTAGATATCACATAATGAAAAAGATTTCATGTTGTTTTAGAAAGCAATCCAACTCTTCCCTGATTTAACTATACCATTCCTTTTCAGTATAAAAATTCGTGAATCGTTCGATAGATCATCCCACGTTAAAGATTACTTTAATTATTTTTTTATCTCTATCTCAATAACAATTTATGTTCCCACATCATTCCGTTTAATCTGCTCCACAGCAAACAGTACGATGGGCAGATAATTGAATAGAAAACTGATTCGTTGCCATAACCCTATTTGACTGAGCAATGGCAAATCGTTTATCTGTGGAATTCGCGTCAAACCATAGATTCCGGCAAAAAATAAGCTGATGAACCATAGCCATAGATACTTGCGGCTTTGGGAAGGATTCCCTTGTTTTCTATACAGCAAAAATAGAAACAGCGGGAAAGTCAGAAAACCGGTATAACCAATACCTGATCCGATGTTATGCACCCAGGTTGAAAAGGTCCACTGCGCCTGTTCAGTATCAACACTGAATACGCCCGTAAAGATGCAGTCACCTATCCCATACGCACCGATTGCAAAAGCAGTTGAACATGCTAACGGTTGGGAAATATCTTTAAATGTCTGATAGATAGCCGGCAGTGATAGAACATAAAGCATTCCTGCTACTACTGACCAAATCAAAAAAGCCTGACGGACCGGACTGCCAACATCACCAAACAAGCTCATTACAGCTGTCATCTGATTCAGCTTTGGATAAAAAATACCTAGTACATAAGGTGTCAAAAAATCACTAAATACCCCCATCAGCAAAAAGTAAAAGCCATACTTTTTCCATTTATTCAATCTCATCATCTCCAACTAATCGATTTACACATGCTCAAAAATGAATCCTCATAAAAAGGATAGCACCATTTCTCACTAAAAGAAAAAAGGACGGTCAGAGACTTCTAATAAGTCTCTTCCATCCTTATCTTTCATTCTTACAATAGCTCTTTTCTCAACGTTGCATCATCTATCGGTGATAGATATTTCGGTGCGATATCCAGTACAGTGAATGCACCAAACTGTTTTTCTTTCGCTAGACGAACGCACGCCCTAGCATAAGCAACTAACACACTAGCAGTGAATTCCGGATTGCTGTCTAAATGCAGATTGTACTCAATTACTTGTTTTGTCGCTTCATGGGTTGTACCGGTATGAAGAACGGTTCCCCCATGGGGCATCGCTTTATGGTCTCGGTTCAATTCATCCATTGAAATAAAGTGAACCTCTGTATCGTAATCGGCAAAATAATTCGGCATAGATACGATTTCTGCTCGTATCGCTTCTTCATCAGCACCAGCTTCCAAAACAACATAGCATTCTCTAAAATGCTTATCTCTGGTACTTAACTCAAGCTTCTCGCCGCCTTTTAGTTTTTCAATAACTTCATTATTTGGAATAGTATATTGGGTCGCATCAACTACACCGGCAATTCGTCTAATTGCATCTGAATGTCCTTGGCTGACCCCTTTGCCCCAAAAGGTATAGGTCCCTCCCTGAGGTAAAATGCTTTGTGCATATAAACGATTTAAGCTAAACAACCCTGGGTCCCAGCCTGTAGAAATAACAGAGACCGACTGATGTTCCCTCGCAATCTGGTCCACTTTCGAAAAATGCTCAGGGATCTTTGCATGGGTGTCAAAGCTGTCGACTGTATTAAAGTACTTTGTCACTTCCGGTGTTTGAACAGGCAAATCCGTTGCCGACCCACCACATAAAATGCAAACATCGATTTCTCCTCTTTTGTTGTTCAGCTCATCCATGTGAAAAGCCTGTGCTCCTTCGGTTGCAACATTTTCAGGTGCCCTTCTTGTAAACACCCCGACTAATTCCATATCCTGATTTTGTTTCAATGAACGCTCAACCCCGCGCCCCAGATTCCCGTACCCGACTATTGCAACTTTGATCATACTTTTTCACTCCTAAAAATCATTTACTAAAATTATACTATATCGCACACAGAAAAAGAGAGAAAAGTTGATGATTTATACGAAAAGCTGAGCAGACTGGGTAGCTTCTAAGCAATATAGGAACTTGACTCAATGATGCCTCCTAATCATTGAAGACAAATTATCTTATTGCCGAAGAAGTTGGTCTGCGAAGCTGGACAGAAAGAAAAGCTGAGCACGTCGTTTAGCTCATGAGCGATATAGAAAAACGGTATAATTGTAATGTTTTGTATCGAGGATCACAGCAACAGCGAGAACCGTAGATACACCTGTCTAAAATCTCTTGAATTGTTTACTAACAGCAGTTTGTCTTATCGTCGATTGAGCTGACTTGCGAAGCTAGACAACAAGAAAAGCTGAGCGAACTTGGACAGTTCCTGAGCAATAAGGTAAAACTGCCCATGATGCTCTTCATCATGAGGTAGGCTTTACCTTATTGTCAAAAGGAACTAGTTCGTGAAGCCAGACAACAAGAAAAGCTGCGTAAGTCGTTTAGCTCATAAGGAATATGGAGGCACAGCTTTTAGACATTCAAAAATAATACACTGATGACTCTACCTTAGCGTTAAGCAATCGTACAAAAAATCAGTAAATCGTCGGCACCAAGCCTCCATCTAAACGTAGCGCCGCACCGGAAAAGGAAGAAGCATAGGGACTCGCAACGAACGCAGCAAAACGACCGATTTCCTCTGGCCGAATCAGCCGTTGAATTTGCGACAGTGGGCGATGATGCTTCATGAAATCCTGCTCCCATTCACTTTCAGCCAAAGAGCTGTCCTTGTACATCTCCTCTAACATATGCTGAACGCCTTCTGTTAAAGTCGAACCCGGCATAATTGTATTAACCGTAACATTTGTCGCCTTTGTCAACTTAGACAAACTTTTAGCCAACGACAGATTCATCGTTTTGGTCATGCTGTATTGAGGCATTTCACCTGAAGGCATGATTGCTTCTTCACTGGCAATAAAAATGATTCGACCAAAATCATCGGTCAGCATCTTAGGCAGGTAAAATTTTGCCAATGCATTACCAGCTAGTACATTGACTGAAAAGAAATGTTCCCAGACCTCATCGGTAATGTCAAAATAGTCCATCGGTTGAAAAATCCCCATATTATTAACTAAGATATCGACTTCCGGAAACTCTCTAAACAGCTTTTCTCTTTCATTCACCTCTGAGATATCATACGCAGCAGCTTGAGGCTCCGTTGTCGGAAACTCCTTTTTCAGTGCTGCAACTACTTCTGCCACAGATTCCAGCTGTCTCCCGTTAATGATCACATTCGCTCCTTCACGAGCCAGCTCTGTAGCGATGGCCTTACCAATCCCCTTTGTCGATCCTGTGACTAATGCTGTTTTCCCCTTCAATGCTAAGTCCATATTCTTCCCTCCCAAGTCTAAAAATCAAAGCTATCCGGATTCGGACCAACTCGTAATGATTCATTTAATGCATTCAAGCGATCCATATCCTCTCGTTCCAATTTAAAATCAAATACATCAGAATTGCTGATCATACGATCCGCATGAACCGATTTCACTACTAATAGGATATCCTGTTGAATAGCCCAACGCAGAATAATTTGAGCCGCTGATTTATTGTATTTGTCTGCAATAGTCAAAATCTCCGGATGTGTCAGCAGCTGTCCTTGCATCAATGGTGACCATGCTTGAATCTTGATTCCATGCTCCTTACCAAACGCACGCAATTCAACCTGTGATAGCTTCGGATGCAGTTCGATTTGATTGATCACTGGCACAACTGTCGCATAAGAAAGTAGTGCCTCCAGATGATGAATTTGGAAGTTACTAACGCCAATCGCTTTGATTTTCCCTGCTTTATATAGAGCCTCCAACGCTTGCCACGATTCCTTGAAAGCATCTGCTCCCGGCCAGTGAATCAAGTATAAATCCAAATATTCCAAACCTAGACGAGTCAGGCTTTCTTCAAAGGCAGCGACTGTTTCATCATACGTCAAATGGGCATTCCAGACTTTGGATGTAACAAAAATATCCTCACGTTTTAAGCCCGTCGCTGCCAGACCTTGTCTGATCCCGTCGCCAGTTCCTGCTTCATTGCCGTAAATCTGAGCCGTGTCGATCAAACGATAGCCATTGATGATCCCTTCTTTAACGACATTTGCGGTTTCAGCATCAGGAATTTGAAACACACCTAATCCTAGTCCGGGAATCTTTGTACCATTATTCAGTGTATATGTATCTGTCAGTGATTGAATCATCAAAACATCTCCTTGCAATTTTGTAGGATTATCATATAATGAAGATGCATTTATGTATAGTACCCACTTTTTTGTTCTATACAGACAAAAAAGTAAGTTTTGTATAAATAAAAGATTTGAGGCGGAAAAATAATGGAAGAAAAAACCTATAATATCGGAGTAGAGGCAACAATGGATGTTATCGGCGGGAAATGGAAGCCGATCATTCTTTGTAATTTGAGGCACGGTGCGCTGCGTCCCAGCGACCTGCAAAGAAAAATTCCCGGAATCAGTCAAAAAATGCTTACGCAACAATTACGTGAGCTGGAAGAATCAACCATCATCGATCGAAAATCTTATAACCAAGTACCGCCAAAGGTTGAATATTCTTTGAGCAGCTATGGAGAAACCTTAAGCAAGGTTTTAGACAACCTCTGTGAATGGGGAACGATGCATGTCTCAACCCTGCAAAAGCAAGGAGAAAAGGTCGTTTTATTAGCTGAATCTTGAGTATTGATTCGCACAGACAGGAGATACGGAGTCAATAAAAGGACTCCTGTATCTCCTGTCTTTTTCTTTGGGGAAGAATACCCTTATTATGTTTCCAAGCTAAGAACACATTCAACTAGAGATTGAAATCGGCTGTTGGTTCTCCACAGTGGAAGCAAACAAGGAGTGTGTGGCGTTGTAGATACTTCTGGCAATTTCCGCCTGATTCATCGTGTATAGATGGATACCGGAGACACCTTGGGTCACTAAATCGACAATTTGATCGATCGCATAGGCCAAGCCGGCATCTCTTAACGCAATGGGGTTATCCGCATATTTGTCCAGAATAGCTAAAAATTTCTTTGGCAGCTGTACATTCGCTGTCCGAATGATCCGCTCTGCCTGACGTTTATTGACAACTGGCATGATTCCGGCAATTATCGGGACATCAATCCCTGCCAGCCAGCATTTTTCCTGAAACTGGTAAAACAAGTCATTATCGAAAAAGAGTTGAGTGATCAGCTGATCTGCACCAGCCTGCACCTTCTCCCTCAAGTGATAGATGTCCGCAATCGTGTTGGCAGACTCTGGATGTCCTTCTGGGTAACAGGCGGCAGAGATGGAAAAGCTCTGATCCCACTCTTTAATGTAAGCAATCAAATCACCAGCATAGAGAAAGTCCGTCCCTCTGGGGATTTCCGGATAAAGATCTCCCCGCAAAGCCAAAATATTGTGAATCTTTTTTTGATGCAGCGATTCAAGGACTTGATCGACATCGCCTTTATTTAAATACGCCGCACTTAAATGGACAATACTAGGTACTTGATGATGTGTCTGAATATGCGTGGCTATTTTCACTGTGCTGTCTTCCAGAGACAGTTGTCGGTTGCTGCAGGTCACGCTGATGAAATCAGGGCGTAAATCCTCCATCTGCTGCAAAGAACTATACAATCCATCGATCGTTGCCTTTGAGGATGGCGGAAACACCTCAAAAGACAGACTGGCCTTTTTATTCTCTAACAGGTTCATAAACAAGAGCCTCCCTCACTTGAGACGCCGCCTGCGTCATGTTTTCCAAGCTGGCAAAGGTTTCTTTTTCTCCTCTGGTTTTCAAGCCGCAGTCAGGATTGATCCATAGCTTTTCTACAGGTATTTTTTCCAGTAGTGTTTTGATTGTTGTCGTCAATTCAACAACTGAGGGAACTCTTGGTGAATGGATATCGTATACACCAGGACCAACCGCTGTTTGAAAATGGTGGGCATTCAACGCCTCCAGTAAGGATAGATTCGAGCGTGATGCCTCAAAGGAAATCACATCAGCATCCATCTGGTCAATTGCCGGTAGGATATCTGCAAATTCGCTATAGCACATATGTGTATGAATCTGCGTCTGTACCGCAACCTTGCTGTGAACGAGACGAAAAGCAGGAATTGCCCAGTCCAAATATTCCTGATACCAGTCACTTCTTCTAAGGGGAAGTTTTTCTCTTAGAGCAGCTTCATCGATCTGAATGATCTTGATTCCATTGGCCTCTAAGTCCAGTACTTCTTCTTGAATCGCTAAAGCAATTTGTAAGGTTGATTCTTTGATTGAAATATCTTCCCTCGGGAAAGACCAATTCAAAATTGTTACCGGCCCCGTCAGCATCCCTTTGACTGGTTTGTTTGTCAACTGTTGGGCAAAGGCCGACCATGCAACCGTGATTGGACGTTTACGAGAAACATCTCCCCAAATGATTGGCGGCTTCACACAACGTGTACCATAGGATTGAACCCAAGCGTTTTTAGAAAAGAGGAATCCCTCTAGATTTTCACCAAAATACTCCACCATATCATTGCGTTCAAATTCCCCATGAACTAAAACATCCAGCCCAATTTCTTCTTGAAAAGCTACACAATCAGCAATCTTTCCTTCCAGAAATTCCTGATATGTCTCTTTACTGATTGCCGCTTTCTTGAATTTCGCACGCGTGGCTTTCACTTCTCTTGTCTGAGGAAAAGAGCCAATAGTCGTTGTCGGTAAAATCGGCAAATCTAAGGTATACTTCTGAACGATGCTGCGCTCTTCAAAGGCAGGCTGTCGTTGAAAATCGGCTTCAGTCAAGCCAGCAACCTTACGTGCCAGCTTCTTGTTTTCCAGCACTCGTTCCGATCGGAAAAGCTGTTGATTTGCAGCAAGGGGTTCGTTGATCAACGCACCTGCTGTTTGATCGACGATTGCAGCCAATTCTGTCAGCTCACTCAGCTTCTCTTTGGCAAAGGCAAAATGCTGTGCCGTTTCTTCCGGAAATACCTCCTGTTCAACAGAAAATGGTACATGAAGCAACGAACAGGAAGTTGATAGTACCAGTTGTTCCTGCGGCAGCTGCTCAAGGATTCCCAACGTTTGGCGATAGTCATTTCGCCAGATGTTTTTCCCATTCACCACACCGGCAAATAGTTGTTTATTTTGAGGAAAACCAAGCGTTTTGATCAATTCGAGTGTCTTCTTTCCTTCAACTAGATCCAAGCCAATTCCATCTACACCCACTGCTAAAAGATCAGCATAGATATCCCTTACATCCCCAAAGTAGGTTTGCAGCAGCAGCTTGACCGTTCTTGAATCGGCAGTCAACTCTTGATAGATCGTTAAGAAGAGCTCTCGATCTTCTTCTGAAATATCCTTCACCAAAGAAGGCTCATCCAGTTGAATCCATTGAGCCCCCAGCTCATTCAGGGTAGCAATGATTTCCTTATATGCTGTAATCAGTCCCTGAAGCTGCGCTTCCTCTGTCGTTCCATTGAAGGTTGCTAGTTTTATTAGAGTAAATGGTCCCAAGACAACCGGCTTTGTTTCAATGCCAAGTGCTTTTGCTTCCAGATATTCATCGAATAGTTTTGTTCCTGCAACCTTCACTTCTGTCGTTTCCTCAAATTCAGGTGTCAGGTAATGGTAATTGGTATTGAACCATTTTTTCATCGGTAATGCTGTGACATCTCCTGCTTTTCCTTGATAGCCTCTTGCCAAAGCAAAATAAGTATCCAATGGAGAAAGCTTCAAATCCAAGAAACGCTTAGGGATGATATTCAGCAAAACCGCAGTATCTAATGTTGTGTCATAAAAAGAAAAATCATTACTGGGAATCAGTGAAATCCCCTTTTCCTTCAGCAGATTCCAGTGCATTCGTCTGAGCTGCTTTCCTTTATCCACTAGTTCTTCCTGCGTAATATCTCCGCGGAAATAGCTCTCTGTTGCAACTTTCAATTCACGGTTCTCCCCAATTCTCGGGAAGCCAACGACCGTTGTTTTCATGGAATCGCCTCCTAAATAGTTATGAGAAAAACTTTACCACAGACGATAAGCATCTGACTAACTGTTAATTTTTATAACTTGTTATAGGTTAAGTCTATAACGGAAAAGCGAGAGAATTATTTGACACCAAGGAAAATTTTGTCTATAGTATAGAGCAATATATGATGCGCAGAAAAGAAGAGTACGACTAGAAAGTCTCATACAGAGAGCTCCGGCAGGTGAGAAGGAGCAGTGAGGATCGGTTGGAAGATGGTCTTTGAGCATTCAGCAGTGAGTAATCCCACAAGCCGCTGACGGAGGTGCCCGTTACAGCAACGCAGTATCAGCAGACGCTCGTACTGGCTAAGGTCGTTATTGTAAGGTGACGACAAACAAAGGTGGTAACGCGAAATCATTCGTCCTTTTTCTTGTATAGAAAAAGGGCGTTTTTTTATTTATCTGAAAGGAAAGGAGCAGGCTTATGCGTATACAACAACTGGAATATCTGGAAAAAATCGCTGCAATCGGCTCGATCAATGAAGCAGCAAAAAGCTTATTTTTATCACAACCAACGCTATCTAATGCAATCAAGGAGTTGGAAAGCGAGATGGGTATCTGTCTTCTTCACCGCAGTAAATCGGGGGTTTCGCTTACAGAGGAGGGACAGGAATTTCTGGCGTACGCTAAGCAGGTGATCGATCAGGTCGATTTGTTGGAGAAACGTTATAAGCACGGACATGAGCGCTCTTCCCGTTTGTCTATTTCCTCCCAGCACTATGCCTTTTCCGTTCATGCGTTTGTTGAATTTATCCATTCATATGAAGATGACAGCTATCAATTCACCTTGAGAGAAACCGAAACCCAAAATATCCTTGAGGACGTAGCCGGGTTCAGAAGTGAGATCGGCATTCTGTTTCTAAGTGATTTCAATCGGCAGATATTGGAAAAACTGTTTGAAGAAAAAAATCTGGTTTTCTCCTCCCTATTCTATGCGACACCGCATATCTTCATCAGCAAGGATAATCCTTTAGCGGGTAGAGAATCTGTGACACTTGAAGAACTGGATGAGCTGCCTTACCTCTCCTTTGAACAGGGGAACGGCAATTCCTTTTACTTTGCCGAAGAAATTCTGAGTACACGTACTTACAAAAAACATATCAAGGTCAGTGACCGCGCCACAATTTTCAATTTAATGGTTGGGCTTAATGGATATACGTTCAGCTCCGGCATCATCAGTCGAGAGCTGAATGACGACAGCATTGTCGCTATCCCGCTGAATATACCTGACCAAATTGAAATCGGCTGGATCAAAAGCAAACGTGGTACCTTGTCTACTTTAGGCGAACATTACTTAGAGACACTGAAAAAACACATTCATGACTACGGGTTTTCGACGATTGAGGAGGATATTTATGAAAAAAATCAATGAAGCACTTCAATGGCAGGAAGCCACAAAGCTAGTCCAAATCGGCAATCACAGTGACGATCAGACGGGTGCGGTCAGTACTCCGATTTATCTTTCGACTACCTACGCTCATCCAGAGCTAGGGAAAAGCACCGGCTATGACTACACACGAACAGCAAACCCTACACGTCAGGTCGTGGAACAAGCATTGGCACAACTAGAAAACGGTCGTTGCGGTTTCGCTGTCAGCTCCGGTATGAGTGCCATTCAATTAGTATTTGAACTGTTTCCCTGCGGCAGCCGTTTTCTTGTTTCCAGAGATTTGTATGGCGGAAGCTATCGCTATTTCGATGCTTTGACTAAAAAAGGATTTGGGTATTTCACTTATTTTGACACACTGGATGAGCTGGAGAAGGCGATTGGTTCGGAAACATCTGCCGTCTTTTTAGAAACACCAACAAATCCTTTGATGAATGAACTTGATATCGCTAAAGCTGCCCAACTGGCAAAAAAACATGATGCTCTGCTGATTGTTGACAATACTTTCTTAACTCCGATCCTTCAAAAACCATTGACTTTAGGTGCAGATATCGTGGTTCATTCAGCGACAAAATTCTTGGGCGGACACAACGATCTGTTGGCGGGAGCGGTCATTACAGCTTCTGATGAGCTAGGTGAAAAGCTGGCATTCGCATTGAACACCACAGGAGCTGTTCTTTCGCCTTTTGACTCATGGCTTCTGATACGTGGTCTGAAAACACTGGCACTGCGGGTAACCCAACAAGAGAAAAATGCACGAAAATTGGTTAGTTACTTAAAACAAGAAGCTCTGATCAAGGAAGTCTTTTATCCTGAGCGCGGCAGCATGATCAGTATCAAGCTAATATCTGCCGATCAAATTCCATCTTTCCTGTCAGCTCTGGAGCTATTTACCTTTGCAGAAAGTCTAGGCGGAGTCGAGAGTCTGGTGACATATCCAACGACTCAGACTCATGCGGATATTCCCAAAGATTTACGGGAATCCTATGGTCTAACAGATGATTTACTTCGATTGTCCATCGGGATCGAAGCAGCTGATGACTTGATTGAGGATATCCAGCAGGCATTAGAAAAATCCGCAGCTCGCTGATACAGCAAACTGCGGATGCAATACGAAAATCATTCAAGCTTCAAGATGATATCTGTTCATGCATGTCGATTGATTCAAGCCTTTTGAACGAATGTAAGATCATTCAAGGTTGGTAACAGAACACGACATTTCTTATCTTTATAAGTAATTATATCCACTATTTCTGAAGAGAAGCCTTTCTTTTCCATGACTTTACTAAGCTATTCTTTGTACTCCAAGTACACAGTTATATTTATCGTCACAGATTGTCCATTTATAGTTCCCTTATAGGCAAATGGCAGCCAAGTTGCCGTTTTTGAAACCTTCCAATGAAGCTCATCGCCAATCTTCTGTCCGCCGCGAGAATAGAAATTGATCGACTCAATACTCATATTAGAACCGTATTTTACCGGATCTTTGATAGTTACTTCTCCATTCCCATTGATATAGCCTGTCATTTCTATTTTCTGACTGTCACCTCCGGAAGAAAAACGCGTAGCGGTTATATTCTCCATCGGCGTAAAATCACAAATACTATTTCCAGCTAAATTCAATGTTCCCAGCTTTGTCAGGTTTCTCAAAGGTGTTATATCACTGATTTGATTATTTGAAAGCTGAAGAATTGTTAATTTTGTCAGATTTTTTAATGGTGTCAGGTCTGAAATCTGATTGCTGTCTAAGGAAATGTTCGTCAAATTGACTAGATTTGTCAGAGGGCTCAAATCACTGATATTGTTTTTATGCAGTCTTAAATACGTCAATTTTGTTAAATTCCGAAGCGGTTCAATGCTTTCAATTTCATTACTGTACATTGTCAGGTGGCTTAAGTTTGTCGCATATTCCAAGCCGGTCAAACTTTTTATCTTTATTTCTAAGCCGTTGAGTGGAACAGAAAGTGACACCAGCTTTTCCATTTGAGCTTTAGTGATTTCAGCATCTTCTGCCTGTCTCAGCTGTGTGTTGATCATTTTTCTCAGCTCTGTATCCGGAATATCTACAACATCCTCTGTCGAAGCTTTTATCACAGTCAGCTGTACAGAAGCTGTCTTACCATTGTGTGTTTTTGCAGTGATGGTGACAATTCCAGCTGCTTTGGCTGTTACAACACCATCTGCCGAGATAGCAGCAATCTGTTCGTCATCAACTGACCAAACAACAGATTTATCTGTGCTGTCATCCGGAGTGACTACAGCAGTCAATATAGCTGTTTCTCCAATTGCCAATTCTTTTCTATTTGCAGTGATTTCAATTTTTTCCGGAAGTACTTCACTAGACAGCTCTGTTACAAGAGTTGGTTTATTAGGATTTGTGATATCCAGCTGATACAAATAAGTTATTTTTCCACTTGTCGAATCTGGTGATACCCAAGTCAGCTTATTATCTGTTACTATCGGTTGACTGTTCGCCGTAAAGCACATCCCTTCAAAACTTTCCTCTGACAGTACCGTACCTTGTCCGTCTAGCAATGTGTAGATTGTTTTTGGATTAGCTCCCTTGATATCATCAAATACGGTGTACAAATAAACATAACGATCGTTATTTATTTTGATCAAACGAGAATCTCCTACATATGCCGTCTCAGCTTCGCCAAACTTAGTCAGCCAGTTGAATGTAGTAGTCATTGTTGCTTTATCTACGCTTAATACAAAGGCATTCATTTTTGCTCCTGTTGTCACTCCATTGACCGTCTGAGTACTTTGAGGTATCAGCCTTCCGGAAACCAGATAGGACTGCTCCGTAATTTCAAAACCGCTCATTGTTGCTCCAGTAAAGTTAGCCCCATGAGCTCCATCAAATGGCTGCAGCATATACTCTTTACCGTCTGAAAACGTAAATAGTTCAATCCCTCGGCCATATGCATCTCCATGACCTAATGTGACAAATTTACCCTCGTCGGCTTGAACAAACTGGTTCATTGAATGGCTCTGATAACCTTTGTTCCAATTTTTATTTGTTAGCGACATGGTAGAAGTATCTACAGAAAAAATCAAATTGGACTGATGAGCGACACCATTTGAATCCTTATACATCATTCGATTCGTGTGGATAGCTAACTCAGTTCCCTCCAAAGCAACCCTTGTCTGACCTGCCTTAAACGGCTCTGTGATGCCTTTCATATAAGCAAATACTACACCGCCTTTTAGCTCAGCAACGCCCTGCATGTTTCCCTCTTGATCATATTTCCGCACTTCTATTACAGTTTTATCATTGTTCTCTTCGGAATTTGCTTGACCAACAATCAGGTAGCAGTAACCGTCGGGAGCAAAATAGAAATGACCATATAGAGGCATCGTTGAATAGTCTATCGTCACAGTTTTCAATAACGTATTGGTCTGTTTCTGGTATGCGTGAAGATACACCTTGTTGGTGCCAGTATCCGTGACAGCAGTCAGAATATTCCCTTCATCATCAACCGATGTAGTGACTTTATCCGGCTGAGCCCAGTTGCTGTCTTTTAAAGCAGAATTAGATGTATAGTTATAAGGTGACCACCCCAGCCTCGACTGCGTAATTTCAGGCAGCAATGCCACACTCCCCACCGGAAGTTCTGTCCCTAGTCTAACGTTCGCAGACACTCCTGGTTCTTCTGCCAAAACGATTGGTGAACACAAACCAACAACTCCCACTGCCAATCCAAGCATAAAACATGTTCCTAATTTTCTCTTCTCCATAGCTTCTCCTTTCTGACAAAAAAATTTGCCAGCCCCAGTATTCAAATTTGTGCGAGAACCTTCTTGTTTTTCGATTACCGGAACAAAAATAACCAGCAATTACTTTGCTCTATTTCAGTCTAAGTCATTACAAACAAAGTGTAAGCGTTTTCTCGAAAAACAATGACTATTGAAACAGAATAGCGCATCCTTGCTGCCCTTTCAAACAATTCATCGCTGTTAAAATTTAGCATCAGCAACCAACAGAACAATGTTAGCTATATACATGCATGGCTCTATTGTCCCATCATTTCAAAAGCATGAATATTCTCATCACTTTTTTAATTATCCATATTAATATGTATAATTGTCAAGTAATTTTCTTAAAATTTTATATATTGTTTTTGTGTTTTTGTAAAAATAATATATATTATAAATAAAATATATAAACAAAATAACACGTTTATCAATACCATCAATTAGTTATCTGTTCCATCTCGTTTTTTCAAGAATTTTATATTTATTTTCATTAGTAGATATCTCTTCCTTTTCTACATCTTCAACTACTCATTACGTGTTAAAATGAAAGGCTCCACTATTCTCGTTTTTCATTCTCCAACACAGTATCAAGGATATTATCATTTTCTCTGCTTCGACTAGACGAGCTAAGGCTTTGTAAAACATACAAAAAATAAGCGCAGGAATCAAATCGATCCTGCGCTTATGACTTTATTCACTTCTCTTTTTCAGCTTCGTAAAAATAAACAAAAGAAGACAGGCTGATCCGATGATCAGAATTAGATAGGTACGCTGTTCGCCGGTTTCAGGGAATCGACGCAAAAGGATTTCGCTTTCCTTCGGTGAAGCAATATCCTCAGAAGGAGAAGGCGGTTCAGGTTCTTCGGATGTGTCAGCCATCGTCGTGTCTCCCCCGATTTGTCCGTTGATTTCAACAGAAGCACCAGACGCATGAATTGGGATAAAAGAGCATAGTCCCAACATCATGATCACACTAGAGAGAAGGACTCCCTTGATAAACGAGTGCTGCTTCATCTATACATTCTCCTCAGACTTGCTCTATATGCTTGACCGACTATCTGCCGATCGTTGTGCCATCTGACTGCACAGAAGCAAATTTCAATGTCAGTGTGTAATTTTCTGCTTCAGCAGTTGCCGGTGCGCCTTCAACTGTACCTGTGTAATGGAATGTTGCATCGCTACCATATGCATCTTCAGCATCATTTGCCAGATTTAAACGACCTTCATTGTTTGCCAGCATCAACCATGGTGTGTCAGGCATTGCTGCAATCGCATTTGTTTCTACCAAGTTTACAGCAGTTGGAGTAGATACCAACTCTTTTGATCCTGCCGCCGGATTGATTGTCAGTTGAGTAACGTAGTTTGGTGTACCTGTCAGTGAAGATAGGTATACAGCAACACCACGACCAGAATTATTTTGAATACCATATGTAGCTGATTCAATTTCTGTATGTGCTGAAGCAATTGTTGTATGGAACGCAGTTGCTGTATCGACTGTTACGTTGATCCAATCATCCGAACCTTCAGGCAATTGTGTATCGGGATCTGTGTTGTCCATTTTTCCAATCGATCCGTTGATTTGGATCTCGCCTGTGTTTAATCCATCATATGTTTCCGCACTTGCTGCTGGTGCCAAACCTGCCATGCCCATTCCTAAAACCATTGTTGCTGCGATTAATTTCTTAGTTGCTTTCATAAGTGTTCTCCCCTATAATTTTTTATTTATATTAACAGGATGGATTCCCTGTTAAATGTGTGTGTTATGCTAAAACGCTGATCGTGATACTTGCTTGAACCTGACCCTTTTTTTGTTTTGTCACAGGATCATAGATATTGAATGTCGCTGTTGCAGGGTACTCCCCTTTATCTAGTCCTTCATCCAATACAGCTCGTTTGACTTCATAGCCAGGCTCAATGGCTCCGGAGGAATAAACTTCTTTACCACCCTCATTTAGTGCGATGACGACATTGATTGGATACGCATTATGTTCAGGATTTTGAATATAGATATCCCCTTCTTCATTCCCAGAAGTAAAGACTGCCTCCGGTTTGATTACCATGTTGAACTTACTGGCATCTACTGCGGTTTGTTCGGCTTCCTTGATTTGCTCATCTGTCATCTTCTGTGCTGCTTTGGCATCAGGCAGATAATCACCTGATACAACACGGACAGTTTCTGTCTGCTGAGTAAAATAATAATAGAGACCTCCTCCGATGAATGCAAAGAGTAATAAACCTAGCAAAATCCATTTTCTTTTCTTATTTGTGCTCTGCTTCTTTTCTATAACTTCTCTCTCCTATTCTGCTTTTTCAAATTTTAGTGTCAGTGTATAAGACGGCAGCAAGACTTTTCCAAGCGGGTTAAAAAATTTACCACTGAAGTCCAACTGTAGTATATTCGCATCTGAAGTATTCATCGTTCCCAGTAATTTCGGTTCTGTTTGGATCTCTTGCGATAGAAAGGTTTCAGTCATAACAGTTCCTCTCGCCAAAAGCTTCAGTGCCAATTGATCAGAAGCTGCTTGACCGTTCATATCCGTTAACAGTTCTATTTCCTTTGCTGCTTCATTCTCAGGTGTGAATCCTGTAACATGCACAGCTGTATCAACGTTCCCCTGATTCTTTATTTCATAGGACTCGTCTTTACTATGAATCGTTCCGGCATTCTCAGTGCCCGCTTCCTTATCATCCGTTGCAAAAATCATCTCTACTGGAATAGATACATCGATATATTCGCCATACTTCGTTTCAAATGTATAAACAAAAGGAAATAAAATTTCTCTTCCGGAAATACCCGTAACTTTCACCCGAACATAGTATGTTGTTGATGGTCGCAAGTTTGTCAGCTCTTCAGAAAATTGACTGTCATTCGGACCGAAACGCTGCTCAACAAGAGTTGTTTCTGCCTCTGAAAAATCACTATTTTTGCTATACTCCATCTGAATCACTGCATCTGAATAGCTCGCTCCAAAGTCGGCCGCTTGATTAAAAATCGGATTCTCTTGCCCATTGCTGAAATCTGTCCAGAAACCAGTATTATTTGCCAATATACCCGAAATTTTTGCTGTCGTCTCTGTTAAATCCTCTTCATTTTCTATTCCTAAGCTCTGCAAATCAGGGTCGGTAGAAAAAGTTATTGGCTGCGACCAGTCGCTTTGCCCATTTTCATTTGTGACCCTAGCCTGAAGCCAGTATGTGGTATTCGGATTTAAATCGGTTGCTTCGAATTGATACGTCCCTTCAGTCTGTTGAGAGAGATCCGTCATTGTGTAAATGTGCTTTGCTTTCTCTAATGTTCCTGTGTCACCCTCATTTGTAAAAAGGAAATACGTCGCCTCTGTTGCGGGAAAGCTGCGGTTTTCAGAAGTAACAGACAATACAGCACTTTGACTGCTTTCATTGGTCACTGCGGTGGATAAAATCTCCGGTACCCAAACACTCGAAAATACAAGTCGTTTAGAGGTTGCCAGAGCATTCAATTCCGCTGTACTTAGTGCTTCTCCAGAGACATTCTGATAGGTCGTATTCGTTGCAGACAGTGCCGTTTCGGTTTTATTGAACGCTGCACTGGGCAGCTCTGCTGTTTCACTACTATAAGCAGCTACCTTCATCCGATTCGTTCCGCGATAAGAAAGGTTGGCGACGCTTGTACTGCTGGAGCGAATGCCTAAGGTACCAGCAGCAGTTCCATTGAATGCTGCTTTCTGTACACGGTCGATATCCATCGAAAAGGTTCCAGAAGTACTTACAGAAAACATATTGCCCTCTTCAACATTCATTTCATACGCGGCATTTTCTCCAATCGTCATCCCCCCCCTAGAGTTGTACAAAGGCATAGGAATTTTTAAGTCCAGCTGCACAGCAGAATTTACACCAAAGCGAAAATCTGTTGCTGCTCCTGTCCCCAAATTAGGATAAATGAACCTCTTTCGTGTTGCCTCTGTTCCCGTTTGCTTGACTGCTAACGCTGCGTTGTCTTCTACTATGATCGATTGATCATAACTTGCTGAACCACTATAGAAAAACGCATGACCTGTCTCAACATCAAATGAGGCACCCGAACGAACCACAACATTTGCCGAGCTTGCATATGGACTATTGGTGTTCGTCCCATGGGCATAGATAAAACCATACATGTTCGTTGTATTATGTACTACTTTCGTTGTTCCAGATTCCACTTCTATGTAATTCGTTTCTGCCCATTCCTGAGAATATGTAGATGATCCCGTTTGGTTGAAGCTGTTGTTCCCTTTGAAAATGATCTGTCCGTTCAAATTATAAAGCGGCTGACCATTGTTCGTTGTGTAATTGATATTTTCAAATATCATGGTCATGTTAGGATAGGCATCAAATCCGGTAATGATTCCATAATACCCGGTTGCTCCTGAACCATCAGCCAAACCAAAATTCACGTTTTTCATGGTAACCGTCGCATTCGTTTCTTGAAGGTAGAACCCTGCAGCTGTACTCCCAGCCTTATTATAAGTAATTGTGTGCCCAGCCCCATCTAAAACAAAAGAATTATACAAAGCCAAGCCAGTTGAACCAATATCAATGTCTGCAGTTAAGCGGATATTATTTTTCTTATCTGTTCCTATGTATGTTTTTAATGTGGCCGCATCTCCGACTAGCCAATACCCGTCCTCTGCCTGCAGTGCTTCTGCGTAAACAGCAGCTTTTGCACTCGTGTCTTTCTTTTCATTCGAAGAATCGGTTGTTTCTGTTTGTTCTTCAACTGTCGTTGACGACACCTCAACATCTTCCTCAGAAGAAGCAGTGATTTCTTCTAAGCTTTCTGAAGTTTCTTCCACTTCAGCTTCTTCAAGCTGCTCATCTGATCGTTCTACAGATTCTGTACTTTCCTGAATTGCCATTTCCTCAGCAGCTGGTTGAAGTACTTCTAGCCCTGCAGCACTGATCCCATTTCCAAACATTAAAATCGACATCATCAATGCAAGCTTATTCAATCACCTTCCCCTTTCTTCAAAAGACTTCATTTCACTATTGCCTAATTTATTTTTAGTGAAGGATCCCTCATTGTTAAACCATTCATTAGAAGGGGTAAAACATGCGGTTTTCCTATCTAAATTGCTAATTAATGCCATGATATTTTTTTATCACTCATACCAAAATACAATCTTTCACAAACTTTTTCAACATGTTTTAATATATAATTTAATTTTTTTATGATATTTTAATAAAATACTGTAGTTATTTAAAAAATTAATTTCAATACTATTATATTAGTACAACTAGATTCAATTGAATCAACAAAGAAAACATACGTTTTTTTATGACGATCCCTTTTCTATTCTATTCGTAATTCAAAAAAATATTTCTATGAGTTTGCTCATTTCTTTTCATATAAAAACTCAAAATTTCCATTTGTTTCTCAGTGAATCAACAGAAGAAATCCGATCCATAAATTTACGGATCGGATTTCTTCTGTTCTATTCATTTGTTATGGCTGTAAAACCTTTACACCATATGGTTTTAGTTCAATCAACGTGCCTACTCTTTCACCAGTAAGCAAATCTGTACTCTCTTTTGCTACTTCGATCACTTGATTCTCCTCCGAAAAGTTCATGACAAAGTAATAGCTTTCTGCTTCTGAATTACGTGACTGGACAGAAACATCAGGATGCCCTTTTACAATCCATTGATTGCTAAGAGACAGTTCTTCGATCAAGCTGCCGTAGAAGTCCGTCAGAAAATCCTGTTTCGTTCTCGCGCCGATGAAATACGCTATTCCGTCACCTAGCGAATGCTTCGTCACAGCTGGCTGTTGTGCGTAAAAATCCTGCGTATAGCTTCCCAGACTTTGTCCTCCCTGAAGCTGAATGATGCTGCAGTAATCCTGAACCACATAGGATTCTCCTAAATAATCCAGCTGATTATGATCTTTCGGATAAAGAGTGTCTGTCTCTTTGACTGTGATACCAAATAGTCTCTGAAGCTTTTCAGGCCAGCCATTGAGGTACGCCAAGTCTGTTTCATTCACATAACCGGTCAAATAAGTTGTGACTAGTTGACCCCCTTGTTCAACAAAATCTGTAAGCTTATCCATTGTTGCTTCTTCTATCAAGTACAGCATCGGTGCAATAATCAAATCATATTTCATCAAATCAGCATTCGGTGTTATCACTTCTACTGGGATATCCGCATTCCAAAAACTGCGGTAATGTTCTTGTAGTGTCTGACAATAACGTTTGCTTTGTTGAGAAAAGTTCTGTGCATCCTCTAACGCCCAGTTATTAGCCCAATCAAAAATAATACCGACCTTTGAATTTTTATAGCTGCCTTTGACCGCCTTGATCCTTTCAAGACCACGACCAACCTCCGCTACATCTTGAAACACGCGATTCTCTTCACTATTATCATGATCAACAACAGCGCCATGGAATTTCTCCGAAGAGCCGCGAGATTTACGCCATTGAAAATACAGATTACTATCCGATCCGTGAGCGATAAACTGCATAGACGACAACAGATGCATCCCCGGACGTTTTGTTTTGTTCACATCATGCCAGTTCACGCCGCTTGGTGTTGATTCCATAATGAGAAACGGCTGTTGTTTCAGGCTGCGGTATTGATCGTTGATAAAACCAACCTTGCTAGCCAGATCGGCAGTTGTTCCCCAATCATTATGCCAAGCAGGGTAACAATCCCAGCTGATAACATCTACATGCTGTGCAAATTTCCCATAATCCAGACTCTGGAAAGGGATCAAATCATTCGTATCAGCCATAAAGTTCGTTGTAATAGGAATATCAGGTGTCAATCGGCGGATATCCTTGATCTCATGCTGATAAAAATCTATTGTTTGATCTGTGACGAATCGTTTCCAATCAAGATTCAGTCCGTGAACCATCGTTTCACCTAAGCTGGAAGGTGATTCTACCTGAGACCAATCACTGTACGTATGACTCCAAAAAGGCCCCCACCACGCTTCATTCAACGCTTCAAGCGTCTGGTATTTATTCTTCAGCCAACTGCGAAAATTTTCCTGACAATAGTCACAATGACAATCGCCTGAGTATTCATTTGAAATATGCCACATCAGTAACGCAGGATGATCGCCATAACGCTCCGCCAGCTTCTTATTGATGATCGCTGTCTTTTCTCGATAGACTGGAGAAGAGAAACAATGGTTGTGTCTGCCTCCATGCAGTTGTTTTTCTCTTCGTTCGTTTGTACGCAATACTTCAGGGTACTTTTGAGAAAGCCATGCCGGTCTTGCTCCACTAGGTGTTGCTAAAATAATATTACTTCCCATGGCATGAATATCCGCTATGATTTTATCCAACCAGTCGAAGTGAAAAACGCCTTCCTCTGGTTCCAACGTGCTCCATGCAAAAATCCCCAATGAAAAAGTATTGGTTTTCGCTTTCTCCATCAATTCAAGATCCTGTGCCAGTACCTCCGGATAATTTAACCATTGATCTGGATTATAGTCTCCCCCATGAAGCAAGCGTGTCTCTAAATCGTATCGTCTCATATGAATTCCTTATCCTTTCGTTCCTCCGGCTGTCAATCCTGATACAAAATGCTTTTGCAGAGCTAGGAAGACCAGCGCAATTGGAATACTGATGAGGATCGCTCCCGCCGCAAAGGTGGTATAGCTTGCCCCCATTTTATCCGTCACTAATTTATATAGCCCAATAGGCAAGGTGTAATACTCTGGATTTCTCAGTAAAACAGAAGATAGTGCAAAATCTCCTAAAGGTCCTGTAAAGCCATTCATCGCCACCACTGCCAGCATAGGTCTGGATAATGGGAGGATGATCTGCAAAAATATCCGTGTGTTGCTGGCACCATCAATTTTGGCACTTTCATCCAAATCTCTCGGGATCGAATCGAAATAGCCCTTCAAAAGATACGTGTTCATGGGAATCTGACCACCAACATAAATCAGTATCAACAACCAATGGCTGTTGATCAGCCCAAGCATTTGCGCCAATACAAAGATAGCGATCAATGCTGAAAACTGAGGGATCATCTGCAACAGTAAGAACAGGATCAATCCGTTCTTTCTTCCGGTAAAACGGAAGCGGGAGAAGGCATAGGCTGTCATAGATACCGAAACCAATGAAAGCAGCATCGTAAAGAAGCTGATTTTCAATGAATTGATGTACCATTTTCCATAAAGCAGCGTTCCTTCGTTCGCAAATAATCGACTGTAATGACCTGTCATCGGGTTTTCAGGAATCAAGCTAGTACTGATCAAACTGTTGCCTGAATTGAAGCTGGCGCCAATCGTCCAGAGTAGTGGATAAACAATAACTACTACCATAAAGATCAGCAGCAAATAGGTCAGAGCAAGTCTTACATGACGCTGTCGTTTAATACTTGAATGCTGTTCTTTCATCTTATGCTTCCTCCTTAAACGAATTCGTCCGTCTGAACTGCCAGATAGCCAAGCCGATCACGAAGATCGACAGTAGGATCGTCAACGCTGCTGCTAATGCATATTGACTGTTCTGCATCGTCAGCTTATAGATCCAGGAAACTAAAATATCTGTACCGCCGGCAGTTGATCCCGGCACGGCAGGACCTCCTGCATTGAATAGGTAAATGATATTGAAATTATTAAAGTTGAAGGTATACTGCGTGATCAGGATCGGTGCCATTGAATACAGAATCAACGGCAATGTGATTTTACGAAACTTTTGAAAGGCAGATGCACCATCAATCGTTGCAGCTTCATATAAGTCTTCCGGAATCGACTGTAAGGTTCCTGTCGTTACGATAAAGATATAGGGGAAGCCTAACCATCCTTGAATAAGCAGCAGCGCAATACGTGTCCAATTTGCGTTGGTCAGCCACGGAATCGGCGAGATGTTCAAAAAGCTCAGCAAGGAATTATTGATTGCTCCAAAGCTGTCATTGAATAGACCGGCAAAGACCAATATTGTCACAAACCCGGGAACTGCCCAAGGCAATACAAGAATGGTACGGAAAAACTTTTTAAACCGAAGCTCCTTTTGATGAACAACCACTGCCAGAAAGATACCAATCGCTACCTGTAAAGTTGAAGCAACCAATGTCCAGATAACTGTCCAGCCGAGAACATCAAAGAAGGTACTGCGCCAGATATCAACAGTAAAAATTTTCTTAAATGTCTCCAATCCAACCCAATTCGCCAGATTAGCAGGTGCGGAATGGTACAGATCATAATTAGTAAATGCTAGAGCAATGCTGAATAAAATAGGAAAAATAACAGAAAACACTAATAAGATAAATGCAGGACTGCTCAATAAGTAAGGATAGCCCTCACTCAAAAGCGCCTGATAACTTTCCTTCAGTGAATTGACTCTCAACCCTTGATCGATCAGCTCGCCATTTCTATAAGCATCACGAATATTGAGGTAGTAAAAAAACAAACCAAAAGCAATCACGATCAATGCTACTAAGCCCTCAGCAAGCAGAAAAATCGAATTGTCCCGAGGTACCTCTGTTCCTAATGTTAAAAGTCCCCATATCCCCATATTGAATAAATCCTTAAAAACAACTATATACATGACAAAGAAAAACAGAAACAGTCCGGCTTTCAGCTTTTGGCGATTATAAAATTGACCGAAGCCTGGAATGACTGATAAAAGTGCTGCTTTTTTGGCATGTGAGCTATTGGTTTTCACAGCCTCCATTGATAGAACCTCCTTTGAGAATAGTGGTTGTGACATAAGGCTGTCACAACCACTTACCTCCGAATAAGCGGTGTTTCAGAAGTGACTCTCTCGGAAATAAGCCGAACAATCTCAAAAATATGAAAAGCTATTTTTGGATTTTCCTTCCTATTTCCCAGAGCTGAACACTTTTGTCACAGCCTCTTTTCCTCTAATTTTGAGTCGCTGCAATTGCTGATTTGATTTGTTCGACTGCTTGCGGTAATGCTGTTTCTGGTTCTGCCTTACCTGTTGCAATTGTCTGTAATGCTGAATCTATTGGTTCCCAGACACTGTTCATCGCAGTGATCCCAGGTGTCAGCTCCGCATATTTTGACTGCTCGGCAATCGCCGCTGCACTTTCACTTTTCAGAATCGAAGAATCGCTAGCCAATGCTTCCACCGCAGGTATTTCAGCGGTCTTCTCAAAACGAACCTTTGAATTTTCTTCATTCGTGATAAATTCGACGAATTCTTCCGCTAAATCAGCATTTTGAGAATAGCTGCTGACATTATAGCTTTTCACGCCAATAAAGGAGCCCATATGCTTATTATTGCCAAGCATCGGCAATTCCTTCACACCATAGTCAATACCAGCCTCTTTGTACGGCTCCAGATTCCACGGGCCGGAAATCACTGCGGCTGCTTTTCCTTCAGTAAATAATGAATCCAGTACATTGATTCCCTGCTCTCCAATGATGCCTGTTGGAAATACACCTGAGTCATAGAACTCTTTTATATACGCTGCCCCTTCTATTGCTCCGTCATTAGCTAACCCGATATCATTCGGATCATAATTACCGTCCGCATCTTCCCCGAACACGTAGCCGCCATAAGGACCAATCACTCCTTGGGCATAGTAGATTTGATCCCATAGCGCCAAAAGTCCATAACTGCTGTCTGTTGTGACTTTTTTAGAATACGTCAGCCATTCGTCTGTTGTTTCAGGCAGCTCTTCTTCTGAAATCAATGCTTTATTATAGTAAAGGATTTGTGTCTCAACAGCTTTCGGCAACCCGTAAACTTTGCTATCTACGATTTGAGACTGCATTGCAGCTTCTGTATAGATATCCTGCGTTGCTTGATCAACATCCATTTCCTTCAACAAACCTTCTGTTACCGCTGTTCCAATCTGGTCTCCCGGAATCGTGATGACATCTGCTCCCGTCCCAGCTGGACCGTCCAAGCGTAAATCTTCTAACTGATCTGCATACGCTTTTTCAACAACCTTTATCGTTACATCATGTTCTTCTTCAAATGCTTTCACAGCATCCTTGATACCAGCCGATTTTGATTGATCCTCCCAGACGAGCAGATCATAGTCCTTATTGCTTCCTTTAGAAGAACCTGAGCCATTTGTAGTGCTGCTGTCCTGAGGACCACAAGCAGACAAGCCTGCCGCCAGTGCGCCTAGTAATAAAAGATTTTTCCCTTTTTTCATAGTGATCTTCCACCTTCCATCTTTTGAAAACGCTATCTACATCTACTATAATAAATTAATTTACTAAATAAGTAAAGATATTCATAAAATTAATTTCCCGATATAATTAACTTTATTTACCAACTCTACTTGATAAAACGAACAAAAAACAGTTTAAATGTTGAAACTACAAATAAAAAAGAGTGTTTACCCTTACAAAAACAATTCATTCAGAAAAATATATTTAATGATTCACGTATAATAATTTAGTAAATATATTTACTAAATCCTTTGATTAATGTATACTGATTTTGAGGTGAAATTATGGTTACTATTAAACAGGTTGCAGAAAAATCCGGTTTTTCCCAAGCAACGGTTTCTCGTTTGTTAAAAGGAGACACCAGTTTATCTATCGCGGAAGAAACAAGAAAAACGATCATCCACACCGCTCTTGCTATGGGGTATGATCGCTCAAAGATAAAAACACCTATCGAACAAATTGCTGTTCTATTTTGGCTGACAGATCAAGAAGAGCTTCAAGATCTTTATTTCAGACAGCTGCGTATTTCTATTGAAAAATATGCAAAAATCAATAATATGGAAATCACGATGCTTAAGCATGAGGAAGGAATCGAAAAGCTGCCCAAGAACACTTCCGGATTCATCGGAATCGGTTCTTTTACCAGCAAGGAAATTCGGCAGTTGAAGCATACTTGTCCAAATGGTGTTTTTCTGGAAATCAATCCTCAGCCGGATCTTTTTGACACTGTCAAACCGGATACAGATCATATGACTAGAAAAGCAATCGATTACTTTATCCATAAAGGACATCAGAAAATAGGCTTCATCGGTGGTGCATTCTTCGATCCAGACACAGGTTCACAAGAGCGAGACAGCAGAGAAACAACCTTTAGAGATTATTTGCAGAAAAAAGGGCTGCTGAAGGAAAAGTATATTTTCTCGGGCGGACATTTCACTGTAGACCAAGGCTATCAATTAACCACTGAATTGATTGACTCCTCAAATAATGACTTGCCGGATGCCTTCTTTGTCGCCTCCGACACAATTGCAGTAGGAGCTCTCCAAGCGTTCAATGAAAAGGGGATTTTGATTCCTGAGCGTCTGGAACTACTAAGTATCAATGACAATGAAATCGCCAAATTCGTTTCTCCTCCCTTGACTACCTTCAGAATAGATGTGGAGGAAATTGCCAAAACTGCCATCGATATGCTGGTGGATCAACTGATTTATCCACGAAAAACAACAAAAACAGTCCTACTGGGTTCTGAGCTGATTGTTCGAAAAAGCTTCGTCCCGGCAGAAGAATAACCTTTGTCGATTGCTAAAAAGCTTACTAAAATACAGATCATTACTTTTTCACTTAAAAATAAAAAACCTGTCGTGAAGGACATAACGTTCACGACAGGTTTTCTTGTTTTTCAACTTTGTATCTGCTCGTTCTAGTAAGCAGCTGAGTTCAGTGAACTGCTTTTTTCTACGATAAAATCTACCATATCTGTTACAGCCCGCTCTTTGTTTTCTCCCAAAAACAGCTGATGTGTACCACCTTCATAAAGACGGACTGACGCTTTACCATCACTGCTTTTCCATAGATAATCAGCGCTTTTAACATGGGTCGTCTCATCACGCTTATTCTGTAAAATCAGCATATTCGTTTTCAACTCTTCCTTCAAACCGCTTTTCAGTTGTTTTTTTGTCAGAGACAGCAGTTTCAAAAATTGAAGACACGCTTTAAAAGGTGTTCCTGTTGATTGGAAGTAATAGTTCAATCGTTCCTTATCTTTGGAAAAAAGGCCATGACTGATATCATAAAAAATCACTGGAAAATTATAAAGATGGATCGGTGTACTACATAAAACGATTTGATCAACTGATACTCTGTGAGATTGCTGGATCGTCAACAACCCTCCCATCGAAAAACCAATACAGGTTATGTGTTCATACTCCTGCTCCAATTCTATGATCTTTTCCTCTACATCATTCAACCAATCCAAATAAGTCGCTTGGGCAAACACCTGCTTCTCCTCACCATGACCGGTAAGACGTATCCAAAAAGAATCCATCGCCTGCCGCTGTAAATAACGATGCAAATAGAGAATTTCCTGCTCATCTCCGCCAAATCCGTGAATGATCAATAGCGCTCTGTCTTTCATCGCTTCTCCCCTGTGATAGATGTATTTTCCCTAAATATAGCAAGAACAGCTTGCTCTTTCAACAAATCTCAGCAGTATTAGGTATTCCTTAACCATCTCTTATCCCTTTGTTTAGAAATTCTTTTAAAAGGTCGATAAATAAACGGATTTTTTTCTATATAGAGCCTTTGCTGCTCAATGAAAAGTAGAGGGGATACAGCTCTTTCAATGCAGCTGTCGTATGCGCAACAATATCATCAATATCTTCTGTTTTGAAAAAAAGCTTACCGATTTGAAAGGTGCGATTCCCCATCCTTTGCTTGAACAGTACCTGCTTTTCTTTATCTGCTAAAAACTCCGCCAACGGCAGATGATCCGTCAACTCGTCCTCGAGCTGAGGCCAAATGTAATACTCTTCGATTGCTACGTGTTTGCTCCACGCATCCAAAGAGAGCAGCAGCGTATTATATTCTTCTACACTACCCATCCGTTCCTCACTCTTATAATGCTGAAACATGAGGTAGATTTGAAATTGCTTTTTATTCAACAGTACGGCCAGACAAGTATTTTCATTTTCACGATCAGCACTGCGGTAAGCACACCAAAAATGGCTGCGCAGATTCCAACCATTTGTCCAGCTCTCAACTTTCGGCTTTCTCATCTGATAGCTCTCAGGAAGCAAGGCTGCTGTCTGAAGCTGTAACGATTTCCAGGATTGCCATCGTACTTTATACTCCGCTTTTATTTGTTCGATCATCGATGCCGGAAGAGCTTCCTTCAGCTGCTTAAACGTATAGACTTCCCGATCGAATAATTGAAAATCCTCTATAGTCAGTTTCACGTTGTCTCTTCCTCCAAATATTTTTTCAATATTCCTCAGCATTTTGCCTCCCTTGATTGGAAAGAAAAATCTTCTTTCATCCAAGGAAGGCATCAGCTTTACTTACTCTATTCTTATTTGTTTCTCAAGTTGATTCAGAGATAGACTTCTTTTCCTACTGCTGTATGCAATTTAGTTTAAATCATACGTATAGCATGCTCCGGAAGGCTCTGTGGTTGTACTGCCGCCAGTATTTTCAAAGGAGTATAGACCAGTGGTAACCACGTAAAGCGTCACCATATCTCCTTCCAGCAAGCGTTTCTCTCCCCATATATCTCCTGGGATCACTACATAAAAGACATCATCATTCCAGTTATTGTATTCTCCAGCTGCAGTGGCTACTCGTACGAGTGCACTACCGCCATTCGTCGCTTCGACAGATTGTACAACCTTCCCTGTCACGATCAGCTTGTCCCCTTTATTCTTATCGCCTTCTCTTGCCTGCTGTTGGTAGATATCTGCTGTCATTTCTTTAAATAGTTCTCTATTGCTGCTGTCTGGTAAATAACGAAGAATGAACTCCGTCAAATCGTCTTCATATTCTTCATCAAGAGTCAAATCATATTTCTGAACAAACTCAGCTATACTTTTTTCACGCTGATTGGTGCCGTTATTGTACTGATTCTTCCAAGAATTGGAATTCAGCTTATACTCTTCCGTTGCATCAAGCTGCTGCTTTACTGCGTCATAATACGTTGTAAATGCTTCTGCAAGTTCCGGTTTTTTCGTTTGTTTGTCTAAATACTCAGTCAATGGTTCGATTTCAGCCTTGATGTACTTCAAATAACGTTCTTGTTCCTTCTCATCATTCAAATCAGTTACTGTTCCATCTGCATTGACTAGCTTCCAACGAGCTTCAATCCCTACCTTCACTGCATTAATAATTTCCTTATCATAGAAAGTATTCGCTTCGTCTGTTTCAGCGATTTCCTGCTCCAGCGCCTCGACTTCTTCGACATCCTTCGCATCTTTCAGCAGCTGCAGATAATCTTCTCTGTCAGAATCCGGCAAGTGGATATATGTTTCGTCCATAGCCAACTCCACTTCAGAGACTTTTTTGTTTAACTGATCCGCCAGTTTTTTTGCTTCCTGCTTTGCCTGTTGATCTGCCTGATAAGATTGATAGGCAAAGTACCCGCCGACTCCCCCAGCCACCGCAACAACCAAAATAATAATACCAATAAGAACTTTTTTATTCTTCAACTTTCCCAACTCCTCAAATTAATTACTTGTTTCATTTAACAATCCATTTGATTCTATATTACTTGATAACAAACCTCCTATCAACAAGAACTTCTAAATGAAAACTACGTTATTTAGTAAATTGATAAAGACCCATACTTTACAGGATACAGCCTGTAAGGTATGGGCTTACTCTTCTATTCACTCTAACTCTTTATCATTTACCTGCTCTAATCATACTGCGACAGGATCGCATTGATTTCGGTATAGCCCTTCTCCACAGCATAATCCATTGCTGTTCGCCCAGAATTGTCCTTGATGTGCTGATTGGCTCCGTTGTCCATCAAGACTCGAACAATTTCTTGATACAACTCATTACCTTCACGAAGTCCTACTGCTTCAATCAGTGCCGTATACCCATAATTATTTTGAAAATCGATATCCTCACGACCATCCGCCAACAGCAGCTTCACATTGTCGATATGTCCTTTTTCAGCTGCCGGAATCAGCGCATTACCTCCGAAACGATTGTGAACCGTCAGGTCTGGTTCTGCATTTCCCAACATATACGTCAATATTTCTGTTCGCCCCTGAGCTCCTGCGTATAGGTACGGACTATCACTGATAGTATTCTGCTTGTTGATATCTGCTCCGCGATCGATCAACAGCTTTGCTATTTCAACGTCATTATTATGAACAGCAATGTTCAACGGGGTATTATTTTCCCCATCCACCTCATCTATCACATAGTTTGGATCTTGCAGGATTTCTCTCACCTGATCAAGATTCCGCTGATTGACTGCTGTCAATAAAGTCCCCGGTTCAAAAGTCTTCACAGCTTCTTTCACTTCCTTCTGCTCTTCTGATGTTTGCATCGTTTCACTGGTTTCTATCGTCTCAGTTATAGATGTTAAGGAAGTAGAGACGCTGCTCATTGAAGAGACTTGACTAGAGGCTGAAGTATTCGGCTTTCCTTGACAAGCTGCTAACGCTACTATTCCCATTAGACCGGCCACGCTTAATAATAGTTTGTTCGGCTTCATCCTTATCCCCCTTTTTAACATTGATCAGACGTTAGCCTCTCTATCAATAATCTAGTAAACATCCTGCTATTTGTCTATTAATATGACTGACTTAATTAATGATTCTATCCATAAAGGCAAACTAAAAAATTTCTCAAAACTTTTTTTGCCGGTATAATCTCAAAAAGAAACTAAGGACAATTGCACTTGCAAGCAATTGTCCTTATTTATTTATGCTTTTACGAATTTGTATACATACCAATACTCTCTTTAATGATCTGCAGGCCTTCATCCAATACATCTAAACCATTAGAAGATAGCGATACTCGGATAAACGGGTCTTTTTGCTTCTGTATCGTAAAGCGATTGGAATGATAAATACGAACTCCTCGCTTCAGAAAATCCTGCTCTATTTGTCTTTGTTCAATAGATGAATCGATAGGAATAACACGATAATACGGATACAAATTGCTAGGTCTCGGTAACGCGAAATAGCTGTCGAACAGCTCATTCGCTCTCTTTGTCAGCTGGAATTTCTCTGTTAAGATCGTATCGACTGTATCTGAAAGCAGGATTTTTGTGATCACTTCTGTATCCAATCCTGAAGTTTTGACATTGATATTAAAGATACTTTTTCGAATCAATGAACTGATTTGCGGAGGAAAAACCAGATACGCCACACGCAACCCGGAGCAAATGAATTTCGTCATCCCTGCAAGATAGAGAGTTTGTGACGGGATCATCGCTTGAAATGGCGGAACCAGTTCCTCTTGAAAATAGTTCGTCATAAATGCATGGATGTCATCTTCGATCACCCATAATTTTTCTCTTTTTATAATTTCGACAAGTTCCCGTCGTCTGGAAAAACTCATCTGAAAGCCAATCGGATTATTGCAGGACGGCATTAAAAAAATACCATGTATTTTCTTCTTTTTGCATTCTATTGCTAAAAGCTCCGGCAGCATGCCGGACTCATCAAAATCAATCGGGACAACCTCTAGATGAAAAAGTATTGCCAGTTCAATAAAATTGGAATAGGTGTAGCGATCAACAGCGATTCTATCTCCAGGTGAAAACAAAGCCGCCAGAATGATGGCCAAGCCATTTTGAACACCGGAAACTACGGCGATATTATCTGTGCTCGTACGAACGCCTTGCTTAGAAAGCCACTGAGCTGCACTGGTTTTCTGCCTCTCACTGCCTAATGGGTCCTGATAATTTAACAGGTCGATCAAATGATTTTCTTCACTGACTGCCTTGATATGAGGAACGACCCATTTGTTGCACTCTTCAAATGAGCTTACTAGACCAAAATCAATGATATCTTCTCTTACCTTATCCGTAGAAATCGTAATAGAGTTGAAGGCATTTTGAGAAATGAAGGTCCCGCTTCCAATATTCGTATAGAGCAAGCCTTTTTCAATTCCGTATTTATATGCCTGACCTACTGTCGTAAAATTGATATCCAAATAATCAGCCAGTTCTCGTTGCGAAGGCAAGCGAGTATTCTTCTGAAGCGCTCCGGAAATAATGTCCTCTTCCAGCTGTTTGATCAAGCTTTTATAGACTGGGCGCTTAAGACTTCCTTTATCCGGTCGCCAAGTTAGCGGATAATCGTCAAATTGATTGATAGACATAAGCATTCTCCTAAATTGTATTCCATACAATTATATCATTGAATGTCATTTTCTTAGCGTTTAAGATAGGACTACTGATAAAAGTATTTGGCTGTTCAGTCGCTTGTAGTCTACCTAACGAAAGTACTGCCCTATAAATAAAACACCCCATTCATTATAGAGCACAGATTGTGACAGCTCAAAATTCTACAAATACATTCATTCGAAGGAGAAAAATTATTATGGAATATTTTGTTGTTGATGCGTTCACAAACAAGGTTTTTCACGGCAATCCTGCTGCAGTTTTTGTGTTGGATAACTGGCTAGCTGATGAACAAATGCAAAAAATCGCTATTGAGAACAATCTTTCTGAGACAGCCTTTACAGTTTGCGAAGAAGATGTTTTTGAACTGCGTTGGTTCACACCAGATCGTGAAATTGATTTATGCGGTCACGCGACTTTAGCAACAGCCTTTGTCCTGTTTACTTACTATGACTATGTCGGAGACACAATTACCTTTACAAGTCAGAGCGGACCGCTGTTTGTAACAAGAAAAAATGATTTCTTTTATTTAGATTTCCCAAGTATTCTTCCGAAAGAAACGCCTATTTTACCGGAATATGAACAAGCTCTTGGCACGAAAATTCGAGAAGCATACATAGCCCGAGATTTATTCTTTGTTTTAGAAGATGAAGCAGCTGTTGCTCAATTGACTCCTGATTATACAAAAATGAAGGATTTTCATTTAGGCGTTGGTGTAATTGTCACTGCATCAGGCACACAAGTCGATTTTGTTTCACGAGCATTTTTCCCAAAACTAACGATCAATGAAGATCCTGTCTGCGGTTCCGCCCATTCAAATCTGATCCCCTATTGGAATAAACAGTTGAATAAAGTACACATGAAGGCTCTTCAGGTATCTGCCCGCGGCGGTGTCTTAGACTGTGAATTTAAGACGGAGCGGGTCATTATTGGTGGTCAGGCTGTTCTATACGCAAAAGGGGAAGCCTCTATTTAAGGCATTTCTGAAAAGACCATGACCATCTATGAATTTACATGCTTCAATGATGATGTTACAGCAAAGAAAGGGTTTTTCTTATGGATAAAAAAAATATTACTCGTGAAGAGGTTGCCAACCAGCTGATTTCAGATCCTTTTTTTGAAAAGAAGCATGTTAGTATGACCTTACGCCAAAGCTTCCTGACTACTCTTGCCTGGCTGGGGGTCTTCCTGCCGTTTGTCTGGCTGATGCTCCCCTTCTTTTTGCCTCAGACTGCTGGACAGTTGCATTTCAGAACTTACTTAGAAGGATTCGTTACCTTTGATTTTCTAAGCCTCTTTTTATTTTTTGCTTTTGTGCTTATCACAATTGTATTTATAGGACTAACCCTATGGAATAATTATCGATTCAACTACCGTTTACGCAAAGAACCTCTATACGAGCCAGAAGTGCTGGCTATTCGGAAAAGAAGTTTAGAGTCTTTTTATACAGAACGCTTTGGTCAAAAAGAAGAACGGGAATCTCTTCGTTTTTATTCTGTAAAAGAAGAACAAAATCTTGAAACAGACAGTATTCAAAAGCTGTTTCATAATGAAGGAGCATCACTATGATCACCTTGGCCCACACAGGAAACACCATCGCAGATGTTTTTTTAACTCTTGTTTTCTTGATTCTAATTACTTATCCTATTTTGGGCGCTTTCTCATGGTTTATTGGTGTTTTATGCTACACGTTTTTGTTCAGACATCGGCAAATCGAGTGGATACCCATACCAAAAGAAATCGAGCCCTTCATTACCATCATGGTCCCTGTGCATAACGAAGAAATTGTTATCGAAAATACGATTACTTACTTAATGAACAACCTCAACTATACAAACTATGAGGTGTTGGTCACAGATGATGGTTCTACAGACACTACACCTGATATCCTCGCTGAATTGATGGATCGCTACCCAAATCTGCGTGTCATACGAATCGAAAAAAACAAAGGGAAGGCGCATGCTTTTGATATTGGTGTTGCTTTTGCTAAAGGGGAACTGATTTTGAGCAACGACGCGGATACCGTCCCTGAGCCTGATGCACTTTGGAAATACGTCAATTACTTTATTCGCCAAGATGCAATCAACATTTCAGCCGTTACAGCAAATATGGACGTTCAGAATCGAGCCACTCTGATTGGAAAATCTCAGACTGTAGAATTTTCCAGTATTGTTGGAATAATCAAACGCACGCAAGTCGGTGTTCTTGGCGGGATCTATGCTTACAGCGGCGCTAACACGATGTATCGAAAAGACGCATTGATCGATGTAGGCCTATTTCGACAAGACAGAGCAACAGAGGATATCAGTATTGCATGGGATCACCAATTCAACGGATGGATTTCTTTATTTGCACCAAAGATCATGTTCTTTATGGAGGTACCTGAATCCTTAACGATGCTTTATCGCCAACGAAAACGTTGGGCAAAGGGCGGTACAGAAGTCTGGCTAACTAATTTCAAAAAAGTCCTTTTCCATCCTTTTGAAAATATTGGACGGACATTGATGTTTGTGGACCAGAGCTTCAGCATTCTTTGGTCGTTCTTCTTCTGGCTCTCTTCGTTTGCGTTCCTTTTCAACCTGATCAACTTCTCTTTGTCAGGAAATTACGAACGGATTTACCACATGTTTACCATGGCGTTTATTTTCGTCTGCTTTGAAATGATTGCCGGGATTTTTCAACTTGCCGCCAGTTTGCTGGTAGACGACCGTGGACGTAAAATCAACTATTTATTCTTTGCCCCTTTGTATATGCTGTTTTTCTGGATGATGAATGCTGTAACGATTGTCACTACCTTCATCCCTGCCGTCAAAACTATTTTGGGCTACGGCTCAGGAGTATGGGTGAGCCCTGAGCGCCAAGGAGCTAAAACCACCACTGAATAAAAAAATAGAGGCTGAGACAGAAGTGTTTAGCTACAAGCAATAAGCCGGAATTCACGAAAATTGTTTCACAAATTTTTGTTGAATTCCGGCTTATTGTCGTAGGAGCTACTTCTGACTCGCCGTTTATTCGGATTTAGGGTATGGAAAAGAGTGGCAACAGATTATTGTCCCACTCTCTTAGCAGTTTCTGAACAGATCAGACAGCTTCAAATCCTCTTCTCTGCCATTCGTCTTCAACAATCAGCGATAATAGACTTCATCGAGAAATAACCCTTGAGCAGGTACCGTTTCTCCAGCCGTTTCTCTGATTTTCTTTTCAAGTACTTCATCGATTATATCCACTTTCAGCTCTCCAGAGCCAATTTCTAAAAGAGTCCCCATGATGATGCGAACCATTTTATGCAGGAAGCCATCCCCTACAAATGTAAAATGAAGCATGCTTCCTTCTCTTTTGATCGAAAGCTCCTCAATCGTACGAACAGTCGATTTCTTTGTCTTTTTCAAAGCAGAAAAACCGGCAAAATCATGCTTTCCAAGTATTTTTTCACAGGCTTCATTCATCAACTCAAAATCAAGCTCTTGCGGGTAATGAAAGCTGTAGTTTCGTTCAAATGCCGAAGGGATCACATCGTTCCAGACATAGTAGCTGTATTTTTTCCCAGCAGCATTGTAACGGGCGTGAAAGCGTTCCGGAACTTCCTCGATGTTCGTTATGACAATATCTCTTGGCAGCTGATGATTGAGTGTCGTGATCATCTCATTCACAGTCAACACAGCACCCGTCTTGAAATTCGCAACCTGACCTCTTGCATGTGTCCCGGCATCCGTTCTGCCTGAGCCGATAATTTCAATTTTTTCTCCTGTCATTTGCGTCAGAAGATTTTCGATTTTCCCTTGAATCGTTTTGTCTGAATTCCCCAATCTTTGCCAGCCAAGGTATCTGCCGCCGTCATATTCAATCGTTAATTTGATATTTCGCATAGTCGTTGATTAACTCCTTCTGTTCTTTCGATAGGTTTGCTGCTGGTTTGTCGTATTGCCGATATAGTAGTTATACCACTAGCAGCGACTCCTGTTCATTCTATCATGGATAGAGGAATCACGCTGATTATTTACTAAACCCGTCAAAGCAAGCCTAACGGAATGTTTCAATAAAAGGCAATTCGCACATTTCTCATGAACTAATTATTTACTGTCCTCCTACCCAGACAGTGTCATTTTTAATGAGATAAATAAGGTCTTCGTTATACTCTATCACTCTATAAGCAGACTCCCTGATTGCTTGTATCTCTTCTTGTGAGTATAGCTCACTCTGCAGATCCTCTTGTAATTCTCTTTCAAACCAAGCAGCCACATCAATGCCTTGCTCCCAGTCCAATCCTTTCGCGGCTTCAACCATCATTCCATCGGGAAGTGCACCTACCGGCTTCAAACCTTCAAAGGTCTGATCATAAAAATGGAGATAGCTTCTAGCACTGACTACCACCTGAGAGGACATGAACTCCTTTTCAAAAACCCATACCTTCAAATAATAAGGTTCATCAAATGTATCCATCGTCTGCTTCCACGAAGCATAGATTTCCAACAGCGCTTCTATAACTAGGCGCTTGTACCAGAAAGGCAGGGTATGTTTTTGTAGAGAAAAGAATGGCGCGATCCATACTTTGACATAGTCTCGATCATAGGCTGCAAGAGCCTTCTTATCCAGCTCCATATAAGCATTTTTCCAACGCTCAATTTTCTTCGCTCTTCTTTTCCACCCTCGAATTTTCCTTTTTCTAAGATCAAATGTTATCATAGCTGCTCCTTCCTGCAGTAACTATTTCTTTCGATAGCTTTTCCTGAGACAAAAAAAGAGCGAAACAATCCTCCTATTGAAAAATTGCTCCACCCTGAATTACGATTCAACTTGCCAAATTTTCTTGCTATTCCTTGTTCATCACCTTTGAAGCATCCGTTATAGACTGCTTGGCTTTTGTTACCCACTGCCCTTTGACCGCTGTTGAAAGATCCGCTGTATATGAGGTGCAAAGACCTTCTAATTCCTGCAGATGTGTCTGTTCCATCGTTTTCAACACTGTTTTTCGCGTTTCTGATGTCGCATGACTCGGACTGGCTACACACATACGAATCAGATTTTTCTCTAAGCTTTTACGCGCATTGAGCAGGTTTTCCTTCGTGTCTTCTACAAGCCCATTGACACCACTCATTATATCATCAAACATCTAACCATTTTCCTCCTTTTTCAGCAAGTAGAGCTCCTCTTCATAAGTATCCTGCTGCTTACGATAATTAGACTGATTTTCCTCCAATTTATCCTCTAAAGAAACATGCACCTTTTTCACGATATGCTCAGCCTCTTCCTGAGTCTGCTCTATGATCCGAAAACCAGAGGTCAAATCCAACGCTTCCTCATAGGTTTGTCTATGCGAAATAATGCGCAGCTGCTCAGCGGCATTATCTAAATAACGAAAAAAGTGTCGCTTCTCTTCTGCAATAATCTCTAAATTCTCTTCCAGCTCCCGTTGATTTCCTTGATAGGCTTCTTCTGAATCCAACATTTTCTTCTCTATCTCCTGTTTCATAAGAACCTCCCTAACCCAAATAGGCTGCCAATTCTTGATCTACGGCAACTTGCTTTTGAATAGCTGTTTCTATATCACTTAAAAGGGACGTAAATTTCCCTTCATAGGATGTCAGCTTAGACATCGCAGCTTCACATAGTTGAACCGGCTCTGTCAAAATACTGGCTTCTGTCGCATTGCCAGATGCCAATGCGCTGATTTCTTCTGCTGAAGAAAGATGTTCCCCTAAACCTGCCGCATCTGATTTCGTTGTTTGCCACAGCTCTTCGGCATTTTCGATGCTTCGCTCATACATTTTTTTCATCTCTGCAATCTTATCCTGCGTGGTCATAATCATGCCTTCCGTGATGGTTTTAGCTTCCATCGCATCCAAGTATATTTTCTGCGCACCTGTCAGACTACCTCCCCCCTTAGCAAGGAGGTCCTTCTTCATACTTTTCAGCGCATTCATTCTTGCCGTCGTAAAGGCTTTAGCTGCTTCTGCCCCAGAGATCACTCGCCCATTTTCATCTACTAATGTCAGCTTTCTTTTAATGAAAGCCTGTGCTTCCCTATCCAAGAAGAAAGCCATATCGTGCCCTTTGCCATTTTGAATAACGAATTTTTCTCCCGGATACAGACTTCCGAAAAGTCCGGCTACACTATTCAACGGATCTTTTTCAGAGATCATATAGACCAGTCGACCATCGTAGTTCTTGATGATATTATCCAGCTCAATACCGTAATAGAGCCGTAAAAGATCTTTGAAAGGATTAGAGCCGATACCACTAGCAAGTCCTTGCGCAAGATTATTTCTTAATGGTGCCGCATTGTACAAAACAATATTGGGAATGTTATTGGACATCCCCAATATCGCACCGTTACGTCCACCCAAGGAATGACCTGTGACTGTATCTATAAGATAACCGTCCTTCTGCAATCCCTTGATAAACTCGTCGCCCTTACTGAAATATGGGGAAGATGCTGAGTCACTACTGAAAGCAATCGCGCCCCATTGCCCGACATCCTTTGCACTCTCCCCCAGGCCATTGCTAAGATTGGTTCCAGCAAATCCAACAGTAACATTCCCTGTATTCGTATCTTGAAACGCTACAGCACAAAGGCTGGTCGCTTTATCGTATTTTGCATCAATAAATTGAAGATTGGAAGGGAAGTTGCCGTTACCTTTTAACTCGTTTACCTGCTCTTTAATTTGCTGATTCTCTACACCGTTATATCTTGCATTTTCTATCTCATAAGCAATCGTTGAAATAGCACTGGTTGATTCTGTATCACTGGTTAAATTTTTTATCTTCTCTTCATCAAATGTGTAATTACTCACTCATTATCCTCCTCTTTAGTAGGTTGATAATTAATAGAATCCGAAAAAAATACTGGTGGATTTTTAGTAAATTGAATTGTTGTTCGCTTATATCCAACAGAGGAACCATCTAGCTCTCCACGACCAGACAATACCAATGTTGGCGCGTCTTCAATCGGAATATCGTATCGCTCTCGCAACTGTTGAACGTTTAAATCACTATTGGTCAACTGATATTCCAATTCATACATAGGCACCTCTGCATTATACATTTTCCGAAGATTTTCATATCGATCCAAATTCTTGAACTCTCCATACTGCACAAAAAATTGAAAATTTTCAATTCTTTCCTCAAGAGCAGCATCTGAGATTTTCTTTGTTAAGTGAAATCCTTGTTCATCATATATTACGGGGTAACGCTCCTCTGTTACTTCCTTTTTTGTATCATAGGGTGTACTTCTAATATAGTAATATCCTTCAGATGTTTTAGTATTACAATTTATTCTAAGTACCATTCCTTCCGATAATAATGGCGCTTCCTCCGCTTGGCTTATTGACATACCAGAGCTAATTGACCACACACCCTTATCATCCTCATCAAACTCTGAATCACGATATCCTTCCATATCATAAAAATCCATCAGATTTTTAGTGGGGTACATAGCTAACACTTTGTCGAAGCTCTGTTCGACTTCTTCTTTGCTTTTCGTTTCACAACCACTTACCAGACCTATCATTACTATTACTCCAATAATCATTACTCCCTTTTTCAACACCAGTTCCTCCTATTGCCTTCTTTTAGCAAACATTTATAGATTATACTATATCTTTCGCTCGTTATCCTCACCTATATGACAGAAATAACATAACTACATTCATATTTTTTAACGCTCTACTTCATCTAAATAATTCTCTCTCAAAGAAAACTCACTCTCGTATTTCTGCTCTCATCAATTCAGTCGCTATATATTTTACTTACTTAAGAACATTGAATAAATATCGACATTCACTATTCAATCGACTTAAAATAATTTTTTGAAAGAGAAAAATGAATAGAAAACACCTCTCAGCATAGTGCCTTTCGTTTCTATTATATCCATAGTTAATTATGTCTATATATATGATTTCAGTCTATATCTCTTCCATTTACAGGCGTTCGTATTTATAAATAAAGGTACTAATGTTAGAATAAGGAGGCATGTTAAATTTAAGAAGGGGATATCCCCCTGAAAAGAATATCAATAACCAAAAGGAGATCGTTAGTAAATGACCTATGCACTTGAAATAACTGACTTAAAAAAAGTCTATGACACTGGTGTCGAAGCCTTACGTGGAATCAACTTAAGCGTCGAGGAAGGAGACTTCTATGCACTTTTAGGCCCAAATGGTGCCGGAAAATCCACAACCATCGGGATCATCACTTCCCTTGTCAATAAAACCTCCGGAAACGTAAAGGTTTTTGGCTATGACCTAGACACAGATTTAGTACTTGCTAAGCAGCAAATCGGTCTGGTGCCTCAGGAATTCAATTTCAATCCATTTGAGACTGTCCAGCAAATCGTTGTCAATCAAGCTGGTTATTATGGTGTCTCACGAAAGGAAGCCTTGAAACGCAGCGAAAAATACCTGAAACAGTCTGACTTGTGGGAGAAGCGAGACGTTCGGGCAAGGATGCTTTCCGGCGGGATGAAGCGTCGCCTGATGATTGCACGTGCCTTGATGCATGAGCCTCGTCTGCTTATTTTAGATGAGCCCACTGCCGGAGTGGATATCGAGCTGAGGCGGGAGATGTGGGATTTTCTAAGAGAGCTGAATGAGAAAGGAACGACAATTATCTTGACGACTCACTATTTAGAGGAAGCTGAAATGCTTTGTCGTAATATTGGGATCATCCAATCCGGAGAACTGATTGAAAACACCAGTATGAAGACTCTTCTGGGGAAACTTCAGTTTGAAACCTTTATTTTTGATTTGGCACCAGTTGATAAAACACCGGAAATTATTGGATACAACAGTGTCTTTGAAGATGAGCGAACGCTTGCTGTTGAAGTTGAACGCAATCAAGGACTGAACGACTTATTTGAACAGCTTACCCGCCAAGGCGTACAGGTTCTTTCTATGCGTAATAAATCCAATCGTTTGGAAGAGCTGTTCCTGAAAATCACTGAAGAAAATCGCCATGTATCAACAGGCGCATCTGTATAAGAGATGAGTCAATCAATGTGGATATACTGGCTTCCAGACAATCTCATAAAAAATCAATACGTATAAATAAGGAGCTTAAACATGTTTAACCTATATTTCACGGCCCTAAAAAGCCTTGCTGTAAAAGAAACCAACCGCTATTTGCGGATATGGATACAAACTTTAGTACCGCCAGTGATCACTACCTCACTGTATTTTGTTATCTTCGGAAACCTGATTGGCGGACGAATCGGAGAAATGGGCGGCTTTTCTTATATGGAATTCATCGTGCCCGGACTGATCATGATGTCAGTCATCACGAGCTCTTATTCTAATGTTGCTTCCTCTTTTTTCTCACAAAAATTTCAGAAGAATATTGAAGAATTATTGATTGCACCAGTACCGACACATGTGATTATCTGGGGATTTGTTATCGGGGGACTTGGTCGAAGTGTGCTGGTTGGCGCACTTGTAACGCTGATTTCATTGTTCTTCGTACCGCTTCACGTGTATTCATGGTTTATTGTTATCGTCACATTATTGATGACAGCTATTCTATTTTCATTGGCAGGCTTACTGAATGGGATTTTCGCACAATCATTCGATGATGTCTCCATTGTACCGACCTTTGTTTTACAGCCATTGACATATCTTGGCGGTGTCTTTTATGCAATCTCTATGTTACCTCCAATTTGGCAGGCAATTTCCAAGGTCAATCCGATCGTTTATATGATTTCAGGTTTCCGATATGGCTTCCTTGGAACGATGGATGTGCCGATCGTCATCTCGCTTACAATCCTAGTCCTTTTTATCTCTGTGCTTTATATTATTTGCTGGTACCTGATTCAAAAAGGCCGTGGCTTGAGAAGTTAGACTAGAAAATAAGACTAAGCTTTACAAGGTATACAATCCTCAAAAATAGAAATGGATGTTTATTATTAACTGAAATGAAAACGAGGGAGGAAGATAGGTGGAAGAAGCTAGAATTGGTTCAATCCTGCCATTTGGCGACTATAACTGGCGTGTGCTTGCTGTCAAAGAACAATCTATTCTGCTTATGACCGAGGAAATCATAGAACAGCGTGAATACCATGATACACCTGAAGATATTACTTGGGCTGACTGCGCATTAAGAAAATATCTCAATGATGCGTTTTATAATAGTTTTACCGAGGCAGACAAAGTACGGATCATTCCGACAAGCAACAAGAACTCAAACAATGAATGGTATGACTCAATTGGTGGAGAAGACACACAGGATCATATCTTCTTATTATCAATTGAAGAGACTGTTTGTCAGTACTTTGGAGACAGCAGCAAGCTGCTCTACAATCCAAGCAAAAAACAAAGATATTGGTTCCAACGAAAAGATGAAAATAACCCAAAAAGAGAAGCCTATTTTAATAATAGAGGCTGGTGGTGGTGGCTTCGGTCACCCGGTCGTGGAAATCGGCGAGCAGTGTACATTCACGGTGACGGTAACATAGGTATACAGGGAAACGGCACCTTTAAGTACAGCAGCAATACTCTCCATCCTATATCAGGCGATAATAGAGGCGGGGTTCGCCCTGCTTTATGGCTGAAGCTGGAATCTTAATCAAACAAAAAAGAGGCTGAGCCAAAAATGGGATACTCCGAGAATTAAGAAGAAATAGACGAAAATAGCTGTTCATATTTTCAGTATCCAAGTAGGTACTTTGCCACGAGGCTGAGACAGAAGTGTTTAGCTACAAGCAATAAGCCGGAATTCACGAAAATTGTTTCACAAATTTTTGTTGAATTCCGGCTTATTGTCGTAGGAGCTACTTCTGACTCGCCGTTTATTCGGATTTAGGGTATGGAAAAGAGTGGCAACAGATTATTGTCCCACTCTCGTGTTAAAGCAATTTCGGCTTAATTCCGAAGGAGCAGCTTTTGGCTCGCCGTTTATTCGTGTTTAGAGTGTGGGACAATTTCTAATTGGATTATTGTCTTACACTCTTTTGATTTGTCATCTTCTATTGAAACCGAAGAAATTTTCCCCTTCACTTATGCATATCTTTCAGCCCACTAGAGCTACTTGCCAATGACTAATCTTCTCGTATAGACCGCCTGACCTGAGTGCATCACCGCATCATCGATCGCTGAGACAACCCGAACCTGACGGGTAACAGCCGGTGTCCAGCTTGTGTCAATGACATCGCTAAGACTTGCCTCATCAAGAGCCTCCAGATAACTGATTGAAAATTCCACACTGGCAGTTAAATAATCCAGCAGCAATTGCTTATCCGTCACGACAACCTTCTCCGCTTCCTCAGGTGTATGACGCCAGTCCTCAGTGTCATCAGGTAAATCCAATGCAAACTTTTCTGTCCAACCGGCACTTATCCAAAGCGGCTCAGTGTTGTTAAGCCCTGAAAGCTGATAATCCAGTTCGCGTGCAGTATGCCAAATCAACCACGTAACTGATTTGATCAAAGGCTCCGGCATCGTATTAGCATCTGCGACACTCATTTGCTCCAATGTTTCTTCAAAACGTTCCTGTGCTCGCTGTAGCGTATCAATAGATAATTGTGTAACTTTCATCATGATCCTCCTCTGAGATTGTGCCAAAGCTCCTCCCTGCTTCAAACCTGTAACGAACGAAAAGTCCATCAAAAACAGAAATCCTCAGACACCTTTTATATATTTTAAAGATTGAGACCTGTCAGTGCCTCTCCCTTGTTGATACAACTCTCTATAAAATACTTTACTACGTTGTCTCTATGCATTCAATTATTCCAAACTATTTTTACTGGAATGCAAGGAAAACCAGTTGATGAAATAGTGATTCGGCTATACTTTTTTGCACAACAAAGCATACAGATCAAATACTGCGTTTGACCTGCATGCTTCATTCTAAGTACTATACATTTTTTTGAGACAAGCTTATGTTAAACACATTTGTTTCTTCCTACAAGGCTTCCAGACTTGCCAGCTGAAAATCCAGCATATAGTAGCGGTAATCATTTTTGGAATATTTCGACTTTTTGTCCTCCAAGCCTTCCACCAACACAGACCGCTCTTCTTCTGTCACTTCTTCCCAATCATCCTCATGGGTCCTACAATACAAACGGAACGGCAACTCCACTTCCATATGCACCTCCATAAAATTTGTAGGCTTTCCCAATCCATGATACTCTACATCCGTTAAAATCTCCCCGACATAATTCATGTACTTCTTGCTCATCTTACTTCCTCCTCCAATGTAAACGTTTTCTTCTTTTATAAAAATTATACGCAATAGTTGGTCAACGAACAACTGTTTTTTTATTAAGAATGCTTTATAAATGAAAAAACGACCCTATTGGTCGTTTTTTCTGGATTCAGTTCTATTTTTTACGGGAAGGTCATAGAAACCACTTCATTGTCTACAAGATATATATTCCAAATTTCCGAATTACCAGAATAAGTATAATCATATTGGTAACAGATTAAATTATTTGAGGATGTTCTTTTTTCGTTGTATTCCTTTTTCTTCGTCTCACTACCAAAAAAAGCCAACATATCTTCATAAGGTAATCTATCAGTTATTTCCTCAGATTCAACCTCTTTAATCTGATTTACTTCATCATTATCAATGATAATCTTCTTTGGTTCTCCTAACATATTCATCACTTCATCAGATGTCATTCCAGCTCGCAGCTGTAAAAAATCGGATTCTGTTAAATTCTCTTGGATGTTCCGGCAAGTTGATAGACTGCTCAAGGTAACTAATAGAAAAATGAGAACTCGTAATCTGACCTTCTCCTTTGATTGAGCAGCTATCTTTTTTTTAGCCAGATTTCGACTAATTGTAACCCATTCAATCATGGAAATGACATCCAGACGACTTCATTATCTACGAAATAAATTCTAAACTTCTCTACTTTTTTGACAGCTCCTCTTTCACACTCATATTCGTAATAGGACCAACCCACTTCCTGATCCATCTTTTCAAAAAAATACTCTTCTTTTTCTCCGAAAAAAAGGTCAAAATAATCATAATTTTTTTCTGTCCATATATCTATTGAGGATTCACTATCTTCTTCACGTTGCCTGATTACTTCATCGTTGTCATTGCTGATTTTTTCAGGCTTTCCCATTTTACTCTCAACTTGGCTCGGGGTCATTCCTGCATAAATTTTTTCTTTGAAATCATTAATTTCTACTATTCTTTTTGTCGAGCAACTTGATATAGCAAGTACACTTATCAACAAGAAAAACATTTTTTTTACACGCCCAAAGAACCAATGAATACTGGTGACGAATACAAGTAGGTAAAGTCCTAAAAAACCATACATAGAAATGGCAAGTATACCGTATACAACGATGAAACTACTCACAATAGTTATGATTTTTTCTCTTTTATTCCTGTCTCTTTTGGTAAATAGCCTCCAAATGCCCGAAAGGCACCGATTGATTGCCCAGACAAACAACACAACAGAAAGAAGCATGATTATGCTAAAAAGAAAACCTTCCATAAAATTTTGAGTTTCAAAGAGATGACTCGCTGTGTAGTAAATATAATACACAGGCTTTAGACTCTTTCTGACATAATAACTACTGTAATAGCTAAACTTCGACAAATAGTCAATTGTATAAGAATAACTAACCTTACCGCCTTTATCAAAATAGGAAACTTCATTTGGACGATACTCATTATCAAATAGAATCTCAGCTTTCGAAATCTTTTCAATATCTGAACTTAATCCTTCATCTTGCACAGAAAAAAATTGAATCATTTCTTTTCTGTCTGTTAATTCGAACTGATTATTTTTCAGGTCAGAAATAGTTAAATCTAAGGTTTCGATACCTCTCAAATAAGCTGATTGGTCAAATTCAATCCATTCCATTTCCCATTCTGCTCCTATAGCATAGAGATGCGTGCTTTCAGGATAAATCGTGTACTCTGTTTCTTTGAAAAAACTTTTTTCTCCATAAACATCAATAAATAAATTGCCATCTATTTTTAAATAGGCTTCATTTTCGATTCGTTCGTTTATGAATTGACTTTCATCATTCTCTGCAAAAGAATTTAATGGATACAGCAGAACTAGCCAAAAAGCTAATATAAGCAATATTTTTTTCATTTAACACCACCATTTCACTTTTTAAAAGGACATTCAGAAGACCCTACTCATTACCAAGTAAATTCTAAGCTTCTCTACCGTTCTTCTTTTGCAATCATAACAATGCAACCACTGGTAAAAAAAGCATTCAACTAATCAACATAATTTTCAACGTATAGAGGCTCTATAGTATTTGTCGATTCGTTCCCAGAGTAAGTTAACCCAGTTTCCTCGTGAATGGAATGTTCAAACTCTTTTTCTGTGACACTTTTTGTAGCGGATGTCAAAACATCGAAAATGATATACTCCTGTTCATCATCTCCACTATTTTTATTTGAATGAACAATATACTGAAAATCCATTTTTTTATAATCACCAAATAGTATATTCTGTCATTGACATTAAATTATCATTATTCTACCTATTCTCGTTTAAATACTTTCTTGAAGAAGAAAATTGCAGCTTTTACGCCACCACCAATAATATCTAGCGGAAGTAATATCAGAATCCCGTATGGGACAATGAGAAGCAAACTATAAACAAACACTCCTATGATGAATAGCACCCATACTTTGTTCTTAGTAGCGAGGGATTTCTTCGTTCGCTTCGTATACAACCATGAACAGAAATTAAGCAGTAACAGAATTGCCAAAACGATTAAACTCAGAAGAATAAAAATTGCTAATAGTCCTTGTAGTATATGTTGGTCCATAAAATACTTTATTGTGTAATACGCACGATATACCGGTTCAGACAATTTACGAAAAATAAAATTGAAATTATACTCTATCATTGATATATAAGTGATTTTATACCAAAAAAAACCTTCATTATTTGAATCATAAAAAGTAACGTTGTCTGGTCTTCCTATATCATCAAAGGAAATCTCGACTTTAAGTAAACCATTCTCTAGATCAACATAGTCCATCAATTGAATGAGTAACTTCTCGAATAAGGCCAATTCATCTTTTTCTTGAACGATTATCGTTTTATCCTTTTGTAAAGATGCAGTCAAACCCAATTCTTCTATAGCTGAAAAATAATTGGTTACTTCAAGCTGTTCCTTTTCATTGTCCAGATCGTATTCCACAAATAGATTGTAAAATGACAGAGTCATATTATTGTCATTTTTATACAGAGTATAGAGAGTATTACTGGGTAAAAAGCCTTTATTTTCAACTGTATCAATAAATACTGTATTTATTGCATTGTTAATTTTTAAATAGCGTTCTTGACTTATGATATCAGTTACAGTTTCTTTAGCCTCTGTTACAGGTGTAAAAGGAAGAAGGATACCTAGAATCAGGATAACAGCACAGATACATTGAGATAATATTTTCTTCATTTCACAAAACCTCGAATATCCTTTTCACTGTTATATAGTTCATTATAAGGTTCAGGATAAGGCCATTTCTTTTTAGACTCACTTCTAATATTGCTGTCCAAACCTTCTGAGCCTCCAGGTTTCATATCAAAGCGATTATGCTTTCCATTTTTAAGTAACATTTCCCACTCTCCCTTGAGTATTACATCTTGCCATCTATCTCCTTCTTCATAATTAAAGGACTCAGTATCCGCAATCTCTTTTCCTGATACTCCAACCAAGTCATAGTCTTTGTAGTTACTATTAATTTTATTTGAGTTGACGCCAACTACTTTATCATTTTCAATTATAAATATTTCCTCTCCTTTTTCAGTCTTTAACTGATCCCATTGTGAAACAAAGGCACCTGTCTCCACATTGACAATAAATTCAGAAAGTCCATTTTGAGTTTTTATCTTATCATTAAGCTGCTTATCAAGATTTTCTTTGACCTTTTTATCATCTTTATCTCGAATAATCTTTCCATTTTTATCTACTGAAAATTTAACTCTATTATGAAATTGAGCTGTATCTCCATATAATAGATCTTGTTTAGTTTCTTTAGCATATGCAAGCAATTTCTCATAGTCAGTCGCTCCTTCAAAATTCGCCCTAATGTAATATAAATTTTGAAGATCAATAAAATGCCTAAATTGATGAATCATACGTAATTCTTCTTCATTTACTCCAATGTTCCCCCCGATAATTAACCCCTCTGGATAACCCTTTTTTACACTCTCAGCAAATTTCTCTAAAAATTTACTATGCGGCGGCATCATAGGATCGAACTTATGCGTTCCTTGCAACTGAAGCATGTTGTTTTCATCAACGGCTGCTCCCATTTGTTTAAGAACTAATCTTACTTTCTGTTGTTCTGTCATATCTGCTGCATCAAACATCATTTCGTAAACCCCCGACCCCACCAATCGTGTTTCCACATTGATCTGATTCAATCGGTCAAAGACGTCTTTGCCGCCGGATGCCAGATTTTTATTGACATGCTTCATATACGCTTTAAATGCTTCTTCATCCCAGCCGTCTTCTTTACAAAGAATATCCTTCTGGTCACGCAAAGTCTTCAAATATTCCTGATACTCTTTTGCCGTCATCTCCTTCGGACACTGAACATCATATTTTTTCGCAAACTGGCGATTTTGCCAACGATTGTTGACATCCTTTGTCCATGACATGTCTGTACCTTCCGGCAATTTAAACGTGCCAGATGCCGCATGCCAAGACTTACCGGCAATAGACGATCCTTGATTGACTGCATTCGTCAGTGTAGTGATCTCTGAAAAAAGAGAAGGGGACGACGCGTGGAAATCCAGCAGCTTCTGTAACTGCTCCTCTAATTTTTTCTTTGCCGCTTCATGTCCGGCAATAGCATTTTTATTTGAGTTCAGCTGTCTCAGCTTCATATTATCAGCTGTGTCTCTGGATTCAATGCTGCTTCGGATTGCATGCAGCGTTTGAATTTCATTTCCCAATCGCTGAATCTTTTCTTCCAGTTCTGAAGATTTCAAATCCCCGCTATCAACTTGGGCAGTATACTCTTCTGGAAACTTTTGACAAGCTTCTGCAACACTCTCGGATAAGAGTTGACCAGCTTGAATCAACGGCACGATTACTGAATTGAACATCCCTTTTGCAGAAGTGTAGGCATCTGCCTGCAAAACCGAATCATTCGCGAAGCTTTGTGCTGCTTTTTGCAGCGCTTCATATCCCTGTGCATGGGATTTTCCCATAGTTGCTGCACCTGTTGCCTGAGATTTGGCAGTAGATAGATACATATCGATACTCAAGGTGTTTCCTCCTCTTCAATAGCCTGTCGCTTCTTTTCATAATAAAGCTCATCCAATTCATCCTGACAATCGGCTTCCTTCTTGTTTAAGCTGTCTCGCTCTTCCTCCAAATGATCCGTGATCACTCGCTGTTCCTTTTGAAGGTCTGTATGGATATCTTCAAATAGTAATGAAAAATCATTGCCATGAAAGCTTTCCTTTAATTCATAAAATAGACGATCAGATGAATGAAACTGTTCTTGGTAATCATCCTGGATTTTTTCCAGTTGTCGCTGAGAAAGCTTCAAATCATCTTGTTTCTCTGTTAACATACGCTCTTTTCCTGCAGCATCCTGTTCTACTGTCATGATCAGCGACCTCCTGAATTAGGTTTTGGGAGCTGTCCAAAAACGCTATTCTTAAGGTGATCATCAGCAGCCGCAAACTCCGAAGCTACCGATTGCAGATTTGCAGCCGCATTTCCGATAGAACTACTGACTTGAAGTACTGCCGCTTGTGCAGAAGCAATGGCCTCCTTCGCACTAGCATTCCCAGCTACCGTTGTTTGCCCGTCTTCACTAACAGATGTCGCAGCATTCAATGTATCTAGCGCATTGAATAATCCTGTCGCCAATTGTCCGGCAACCTCTTTATTACTATTGACTCCAACCATTTTATTTCCTCCTGATTTTTTTTATTCCTCTCTCGGCTTGTACCTCACACTACGATAGACGTCCACCTCTTAAATAAACAGGCCTTTAAACTCTATATCAGACGACCGACTATTTTTTACTTTAAAAAAAGTATAGCATGTGCAATCAGCATATTCTACACAATAAAGCAAGAATAACGGTCTTTTGGCCAGTTATCATGATGAATGACAGATGGACAAAGAAGTTGAGCAAAACAAAGAATAACAGTCTCTAATCTACTAAGAATTGCGTTTTCATCACATATCAATGTCTTACACTAAAATTCTTCTAAATTGAGCGATCCATGTTTTTCCCCAATCAATTAATCTGTTCTTGAATTTTATGGATAACAGGATATAATTACTCCTATAAAACGAAACAGAGCACTTTTTAGACAAATTTATTACAGTGGACGCTGACCTGTGATTTCGTGCAAATCGTTGACCATTGAAGGCACTGCTGCTAATACTACAATCAAAAAGGATGTGGGAAGAAAATGAGAAGAAAAGATCGAGAAATCCTGGATTTAGAAAAGATAAAAGAAATTGTGGAGGCCTGTCATGTCGTGCGGCTTGCGATGTTCGATGAACCGTTTCCCTATATTGTTCCTGTGAATTTTGGGTATCACTGGCAAGAAGAAGCCCTGACCCTCTATATTCATGGTGCTCGTCAAGGAAAAAAAGTCCGCCTTTTGGAAAATAACCCGATGGTAGCAGTCGAGATGGACTGCAATCACGAATTGATCGAGGCTGGGACTGTTGCAGAAAAATATTCTTATGCTTATCAAAGTTTAATTGGTTTTGGCGAAGCATTCATCATTCAAGAGCTAGAAGAAAAGAAACAGGCGCTTCAGCTTTTAATGGATCATGAAGTGAAACATACAGCGTACAATTTCCCACCGGATAAAATGATTGCCGCGACAGGAATCATAAAAATCGTTCTTTCTTCCTATTCTTGCAAAGAGCATATTCATCCAAATAAAATGCCGCCTAAATAATCAGCAAAAAAGAAAAGCCTAAATAGAATTATCCGACTTTAAAGGCGGTAGGATTGGCCTTTATGTCATAAAAAAAACAGCGAAGAAGACTATGTTCTTCTTCGCTGTTTCCTTTTTCAATTGCTATTCACGTCTATACCATCCTATTGTTGCTGCTATTTCCTTTACTGCACACATTATGCAACGCTCACTTTTCATGTGCTGAGCCTTTAATAGGATTCAGATCATTAATTATTTTCACTACGGTAACGCAAAGCCAGCCCCTTCAAGAAATTGCGAGCATACTTATCTCCACAAGGCTTAAAGTTACGATGTCCTTCTTTTCTTAAAATAGCGCCAAGCTCTCCTTTTGACGGATACACACCAGCTTCAGCCATAATATCCAGCATGTCTTCACTGGTCAAGGCTAAGGCAATCTTCACTTTTTTCAACAGAATATTGTTGATGTGACGGATCTCATTGCTTTTCAATTGTGGTGTTTCTGCCGGTTTATTTTTCGGCTCGCCACGCTTCAATGTAATAAATCCATTTAAAAAGGTATCCAGCACTTGATTGTTGATCGTTTTTACATAGATATTCTTTTCAAAGCTGTCATAGTCCTCTTGCTGCTGGGTGTTGTCTTTCGTCAGCATCGCTCTCACGTCTTCTTTAGAAACAGCCATTCCACCTAACTTAAAGGCCTCTACTATATCTGTATCCTTTATATCCAACGCATATCTCAAGCGCAGCAGTATATCATTATTGTTCATTTGTTTCCTCCATCATTTTTATACTCTTACTATAGCATAAAAATGGCAAATCGTTTTCTTAGGATGTGTCTGAAAAGTCTATCGGCGAATCGTTTCAAAAGTATGACTTTTGCAACAAGCTATCTCCAGAGAAGGGGATGACTGTCTAAATAGTCGTATGCTTGTCGCTTCGCATACTATTGTGCTAGATCAAGTTTACTACCTAGAGACTTGTATCTACGAGTCTCAATATCCTTCGATTCTCGACACAAATGCGTCTACTTGGGAAAGCATTGGCAACTTCATTGGCAGAAATCCCTGAAAAATTTGGTTACTGCTGTACTTTTCAGACACGCCCTAGTTATCCTTTCAGCTTCTACATTTCTATATAACAATACCTCACTTTATCAGCCAGTCAAACAGCCACTCCATCAACACCGCAATCAACGCACATAAGAAGGCCCCTACGAAAATAATCGGTTCGCCATTCGTAATGTTGATCCCTCTTAATATAATATCTCCTAGTCCACCTGCGCCAACAAAGGAACCAATCGTTGTGATCCCTACAGAAATCACCAAAGCATTTCTAACTCCGGCTAAAATGACCGGCATGGCTAAAGGAATTTTAACCATGTATAGAACCTGAAATCGACTCATGCCCACACCGCGAGCACTGTCAACATAAACGGGATCGACATTATTCAATCCGGTATAAGTATTGGCAACGATCGGCAGCAACGAATATAAGACAACCGTAGCAATCACGGTATTTTTTCCTAAGCCCATTAAGATCAGTAAAATCGTCATCATGCCAATTGACGGAATCGTTTGAATAATATTGATCAGCCCAATCACGATTGTCGCAGCTTTTTTATTATCTGATAAAAATATCCCGACTGGAAAACCAATCAAAAAAGTCAGCACAACGCCAACGATTGAAATATACAGATGAATTGAAAATTGACTGATGATATAAGAGGAGTTTTCACTTAAGTAATTCATCAACGCTTGAATCAACGGCTCTCCTCCTCAAAATAATTATTTGCTTCTAAAAACTGTCTGGCAATCAATGCTGGCTCCAACAATTGACTGTCCGATTCATCATTCATTTTCTGCATCATTTCCGTATCGATCGTTCCCTCCAACTTTTCCAGAATCCCCTTCAATTCAGGATTATCCTTCAAAACTTTCTCTGTAGTGACCAAACTGCATGTATACGGCGGGAAAAATTGATGATCATCCTCCAGCATCACTAAATCATAACTTCCTACTCGACCATCCGTAGAATAGCCTAAAATCACTTCCAGCTCACCGGCAGCTAAAGCGTCATACAGCAACCCCACCTGCATCGGATAGACACGCTTAAAGTCCATCTCATATTCTTCCGCAAATGCCTGATACCCATCGCCTTCTCGTTTATACCAAGTCTGGTCTGTTCCTAAGTTCAATTGGCCAGCATAACGTGCTAAATCACTGACCTTCTGCAAATCGTATTTTTCAGCTGTTTCTTGTGTCACCATGAATGTAAACTGATTTGAAAAACCATAGCTGGGAAACCAGACAAACTGATACCGCTCCTGAAACTCCTTTTGAACGATCGCCAATGCTTGATCCGACTCTTTTTCTATTGGTAAATGCAAGGTTCCAACTAAATCTGTTCCTGTATAGCGAGGCGAAGCAATATCCAAATCCCCTCTTTCCATAGCAGCTTGCATCATATTGGCAGAACCCAGATTATTTAGAAAAACGATTTTCTTATCTGTGTAATGCTTCAAAAGTTCCACAACAAGATTCCCCAGAATTTGTGATTCTGATGTCACACCGCCGGAAACAGTAATTGTATCCTCTCTATTTGAAAGATTTGATAAGATAAACACGACAAACAATGCACTAAAGCTGATAAGTACAGTTAACTTTTTTTTCATTCAGTCACCCTCTATCTACGGTTAATTTGGACTCAAAATATCTTAGCAGCGCATCTGCGGCCAATGCCAGTAAGGTAATCGGAATCGTCCCCATCATGATCAAATCCAGCCGATACAAGGTCAATCCATTAAAAATGAAATCACCGAGACCGCCAGCTCCAATATAAGCCGCTAATGTCGTCCAGGAAATAACGTAGACTGTAGAAACCTTGATTCCTGAAATAATCACACTAGCCGCCAACGGAAATTCGATTTGCAGCAGCCTTTGCCATTTCGACATCCCCATCCCTTTGGCAGCATCCAGATATGTCCCATCTACAGATTGAATCCCCACATATGTATTTCTCAAGATAGGCAGCAGCGAGTATAAAAATAATGCAGCAATCGCCGGTGCTTTCCCTATACCGAATATCGGCAGCATGATCGACAGTAATGCTAACGAGGGGATTGTCTGGAAGAAGCCCACGATTCGAATGATCACTTCCGACCCCTTTTTTACACGTGTTAATACCGCACCCAACGGTATCGCAACGAGCGTGCCTAGAAGGATTGCACTAAATGAAATGTAAAAATGTTCCCAGAACTTCAAAAGAATTTCTGCACCATACTGATTCCAAAAATTTTCCATCATAGCCACCCTACTTCAGCTGATCGTAAATCAAGGACACCAGCGAAGAACGTGTCATGATCCCGACCAAGCAATTATCATCGTCTACAACCGGCAGATATTTCAATTCCATGTTTAATAGAGGATCAACCACATCTGCGACTTTTTCCCTTTGATTGACACTAGCAGTTTCTGTACGCATGATTTCATAGACATTTGTCACTTTATTGATATTGCGGTCAATATCTTTGATATCTATAAATCCCTTCAAATGGTGCTCGTCATCTACTACTAATAAAGAATCAACTTTTTTATTGGTCATCTGGCGGATAGCATCGATGATCGATTTACTTAAGGAAATGGACTCTACCTGCGTGAACATCAAATCCGCTATCCGCATATCATTTCCAATATGGGATTGTTTTTTTCGTTTGCCCAAAAGCTCTTCCACAAATTCATTTGCCGGATTTTTCAAAATCGTCTCTGTCGTGTCATACTGTACGATTTCCCCATGATCCATGATAATGATTTTATCCGCCAACTTGATTGCTTCTTCAATATCATGGGTGACAAATACGATCGTTTTCTTCATTTCCTGTTGCAGGCGTTTGATCATTTCCTGCAAAGCCTCTCGTGTGATAGGGTCCAATGCACCAAAGGGTTCATCCATCAAAATAATATCTTGGTCCGCTGCCAGAGCACGAATCACACCGATCCGCTGCTGCTGTCCACCGGAAAGATTTTTTGGCTTACGGTCTAAATATTCTAATGGCAGCTCAACTTTTTGAATGAGCCTTTCAGCAATCCCCTGCTTTTGGTTCTCTCCCCATTTCAGCAGCTTCGGAACAATCATGATATTGTCCCGAATACTCATATGAGGAAACAAGCCGATATTTTGAATAACATAGCCAATCTTCCGCCGAAGCTCATCTTCATTTAAGCCAGTTGTATCGACGCCATCGATTTTTATTGCCCCTGTAGATGGTTCGATCATTCGGTTGATCATCCGCAGCAAGGTTGTTTTCCCACTGCCGCTGGTTCCAATCACACAAATAAACTGGTTGTCCTCGATGGTCAAATCCAACTTTTCAACAGCGACGGCTGCACCATAGCGTTTTTCCACCTCTATAAATTCAATCATCTGTTTAACTCCCTTCAACCCCTATGTATGCGGAAAAAGGCTAAAGGCCGATTCAGCGGCTTTTAGTCCTTTCCGTTTCTTACTAAAATAAATTGTATCGGCTTATCCTCAAAAATCGGGAAACTATCTATCGAAGCAGGTGTTCTAATGAATCTGCTTGACTGCTACTACAAAACAACAACTAGCGATAGCTCCTAATGCTACGATTCTGGATGCAGGATAGCGAAGGTTTTCTCCAAAACCTTATCTGTGTGCTCAGTCAAGCCTTTATAAACTTCCTCATTCAAGCGTTTATAAACAGCGACATTTTCCGGTATTGGAGTAAAAATATCCTTGACCTTGACCATTTTTTCCACAGCCTCTTCATAAGATGGATAGATTCCCAGCCCTACAGCTGCATTGATCGCTGCACCGACACTGGCACTTCCATTGACAACATTTCGTTTTATAGGCAGATTGAATATGTCTGCAAAAATCTGCATCATCAAGTCACTGTTGGACCCTCCGCCTGTCACAATAACCTCTTCAATCGTTTTTCCTAATTCATCGGTCATATTTGTGACATTGTTCTTCATCGTATAAGCGATGCCTTCTAAAATAGAACGATACATATAACGATAATCATGATGGGCATTGAAGCCGATCATCACGCCGCGTTTGAAGGGCTCCCAAGGATTAGCCAGCCAATCTAAGACGGTCATCAAGCCATCACTACCTGCCGGAACATGCTGCGCTTGTTCATTTAAGTATTCTTCCTCTGAAATACCTTGATAATTCGCTCGAATACTGATTTTTTCACCTAAAAGATCCTTAAACCAAGATACTGTCCACATACCACGACGAATCCCATAGCCTTCATATGCATACTTATCAGGAACAGAAGACATAATACCCCAATAACTGACTGCATCCTTAGGCATGTCTTTACCTGTGACCATACTGCTGATATACGTACCTAATGAAACAAATGCACTTGTATCATGAATCAATCCGGCACCAAGTCCTTCCACTGCTTTATCACTGGTAGTTGCAAACAATGGTAAGCCTTCAGGAAAACCAGTTTTTTCACTCGCTTCTTTTGTGATATACCCTAAAACTTCCCCTGGTTTTACTGCCTCAAGCAGCATTTCCTTCGGAAGGTTGAAATTCTTCAATACCTCTTCGTCTGTAGACCAATCCCACGTCGCATAATCGACTGGCCACTGTCCAAAGTGATTGCCGATGTTGTCTTTGAATTCTCCTGTCAAACGATGTGTCAAGTAGCCGTTTGTAGAAGTAACATATTTCACTTCAGGATTATCATGAACATAGGGCGTTGCCACTCTTTTATCCATCCAGCTGATGATTGGCTGAGCCAATGAGCCGTCCTCTTTCATAAGCACACGACAACAGCGAATCGAACCTAAGCCGATCCCTACAATATTATTTTTTCTCAGACCGAACTGATCCATGACCTTCTTCGCCGCCGTGCAAACTGATTCCCACAGATCATCTCCCGGATGCTCTACAACAACTCCTTCAGCCAAGTGCATTGGACGCAGATTCTCTTTTCCTTCACCTACGATATTTCCCTCAATATCAAAGATCACGATCTTGGTACTTTGACTGCCGCCATCAATACCAACGATATACTTCTTTTCCATGAAGATCTCCTTACGTCAATAATTTTCATTCTCTTTTCTGTTGCAATTGATTGACAGCCAGAAAGCTTGCCATGATTCTTTTGGCAGCTTCCTTAGCCGAAATATAGAAGGACTGACTGCTGTACAGCGGAAGATCGTTTTGCCCAACTGAAGCTTCAGCCCTGCTTTTTTTTTGCTACTGAATCAGCGAACTAAGAAGCCGCCATCTACCGTTAGAACATGACCATTGACAAAATGAGCTGCTTCAGATGCTAGAAAGACTGTCGCGCCCATCAAATCAGCAACATCCCCCCAACGTCCTTCCGGTGTGTGGTCAACGATCCATTTATTCCGCTCTGTATCTTCTATAGAAGCTTGCGCTACAGCTGTTTTGAAATACCCCGGAGCGATCCCGTTAACTTGGATATTGTATTGTGCCAGCTCATCACAATACGCCTTTGTCAGACCGGCCAGTCCATGTTTTGAAGCGGCATAAGCCGGCGCCCATTGACCACCTAAGAATGAGAACAGCGAGCAAATGTTGATGATTTTTCCGCTTTTCTGTGGAATCATTACTTTTGCCGCCTCATGACTCATATCAAAGGCAGCCGTTAAATTGATACTGATTGTCGGGTCCCATTTGTCACGACCATAGCTTAAAACATCATCGACTGGACAAATACCGGCACAGTTCACTAAGATATCTACAGAGCCCAGCTCAGCGATACATTTCTCAATGATTTCTTGCGGTGCGCCATCTTTAGTAATATCTGCATACATGTAAACAGCTTTTGCCCCGCGTTCTTGCAGTGTTTGATTAAACGCAGGATCATCCGGCATGATCGACGGCATAAAGATATTGGCTCCGGCTTCCGCCAATGCCAAGGAGAAGGCTTGACCTAATCCTGTATTTCCTCCGGTAATAATTGCATTTTTCCCTTTGATTGAAAACATATCCATTTTAAAATCGTTGATTTCCATTTGACTACCTTCTTTTCTCTTTTTTAGTTAGGCTTATGACAAAATGGGTTGATGTCATACGATACCGTTTTGCCAGCCTTTCGCAAAGCTTTAGGCGAAAGGACTATTTTATGAATCATTCCTATCCGTCATTGCTTCTATTTCTTCATTCAACATCATTTAATAAACATCCGCTCACTGCGCTATTGGACAAAATAGCCCGCTCATTTTCTTAATCTTTCCGTTAGCTTTTCAGCGAACTCCGCAGCATCGCCAATCACAACTAATTCAGCCAAGTAATTCATCGGTGCTCCTTCATCGATATTCACTGAAATAATATTTTCCACATTTTTTAGCCCTTCCACATGCTGCATCGAGCCGTAGATACCTAATGCAATATACAGATCAGGACTAACTGTTTTTCCAGATTGACCCACTTGAATTTCTCTTGGTGCACGCTGTAGTTCGACTAAAGGCTTCGAAACGGCAACAGCGCCATTGAGTATGTCAGCTAACTCCTGCAGCTGATCGACCTCAGTTTTAAACCCAGCTCCGGCTGAAACGATCGCTTTTGCTTCTCGAATATCTTGTGTTCCACCCTTTTCAGAAGTTGATAACACTTCAATTGATGACGCTTTCAATTCAACTGGTAAGAAATCAATCCTCTCAGGCTCTTTGGCCGCTTCTTTGACATGAAACACATTTGGATGAACACTTGCCATGATAGGCGTTGAGTCACAGATAATGCTTGCCAGCATATTACCGGAAAAAGCAGGGCGTACCAGCCTTCTTTCCTGACCCTCGACTTCTATATCTGTGATATCCGCAGTAAGCCCCACCTTCAACCGCATCGCCACTCTCGGAGCAACCATGCGTCCAAAATCAGTCGCCAGTACAATGATGCTGTCGAATGAAAATTCTTCATGCACCTGTTGGATGATATCTGTTAATACACGACTATCCTTTGATTGAAGGAATGGAAGGTCCGCACAAATGAGGGAATCAAAACCTTTTACCTCTTTATCCGCCAGATTGATCCCCAGACCATAGGTGAGCAGTTCATCCTCTCCGGCAAGACGGTTGGCAACCTCTATTAAATCGATTGAATCATGGACAAAATCATCATCGATCAAAATGAGTGCTTTAAACATTATAAGTACCCCTTTTCTTGTAGAAATTGCACCACTGCTTCTATGCCGTCATCATCTAGGTTGACTCTTTGATGTGTTGTTTTCTTTCTTTTGGCAACGACATTTTTTCTAACCTTTGTCGGCGAACCTTTACGGCCTACCTCGTCTTTTGACAGATTCAAGGTTTCGTTTGTTACTAGAGAGAATTGTGCATCAACGTCTTTGTCGATGTTTTCATATCTAACGAAACCTAAACGCATGTTCATCTGACTTGTCAGGCTTAAAATACTTGGATTTTGAAGCTTCAAGCGAATGATTTTTTCATCCTGATGGGCTTCTACAACTGAGAATTCTTCATTTGCCTCTTCAATTGCTTTGATATTGGAAAATTGGTTAAGCCCCAACAGATCCGCTACCTGCGGACCAATATGCCCGGTACCGCCATCTAGTGTGTGTGTGCCGGTAAGAACAAGGTCATACTCCTGCTGAGATAGATACTTGGAAAGAACAAGACTTGTCGCAAGCGAATCACTTCCGGCAAATAAACGATCACTGATCAAAACACCGTGATCAGCTCCTAAACGGATAAAATCCTTCAGCTCTTTTTCCGTCTTAGGCGGTCCCATCGAAACGACTTCAACTACCGTTGAGGGGTCCTGCTTTTTCCGTTGCAATGCCCATGCCAGCGCATTCCTATCATCCGGATTCAAAATGAGCTTCGACTTTTCGCGATTGATCTTGTCTGTCTCATAATCATATTCATATTGCTCTGTATCTGGGACAAATTTAACTAAACAAATGATTTTCATTTCTCATTCTTCCTAACATTTTAACTAAACAGAGCGATAGTAACACTGCTTTTGAGTCTATTACTCTGTTTTAGTCGGCAGTACTTGGGACGCCGCAGCATCCCCAGCACCTGCCTCGTTTCTATTTTTGATATTTGAACCCTTCTTGTACCGGGTAAATGTTTCCAAAGTTCATGATTCCTTTTGGATCGAATACTTCCTTCAAGCTTTCAAGGATATAGTAAGCTGATTCATGCTCTTCTTTCGTCCATTCATTACGGTACTTACCGATACCATGATGATGACACATAGAACCGCCTAATTTCAATGTTTCCTCTACAATGATCGCCTGAATAGGGTGATGATAGATTTTCATTTCATCCTCCGGCTCACAATTGATCACATAATTATAGACAAAATACATATTGGTTCCATTGATATAGCTATGAGAGGAGTGTCCACCCAGCATTGTTAAGTCATGCGCTCGAGGGAATTCTGTACGAACACGGTTTATGACATTATTATAAATTTTAGGGATCGTTTCCCAGTCTGCTGAAATTTCAGTAGTAAAGCCATCATGCTTGTCGTTGTCGATCATTCCCTGTACTTCATCGTCAATGGTTTGCTGTGTCCAGTTCAGTTGATTGAACCAGTTGGCGATCAATTGGCTGTCGACTTGTTTATACACGCCATCCTTGAATTTCTCAACCGCTTCTTCAATACCCGTGCCTGTGGCTTCAACGATTCCCTTCGGCCCCTCTGCCATAAATAGAAGGACACACTTATCTTCGTAAAAATGATAGAAATGCTGACGTGCATCTTCCGGTGAATAGGTTCTTGCTACAGAAGGGCGATAGCCGTTAGCCATCACTTCCCGCAATACCTTGATACCTGTTTCTACATCGTTTACCAGATAACCGAAGAATTTGTTGTTTTCCGGATAGTATTTAAAGATTTTCACTGTTACCTCAGTAATATAACACAACGTTCCTTCGTTCCCGATCACAATATGACGAATATCCGGACCACCGGCACGTCGAGATACATTTTTGATTCTTGAAATGTGTCCATTCGGGAATACACATTCCAAACCAACGACCATATCTTCAATCCCACCGTATAAAGTAGAGAACTGACCAATCGAACGAGTCGATACCAGACCGCCATACTGAGCCACTGGTTTTGATTGCGGTGAGTGTCCGGTCGTGTAACCGATTTTCCGCAACTCATCTTCCAAATCCTGCAGTCTTACACCAGCTTCCACTGTTGCCTGCATGTTATATGGATCGATGTTCAGGATCTTATTCATTTTTGAACCATCAATGACTAAAGCTAAGTCCTTCCAGTTCTCAAGACCACCCTCAGTTGCAGTTTTCCCGCTTCTCGCAATCACGTTGATGTCATTTTCGTTCGCATACATCAGCAGCTCTTTTACTTCGTTTGCATTCTTCGGATAAACAACTGCTGTCGGTAAAGGATTATCTAAAACCCTTTTCGCTTTTGCATATTTTCGATAGCGGTCGGATGCAGCATCATATAACGTTTCATAATCAGTTACTACCTGCTCCTCAGGAACAATCTTTTTTACCTCTGCAATAATTGTTTCCTTGATCAATGTGTCAGAATTCATTCAACTAGCTCCAATCAGTCATTTTTTCGAAAGCGCTTTCCATGTTCCTTAGTATACGGATGCCGAAAACTTTTTACATTAAAATTTGATTAATTTTTCCGTATATTTAACTAATTTTAACTAAAAATGGAAAATTTTCCACATTTGCTCTTTACTGCTATCCTGTGATATTCTTTAGACAGATGAACATCAGGAGGTGGATAGATGAGGATACAACTGGATCGATTAAACCCATTGGAATTACAGATACATAAAAAATTGAGTGATGTCAGTAAGGCAGAGCCGAACCTGACAATCACTGAAGCAGCAGAGATTGCCAATGTCTCTCCTTCAAAAATTTCTAAACTGGTTAAAAAAATGGGCTTCCTAGGCTATAAAGAATATTTTCGTTTTCTCACTGGGAAAGAGTTAGTCAAAAGAAAAAAAATGAATACAGAGTTTTCTCGTATTCAAGAATTCATGGAGAATTTTGATCCATCAACGACCACTTATCTGGCCGACCTGATTCGAAAATACGACAAGATCATCCTTTTTGGCTATGGCCCAACAAATATCTGTATGGAATATTTTGAGTATAAATTGATTTACACCGTTGATAAGCATATCATTCGTGCAACTCAACCAGCGCTCATTCCAGATTTACTGTCTGAGAATTCTTTACTACTTGTCTTTTCAGTCGCTGGTAAATTTGCTCAGTTTGACTCGTTGTTCGAGGAAGCCAAAAAGCACCACGCAAAATCTTTGTTGGTGATCGAAGAGCTGAATTCAAACTTAACATTGGATAACAACGAGATCATTTACTTAACTAAGTCTCATCAGGATGAGCAACTTAATTCCCACGAAAAAACACGGACGATTTTATTCATGTTTATTGAAGAAGTCATTCGAGAGCTAAGCAAATAAATCATCGATTTCATTCCTATAATCACAAAAGAAACGGATGCCAAAATAGGCCGCCCGTTTCTTTTTTTGCTCAAGTGCCTCTCATAGCTTTTATGCTTCCAATCATTTTACGAAATACCTAAACGGAAAATTTTCCACTCTAAAGAGCAGATGATTTGCAAGGATGATTTCTTCTGATTTTATTCGAGTCAAATTTCATTTTCCCTCTCTTTAATTACTGATTCGAGTATCGAACAACTCTTCTCTCCCAACAAACCCTTCCAAACCAAATGATCCAATCGATTAAATTATTTCAACTTAACGCTTTCAACCATTCAACGATCTAGCGATTCGCTCTATTTCCAATCATAAAATTGGCTTATTTACGTGACTTCACTCTAGTCCTTATTTATTACCATCTCGAAAACAATTAACAAATGATTAGAATTTGATTATTATTTTATTACAATAAAATCATTGACGCACAAAAAGAAAACCCTTACAATGAATTTGTTACTAGAGAGAATAGAGAACTGCAGCGTGACAACGAGGTGCCGGACAACACCCTGTTTCCCGTTACTATTTTGAAAATCACTTACTGGAGGTTCATCTATCAATGAATAAAGAGTTTATAAAAAAATATGGTACTCTATTACTCTTAGCTGCGGGTGCCGGCATTATTTTCCAATTGCCGTATATTCGCGAAACGTTTTATGTCCCTATTCAAAAAGCCATGAATTTATCGAATGCTCAAATGGGCGTGCTTTCTTCAGGTTATGCAACAATGGCTACTTTTTCTTATTTCATTGGCGGAATCGTTGCAGATAAATTCTCAGCCAGAAAGCTTTTGACCTTTTCCTTCTTGGCAACTGGGATTCTTGGGATTTGGTTTTCGACTTTTCCGTCGTTTACCACTGCTCGCATCATTTTTATCTTGATGGGGATCTCAACAATCATTACTTACTGGTCAGCCATGATCAAAGCCACTAGAATGCTGGGAGATTCTTCTGAGCAAGGGCGTTTGTTCGGACTGCAGGAAGGTCTTCGCGGCCTTTTAAATGCGCTTCTGGTATTTGGAATGACTGCTGTTTACGGCATGTTCGCAGATGATATTCTTGGAACGGCTTGGGCGATTCGTACTTGTGCAATTGTTGTTATTATTATTGGTGTTCTAAATTGGTTTATTATCGAAGATACAGAACAGGAAGATGAAGTAGAATCCCTTAAGGATGTCGTGGTTGGGACATTTAAACAATTGGCCATTCCCCGTGTTTGGCTGCTTGTAGCAATTGTATTTTTCGGTTACAGCCTTTACGGCATTTTCGGTTATATCAATACTTTAGCCATCAATGTTTACGGATTATCTGTCGCAGGCGGATCTACACTTGGCGGAATCCGTTATATCATTCAAGCTTTCGGCGGGATCATTGGTGGATTCCTTGCGGACAGGATCGGTTCACGTCTAAAAGTCATTATTGGCGGAGCAGTACTTACAGGACTTTCCTATGGTTTGTTCCTTGTTCTTCCAGATGACAAGGGCTTACTGGCTATCATTCTAGCTAACTTTGTAGCGGGTATGTTCTTCATCTATCTGATTCGCAGTCAATATTTTGCAATCATTGATGATGCTGGGATTCCTGTGTCTAAAACGGGGCGAGTTTCAGGTATCGTTTCTTGTCTAGGCTACCTTCCCGACGTCTTCATGTACACAATGATCGGCGGCTGGCTAGATAACAATAGCGGAAAAGACGGTTTTAATATGATGTTCATTTACGCCATTGTTATGGCTGTAGGCTGTGTTATCGCATCTCTTGTCCTTTCCAGAGTAATAAAGAAAGGACATGTTGAGGAAGCTTCTGCTGAAAGCGAGGCTATCTCAGAAATAGGTGATTAACCGATTCAATTCCTCTTATTGAAAATGAAAAAAGCAATCCAAGAGGCCGTAAAAACGGCTGCTGGATTGCTTTTTCTATTTAAATATTTTAGCAATTGCTAGATCAAATACTAGCAGCATCTTTTCAGCTTGACTGTAGAAATCAATATTCTATCGTTGAATTAAAATCAAATCCCTCACATCATTTGGATTCCCTGCAGGTACACTCATCACCTGTGCATTGTCCAATATCTCCTGAGTTAATGTCATAGATACTTCCGGATCAGCCGCTGAAGCTGCAGGCCAATGCCCCGGTACCGAATAGATAGTGACCGTGCCGTTATGATTACTGGCATATACGATCGATCCTTCTGCAGTGAAGCCCCCTGAAAGCATGATGACCTCTGTCGGATAGGTCATACTGCTGGCATTATAAGGGTTTATCGGCGTCCCTGCGGCAATTCTTGTTGCATTAAGCTCCGATGGTTTTGTACCGAACTTTGCCAACCATACACGAGCATATTCGATCTGATCATCCGAATAGCCAGCCAATATATCGTCTGCCTTAGAAGCTTGCTCTGCAGCCGCATTGACAGCACCCTCCACAGCTTGCTGAGCAGCATTCGCTGCATCTTCCACAGCTTTCGCCGCTTCTTCTTCCGCTTCTTTCTGCTGCTTAGATAAAGAATCCAATTGTGATTTGGTATCGATCATCGTCTTCATCAAAATCAGCTTCGATGTAAATGCTATTTTCAATTCTTCATTTCTAACCTTTGCGATTTCCTTGTTCAAGCTGTCATAATCACTTTGCTTCACTGTATCCTTAGGCACATTCCCATCAAATGCTTCATCAATCATTTTTTTGATTTTCTCAACCTGATCTACTTGGTTCGTCGCATTTTTGATGATGGAATCAATCGCTTCTTTCCAATCGCCCTGCAATTCTTTATTTGCTTCGATTCGTTCACTGACATCAGAAATATCCTCTTTTGTCAGCTTCGTAGTGATCGGCAGTTGTTTTTGGATCGTTTCTCCGTCAATAGCTGATTCTTTTGAGCTGAACAGCTTATTTACATCTGTTTGCACCGCCAATTTATCATTAGCCAATGCAATCTTTTGCTGTAATTTTTTTATATAGAGCTCTGCTGCATCGACATCCACGTCAGAACCATATTTTTTCTTCAACGCGTCAACCTCTACCTGTTTTTTCGAAAGACTTTCTTCTGCTGTTTCAATCGCTTCCAAGTCAATTTTTTCCGCTAAAAAATCTTGATTTTCACTATATAACGAAGCAATCTCTTTGTATAGATCGCCGTCCTTCTTCGTCTCTTTTTCGATAGAGGCTATTTGGCTTTGTGCCTCCTCGATTTTTTTCTTCTCGCTTGCCTGCTTCTGAAACACAACTACTCCTATGATCACCACAATCAGCGCGACTACACCAATAGAAACCCCTACTATTTTCTTCTTCGTCACCTTCAACACTCCCATCCTTTTACAGTACCTTTTATCTATAGATAGTTTAGCACATTTGTGGTGGTTGGTATCTCATAAAATGAATAGACAGCAGATAAGTTCCTATCTTTCGTAATTTTTCGTCTTCTTGATGATATTCTGTATCGTTATTACAAGAGTCTATCGCTTACTGATTTGTGCAATTTTTCTATGTCCACCAATTTCACGACAGTCAAAAAGCGACTGATAGATGTTCCTGTCAGTCGCCGAAATCCATTTTAAATGTTTAAATCTTTCACACCAGCCTTATCCATTTGCTGCCCTAGCTCACAAAATTATTAATTGTATTCAACAGGTTCCTTACGCTTTCGCGCAACCAGGCACGTGTAAATCACATCAAGAAGATAATCAACTGAGACACCATATTGCAGCGAAGTCAGCTCGTAATGACCAGAATAGATATAGAGGCTATCGTTACATAACAAATCCAGCTTTCTATCGACATTGCTAGTCAGAGCAACTGTATAAATATTTTTGCGGCGCAGCTCCAAAGCAGCATTGACCATGACCGGATTACAGCCGGTATGGCTAACGATGATCGCTATGCTGTCGTTATCCATTAGTGTGTCGATATAAAAATCATTATAGGTATTGAAAACCTGCGTGTTTATCCCCAAGCTGCTTAGTTTCAAACAGGTTCCCTGCACTCGTGTGAAATTCGCATCATTTGCGTAAAAGTCAATTCTCTTCGAGTGGACTAAACGATTGATGATCCGGTTCAAGGAGTTTTTTTCTATCATTTGCTGCGTATGACGCACCGTTTCTCGATACAATCCCTCAACGGTCGCGGATAGTTCCATATTAGACGCCGTGACATCCAGCTTCGTGCGATCATTTTTCTTATTTTGAGCATGCTCACTGACATAGCGTAATTGAAACTCGTGATAGCTTTTAAATCCCAACTTCTTACAAAGACGATTGATTGTTGCCGGGCTAGTTAACGTTAGACTTGCCAGCTCTTTTGCTGTTTTATCTAAAGCTGCCTCTTGATTTTCCAAAATAAACTGAACGATTGCTTTTTCCTGATGGGTAAAGTTCGTGCCCTCTTGCAGTTGTTGAATAATCATTTCATCACTCCTCAGTTTAGGATGCACCATAACACAGATACACCAAAATACAGTGGGAAAACCCAAAAAGTCATTTTCTTTGTAAGCGAAACCACTTTTATTCATTATAGCATCCTGATCCGAGAAATAATTACTGATTCATAGAATATATATATGGCTTATATCTGTTATTACTATGCTTCATTCGCTTGGACCATTTCTGGTGATGATGTATCTTCTTTCAGCTTTTCTGCTGTATCAATACTTTGGTTATAGACTTTCCAGAATGGCAGATAAATGACAAATCCTATCGCAAAAGAAATGATCGGAATAAGTACAGTCTTCATATCCCCGGTTCCTAATGGTCCTAACAAAAACGGAGGAGTTGCCCAAGGCACTACCGCATAAAATTTTCCAAAGAAGCTCGTGGACATCAAAAGATAGCCTACCCCTGAAGAAATCGTTCCGCTTAAAATAAAAGGAATCATCAAGTAGGGATTAAGCGCAATCGGCAATCCATAAATCACCGGCTCAACAATTGTAAAAATGCCTGGTGCTAACGAAGTCAACCCAATCGTTCGAAACTGTTTTTTCTTTGAGGTAACCATTAAAAAGAGCAATGGCCAAACTGCGGCAGTCCAAATCGTTAATCGTAAAAGCCCAGTGTTTCCTAAACCAGCCAAAATATTCGGCAGGTCATAATTTGAAGTCCCGCTAGCTAAAGCGCTTGCATTTTGATCGATCCACATTAAGCCAAATGGAGTGAATAACGCTAAAAACATATTGTCTCCGTGAAGTCCGACGCTCCATAGCAGCAGACAAATAAAGGTGACCAGCATCGCCATCCAAACACTATCAGAGGACGTAATGATCGGCTCTAATAACGTGTTCAGCCATGCAACCATGTCAAAGTCCAGAATTGTCCGAATCACCCATGCGAAAGCAAAGATCGTTGCAAAAGGAAGCAGTGCCCCAAACGCATTCCCGATATTCGGCGGCACGGAATCAGGCATCTTTATCGTGATATTTTTATCCAGGAAAAATTTCAAAATTTGAACCCCAATGATACTCGTGATAATACAAACGAACAAACCGCTCGCACTGAAGGAGGTGACAGATATCCCACCAGCCTCATCATACCCATTGATGGTAAAGATTAGAAATGTGGCCAACCCTAATAAACTGCAGGTCAATGTATTCATCTTTTTCTTTTGTGCATAATGATAAGGAATTGCAACCGCACAATATAAGGACATCATGTTCATAGTCAAGCTATTCATCCAGGCAAACTTTCCTGCCCATGGTGCCAAGAACCCAATCAATGGCTGACCGCTGGTTCCAACATCCGGCGATCCTAATACATACAGGATCAAGAAGATAGAGCCAATCATAATAATCGGAGTCACTGAGACCAAACCAGATACAACGGAGGAGATGATATCTGTACTGGCGAATCTACCTAGCGGTTCAGATATTTTATTCGTAAAATCTGTTAGTCTATCCATTAAGCTTTTCTTTTGTTTATCCATTCGGAGAACCTCCTATTTTTTAATAGCTTATTTCAGGGATCACGAACATCTTCATTTCGCAACCCCTTCATTCGCTATATTTTTTGTAGAATTTACTTATTTTCAGTCTTGATATCCGACGGAAAAATCACATCCGCCGTTCTTCTTGCCTGTGTCTGTATTTTCATCGTTGCCAGTGACATATCCATCAATGCGTTGGCTTCTGTAACTTTCCCGTTATCGATGATATCGCAAAACACTGCAAACTCATGATACATTCGATGCTTGCCTTCATTCAGCTCATAAACCTTTTCGGCCGATGAATCATTCATCAATAATTTGAATTTGGCTACAACATTTGCCGAATCTTCAATGATGATACAGCCTTTATCTCCTTGGATGGATGTAACGATGGGCGCCTTACAATCCTTAGCAGCAATACAAACTGCCTTAAATTCATCGTAATCCATAGTCAAAATACCAGAAGTATCAATTCCTTTTTGAATATTCGCCTGATAGTTTACCTTCTCAGTTGGACCAAACAACGTGACCATCAGATTTATATTATAAATATTTAAATCCATCAATGCACCACCGGATTTTTCAGGATCAAAAGCCGGCTGAATGATCCCCTGCTTGAACGCATCATATCTGGAAGAATACTGTGAATAATTGACTGAGATTATTTTGATTTCTCCCAATGTCGGCAGCAGCTCTTTGATTTTCAGCACATTCGGTAAAAAACGAGTCGAAACAGCTTCTAAAATGAATAACTCTCGTTCTCTCGCTAACTCAGCCAAATCAACGGCTTCCCAATCGTTTGATGTAAAGGGCTTTTCACAAATGACATGCTTATCCGCCAGCAGCGCTTTTTTCGTAAACGTATAGTGCAGATGGTTTGGAACGCCTATATAGATTGTCTTTATCGTAGGATTCTTCAGCATCTCATCGAAGTCGGTATAACATTTTTTGATTCCATGCTCTTTTGCCAATGTCTGAATAGTTGTTTCCTCAGCAGGTGTTGCACAAATCGCTTCTAATTCCATATTACTGACTTCGCCAGCAAAGCTCAGCAGATCATGCACGATCATTCCTGCTCCTAATATGCCTACTTTCATTATTTCGCCTCCTTCGCAACATTCATCGCTGCTTCAATAATCTGTAAAACAGCGACAACTTCCTCATCCTTGACTATTTTTTCTGCATTACCGGCTAAAACATCAAAGATATTATCATAGATGATCCCGTAGTCTCCCTTTTCTACAGGGACTTTCATGTTCACTTCTTTCCCTTCTTGATCCATATAGGCTAAGGTACCCCATAACGCTTCTGGGTACTCTTCTGCTGGTAATGGGTAAGGTCCATTTGGTTTTTCTTTCGAAGAATTATGCCCAAGTGACGGCATCAAGAAGCTGCCCTTTTTACCATGAACTGTAAAGCTTGGATAATCCAGCTTCACATAATAGCTGGTTTTAACAATTGCCTTCAATCCGTTTGGATAAAAGAAATCAATGTCATAATAATCATCCGAAATACCGGGATTATCAATACTGCGCACATCATAAACCAGTTTCTCAGGAACACCAAACTCTCCAATGATTTGATCCACCGGATGAACAGCTAATCCGTAAAGTACTCCCATTCGCTTGTTAGCAGCAATTGCCGGGCGATAGTAATCATAATGAGATTCTACTTCAATCAATTCACCTAAAACACCCGATTCAATCACTTTGCGAACTGTCCGCATATCCGCATCAAAACGCCGATTCTGATTCGCCATTGCCAGTAGTCCCTTTTCTTTTGCGAGAGCAAATATTTCTTTTGCTTCAGCGCTTGTCATGGCAAAGGGCTTTTCTGTCAGAACGTTCTTGCCATTTTCTAAAGCCATTCTACTATACATCACATGAAACTGGTCCGGCGTGTTTACCACAATCAGATTGACCTCTGAATCCTGCATCACCTCTTCAATCGAAGAAGTAAATCTGATTGTCGGATACCAACTTTCCCGTTCTAAATCCCCTACTCGATCTTCTTCTCTACGATAAATATATTTAACCTTCATTTTTTCTTTCCGCTCTTCAACATATGGCAGATGGTACTGACAAACACTGTTGCCAAAACCAATATAAGCAATAACTAACATAAATCTCTCCTCCTAATTCAACAGTTATTCATACATTAAAGGTTGGGGATCATTTTATGTCCCAACCCCAACAAAGACCATCAGCTGATTGGTACAATTCCACCTTATCATCTGGTATCGAATGCTTCGATAGCTTATCCGCGAAAAGGTTAACGCTTTCAAAAATAGCGGTAATTTGTGAAAATGATTTTCAGCCGTGGATATAGGAATGAATCAAATTTCAACGGAGAGAACATGCAAAATAGCCCCATCAACGATTACGATGACAGGGCTTCACGCTTATGATCTATTCTTACTTTCAAGTTGGACAGCTATTTTTTCTCTACTTGCCTTTTCTCACATTTCTGCAGCTTCAAAGGGAATCATCCACTATTTTAAATACCTGCTAAGAGACCAGCACTTCTTTCTCTTTCGTTCCACTAGAGGTTGTCCGCATCTTTTTCACCTGAAAAATAAAAGCAAAAAATTCTTTTTTACTTTTATCAAATCTCATCGCAATGCTTAACTGAAGCTGATGTGAAAAGAGCAACATATGACTATCACTCAATTCCTATCTATCATTAATAATAGTGCTTATTTTTTTGTCTTTAACATGAAAAATATAAGAGCCGCTGCCAAAGCTGCTGCTGCTATCCTTTGTTATCGTATCAAAAGACAATGTATAAATACCGTCATAAAAATCGGATACGTCCAACTCCGATATCTTTTTGTACAGACTTGCCTTTAGCTCATCAATATCTTCACGAATGATTTCCTTAGAATAGTTTTCATAGGTTATACTTGCCAATATGAGCCCACGTTCCATATATTTTTTGATGTCGATATCGTAATAACCACGAAACGGCTTGTTCTCCTTTTGATTTTTCGCAACATCTTCTTTGTATAAAGCAAGATTATCCGCAAAAGAACCCATCTCTTCACTCGCGTCTATTAATGGAACGGTCATCAAATGCGGCTCTACTTCCTTTAACTTAAAATTCTCTATTTCAATTTTTTCAGTAACTTCCTTCTCGATTACCTTTTTTAGAGCAATAGACTCCTCTTGAAATGCGAAACTTTGAATCACACCGGAATATATATCAAACTCAAACAAATCCTCTACTCCAATAGCCGCAGTATCCCCTTCAAACATATCTGTATTATGTTCAAAAAACATCGTATCACTGACAGTCACAGCCCTATCTCCCACAATCTCAGTATAATCGAATACAACTCTTGTATAAAGTGTTGTGTAGAGATAACCTTCCCCTTTCACATATTCGACAGCAATTTTTCCATCTAGCCCACTTTGAGAATAAATATTTGCGATCGTCTGTTCATATTGATTCTTACTAACCCTACTACATCCGCCTAATACCAATAATAACAGCAGCACAAATAACAGTCTTCGCTTCTTAAAAACCAACATTTAGCATACCCCTTTTTTAAATAAATCGTTATTCCCACAGAGGATTCATCAACAACAAGATAATAACCCAATTAGCTAATATACTGTAACTATGTAAATCACTCACTCAATTCTGCCAAGTATTACCATGCGATTCACGTCTCTTATGATTTCGGAGACCAATTAATATTCGCTTTTTTCGCTTGAGAAAACAGTTGACGATAGTTCAATTGATAGGTAACACCATCTTTTATAAAGTGAGTACTGCATTGGCGAAACTCAAATGGGACCTTCTGCGCCATGCATTGCTCACGAATATCCAAAATCCATTGATAATCCATCAGACGTCCTTGTTTATGATACTCACCACCAGCCATCACTAGTTCAACATCAGTCAAATAATCGGACAGATCGATCGGTTCCAACAAGGGCTGGCAAATAACATTCTTATGGCAGATAGGTAACGACTGCAGAATAGACAGACGCTTATCCGCTATTCGCTGATTTTCAACAGAGACACCTATCGTTACATTTTCATAACCAGAGCCCCAGTCATCCGGCAAGCACTCTTCCAGCCGTTCAATTCTTTTCGTTAGAAAAATGAACTGACAATCGGAACGCTCACGAATCATGGACCAGCAGTCATCCCGCCATCCATCCGCTTCTTCTATCAGAAAATCACTTTTGAAACAGGTATAAATCGTTGACCCTGAATTGATCACATAGTTTCCATTACGCTTTTTTATTGGCGCATCAAAACCAGAAGCCTTTACCACTTCATCGACGTTGCGCTGTCTTTTTTTAGCACCTTCATGAATAAAACAATAGTGGCAGCCGTCACTCACTCGTTTACAGCCATTCCATGGATTCCAAAATGCCATCAAGCTCTTCCTTTCCTTCAAAAATTGTCGTATCTCTATCAATAATACCATGTTTTTATGAGCTTCATCTTCGTAAAAAAATCCTGATTTCTTGATTGCCTACCATGCTCAGCCTGACTTTGCCACGTACAGGTGTCATACTGCTGCACGCGACCAAGCAGCAACGAAAACTGTCGGTTGGGGCTAACTAGAACATATGGACAATCTGCCTGCCCTCTTCATCATTACTTTAATTTTCATATACAGCAGCGATATCATGTATCCTACGCTTCACTTCCTCACGGATGGGCATCGGCTCTAAACACTCACATCTATTCCCAAAGCTGAGAAGAATACTATAGTAGTAATCATTCTCTACGAAGGGGAAACGAACAAGATAATGCTCGTCATCATCCGGCGAAAAATCGTCATAGGCACAATAGTCAAGCACTCTGTCCACGATAGATTTATGAATACGAATAGTGATTTTAATTTGCATCTCTGCCAACCTATCCGTAAAATTCAACTCCGGTTTTTGGTACTCTTGCGGTGTAAACGTGTCTTTTTGAAGTTGCAGGTTTGACATACGAGATACCCTGAATAGACGAAAATCTTTTCTTTTAAGGCAATACCCTTGCCAGTACCAATGACTGTTCTTCAATACAAGCTGATACGGCTCAGCGGTTCGTGCCGTTTTATTTCCATAACGGTCTGCATAGTCAAACGAGACCAGTCTATTTTCCTGCAACGCTGTTTTGATCATTTCCAAATACGCTTGTGTGTTCTTGTTACCCATCCACGGACTTAAATCAATAGATAGCTGATTGGCTTTTATTTCAATATCCTTCGCTCTCTCTTCGGGAACAAAGCTTTTGACTTTCGCAAGAGCATGGACCAGTTCGTCGCCATGAACTAAGTTGGATAAGCTGGAGAGACCCATCAAGAGTGCAGAAAGATCATCAGTAGAAAACACCTTTTTATCAACCTTGTATTGCTCCATGATTTCAAAGCCGCCGCCTACTCCCGGTGTCGAACGAATAGGGATACCAGCCATATTAATGGAGTCTATGTCACGATAAATCGTACGGAGTGAAACCTCGAATCTCTCCGCTAACTCCTGCGCACTTATCCGCTTCTTATCAAGGAGAATCATAATAATACTAACAAGCCTTTCAAGCTTCATCGAACCCTGTCCCCCAACATCTATTTTTTTCAAGTATAGATTGTTGCCATACTGGTGTCAACAATTGCCAAGTATACTAAGAGTATAAATAAATCAAACGATATGGATCGGATGAAATCATTCATCTTAGTGCATTCATATATCAGGAGGAAATATCATGCAGAAAAAAGCCTTAGTCATCATCGATATTCAAAACGACATAACAAAAAACTACAAGGAAATCATCGACAATATCAATAAAGCGATAGATTGGGCTGCCAGTAATGAGCTGCATATTGTGTATATCCGACATGAAAATTTATCCGCCGGCACAAGAACGTTCAAACCCGATACTAAAGGAGCAGAACTAGCACCAGATTTGAAAATCGTATCCGAAAATATCTTCACGAAATCAAAAGGAAACGCCTTGACTAGTGACGCATTTGCAGACTTTATTGAAAAAAATGAGATCAATGATTTCTACCTAGCTGGGGCTGATGCAGTTGCTTGTGTCAAATCTACCTGTTACAACATGCGCAAAGCAGAGTATGGTGTTACTGTCCTATCTGATTGCATTACTAGCTATGATAAACGGAAAATGGATGAAATGCTGCGCTATTACGAAAGTAAAGGTAGCCAGATTGCAGTTTTGGAGGATTTGTTGGACTAGGCAATCTCCATCTACAAAAAGAACACAGCAGGTAAACAGACACCTGCTGTGTTCTTTTTGTATTGCCGTTTATTCGGGCTTAAGACAGGAAAAAGCGCGGGAACAGATTATTGTCTCACACTCTTCCTGTTTTTTATGACACGACTGCTACTCCAAATTTTTCCTTACCCTACATGGCGAACCATAGGCTACCACATTTTTAGGAATATCTTTTGTAACAACACTTCCTGCGCCAATCACAGAATTTTCACCGATCCTCACTCCCGGTAAAATGACCACACTTGCACCAATCCAGACATTTTTTTCAATAATGACCGGAAGGTTGTACTGAGCCCTTTTGATCCTCAGCTCAGCGGACAGAGGGTGTGCAGCCGTAGAAATCGTAACGTTGGGACCGATCATCACATAATCATGTATTTCAACTTTCGTATCATCCACCAGAGTCAACGACGAATTCACATATACATCTTTACCAATAAAGGTATTCTTGCCCCAATTGGCATGGAGCGGCGGTTCAATATACGCATTCTCTCCAAAGCTTCCCAGCAGTTGATGTAAAATTTCGTTTTTCTCTTCCGTCTTACTTGGAAGCGTATGATTAAACTGGAAGAGCAAGTCACGATAGACTGCCTGTTCTTTTTGAAGCTCCTCAATTTCAAAATAGACTTCCCCGGAATGCATTTGTTCCTTTAGCTTTTCAATATCCATATCGTTTCTCCTTTCGTCTATCCGATTAGAACTTATAAGTATAAAACCAATAGCAGCTTACTATCGCTTTTTCATTTTTGCAGGATCAACCACGCTAAGTAATAATCAATACCTATTCGTTACTGTTTTCAGATGAGACAACGGTTTCATTTAGAAGCTCCTGTAAGGAAGAAACCCTTTCCCAATCTTCCACTTCATAAATGATTTGATTTTCTTCAGTATTCCCTAGAGTTACAAAATTACCATATACATTACAGATTTTAAGAAGTAGCTCATCCTTGAAAAAACTTACAGAATAGTTCGTTCCTCCAACTAAATCGATTCGCTCCACACGTTTAACACTGGAATGATTTAAATCATTTACACCCTCAATAATTTGATTTATTGCCTGCTTATCTGTAATGGCAGCTTCCCTGTCCTCAAAATTCAATACACTCCCATTTGAAATACTGATCACTACCTTATTCGCTTCATCAACACCCAATTCAATCTTTTCATTTTTTCTATAGAAAAGAAAAATGACTACTACACTCAGCACAACACCTGCTAAAAGCAAGGCTGCTTTTTTAAAACGCACCATTGATCACCACTTTCAGGTTGTTTGTTTGAATGAGACACGTTGGTTTTTAGAGATTACTTGAACCTTGAGGGAATGATATTTATTGTATTCAACAATTCTAAATTCTTATAGTTCAAAAAAATCATTCACAGCATTTCTTTCGAGACTGTCCCTTATTCAGAAAACAACTAATGTGTATATTATACCAGTCGTGAACATCTATTCTCAAATCTCATTTTCAAAGTAGTCATTGTTTATACGGAATTGCTTATCCCCCTTAGTTACTTATGTATCATTTAATAGAACTGTATTCCTATTGACAGTAATAAAAATCCGACTTTTCCGTGCTTTTTATGAGTGGGCAGACTATAATGAACATAGTTATGAGGAATGGGGGGAGTACGGTGATTGAATCATTTATTGAAAAGGATGTGCTTCGACAAGTCAAGCTGATCGAATACCTTTATGAGTTGGAAAAACTGACCTTACGAGAGGTTGCCAAGCGGTTACAAGTGACTACAAATACGGTAAAACGAGACTTCGGTAAAGTCGTTTTCCTTCTAGATGAACAAATTGAGTTCTCAGAGATTACCAGTACGACGATTTCCATTATTTTCAATAGCTCCTTTACCCGATATGACCTAGCCAAAATACTCTACCAAGATTCGTACTTCTTAAAAACATGCGCTTATTATTTACTTGGTGAATCCGACTATTTGACTATCGTAGAAGCAGAATTTATTTCAGTCGCCAAAGCTTTCACTATAAAAAAACAGGTGGAAAACTATTTTAAAGCAGCAGGGATCATGGACGAAAACAGTGAATTTCTCTCAAATGAAATTCGTTATCGCTTAGTACTCATTTCTGTCTGGATGCGTTGCAACATATTAGATAAGCTGATTGTTCCAAATCAGTATAAAACTGCTACCGTTTTTGTCGACCAAGTCTTGTTCAAATTTGCTAATGGGTATGAAAAGAATAATCGAGAATATCAATTTTTACTGCTGAATACCTATTTGTCGATTAGCCGATTTAAAGAATTTTCTCTGATCTATGAAAAAGATGAGATTACTTATTTAAAAAATACACCGACCTTTCATCAGCTGATGGATGTCAACGAACTGATTTTGGCGAAAGAGAAATTGCCGGAAACAGAGATTCAGTATCTAGCTTCGATCTATAAAACGATCCCTTTGAACACGAGCAATTATTTAATCGTAGAAATGAACTACCAGAGGGAAAAAGAATTGATGATTGAAAAAAATTCTATGGTACGTCAATTGATCAAAAATTTTGAAAATGAATTTGGTGTCGATTTATTCGATCATATTTTATTTGAAAAGCCATTCATGAATTTTATCTATTCTTTGTGGCAGGAAACCCAAGCTTTTTCTGCTGAAAAGCATTTTTACCTAAGCGACCAGCAACTACAATTAGCCGAAAAAATCAAGCAGGTCTTAGAAACTTGGCAAAAGCAGTTTCACTTAGAAACAGAATTCACATTCAATCAGACCACACTTGAAAAATTTTGTTCCCAAGTAACGGCAAGCTTAATACAAAAAAGAACTCAAAAACTTGTTTTCTTCTTTGTTGCAGAAGATGAGCTATCCCATACTATTTATCGGGAAAACCTAAAGCGTTGGTTGAATCTGGACTATAATATTATTGACAGTACGATGTATTATTCTTTAGACGAATTACCGATTTATGTCAAAGAATGGCCGAGTATCATTATCTGTGAGCGATCCCTGAAACATGATCATACAATTCCCGATGTACTCACCTTTTTCTCAATCTCACGAAACTCGATTTTAGAGGATACTAGAGATATCTTATCCTATGTTTATAATTGGAAAACTGAATAATAAGTTAAACGAAGACAGCTGTACCCGATAGAAGCCTTTCCGGCACTTGGGTTACAGCTGTTTTCTTTATTTTTTCATGTTTTCTGAAATTCCATGAAATAACAAAGAAAATTTTATGGAAAAAGAATCGTATACTACTCTCGAAAAATAAGCAACATACATTTTATTAAAGGGAGTGTTTACGATGAATACATTAAAAAGAACAACGCTTTTTTCTATTGGTTTGTTGGCATCACTGACTTTTTTAGGATTTGCAACACAAAATGATCATTCCCGCGCGGAATCAAAAGACACGATTGCCCCTAAAATTCAACACATTGCAGATTGTACATTGACACTGAAAGAGGCAAAAGATTTTGACCCGCTGGAAAATGTTCAGGCTTTTGATAACATAGATGGAAATCTGACAGAAAAAATCACACTAGATAGCGATCTAAAGAAGGATAAAGTCGGAAAATATGAATTGATTTACTCTGTAACAGACAGCAGCGGCAATAAAACATCTAAAACAAGAGCAGTCACCATTGTTCCAGACGAAGAAAGCTCTTCAAGTGCAGAGCAGGCTGCTCCTGTTGAGTCAGCACCTGTTGAAACAGAAGCGCCAATTGCTGAAGACATTCAAGAAACAGCTGAAGTGGTAGAGCCTGCTTTGAATAGTACACCTGTGGAAAGCGAAGCGGTACCGGTTGAGGAAAACACAGCGCCCGTCGCTGAACCAGCACCAGAGCCTGAACCAGTCATTTCCCAACAAAATACTACAATCAGCTTCTTAGGAGTTACCATTCCTTTTATCAATTATAACGGTGCCAGTGCCGCACCTGCTAGTGGAGCTGGGACTTGGACAGGTACTGGAGCGGTCAATGATGGCGCACCTACTCACTTCATCGGACATAATCCCGGTGACTTCGCATCAGTAATGAACATCACAGTGGGTACCCCAATTACCGTAGTGGACAGCCAAGGGAATGCGCGCACCTACACCGTTTATGAAGTGCTTGATGCCTACGATGACGGACTCAACGCACATGATCCTAACGACAATACTTGGGCTAGAGTGATCGATGCCGGCGGGGAACGAATTTCACTTCAAACCTGTATCACTGATTCAATCAATCGAATCGTCTTAGCCAGCTAAATAGAATTTTTTAAGCGTAACAAGAGAACCGCTGGATGTTATCCACATCCAGCGGTTCTCTTGTTTATTATGCAGCTACTTTTGTTTTTAGGATGTGAACAAAGACCAATCTGCCAAGATTGAACAAACTCCGTTAAAACAATAAATCAGTTCGATGATGAGCGTATCTACCCTTATTTCTCACGGCAAAACGCTTCTGTCTATGTGGTTACTCCCCTCACATGGAGAAACTTCGTCATAACCTCTTATGATATAGTATATTTAACGAATAAAAATGATTGCAGGTGATACGCATGCAGATAAACAGGCTATTTGAAATAGTTTATATCCTCCTGGATAGGAAAAGCGTCACAGCCAGAGAATTGACTGAACACTTCAGCGTTTCAAGGCGAACCATTTGCCGAGATATAGATGCATTGAGCACAGCAGGAATCCCTGTCTATACGAAAAGAGGTAAAGGCGGCGGCATCAGTCTTTTACCTAACTTTGTGTTGAACAAATCTCTACTGAATGAGGGGGAACAAACAGAGATTCTATCTGCGTTATATGGCTTATCAAGCATTAAAACAGAGGATACCGATCAAGTGCTGCAAAAATTATCCATCCTATTCAACAAAACGGTAACCAACTGGATGGACGTGGATTTTTCAGGCTGGAGTCATGAAAATGATTTTTTCAACGACTTCAAAACTGCGATAGTAAAACAACGTATTGTTGAATTTGATTACTACAACCGAGAAGGAGAGAAATCCTTTCGCCGTGTGGAACCCATACAGGTTTGGTTCAAATCCAAATCTTGGTATCTAAAAGCCTTTTCTCTAGCGAAGCAAGACATACGACTATTCAAAATAGGGCGAATCAAAAATCTGGTTGTTACTGACAAAAGCTTTGCGTCACGTGATCCATTATCTCTATCGGATACCCCCGACACATCCACTCCTGAAGAGCAAAATCTGGTTAAAATTAGACTTCGTATAGAACCGGAAAGAGCCTTTCGAGTATTTGATGATTTTCATGAGAGCATGATAGAAAAGCAGCCGGATGGCGGATTCATTGTCACAGTCTTCTGGCCGGAGGATAACTGGCTGTATGGTTTCATCTTATCCTTTGGGAGATATGCTGAAGTGCTGGAACCAGCTCACATTCGAGCCATCATAAAAAATGAAGCACAGATTATTTCAAAAAAATATTTATAATGCGACACACTGCTGTCACATTACTCTTGATATACTCAAATAGCAAAGGAAAATAAAATTTAGAAAAGAGGAATTTTACCATGTCTAAGGCTATTTGGTTTATCACGTATACACTTAAGGAAAACGTATCAATAGAGGAATTTCTACTTGCTTCAAAAAAATGCAACGACGAGGTCCTATCGAAGCAAAAAGGATATATTTCATGGAAAGTACTTCGCGATGGCGATACTTGGGTTGATTTAGTCGAATGGGAAACTGCAGAGGATGCAAAAAACGGCGAGACCGCAGGCGGAAGTAACCCCGCTGCCCGTGAGTTTTATTCGTTCATAAATATGAAAAGCTGTAAGCTTCAGCCGTATTCCATTGAAGAGAGTTATTGATGGATTTTAGGAGTCTTATTAGCTCAACCAGCTGATCTTTGTACTCTGTAAACAGAAAAAGAACTAGTCATTCCGCTTTTTTAAGCAGGGATGGCGAGCTCTTTTTTATAGATGAATGTGTTATTACTGGTTTTAGTTTTAGTAATTGAGAGAGACAGCCGCAACTAACTACTTTCAAAGCTCATTTTCAAAATAGTCATTATCTATACGGAATTGCTTATAGACTTTCGCTATTTCAATCCCTACCCCATATTGCATCATCAGCTCGGTTAGCTTGATGCCGTCAATCAAGACAATTCCTTGATTCTTCGCAAATTCCTGCGCTCCACTGGAAAATCCAGAGGTCGTGATGAATACACCACGATCTGCATTCACACCAGCTAAGGCACCATAAAAAGATTGGATAGCCGGACGCCCAACTGTGTTGGCCTCCATATAACGTTTCGCCTGGATATAAACGGTACTAGTTCCCAGAGGGTCTTGGTTGATGATACCATCAATCCCACCGTCATTACTACGATTCGTTACTTTCGCATCCCCATTTTTCCCACTATACCCCATTGCTACAAGTAAATCGACAACTAATTTTTCGAAGAAAGAAGGATCAACTTGACGGACTTTGTCTAGAAGTTCGATGGCTACCTCATTGTTCTGGTTCGTGACAAGACTCTCTACTTCTATCTTCACTTCTTCCTGTTCTGTTTCAGGAATAGGGGCTTTGTTACCAGTACGAGCATTGCGAATCGCCAACTCCTTTTTATAGTTTATAAACGCCGGCAATTCTTCCAGCATTCTTTTTGTCAGCGTATCGCCATGCTTGTTTAGCATGGAAATACCATCATCTGTAATTTTATAGACACCACGTTTAGGACGTTCCACTAAGCTTGCTATATATAAGCTGCTAAGAGCCCAACCAACTCTATTTATGAAGATACCATCACTGTCAGGGTAATTAGGATATTTAATATTCACAATAGAATCTGGAATTTGAAGATAGTCAATCACACGCTTCTGGATTACACGATTGGTCACTTCTTCTCCATCCTTGATCACTTCAAGAATATAAGGAATTAGAGATTCATTCATGGGAATACCGTTTGCTGATTGTTTTAACTTTTTCCAATCTTTATTCATTTATGCACCTCCTACTTATCGTAATTCATCATCTAACGACAGAATCACGTTATCTAGTAATTCTCTCCAAGCTCGTTTCATGGCTTGCGGGTATTGGAATGGCTTCACTTCTGGATGAAGCGCTTTATAGCTTTCATAATCCTTACTGTCAATAATATCTCCAATCCCCGGTATTTGATCCATACCAATCAGATACTGGACCGCAGAAGAATGAAGCGTATTTTCTGAAACAAGCCATTCTTGAGAAAAATGCTTGATTTCACTATCCTTTGCTTGTGTGAAAAATTGTCGCTTGATTACAAAAATGTCCTCATTCTCTTGAATTTCTTTATTATCGATCGCATTCAAAATCTCACGATAAACGTCTCTGACATAGTCAGATTTATTTAATTTTTTCAACGCTGCTTCAATTTCTTCCCGAACATCTTGGCTGTTTGCAGAATAGGTTCCCAGCAATTGATCGATATATTTGGAGTCTATATCATAATACTTAATATTGTTATCACCATAAAATTCAATATCTGAAAAATCGGGATCGCCGTCCGGATCTATTTCACCCGGATCTGTTAAGGAGCCTTTGACTGTCTGGTATATGCCAAATTGCTCTTCAATAATCCCTACTTTTTCTTGCAGTGTATCTGACTTTTCCATTTCGTCATTATATTCATCATACGTCACGATTGCCTTATACGAATTATTTAACGTTTGAAAAGCCTTTACATATTCTATCCTTGTTTCCAACGGTGTATGTTCATCTATGCCCGGTACAATAGTAAATTCTTTGATTTTCAAATAGGCTTCTTCAAAACGTTTCTTAGATTCCTCATATGTTGGATAAATCAGCCCTGATTCTTCTTTCACTTCTGAATATAGCCGTGTCGCATCTGCTACATTCTGTTTCATTATATTTGGTTTACGGAAAGTAACGATCAAGCCTTTTTCTTTTCCAGGGTAGGTTCTATTTGTGCGAGAAAATGCTTGAATCAATCCCGCATATTCCAAATTACGATCAACAAATAGCGTTTGAATTGTCGGTGCATCAAAGCCTGTCAATAATCTATCAACGACAATAACTAAGTCCACCTGACGTCCAAATTGTTTGAATTCAGCTTTTTTACGCGCTAAACGATTGTTGATATCGCCATTGTAGCGTTCAAGCGTTCCCAACGACCAAGCTGTTCCATAATACGCATTGTATTCCTTGATGATTTTTTTCATCTCATCTTGCTTCTCTTTGCTATCCTCTTTATTTTCATCCAATGAATACGTGATAGCTATTCTAGGAAAATCAGGGTCCGTAATTGCACGACCTTCCCTTATTGGATGATTGGCAAACTCTTTTTGCAGCCAGCCTTCTTCTTTTGTCATATCTTTGATAGCTTGATAATATTTTTTTGCCATCGCAATAGAGCTTGTTGTGAGAATCGCGGATTTTTGCGGACGACCATTGGCAAAATCAAATTTCGTATAAGCATTATCAGGACGAAAAATCTTGTGGATAACTTTTTGGATATGTCCATCTCGTTCATAGACACTGCTATCAATATATTCTTCTTTTTTTATCTCATCCATTTGATCAATTTTTTTATTGATTTGTTCAGGTGAGTACGCTGCGTATTTTTCTACTTTACGTAATTCATGATGAATCAGATTATCTAAAGAAGTCGGCTCAATGGTGTCTTCATGCTCTACCTGAAAACCAAGAACCGATGCATCTTCCAAAGCATTTTTAATCGTATATGCATGTAGCTCTTCCCCATACTGATCAGGCGTTGTCCGTGCCAATTTTCCTTTCGCCTGTTTCTTATTTTCATCAAAAATCGGCGTTCCTGTAAAACCAAACCATGTAGAGTTTGGAAAAAATTCTTTGATTTCTTTCATTCCCTCGGCGCTTAATGCTCGATGACATTCATCCACAATAAATACCAGATGTTGACCTAATAATTTTTCAAAACGTTTGGTTCCTTTTCGTTTTTCCTGTCTTCTTGCTTGTTCTAGTGCTTTCCCTAACTTTTGACGTGTTGTGATAATCACAACATTCGAATTTGCATCTGCCAAAAGCGTTTCTCGAAGATCATCTACATTATCCGTTCCAATAATCAAACTATTGGCTTTTGCCTTACCAGATGAAAGCCCTGTATTGAACTCCGACGCAAATTTGGTAAACTCGCCAGTCGTCTGGCTATCTAAATCCTTCCGGTCGACCAACATAATGGTACGATCAATACCCGATTTTCTTGCCAATAGTTTAGTTGCTACGAAACTGGTTAAAGTCTTCCCTGAACCTGTCGCATGCCAAACATAGCCAGACTGATGCTTATTCGCAGCAGTAAACAATGCTTGTATCGCATGAATCTGATAGGGATGTAAAACCATCAATGTTTTGTTATCTTGATCTTCACTAACAATCGTGTAATTGGCAATCAAGCGATGAGCATCAGGGATATTCAAGACCTGTTTAGAAAATTCATAAAGATTGTCTACCTTATGATTCTTTTTTGTTCGCCAGCTAAACAAGAACTTTTGATGCATATCCTTTGGTAGTGCATTAGCAAAATACCTTGTTGTCTGTTCATTGGAAACGACAAATAATTGCAGTGTTGAAAAAATATTGTTTCGAAATGCTCCTTCTTCTGAGTACTTCTTGATTTGATTAAAGGCTTGATACACACCATCTTTGGCAGTAATTTGCTTTAGCTCTATTTGGATAATCGGCAATCCTCTAATCAATAGCGTCACATCAAATCGACGATCTCGTCCATCAGCACTACTTTTCTTCTTAGCAATCTGATGAACGATTTCGTAAGAATTATCTCCGCCATTTATATCTTGATTGGAATACAAAACCACTGATAACGAGCCCAAAGAAATATCTTCTCTCTCAATTGTAATACGAGCAATGCCATTCTCGCCTTTGAGCCATTTAGCGGCATCGAAAGGCGTTTGTGTTCGAAGCAGCAACTCCGTTTTGATCTTTTCAAACTCCTGATTAGTAAGAGAGTATTCCCCAATTTCAGAAACATTATATTGCTCGATTTTTTGACGTAGGTTCTGCCAAAGGTCTTCCTCAGATTTCAGTTCCGGTCGATAAGTCCACTGATTATGCCCTTCCCCAAGAACATCAATCAATTGCGCTTCAGTCATTGCTTCATCTCGATAGGTAATTTTATTCATTCCATTCACCTCCTATACAAACATTTTTTGTAAGAACGCCTTCTTCGTCGCCTGTAAAAGCTCCAACTCACGCTGATGAAGAGCGATAGTATTGTCAAGTTGTTTGAAGAAAGCACCAATCTTCTTTTGCTCATTGAAATTTGGCACTAAAATTGGCATCTTGGCCATTTGCTTACCAGAAACTTCTACAAAAGTTGAGCCAGCACCAGACATCTCACCGTATCTTTTCAACTCATGTGTTCTCGAAAAAACGAAATAGGAATCAAGTAGAGTCTCTTTGGGGATGATAGATTGAAATCCCTGATTAGTTGCTCCTTCTTTAGCTAATATTGCAGTATTTCCAATTCCCGCTCTTGAAGTAAAAAGAACGGTTCCCACTGGATGAATTTTTGCCGAACTTTTTCTCAAACCCTTTTCAGTTATTTTCTTTTTGCTTCCTGAAACGTAAATCTGTTCACCAATTTCGGCAGGTGAATACCAATCAATATCACCATTCCAATATTCAATATTAGAAGTACTTGGTGTTCCACCACCAATGATTTCAGCCAATTCTCCCAACTTACGCTGTTCCCAATCGTCAGTAAATCCTGGAAACCGAATTTCCGGAACTTTTTTTCCCTCTTTTGGAAACATTTTTTGTAAAAAGCCTTGTTTGGTTTGCTTCAAAGTAGAAAGTTCTTGCTGATGAAGAGCGATAGCGTCATCGATTTTTTTGAAGAAAGTACCAATTTCCTCCTGTTCTTTGCAACTTGGTATATAAGTTTTTATCAATGATAATATTGGAAACTGGACTCTTTGTTTTTCAATTAACGAACCAGTAGCATATAACTTGTATTGTTTAATTGCATTTGGCGATGTTAACCAAATGCTAAAATAACTATTGCTAAATTCATCATTCATATTCATTGTAATATAGTATCCTGATACAGCTACACTATGATTAGATTTATTAAATCCAACCGCTCCTATAGTAAGATTCATAGGGTTATAAACTATATCACCAACATGAACTACTTTAAATTTATCATTCTTCTTGACTAATGCTTCTCTATTATATCTCTCAGTTTTAGGGGTTAAACCATTTTCTACAGTCACACTCCATAACGCAAGATTGGCTTCATTAGGATTTACATATTCTACTGTTTGATTAAAAACTTCCCCTAACTTCTTTTGCTTCCATGCATCATCAAACCCAGAAAACCGTATTTCCGGCTCTTTCCTATTCGTCATGTTCAAACACCTCTAATGCGCCTTTTATCCATTCCTTATTTTCAGCACCGAATTGCAGTGATGAAATCGTCTCGAATAAACTGGCTTCCAATACTTTTTTCTCTTTGCGAAGCTCTTTGATTTCTGCTCCAACTACTGCCAGATCAATTGGCTCTTCCTCTTCAAACGTATCAACATAACGCGGGATGTTCAAGTTGTAGTCATTCTCTTTGATTTCATCAAAGCTTGCTACGTGAGCATATTTTTCTACATCTTTTCTTTCCTTATAAGTAGCGATAATTTTCTCTATATTTTCTTCTGATAATTTATTTTGATTTTTCCCTTTAATGAAATCATTGCTGGCATCAATAAACAAGACATCCCGAGCCGTACGATTCTTTTTCAGGATAATAACCGTTGTCGGAATGGATGTGCCAAAGAACAAGTTTGCCGGCATGCCAATAACTGCGTAAATGCTGCCATCTTCCAGTAATTTTTTCCGAATGACTCCTTCTGCGGCTCCACGGAATAATACGCCATGTGGTAAGACAATAGCCATTGTTCCTGTTTCTTTCAAATGATAATAACCATGCAGCAGAAAAGCAAAATCGGCTTTCGATTTCGGAGCTAGTTTTCCATAACGATTAAAGCGGGAATCATCCATAAAGGTATCATCCGCAGACCATTTCGCTGAATACGGTGGATTCATGACGACAGAATCAAATGTATAAGGTTCATCCATAGGCCAATCTCTATTCAGGGTATCCCCATTCCGCAAATTCATGTCTTCGCCATCCACACCATGCAGAATCAAATTCATTTTTGCCAAATTATAGGTAGTTGTATTCAATTCCTGTCCATGGTATTTCACATTATTAGGATAGGTTAAATAATTCCGCACATTCAGCATCAATGAACCTGAACCCATCGTTGGATCAAAGACACTAAAAAGCTTTTTCTCTTCCTGTCCTAATGCTACAATTTGCGCCATCATATCCGATACCATATGCGGTGTATAAAATTCTCCGGCTTTTTTTCCGGCTTCAGAAGCAAATTGACTAATAAGAAATTCATAGGCATCACCGATCACATCCCCATCATGTCCAAGAACATCCACATCATTTAGTTTCTTTATGACTTCTGTAATCGTCACATTTCGCTGCTGATCATCTGAACCTAATTTCTTTGACTGCAAATCGACATCATCAAATAGTCCATTGAATTGAACATATTCTGTAGAAAGCTGAATAAACGCTTTATTCAACTCATTTAGCTGAAAAACATTTTTCTTTGCTTGCTCTGTCAATACACCGAAAAGATATTCTGGTTCGATATCATAGCCTAACGTATCCACCAATGTAGCAATCAGGTCTTTCTTACTTTCTTCATCAGATAATAACTCTCTATACAGCTCTGTTTGTTTCTCTTGTGTGTCATACTCTTCCAACGACATATCTGCTAGTTCTACTACTTTTTGCAGCAGCTTATCCGAAAGATATTTGTAGAAAATCAATCCCAATAAATAGTTTTTATATTCTGATGCATCCATCTTGCTGCGAAGATTATCCGCTGCACTGAATAATTTCTGATTTAATTCCGCTCCCATGATTTGATTCCTCACTTTTCTATTGTTGTTGTATTCATTTTATCAAGAAAATTCATAAAAACAGACTCTTCTAGCTCTAACTGTTTTTTCGCCAAAGCTTGTCTTTTTAGCCAGTCCAAGTAAAGGGTTCCTATCACTCTCTGCTTATCCAGGTCAGGAAGATCCACGTCAAAATTTCTAATACTTGCCGGAGAAAGTTTCCTAAGCGTAGATCCTTGCATTAATAGTGCCTTTTGTTTCTCAATTTCCACATTATCATTCAATAGATAGCAAAGATAGCTACTGTCAAGTTTTGTTGAATCGACCACTATTCTCGCAAAATTTTGATTGATAATTTTTCCTGAATTGTGTGAACTCACCAACCCGGCGATTGAATTAATAAAGCTATAGATAATATCCCCTTTATCCACACAATGAGTCATTTGTTTATCCATAATCACAGGATGTCTAGAATAAACTGGTGAATGCGAGAGACCATTTAAATCAGCTAACAAATCATCATTAGAGTATATTTTTAACTCAGCTTTCTCTTTATGACGAGAAAGATTCATTCCCAGCTTGATTTCAATAACTTCTGACAGCTTCATCCAAACACCTCCTCATAGTTCTTTAATTAAATTACTAACGAAAGAATAGCATTCTACATTTATTTTGTCAACGACAAAAAGTTCTTTAATCAAATTACTATTTTCGTTGACAATCCAACTCAATTATAATATATTTTAAACTATTAAGCGTATACACATTTTAAAATGTAAAATAACAAATAAGGAGTAATAAAATGGGAAAAGCAAGTAATATTATTAATTATTTTTATGAATATGATTTTTATAATAGTTTATTAACTACTTCTATCGATAAACTAACCTGTAAAAGTTTGAAACTAGAGGACAGTAGTTTTCTAACTTTTTCAAATTATATGACACAGCAAAAAACAAAAAAACTCTCAGAGTGGCTGACCGAGAAAAAAAGTATTCCTAAAAATCGAGTAGATGAAATCAAGTTGAAAAATTATCTGCTTGGCAGCAGTACATTAGAACAATTACTCGAAGAAGATATATTGCGTAATACAAAAATTTATCCAGATGATAAAACACTTATCGAAGAAATAAAAGCAAATAATGAATTTTACTTGTTCTATCCTATACTAATTAACAATGAGAAGAATGAACGCCCCGTCCTGTCTTTTACATGTAAAATAGCAGAGAAAAATTATGAAATCACAGATTTTGTTGTAAATAAAGAAGCGCTGATCATTCTTCTTGCCGCTCAGCTGCAGCAAGAAACACTTGATGTAAGAAATCTTTACGCTGAGCAGATAGATGATTTAATTGTTGCAACAAATGCAATTGAAGACGTAACCGATATTGAAGAATTTAATAGATTATTCCTAGATGAATTTAAAAACGCACTGGGTTTCCAGCTAAATCTGGTTAATACAAATGTCAGCGATTGGCATCTGGCTGCTCAGCTAAAAATTTCCTGTGAATCTTTGGCGAGTATATCCGGCAGTTGTTTTGAAGATGAGCTTAAAACGCTGCATAGTCATATAGATAAAGAAGAAGAGCAACTCCCGCCTTTACTCCGTAGCTATTTATTTCATAATCAAGAGCAAGTAAATTTGAACACCATTTCACTTAGTGAGAGTTTCCACTACGGCAGTTATCAGAGTGAGTATCCTGTTACCTCTAAGCAATGGGAACTGGTGAATCTCTTACCTAAAACAGATTTTTTAGCTATTGAAGGGCCTCCCGGTACTGGTAAAACGACTTTATTAAAAGAAATTATTGCAGACACGCTTGTTCGTAAAGCTAACAGGTTGTTAGATGTATGGGATGCGGAGTGGCAACTTGATAAGAAAAATATTTATCGCTCTCCATTAGGTGGAAAAAACCTTGATTCTATCATCCTTACTAGCACGAATAACAAGGCTATTAATAACATCGGACTGGAATTGATTAAAGAGGTACCATTTTTTTCTGAGTTTGCAGCTTCACTCAATGACGAAACTATTAACGGTACTCTTTGTGCACGTTTAGGAAAATATGAAAATGTTAAAAATTTTCACCAAAACTTTTTTGTTCCCTTTCTAAAATATTTAGCTGATGCTGAACTTGCTGAAGGAACAGAAGAAAAAACAATTGCTTCATTTAAAATTACCCAGCAGAAACTTGAAGAATATAATACTTTCCTCAATCAATTTTTACTTTTCAAAGAGCAGACAGCAATCTCTAATGACAAAGAACTCAATGAAAATAAAGTACGTGTTCAAAATGAGGTCAAAAATGCTGTGAAACTAGCTGAAGAAAACGAGCACCAACTTAAAAACTCACAGGCACAGTTAGATGATCTGGAAAAAGATATCACTATCATATCTTCAAGTATCAAGCAAAATAGACAAGAGACTGATAAAAATAATGAAGAAAAAAGGAAACTATTCGCTGCAAAAGAGGCTTTTGAAAAAATAAGTCCTACAACAAGATTTCTTTGTAAGCTTCCGGTCATACTTAGCTCTACCAAAGAACTTCTTTCTATGTACCCTTCGTTGGACTATATATCCGACCTAATAAAAAATATTAATGCTGCCCTTGAAAAAACAAGCGCTCAGCAAACTATTCTCGAACAACGCTTACTTGAAAAAAATGCTCAACTTTACACCCTCAAAGAGACTATCACTTCAAAGAGTGATCTGAAAACTCAACTTTTAAAGGAAGTACGAGTGAAAGAAAGTGTAGTCAAAGAATTTACTACAATTTCAGAACAAATTGATAACTATTCGAAAAATTGTGATAGTGGGTCATTGTGGGAATCTCAAGCACATGTATTAAAGAATTCAATGTATATTTTAAAGCTTCGAGAAGAGATGTTTCACCATTCGCTCAAATTGCTGGAAGTCTATATCATAAAAAATAAACAGTTTGTTTTAAAGAACCTTGAAAAAGTCCTTTCAAAAGATTGTATGTGGTTCAAATGTCTTTACAATGGGAACAAACCTTACGATGATTCTAGAGCAGATTTACTGCGGACTCTTTATGAAACGTTTTTCTTATGTTTTCCGGTCGTCTCTACTACGCTTCACTCATTTAGAAAACAGACCTTTCCAATGATTGAAAATCTGTTTGATTTACTTCTATTTGATGAAAGTGGGCAGATTGTTTCTTATTATGCAGCAGCACCTTTATATCGAGCTAGAAAAGCTGTATTTGTGGGTGACACGAATCAGATAGAACCAATTATTTCCGTTCCTGAAAGAATCTTACAAGAAAAATATACAGAATTATTGAGTGAAGAATCCTACTCTTCACTCTGCCTTAACACTACCAGTGCACAATCTTATGCTATTAAGGCCAGTAATTTTTATGAAGAGAGAAATCAGGTGAAAAATGCAATTGTTCTTAATGAACATATGAGATGTGAAAAATCAATTATGAAATTTTCAAATCAGTATGTTTATGACAATGTGCTAACGTTCATGAAGCAAGACACTACCGAAGGAAAATTGCTTGATAAAAATTTATTGGCGTTTGATATCCGCGGAACTAAATCCACACAGCATTTCAATCAGGCAGAGATTGATGCCTGTAAAAGAATTGTTGAAGCTCTTGTAGAAGAACATGGTGAGGAAGTTAAGAAAAACATAGGTATCATTACGCCATTTTCATTACAAGCAAAAAAAATAGATAGTATTTTTAATAAAGAAATCGCTGTAGGTACCGTTCATACATTCCAAGGGGATGAAAAGAAAATTATTATTTTTTCAAGTGTGGTTGATAATTTAAACAAAAATTCAAATGGCTTGACGAAGTTTATCGGAAATAAAGCAAACTTGTTAAATGTGGCTTTCTCAAGAGCGAAGGAACAATTTATCTATGTTGGTAACTTTGATGCTGCTCGAGAAGCACAAAACTATCTAAATAACGCATTACAAACAATCGTTGAGTATGGGAAAACCTACAGTCTTTTTGATTCAATGACGATTACAGAAGATAATCATGATTTAAAAAAGATTATAAATATTCTATCCGGTCCTTCTCTGACCATTCAGCAATCTCCGATTACCGATTACTTACATGAAACGATACCAGAGAATATCGTTTATGGTGGTAAAGAACACAATGAGCTATTGATGAATCTCATTAGGCTGGCAGAGAAAAGTATCACTGTTGTTTCTCCTTGGATCAGTGACTATGTAGTAAACGAAGACTTCTTACAGATTATAGCCAAGCAACTTGAACAAGAATCTACGGTCAAAATATTTTTTGGTCATAAAGGTAAGAAACGATCGCCGGAAACAGAAGTTGATGAAATCGTAAATAGGGATATGCCGTGGAATAAAGACGGAGCGGCAAAGGCTATAACCGCTCTAAGCAAACTATTGAAAGACGACCTTATCCATAATCCACCATCACATGTGAAATTACTGATGATAGACAATACTTATTTATTTATCGGTTCATTAAATTGGCTGATGAATAGTGGTAAAACCGAACAAAAAGAACTTAGTTGTCTAGTAACAGATAAATCAAGCATAGACTATGTCAGTCAATATTATACTGAATGAGTAATTGTTGCTAACAATCCAAGATAACTTTTAAAGATTCTCTATTCAACTATTGGTCATCTGAGCTCAAAAGAATATTATTAACTAGAGGGCCATCACAGCTTATTCCAAATACAAACTGAGGCTGAGACAGAAGTGTTTAGCTACAAGCAATAAGCCAGAATTCACGAAAATTGTTTCACAAATTTTTGTTGAATTCCGGCTTATTGTCGTAGGAGCTACTTCTGACTCGCCGTTTATTCGGATTTAGGGTATGGAAAAGAGTGGCAACAGATTATTGTCCCACTCTCAGTTTTTCTAAAATATAATAAGATTTCGGTATTTACTATTTTTCTATAGAGATTCTCTCCGAAGAATCGTTAAATTGCTGGCTTTAGCAATTTTTTTCTTGTGTCGCTTTTGTTGAATTTTTCGACTTTGATCGATTGCAGCTTGTTCTACCTGAAGCTGCTTCAAAAGAGCAGACGAAGCTTTTGTACTTTCTGTCAACGCAGCAATCTGTTGCCAAATGCCTCCCATGGTCTTGGCGGCACGCAGCACCTCCAATTCTTGATTTGGGTTTTCCTCGAATAATTGCTTGGTAAGTTCGGAGCCAATATCGTTCCAATCTTGCATAGGATCTAATCCTTTCCTTAATCGATCATGCAAGTCATCTTATCTGACAAAAGCTGGTCAACCACTCTTTTTTATCTCTAAAAAACAAAGTATCTAATTGGTGCAAAAGCGAGTGTTGCTGACTCTGTTATATCACTGTTTCTAATTTTGATAAATTCTTTTTTTCACTTTTAGGCGATTAATGATTTTTTTAGCTCTAGTAGAGATTCACGAAGTTTTAAATCATTTTCATAGTTTTTGTGAACAACACGTTCAATGTTGTTGTACAATTCATCAAAAGTTAGATAAAATTTTTCGTCTATTGGAGCAGCCGGATATTCTGCTAAAAGTACAACTTGATTTTCTTCTATCTCCTGTAACTCTTCTTTATCTTCAAATTCATCTAAATCATTTTTGAATAGAATAGTCATGAACTCTATCCCAAATCCTTCTTTTCTAATAAAGTTCTCTATTGCCTTATTCATGTGGCCTCTTATCAAAATAAAATAGCCTTTCATTAATTCCTCTTTTTCTTGATTATCTGTTACCAATGTATACATGCTCGTACTCCTATTCGTTTATTATTTCATAGTTGGGAAGAAATTTGTTAGTGTTCCTGTTTCATCAAGGAAACCTGTATATCTTAGGCCGTTTGGTGCAATTCCCTGAACATATCGACCCTTAACAGCACCATATTCCAAAGCATTAAGTCCCATCTTATAAATTTCATTATCAGAGAAATATTTTGAATCATATACTGTTTTAGGTCTACTCATTTTTTTGTATTGATACACTAATACTCAAAAAGACCAGGCATCAAATCGTCTGGTCTTCGAAAGATAATCTATACTATTTTTCTACTTTGCCCTCGCTTATTATTCATATTCTCTAGTTAAGCTTGCAGATATAAATCCTTTGCTAAAGCCAGGCATCCAATCACACCCGCGTTGTCCTCTAATTGAGGGGTAACGATGTAGGTCGATAAGTCTGGATATTTCACATAATCATTGATGAGCTTAGCAAATTGCTCTTGGACTTTTTTTCTTAATTGTTCTTGCTTCATAACACCGCCGCCAAAAATAATTATTTGCGGGGAAAAAAGTAAGGTCGTATTGTACGCACATTGTGCAATGTAATAAGCTGCAATATCCCATGATGCATCATCTGGAGGTAAATTCTGTCCTTTTACCCCTGTTCTGTTCTCGATGGCAGGTCCTGCAGCTAACCCTTCCAAACAGTCATTGTGATACGGACAATTACCGACAAAGGTATCCTCAGGATGACGTCGAACCAACGCATGACCCATTTCAGGATGGCTAAATCCTTCAACGAATTGTCCATCTAATAAAGCACCACCACCAATGCCTGTTCCGATAGTATAGTACACTACACTTGATAACCCTTTACCGCATCCCGCAATATATTCCCCATAACAAGCAGCATTTACATCCGTTGTCCAAGCAACAGAAATATTGGCTAACTGTTCTTTTAAATACCCAACAAAATCAAAATTCTTCCACGCAAGCTTGGGTGTAGATGTAACATAACCATAAGTTTCAGACTCTCGCTTAACATCGATTGGGCCAAATGATCCAACTCCGATTGTCGTGATTGTATCAAATTTTTTGAAAAAATCAACAACAGAACGCATCGTTTTTTCAGGTGTTTCTGTAGGAAAGAATACACGCTCAATTATTTCCAAATTTTCGTTTCCCACTGCACAAACAAATTTCGTGCCTCCTGCCTCGATCGCACCGTATAACATATTGTCCACTCCTTTTAAGGCTTATGTTGTTTGCCCTTGGATTAGTTTTACCGGCAATAAATAATTTTTTTCAAGTTTTTTTTCTGGATTTTGGATTCTTTGTAGTAACAAGTCCACCAAAATTTCTGCATAGTCAGCCATTGGTTGAGCAATCGTCGAAAGCTGTGGGAAATAATTCTGAATGAATTTTGTCCCATCATACCCAATAATCTTGATTTGTTCAGGTACCTTTATCTTCAACTGCTGGCATTGATTATATGCCAGTAGAGCCGTTAGATCATCCGTACAGAATAAGCTGTCAATGTCTTCTGTTTCTAAAATATGTTTGATTTCTAAATTTTTCAAAGCGGTTGATCTAGCTGTTGTTTGAATCTGAAAAATTTTAGGCTCTAAGTCGTGTTTCTCCAAAAAACTTAAATACCCGTTTAAGCGAAAATTTGTAGGCGAATTTGATTCTTGTGATCCTGTAAGAATCGCAATTTTTCGTGCTCCTTTGACAAATAATGTTTCAGTAGCCAAATAGCCTCCCTGAAAATTATCACTGCCAATGATTGGAATATTATCAGCTAAATAACGATCAAAAGAAACAATTGGCAGCTCGATATCTTCATACTCTGCGATTCCTAGATTATGAGCACCAGCTACAATTCCATCTACTTTATTAGCCGCAAGCATATTAATGTAATGCCGCTCTTTCTCTTTATTATTCGCACTATCACACAATATAACACGGTAGCCTAAATCAAATAGTTTTCCTTCTATTCCTTCAACAAGCTCTCCAAAAAAAGGATTCGCAACAGTTGGAAAAATCAGTCCAATCAATTGTGTATTTTTCCCTTGCAAGGAACGAGCTAAAGAATTGGGTTGATAATTCAGCTCTTTCATCGCCAAATTTACTTTATCAATGGTTTTTTGGCTTAAGGAGCCATAATTATTAATAACACGAGAAACGGTCGTGGGAGAAACCCCCGCTTTCTTTGCCACATCTGTTAGTTTGACAACCATGCCACTTCATCCTTTATTGGTTAGTTTTCCGCAATTGCCATAATTTCCCTTGATAGTCTCCATCACAAGCCAGATGGATCCCTGTCTGATGTGCTTCTGGAAAAACGCGCATTGTTGCAACCTTTTCACCCTCATTGATAAAGATTTCAACAATCGAAGAATCTACAAATATCTGTAAATCTAATGGTTTTTGTTCGACTGTAAACGATCGAACAAAGCCATATTCTTCTGCAAAAACAGCACCAGCCTGACTACGGTCTATCGTTATTTTACCATGTTGGGAATCAAAATTAATCGTTAATCCTTTATTTTGTTCTTTATCCGTGCATAAAGTAATTCTTCCACTGGAAAGCGGGTCAAATAATAGCATTAATTCATACTGGTTTGTATCGGTTTCAAAGAAAGAATTAGAATCTTTGTTAAAATCAGCTGCCTCACCTACACGTAATTGTTTCATCTCTGCGACTGGGCGCTGATACAACTTTTTGTCTTTTACAAACAGCTCTTTGACGCTACTTAGGCAGTGCGCCCACTCTTCTTGATCGGTTGGATAATCGATTTCCGGTAAGCCCACCCAGCTAATGGATAATAGACGGTTGTCAGGTGCTTGAAATGCTTGTGTAGCATAGACATCAAACCCTTCATCCAGATTTTTTAACGTGGTAGGATGAGCCAACCGATTCGATTCATAGTCGTAAGAGTCTCCGATAACATACGTGTTAGGGTAGATATTTTCATAAAAACAACTATCCTTTTCCAGTCCTTGAGGACAAAAGATAAGTAGAGCAGCCTCTTCTGTCACTAATAAATTGGGGCATTCAATCATAAAACCCATTTTTTTATCGGTAAAGTCTAATTCTCCCTTATACTGCCACGTCAGTAAATCAGAACTCTGATAAGTAAGAATCTTGCCTTCTTCTACTTCATTTTGAGCACCTATAGCCATCAAATAACTATCCCTGTAACGAAATACTTGGGGATCTCTGAATTCAGATGTGTAGCCCACCGGTGATGCAGCAAGCAGCGGTTTTTCGATTTTTTGAACCGCTCCAGATTCATCCATCCAAGCACCTAACTGATAGGAATGGCGAACCCAATCTGCATCACGAACATTCCCGGTATAAGCAAGGAACAATTGGTCCGAAACAGGCAAAGCAGTTCCTGAATATACACCATGACTATCATACACCCCATCTGGAAATACCTTCGTTCCTTCTTCTTTCCAATCTACCAAATTATCAGATGTCAGATGATACCAGGATTTTACCCCATGAACAGCCCCCATTGGATATGATTGATAAAAGACATGCCACTGATTATTAAAAAATGAAAAACCATTTGGATCATTTAGTAAACCTGTATTTGGTTGGATATGATACCCTAAGCGCCAGTTAGAATTGGCGACTTTCTCTTGCAGTAGGGCAAGATGTGTTTTATCCCACTCTTGATAGGGACGATAACGTTCTTCTTTCGTCCAAATTTTTTTACTAGACATATGTACTCTCCTCGCAAGCGCATTCTTGCATATAGTTTAACTTTAAAGGCAAACATTGTCAAACGTTAATCAATCATACAACAACACAGCCAACAACTTCTTTGTTGATACAAATAAATTAATTGTCATACGTTTGACATTTATAAAAAATCTGATATACTTTGGATGTGAAAAAGCGATTTCATTTCCAGATTAAGCAGACAAATAATGGGGGTTGTTAAAATCGCTTAAATGACATTTAGGAGGAACGAGGATGGATTACAAAAAAGTGGCAGAGGAAATCAATCAAACGCTTGGCAAAGACAACATTCAAGCAGCAGCGCATTGCGCGACACGACTGAGGTTGGTTCTAAAAGATTCAAGCAAGGTGGATCAAAAAGCTTTAGACAATAATGACGCTGTTAAAGGAACATTTGAAGCCAATGATCAGTTTCAAATCATTATTGGTGCGGGTGATGTAAATAACGTTTATGATGAACTGATAAAAATAACACATGTTAAAGAAGCATCGACAGCTGATTTAAAAGCAGTAGCGGCAAATGGTAAGAGGAACAATCCAATTATGGCATTTATTAAAGTATTATCTGATATTTTTGTTCCGATTGTTCCGGCTTTAGTTGCTGGTGGTTTATTGATGGCATTGAACAATGTGTTAACTGCACAACATTTATTTGGACCTCAATCCATTGTAGAAATGTTTCCAGCTGTAACTGACATCGCTAGTATCATTAATTTATTAGCTTCTGCACCGTTTGCTTTCTTACCTATCTTGGTCGGTTTCTCTGCAACTAAACGTTTTGGCGGTAATCCTTATCTAGGTGCAGCCATGGGAATGGTGATGGTGATGCCCGATTTAGTCAATGGGTATGGTGTGGCCAATGCAATTGCAGAAGGAAGCATGAATTATTGGCATATCTTTGGGATGAATGTTGCCCAAGCAGGTTACCAAGGCTCTGTATTACCGGTGTTAGTGGTTGCTTGGATTTTAGCAACTTTAGAAAAATTCTTTCATAAACGCATTCCAAACGCATTTGATTTTACCTTTACCCCAATGCTAGCCATCATTATTACTGGATTTTTAACCTTTATCGTTGTGGGACCGGTTATGAGAATTGTTTCAGATGGTTTAACCGATGGACTTGTTTGGTTATATAATACAACAGGGGCAATCGGTTTAGGTGTATTCGGACTGTTTTATTCACCTATTGTTATTACAGGTCTACATCAAAGTTTCCCGGCAATAGAGACAACATTGCTAGCTGATGTCGCGCGTACTGGCGGTTCCTTCATTTTCCCAGTCGCTTCAATGGCAAATGTTGGCCAAGGAGCAGCAACTCTTGCCGTCATGTTACTAACTAAAAATAAAAAGCAAAAAAGTTTAGCAAGCTCCGCAAGCATTTCAGCTATGCTGGGAATTACAGAGCCGGCAATTTTTGGGGTCAACTTAAAACTTAAATTTCCATTTATCTGCGGCATGATTGCTTCAGCAGTTGCTTGTGTATTTATTGGTATATTCCATGTTTTATCAGTAGCAATGGGTCCTGCAAGTGTTATTGGTTTTATCTCCATCGCGCCAAAATCAATTCCTTATTTCATGATTGGTATTGTCATCAGTATTTTAGTCGGCTTTGTTACAACATATGCTTACGGCAAACGTCATATGGCTGTATTCGCAGATGATGATACTCGTGCAGGTGAAGTTGCGGTTGAAATCAATGAAGATCCTGAAGCTGAAAGCAGCTCTGTTGAGGATGAAGTATTAGCTAGTCCGGTCAAGGGAACGCCGATTCCTCTAAAAGAAGTCAACGATCCTGTCTTTGCACAAGAAATGATGGGAAAAGGAATTGCAGTAATTCCAGAAAAAGGGATGATTTGTGCGCCGGCTGACGGGAAGCTGACAATCGTGCACGATTCAAAACACGCTTACGGGTTAAAAACAAGCCATGGTGCAGAAGTACTGATTCATATTGGAATCGATACGGTAAAATTGAACGGAGAAGCCTTTGAAACCAATAAAAAATATGGAGACTTAGTGAAGCAAGGAGACATTTTAGGAACAGTTGATTTAGATGCTGTCAAAAAAGCTGGCTTTGATCCAACGGTGATGATGATCGTTACCAACACAAACGACTATGAATCCATTGAAGTAATTGACACATTAACTGCAGATAGAAACCAAGGTCTACTAGTATTGAGTGCACACTATGAAAACTAATTGGTGGAAAAAAACAACGATCTACCAAATTTATCCACGCAGCTTTCAGGATACGAATGCAGATGGTATTGGTGATCTTCCAGGAATTATTCAACGTTTAGATTATCTTGCTTTTCTAGGAATAGACGCCGTGTGGTTGAGTCCTGTGTATCAATCACCTAATGAAGATAATGGCTATGACATCAGTGATTATCAAGCGATTGGTTCAGAATATGGAACAATGAAGGATATGGATAAACTAATTGAAGAAGCGAAAAAGAGAAATATCAGGATCATCATGGACTTAGTCGTCAATCACACTTCCTCTGAACATCCTTGGTTTCAATCAGCACTTCACAATACAGATAGTCCATTTCATGATTTTTATATTTGGAGAAAGAGCGTTGATGGAAATCCACCGAACGCCCTTCAATCAAATTTCGGCGGCTCAGCTTGGACATTGGTTCCGGAACTTGGAGAATATTATCTTCACTTACACGCAAAGGAGCAGCCTGACCTAAATTGGGAAAATAAAAAAATGCGTCAAGAGATTTATCGTATGATGAATTACTGGATCAAAAAAGGGGTAGGCGGATTTCGTCTAGATGTGATTGATTTAATTGGAAAGGAACCTGACCAATCAATTACTAAAAATGGCCCAAAACTTCATAAGCTATTACAGGAAATGAATCAGAACACCTTTGGGGAATACGATTTGGTCACTGTTGGTGAAACGTGGGGTGCAACACCCGAAATTGCTCAGCTTTATTCAGACAAGGACAGAGAGGAATTATCGATGGTTTTCCAATTTGAGCATATCAACTTGGATAAACAATCAGGCAAACGAAAATGGGATCTAAAAAAACTTGATCCGAAAGAACTGCACCAAGTTTTTTCTAAATGGCAAACTGAATTGGCTGGCAAAGGTTGGAACTCCCTGTTTTGGAATAATCACGATTTACCACGAATCATTTCTCGTTGGGGCGATGATCAAAAATACAGAATCCTCAGCGGGAAAATGTTAGCAATTTATCTTTATTTTCTTCAAGGAACCCCTTATATATACCAAGGGGAAGAGATTGGAATGATAAATTATCCAGTGAAGACCATTGATGAAGTCGATGATATTGAAAGTCGAAGAATGTACGATGAACGCATTGATTCAGGGTATACAGAAGATGAAATCATTGCCTCCATCAATGCCAAAGGGCGGGATAATGCCCGCCATCCAATGCAGTGGGATGCTTCTAAACAAGCTGGCTTTACAGATGGCATTCCTTGGCTGCCTGTAGGAGATGCAACTGAAATCAATGCAGCAGCCGCTTTAGATGACCCAAACTCATTATTCTATACGTACAAAAAGCTGATACAGCTCCGAAAAGAATTACCAATAATTACTGAAGGAACATTTGAAAGTATTACAACAGACGATGCTGAAGTTTTGGCTTACATCCGTAAAAATGAAGGAGAAAAATTATTAGTTGTTGTCAATTTTTCCGGTAACCCAACTCACTTCTTATTAGATGAAACACAACAAATCAAAGAGATATTAATTCATAATTATGAAAAAGAAATCAGTCAAACACTTCTTCCTTATGAAGCTTATGCCGTTTTACTAAATTAACAAAGAGGCTGAGACAGAAGTGTTTAGCTACAAGCAATAAGCCGGAATTCACGAAAATTGTTTCACAAATTTTTGTTGAATTCCGGCTTATTGTCGTAGGAGCTACTTCTGACTCGCCGTTTATTCGGATTTAGGGTATGGAAAAGAGTGGCAACAGATTATTGTCCCACTCTCTTTTAGTATCTATTTTATTCTATGACGATCCAATGAATGTAGAAACAATTGAAATCCCCTTTGATCCTAGGAACAAGAATACCGGCATGATTTAATTCGCTGCCACTGTATATTTTTCCTGTACTCGTATCCTTATAAAGAGCCGCATCCTCAAGATATTTCGTTTTTAGATACTGAATCGTTTGTGCTGGTTGAGCAAGTCCATTGGAATAGACAAGAAGTGCCTCTGTTTCGTTTTTAAATAACCACGCAGTGGAGTATGCTTTATCAAGTTCTTTTAAGCGATAAAATTGCCCAAACTGCAACAGTCTACGATGTTTTTTATAGAATATGATTTGCTCTTTTATCATTTCAAGTTCTTGTAATGATTGCTTTTCTATAGCTAATTCATAGCCAAAATTGCCACTCATTGCAATTAAAAAACGACTTGTTAAAGGCGTATTTCGGCCTACTTGATGATTCGGACTATCTGAAACATGAGCCCCCATCATAATCGGCGGGTACAGATAGCTATACCCGTATTGGATTTTTGATCGACACAACGCATCTGTATTATCGCTTGCCCAAGTTTGAGGCATATAGGCAACCATCCCAGGATCAAATCGGCCGCCGCCACTCGAGCAATTTTCAAAAAGAACTTTTGGAAATTTCTTTGTTACTTCAGATAGAATACGGTAAAGCCCTAAAATATAACGATGGCTGACTTCTTTTTGCTGATCATTCGGTAAAACAAAGCTGCCCACTTCCGTTAAATGTCGATTCATGTCCCACTTTACATAATCGATTTTATTTGAAGAAAGATACGTTGTCAGCAGCTGAATAAGATGTTCTTGAACTTCAGGCAAACTCAAATTTAAGACGAGCTGTTGTCTACCTTGCGTTTGAGGGTAATCCGGAACCTGTAGACTCCACTCTGGATGACGCTCAAACAAACGACTGTTTACAGAAATCATTTCCGGCTCAAACCATAAACCAAATTTCATCTTTTGTTTGTGAATAACATCCGCAAGGTGCTCGACCCCATTTGGAAGTTTTGTTTTGTTGACAGACCAATCGCCTAAAGAGGTTGTATCATCCTCACGTTGGCCAAACCACCCGTCATCTAAAACAAATAATTCAATCCCCAATGTATTCGCTAGTTTAGCCTGACGAATCAAGTCCTCTTCAGTAAAATCAAAATAATTCCCTTCCCAAGAATTAAGTAAAATGGGGCGTTCCACCTGCTGCCATTGCTTAGGAATCAAATAGGTTTGATATAGCTTATGGAACGTCTGGGAAAGCTGATTAAATCCTTTGGCACTAAAGTTCAACACAACCTCTGGTGTCTGAAAAGTTGCGTTCGGCGATAATTTCCATTCAAAGGTTTCCGGATTGATTCCGATTTGAATCCGCGTACTTCCATATTGCTCTACTTCCGCTTGAGCCACAAAATTCCCACTATAAATAAAATGAAACCCATAAACGTGTCCTTGATCTTCATTCGTACACCGATCAGCAAGCCCTAAGAATGGATGATGTTGCGGACTGCTAGTTCCTCTAGTCGATGCGATTTTTTGTACACCAGGGTGGAGTGGTTGACGATGAATGGTTGCCTCATTTGTATGTGCCCCATTAAGTGTCAGTATGTCAAAATCACAACGTGGAAAATCCAGAAGCATCGAACCAGCATTTTCTATATAGATTGCCTTTGCACCATTATTCTTATACGCCACACTCCGTGTAATTACTGGAAGATCCTCGTATATTGTATAGTACAGCACCATTTCAAGCGACTGGGGATGGTCTACAAGATAAATCGCTAAGGTTTGCTCCTGCTCTCCTCTTAGTGATGGCAGCCCCTCTAAAGAATGTTTGCCTTCTAAAATTTCAAAGTGATCATACACAAAATCAGTAATACGATACCCGTCTATATTTCGAAACTGATAATTACTCACTCGATAATCTAAGCTGCCTTGTGTGCTAGTTTCAAGCGGCAGTGTATTTAACGAAAAAGTACGTTCCTCACTGATTGGATTCGTAGCAAAACCGCGATCAATCATTTGCAGCTGATTGACCTGATGATACCCTGTCAAACGGGGACCAAAATATCTATGGGTAAGATATTTTTCTTTTTCGATACCAATGATATAACTAATTTCATTATTGCTCAGGTGGAAAAAGTTTTGCGATGCATCAAAATGGATCGACATATTTATCATTCTCCTTCTTTTATTATGTATATGGTATCGAGTATAATCAGAAGTAACAAGAAGAAATTATTTTAAGGAGGGTAATAAATTGCAGAATTTCGTACGTCAATTCCATTACATCAATGAACAACACTTCCCTCTAATCCAAGGGATTGGTGTAGGACTAGGAAGTACTCATTATGATTGGGATGCACGTCAGCGAAAAGAACAACTGATCGTTTTACAAGTAACATTAAGTGGTCAGGGCTATATACAAATCGGGGGCAAAACTGTTCCCTTAACGCAAAACAAAGCCTTTTTTGCTAAAATCCCCGGGAATTATCGTTACTTCGGTGAGGATTGGCATTTTCTGTTTATAGAATTTTCAGGAAGTATGATGCAATGGTTGGATACCCCAGTTGCAGTGGTTGAACTATCGGAGGCGTTCATTGAACGGTTGCGAAGATTTATTCTTGATTTGAAAATGCAAGAAGTAACTGTTACACAAAATGCTAAAGCTGCCTTTACTCTTTTTTTAGATATCAAAGAAGAGGTGCAAAAAGAGAGCCAACAAAAAACAGCGGCCATCGAAGCGGTAAAAAAATACATTGATGAACATTATTTCGAAGATATCGGCTTAGAGTTTTTATCTGAAAAATATGAATTATCAAAATATAAGTTGATTCGACAATTCGAAGCAGCTTACAACTCGCCACCAATACACTATTTAAAAGAAGTACGTATCCTTCATTCATTATCGCTATTGTGGGAGGAAGAAACAGTGGAAACCGTCGCAAGAAAAGTCGGATTTTCTACAGGAAACTATTTTAGTAAAGTATTTAAAAAAGAGATGAGTATCTCTCCTAGTGAGTATAAAAATAGAAAAACACACTACTATTAATGACTAATTCATTTTTAATGATACCTACCTCACACTCTTTACAAAAAGGAATCGTACCCGATAAGATCAGATACGATTCCTTTTATTCTGCTTTTATATCCCTATTTATGATACGGTTCCGCGTATCGTAAGTGAATGATATTTTCAGTTCCTTTTACCAAATCTAGAAAAACCTATTTACATCAACGTTTCCACCACTTCCAAAAACCGAATTATTTATGATACGGTGCTGTGTATCGTGAGGGGATGATATTTTGAGACTCCCATTATTTAATTAATTATTCAAAAAAAGGGGTAGAAAATTCTACCCCATTTCCCAATTATGATTTTTTTGAATATAGTAGGTTTAATTAATTTAAATCAGCTTGAATATCACTTCCTTTTTGAGTGCCTCAGCAAGCGAAATGATCGTTTTGAAATTGGGTACAGATACTCCCGTTTCAATTCGAGAAATCGTTTTTTGAGGAATTCCACTCATTTTTGACAAATCAGATTGGCTTATTCCTAAATCACTTCGTGCTTTATGAATCTCTCCAGCAATTCTAATCTGAGTCCTCATGCTAAAATTTGGGATCTTTAAAGTAGCATCTTTAAAACTTACTAATTTTTTTTCACTAGTCATAAAATACACCTCCTAAATCAAATATCATAATTGTTTTGAACGACCATAAAATATAGAGGTTGGAATGAAGTATGAATTTCAATCTTGGCCGACTAGTCGGCTAGCAGTTTTACAATGATTTAGCATAGTCCAGTAGAGTATGATAATTACCATTTGTTATCTTAGTGCCAAATACCCATAGCACCCCAGACTTGTTTTTGAACACTAGTTTAATAGTTTTTCCATTTGTTGCTTTAAAGGTTAAAAAACCAACGTCAGTAGTAACAAAACAAAGTAAATCTTTTTCAGCATATCCTTTGTACATATGGATAGCAAATTCTTTATCTTCTTGTGTTTCTACATTGAAAAACCATTTCCAACTGCTAGTCGCTTTGTCGGTATACATTGCTATCTTCATAACTGCATACCTCACTTAATAAATTATAGTTTTCGCAACAATTATAACATAAATGTACTAGGGTGTCATCACAAAAACACCAGTTTAAAACTATTCTATTAATTTCTTCTCCTTATTATGCTTAGTCATGCCTATCTACATTCCAAAACTATCTTTTTGTCTAATTTTATTCTAAAATGGACTTATCTAGAGACTTTGAAATAGAACTAACTAAATCATATTCAACAAAATAATGTTACCTATTTCAGAAAATAACGGTTGATTGGAGTTTTACATATGGCAGTGAATAATCAGTTTAATGAGCTTACACGCGTTCAGATCCCTGCAATGGTACATTTGACACGTTTAAATTACGAATATCTTTCTTTGAAAAAATTAACTATTGATGAAGACACCGGTATTATAACAGATGTTTTCAGAGAACAATTTACTAAATTTAATCCTGAAGCGGAGTTCGAAAATGAATTCAAAAATATAAAATCAGAACTTGATCAAGATGATTTAGGTCGTTCCTTCCATGAGCGTCTTACAAATGGTGAACACACATTAATTGATTTTATTCATCCAAATAAGAATGTATGGCACATTGCTGCAGAAGTAGAGCATGAACGAGATGATGAAAAATTTCGTCCAGACATCACAATTTTTATCAATGGGTTACCTTTGGTATTTGTAGAAGTTAAACAACCAAATGTTATACGTGATGGATTTACGGGAATTAAGTCAGAGTCTAAGAGAACAATAGACCGACTCAAAAAGAAAGCATTTCGCCGTTTCAACAATATTACTCAACTAATGATTTTTAGTGACAATATGCCTTATGATTCCACATTAGGACAATTACAAGGTGCATACTATACCACACCTAACTTAAATAACTTGATGTTTAATTCCTTTAAAGAGCAAGAAGTTTCTGTATTTAACGTTCCTCCAATTGATGATGCAAAAATTGATTGTATTTTAAAAGATTTGAATAAACAAATTCTTAAAAATAGTCGAGAGTTTCAAACTAATTTAGAAAGTACAACACCCACTAATAAAATTTTATCGTCACTTTTGACGAGAGAGAGAATTTTATTCTTTATTAAATATGGTTTAGCTTACGTTAACGAGATTGACAAATCTGATGGTTCATTAGATATTCAAAAACATGTGATGCGCTATCCACAATTTTTTGCAACCAAGGCCATTAAAAATAAATTAGGAGAAGGAGTTAAGAAGGGCGTTATTTGGCATACTCAAGGATCTGGTAAAACGGCACTAGCTTATCACAATATTAAGTACCTTAAAGATGTCTACCAAAAGAAAAAAATTATTCCTCACTTTTATTTTGTTGTGGATCGATTAGATTTAGCCGATCAAGCAGCTGAAGAATTTATAAAGCGTGGATTAACTGTGAAAAAAATATCATCGTCTGCTGAATTAAACCAGCCATTCACACACGACGTTGCAGTAGTAAATATCCAAAAATTTAAGAACGAGACAAGTTTCATCAATAAATCTGGCTATGAACTAAGTGAACAAAATATTTACTTCATTGATGAAGCCCACCGTTCATATAATCCTAAAGGATCTTATTTGGCTAATCTCTATAATGCTGATACAAATTCAATCAAGATTGCATTAACTGGAACGCCATTAATCGCTCCTCAAAAATTTGATTCTACCGGGGAAGAAATTCTTGAAAATGCAGATTTAAAGACGACTCGTAATATTTTTGGAGAGTATATTCATAAGTATTATTACAATGATTCCATTGCAGATGGATTTACTTTGCGCTTGATTCGTGAAGATATTGAAACTCAATATAAAGCAGAATTACAAGCAAAACTTAATGAAATAAAGGTTCAACAAGGTTCTTTGAATAAGAAAATGGTTTATGCTCATCCTAAGTTTGTTGAACCGATGCTCAAATATATCTTAACCGACCTCAGACAGTTTCGTGTTGCCCAAGGAGATGACTCTATAGGAGCTATGATCGTGGCAAGTTCTTCTGAACAAGCTAAAGAATTATTCAAGCAGTTTAACGAAAGATACTCTAAAACTTATGGACACACAGCTGAGTTAGTATTGCACGATCAAGAAGAGAATAAAAGAAAGGTTAAAGCATTTAAATCAGGAAGCGTTGATTTTTTATTCGTATATTCGATGTTACTCACAGGATTTAATGCACCGCGCCTAAAAAAACTATATTTGGGTCGAAAAATTAAAGCTCATAATTTACTGCAAACCTTAACACGTGTCAATCGACCATATCGCGATTATAAGCAAGGGTATGTTGTTGATTTTGCTGATATATCACATGAATTCGATAAAACAAATCAAGCTTATCTTGAAGAACTGACACGTGAATATGATATAGGTCTTACTGGAGAAGAAGCCAAAAATATTTTCGGAAGTTTATTCGTATCAACAGATGAAATTAACCAAAAATTAGATGAAGCCGACAGTGTACTGATTGATTACCCTACAGATAATCTAGAGGTATTTAGTCAAACTATATCTGATATTACTGATCGTAAAACGCTAAATGAATTAAGATTGGCATTGATAACCATTAAAGATAATTTCCAACTAGCTCGCTTGTTAGGGCATACTGAAATTTTACAGCGAATTGATTTAGCATTAATATCTAAAATGCTGACTATGCTAGTTCAACGAATTTCTACTTTAAATCAACTAGAAAATGCAGACGATACTGCTGGTGAAGAGTTATTAAATTTGGTAATGGATGATGCTGATTTTATCTTTGTAAAAACGGGTGAAGCCGAACTTCAGCTAGCAGCTAACGACTTACAAGAAACGAAAAAGAAGGTAGCCAGCGGTCTTAAAGAGAACTGGGATAAAAAAGACCCAGAGTATATCTCACTTTTGGAGGAATTCAAGCGAATCATGGTAAAACAAAACATCTCCGAAAACAATGATTGGCAATTTATTAAAACAATGAATGAAGATTATAAAAAGATACTTCGCCAAATTGGAGAGTTAAATCGTAAAAATAGACAACTTGCTGCTAACTTCTCTGGTGATCGCAAATATGCTCGTGTTGCAAAACGTCTTAACTTAAGGAAACCTAGCGACAATATCGGACTATACAATGTTTTGAAAGGGGTAAAGGAAGGTATTGATAATGTTATCGTTAATAACGAAAACATTCTTGATAATGACAATTTCTTTGAAGGAAAAACTAAAGAAATTGTCGGGGAAACTTGGCGTAATCTGAACGGAAAAACAAATGTTTCACCACAGATACTAGTAAAAATATCTAGTTTAGCAACGAAAGAATATATTAATGAATTTGAAGGAGCACTGTAAGTAATGATTGAATCATATACAACAATTGTTAAACAGTTAGTTGATGACTTAAAAGCAATATCCGCTAATGCAGGGCTAGGTGGCGAAGCAGGGGAATATAATCTTGTCACACAGTCATTTTTATATAAATTTTTAAACGATAAATTTATATTTGAAATAAAAAAATTACACCCAGATTATGACTATGAAAAATTATCTAGTCTAAGTGAAGACGATTATACGATGTTACTTGATTTTGAGCTAGGAACTAATGCTGCACATTTGCATCCTCATCATTTAATTGAACATTTGTATAATCGCCAGAACGAAGATGATTTTGCTAAAACTTTTGATGATACATTGAATGATATAGCAGTGGAAAATAATTCGATTTTCTCAGTTCATACAGCTGGGAATTCTGACATTCGTTTGTTTGAAGAACGTCTTATCAATGATATTGTTCGTGACAGTAGTATGCGAAATGGTGTAGCAAAGCAGATCATCTCTAAACTCGCAATGGTTAAATTTGATGATGTTATCTTTGAACAAGGGTTCGATTTTTTCTCCACAATTTTTGAGTATATGATTAGAGATTATAACAAAGATGGTGGTGGGAAATATGCAGAATACTATACACCACATTCAGTTGCTAAGATCATGTCGGAAATTTTGATCGGTGATGACAAACCAAAATCGGTTAAAGCATATGACCCAAGTGCTGGTTCAGGAACGCTATTAATGAATGTAGCGAGTAAAATAGGAACAGATAGGGTATCTATTTATTCACAAGATATCTCACAGAAGTCATCAAACTTACTCAGATTAAATTTAATTTTGAATAATCTAAGTCATTCTATTAACAATATCGTCCAAGGAAATACCATTACTGAAAATAGGCATGCTGATAAGAAAATGGATTACATCGTGTCTAACCCACCCTTTAAGCTAGATTTTTCAGAATGGAGAGAACAAATAACAACATTACCTGAATATAGCGAACGCTTTTTTGCTGGTGTTCCTAATATCCCAAAATCTGCCAAAGACAAAATGTCTATTTATCTCCTATTCATACAACATATTATTTATAGTCTTAACGATACAGGTAAAGCAGCAGTGGTAGTTCCAACAGGTTTCATCACAGCTCAAGCAGGAATTGAAAAGAAAATCAGGCAACATCTGATTGATAATAGATGGTTAAAAGGTGTTGTTAGTATGCCATCAAATATCTTTGCAACAACAGGTACCAACGTAAGTGTAGTTTTTATTGACAAGACTAATAATGTCGAAAATGCTAAGGTTGTACTAGTTGATGCTAGTAAGCTTGGGAAAAAAGTTAAAGATGGGAAAAATCAAAAAACTTTATTAAGTAGCGAAGATGAAAACCAAATTATTGATGCATTTGCAACTCAAATTCCAATAGATGATTTTTCGGTTGTACTTGAATATAACAAAATAGCAGACAAAAATTATTCATTTTCTGCTGGACAGTATTTCGACATTAAGATTGAATATATAAATTTAACACAAGATGAGTTCGCTTCTAAGATGAATGAATTCACTTCAAAATTAGACTCACTGTTTGCGGAAGAGGATCAATTACGCATAGAAATTATGGAGCAATTGACAAAGGTGAAATATGAGTAAACAAATTTCATTCTCAAAAGTTAAAATCAAAAATATTGGAAAAGTTGTTACCGGAAAAACTCCATCAACAAAGCAGCCTGAATATTATGGTGGGAATTTTCTGTTTATTAGCCCTACTGAACTACACGGAAATTATTTGATACAAGATAGTGTGAAAAAAATATCTCAACTTGGAATGAATGCAATCAAATCAAATACTATATCTGGTCTCAGCATCTTAGTTGGCTGTATCGGATGGGATATGGGAAATGTATCTATTTGTACAGAAACCTGTGCAACAAATCAACAAATCAATTCCATTACTTTGATAGACGAAAGAAAATACAATCCATATTATATTTATTATTGGCTAAAAGGAAAAAAAGATTACTTATTTTCTCTTGCTTCCGTTACACGAACACCAATATTAAGTAAAAGTACTTTTCAGGAAATTGAAATTCCAGTTCCTTCAAAAAGTATTCAAGATAACATTTCCAATATGCTGCTTTCTTTGGATAAAAAAATTATGCTTAATGATCAAATTGTTTATGAACTAGAAAATCTTACTCGTACAATTTATGACTATTGGTTTATTGGATTTAATTTCCCTGATGAAAATAAAAAACCTTATCAATCAAGTGGAGGCAAGATGATTTATTCTAAAGACCTTAATCATAAGATTCCTGAAAATTGGGAAGTAAAAAAATTAGAAGATTTAGAATTAGCTGTTATTCGTGGAGTAACCTATAACAAAAATGATATTTCTATTGCTAATTCTTCATCTATCGGTATTTTGCGAGGAACAAATATTTCTAATAACAATATTAATATTAATGACTTAGTCTATATTAACTCTGATTTAGTTTCAAAAAAGCAAAAACTAAATCCTTTTGATTTAATAATTACAATGTCTAGCGGTAGTAAAGACCATGTGGGAAAGAATGGATTTTACTACTGTGATAATAAAAATATGAGTTATGGTGCATTTTTATCAAAAATTGATATTCCTAAAATATTAAAATTCTATATAGGAATGTACTTTCAATCAAGTCATTTTCGTGATTATTTAAATAAACAAATTTTAGGCACTAGTATAAATAACGTCACGAATGCAATGCTAACTGATATAAAATTAGCAATCCCAGATAAACAACTACTTCAGAACTTTAACACTATGGTTCAGCCAATTTTTTACCAGATACAACAAACCATCCAAGAAAAATATGAACTTGAAAAGCTTAGAGATTGGTTATTACCCATACTAATGAACGGTCAAGTCACAGTTGATAGTAACAATAATACCTTATAAATCGTTACGCACCTCCGTAACGATTGCCCTAGCTATTTGCAATATGAGAAAAATCGTGACGAACCATATTATATAAAATGCTATTAATCCATTTCTCCTTATCTCACAACAAAAAGGAATCGTACCCGATAAGATCAGATACGATTCCTTTTATTCTGCTTTTATATCCCTACTTATGATACGGTTCCCCTTTCTGGATCCGAAAGGCTCGATAGATCTGCTCCACCAAAATCAGCCGCATCAGCTGGTGTGGATAAGTCATTTTCCCGAAGGAGATTTTCTGATTGCTTCTATTTAATACCTTGTCGCTGAGTCCCAGTGAGCCGCCGATCACGAAGGCGAGCTGGGATTTGCCTGAGATGCCGAGCTTTTCAATGTCGCGGGCAAACTCTTCGCTGCTGGGCTGTTTGCCGTCGATGGCTAAGGCAAACAGGTAGTCGTTGTCGGAGAGCTTGGACAGGATGCGTTCGCCTTCTTTGTCTTTGACTTGGATCATTTCTGCATCGCTAAGTTTTTCCGGTGCTTTTTCGTCCGGTACTTCGATGACTTCGACTTTGCTGTAGCTTTGTAGTCGTTTTAGGTATTCATTGATGCCCTGCACCAGATATTTTTCTTTCAATTTGCCGACTGTAATTATTTTGATTCGCATTTTTTCACATCTTCCCGAGTTTTCTCATAATCTTTATCAACAATTTTATCATGAAGAGTTTTCGTATTCCACAATATTTCCACAAAGTTATACACATATACACAGACTTATCCACAGGTTCCGTCCTCATTCAGGGTTATTTTTACAACTTTTTCAATACAAACACATATTCCCATACAAGTTTATACACATTATCCACAAACCTGTGGATAACTTTCAGCCATTTTTTCCACACATTTCTTCTTTATTTTTTCATAAATCCGAGAATTTTTTTCTCATCTATATGAAATTTTACTCATGTTGTTCATAAAAAGTTCAAAGCTCTCTTGTAGACTAATAGTGTCAAGAAAAGCTATACTATATGTAAGTCCTACCAAAGAAATGAAGGATGAAATGATTTCCTTTGTCTGGGATTAAAAAGTTGTTTTTGCATGGACACAAAGAACGTTGATGAATGTTTCAATAAACATTCTCCTCTGCTTTTTGTACATGAAGCATTCTGCTAAGGAAGAAATTAGGCTAGTGGAGCTGGCAGCTATTCATGAGCAGCATTTTTTACAGGATTTACATAGGTAGTTAATGAATAATAAAATATCGGAGGATGTTAAATATGGACAGAAAAGACGTAACACCTAATTCAAATAAAAATAAAAATGGTTTAATGAAAAAACTTGGAATCGGTATTGCCGGAGGATTGATCGGCGGTTCTCTAGCATTCGGCGGACTTTATGCCATAACCGATATGGGTAACAACAATAGCTCCAACACCTCAGAGCTGACACCGACTGATAACAGCAGCGATACCAAAGTCAGCAATGTGAACGTCAATGTGAACAGTGATATCACGAAGGCTGTGGATAAGGTTCAAAATGCGGTTGTATCAGTTATCAACATGCAAAGCGTCAGAAAAAACTCTTCCAGCTTGTATGGTGGGTTATTCGATGAGCGAGGACAAAACGGGACCTCCGATTCATCAGACACTGCTGACGATGCAGATTTAGAAGCTGCAAGTGAAGGTAGTGGTGTGGTTTATAAGAAGGACGGCGATACAGCTTACATCGTAACCAATAATCACGTGGTAAGCGGTGCTCAAGGTTTGGAAATCGTTCTTCATGATGGTACGAAGGTAGAAGGCGAGCTTGTGGGAACTGATTCTTATACCGACTTAGCAGTCATCAAGGTAAAATCTGATAAAATCGATGCGGTAGCTGAATTTGGTAACTCTGACAGCCTGAAGATCGGTGAGCCTGCAATTGCGATCGGTTCTCCTTTAGGTTCAGACTATGCAAACTCTGTAACACAGGGAATCATCTCTTCTGTTAACAGAAATATCACGAACCAAAATGACGATGGCGATACAATCAACATCAATGCGATCCAGACAGATGCGGCAATCAACCCAGGGAACTCAGGTGGTCCATTAGTAAATATTGAAGGACAGGTTATCGGGATCAACTCAGTGAAAATCGTTCAGTCCAGTGACTCTGTCAGCGTTGAAGGAATGGGCTTTGCGATTCCTAGTAACGACGTAGTCAACATTATCAATCAGCTGGAAAAAGACGGCAAGGTGACTCGTCCGGCTTTAGGTGTAACTATGGTTGACATGACGAATATCTCTACACAGCAAAGAGAACAAATCCTGAAAACACCGGAAGACGTAACAACAGGTGTCGTGATTCGTTCCGTCCAAACAGCAACACCAGCTGAAGAAGCAGGTCTTGAAAAATATGATGTGATTACTGAAATCGACGGAGAAGCCATTGAAACAACGACTGACTTACAAAGTGCTCTTTACAATAAAAAAGTAGGAGATACAATGGAAGTTACTTACTACCGTCAAGATAAAAAGCAAACAACAACAGTTAAGCTGACAATCGATCAAGAAGCATTACAACAAACTGACGAATAATCAGCACTATGTATAAGATAAGCGGTGAGACAGAAGCAACTTCTGTCTCACCGCTTATTCGGATCTTAACACAAAAAGAGTTTGGGAATTTTGTCCCAAACTCTTCTTTGTATTACTTCGGTGTGATGTATGTCAGTGTTGACGCACCTTCAGCAGGAATCGTTCGAAAGGACACGATGCCGATCCCAAGTACATTCATTTCTGAAATCAAGATCGAACCATCTTCCTCCACATGTTCTACAAAAGCCACATGTCCATAGACTGGGTGGGCCGCAAGAACACTGCTTTGGAAGCAGGCTGCTGTTCCAGCTTTTGGCGTAGTGCTGACAGCATACCCTCTTGCCCTACCGCTCGCATCCCACTGATTGCCATTGCCCATATCCAGATCAATGAAACCGCCTAGTTGCGTGATGCGATTATACACATATTGAGTACAATTCCCCGCAGCATAACGATTCCCACTATCATAGTTCACTTGATCATAGGCAGGAAAAGTAAGGGTTGAGGCGGTCGTTGACATGCCCGCTACTTCAACACCTTCCATTTCTTCCCTGTCATACTGATCCAAGTCATAGGCTTCGATCAGCTGAATCAGCTTGCGATCATAGGCTCGATCGGTTGCATAGGTTCCTGTCAGCGCTGCCGCTGCCTTTTGATAGGTTTCAGCCTTGCTCTTCCAGGCCTTTTCGTAGATCGATCGATTGCCTTCTATCCCCTGCTTCAGCAGCTTTGCGTAATCCTCAAAGGATTCTTTATAGCTTGGATATGAGCGAAATGCCGCTGCTACTTGGTAATACCCCTCTTCACTATCTTCATATGTCAAAAAAACAACCTTTTCTCCTTCATACTCGCCTTTGATACCAAATAGATTATAATGGGGCGCTTGGCTAAGCTGACTGCCGCCGCTTCCGCTTTCAAGAATCGCCTGAGCCAGCATGATCGATGCAAATAAGTCATGCTCTTTTGCAACTTTTCTGGCCTGTTTCCCGATTGCTGCAATAAATTCCTCTGTATCTGCATTCTTTTCTATTTTTATATCTGTTACATCAGAAAACAAATCCTGCTTAGCCAATACTGGAATCGTCGGTACCGACTCAGCGATACTATGAGCTGTGCTGACTTCCGGTGCCGGCGTTGAAGCTGGGGAGGCGTCCGGCTGAGCTTCACTGGTTGCACTTGTTTCTGTTGTATCTATTGTTGACTCACTAGTTTCAGAAGAGCTCACTGTCTCTTCTGTCGTAGTCGTTTCTTCTGTCTCTGTTGCAGTTGTTTCTTCTTCAGACGTAGTATCTGTTGACTCCTGACTACTGTCCTCTACTATTGGAGCTTCGACAACTTCAGACAAGCTCTCTGAAAATGCCTGCACCGGCAAACAGCTGAACGCAATCAGACCGATCGAGCAAAGAGAAATTAGTTTTCTATTCATCGCCGTACTCCTTCATCTGCTTGATACATACACGATTAAGCTTCATCATTTTTTCTTTTCCAAATCACAATCACGCCTGCGGCAAATAAGACAAGGATTGCTGCAAAGCTAAAGGACAGCTCTGCTTTTTCACTGGTATTCGGCAATGAGTACGATGCTGCTGACGAAGAGCCACTTGACGGAAGAGATACGTTTGCCGTTGTCTTCTCTTTTTCTTTATAAAAGACCGTTTGACCGTAGTCTCCTTTGCCATCATGCTTGCAGTAAATATCTGTTTTTTCTTCATCGTTATACGCAGCTTCGTCGAAATAGACATTTTCATTTTGAATCGTATTCGCCGGGATCACTGTTTTTACTAGCACCTTGCCTGTACCATCGATAATCAGTTCACCTTCGAATTCATCATAGACTGTGCCTGTTTTTTCACCAACCAGCTTCGTTACCAGCGTTTTGCCTTCTGCAAAATTCTCACTGATCGAGATTTCGTCATAAAACACATTATCTACTGTCGGGTCGAACTCTTTACTATTATCATTCACATAGGCCTGTGTCCCCATCTTCGGTTCTTCTGTTTTATAGAATAAGGTCTGACCATAATCTCCTTTTCCATCATGCTCACAATACAGATCTGTTTTTTCTTCGTCATTGTACGCCGCTTCATAGAAATAAACATTTTCATTTTGGATCGTATTTGCCGGGATCACTGTTTCCACCAATACTTTGCCTGTGCCGTCAATGATCAGCTCACCTTCAAATTCGTCATAGACAGTACCAGTTTCTTCTCCGATCAATGTCGTTACCAACGTTTTGCCCTCTGCAAAATTCTCACTAATCGAGATTTCATCATAAAATACATTATCTACGGTTGGATCGAAGGCTTTTCCGCCATTATTCACATAAGCTTGTGTGCTCATTTTTACTGGTATCAGCGTATTGCTCCAGTCCGTTGTTGTCGTTTGTCCATCTTGAATCGTAATGAAACGTGTTTCTGTTTCACCTTCTGTTTGAATGTAGCCGTCAGGGAATTTTACTTCAGTGACTTTGTAGGTTCCCTCTGGAAGAGTGAAAACTGTTGCGACCGTTTCAGTTGTAAATTGGAAATGAACATTCTGATTGTGTTTAGAAACACCCTCGATATAAAATTCTGCTCCCGCAAGGTTCACAAAAGTGAATTTATCCCGTTTATTAAACGCCCATTCTCCTTTTTTCAGCTTGTTCTCGATCGTTCCTATATCATAGGTGATCAATTTTTCTGTGTTGCTGCCATATGGGATAGCGAAGGATGTCTGCACCTCATCCGGTGAACGATAATTTTCAGGAACGTTATGTTCAAATAGCTGGTACTCATTTTGTGTACCGCCATAGAAAGTAACATTGGAAGCAAAATTCCCGTCTTGGTCTGTTGTCATCTTATCAATACTGTCGCCAAATTTCCCAACGATTGTTGTCATATCTGGTAAAGTGATTGTCTCACTCGCTACCTTCTGCTCAAAAACAATTCCCTCAACAGCTTGTTCTACGTAGACAGGCTGCCCTTGTTTCATTGTTTCCCACTCGTCCAAATATTCCTTTATTTTCTTTCCTTTTAATCTAAACTCTTGGATTTCATTGGTAATGACGATTTCCACCGTTTGTCCTGCTTCAATCGTAAAATCAAAGGTTCCTGTTGCAGCAGCATATCCGCTAGGAGCTTTGACCTCCGTTACCTTTCCTGTTACTCCGTGGATCAGCTCGCCTTCATATTTTGCGATACCGCTGCTGTCTGTTGTAAAGTTGACTGTTTCTCCTGTTGACAGTTCAACCTTGAATTCCACTCCGGGGATCGGCAGTCCTGTCACATCAGACTTCTTATAGATTTGGAAGTCTCCGGTTCTAGCGAAGAATTCTGCGCTGATTCTTGTTGAAAACGATTCTTCAATTTCGTCGCCGCCAGGAAGAGCAATTAGATCCTGTAGACTTGAATCATGATCAGGGGTGTAGATTGCTGCTGCATAGCGCTTAAGTGTTGTTGTCACATCTGCCTCAATTACACCAGTATAATTAGCAGGTGCTTTCAGTTTAAAGCTGACATCATGCTTCAACGTATGTGTCCCAGCACTCAATGATTGACCTGTACTCGTTTCCCCAGTAATACCAGCTGGGATCGTAAAAGTATAGTAAATATCTCCACCTGAAGCAATTGGTGTATACCAGCCAGTTTCCTGTTCTTTTGTTGCTGTATTAAAGTCTGCCACCTGATGCTTATTCTGAATATCAAAAGATTGCTGCGGTGCATCCTGTACATTTGCTTTATCCAGTAAAAAAGCAACTGTCGGCTCAGTAGTGAACCAGCTAGCGCTAAAATCAATTTGAGGATGCGTGTTTCCTAAATAACTGTTCAATGCTACATAGACGTCGACATACTCGTAGCCATCCGTCCAACCATTTTGCATCGCGTAGTATAGAATATTGTAAACACCATTCGCCTTATCACCTGTGTACACATGCCTTGTATAAGAAGCTCCCATTGGAAAGCCCTTTGTCGGATTGATACACCAAGCCGGCAGTCCATCTATATATTTCACTGGATCATAAACCCAATGACCTCCTGCATATTCTCTTTGTATCTGTCCCACACTATTCCCGATTTCTCTTGAAAGGCTTGGTCCATTAGAATAACTGATGATACTTCCATCATTCGTATAGCCCCAATAATTTTGACCAGCAGCACTGGTTGTCGGTGTCTCCACCTCTGCCTGGATCAACGGTAATGGATCAAATAGGTCTGTCGGCAGTTGGATTGATTCCGATGTACTAGTACTTTCTTGTATTTGTGTACTACTCGACTCTTCTGTTTGTATCATATCTGCTGACGATTGCGTCGCTTCCAAAGCGCCTTCCTCTGCCAATACCTGAACCGGTGCGATCATAAACTGCGTCGTCATCAACAAAGTCGAGAACAGTGAAATGGCTTTTTTTCGTATCTTCATTTTATTTCCTCCTGATTTTTTATTTAAGTTACGGTGCTTCATCAAACAGGCGGTTCCCTGCTCCTCTTCATCTCTATCCTCCTCCTGACATTTAGCCAAAACAAAAAAGGTAATCGGAGATTTAAATAGTTTCCCAATTCCCTTTTCTTTATTGAACAAGCAGAAGCGGCTGAAACAAATGTACTGTTTCAGCCGCTTCTGCTTATTTATTTTTATTGATTTTTTTACCTATTACTCCGCTAGGATCACGGGGCTTCCATCAAACATCTCTTTCTAATATTTCTTTGCTTGCTTATCTATTATTGATCGATCCTTCAGTAAACACATTCTTCTTCAAGATATACATCTTGAAGGCAGGTCCTACAATAGCCGACAACCATCGAAATTACTTCCTGCTCAGGATGAATTCTTTCACTATAAGAGTTAAAACGCTCGTTTTAAAGCAACCGGAAACGAAAACTCTAGCAAAGTCGGATATTTTGCTCCCTCATTGGAGATCCTTGCAAAATCTTTGCATGATTGTGCAGTTTTCTGCACTGTGACACACCAGACTTACGAATGCTGGTTACTTCAAACCCTTTAGTAGTCACGCTGATTAGTTTGAAGAGGCCTCTTATTAGCCTATGATACTATTTAGTTTTTTCTGATCGATCATTGATTTTTCATCATTAAATTGTTATTTAATTATTATTTTGCTAACTACAGCAGCTTTACAAATGCTCATGGCAATACAGCTTCATTTCCTGCAGCCAGTCCTTGTATTCTTGCCCTTCAATCGATGCCAAGCTGCGTTCATGTTCACTGAGTTCATACTTTTTCGGTCTCGGTGCCTGCTTCAAGCGATTCCCGTTGGTACTTAACAAAAGACTGCTTCTATCCATACGTTTCCCAATGATGTTCCCCTTATTATCCATCAGCAGCTTTATTTCAGAATAGATTTGTTTCGTTGCTGTCAGCTGACCGATTTCCTGCTTATGCCGCTCGCCATCTTCCACTAAGTAAATAAAACGTCTGGCCTGCTGATGATAAAGCTGCCAGAAACTTTTGTTGAAAAGCTGAACGGTGGCATTTTCCAGTCTTTCTATGTCTTTTTGCTGAATAGGAAAGTTCTTAGCCATCTCCCATCCCCTTTCTTCGACTTAACAAAGCTGCAGAGTAAGAGCTGATCGATAAGAAGCCTCTTTCCGTCCACTGCTTTGCCACTTCAAACGGGCGTATCTACCTCTCATCACAGTACTCTTTAACAAGCAACATATAAAGAGACAAAAATCTAAAAAATACCTTTTTGCTCCTGTTCTTTTTATTGTTTACTTGTTATAATATTAACGTTGCAAAAAGTGCAGCAAAAAAGTCTGTATAGTTTGTGGTTTTGCATGAGTTGATGCCCCATATTTCTTAATCCACTGCGCCAACAATGAGTTAAGGGGGAGTACAGTATTATCACTTATTCATTTGCCGACTCTTTCGGTGCCACTACATGACTCGAAAGAAATTATTCGCTTACTAAAAATAGCACTCGAAAATTGATTCGAATATATTTTAGTGACTTTTTCATTGATTTACTAGTAATTGAAAATGTCGCTTTTTTACTCAATCATTCGGAAAATTTATTTTTCTTTATTTGTAACGTTTTTCTTTTATCTGATTATCATTATAATACAAAACTTAGATAATTAAAACATTTTTTTATAATTTATTTTTATATTGAAATTTTACGAGTATTTACTACGATTTACATACTTTATTCATGAAAGGGGTTTATCATGCAAATTGGAGAAATCATTCGATTTTTACGTACTTACCAAAAAATGAGTCAATCAGAGGTTGCTGAAAAATTAAATGTTCGTGTGATGAATATTTCAAACTGGGAACGTGGTATCAGTCAACCACCAGCAGAAAAGATCATGGAATTTTCTCAGTTGTTTCAGGTTTCTATCGATACGCTGTTTGGCCGGACAACACTGGATAGTTTCACGAATCAGAATATTTATGATATTCGTGATCTTGCACTGGAGCTTCAAACAGTCATGAATGATTTGAATAAGGAGGACATCGACAAAATTTTTCGTTATGTGTATGAATTGAAAATCATGAACTTAAGAAAACAATTCAATTATGACTCCTTTGAAATCGAAAGCTGTGTTGATAAGCTTCTTAGTCATGATAACTGTGAGATATATGAGCTGGCAAAATACTTAAGGAGGCTGCTCGATGAGTTTGGGGCCATCCATGGAAAACGCCAAAAACAGTTATTGTTCGACAGTTTTCTTTTGGTGGAGCTTAAACAGGAAGACACGCCGGAATTCTTGAATGTTCAACGTGGAATATATGAAGAGCTTCTACCACTTGATTTATTTATCATTGCTTGGCGAAAGGGAGATACCACTTTAAGAGAAGTGGCTGAACGATTCAATATCAGTCATGACTTTGTGCAAAACACTGTAGAGCATTATATAGTTTCTATTGGACATACCCATTCGGTCAACGATTATTTGGTTGATTTCAGTGAGACATTGATGACTGACACGCTTTCTATTCAAAAAAAAATGGACACTGAATTAACAGAGATCCAAAACTCGCCGCTTCAAGTAAATAAGCTGACTGAAGCAGCCCTTCTAAACAGAGCGATTGATCCGCTAGCCTGAACCTTTATTACGAATAAACAGCGAGCCAAAAGCTTCTCTTTCTGCTTATCTTTCAAAGCAAGAGGCTTCTGGCTCGTTTTTTGTTACCTATGGATTATCCCTGAAATACTTCTTTTGTCAGCGAATCTCAAAAAACAATTCTTTCACATCCAAATGAAAATAATCCGAAAGCAACAGACCCAACTCCAACGACGGACTATATTTTCCACATTCGATCGCCTGCATCATCTGCCATGAAATGATTATCTGCTCATGATACTTGTTCCTATACAGATTTTCTATTTCCTCGGCCAGTTCATGGTAAGTCAATGCCCTGCGTTCTCTTAACTCTTTCAAGCGATTCTTACTCTTTTCCTTCTTCACGTCATTTCCCTTCCTAAAAAATAATGTCTATATAAAACGCTTCGGCAAAAGCATTACACAAAAATAATCTGCTATATGAATCCCATAAACATTAGCTATTGTTTATGATGACAACAATAGACACCATGCTTATCCAATCATATTCATATAACGAAAAGCTGTGCTTCCACAGATGTTCCGATCCAAATTTCCAGAATTGAAACACCTCTGTCCCTCCTACAGTCAGCCTTCCAACAGATTCTTCGACATACCCAGACAAAAAAACCGAGATATCCGTTATCATGTGCATACACACACTATAAACAACATCTCAGTTCCTCTATTTCAAGTTTCAAAAAACAATTTTTGATAATTACTCCGCTGAAAACGGCGCTCCAACTATTGCATCAAACGGCAGCTCTAAAATACCTTTTTTCTCTGGTGCATTAGGTACATTCAACTCTTTGGCAGAGCAGATCATTCCCAAGCTCTCTACACCGCGCAGCTTGCCTGGCCAGATCATCATACCGTCGGGCATCATTGCTCCCGGCTTGGCAACAACAACCTTCTGCCCCGCCTTGATGTTTGGCGCACCACAAACGATCTGTAAAACTGTACCATTATCAACCTCTGTTTGTGTAATGGACAAGTGATCGGAGTCTGGATGCTTCTTGCATGATTTGACAAAGCCGATCACGATTTTAGGCTCATGATCAAGTACCAATGTTTCAGAAAAACCATCTTTAGCAATCGCTTCATTCAAGCGGTCAAGCTGCTCTTGAGACAGTTCAACCTGTCCTTGTCCGGCAATATCACCTAGGATTTCAGACACATCAAAAATATTCCAGGCAACGATTGTACCGTCTTCTACAGTGACCTTCGCTGTACTGCCTTTACGTTCAACATGATTTTCCTGTCCTTGATCATCTGCAACGATGACCATCAGCACGTCACCGACATGCGCTTTATTATATGAAAAAATCATTTATTCTCCTCCTCATTTTTCATTCTGTTCCATCTTAACAAAAAAGCGAGTATCTGCCTATTGCTTTTGCCGTAAAATTCCTTTTCCTCGGCGCAAAGCTCTCAAAAAGTGACTGGACCTTTGTCAGTCAACTGACAGTCCAGCCACAGGAAGCATGTATAGATGAAGCACCGTCTCAGACGGATACTCCTTTTATAAATTCTGTGATTTCCGCCTTTGTTTTACGATCTTTATTGACCAGACGTCCCAGCTCTTTCCCGTTATCTAAAACAACAAAGCTTGGAATACCAAAGATGTTCCATTTTGCTGCAACATCGATGAATTCGTCACGGTCGACCTCGACAAACTGATACTCTGGAAAGGCTTCTTCGATTTCAGGCAGAGCCGGCTTGATGAAGCGGCAATCTCCGCACCAGTCAGCGGTAAAGAAGAAAACAGTTTTTCCATTTTCCACATAACCAGCCAGTTCCTCCAGCGATTTTGGTATGATCATTTGCGCTTCCTACTTTCCGTAAATAATTGTATTAACAGTCGTACGATCCAGACCTTTCAGAACTTGGATCAGCATTTCTCTCGCTGCTTCAAAATCTCTGATGCTGAACATTGTTTGGTGGGTATGGATATAGCGTCCGCAAACGCCAATCACAGAGCTTGGTACACCATCATTCGTTGTATGAGCGGCCCCTGCATCTGTTCCGCCTTTAGAAACAAAATATTGGTAAGGGATGTTGTGCGTTTCCGCTGTATCAAGCAGGTATTCACGTACACGAGGCAACGTGATCATGCCCGGATCGAAAATACGCAGCAGTGTTCCTTCACCTAAATGCCCGAAGGTACCTTCTTTTGTCTGAATATCGTCAGCAGCTGAGCAATCTACAGCGAAAAATAAATCAGGTTTGAACTTATGAACAGATGGCTTAGAGCCTCTCAAACCAACTTCTTCTTGAACATTTGCACCAGCAATCAATGTATGTCCCAAAGCTTCATTTTGCAGCGCCTCAAGAGCTTCCAATACCAATGTACAGCCGTAACGGTTGTCCCATGATTTTGCAATGATATTTTTACCATTGGCTGTCTTGATTGTTTCAGTCTGTGGAACGATTGTATCGCCTGGACGGACACCAAAGCTTTCTGCTTCTTCTTTCGATTCAAAACCAGCATCGAACAACACATCTGTTACCTCCAGTTGTTTCTGACCGCTTGTCCCTCTTAATAAATGAGGTGGGATAGAAGAAGAGATACATGGATAATCGCCCTTCGCTGTTTTCAATGTAAAGCGCTGCGCGGAAACTACATACGGATTCCAGCCGCCTAATGGGACAATGCGAAATAGTCCGTTATCTTGAATGTGCGTCAGCATAAAGCCGACTTCATCTAAATGTGCTGCAATCATGACTCTTGGTGCTTCACTATCCTTTGCACGTTTGATCCCAAAGATCCCGCCTAAGCCGTCATATTGCACGTCATCTACTAAAGGCGTCATATGCTTTTTCATATATGCTCGAACGTCTTCCTCAGCTCCGCTAGTCCCTTGAAGCTCTGTCAATTCCTTGATTCGTAAAAATGTTTTGTCATCCATTTTCTTTGACCTCCGCCTTGTTTTTACCTCGAAACAAACAAAATCTTTTTGATAAAAACTATCAATGTCGTTTATTTCTCTCATTTTCGAGATTTCTCATTTATTATAACGCAAAATTATTTTATTGAACATTTTTTTTATTTCCATTAGACTATGTTAGAATAGGAATAGGATAACAGACAGCTATCAATACTTGAAATAGACGGAGGGTGTTCCTGATGGGTGAAGAAAATGAATTGAGTTATTTTAAAAACGGACTGGCTTTAGGTGCCGGACTGGGCGTTGTCGGCGGTGTTCTGTCCACCCTGTGGTTCCAAAGAAACCGTACGCTGGACGCAGATCTCGTACTGGAAAATATAAAAGATGCCTTTTTGAAGGAAGGACCGATCGAAGGATCATGGATCGAATTCGAGAAAAAACCACTTAGAAAGTTCGCCATCCATTCAAAAACTTATAATGGCGGTATTTCCCGTATAGAAGACGGCTCTTTGGTTCAATATGCATTTGTTGCAGATGCACAAACCGGAACAGTGATCGATGTGACTCGTTTATAGGATAAAGAGAAGAGAGTGTACTCGTTTTTGCGGGAGCATTTTTTTCTCTTTTTAGTTACTCCGTTTTAGTATTAGAAATCAGGAGGCCAGTATGAAAAAATTATTCATTAAACAACAGGTATTCAGCTTGGGCGGTCATTTTACAGTGAAGGATGAAAACGAGCAGGACAGGTATATCGTTGAAGGCAGCTTTCTTTCCATACCAAAAACCTTCACGATTTCAGACGTACATGGGCAAACAATCGGGACAATCACAAAGAAGGTGTTCAGCTTTCTGCCTAAATTCTTTATTGAAATCGATGGAGAAGAGACACTGACGATCGAGAAAGAGCTGACACTCTTCAAATCTCGTTATCACATAGATGCTAAGGAGTTGGACGTTCAAGGGGATTGGTGGAACAAAAATTTCGAGATCGTTCGTAACGGACAGACAGTTGCGACAATCTCAGAAAAATGGTTTACCTGGGGCGATTCCTTTGAGGTCGATATCTACGACGAGGCATTGGAGCACACGATTATTTCCCTTGTGATCGCCATCGATTTTGTCAAGCAAGAGGAAAACAACGCCGCTGCCAGCTCCGGCAGTACGTCATGACTTTGACATTCACTCTTTGCAGAACTAACGAAAGAACCGCCAGCCAAAAAGATTGAATCTTTGGCTGGCGGTTCTTTTTTCATTGATTATTGGTGTCAGCTTTTCACTATTCCTATACGTCTACTGACTGAAAGCGTGCTTCCACACGATAAATCGGCTGTCCCTTTGCAGAGAATTTTTCTTCATATTCGGTCATGATATTTCCTTCATAAGAGCTGTCATGTAAATCCAGCCAAACCTGTTCAAGAATCATGCCGTACTTTGAGAAACTGCTTAGGGAGTATTCAAACAGTCCGCGGTTATCCGTTTTAAAATGGATTTCTCCATTTGGCTTCATGATTTTTTCATCCACTGCCAAAAAGCTCTTGGAGGTCAAACGACGTTTTTCATGACGTTTCTTCGGCCAAGGATCAGAAAAGTTCAAATAAATTTGATCCACTTCATTTTCTGCAAAATACTGGGTCAACTCTTCGCCGTTCACATGAAGCAGCTGCAGGTTCGGCAATTCTTCCTCTAGTGCTCGCTCTAATGCAATCGAAAGAACACTGACTTGCATTTCAATCCCGATATAATTGATATGGGGATTCGCTTTTGCCATTCCAGCAACAAACTGTCCTTTTCCTGTACCAATCTCGATATGGATCGGATGGGTATTACCGAAACGTTCCTGCCATTTTCCCTGCCACTGCTCGGGTCCTTCTACTACATACTCGGGATGTGCTGCCAGCAATTCTTCTGCACCTGGTCTTTTTCTTACACGCATGTTCTTTCCTCACTTACTTGATGTTATTTACTGATAAGATTCCTCTTGCTTGTTCTACTGAATAAAAGATGGGACAAAAGCAGCTCTTTCGGAGCTTCACGCTTTTGTCCCGACCATTTTTTCATCTTACAAATTTATACTTGTTTTTACACTAAATGTCAACTTCTAATCAACAGAAGGTTATAAACACTGCCGTTCCACTTCCGCCATATATTCCCCATGAAGCTGTTGGGTGATCTCTCCCGGCTGTCCTGTACCGACTATGTGCTCTTCTATCCTGACCACTGGGATGACTTCGATCAGTGAACCGGTAATAAAGCATTCATCCGCAGTAAACAGCTCGGCTTCATCGAACGCCTCTTCTTTTACAGGAATTTGCAGTTTTTTAGCCAGCTCTAAAAGCTTCAGCTTTGTGATGCCGGGTAAAATCAGCTGACCATCAGGATGAGTATAAATGGTTCTATCCTTGACCATCCAAAAGTTAGCGGCTGATGCTTCAGTTACTTTGCCGTCACGGATTTGAACAGCGTCTTCAAACCCTCTACTTCTTGCATGGTCTAACGCCATCACATTTCCTAAAAGACTAAGTGATTTGATGTCGCAATGCAGCCAGCGTGTATCTGGAACAATTCCGACAGCAATACCCTTCTTCTGCTTTTCTACTGGTCGCTCATAAGGAATGATATTAGCAGTCAGCACTCCTGTTACTTTTTTCGGATCAGGGAGAGCATGATTACGAGGTGAATCGATGCCTCGAGTAACTTGCAAGTAAAGCTTTCCTTCAGCAACTTTTTCTACAGCAGTCAATTCCTTCAATCTCTCAAGCAGCTCTGCTTTTGTAAAAGGCAGGTGCAGCTTGATTTTCTCTGCCCCCGTCCAAAGACGTGTCATGTGTTCATCCGCCATATAAAGCTGTCCGTTGTAAACACGAATCACTTCATACAGCCCATCGCCATATTGGTAGCCGCGATCTTCCATATCAATTCGAACTTCTTCTCTTTCAACGATTCGATCATTCCATAAAACTTTCATGTCTTATTCCTCCATTTTTTTCAAACGTTGCGGAACATAGAACCTTGTAAATAGTATGATTTCAACAACCATCGCCCCAATCAGCAGTAACGCTTCTTGTTTTTCCGGTAGGATGAACAAGGCGATCAGGCCGAAAATAGCTGCCGCTATTGCCAATAGTACATTCAATAAAAAGCTGACTGCCTGCTTCTTCTGTTTTGCAGGTGTCGGATAAAGATGCGTCATGACCATATAATCAAACTGAGCATAAATCGGAATCAACTGGAACCCCAGCAAATAGATAAATACCACTGCTACCCCCATCGAAAGAATGAGGTCCTTTGAGAAAAACAAAATTAAGCCAGCGACTCCTAAAAGCCTTACGAACAACCCACTGTATTCAGAGCCTCTCAAAAAGCTGCGGGCATATAAATATAGATACGTATTCTTATTCTCCTTTTTGATCTTATTCAAAACAGGATCAAATAGTTTTCTTCGCTTGATACTTCCAGTGATTTCCGGAACATCCGTGAACAGATTGATGAATCGATAAATGCGATGCATCCGATTGTTTTCCTTTTTGATCATCTTCTCCCAATCCAGAGATACCTGCTGCTTTTTCCTTGTCAGGAAAACCAGAAAAACACCTAAAATAATCACAGAGATTCCCAAACCAACGAAAGGATTTACATATAGCCCAGCAGCTAAGGTTCCTCCGCTAGCGACGAACCAAATCGCTTGCCATGATCGGCTCTCGCTGATTGAAATCTGGTATAAATCATATTCCTGCCATTTTAAATGAGCCGCCTTCAACAAAAGAAGGGTCAGCAGATAGATGAAAAAGGACGAGAATTCTTCACTGCCAGATACCACAAGCAGCGGCATCGTCATACCGCTCAACAGTGTGATTGCTACTGTCGGCAAAATAAATGAATGACGAAACGCCCGATTAAAGTAGTCCGGCATCTCCGCTTCCTTCGGCAGGATAAATACCTTGTCTGCCTCTTGTGTCAATGTAGCCAATTGACCAATCAATAATATTACCAGCCAGATAACCAAAATAAGCGGTCGTCCCCAGACAAAATCTTCCGGCAGATTTTTCAGAAGCTCAGAGTAATAAAAGCCCAGACCGCCCAGTAGGAAAACACAGACGATCACAAAATGATCATTGAACACATACTGCATATACTTCATCATTTTTTTCAAATGACGAGAAGAACGCAATCCATAAAGCTCCGACATACTATCCCACCTTTTCTTCCTTAGTTAGTGCAAGATAAATGTCATCTAAAGAAGAGTCCGGCAGATTGAATTCCGCACGTAAATCATCCATCGAACCGATTGCACGTACGACACCCTCATGCAGGACAACAAAACGATCACAGTATTTCTCCGCAGTTGCCAAAATATGTGTCGACATTAAAATCGCAGCTCCCTGATTACGCATGTCATCCATCAGTTCAAGAAGTGCATGGATTGCCAGAGGGTCCAATCCCAGAAACGGTTCATCAATAATGTATAAACTCGGCTCAATCAGAAAGGCACAGAGAACCATTACCTTCTGCTTCATTCCTTTAGAAAAATGAGCTGGAAACCAGTCCAATTTATTTTCCAGACGGAAGGTTTTCAGTAGGACATCTGCTCTTCTAAATGCCTCTTCTACAGGGATGTCATAGGCCATCGCAGTGATTTCGATATGCTCTCTCAAGGTCAGCTCTTCATATAAAGATGGTGTTTCCGGTATATAACCGATTTTTTTACGGTAGCTTTCCGGATTTTGATGCAGGGTCTGATCATCAATCGAAATCTTGCCCTTTTGCGGTGTCAACAAGCCGATGATGTTTTTGATCGTCGTACTTTTCCCAGCACCGTTCAAGCCGATCAAGCCGACCATTTCTCCCGCCTTCACTTCAAAGTTTATATCTTTTAAAACAGGTACATGGCCGTAGCCGCCTGTTAAATGCTCAATTTTCAAGCTCATGTTATTGCCTCCAAATTTTTTAATGCTTCTATTATAACATGATGGCAAGGTAAAGTGTCTTTACTAAGAAAATTTCCGAATCATCTTTCTTTCGATTTTCCATAGGCTTTTGATTGGTCTTTCGTCACTGCATCATTCTGATTTTACAAGGGGTTCTATCGTTCGTTTTACACCTGCCAGTCATCTTTATGCATGTTTACCGGAAGCTTTACATACCCGCGCGGATCTTTGACAAAGCCCAGTCGACTATAGTACTCTTCTGCCAGCTTTGAGGCCAGTAAAACAATATGCGTATCTTCCCCCACATAGTTGATGATCTGATTCATCAATCCTCTACCGATCCCTTTCTTCCAATGCTTTGTATCAACGCCCAAATCAGCGACATAAACGACAGAGCTGTAATCCGAAAGCCCTCGGGCAAAGCCGACAATTTGATTGTCTTCCCAAGCCGTAATCAAGAAATCTGCATGTGTCATCATTTTTTCCAACCGTTCTTTGTCATCCAACCTTCGGGTCAAGCCGGTTTTTCGGATGATTGTTTCAAATTGTCCTACAGATACTGGTTCATTGATTTTATACTCGATCATTTTTTCCACTCCATTTCATTTGTAATGGACAAAGCATATCAAGTATTTGTCTCTGAAAAAATAGACAATTTCCATCATTTACAAAGGACAGTTCATCATAGTTTATATACAGCTATCCGCCAAAACAGCCGTTATTGGTGTATTTTTTCCAAGATCAACAACAGTTTAGTCAGTCCCTCCCGCAGCTCATCAATAGATAAACCGCCATAGCCCAGTAAAAAACAACAACCATTTGCTCCTGAAAAGAAATATTTATCTAAGGAATACAGACGAATACGATTTGCTGACAATTCTTCACGGAATATATTCGCTTTTTCTTCATTCTTCAACTTCAAAATAATATGGAGTCCACCGTCAGGAGCGATCCATTCGATATGCCGATCTTTTTTCAGCGAGCTAAGCTCACTGATCAACAGCTTATATTTTGCCTTGTTAGCAGCTACAGCCTTACTTATGTGCCGATAATAACCACCAGATTGAATGAACTCCGCCATTCCTTCCTGTATCATATAGGAAACCCGTTCATGGTCATATTGAAACAACTGACGATACGACTCAAGAAGACGTTCCGGCAGAATCAGGTAGCCTAACCGAATCGTTGGACTGACTGTCTTGGAGAAACTCCCCATATAGATCACTCGATCTTGTCTATCCAACGACTGTAAAGAAGGCAGCGGTTGTGTTGTATAGCGAAACTCACTATCATAATCATCTTCAAGGATGTAGCCTTCCCGCTCATCGATCACCTGCAGCAGCTGCTGCCGTTTGACAACCGGCATTCGATAGCCTAAGGGGAATTGATGGGAGGGTGTGACATATACCAGATCAGCGGTTGATTTTTGCAACTCTTTTATAGAAAGACCTTCCTCTGTCACTGACAACAACTCCGGTGATAAGCCATAACGTCGAAACACTTCATACGCCCCATGATAGCCTGGATTTTCAATCGCCGATTGGAAATTTCCTTGTGTGGTCAATATATCCAGAACGACTGCCAACGAATCCAAGCTTCCACTAGTTATCACGATCTGCTCCTTCTTGCAGCTGACCCCTCTTGTCGTCCTCAGCATTTTCACCAGTTCATCCCGCAAATGCTCGTTGCCCTGCACATCATGATACCGCATGCGCTCCTCCTGAAATTCTCGATGCATCGCCAGACGGATGCATCGTTTCCAATTGTTCCATGAGGAGGTATAAAAGAAGGTCGTCCCGTAACGAAAATCAAAATCCAGCGGCAGCTTCTCTGAATCTACAATATCCTGTCCTACCGCTTCAGGTCTGACCGGTAGAAAGTAAAAACCGGATTGAGGAACGCTCAACAGACTCCCCTCTGCTACTAATTGATTATAGGCCTGCTCCACAGTTGTCTTGGAGATGTTCAACTCTTCTGCCAATAAACGAATAGAAGGCATTTTGACTTCCTCTGAAGTTTCCAAGTATTCTATTTTTATCTGCTCATACAACTGTTGATACAGCGGTTTTTTTGATGATCGATCCAAATGATACATATTGTCCCTCCCCTACTTAATTCCGCAAACTTTTTTCTCAGTGTAACACAGAATCGTTGGTCTACGAATGTATCCCTCACTCCCTCAGTTCGTCTCTTCCCCTTTCCAACCAGATTCTGCAGCTGTACCTGAATCAAGCCAAACAGCTGCTGCCTATGGCTTTCGATAAGTATCTTTTTTTAGTTTTCCCACTGTCAGTATGCTATTTCTATCGATCTTATCTTGCTCAATCAACAGGTATGTAATTTATACTTAATGAATTATTTTTCTTTCCTATTTAGTTCTTATACTTTCTTGCTTAGATATGGTAAAGTAGAGGAAAAGAATTTCAGAGAAAGAAGGGCTCCTATGGAAGACTGTATTTTTTGTAAAATCATCAATCAAGAGATTCCCAGCTATAAAGTATATGAAGACGAGGTCGTCTATGCATTTTTAGATATCAGTCAAGTAACGAAAGGACATACACTTGTTGTCCCTAAAACACATGTGACAGATATCTTTGAGTATGACTCTTCTTTAGCAGCAGAAGTATTTGCTCGCATCCCTAAAATTGCACGAGCATTGGAAAGTGCTTTCCCAGAGCTTGAAGGTCTGAATATCGTGAACAACAATAAAGAGTTAGCGTATCAATCTGTTTTCCATTCTCATATCCATCTGATTCCTCGCTATAGCAAGGATGATGGTTTTGCGATGCGCTTCCCAAATAATCAGGAAAAATATTCAAGCGAAGAGCTGAAGCAAATAGCAGAAACAATCGCAAAGCAGGTGAATAACTGATGAAAGGATTTTTTAAAGGAATTCTATTTGGTTCTGTTGTCGGAGGCTTAGGCGGCTTATTGCTTGCCCCTCGAAGCGGGAAGGAAACACAGGAAAAAATACTGGACGAGGTAGACGACTGGAAATACCTGACCACTGATTTCAATGAAAAGCTGGCGACCTTTAAATCTTCTTTGACTGATTTTCAGGAAACAGCAGAAACTGTGCTGCCGCCATTCACCGAAGGGCTAAACAAGGATATTGAAAATTTCAAATTCCAAGCAGAGCCGCGACTGGAACAGCTGCAGGAACAGCTCGAAAAAATTCAAAGTGAATTGCCGGAGATGCCGGAAATCACCGAAGAAAAAGAAGCATGATCATCCACCCATTCTCAAAAGAGTATTCTTTTGAAGAATGGGTGGATTTCCTTTCCAAAGGAAAGATATACCTATCTAAAATAGCTTTTCTACAGGAAATGTGTCTAAAATTCGAAATTTATTTGAAAGTTCACTTCTGTGTTTCTTTTCTGATTAAAATTGTGGTATAGTAATAAACGTGAGAAATTCTTTTCTACATAAACTATCATACAAAACTATTATTTTAGGAGAGCTGACCGAATGAAGAAAAAACTGATTTTAGCTGCAGCTGGTGCTTTAAGTATCTTTACTTTAGCAGCATGTTCAAGCAGTTCAGGTGAAATTGCTACAATGAAGGGTGCCAAAATTACTGTTGAGGATTTCTACAATGAAATCAAAAATGAATCTGACAGCCAATCAAGAGTTGCAAACATGATTATCTATAAAGTATTTGAAGACAAATATGGTGATAAAGTATCATCAGATGATGTTGATGCAAAATACAACGAGATCAAAGAAAATGCTGAAGCACAAGGAACAAATCTTGACGATTACTTGGAGCAATACGGCTATACACAAAAATCTTATAAAGCATTGATCAAACAAAGTCTTGCTTTTGAAGCAGGAATCAAATCTCATGTTGAGATCACTGATGAAGATCTGAAAACTGCTTGGGATTCTTTCCATCCAGAAGTAGAAGCACAAATCATCACTGTTGCTACAGAAGATGAAGCAAAAGAAATCAAAACTGAGCTGGATAAAGACGGCGACTTCACAAAAATCGCAAAAGAAAAATCTACAGATACTACAACAAAAGAAGATGGCGGTAAAGTGAAATTTGACTCTACCTCTACAGAAATTCCTGCTGCAGTACAAGAAGCTGCATTCAAACTGAAAAATGGCGAAGTGAGCGAACCAATCGCTGTGACTGACAGCACTGGTTACCAAACAAGCTACTACCTAGTGAAGATGACAAAAACATCTGCTAAAGGAAACGACATGGACCCTTACAAAGACCAGTTGACAGAAATCGCTACTACAACAAAAACAAGCGATTCAACATTCCAGTCTAAAGTGGTCAGTGATGAGTTGAAAGAAGCAAACGTTAAGATCAAAGACGATGCTTTCAAAGATGTATTATCACAATACATCCAAACAGAAGAATCAAGCACTGAAGCAACTGAAGCTTCATCAGGCACGAAAGAATCAACGAAAGAAGAATCTTCAACAGACTCTTCTGCAAAAACGTCTGACTCTTCAAGCGCTACAGAAGAATCTTCTTCTAACTAATTACTAAACAAAACAGGATTCAGCAAAACGCTGAGTCCTGTTTTTTAGTATAAAAATTTTCGAGTACATCTACTTATCTCTGCCAATTTTTTCTTCATCAAAGGAAGAAAAGAGCACAGGCTTTTCATACCTGCACTCTTTCAAGTTCACCTGCGCATCTCAGTGTAAGCAAGATGCCGGAGAAACACACACACGAAGATAGGATTATCTCTATTCCTCTAAATAGTATTTCATCTTCAATCTGTTCCCTTCCAAACACTACAGCAACTACTGACTTGGAGGCTCCTGTTCCTGTACATGACCTGAAGAATTCAGAGTATTGGCAGTCTTAATAAGGACACGCTGTCGCTGCTTTTTCTTTTCTGAATGAAGATAACACAGAAAAACCGCACCCGCGCTCAGTACCCCCAGTATCATGAACGGCCAGGATGGCGCATTTGATGAAGAAGCAATGGGCAACAACGACTGGTTGATTTTTTCAGCTTCCCTTTCACTGATTTCAAAGGGTTCCTCAAAATCCCAGCGATTGCCTTTCCCATCAGAAACCGTCAGGTGGAGCATATATTCTCCTGCTTCTAAAGGCTCCTCCTCCCAATCAATGGCAAAGTCATAAACAGAATTTGGCGCCATTGACATCTCCTCATCATACGTTTTCTCTCGAACTATTTCTTTCTCACTGTTTTTGATTGCCGCTTCATACTTCAGATGGCCGATCCCTTCCATTGTCGGGTTTCGAATCTCAGCTACGATCCCTGTCGATCCAAAGGTTTTTTCTGCCCGCACCTCGTTCAATTCCAGCTTTCGTTGAACAGGGGTGTCTGTTTCAGTCAATCGCAACCCAATAATATAGCCATAACGATTCACGATTTTTCCTTCCACTTCCTTGGTCTTTTTCAATACTTGGATTCCCCCAAGAATTTCCCCGTCAAAGGATTCTTCAGGCATATTCAGCTGAATAGGAAAGTCGATGCTTGTTTTCGGGGAAACGGTCACTTCAGAGTCATAGATTACAATGTCCGTTAGTTGGTATCTTTGAGAGTTATCCGGCTTCACATCGCTGCGTTCATAATCGATGAAGCCGTTCTTATTGGTGTATGCCTGATTCAGATTGATTTCATAGGTCTGCTCCTGTTGGGAGGTATTCGAGATAGTAAGTGTTATTTCCTGCTTTTGTCCAGCCTGCATCCTTAGGTCATAATAGGATATTTCTTTATCCAATTGATTATCCGGTAAGCTGGCCTGTACGTTGAAGCCGATTTCTTCTCCTTCCGCCAGCTGTGCAGCTGAACAAAAAAGTAGCAAGAGAGCCATTCCGACGAGTAATGATTTGATCGCTTGATACGCTGCTTTTTTCACACTGAAATCCCCTTCCTCAAAAGAGTCCTTATTCTGATGCCTTCTTCCCTAAATGCCCAATCAGCTTATCGTGATCGTATCTGTCAATGTATATGTGATCGAGCCAGTTAATACATCCTCGATGCCAAACTTATAGCTGCCGGTTGCAGTCGTTTCCAACGCCACGTTAGCAACCTCCAACTTGTATTCTCCTTGATTATTGAAATTCACTGGTGTTTTTTCCATGACCAGATTGCCGCTGCCTGTACCGTCCCCAAGAATGATTGGGTCTCCTACTGTCGGAGTGATCGTCAGGCTAGTCACTTCTGCGCTGTCCACTGAGTCAACGGATAAAGCAGAAACCGTAGCCGTCAGCTTCCAGCCTTTATTCTTCCCAGTATAATCCTCTACATAGTATTCCTTTTCGCCGGCACTTACCGTTCCAGTGAGCGTATATGCGCTTTCTCCTGGAATAAACGTGCCCGAAAAAGTGTACGAGCTCGGTACTTCCTGAATCCCATTATTCGTACCTTCCAATACAGTGACGCTTGTATCTGTGTTCCCATTTACTGCCAGTGCAGGAACCGCGGCAAACAGTGTGCCTGTCATACATACACCGATAAGTATCCATTTGATTGCTTTCATTTTAATTCCCTCCATTATTCTTAATTTTTTTCCGGCAAAGCTCCTATACGTATCACGGATTGAGAGGCCTAGCTTCAATTTCCATTGGAAACCAAAGCTCTACCTATGCTGCTAAAATGACCCATACTCATTTACTTACTTCTTATTCACCCCGCGTTGCTTCCTGATGAAATACAGGCTGAAAATAAGGAGCAGTGCTCCGATGAAAGAGCCCATATAGCTCACTGCCTCATTTGCTTTTAAAAAGCGCCCGTTTTTTTTCGGAGAGGCTACTGTACTACTTGAAGAAGGAGTGGTTGATTCCTTCTTTTCCTCAGAGCTTTCTTGTGTAGAGCTTTCCTCTGTCGAGCTGTCACTTGATCCTTCAGTCAGCTCTACTTGTATCTTTCCTTCATGAACATCATTCGTCGTTCCCCACACAACAGACACAGGACAGACTGCCAGTATTATGAATACTGCTGCCGTCAGCCATTTTCCTTTTGATCGTCTCATGGTCCTCACCCTTTCTATGTCCCGTGATTGACATCTACTAGTGTCCAATTCACTGTGATTGGTTCTTCATAGACCCTGCCTATTTCCGGTGCGCCGTTTAACTTCAGCAAAATACCTTCATCCGTTTGCCAGTTTTTTTGAAAAACAAAGGGCTGCTGCGGATCTGGGGTTGTCAAATCTGAACCGGATGTATACACAATACTTCCAGTATCATTTAAGTCACTTGGTGCTTCCCCTGTATTTTGCCAAACCAATGAAAATGGATAGGCTTCTAAACCATTCTGTACAGCTGAAACAGACAGTTTCCAAGGTGAACTGGCTCGATCACTATCTGAACGACTATCCTTGACCTTGACATTAAGTGCCTCTTCCCGTGCAAGGGGAGTAGTAGTTTCCTGACCAGCTGTCAGTGTCCAGTTGATTTTATCGGTTACTTCCACCCAGGAAATCGATCCGATAACTGTGAGCTCTAACGTGATGGTATTTGACACCACCTTTGTTCCCCCTGAACCATCTTCTTTGTATGCCTTGACCGTCAGATAATTTGTTCCGTAAGGTTTTTTCGTTTTGAGGTAATCATCCAACGGGATCGTAACCGTTCCGGAATTGATGTCGTTACTATCACGCGTCACTTTATGCTGATAACCGCTGCCATCCTCCAATATGAAGCCATCAGGCAGATAGACAGCCATTGTATCGGGGTCTTTCCAATAAAAGGTTGTCATCAGAGCTTCACTAATTTCATGGGATGCAATTGTTTTGTATTCTTCTAATGAGGCACTGTTCCATGACAGCTCTGTCGGCTGATCGTCTTTCAGATTGATCCAATAGTAAGAAAAATCGGTGTATTGCTGTCTCCCCAGAGTCTCTAGGTCCACTGATAGATTTGTTTGAAAGCTCATTAAGTCAAAACCTGTAAGGTTGCTTTTCAAATCCAGTTCAACAGTGAAAACAATATCACTTTTCACTGGATTATCACTGGTGGTCTGAAACGCTTTGATTTCCGCCCCTTCACCTGCCGGGTCCCAAGAATTATAGGATGTTTGATCTGAGCCCGAAATATCCGGATAGCTTCTTTTCAAGGTTACTAGATAACCATCAGATTTCTGATAGTTTGCCCGCTTACCAAAGGACATTGTCATAGTATAGCTCTTTACATTCACATCTGAGGGACGAGTAAAGACCACACTGAATCTCAATGTATCCCCAGCCTTTGCATACACCAATGACGGATTGAAATTGGGCTCTTCCAGCGTAATATCTTGTGTAACGCCCCCACTAATTACAGCAACACTGTTACTAAGACCTGCAGCCTGATTCAACTGCAGCGGCGCCTCTGTTTCTACTTGTTCCGGCGGCAGAACTTCCTCTGGTTCAGTCCCTATAGCCGGCTCCTTAATTTCCTCTGTTTGTTCCGTTGTTTCATAAGTGCCCTCCACACCGTGTTCTTCCGAGATTATTTCGCTGCTTTCTTCCGCATTCGAGGATTCAATTGTCGAGCTTTCAGTAGTCCCTGTGCTTTCCGGTTCTGTTACCTGTTCCGTCTGATCATCCTCGCTCCTTTCCTGTATCAAACCTTCTGCAAAAACAAGGGAGCAAGAAAAACCAACAGATAACAGTAACAGCAGCACAACGAATCCATTGAGAAATTTCCGGATACGTCCTCCTTTTTTCTTCCAATTTTTTTGCACTATATTTCCCCTCCTAACTCACTTGAACAATGCAACAGACAAATTTCATCTAAAGTATAGCAACAATTTTTTGAGGGAATCAGTCTAAAAGAAATAGAAATCCTTTGTCTTTTGACTAAAAACACCGTCATTTTTCTCATTTTTTAAATAAAAAAAAGCTGACTAAAGAAAAAACAGCCACGACGTCATTTTTTATTCTCTTTTCACTCGTTCTTTGTCACAAGCAACAGCAGTGAAAAGTATATAATTTTTTAATAATACTTTTATTATTTTTTTCTTCATTAAAAAAGAATATTTCTTTCTTTATTGCACTGATCACGCCAGAAACACTAATTAAATAACGTTTGTTATAAAGCTTGTTTTCTATCTGAAAATATATCCCACTTCACTCCGTCACACACAATGTACAACACAAAAAAGAGGCTGAGACAGAAGTGTTTAGCTACAAGCAATAAGCCGGAATTCACGAAAATTGTTTCACAAATTTTTGTTGAATTCCGGCTTATTGTCGTAGGAGCTACTTCTGACTCGCCGTTTATTCGGATTTAGGGTATGGAAAAGAGTGGCAACAGATTATTGTCCCACTCTCCTTCCTTCTATAAAATAGCGGTTCAGCTGTACCTGTATTTCAACAGCTTAATTGTTTTTAGCTGCTGGTGCAGGACGTTTCTTTCTTTTCTTTCGCTTTTTCGCCAGTTGTTTTTTCAGCTTCTTGTTTCTGTTGATCATCAAGATCACTATCCCAGCCAATACTAATAATACTGCCACTAAAGCAATCGTTGACCAGGGCAAATCAAATCCGGCTTTCTGGACGGTCACATCATTTTTGTTGAAGTCATTCGCCTCTCCTTTAGAAATCGTAAAGGCAGGGCTTCCAGACCAAGTTCCCTGATCGTTGCTTACTGTGACATTCACTGTATATTCCCCATCACCAAATTCCTCACCGGAAAATGGGATTCGAAATGGCATCCGTGTATTTGGAGCAATGCTCAGCTTCTCTTTCTTGCCATTCAAAACTTCTTTGCCGTTTAACAGCACACTATAATCAATGGTCACATTCTTTATATAAACTGCCGCTGTGTTTTCGATACCGACCTCGATCACATTTCGGTAGTTGACCTGATCTGCTTTCGCTGTATCAAACACGACATTCGGTTTTGCCTCCGTACCGTCTGATCGGATAAGAAGGGCGATTTCTCTTGAAAAAACGTTTTTCACATTCCCCTCTACTTTTTCATCAGACACTTCCTCAAAGTATACGCCGCCTGCCAAAACACCGGAAAATTTATCTTTCGGCATCGTTACTGTCAGCGTGATATCCTTTGTCTGTTTCGGCTCTAATTGAATTTCCTGATCGCTGAGTGTGACTAACTTTTCAATATCATACGGCGCTGATGTCGAGGTATCTTCATTGATCCCAGAGTATTCGATCACACCGGCACTATTCGTCACTGCTCGATTAAAGGATGCTTTTAGTGTAAGCGCCTGTTCACTCTTATTCACTAATGTTACTGTCAGGTTTTCTTTTTGCTCCGGTGCCAACTGAACATCGAAATAGGAAAGCTTCTTATCCGCTTGGCTTTCCGGAAAATGAACGACAGCATCAAAGCTATCTAACGACTCAGCTTGAGCCGGTGAAGAAAAGACAATCGCACTCATAAATAGTATAAGTCCTGCAAATCCTTTAAAAATATTTTTTTCTATATGTACGCTTCATCTATATCTCCCCCTAAGCTTAGCTGTTTGGTGCGCTTTAAAAACCGAGGCATGATTCGAGCGTATGCATCATGCCTCGATTCGGTTTACTTTTTGGTTAAGGTGTAGCAGAGAAAGTCCAGTTCAGTGTGGTCTGATAATCTGCTTGTTTTTTGTTTGTATTTTTCGGTACAAACAGTTCAAACTTGCTCAATGCCAAAGCAGTTTCGCCTGCTCCTTCATTGGCTCCAGCAGTCAGTACATCAGCAGTTGTTCCTAATTCTAGTTCCAACGTACTGTTAGCAATGCTGGCACCAGTTGGCGCATTCCCTACATTGTTTGTAACAGCACCGCCATAGATAGATAGAGCTGCACCAGTCAATTCGTTTGTACCTGAAGCAAATTGATCGGCTTGCAGAACTTTAACTGTCCAGCCGCCGCCATCTTCCCCGCGGTTATCGCTGATTGCTACACTACCGGTTGTTAGTGCCGACGCTTGTGCACCGTCTACTGTTGCAGTCCAGGTTTCATCTAGTTTGGATTGAATCTCATGTGAGCCAAAATTCAGGTTTGTTGGCAATGATGCAGCAGCATCTCCTGTGTTTGGATCAAAGATAATTTCACCTGGTGTGTAGTCTACCGTTGCATCTGTTGTTTTATCTTCCGCTAGACCAGTTATACCAAATCCAAGGCTGGAACCAAATAAAATCGCAGATAATAAGATTGTTGTGTGTTTCTTCATGTTTTTCTCCCCCTATACTTTTTTTAAATTATAAACAGCGATTAAAACAAAGACTGCCCCTACAACTACAAAGAGGTAGTTGACAGTATCGTTTGTTTTCAGAAAACTTCCCCCAGTACCGTCTTTGACTATCGGCTCATTTGGCGTTGGCGTCTGTTGCTGAATGACTACTTCAGATTCTTCAACAGAGCTGCTTTGTGAGTCTTCAGATTGGCTGGAGCTGGAGTCTTCGGTACTACTCCCCTCGTAGTAATGGATATTTCCATTCGTAACAGTTGCCTGAGCCGATGGCGAGGAGAGCAAAGTCAGCGTAATGCCGCTGAAAAACAATAAGAAACAGATGGTTTTCTTCAGCAATGTCATCACTCCTCCCCTTACGGACTCTCTGTCACAGTCCATACAAGCTTCGTTTGATATTGTCCCAATTGTTTTCTGGTATTTTTTGGTACGAACATCTCGAATTTAGATAATCCAAGACTCACGCTGCCGCTTGCCGTAGTACCTGAAACTGCCAACACTTCCTGTTGTGACCCATCATATAGATCGATGGAAGCGTTGCTGATACTTCTGACATTTGCTGCTGCGTAGTTCGTCGTGAGTATGCCACCATAAATCTTTAATGCCGGTGTACTCATAACAGCTTCGTCATTTGTCCACTGTCCAACTTGCGAAACCTTTACCTGCCAATTCTTAGATGTCGATCGACTATCCAAAATCGAGACTGTGCCAGTCGTATTTTGAGCTCCGGACACACCACCTTGAGTTGCTGTAAACAGCTCATCCAGCTTTGTCTGGATCGGATGGGTACCAAAGTTCAAGGAACTTGGCAGTTGCGTTTGATCGAACACCATGGTCTGACCTGCAAAATAAATATAAGAAGCAGCGTTTGCTGTACTTAATAGATCAATATCAATAATCGCTGATTTGATCACGGTTCCTACAAATTTTGCATCTAAGTTGCTTGCAAGACTACCTGGTCCTGAAACCAGAGTTGGCATTTGAATCGTCGTGCTGCCCAACACGGAGGCATCTGCCAGTTGTTGTACACCCGATCCGCCAATTGCTAGCAGAGGCTTCACCGCGGTAATTGCATTTACCAGCGTCGGCTTAAGCAATGCAAGTGCTGCATTGATTGTTACAGCAGATACTGAACCAATCAATCCAGTTCCTGTTACTTGCAAAGCACTGACTGCATTTGATAGGTTTGTCAGAATCGTTGACAGATTCTGTGCCAGTATCGGCCCAATGCCATCATCTAAAGAGAAATAGATGGCTCGACCATCGGCAGACAAGGTCATTGATTGCTGGAAGTCTGCTGCACCAAAATTTTCAAATGCATCCAGCAGATCCAACTGTTTATTTACCTCGCCAAGATTCAGAGTAACGCCTGTCAGATCCGCAACTACGCCTCTTTCGATTCTATCGATCAAATCTACTAAACTGTTTACAGCCGATAGTGTCGCTGTCAAAACGCCTACTTTACTTAAATCCACAGTGAGATTCGTGTGTACTTGCGCATTCCCATTCCTACTGACCTTATTAGCCAATTCTGGTGGAATGACTAGTACACCATATTTTTTCCCAACTAGATTAGCCGATACATTAGCCAAAGCCGCACCGGAAATCGTAAAGTTCACTGGCTGGTTAACAACTGTCGGCTGCCACCTTTGACTGGTTGTGGTATTGCTGTTGTTTACTGTCTGTAGATTGGACAATATTTCTACGTCCAAGACAGCAGCAGATGCTTCTTCACTATGAAAAAAAAGCGGTATGACTCCTGTAAATGCTCCTGCAACGATCAAATTGAACACAAAGTAACAGACAAAAAAATCCTTTCTAAGAAAGCGCTTCAACTTCTTTGGATTTCTCCCTCCCTTAACACCCACGTCCATCTCTTCCTTTCATCGTCATTTTTTAGCGCCAACTTATCTGAGTAGATTATATGTGGCTTAAAAACATAATCATAATTTAATGCTTACAAAAAAAAACTTTTTTATTATTAATACTAAGGAATGTTATGTTTATTTGAGTCAAAAAATTATTTTATGAATACTTGAATCGTTGTTTCTTGAAAATACCATAAGTCAGATAACTTATTATTAAGTAAGGTTTTATACTCAAATAAATCAAAAGATACTAGTTATTAAATCAATTGTTTTTTTATGATTTATTACAATTGATCAAAGTTATTTTTCAAATCGTACACAGCCGCCATTTTAAGACCTTCATTGGAAATAAATAACAAGAATGAAAATTTTTTTAATGAATAATTTATCGGATATTTTTTTAAACTATACATATAGATAATTTAAATTTACACCCAAGGCGTCACCCATTTTTTTGAATAAGTAACTATTTGCAGACAAAAAAACAGCTGAAAACAGTTTGATTCAAAACCTGTTTTCAGCTGCATTATCAACACTATGCATGTTTATTTATTTTTTCCGATAAACGACTTCAAAATATTCATACACGACAAGATGGTCTTCTGTAAATTCTTCTCCTGCTTCATTCAGCTCTTCTTCGAAAAACGGATGGTGAACACTTCTCCAGTAAGTCAGATTTCGTTCCCCTTCACCTTCTAAATAGCCATGAAGATCAGTGATATTCTTATAGGGCAGGATATCAATCAGCTTCGCTTCAATAATCGCAGCTGCTTCTCCTTTTCCATCTAAAAGAACACTATAATCGCCGGCCTTTGGAAGCTCTTCGTGCTCCAGTTCATAGGCACGCTTCAGGCCTGATGTCCCTCTTTTTTCTCCATGCAGCACTTCTTGTAGTAATTCATCCGCCATTTCAGGTGTTCTGCCGAACCCCCAAGCGGTATAATGACCTCCTACAATATCATGAGACTTTATAAATTCATTCCATAGCTTTTCTACTGATGGATTATTCATTGTTATCCTCCCCCTTGGCAGCTGACACGCTCTAAATCAATTGTTTTTCGGTACATAGAAGCTGCGGTTGTCCATCCCAAATATTCGATCGGTATACGTTCCCGGCTCTGTTTGCCGGATAGAAGTCAGCATCATTTGGATCGAGGCATCCATGTTATCGATCTGGTGCAGGATTTCTGCTTCCATGATTCTCGGACGAACAGGAGAGCCGTATTCCAACAAGCCATGATGCGACAGCACCATGTGGCGTAAAATCGTCACATCTTCATCTGTCTCATCGATTTTCAACGCCTGACAGGCGCTGGTGATTTCTTCATCCACCAGCACTAAGTGACCAATCAGATTCCCAGCCAATGTATATTCGGTACTCATCGCACCAGATAGTTCTTTAACTTTCCCTAAGTCATGTAGGATGATCCCAGCATAAAGAAGCGGTGCATTCAGCTCTTCATATTCATTGCAAATGGCTTTTCCAAGTCTCAGCATCGTCAATGTATGATAGGCCAGGCCATGGGCAAATGCATGATGATTTCTTTTAGCAGCTGGAAAATCAAAGAATTCCTTTTGATATTTCGTCAATAAATGGCGAACGATCCGCTGCCAGTGGGCATTAGTGATTTCAAAAACGGTCTGGTTGATTTCCTCCACCATGTCTTCTCGTTTCAATGGTGCCCGCTCCATGTATAATGCCGGCTGATTTGGTTCTTCCGGACGTGCCAGACGCATGTGGATGATCTTCACTTGCGGATTGCCTTGATAGACTTCACGTTTACCATTAAGCATGACGACTTTTCCTGATTCAAAGCGCTGGATTTCTTCATCTGAAGCATCCCAGTATTTGCCATCGATTGTTCCGGACGTATCTTGAAAAGTAAAGGCAATAAATTTCTTGCCGTTTTTGGCTGTTCGAACATCGGCATTTTTAATCAGTAAAAACAGCTCAAATACTTCATCTATAGCCAGCTCACGAATTTTCTTCATCTTTCTTTCCCTCCAATTGAACAACTAATTGTTTATTCTCTTGATAATAGCTTACCATTTCTTGATCAGAAGAAAAACAAATGATTTGCTGTGTTTCACCAAAAAGTTGAAATAATCGTGCTAATTGACGCTTTCTTTCATTGTCGTAGTGCAGCCAACCATCATCGATCATGATTGGAAATACACTCTTTTCCCCCTGAAGTGAGAGAAATGCAAAGCGAATAGCCATGATCAGCTGATCCTTGGTTCCTGTTGACAAGTCATAAACGGCAAAACGCTGACCAGACAGCTTCTCCAACTGCAGCTTTCCATCAACTAATTGAATAGCCGTATATGCCTGATCCGTCAATAATCGAAAATAGTTTACAGCATGCTTTAATAGTGACGGCAGCTGCTGGTCTGATAATTCCGTCAACAGATCCATAACTAGCTGTTCTGCTAAACGATAGCCACTCCAATCAACAGCCAACTCTTCTATTTCTGCTCTGATTTTTTCCTGTTCCTGATACAAACTGTCCAATGTACCGTCTTCAATCATTCTCTGACGATTATACGCCAAGCGCTGTTCTTCTTTCTGTAAACGATAAACTTCATCCTCAGCAGCAGCCAACGCGGCACTCAGCTCATATTTTCGAGTCAACAGCTGCTGCTCAGAAACGTCCTCCGTATAAATCCCCTTCAAGAGATGCTGAAGCTCCTCCAAACGATCGCCGACAGATTCATTCTGTGTATATGCCTGCATTTTTCCAAGCACATCTTCCAATGCCAGAATCTGATATTTATAGAGCAGAGGATGTGCATCCTCCAGTACTCGTTGCTGTTTCTCACGAATTTCCTTAAGGGACTGCTTTGTATAGATATCGATCTGATTCCCTTGAGAAAAACGAATCTGTTCCATCTCATCGGCAAAATCACTCACGATCGATACTCTTTCTGCCAGCCCTTTTCCAACGATCGGCAGCCAGCTGACAAATCGTTCCGTTTGGCGCAGCCATTGATCTGCTGTCCCCTTATCTTCTTCCAATTGACGCTTCAGCTCCTGATTAGTGTTGATCAGAAGCAGGTAACGCTTGATTTCTTCTTTGTGATTCATCCAGTATTCCAGACGATCCATTTTACCTAAATGGTTTTCCTTCGTCTGTTTTACTATATAGCTTTGAAGATTCTGGTCTTCCTCTTGAAGCTGTGCAATTTTTCCTTTCGTCTGGAAAAGCTGTTCATTCAGGTGATCCAGATTCGACAGTTTCTGCTGCCACTGTTTCTTGACCTGATCCTCTGTGGTTTTCTTCGGCATAAATACCAGTCCGACAGCGGCGACAGCACTTAATACCCCCAACCCTATCAACAGCCAGCGCAACGGTGACGATACAAGTACTCCCCCTATCAGAAAGAGCACGGCTACTGCGGCAAGCAGCACAATCGGCACGCTTCTACTCTGTGATGAGCGTTTTCCTTTACGATCTCTTTGGAAAACACTCTGATGTACTGCTTCAAAATCCTCAAGGTTCTTTTCTTGTGCGCGAATACTTTCTTTAAATGAAAGAAGGTTTTCTTCTTCCATCTGCAGCTGAACCTTTCGACTGACGATTCCTTCTCGTAACTCAACCAACTGTCCCTCTTCGAAAAACAGTCTTGGCGGGTCCTGCTCCGACCAACCCCATTTCTGTTCAAGCGCAAGCATCTCTTGTTGATTTTGCTGTACAGATTGCGCCTTCCATTCAATCTCTGACAAGAGCTTACTGATTGTGTATCGTTTATCAAGGAAGGCCTTGATATATTCTTCTTCATTCAAATAGAACAGGTATTCAGGGGAACGCTCATGGCTGACAACACGCTCTTGAATGCTTCGATTCAGACGCTCCTGCTCCTCTTTCAAGAACTTATATTCCTGATAAAGAGAGAGCAGCTGCTCTTTCTCCTCCTGATCCACAACGATTTCGATATCTGCATGGCCATCATTGAGCCTGCGCCATTCTTCAAACAATGGATAGTTGGATAACTGCTTCTCAATAGTTTCCAGCTGGTTCTTTGTTTGAATGACTCCTGCTCGCTGCTCAACAATCGCTTGTTCTGTCTCAACCACTGCCGCTGTGATCCCGTTAAACTCTTTTTCTTCTTCCTCTTTACGGCGAATTTTTTCTATCAGCTCTTGATAGCTTTCAAGCTGAACATTCAAGAGAGGGCGTATGCCTTTGGTCTTATAAATATCCTGTGCGTTCTTACTGTACGCTTCACGTACTTTCAACATCTGATCACTACCGGAAATCCCTAGAGCAAGAAGTGATCGCTGCAGTTCCTCTTCATCCAGTTTTTCCAGCTCAGTCAGCTGTTCCTGTTGAAAGGTAAAAACTGTTTGAAACAGCTCCTTTGTAAGAGGATGAAGAATTTTCGTCAGCAGTGCTTCATCACCGACCTGTTCGCCCATGTATACCTTAGCCTGGCCTTTATTCAATTCTTTAAAGCGCTCTACCTGAACCTTTCCATATACAGGATGCTCCAGCCATAATCGACCGCCATAGCTGCCGCCGCCTTTAGGGATATAGTTTTTTCTCTTTTTCCCCTTTGTCGGAAATCCAAATAAGATTGCTTGAATAAATTGATAGACCGTTGATTTACCAGCTTCATTTCGACCGTAAATCAGCTGATTACTATCAGAAAATGTAATCGTTTTTTGCTGCCATTTGCCGAAGCCGACAATTTCTATAGAAAGGATTTTCATCACTGATCCTCCTCAATCGTAAAGTATTCTTTGATTCGTTGGTCTGCCTGTTCAATGCATTTTTCTCTCCAAGCAGCATCAACGGACTGTATTCTAGAAAATTGCGGATGCTGCAAAAGCTCCTTCGTCTCTTCCGCGAAGATATCCGGCTGCAGATAATTTCTCTCCAGCTGCTCCAAGAGCTGAAACGACGCATGGATCGGTATTTTTTGACCTGCTACTTGTTCTTTGACAGACAAATGGAAAACAAACAAATGGCGACTTTTCTCCAACAGCTTCTTCTGCAGATAAGTCAAGATTTCCCCGTTTTTACAAGAAATAATAAAGTCTGTACCTAAATGTTCAATGTCATTCAAGGACACTTCTTTCAATGTCAGCTTCTGCTTGTCTGCAACGTCCTTCAACAGTTCAGCTTCTAAAAAGGTCAATGCATCCTTTTTCGTCCCGCAGTCCTTTAAGGAATATGCGGCCTTTCCCCAGTAAACCTCTGCTGCTTCTGAAAAATGAATCGTTGCAGGTCCAGCTCCCACATTGACTAAGCCGACTCCCTGAACCCCAGTTTCTTTTTTCGTATGACCCTGAGGCGTTCCCGGATAAACGATCAGTGGATCAGCACTAAGTATCTCCGGCTTATGAATATGCCCCAAAGCCCAGTAATCATAGCCAAGTGCCTTCATTCCGCTGACAGAAAACGGTGCATACCGAGAGCCGCTATCTGTCGACAGCTCCCCATGATAGACACCAATATGAATATCTGCGTCAACGGCTCTTTGCGGAAAATCCGGAAGCTTACTTTCTTCGATCCAAGGATGTCTGTAGCTAAAGCCGGAAACTGCTACTCGTTCGTTCCCTCGAGTCACGAAATAATGCGTCTCCACTTCCTCCTGTTCGAATAGGTAAACATTTTCCGGAAAGTCAAACCAATACCGCTCCTTACTGTAGTAATCATGATTTCCAAAGCTGATCATCACATGGATCTCTTCCTCTGTCAGCCTTTTCAATCCCTCAAAAAAATAAGCCTGCGTCTGAATAGATGTTCGGCTGTGATGAAAGGTATCACCGGCAAAAATAACGGCATCCACCTGATTTTTCAACGCTATATCGATAAGGTTATGTAATACCCGTTTATTGGCATCCTGAAGCTGCTGCGCAACTTGATCAGGAAAAGCTTTCAGTCCTTCAAATGAACGATCTAAATGTAAATCAGCAATATGCAATAATTTCATGTCGGCTGTTTCCTCATCTTTCGAAAGTTTCCTCTATCATATCATTTTCTATAAAATCGGTCAGTAAAAACATACGAAAATTCGTTCGCTTTTCATTAACATTGTTTAGATTTTTTAACTTTTTATAGGTTTGTTTGAAAATAAAATTCATTATAGTTGCCAAGGGCCTGCATACATTAGAATAGAATGTTTTCTATAGTTTTCAACAAATAATAAAATAAAAGAATTAGTAGATCTAAATCAGAATCATGCTGATTTACATTCACTAATCCTTTTATTTTGCGTTACACACAAGACTTTAAAAAATCAGAAAATTGAGCTAAGTCGGTCCCTCCTTCAGGAGTCCAATTCACTTTTTTTACAATTTTTCCTTTGCTGAATTTCACCAACGTAGGTGTATATTTCACATCATAATCCTCAATAAACTCGTTCCATTTTTCTTCACTCTCTCGTAACTGCGCTACATTTAAATAAAGAATTTTATCCTGAACATCTTCTTCCTCAATCATCGCAATCAACTTGGGTTCAAATTCGGTACAATCTCCGCAAGTGGGCCTACCAATGTAAAAAATCAATTCTTCGCCAGCTCCAACTCTTTTTTCAAAATTTGTTATGGTAATCGAATCTATGATGTTATAAATATTCGGATAGTTTGTTCGTTCATCAATCAATTGACTTTGTAACTTTTTTTCATTTTGAGTGACTTGCCAAGAGTAAATAAACAATATCAGCAAAAGTACTACTCCAAATACTTCAATGACCCTCTTTTTATTCATTCTTTTATCACCTCAACCTTTTGTTTATCGAAAATCTCTTATTTCTTGATTATTTGATTCTCTCCATCTAGATTTTCCTCTTCCATTTCTTCCATTTCATCGTTATTGAAGAATTCAATTTTATTAGGAAGTCTGTTGATGCCTGTTGACTTCATGATATAGAAAATCCCACCACCCAGAAGGAGCAGCACCACCGTAAATGTAATCAAAACAATTTTTATGATTCTTCTAGCTGTACTATTTTTCTTCTTTTCTTTATTCATAAACTCAGCCTCTCTTTATCTTACTAAATCAACTACATCTCTTTTTGAAGCATTTCGTGATGGGATATAGCTGAAAATGATACCCACTAAAATCGAAATACCCATAGCCAAACCAGCAACAAATAAATCAATAGAAAATTCAAACTGCATCATCCAACTAATAATATAGGCAAAAAATATGCCAAACAAATAACCAATAATCCCACCAAAAACAGTTAGAATCAATCCTTCTAAAAGGAATTGGAGCTGGATGGCTCTTGCTGTTGCTCCCAGGGCTCTTCGAATACCAATTTCTTTTGTGCGCTCAGAAATCGATGTATAGACCATATTCATCACACCGACACCTGAAATAAACAAAGAGATACCTCCAATAAATGAAATGATGATTGTCAGCATTTGCAGAGTGTTGCTCAAAACATCTGTTAACGCAGTTGAACTGGAGTAGTTGTATTTCCCCAGAGCCTTCATACTTCCCCGGCTGGTTAACAATTTGACTGCTTTATCGGCAACATCACTTAAACTATACTGGTTGGGAACTGTAATTTGTACATTTCTTTTTTCTGATGTGTGATAATAATTCAAGTATGTTCCCTTGTTCATTTCAATGTGTGTGCTTTCTGTAACATCAGCTTCATAAATCCCCTTAATAACAAAAACTTCACCAGCTATTTCTATTGTTTGTCCAACCATTTCAGCAACTGAATAATTATCATTTGCCAACTCATTTGCTAGTTTACTGGAAATCACGACTATCTTATTTCCCAAATCAGCTGTAACTAATTTTTCCCCATGTATCACTTTTCGACCATCTCTATTGATCAATAATATTTTTTTGTTCTCTGAAGTGTTATTGATGACTACCTCTTTATTTTTATATGTTTCATCCGGATTTTCTGTTTCGTATTCTATCTTTGATACACCCTCTATAGTGCTTATCAAAGCTAAGTCCTGTTCACTATAATAGTCCAAATTACTATCGTTAAAGCTAGTATCTAAAGGGTAAAAACTAATAACCGTTGTATTATTTTTTGAATCATCACTATCCAAAATTTGCTTGACAGAGTATCGCTCATATCCTCTACCAACCGTCACAATTGTTATTACCGCAGCTATCCCTACAACGATTCCAATAATCGTTAGAAAGCTTCTCCGACCATTTTTGATGATTGCTTTGACTGCCGTTTCTATACTTATCATTATCCGCATCTTCTCATTCACCTATCCTATGACACTGCCATCTCTTACCTCAATAATTCGATTACAAAACTGAGCAGCTTCATTATCGTGGGTAACCATTAAAATTGTTACTTGATGAACTGCATTCAGCTGTTGGAAAAGCGTCATTATTTCTTCAGAAGTAACGCTATCCAATGCGCCTGTCGGTTCATCGGCGACTATAAAACTTGGTTCATTTGCTAATGCCCTGGCTATGGCAACCCGTTGCTTTTGTCCTCCGGATAATTGTGTAGGAAATTGATTTTTTTTCTCTACCAAGCCAACTTTTTCTAATTGTTCCATAACGACTGGGCGAGCTGTTCGATGTGAGAGCCCCTTATATAACAAAGGTAGTTCAACATTCTCATAGACAGTATTATTATCAATCAGGTTAAACGATTGAAAGACAAAACCTACACGTTGATTCCTTAATTGTGAAAGTTCTTTATCTGTAAAACTCTTAATATCCTTCCCTGCAAAGACATACTCTCCTGTATAGCTTTTATCCAAAAAACTAATAATATTGATCAATGAAGATTTACCAGACCCACTTGGACCCATAATAGCCGTAAATTCTTTCTCGGCCACATTCAAATTTATATCTTTCAAAACAAATAGCGGTTCTTCATTTTCATTCAATGTATATGATTTATGGATACCTGACATTCTAATCATTCGGTCTGACCCTCTTCATTTGAATAATTATCAACATCTTCAATAATCTCCTCTTTTTCATTCAAACCCGATTGAACGATGTAATAGTTCTGATAAGCTTCTACAACTATTTCCGTCTTTACGAAGTCATTCTCAACTAATTTATACACGTAATGTTTTTGACCTTCCCTTTTTACAGCGCTCAAAGGAATTTTGATTTCTTCAATTGGAACTATCGTTTGTACATGATAACCATTTCTGATTTCTTCTGACGGATCAATTTGTACCGAATAACTCGACACCTTGCTTGTTTCATTTTCTGCAAGTTTGGCAACGCTCGTGACTTTACCACTAAGATCCTGTGATTTATTCACATATTTCAAGGTGACAGTCATATCTTCTTTAAGTTTCTCAATATCATACTCACTTACTTCTATTTCGACATAACTTATTTTACTGCTAACCTTTCCTATTGGCTCTCCAACACCATAATTGGACGATAAATCTACTGTAAAAATACCAGCGTGCTCTGCATAAATTTTAGTTACAGCATAACTTTTTAAGGTACCTATATCCTGCTTTATTTGCTCAACTTCTTTAGATAATTCTGCTATTTTTTCTGAGTTACCTGTTTCATCTTTTTTCAGTGTGCTGATTTCATTTTGAACATCTCTTTGTTTTTTTTGTCGCTCTATTAGACTATTATTTACTTCTTGACTGTAATAAGAAGCAACTAATTCTCCTTCTGCTACATTTTCTCGGTTTTCTTTTTCTACCCAAATTGTTTCACCAAACTGTTGATTAAAATTGATATACTGAACTTTTTTAGCCTTGACCATACCGGTAAAATTGAGTGCTTCACTTTTTTCTACGAGAAATGTATCCGCTTTTTCCTCTGCTACTTGTTTTTTCCCACTATTTAAATAAACAGTAACACCAATCAATAAAAACAATATGACAACTGTCAATGCGACAAGCCAAGTTCTCTTCTTCATAGGCATTCCCTCACTTTATAATCCATAGATTGTGAATACTCTTTTCAGAATATCCGCATTCAAGGTGTCCCCTCCACCAATTTCAATTTTTTGCATTTTTCCATCGACAACGACTAAGATATCGTACGCATCAGCAAATTTATACCTATTTTTTATTTCCACGCCTACCTGATCTGTCAGATCAGTTTGATATAGGTCAACAGACATCTCATCACATGATGTAATCAAGTTTTCTAAAGTATCTTTATATTCAGTAGCTGTTGGATCCCCTACCAAAACCACAGCCTTGTCCAACTGCTTGATTGTATCCATAAACTTATCAGAAGAAATTTCCTCAACATCGTCTTTATTCTGCTCATCTGTCAATAAATCTCTACTTTCTTCAGTACTATCAGCTAGGCTTTCTTCAACAACCGTACTACCGAGATCAGCTGCTGTTTCTTGTGGTTCTTTTTCATTGATGCTTGCAGCATTTTCCTGACATCCTGAAATAACAAGAGCTGTTAAATATACTATGATAAATAAAGAAATTTTTTTCATCACTTAAATCATCCTCTTCGGTTTTTTATTCAATTATATTCACTGTTTCCTGAAGCTCTTTGGCTCCCTCATAACGATTGATAATTTTTCCATCTTTAATTTCTAAAATAACTGGTACATTGTAAATGTTGTTAGTTTCAAAAAAATCTGTATTTTCATTTTTTAAGTAATCAACTTGATACATAGATGCTCTCGTTTTATCAATTGCTTTTACTACTATTGGAAAATAAAAATCACAGGCAGAACATTCTTCACTGTAGATATAAACAAACTCTTTTCCAGAATTACCTAATTCAGAGATTTGCTCTGTAAAAATTTCTGGTATTTTCTGTTTTCCTGTACTTTCGTCAGAATAAAATAAGTAGCCAGCTCCAAGTAAAGCCACTATACCTATGATAATAACTATTGTTTTTCCAGATTTTTTATTCATAGATACCACCAGCTTTTATATCATAAATGACATCACAGCAATCAAGTAAGCGTGTTTGATGCGTAACAATAATGATGATTTTATCAGAAAGAGACTGGACGATCTGCATAAACTCCTTAGTTGCTTCACTATCGAGATTACCAGTAGGTTCATCAAATATATAAATTTCTTTTTTTCTCATCAAGGTCCTCATCAAAAGAATTTTTTGCCTTTGACCAACTGATATATTATTTCCTCCACCGGTTACAATATACTCATCCACAAGGTTCAATGATAAACGATCCCTTTCTTCTGTTTCTTTATATGCCTCATCAAATACTGAAAAATTGATGTTATTCTCAACAGTATTCTGGAATATATTCATTTCTGTAGAATAATAGGAAATATGATCGATTATGCTGGAATTGAACAAGGTATCTATCCTCTTACCATTGATTTTCGTGACAGCTATTTCTGGTTTGATCAATCCCAAAATAATATTAATAAGTGTAGATTTTCCACTGCCGTTGTCACCACGAATTCCGTATATTTTTCCTTTTTCAAAATGAATATTTGCTTTGCTGAAAATCTTTGTTTCGTCATAAGAGAACGTCAATCCTTCAATCGTCAGCTTTTCTATTTCCTTTAAACCTATAATTTCATTTCTAGCTGAAGGTTGGATAAATGTCTGCTGCTCACTTTCAATAACGAAGATAGCATTTTTACTTTTTTGGTAAGTAATCCAATTTGAATAAATCGGTTTAAAATTAGTTGCTACCAAATAGAGCAATAACAATCCACTTCCTAACTTTTCCAACTGGTCAATACTCCCAGTTTTAAAGAAATAGAAAAATACTAAAAAATAATTTAATAACACGATAATATTGAATACTTCCAATAATGTGTTCATCCTCGTTTCCTTCTCCACAAGTAATACATTGCTTTGAAAGAACGTACTTATTTTTTTTTGAAAAAAATCATATGCTTCTTCTTGCTTATTAAAAGTTGTAATATCACAGGATGCATTGACATTCTCTTCAAAAACTGACGCCAATCCATTGGAATTTGTTAAAGTGGAACTATATAGATTTTTAATATCTACCGCATTTCTTTTCGCAATCCACAAAAACAATGCTCCCCAAAACATGACAATCAATACACAATATGGACTAATTATGGCCAAACCAATTAATAAAATGGCACCATATAATAAATCCACTTTCAAATAAAAAAGTTGGAGCAAGCCAGATATCGCTGTTAAAATATTCCAAAAGTAACCTGTTATTTGAGAAACATTTTTATTAAAGGAGACATCTTCTAATTCAGATAAATAGTATTTTGTCATTATCTCCTTTTGCAATTTATTTGTAAGGCGCACACGCATTTCAGCTGTTTTTGTATTTGCATAACTGAATAACATGATGATCGGAACATAAGCAAGCAATAGACTCAACATTCTATTTGACGTTAGTTGCCCTACTTTATTGGAAAGTACATATTCCAGTCCTATTACAGCAAGTAACGGAATAGCCAACTTACCTAATGTTAAAAAAGCAATCCACAGCTTATTTTTGACTGCAATATTACCTATAACAGTTTGATATAGACTTTCAGAATAGCTTGTTGATTTATCAACAACATCTATTTTTTCAATACATACTACTCTATTTGAAAAATTCTTTTTAAATTCATCTATTGTTATCCGTTGCACTTCATGTTCACTAGGATTGGATAAAGTAATGCAGTCCTCTGTGATGTCATGGAGCACCACATAATGAGGCAGTCCCTCCTGTTCGATCATTGCTATGATTGGAAATTGTTGTGACTTAAGCTCTTCAAACTCATCAACAATGTATCCATCTGTGTTCACACCATATTCAAGAAAAATATCAATTATGTGTTTTACTGAAAGACCCTGCATCGTTTCTTTTTTTGATTTATTATATGTCCTATGAAAATCTTCTCGGTTTATCTTTAGTTGATCCAGCACTGTTAAAACAGCTGCTATGCCACAATCATTTATCGAGTTTTGCATATTATGTGTATACATCAGCTAATTAATCTCATGAACAACGAAAAGCTAAGTATTTGTTTCCTACTTAGCTTTTCTACAGTGAATGTTAATTAATAGTAGGTAACACAGAACCACCATCCGCCACCAAGATATTGACAGACACGTACCCAACCCGCAGCAAAAATATTTGCTTCACTTTTAGTCATTTTTCTCATGAGATTATCCTCCTTTCTTTTTGATTCATCCTTATTCTACAACTGATTTCTTTGATTTTTTGAAAGCTTACTTAAACTACTTATTTACGAACTTAATCACACAATAAAAAACGTTCAAGTAATACTTGAACGTTTTTTTAAATATACATCGAGCAATAAATCAAATAATCATCAATTGTTACCTTCAAGTTTGAAGATTCGATATTACTTTCGCGTGTGCATAAAGGCTGATCGTACAACAAGCTTCACTTGATTACTGCGTGCTAACATACGGCTTATTCTCTGTTTTAAGAATTTATCATTTTTATTAGCTCTAAAAACTTTTTCTGTTGCCGCTTAGCACATTGAACGACAAAACCATTTGTCATGACGACTTCTTCTGCTGTTCTAGATTTACTCTCTACCTCTTTTAAATTAATGATATAGCTGCGATGGCATCGGAAGAAATATTCCGGAAGCTGTTTCTCAAAATTCCCAAGACTGCTGTTACATTCAAAAATTTGATGCTTAGTCACAACTTGTAGTTTATGATTTCCTATCACTTCCATGGCAATTATTTCTTCCAAGCCTACATATTTCTCTTCATAATCTGAAACAAACCTAATTTTTCTGGATGTTTGCTGCCATTCTTTACTACTGGAAACTTTTGTATTCCATCTTTTCTCAATAGCTTTTATAGTGGCAAAAATTTTGCTTCTCAATATATCACTATCTGCAGTTTTTACAATATAGTCAAATGCACCCAGTTTGTACTCAAAAGTTAAAAAACCAAATTCAACATGAGAAGTAACAAATACGATAAAACCCAACGGATCCCTTTCTCTAATCGCAACTGCCAATTGCAACCCATCGTATTGTCTATCCGCTAAATCAATGTCTAAGAAGTATACATTTGTTTCATCATCCTTATATTGCCCCATAGCTTCCAACAAGCTTTTTGGTGATGTTGTTGCTTGCTTGATATTCATTGGTGTATCTAAAAATAACGTACCCGCTTTGATTATTTCTTTTATGTTTTCCAGATGCTGTATACTGTCGTCACAAATAAATATATTGATCATATATTCCCCTCCTTTTTATTATAGGAACTATTTACCAATAAATAATTTTTGAATAAATTCGTAGTTTTCACAATTAGTTTCCAGCGATACATTGTTGTAATTGTCCACAATATCCCGTAAATTACTCAAGCCAATCCCTCTATTATCTCCCTTGGTGGAAACACCAAACTCACTGTACTTGTCAATATTCAGCGAAGATTCTCTACATGTGTTTGTCACTATAATTAATGTTTTCTTTTCATCATCAATAAAAGCTATTCTGATTGCCCCTATTGCCTGATTCTCGCATTCTTCTATAGCATTATCGATGATTATTCCCAATATCCTTGATAAATCTAAAGAGTCAATTCTTTTGATATTGATCTCGTCTTGACACTCTATCGAAACCTGTATTCCTTTTTGTATTGCTTGAATCATTTTGGTTGATATCAATCCTTTGATTTCAATGATGTTTATTCTTTTGAGTTGATTTAGGGTTCCAGTCTGCATTTGCGCAGTAGTATGTATCAACTCGTTTTTTTGGAGAAACTCTTTTAATCCGGAAATATCATTGTTCTCATCTAAAAAACCATTAATTCCAATTAATATATTTTTATAATCATGCTGTATTTTTTGAATATCCAGTTGAAGCTTCTCTAATGTATCAATATAGCTTTCCATCATTTTTCTGTCGTTCAGCATTTTTTTATTTCTTTTATTCTTTTTGATTTCCTTAGCGACATAAATAACACTTATAACAACAACTGACAGAAAAACTAGAAACAGTCTATTGATTTGGAACACTTCATTTTGATCTACTTGAGTAAGTTCGTTATCTGATGCCACAGTCTCTGTTATTATTTGATTGTCATCATTTTGATTCGGTGTCATTATAATGAGCTGAAATACCGCAGTCAACAACAAGAAAAAAGTTATTGCTGCTTTCTTTTTTTTATCAATAAAAAGCGAAGCAATCAAGTACCGATATTTACTTTCAAGAAACATGGCAAAAACCAGCTGAATCAACAAATTTATGAACGGAGAGAGCGTTACAATTTGAACACTGCTAACTGAAATTAGTACTATTTTCAAAAGATATAGCATCACTATATTTTCTAATAAAAAAAACAGTAACATTTGTTCAAATCCATTAGCTTTTTTTCCTAAAATCATATAATATCCCCACAACACAATGCCTGCTATGATCAAATGATGGTACTCAAAGATCAAAATTGTCGTACTTTGATTAATTGCAAAGACAAAAAATATACCATATATTAATATGCTTATAAGAAATATAAGTATTCGATCTTTCTTGGAGAATAGCTTCTTAAAAAAAATATACATCCCCGATTCTAAAGCAATCATATTTATAAAATAAGTTAGAATATATACCATAGCCCCAACACCCTCATCTTCTACTCCCGGCTGTTTCTCATATTTTATAAACCAAACAGCCATTGATTAAATTATTAACCCCTTTTATGTAGTAAAGTTACAATTGTTTTTAGTAATTATAACACAAACAAAAGATGCGTAGAATATTACAATATGAATTAAAAACAAAAAAGGAAACCTATTCCTAAACAAATGTTCCAGCCAATAATCGTAAAAGACAATAAAAATAGAGGTGAGTGAAACAGATTCCGTCTCACTTACCTCCATTTTTTATTCACTTGGCTCTCTTTATTCTTTTAGTTACTGTACAAATCACGAATCGGTGTCATGATGATTCGGTTCAAGTCGTTAACAATCATGCTGAAGGCCTGTTCTTTTTCCATCATTTTATTGATCAGCTCAGTGCCTTGCACCTCTGTCGCCAGCTGCTGTGCTTTCTCTGCATCTGCCTCTGAAAATTCTTCGCCGCGCATTTGCTTATCCTGCAGCTCTTGCTGGAAAGCTTGAAACTCTTTGAATAAAGTATGTGCTTCTTCATTTCCCTGCACTTCTTTGTAAGCCTCTTCCAATGCTTTGAATTCGTTCATATCTCTTAGTTCGCGTTCCAGCTGATTTGCTGTATCATAAATATTTGCCACGTTTTTAGCCCCATTTCTTCCAATAGTTTCTTCCATTGTAACATTTCCATGGAACATTTCAAAAAACTTATTCGCCTACCAGACCACCAAAGAAATCAGACACCCCTTCTTTGACATTGTTCCAGCCTTCTTTGATTTGCTCTCCGATATTTTTCGCGCCTTCCTGAACCTGACCACCGATATCCTTGACGCTATCCTGCCAGTCGCTGTTTGTCGCATTTTCCTCTCCGGAAGCAACAACTGCTCCTCCTGTCGCGTAGGCATCTGCTACGGTAAACGGCGTGTTCGGCGTATTCGGAAGGATGCCGCTCGCCTGACTGTTAAAGACATTTGACGCATAGGTGGCACTCGTTCCCTCTAAATAATGAGTCTCGTCTGTTATCTCAAAGCCCAGCCATGTTGCCAATACTACATCAGAGGTATAACCGATCACCCATTGATCATTCGTCTTCGTGCTGTCAAAGCTGGTTTCAGTCGTACCTGTCTTCCCAGCCATTGTATAGCCGTAAGGGTTCGCATTGATCCCGCTTCCTGAGCTGAATACCCCTAGAAGCATACTGGTGATTTCATCCGCTGTTTCTTGCGAGATGATTTGTTTTGTTTTGGTATTGGTTTTATCTACCACCACTGCACCAGTAGAATCAACGATTTTTGTGATCAAATGTGCTTCTGCCAGCTGACCGCCATTCGCAAATGCGCTGTAAGCAGCTGCCATATCCATTGGTGAAACCCCTGTTTCGATACTTCCCAGAGCTAACGGATAACGTTTATCATCTTCGTTCAAAGGAATCCCAAAGGTTTTTGTCTTCTCATAACCTTTATCTAAACCAATCTGGTTCAACAGCCAGATTGCCGGCGCATTCAGGCTTTCTCCTAATGCCTGATACATTGGCACCTCTCCTTGGAAGGTTCGGCTGAAGTTCTGTGCCGGATAGTAATCCTGCAGCTGATCCACTAGGATACTAGCCGGTGTGTACCCAGCCTCCAACGCCGGTGTATACACCGAGATTGGTTTTAAGGAAGAACCCGGAGATCGCTTCGTTTGTGTCGCAAAGTTGAACCCGCGATACACGTGTTCACCACGTCCGCCAACAACAGCCTGAATTCCGCCAGTCTTAGGATCTAAAGCAACAGAGCCGCTCTCCACCATGACACCATCCTCCGCATTCGGTGGAAACAGTGCATCATTCAAGTAGGTTTGCTCCATCGCCACTTGATAATTCTGATCCAAGGCTGTGTATATCTTATACCCTTTCGTCAACAGATCTTCTTCCTTGATGCCATAACGATCAACAGCTTCATCGACTACTGCATCAAAGTAATACGGGTAACGATAGTCAGAATCTGCATCTGTATATCCATCACTAAGCAGACTGCCCAAATCAACACTGGATTCCGCTTCAGCAGTCGCCTGATCCAGCTTGCTGTTATCCACCATCAACTGAAGAACTGTGTCTCGACGATTGACTGCATTTTCTAAATTATCGATTGGATTGTATATCCCCGGTCCCTTCAGCATACCCACCAAAGTCGCTGCTTCTCCTAATGAAACCTCAGAGGCGCTAACGCCAAAGTATCGTTTCGCTGCATCTTCCACTCCCCAAACCCCATTACCGAAGTAAGAGTTGTTCAGATACATCGCTAAAATATCTTCTTTTGAATATTTCTTCTCGATCTCAATTGCCAGAAACAGCTCTTTCGCCTTACGATCCAAGGTTTGATCCAAGGTTAGATAGGCATTTTTCGCCAGCTGCTGAGTGATCGTACTCCCTCCGCCGACGATTTTTCCCATCGTCACTCGACCAAGCAACGCTCTAAATATCCCTTTGATATCATAACCACCATGATTATAGAAATTTCGATCCTCAGTAGAAATCACTGCATCTTGAATATAAGGTGATATCTGATCCAGTTCTACAAAGGTCCCTTTCTGCCCAAACAGCTTACCAGCCTCATCGTTGTTCTTATCGTAAATAACTGTAGACTGCTGCAGCCCTTCCTTCAGCGCTTTAACATTCGCCGCTTTGGCTATTGTAAATAAATAAATGCTTGTTACCAGCACTGCCACCATCGCCAGCAGCAAAATTATTTTATTGATTTGATACTTCTTCCAAATTCGTTTTCTCCATTGATGGAAGCGAACCAGATAGGGCTTAAGCCAAGTCCAGAATCGCTTGATGACCGAACCGGTCTTTCTCATAAATTCTTTAAAATCCATAAGTGCTCCTTTTTGTACTATATTAATCTTGCAAAAGAACGATGTGCAGACACATTATCCCATTCCATAACCTAAAAACAAAGGTCGCTTTTCACATAATGGAAACTTTAACAAGATTTACATAGATATTTTCATTATTCTAACACAAATCATTCAATGTTTAATAAGACCTCCGTATGATTTTGCTTCTGCGCAAAACGAGGTTTTACTCATTCTACCATGATTTCCTTTCGAAATTATGTAGAAAATCTTAAATTTGCGCTAAGACGTTAGATAGGACTATACAATTTCGTATAGAAATTATTTCTACATAGTTTAAAAACAGCACCGATTCTTTCAAGAGACTGACCACCATTGACGAAAAAAATTTTCTCTTATATGATAAAAAAGGCAACTATGTAAAATGAATGGATAGTATCCTTGTACCATAATAATTTTTATTCTATGCATGGAAAGGTTGGAGGAAAATGATTTTGACTGGTGGGTTTATTGCGATAGTCGCTTATATTGCCTTCTGTCTTTTGATTGGCAGTATTAGCTTCGATAGAGAAACGAAAAAATATTTTTTGATTGTTTTATCTGCTGCATTCAACTTTTTTTGGGGACTTGTGAGCTTAACGTTGTTTCAGATGATGTATTATTTTTTCATCAATCAACCGAACGGTCCAGGTTATTATGTTCCTGATAGTGAACAGAGCTTTAATGTCATACTTGGATTTTTCATGCTTATAGTATACTTACTACTGGTACTACCTATAAATATTTATCTTAAGAAAAAAAGCGGGTGGCGTACAAAAAGCTATTTGATGATTTCTCTTTCAGCAGTCGCAGTGGGAATGCTGTTTTCTATTCTGTTTTTTTGATCCCTAGATTGTTTTCACGAGACATTTTTCTCTATAGCTTATCCATCTATTAAGAAATGCTATATTCTCGTCACTGATTTTTTCCAATTTATCAAAAGATTGTACATAGAAAATTCACAATCAAGGGTTATTATGTATACATACCAATAAAACAAACCCTAACACAACACTTTTTCATTTTTAACTCCTTTTTCCCGCCCTCCCCCAAAGGGCGGGTCTCTTTTTGTCTTTTTTCCGGAGGAGGATAGGTAAAATCGATGCTTCAGTATTGAGATTCTGAAAATGTATGGGTATATGAACAAAGAAAAGAGAATAACACAAAAGAGGCAGGAGAAACGGAAGTACCCTCCTTTTCCCTTACCTCTATGGTCTGAAGAAAAGCCTCCTGCTGTATCGGCAAGCTCCGACACCCCTGTTCCAATTCCTCTAAACGCCATTGCCATTTACAGTTTAGCTCCTGATCTATTTCAACCTGCTGACTGATCTGTTCCTTTTTTGTTGTCACTCCCATTAAAAATTATCTGGTCCTGGCAGAATTTTTAATCCATCGAAACTCTTACCTAATTTTTGATCGATTGCTGCAAATTCCTCAGCAACCGAATGTATATTATTCCCATCTCTGGTTAATGCTCCTGATATCTGTTGACCAACAACACCGATCCGCTGAATTGTGCTTTGTGCATTGCTTTGGCCGGAAACATGGGTCTTTCCTGCACCGGCTGTCGGCGCAGAAGCGTTGTTCAACGCGCTGGCTGCCTGACTTAACTCTTGTGAAGCAGCTCCCGCCACTGTTAAGTTTGAATCTACAGTACTCATTTGTCACTCACTCCTTTTTTATAGTTTAATTTAACTAACTATATGTATCAAGAGTTTTTTCATCACAAAAAGTATCAGCCGTTTGACTGATACCTCTTGATCACTATCATTTTTGCGCTGTGTCAGATTAATACTCTAAATCTGCGCTTAGCAGTTCCTCAACTATCAATTTTCTTTATCGGTACCCAGAACTCATAGCGGCTGCCGTCCTTCGTATTGAAATTTTCTCTTTCTATCAACATCAGCTGGCTTTCTGCTCCGTCATATCGAATATAGCCACTTGGTATCTCTACATTCTTTTCATATTTCCCGCATTGTCCAAGCCCATCTTCTCCGAGTGCGTCTTCCTCTGTGGGCAGCCATTCAGTTGTAATCACAAGAAACTCACATGCTGGAAAGCGGCGTACTGTATATCCGTCTGGAATCTCACTCATCTCTCCGACAATGGAACCAATAAAATAAACGAGATTATCGCCGCCATTCTTGTGATAAATAACCATTGGCGGGTGATTTTCCAGTTGAAATGGCCGAATTTCATCAAATCCCCCGACTTCAAAAAACGTACTCCAAATAGAAACAAAATCAGCCTCTTCAATCGCGCCGATAATTTCATTTTCGATTCCAAGGAAAAGAAATGATTCTCGTTGCAGCTGAAATACTACAATCTCCGGTTTGCTCATCTATTATTCTCCTGTTCTTTTTATTCTTTTCTATACTATTGAAAGAAAAAGCTTCTTTTTGAGACATACCTATAGTGTCGACTATTTTTCTTTTTAAGCCCCTGAATATAGTCCCATTCAGTTCTTATTGCTCTAATTCATTCTATAGTAACTTTCGATAAAAAACACCAGTCTTTCAATTTCGCTCCACTCTACCTTGCAATTTTAGCTGCTCATTATTCAACAGATATTATAGTTAGAGTAGCGAAGAGTTGATTTGTTCAATATTGATCAAGTCAACTAGAAGGTCTTCGAGTTGGAGAGTCTTATGCTTTCATTAATAAATCTTTTACACTTTTCAAAAGTTTCCGACACAAAAAATTCACAACTTCGATGTATTATTAACTCATACCAATAAACAAACCCTAACAAACACTTTTTCATTTTTAACTCCTTTCCCGCCCTCCCCCAAAGGGCGGGTATTTTTTTGTTTTCTTTGATATTCTTTACTCCATTTCTTTTTCCAAAAAATCGATGACTCTGTTGATTATGTATTCAACTATTTAAATAGAAAATTTATTTACCTGAAGAAAATCAAAAAAAGAAGAAATCAACAGCTTATCATTTCGTTAATAAATCTTTTACATTTTCAAAATGTTTCCGACACAAAAAATTCACAACTTCGATGTATTATTAACTCATACCAATAAACAAACCCTAACAAACACTTTTTCATTTTTAACTCCTTTCCCGCTCTCCCCCAAAGAGCGGGTATTTTTTTGTGTTCATTCTATAGATGAAAAATAGATCAATGATAAATCATTGCGAGAAGCTGTATTGATTTTGTCCTCTCTCTATAAATGCAGCTATGCTAAGTGATTGGATAAAAACCAGTGGACTTCTTAAGGTTTCATTAGTAAATAGTTTACACTTTTCAAAAAAATCCTACATAAAAAATTCACATTTGGTTTGTATTATATAGACATACCAACAAATTAGTTTAAATGCTTGAACGCATTTAAGCAGACAACCCTAACACAACACTTTTTCATTTTTAACTCCTTTTCCCGTCCTCCCCCAAAGGACGGGTATTTTTTTACCCTAAATATGACTTTCCCATAGAATAAAAGACATTTCCTTATTCTTCTTTTATTTGTTACACTAAAACGTGATTCACATGAAAAAGTGTTCTATTTAACATTCAAAAAAGATAGAGGAGAAACATAGATGGATATCACGATCCAATTGCCTGATGATTTTCAGGAGACTACGATACAGGAGCTCTTAGAAAAGGAATGGCTGGTTCCCAGAAAAGTCAGACATTTTCTACGTACACGAAAAAACGTTACTGTGAATGGGCAGCCGGCTCAATTTCATTTTTCCGTAAAAGCGGGGGATAACGTCTCTTTGCATTTTGATTCGGAGGATTATTCTGTGCCTACCGCTTATATCGGTGATCCCTCATCCCTAACCATTTTATTCGAAGACGAGCAATTGATCGTTTTGGACAAGCCTGCTGGAATCAAAACACATCCTAACACGCCGGAGGAGCACGACACACTTCTCAATCAGCTTGCCGGATACCTCGTCCCTAAAGGTCAGTTTCCCTATGTCGTTCATCGACTGGATAGAGAAACAAGCGGCTGCATCGTTTTCGCAAAAAATCCATTCATCTTACCAATACTAGGTCGCATGTTGGAGCAGAAAAAGATTTATCGTCGCTACCAAGCATTCGTTTCCGGAAAAATAAAACAACAGTCACTGACAATCAATAAAAGAATCGGCAGACATCGCCATGATCGGCGGAAACGAGTGGTTGATCCTAAGAAGGGCGACCTTGCTGTTACTCATGTGGAAAAAGCCTTTTATGATCCGTCGAAAAACCAGACTGCGATTTTCTGTATACTTGATACTGGACGAACCCATCAAATCCGTGTGCATTTAAGCAGCGAAGGACACTCAATCGTCGGTGATTCTTTGTATGAGGGGATGGCGGCCAAACGGTTGATGCTCCATGCCTACGAACTACATCTCCTACACCCCTTTACCAATGAAAAAATCACTGTTCAAGCAGCTCCTGGTCTATGGTAAGGTCATAAGACTGTACTTGGGTGAGAGCCACTGCATTCCTAATGAGAAGTGCTCTTTTGGTTCCTTTCATTAAGTAGTAAATCAGAGACAGCCTAGCCTACTAAGTATTACTTTGAGCAGCAAAAAAAGAGGATGCATTGACTAGATGCATCCTCTTTTCTATAAGCACTGTATAAATTATATATTGAACATTGACTGTTATTCATATATTTATTGATTCATATGGACTGACATAGAACTTTTTTTGGGTTGCTGTTCGTCAGGGGCTTTACAATAGAGACTGTCTATCACTAAAGCAACGAACACAATCCTTTTTTTAAAACAGTTTTCTAACAGCGTTCATGGTACCAGTGTACGTAATGTATCCAGGTCCAGAGCTTAGCGGCATTTGTTTCTGACGCTCCAAGGTTCCCATGTACAGGTACCCGTTTTTAAGATCACCAAAGCCCAATTTTGTTGGTGCCCAGCTGACATTAAAGAAATAAATCCTTGTTGTTTTTTCGTAGCTTGGTGCATCCGGGTAGTCCTCAAAGATTCTTCCTGTTGCTTCAGCTACGGTATTTGTATCCACAGCTGTCGCTTCTGCCTGGTCGGCTTGAAATAACGTGAACATCCCACATAATGCTAATCCAGCAAGTACGTATTTGATTTTCTTCATAAAATCCCTCCTCTAACAAACATTATAAAACAATATCTTCGTTAAAGAAAGAGTTATTTTACAAAAAGAGGAATATTTTTTCGTAATATTGAAATATCCTACTCGAAAACTTTATCGAGGTTCGATTGATCCAATTGATCATACACAGTAAAAAATTCTTTCAGCTGCTCAAAGACAAGCAGATTCTTTCCTTCAAGGTCGTTTTCTACTTGCAGTACAAGCAGCGGCTCATGAAGACTCATCCGCAGCAAGAACCACCCGCTGCCGTATTCTGCCGAAACGTTCACACGAAGTCCTTCATGATTTTCAGGATCAATCGTCAGTCCTTGTGTTTTAGCAGCAAAATCAGCCAAGTCACGAATCACACCTTCTCCGTAATCACGAACATTTTCTGCAAGAATCTTGAAACGAATTTCTTGGGTTTCAGCCGGCTGTTTCAAATCAGCAATCAAATCGCTGAGCGTTCGTCCTTCTTCCCTCAATCTCGGCAAAAGCATCAGCAGCTTCGCAATCACATAAGCGCCGTCATCTAAATCATAATTCTCCTTAAACGCTGCATGCCCGCTGGTTTCTATAGCTAAGGGAGTTTCAATCCCTTCGTTGTTCAGCTCGATCATCTTGTTGATGACATTCCTGTATCCAGAGATATAGCGTACCTGTTTACCGCCTTTTTCCTCAATGAAATCCTTCAGGTGACTGGATGTAGGAGAATTGGTAACAATACTGCTGCCTGGATATTCCTCCAAAACGATTGTTGCCAATACCGCAATCAGATTATTTCGGTTGATCACCTCGCCAGTTGGGTCTACAACGGCTGAACGGTCAACATCTGTGTCAAAAATCACGCCTAAATCTGCTTGATTTTTCAATACAGCCTGACGGATGCTCTCCATCGCTTCTTTGTTATCCGGATTAGGGATATGATTCGGGAATGTTCCATCCGGTTCTAAAAATTGTGAACCTGAAGTATCTGCCCCTAATGCCGCCAATACTTTTTCAGCAAAGAAGCCGCCGGCACCATTTCCTGCATCAACGATGATATGAAAGCCCTCCAGCGGATTCTCTTTGGTTGTTTTCATTCCTTTACGGATTTTCCCCACCATATCTGCTGCATAATCAGTCAATATCTCTGAAACAGTTACACTTCCTGTTCCAGTCGCCAAGTCTTCCGTGCTGTGACTCGCAATATAAGCGATATCTTCCTTTTCTGCACCGCCGTCTTTAGTAAACAGCTTCAATCCGTTGAAGTAATATGGCAGATGGCTGGCAGTGATCATGATTGCTGCATCGCAATCATACTGCGGAAACTGCGTTGCCATAAACATGGCAGGAGTCGTTGCCAACTCGAAGTCCAGTACATGGATCTGATGGTCAGTAAAACAATCAATCAGCGCCTGCTTTAAGCTGCCCGCCGTGATCCTGCTGTCATGCCCGATCCCGATTTTCAGCTTCCCAGCTTCATGCTTTTCTCTCAGCTGCTTTTGATCTCTCAGCCAGTGAATCATTCCAGTTCCTATTTTCTTGACCTGATCTGGGGTCAGGTTGGCTTTGTATTCCTCAGTCTCTACAGCAATTCCACGAAAATCCGATCCATTTTGTAACGCTTTCAAATCCATGTACTTAAAACTCCCTTCATTTGTTTGTATCGTTTATGTTTTGTTATGAATTATTCATTTCTCATCATGGCTTCAAAACGCTCAACAAGAATCACTGCTTCCGCTTCAGATCTGGCGATAATAATGATTGTGTCCACTCCTGCAACGGTTCCCGCAACCTCACTGTAATTGACCATATCTAAAAAGTTGGTGACCACGTCTGCTCTGCCCATGTCTGTGTGGACAATAACTGTAAATTGCACACGTTCAATTCGTATCACTGAGTCTTTGATTGATTCCTTCAGCTTTTCCTCTTGACTGTCTGTTTTCGTCTGAGAAAAAATCGCATATTTCACCTGTCCGTTAGAGCCATGTGTTTTAACAATACTCATTTCTCGTACATCTCTGGATACTGTGGCCTGCGTAGCCTTCACTCCCGCATCCTCTAAACGTGAAATCAGTTCTTCCTGCGTTTCTATTTCATTTTCAGTAATGATTTGACGAATCAATCGCTGACGATCTGCTTTCTTCATCTACACCGCTCCTGTTTAGTATTTTCTTACATTATAGCGAAAGTCATAAAAAAAATCAGGTATTTTTGGTAAATTTTACTCTTTTTAGCAAATTCACATAAATCTCTGTTGATCATTCTGAATGATATCCCTTATGAATACAAATGAAATGCTGAGTTACAACAATTGTTCCGACTGTAGCTGAACCTATTTTTCCATGCAATCGAATTGCTATTTCCCCATAAACAAAACGAGGTCGGGACAAAAACATCTAGCTCCTGCGTCTGTGGTTCTCGCTATGTTTCGGACCTCGAAGCACACAGAAGTTGTCACGCTGTTTATTCGGATTTAAGGAAGCAAAAAGTGTGGGGCAATAATCTGCTCCCACGCTCGCTTATTACAGCTTTATTATTCAGTTGAAGACGATCACTTTAGATTCACTCTTATTGCCTTTGTAATCTTTGTTGATTAGATGCACCAATTTCTCCTGCCCTTTGGCAATAGTTATTTGGAAGGCACCTTGCTCATTCGTTTTAGTACTTGTCAGAAGAACACCATCCACCGTTTCAATCACGATTTCAGTATTCTTTTCTCCTGTTCCCTGCACAATACAACCATCCGCTGTATCATTGATGGATGTGATCGCTGCAGCTGACGGCGGTGTGCGATCTGTATTGACTACCTTAGGCTCAGAAAGGATTGTAAGAGCATAGTCCTTCGAAAAGAAAATCTTATACCCCAGCTTCGCTCCAAGCGATGCTCTGATTTCTCCATCTGCCTGTGCCTGATAGGTCAGGTTTCTGTTTTGCTTTTTCGTTCCTTTTAATGCTTCATCTCTCGTCGCATTCCCCAAGCCGTACACAACATTCGGGTAGGTAACCAGAGAATACGTATCGTTCAATGCAGAAAATGACAGCTCATAGGTCTCTCCGGCCTTCACAGGGATCATCTGTCCAACTACGCCAAAATTATTATAGTTTTTACTATAGATGCGTAGTGATTCGCCCATTTGGAAAGCAGTCACAGCATCAATGTTCTGCTCCTTTTTAAGGATAAACTCGCCTGCGGCATTTTTGCTTAGCGGACCTGTATTGAATTGCTGATTATCTACACTAATTGCCCAATCTGCAATTTGTGTTTCAGCAGCATTAAATGTCGGGTTTTTCAGTAAATTAACATCTGGAGCTATTTCAGGATGTTTTGTTTCTAGTTCTCCAATTGTTGTTAGAAATGATTGGACTGCCGCAACATACTGCTCAGGCGCTACAGCTAATGACACACCATGTCCGGCGTCAGCTACAGTCAACTTTTCTTTATAGCCAATTGCCTTGTCGTATAATAAATCTTGTGCCGCCGGAGGAATAAAGGTATCCGCTGCTCCGTGAATAAATAGTTTAGGAATACCAGTATCATCGACTGCTTCAAGTGGTGATGTATTGTAAATATCCATACCTAAAACAGGCTTCGTTTTTTCCTCATTCAGCTTGTGGATCAGTGTCGCTTCTCGGCCTTTCCAATCGTATTTTTCGAACATCGCATTCGATCCAAGGAAATGCTCAAGGAGTCCCAGTGTATCCTTAAACTGCTGTTCTACCGATGAATAACTGCAATCTGCTATATAAGCAATTACATTCGGATGAGCGTTCTCCTGTGAAAGTATCGTCGTAGCCGCGCCCATTGAAACACCTGCCAGAATAACTTCCTGTCCTGGCTTCATCTGAACCTCTTGGTCGATCCAGCCATTCAGGTCATCCTTTTCATAATGTCCAAATGTAATATATGATCCTTCACTACTATTGTGTGCACGTATATCAGGAATCAGTACATTGTAGCCCATATCTGAAAACATTTTTGCATGCGCCAGCATACTGTTCTGTCCTGAACGGTAACCATTATGAACAACTACCGTCTTCGTCGCACCATTATCAATATAACGAGAGTATAGATTAATGTTCTGTGCTGTTGGTACTTCATAAACTGTTTGTATTCTTTCTGATGTGTTCGTCAGACTATTGAACCATGCCACATATGGGGCAAGATTCTCTTCAAGCTCAGCTGAGTCCGAGCCGACAATCATAGAGTACAATGCATCATCTCGTCTGAATCCAAAATCAAATGCCATCTCTATTACTACGCGATCTAGAATACTGTCCATGATGCTTCGACCTAAAAGATTTCTCCCAGCATACTCTTCTACGTATTGCCCAAGATAGCCTGAAATTTCCTGTTTCTCCGCCTCTGTCAAATTCTCCGCAAGCTCAAGTGCTGAATTTGAGCTGCTATTCTGATCGACAGCGCTGGCAGAATCTTCACCTACAAGATAAATCCCCCCATTGATTTCTTGATACGCGTTTCCCTCTGCTTTTGCCGAGGTGGTGCCCATGACACTCCCCATAACCAAAAGTGAGCTGGCTGTGATAAATAACTTCTTTTTCATTCTATCCCTCCACTTTCTTTTCTCTATATAAAACCTGTTAAATTAATTCCTGCATAGTAAAGCGAAACAAATCAGTCTTCATACTTTCTCCCGAGAATCATCGTAGACCTAAAACCATAGACACATGTTATTTACACAAATGCTTTGTCCAAAAATACAATAAGACAACATTCATAGATACAACAATAAAACAATGAACCTCTTTTCCCCGCAATGCAGACACAGGAATCGTTACAATGAAGCACTCATTTAACAAGAATTATATAACTAGAATGATAACAAATTATTTTACACAAAGATATATAAATTTAACTTAAAGGAGATTAAAACCTCATTAATGAAAACATGACAGTAAAAAAAGAAGAACTGCCTTAAAGTTGTAGATAAAAACTTTAAAGCAGTTCTTCTTTTATTGATTTCTAGTGTTGCTCAGCTTTTTTCAGATTATTTGGACACTGCTCACTCTTTGATCAGCTTATTTTTTACCAGATAATCGTGTGCAACGGTTTGAGGCTCTTTTCCTTCTACATTTACCTGATAGTTCATGTCGCTCATTTCTTCTTCAGTGATTTTACCAACCAAGGGAGACAGCCATTCTTCCAACTCAGGGTATTCCTCCAAGGTTTCTTTCCTCAGCAGCGGCGCTCCCTGATAAGGAGGAAACAGCTGTTTGTTATCTTCCAAGGTCACTAGGTCATACTGCTTCAGCTCGCTGTCCGTTGAATAAGCATCGACAATATTTACATCCCCATTATTGATTGCCTGATAACGTAATGAAGGCTCCATCGATTGGACGTTCATAGTCAAGCCATACAGCTCCTGCAGACCTTTATATCCATCATCTCGATCGATAAATTCCAGTGTGAATCCAGCCTTCAATTGACTGGCAATACTTTTCAAATCTTCGATAGTTTTCAGGTTATGCTCTTCTGCAAAGCTTCGCTTCACCGCAACAGCATACGTATTTTGGAATTTCATCGGCTCAAGGTAAACCAGATTATCCTGCTGGGCAATTTCCTTTTTCGCATACTCGTACACCTCTTTCGGATCGTTCGATGTATTCGTATTTTCAGAAAGAAAGGTTTCCAATACGGTTCCCGTATACTCTGGATAGATATCGACTTCGCCGGATTTTAGTGCGTTGTACAGGAAGCTGGTTTTTCCAAAGTTCGGCTTCAGCTCCACCTGAATATCGCTGTTCTCTTCGATCAGCTCTTTATACATGTTGATGATGATATCTGGTTCTGCCCCTAATTTACCAGCAATTGTTATTGTTTTCTGTTGTCCGTCATAGCTTGAATACGCAAACGAGCCAACCAGCAGAGCCAACAGCAAAACAAAGGAGGTAATAATTTTCTTCACACTGGCCTTTTCCAATAGATGGATTCCGTAGTTGAATAACACAGCCAGTACAGCAGAAGAGATCGCCCCAATCAGGATCAGGGAAATATTATTCCGATCAATCCCTAAAAGGATAAAGGTCCCCAAACCGCCTGCACCGATCAACGCTGCAAGAGTGGCAGTCCCAATGATCATAACTGCAGCTGTTCGAATGCCGGAAACAATATATGGTAATGCCAGCTGAATCTCAAATTTTACCAGCTTCTCTTTCTTAGTCATCCCAAAAGCTTCCGCCGCTTCTTCCAAGGAAGGATCTATTTCTGTCAGACCAGTATAAGTGTTCTGCAAAATAGGAAACAGGGCATAGATCACTAGTGCAATAATTGCCGGAGGCGTCCCAATCCCAATCAGCGGAATCAACAGCCCCAGTAAGGCCAATGAAGGAATCGTTTGGAAAATCCCAGTGATTTGCAGGATAGCTTCTGCGATTCTTTTATATTTTGTCAGCAGGATTGCTACAGGTACAGCAATTAAAATCGCAATCAACAGCGACAGTAGTGAAAGCTGGATATGCTCCACCAGTGCTTGAATGTAATCATCTTGTCTGGCAGCAAAGGTCTCAATCAAATTAGTCATTCCGTGTTTCACCTGCTTCCAGTTGTTTTTCCAAAAAGAGGATGATCGTTTGAGAAGTGATCAGATACACTTCCTCTTCTATGGCAACAGTGACGCTCTGTTCTTTTGCCAGCAGACGAACTACCTCAGATAAAGGAGTCGTCAGAGCTACCTCAGTCCCGAGAGGACGATCAGTCTTATCCAACAAGGACCACTGGCCTAAGTCCTCAACTCGATAATCCTCCAATCCCGGAGAATCATCTTTGAAGAATTGTGCCACAAACTCGTTCTTCGGACATTTTCTGATTTGCTCCGGTGTATCCACCTGAACGATCGCACCGTCCTTCATGATGCAAATCCGATCCCCCAAAAGCATGGCTTCATTCATATCATGGGTCACAAAAATAATCGTGCTGGCCAGCTCTTTGTGCAGTTCCTTGATGAGCATCTGAAGCTGGCTTTTAGAAATTGGGTCCAGCGCACTGAAGGGCTCATCCATCAAAATAATATCCGGTTTCGCGGCAATCGCCCGCAGAATTCCTATCCGCTGCTGTTCACCACCAGACAGCTCAGCCGGCTTTCGATACATGTATTCCTCCGGCGGCAGACCAACCTTTTCAAGAAGCTCCTTCGTCCGTTCTCTACGCACTTCCTTCTTCCATGCCTTCAGCTCAGGGATCAGTTCGATGTTCTCTGCGACGGTCATATTTGGAAACAGCGCAATCTGCTGTAAAACGTAGCCGATACGCAAGCGAAGCTCTTTCAAGTCATAATCAATAATTCGTTTCTGGTCAAAATAGATATCTCCATCTGTGGGCTCAATCAAGCGATTGATCATTTTTAATGTGGTCGTTTTCCCGCTTCCGCTCGGACCGACCAAGACGAAGAATTCACCATCCTGGATCGAAAGATCATATTCTGCCAACACTTTTTGGCCGCCATATTCCTTCGATACTTGTTGAAATTCAATCATGTTTACACCTCTGTTTCTTTTCAATTTTTAACTCACTTGTTATTTAGTATACGGTATCCTTTTTTTTCTTACGAATATCTTGTTTTTCTGATACTTTAATAAGATAGCCTTTAATATTGAAAAGAGGGATACATGCTTTATGCTTCACTTTTCAGTATGACGAAAAAGGAAGAATAAAAAAAGTACGCACTTTATTATCAGATAGTTACTCTTAGGTGACCTACTGCTTTTTCCAACCTAATTGATTGCACCATTGAGCTGCACCTTTTAAAGAACGTACGTTCTTTTTCGTGTTTCTATTTTAACATTAGGTAACAATCGAAAGTCAAGCCCCAATTTACATTTATTTTAGGTTATACTAAAAAAGTACAATAAAAATATAGGAGGAGGAGGATGCATGCGAAAATCTTTTCAAGATGTTCTGATGGCTATTACACCAATGACTCTACTTATTGTCATTTTGTCTTTTGCCTTTGCACCGCTGCCAACTGAGGACTTAGTCGTCTTTTTGATTGGTGCAGGAATCATGATTATAGGAATGGCGTTGTTCTTATTTGGCGCTGACCACTCAATGATGGCGGTAGGCGAACTCGTCGGAAAGTTCATGGTCAAGAAAAAGAATTTAGGAATTATTCTTGGTTTAGGGTTTCTGATTGGTATTGTGATCACCATTGCTGAACCATCCGTACAAGTTCTTGGGCAACAGGTCAACGAAATCTCTGAAGGTGCGATTTCACGCACGCTTATTTTAGGAGTCGTCAGTGTGGGGACAGGAATTTTCCTGGCTTTAGCGCTGTTGAGAGTCGTATTTAAATTTTCTTATTACAAAATGATGCTGATCGGCTATCTTCTCGTTTTGATCGCTTCATTTTTCACCAGTCCCGAATTTATGCCTATCGCCTTTGATTCAGGCGGAGTTACCACGGGACCCATCACCGTTCCATTTATTCTTTCACTGGCAATCGGAGTTACTTCGATGATCAAGCAAAACAAACACGAAAATGACAGCTTTGGTATGGTAGGCGTTGCCTCACTGGGACCTATTCTAGCTGTGATGGCATTGGGGGTTATCTTCCGATGAACCTTAATACTCTTCAAATGAGGCTTTTTACAGGCTTAGGGACTGTTACAAGGGAAGTGCTGATGGCTGTTTCGCCAATCATCATTATCTTTGTTCTATTGAATTTCACAAGCTTTAAGCTGAGAAAAAGGCGATTTGCTAAAATCATGATTGGTTTCGGCATCACAGTTGTCGGACTCATTCTATTTCTTCATGGTGTAAATATCGCTTATGTGCCAGTTGGACGACACTTAGGTGCGTCTCTTGCTGCACTGGAAAACAATTATATTTTGATTCCTTTAGGCTTTCTCATGGGCTTTCTAGTTGGCTTTGCTGAGCCCGCGATCCACGTCATGGTAAAAGAGATCGAGAATATCAGCGAAGGACGGATTCGCGGTAAAATCATGCTGGTTTTTGTTTCCGTTGGTGTAGGTGCTGCCGTTGGATTATCTATGTGGCGTTTACTGGCTGGATTTTCTCTGTACTACTTTTTGATTCCGGGATACATTTTGGTCTTCCTTTTAGGACGAAAAGTCGATAAAATGTTCTTAGCAATGGCATTCGACAATGGCGGTGTGGCAACAGGACCGATGTGTTCCACATTTATTTTGTCCATGTGTGTCGCAATTGCCGGACAAATCGATGGACGTGATCCGATGATAGACGGCTTTGGTGTTGTCGCAATGATCGCACTGGCGCCTATCTTATCTACGCTTGTACTAGGTTATATCTACAAGCTGAAAGATGATCGGGATGAGAAGCAACGACTAGAGAGACAAAAATTATCGGAGGAAGAAGGATAAATTGATGAAAAAACTAGTAGCATTAAATCTGGAGCTGATCGTTACGATCGTTGACGGCGGCAGTGGTCCAGATGTTATTGATATTACTAAAGGTGCCGGCGCATCCGGCGGAACGATTCTTCACGGCAGAGGCGCTGGCGTCCATGATGCCGGTCGTTTTCTGGGAATTGAGATCGAACCGGAAAAAGATATCGTATTGACATTGGTTCCTGAGTCTTTAACAAACAAAGTTCTGGACGCATTAAGTGTCGAGATGAAGCTATGTCAACCAGGCAACGGTATCGCTTTTGTTATCGATCTGGACAAGGTTATCGGGATTTCAAAAATTGCCGAATACAGCAAAGTCGTAGAATTAGATAATTTGCTGGATGAAGACAAACGTTAAGTCATAACTATAAAAGCTGAGAGTGGGACAATAATCTGTTGCCACTCTTTTCCATACCCTAAATCCGAATAAACGGCGAGTCAGAAGTAGCTCCTACGACAATAAGCCGGAATTCAACAAAAATTTGTGAAACAATTTTCGTGAATTCCGGCTTATTGCTTGTAGCTAAACACTTCTGTCTCAGCCTCGGCTTTTATTGACAGTGTTCAAATAACCCTTATACTAAAGAGGACAAAAGGAGGGAGACAGTTGAAGAAAAGAGATTTTATTGTTCAGGATCTTTTAAGCAAGATTTATCAAGACCATTTTGAAGACGGAAAACTCCCTGATCAACGAGCACTTGCTGGTATGTATCAGGTCTCTCGTTTCACGATTCAAGAAGCCATCAAGAACCTGCAGGAAATCGGTGTGATTCGTACGGTACAGGGCTCCGGCATGTACATTCAAGAACGCTTGAAAAAAAATCCGTTGATTTTTAATTCATTGACTCGCACTCCTTATAACCGTATCAGCTCCAAGCTGATTTCTCTTGAAAAGAGAGTATCCACACCTGAGGAAGCACAAATTTTTCAATTCCAACTACCGGAAGAAATCTGGGTATTTGAACGCGCACGAATCGTTGATTATTCCTTTGAACAAATAGAACAGTCAAAGATGCCGGTCAAGTTGTTTCCAGATCTTTCAAAAAAGCACATTGAGCATTCGATTCAGGAATATGTTGAAAAACAAGGATATCAAATCTCTCATTACATCACCAGCTACACACCGACATCTATCACAAAAAATCAAGCGGAGCTACTGCTATGTAAAAAGGGAACACCTGCCATGCTGATTCAAAATCGCTGCTTGCTAAAAGACGGCAGTGTATTTGAATACAGTGAGATCACTGCCATTGATTACACCTGTACCTATATCCGCCCCTTCGATCGAGAAATCCATGAAGCAAGAAACAGCTGATCCGCTTTTTTGGACCAGCTGTTTTTTTATTCTTTCACTTAAGGTGTAACGATCGTTCCATCAGGGGTTCGGCTCTGTGTCCATTCATGAGGCCTGTAAACAACAGGAAACTCCTGTGCTGCCGCTTCATCAAAGGTCACACCGATCCCAGCCTCTTCTATCGGATAAAAATACCCGTTTTTCGGCTTTGGTACATTTCCAAAAATCCGTTCAGCATTTTCCTGAACTGGAATATTTTCTTGAATGGCGGCATTATGCAGATGAATATTCAAATGTGTATTAACCGCCAGACCAACTGGTGTAATATCTGAAGGTGTATGCCAAGCCATTCGAATCCCCATCGCATCACAAAAATGAGCCAGTTTGATTGCCGGAGTGATTCCTCCGATTTGGGAAACATGCGCTCGCATGTAATCAATTTGACGATGGAGAACCAGTTCTTTCCATTCCATCGGATTATTGAATAGCTCACCTGTAGCAATCGGCGTAGTTGATTGGCTGCGCAGCTGTTTCAGCCATTCATTTTGATCCGGCGGCAAGATATCTTCCAAAAAGAACAACTGATACTGCTCAGCTGACTTAGCAAACTGCAATGCCTGATTCGGGTGCAGTCGTTCGTGAACATCATGTAGAATCTGAAAGTCATTGCCATACTTCTCACGAATGGCTCCAAACATTTTTAAAGTCGTTTCCATATACTCTTGTTGATCAAAGTACGAGCCCTCAAGGGGAGCTTCCGGCGTTTGCAGATTCGTAGGACTGCCGCCGTAAAACCCTAGCTGACAGCGGATATACTGGTATCCTTCTTCACGAATTTGATCGATTTCTTTGTATAAAGAAGGTAAATCTTCTGCTACTGCATGTGTATATGCGGGTATTGCTGTACGTGCTTTTCCTCCTAAAAGCTGATACAAGGGCATATCTGACAGCTTTCCTTTGATATCCCATAATGCCATATCCACACCTGAAATTGCATTATTGGTAACAGGTCCGTTACGCCAATAAGAATTCACATTCATGACCTGCCATAAATCTTCGATTGCATTCGCATCACGCCCTATCAAAAGCGGCTTCAAGTACTCATCAACCACCGTCTTCACTGCCAACGGTCTAAATTGAAACGTTGCACAGCCTAAACCATGTACACCTTTGTTTGTCTCAATTTTTACAACAACTAAATTGTGACGGTCCGGTTTGATTGCAAAGCTTTTCACATCAGTAATTATTGTCGGTGTCATTTATCATCATCCTCAGCATCATGTTTGTTTTACACAAGCTATTGAAACATGCCGATACAGCCCTTGTCAATTTGGACTGAACTTCAGCCGTCAATCCGGATAAAACCAGTCCAATTTATTTTAAAAACATACTAAAACACTTATTATTAAAGGATTTATCATAATATTCTTCATTTTTAGGACTGGTTTTCAAATCGAAAAATCCATGCTATTATCAAACATGTAAACGGAATCAATCGGCCGAATGAAATAAAGAAAAAAGGATGATTAGATGAAACACGAGCAAGCCGTCAAACAAATGATTCAGGCAATCGGCGGAAAAGACAATGTCAATAATGCCTGGCACTGCATGACCCGCCTACGCTTCAATTTAAAGGATAAAGAACAGATAGACTATCAAGCACTAGAAAAAATCTCGGGTGTTGTAGGAACAAAGTATCAAAGCGATCAATTGCAAATCGTCATCGGGACGACTGTCGCAGATTATTATAGTACGTTAGCAAAGCTTCTTGATTTGGAGCAGCAGGAAGTGATTGAGACACAGAAAAAAGGACTGGTTTCCCTATTTATGGATACTGTTTCGGGGGTATTCGGTCCACTCGTTCCAGCAATTGCAGGAGCTGGTATGATCAAAGGCTTGACCGCCGGATTGGTTGCATTAAATCTGATTTCCGCAGAATCACCGACCTATATCGTGATCAACATGCTGGCAAGCGGCGTCTTCACGTTTCTGCCGTTTTTCGTTGCAGCATCTGCAGCTAAGATATTCAAAACCAATCAATATCTGGCAATCGCCATTGCAGCGACCTTACAATTTCCAACAATGACTGAGGCTTTAGCTTCCGGTGATGTTTCCCAGTTTCTGGTATTTGGCTTCTTACCAGTGCCGGTCTTCAATTACGCTGGCACAGTCATTCCGATCATTTTTGCAGTCCTATGCTTAAGCTATATTTATCGTTGGGTGGATAAAGTACTTCCAGAAGTATTACGAACTGTTTTCACACCAACACTTTCATTGTTTTTATCCGGACTGCTGACTTTGGTGGTCATTGGACCTATCGGTATCCATTTAGGCAATTTACTGGCAGGTGCTGTCAGTTGGTTATTCTCAATCTCTCCGGTACTTGCCGGGGTAATCGTCGGAGCGATCCGACCGATTGCGATCCTGACTGGATTACACCATGCCATGACGCCTATTGCATTACAGAACTTTGCCAACCAAGGCTATGACATGCTGATGCCGATGATGTTCATGGCGAACATGGCAATCACCGGTGCGACAGCTGCAATGTATACAAAAGTAAAATCGAAAGAAGAAAAATCAGTCATTATTTCTTCCGCAGTTTCAGGTCTACTGGGTATCACTGAGCCTGCTCTATTCGGTGTTTTGACCCGTTATAAAAAAGCATTTCTTGCCGCAACTATTGGCAGCTCGATTGCATCAGCCTTCATCAGCTTTTTCGGTGTACGAATCTACGGCTATATTCTATCCAGTATTTTCAGTCTGCCAGCTTACATCGGCGAGTATTTCATCTTCGCTGTATTGGGAATCATTATCGCTTTAGGCTCTTCCTTTGCAATTGCCTACTTCCTTGTTCCTAAAGAACAGGAAGATGGCGAAACCTTTACAAATGAGCTTGAGCTGACCGCTATCACAGATGGCGTATATATCCCATTAGAAGATGTCAATGACTCTGTTTTCTCAAGTAAAATGGTCGGCGACGGCTTCGCAATGAGCTCGCTGTCAGGAGAAGTTTTTTCACCGGTTTCAGGTAAGGTCTCAACGATTTTTCCAACCAAGCATGCGATTGGCATAACAGCGGATAATGGGCTCGAAATCCTGATCCATATGGGTATTGATACAGTCAGTTTAAATGGCGACGGTTTCGAATTGTTTGTTCGGGAAGGACAGGCTGTAACTCCTCAGACAAAATTAGCACATGTTGATTTACAGCTATTGGCGGAAGCTCAGAAAGATTCTTCAATCATCGTTGTGGTGACCAATATGGATAAGGTTGCTCGCTTCAGCGGAGAGTATGATCTAGAAGGCAGCCATCGACCAGGAGCACCAATGGAAAAAGTGGTGCTTATTTAAAACACACTAAAGGTCTCAACGAATGGAAAACTATTCGTTGAGACCTTTTATATTATGGGAAGAAACGCTCAGATACAGCATTTCGTCATTACTCATTCTTACTCTGTTAAATCTATTTTTTTCCCGACAAAGTAAATGATGACCCCACCTACTGTCATAGAAGCCAATTCTCCTAAGCCGATCGTCAGCCAATTGAAGAAAAACGGCGCATCGTACAGAAACGTCAGCTGTCCGGCAATAGTAAACATTGATAAAGCAAAGAGTATAGCTGTGATTGCCATTTTTACCTTCTGATTTTTGACAGGCTTTGTTACTACCCGACAAATCACTAAGACAAGAAATGTACAGATACTGCCAAAAACCACATCGATCCAGCCAAGTGGGGATGCCATATTAGCAATGGCAACGCCTAAAGTTACTGCAACGATATAGCGTTTATTGTACAATGCCAGGTAATTGAACATTTCCGACAGACGGATTTGCAGCCAGCCGTAACCAAACGGGGCTAATACAATAGTAAGGGCAACATAAAGACTAGTCACAAGCGCCATCTTCGTGAGCTCGGACACACTCCATGCCGTAGTACGGGTTTTTTCATTATTCATTTGTCATTCTCCTTTAGGCTATTTGCCTTGATGAACTGCGGCCAAAGGAAAGGCTTAACGCCACTGAAGTGCCGCAGTGCGATAAATCGCTAGTAACTATCTTACCTAAAACAAACCGTTATTTCAACAACCAACCGCCGTCGATTGGTACAATCGCTCCTTGTAAATAAGCGGAAGCCTCACTAGCTAGAAAAAGTGTCAAATCTGCCACCTCTTCCGGCTGTGCCCAACGCTTCAACGGTGTCTCGTTCGCAACCCATTTCGCCATCTGAGCGTCACCTGCAAAATCAGCTGCATTCATGGGCGTTTGAATGGCTCCTGGTGCAATCGCATTAACATGAATACCATCCTCGGCATAATCCAATGCCAGCTGCTTCGTATAGCCTGCAAGGGCGTGTTTAGCCGCCGTATAGGCTGCACCACCACCGCCGGCAACCAAGCTGGCGATTGAAGCTGTATTAATGATCGTTCCTCGCTTATTTTTCAGCATTTGCGGCAGCACCAGATTTGTCAGATGAAAAACAGCGGTAACATTTGTGTCCATGATGCGCTGCCATAGCGTATCCGATGTTTCCAATGTCGGCAGGTAGTCATCCAATATCCCTGCTGTGTTGACTAAATAATCGATGCAGATCCCCTGCTCCAGAATTTCTGAAACAATCACTTTCATCTTTTCATGATCCGTCACATCCAGCTGATAAAATGAAAATGTTGAATATTCCTCAGCCAGCTTCGCTATCGTTTCGACCTGTTTGTCCAATCCAATAACAATAGCCCCTTGTTCTAAAAAACGGCTTGTCTGTGCATGACCGATTCCTGAAGCTGCACCAGTGATCAATACTACTCGTTCTTTAAATTCTGTATACTGGATCATTCCACGATTTTCCAATCATTAGCAAGAATATCACAGACTGTTGGTGCAAAGCTTGAAAAGCCTTCATCGGCTGTTTTGATCAGAAAATATGGCGTAACCGGCGCGTTGTCATACACTTCGCCCTCTACCAATGTGACATAAAGCTCAAAGCCTCCCCAACCCTCACGAATGATTTTTTCTCCTGCCTTCAATTTTGGTAAAATCTCTTCAAATGTCATCTTGTCTACATCCCCTCTTTAAAAATTACTCTGATGCGACTATAGCATAACTATGGAGGAAATGAAAACTGCCTTTTAGTATTCACTGATTGAACAACAGCAATTGCCCCGATGCACAATAATCAAAACCTCCAGTGTGAACTGGAGGTTTGCTCTGCGGCTGTAAGCCTCTATTACCGGCCAGAGCCTGAAAGGCTCACTGAAGAAAAGGTCTCCCACGTGCACCACATTTCCTCACGGCTC
>NZ_JAEDXU010000006.1 GCF_017830045.1 Enterococcus larvae | reverse complement strand
GTTACGCTCATAGTTGTTTGCTAGCATATTGCTTGCTTGTTAAATGTTTGTTGTTTTGAACGAATTCAAAACATCCTACACATTTGGTTTGTCTTACTTTGTTCAGTTTTCAAAGGTCTACTTGTTTGCCTTGCAGCAACTTTTATATCATATCAAAGTTCTGATTTGATGTCAACTCTTTTTTTGAAGAAGTTGAAGTTTTTTTCTGCTTAGCTGTTGTCGTTTTGTTTCATAACAACTTTTATATCTTATCAAGTTTCTTGTTATTTGTCAACAAGTTTTTTGTTGATAAAATAAGTTTTTTCTTTTGTTCAGCTGTTATTCTATTGTGCTGTTCAAAAGATGTTGTTCTGTCTTAGCGACATGTAATAATATACCAAGATTCTCTTCTCAGGTCAATCAAAATTTTGCATTTTTTTAAACTTTTTTTCATTACCGATTGTTTATTGTTATACATGTGTTTATCGTTCGCTTTTGAGGCTTTTCCCTACTATATTATATAGTTTTTGGTAATGTATTTAAAATTTCCGTAATATACACGACTTTTTATCCCTTTCTGCTTTTTTTTGTTAAAATGTTAGTGACGATAATAAAGATATGGAGGATATAACCCTTATGAAAATTTTAGTAGCAGATGATGACAAAGAGATTGTTGAGCTTTTAAGTATCTATATTCATAATGAAGGCTACGAGGTCGTAAAGGCCTACGATGGTAGAGAAGCACTTTCGAAGATCAGGACCATTCCGGACATCGATTTACTGGTGCTTGATATCATGATGCCGATCATGGATGGTATGCAGGTTGTTAAAGAATTGCGGAAGGAATCGCAAATTCCTATCATTATGCTGACAGCAAAAACAACCGACATGGATAAAATCAAAGGATTGGTTGCCGGTGCCGATGATTATGTGACGAAACCATTCAACCCACTAGAGGTAATGGCGCGTGTTAAATCGATTTTGCGCAGAAGCCAAATGCAGCTGAAAGTAAACGAACCAGATGTATTAGAGGTTGGTTCATTGATCATCAACAAAGACTCTCATGAAGTTAAGACAATCGACGATAAAGAAATCCAATTAACAGCTTTAGAATTCGGTATTCTTTATCTATTGGCAAGTCATCCGAATCGTGTGTTCAATGCTGATGAAATATTCGAGCGTGTCTGGCAGCAGGAGAGTGTTGTCTCAGCAAAAACCGTGATGGTCCACGTCAGCCATCTGCGTGATAAGATTGAAGAAGCAACCGGTGGAGAAAAGGTCATTCAAACAGTTTGGGGTGTGGGGTATAAAATTGATGCCCGCTAAGCAAAAGAAAATAGAGAAACAAAAGCGCATTGCTTTAACTTCTAAGGAAGTAAGTGAATTATTGGCCGAAGGAATTTTAACGGTTATTCTTTTACTTCTATTAAATGTTGCAATTATTGTGCTGGTTTATCAGTTCATTCAAGGTTCTCCCGCTTTAAGGAATATCATCTTTGGGACAAAGGGAGCTTTAGCAGATTATCTTGAGACAGATGTATTTTGGAGCTGGAGTAAATTTGTGATTCCGGTCTTTCTTATTATAGACTGCGGTGTGCTTTACTGGCGCTTGATTAGACGATACCATCAAATGCAGCTGCGCCATATCATCAGTGAGCTTCATTTTATTGCTGATGGTAATTATGATCATCGTATTCCTTTCGAATTAAGTGGGGATCTGGCAAAGGTTATTGCAAGTGTTAACGGTCTAGTGGACAGTACGATTGCTGCAATCGAAGATGAGCGACGGATCGAAAAATCAAAAGATGAGTTGATCACCAACGTCAGTCATGATATTCGAACCCCTCTCACCTCGATCATTGGTTATCTTGGCTTAATTGAGGACAGGCAATTTCACTCTCAGGAGGAACTACTTAAATACACTCATATTGCTTATGTAAAGGCTAAACAAATGAAACTGCTGGTTGATGACCTCTTTGAATACACCAAAGTGCGCCAGCCGGCTGTTCCGTTGAACGCCATTTCCTTTGACATGGCTCAACTGTTAGAACAGCTCGCTGTTGATTTCGAACTTGAAGCAAACAAGCGTGGTATGGAGATACTGGTGAAAACCACGCCCGATTCCATTCCTATGGAAGGCGATACTGAAAAGCTTGTCCGTGTTTTCAACAACCTTCTATCTAATGCATTGAAATACGGACAAGGCGGCAACAAAATCTTGATGGAGGCAAGCAAGGTCGGGACAGAGGTCGTTGTAGCTGTTCGCAATGATGGTCCGCAAATTCCGCAGAAGTCACTGGATCAATTATTCGATCGCTTCTATAGAGTAGAAGAATCAAGGTCACAGGAAACTGGCGGCACAGGTTTGGGGCTGGCGATTGCTCAAAGTATCATTGCTCTGCATGGCGGCTATATCTATGCAAAATCTGATACTGATTGGACATCTTTCATCATCCATTTGCCTATTCAAAGAAATGCCGCGTCTTCTAAGTAAGCATTGACATCTTAAAAGAAATTTTGTATGCTAAGTGAAAACAAAGAGAATTAGTATTTATAGCTCTGATTTCCAGAGAGTTTGCGGTGGTGTAAGCAAACAATCATCTATAAAGAATCCATCTCTTAACTTGTGTCTGATGAAATAAATCAGATCGGCAGCAGCCGTTATCTGCTTAATCAAGGGCAGCCGCTATGGCTGAACTTGGGTGGCAACGCGAAATCCTCGTCATTTCGTCCCAAGATTTTTTTCTGGGGATGGAGTGGCGTTTTTTTTATTTCAATTTATTATAGGAGGAACTGCAATGTTAGATGTAAAAATGATTCGTCAAAATTTTGATGATGTACAGCAAAAGTTAAAGACTCGTGGTGTAAAAGAAGAGGTTCTTGTAGAATTTATGCGCTTGGATGAAAGCCGCAGAGAGCTGCTTGTTAAATCAGAAGAACTGAAGAAATATAGAAATGATGTATCAAGCGAGATTGCTCAGCTAAAAAGAAACAAGGAAGATGCCACTGCGAAAATCAATGAGATGAAGGAAGTCGGCGGAAATATCAAGGCATTGGATACTGAAATCGCTGATACCGATGAACAGCTGAAGGCAATTGCTGCTGCGCTGCCAAACTTGCCTCATGCATCTGTTCCAGTAGGAGCAGGTGAAGAAGAGAATGTGGAGCTGCGTAAATGGAGCGAACCAAGGACCTTTGATTTCGAACCAAAGCCTCATTGGGAAGTAGCTGAAAACTTAGATATCCTTGACTTTGAGCGCGGTGCCAAGGTAACCGGCAGTCGTTTTGTCTACTATAAAGGAGTGGGTGCGCGCCTGGAGCGGGCATTATACAATTTCATGCTGGATCTGCATGTCTATGACCACGGCTATACAGAAATGATCCCTCCTTATATCGTTAACAGTAATTCTATGTTCGGTACAGGGCAATTTCCTAAATTCCGTGAAGACGGCTTCCAACTAGAGGATACTGACTTTACATTGATCCCTACAGCTGAAGTTCCTCTAACAAACTATTACAATGGCGAAATTCTAGATGGTAAAGAGCTGCCGATTTACTTCACTGCTCTAAGTCCTTCTTTCCGCTCAGAAGCTGGAAGTGCCGGCAGAGATACTCGCGGTTTGATTCGTCTGCATCAATTCAACAAGGTAGAGATGGTAAAATTCAGTGATCCTGCAAATTCTTATGAGGAACTGGAAAAAATGACTGCCAATGCTGAAGAAATTCTACAGAAGCTGAACCTTCCTTACCGAGTGATGGCGTTATCTACTGGCGATATGGGCTTCTCAGCTGCTAAAACATACGATTTGGAAGTTTGGATTCCTGCTCAAGATGTTTATCGCGAAATCAGCTCTTGCTCTAACTGTGAAGATTTCCAAGCACGTAGAGCGATGATTCGTTATAGAGATGAAGAAGATAAGGTCAACTACGTTCATACATTGAACGGATCAGGACTCGCTGTTGGACGGACAGTTGCTGCGATTCTTGAAAACTACCAGAATGAAGACGGCACGGTAACCGTTCCTGAAGTACTGATTCCTTATATGGGTGGTTTGAAGGTCATCGGTTAAGTTTTGACTTCTTGGTTTATAAAATATGAGCGACAGGCAGATCACTTTCGATCGCCTGTCCTTTTTATTTATCAGCACTTATTAATCCGTTCCTAATAACAGTATCAAAATCGATGCTCTACCTTGCTTTTCTATCGTGACTCCCTTACACTTTTAAGATAATATACACCTTACTATAGATAGCAAATATACTATATTTTCTAATAAAGGACTTGAGTGATATGGAGCCCAAAATAATATCACGGCTTTCTCGAAAAGAACGCCGAAAAAAAGAAAAGAAAAATAGACCCAATAAGCGGCAGACGCTGCTGCCTATTCTCGCTGTCTCTATAACAACAATAAGCATTTGCCTTCTCGGCTATTACTATCTCCAATCCGTAAACCAAAAAAGAGAAATACAAAAGGCCGCTGCTGCTGAAAAAGAGATTGAACAGGAGCTGCTGACTACTATAGACAAGCAACAAAAAAAGCTAGGTAATAAAGAAGTTGAAAATTCAGATGTGAATGACCATTTGCAAGAGCTGATCTACCTTCCGACAACAGCTCAGAGGCAAACTCTAACGGAAGATTTGGAAACCTTACTAACAGAGACAAGTCATCAAATAGAGAAAGGCACTCCAGCAAAATTAGTCGGCTATATCAAAAAAGAAGACCTGTTTGGAAAGATCGCTTCTTATTCCTCTGTTATTGAAGTCTATAAGAAAAAACAAGATCGTTGGGAAGCCGATTCTTCCGCGCAGGGAAAAAGCCATTACATGAATAAGGAAACAGCTGATTTCCCAAGTATGGCAGATATTTTTCAAAACCAGGATAATCTGACTGCCATTCAGCCGTTCATAAAACAGCAGCTGCTGGATGATTCCAAGGATCAAGCCGCAGTGATCGATCAAATTCTGAATTTTCCACAGGTAACGATGGAGCAAAAAATTCTGAGTTATTCTCCAGACAAAGTGGTTCTTTCACTTCCAAAAAATCAACTGAACATCGACCAGATCAGCGTGCCATTCTCAAATGTATTAGACTTTACAGATCAAGGATTTATCGATCCGACAATTATTACTGAACATACACCGCCGCCATTAGATCCAAATAAAAAATATATTTCTTTGACCTTTGACGACGGGCCGAACCCGATCACTACACCAAGGTTATTGGATATTTTAATGGAAAAGAATGTCAAAGCGACCTTTTTCATGCTCGGACAAAACGTTGTAAACAACCCTGATTTAGTTCGTCGTGTTGCGGCAGAAGGACATGTGATAGGCAGCCATTCTTACTCTCATCCTAATTTGACTGGACTGGACCCCGAATCTGTAAAAAGCCAAGTTCAGGAAACAGATAAAGCAATTGCCGCTGCTACAGGAAAAATTCCTACAGATTTCCGACCGCCCTATGGTGCTGTGAACAAAGATGCAGCTGAAATCATCGGCAGACCAATCATTCAATGGTCGGTTGATTCCGAGGACTGGAAAACCAAAAATACAGAAAAAATCATCAAACGTGTCATGAAAACCAGCTACAACAACTCGATCATCCTGATGCATGATATCTACCCGGAAACAATCAATGCTGTGTCTCAAATCATCGATGCTTTACGCAACGAAGGATATGACATCATTCTTGCTGATGATTTGATAACAGAAAAGCAGGCACCTCTGCACATGTACTACGGAAACAAATCTGAACAGGTCATCCAATAAAACAAGCGGCTGAGAGTTTATCAAAATACTCTCAGCCGCTTATTGTTTTATTTTATTGCTCTACAGAATAGTTTGGTGCTTCTTTCGTGATTTGAACATCATGAGGATGGGATTCTTTCAATCCGTTTCCACTCATTTGAACAAACTGCGCTTCATCACGCAGCTGCTTCAAGTTTGCTGAACCTACATAACCCATACCTGATTTCAAACCGCCAATCATTTGGAAGATGATGTCCGCTGCACTACCTTTGTAGGCTACGCGACCTTCGATTCCTTCCGGAACCAGTTTGTTGGCTTCGTTGACGCCGCCTTGGAAATAACGATCGCTTGATCCTTTTTCCATTGCGCCAAGAGAACCCATGCCACGGTATGTTTTGAAGCGACGACCTTGATAGATTTCAAATTCGCCTGGTGATTCATCTGTCCCTGCCAACATACTTCCAAGCATTACTGCATGTCCGCCGGCCGCAAGAGCTTTTACGATATCTCCGGAATATTTGATTCCGCCATCAGCGATGATTGCCTTGCCGTATTCACGGGCAACTGAAGCAGCGTCATAGATTGCTGTCAGCTGAGGAACACCTACACCTGCAACCACACGAGTTGTACAGATAGAACCAGGACCGATACCCACCTTCACTACATCGACACCTACGTCATATAATGCACGAGCACCTTCTCCTGTAGCGATATTTCCGGCAATCAATGTTGCTTCCGGGAATGTATCACGGATTTCTTTGATTTTACGAATCACACCAGCACTGTGACCATGTGCTGTATCGATCACGATTGCATCTGCACCTGCTTCAAGCAATGCTTCCGCACGTTCGAAGGTGTCACTTGTCACACCTACTGCAGCTGCAACCAATAAACGACCATGCTCATCCTTAGCAGCATTAGGGAATTCAATTACTTTTTCAATATCCTTGATGGTGATCAGTCCGCTCAAGCGACCTGCTTCATCAACGATCGGTAATTTTTCAATTTTATGTTTTTGCAGAATTTTTTCTGCATCTTTCAGAGAAGTACCAACTGGGGCAGTAACTAAGTTATTTTTTGTCATGACATCTTCGATTCTTATTTGATAGTCAGTAACAAAACGCATATCACGGTTTGTGATGATCCCTACTAATTTACGATTTTCCATCGTTTCAACGATCGGCACACCGCTGATTCGATATCTACTCATCAATGCTTCTGCATCAGCAACCGGACTTGCCGGCGTCAGGAAAAACGGATCTAAGATAACACCGCTCTCTGAACGTTTTACTTTGCGGACTTCATCCGCCTGCTGTGCAACACTCATATTTTTATGGATGACACCTAATCCACCTTGACGCGCCATTGCGATTGCCATTTTGCTGTCTGTTACGGTATCCATACTTGCACTGATCAAAGGAATATTCAATTTGATATTTTTGGCTAGCTGAACACTCATATCCACTTCATTTGGCAGAACGTGACTTTCAGCCGGAATCAGTAAAACATCATCAAAAGTTAGACCTTTTTTCGCAAATTTCGTTTCCCAGTTAGACATTGCCTGAACCACTCCTCTATTTTAATTTTATTTATGAAAATAACAGATAATAAGGGATAAGTCAACCGCATTTTCTCGTTTATGAAATATTTCCGCAAATTTTCCATAACATGAGTTATTTCTAATTGTTCTATCAGTAAATTGATAGAATAGACGAAGGCTGCCGATGTCTCTTGCCCGTTTCCCTGTAATTGAATACCTTGAATGTGAAGTGAAAGTAATCCGCTAAGATTGCAAAAACTGCGATTGTTTAGAAAAAGACCTGAGTCAGGAATACTCCTCGCTCAGGTCATACGTTTTATTATCTTGCCAGACTGCTTTGCATATTGTATTTCTTTTTCAGGAAATAACGAGCCAGCAGCACAGCTCCTCCGATAACAATAATGATCATCGGATCTAGTACAGGATTGATACTCGCTGGTAATAAAGCCGATCCAGCAAATGCAATCAACCATAAGAACATGGCACCAACCATAATCGCACCTGACTTCAAAAAGCCTGGGCGTTGTGATTTATTCGCTCCCGGTCTGTCATATTGATAAACATATTTATACATCAGATAAAGAACATATCCCCCGACTGTTCCTCCCGCTATCAATGTAATCAGTCCCAATTGCTGGGTATTGTTTTTAAACAGCAGACTGGTAGCCGACATCATGATCGCTAATGCTCCGGTCAAAAGCATTGCATTATCCAGCCACATCAAAAATGGTGTTGCCTCTTCCTTTTCTGCTGGTTTATTCAAGATAGCTTCTGTACGTTCTGAGACAGTTCCAAAAAGTTGACGGGCGGTTTTACCGCTTTTTTGCTCCTCTACCATCACTGGTAGGATTTCATGCAAAGCCAAAGTTTGTTCTTGTTCTGAAAGATTAGCCGCATTCATTGATTTTTTCAAGTCAAAGATATACTGCTCATTTCTTTTCGTCAAATTCTTTTCCAGCTCACGATTTTCAGCAACGATTTCCTGCAGTTTTTCCAGTTCCATTTCCTTGTGCCCCCTAAGCCTGCTGTCGCAGAACAAACTTTATCTATATAAATCCTGTGAACCATCCTATCCGCCAACAGCGACCTTTGTCCCTGCGTAAGCAAAGGAATGATTCTCAGCATCGCTTCTTCCATAGGATTTATATATGAATCGCACCAAAAATTCACTGCACGAGAAGAGACTGTCCTCCTCCGTGTAAACAATAGCGATTCGTTTCCTTATTGTCTGTTTAACAAAATTTATATACATGCGTATTTTATCATACTCTCGATAGAGAAAAACCGTTTTCTTTGAAATAATTATACATTGAAACGGAAAAGCATCACATCGCCATCCTGAACAATATAGTCTTTTCCTTCCAAACGTACTTTTCCAGCTTCCTTTGCCGCCTGCATATTACCGTACGTACTAAGGTCTTCATAAGATACGGTTTCCGCTCGGATGAAGCCGCGCTCAAAGTCTGTATGGATGATTCCTGCTGCCTGAGGTGCCTTGATTCCCTTACGGAACGTCCACGCACGAACCTCCTGCTCACCGGCAGTAAAGTATGTCGCAAGACCCAACAGATCATATGCGGCACGAATCAATTGGTCCAGACCTGAAACTTCGATACCCAACGCTTCTAAAAATTCTGCTTTATCTTCTTCATCCAATTCTGCGATTTCTTCTTCTGCTCTTGCACAAACAACAATTACTTCTGCATTTTCATTCGCTGCAAAATCACGAACCTGTTGTACATACTTATTGTTGTCTGAATCAGAAACTTCATCCTCAGAAACATTTGCTACATATAAAATCGGCTTCGTTGTCAGCAAGAACAGGCTTCTCACGATTTTCTTCTCTTCATCGTCAAAATCGATCGTTCTTGCAGAAAGACCTTCCTCTAAAACCGGTTTGATTTTATCTAAGACTGCCAACTCGGCTAAGGCTTCCTTATCCTTTGTTTTAGCTATTTTTGCTACACGTGTATGGCGCTTAGTGACAGCATCCAGGTCAGCCAAAACCAGCTCAAGATTGATGGTATCGATATCAGCCAAAGGATCGACTCTTCCCTCAACGTGCGTAATATTTTCATCATCGAAACAGCGAACCACATGACAGATTGCATCAACTTGGCGGATATGACTTAGAAATTGATTCCCCAACCCTTCGCCTTTACTTGCACCCTTTACGATCCCTGCGATATCTGTGAATTCAAAGGTCGTCGGAACCGTCTTTTTCGGTTTTACCAATTCGGTCAAGCGCTGCAGCCGATCATCGGGAACCTCCACCATTCCAACATTCGGATCGATCGTTGCAAACGGATAGTTTGCAGCTTCTGCTCCTGCTTTTGTGATTGCGTTAAAAAGAGTAGATTTCCCTACGTTGGGTAAACCTACGATACCAGCTGTTAATGCCATGTCTGTTCACTCTTCCTTTATTCATTCTATAGTATGAGGCTGCGCCATTCTCAGCATCGAACAACATCCCCTGCTTGATTAGGCACAGGATAAACCATTCAACCTCATTTGTCTTTTTATTCAGGTTATGCTTTTTTTTCTAAAACTTTTTTCAGTTTTTTCTCAAAATCTCGACGGGTCATCATGACGATATGCTGACAGTTCAAACATCTGACTTTTATATCAGCGCCCATACGAATAATTTCCCACCGATTTGTCTGGCAGGCATGCGGCTTTTTCATTTCAACGATGTCTCCTAGATCATACATAGTCTAACTTCCCTTTCTGAAATTCTGCTTCTATTTATAAGGCATCTGCCATTTTTATAAGAGAAAAAAGCAGATAAGCCTACAATACCATTTTTTTTCCCAAGTAGCAAAATCTATTTTCTCGTTTCTTTATTTTTTTTGTTAATAATCCAGCTGTTTTAATCGAAGTAAAACAGTCTCTGTACTTATTTTTTTTATATAATATAATTGCGTGATTGTTCTTCGCATCTTCTTCTCTTCTTTTGAAAGGTGTTCATTCATCTCAAACAATCGAATAAACAGGTATTCAATGATCATCTGCATACCACCGCTGCCTAAGTCTGCGCCCATTCGTTCCGTGTCGCTCAGCTGTCCCTTATGCAACTCGTAAATTTCTGCTGCTAATGGCCCTGTGATCAAAATCTCATCTGTTTTTTTCTTCAACCGATTCAGCAGCTCTTCTTTTGTTTCGATCTCTTCTATGGTGGAAAGCTTCTTTGTTTTCAACATCCCCGCCTCTTTCTGCTCTAGAGCAAAGCTGTGCAGCAATACCGCATTTTCTAAGGAGCCTTTGTGAAAATCTGCCTGACCATTACGCAGTTTCCCAATCATTTGACGGGAAATACCTGTAGCAGTTGAGATCTTATAACTGCTGACAGAAGAATCCAGCAGCTCTTCAATCAGCTTGGTGTCCACTTTCATGGCTTCCCTCCTTCTCAAAATCATTATAGCGTAAAACACAAATTACGTAAATTGTATTTTACTAATTTAAGAAAATCTGATTGTTCTATAAACAAAGAGCGTTTGAATCTTGCGATTACGCAGATCCAAACACTCCTATTATTAAATCATCAACGAATTACAGTCCGAACTCGTTTTCTTTCCTTTTCTTTAAAACATATGCTGCTTGTGCAACTAAGATCATTCCAGCTGCTGCTGCAACCATATTTTCTTTCTCTCCAGTTTCCGGAAGAGATTTTTTATCATTGATAGGTTTAATTTCCGGTTTTACATCTACGATTGGAGTTACAGGTTGTACCTGAGATGGCTGATACGGCAATGGATCACTAATTACAGGTTCAGCATATACCAAGACCATGTGTTGATCTGTTTCACCCATCGTTACTGTAATTGGCAGATCTGCTTCTGAAAACGGTGCACCATTCATACTGATCAAGTTCAATCCTGAGAATGACGCAGGTGTAAATTCGTATACTTCGCCAAATTTACCAGTATATGTTTCATCTGCAATCAATTGGTTTCCTGCTTCATCCAAATAAGTAACCGTTAATGTTGTTTCAATACGAGTATAGACAACATCAATCACCTGCAATGTATCTGTCAGTGTTCCTGTAACAGTACCGCCACTGTAAGTATATCCTGGAATCACTGGAGGATCATAGCTGTACGTATCTCCAACTTCGCCACCCAACATAACGCTTGGTGCGCCGGCTACTGGATTTCCTGCTTCATCAACAAAATTGATTTGTGCATCACCTGATGCATTGAACGCTCTCATGGTAACAGTGAAGTTTGTTGTTGCTGCTGTTACAGGACCAACTAAGTAAGGGTTGAGATCAGCATCCAATTCCACAAAAAAGCCTGAATCAACAGGAGTATCTACAACAAAGTAACCATTTGTCGGAAGAGCAATCACTGCAGTCGTTCCTTCTTCTTGGTTGATAGGTACAGTGCTGATTACTGCATTTGTTGTTTCATCAACAAATGTTACTGTAAAGCTCACTAATGCTCGTGCAGACATCTTCGAAACTTCTTCTGAAGCCTCAGGTGCCTCTTCTACTGCTTCTGTACTTTCCGCTGTTTCTTCAGATGTATCTGTCTCTTCAGTCACAGCTTCTTCTGTTGCTTCTGTTGTTTCCTCTGTCGCTTCTGGTACTTCTTCTGAAGCCTCAGGTGTTGGAACAGTAGGCAATTCTTCTGAGCTACTCTCTGTCGATGGCTCCTCAAACACTACTGTGTCACCGGTTGGAGTAGTTTCTTCTGCGAATACTTGTTGGGTATTCAGCATAATCGGACAACACAAAGATAACAACGCAACATAAACTTTTTTCTTCATTCAACTTTCCTCCCTTTTTTTGATACAATTTAATTTTAACATAACAAACGTTTTGTTCAAGTCGTTTTTCTAAGCCATCATTGAAAAACCTAGATTTACATACATTCTGTTCCTGTTTGTAAGTATTTTTTCATAATAATAATTCTTTCAAAAACCACATTACAATCATCATTAAATAACAAAAAAATAACGCGGATTAAATAAATAATCCGCATCATCTGCACTTAATATCACTCTTCATCAAATTGTATATTCAATATGTCAAGTATTCTTGTTAGGTCAGACTCAGACAAATACTCGATTTCGATCTTCCCTTTTCCTTCTTTTTCCTGAATAACTACTGTCGTACCAAATTTATCCATCAAACGGTCTTCGCTCTCACGAATATAGTAAGGTTTTTCTTTTGCTGCTTTTTTTACTTTTTTCACCGCTTTTTTGCCTTCATCTTCATTGATCTCCGTAACCAACTGCTCCAATTGACGAACCGTCAATCCTTCTTTTACGGCACGATTAGCTAAGGAAAGGATGGTCTTCTTGTCCTTCAACCCTAATAGCGTTCTTGCCTGTCCCATCGACAGCGTTTCCTGCTGGACCATCTCCTTGACTAGACTTGGCAAGGTCAACAGTCGCAGGTAATTAGCAATGTACGGACGACTTTTTCCTAATCGTTCTGCTACCTCTGCCTGTGTCAGCTTCAGATTTTTCATCAGCATATCATAGGCTTCCGCTTCCTCCAAAGCATTCAAATCTTCCCTTTGCAGATTTTCCAATACCGCAATCTGCATCATCGCTTCCTCGTCGAACTCTCTGACGATTGCAGGAATAGTTTCCTTCTCCGCAAGCTTGGAAGCTCGGAAGCGTCGTTCACCGGCAATGATTTCATAGCCTTTTACAGAGGACTTACGAACGATGATCGGCTGGAAAACCCCAGACTGCTTGATTGAGTCTGCTAATTCGCCAAGAGAACTTTCATCAAATGTTTTTCTGGGCTGATAAGGATTCGGACGAAGCTCATTCAGAGGAATTTCGATAACTTCCTCTTTTTTTACGTCTACCTCTTCCAAACTGGCAAAATCCTGAAATAATGCATCAATTCCACGTCCCAGACCTTTTCCTTTACTCATTACCCAACACTTCCTTTGCTAGAGATAGGTAGACTTCTGCACCGCGTGAACGCGGGTCGTAATCAATGATCGATAACCCGTGACTCGGCGCTTCTGATAATCGGACATTTCGCGGGATGATTGTGTCATATACCTTTTCACGGAAATATTTACGAACCTCTTCCACTACTTCTGCCCCTAGATTTGTACGAGCATCATACATCGTCAGCAATACGCCTTCGATTTTCAAATCCGGATTAAAATGCTTTTGCACCAATCGGATCGTATTCAACAGCTGGCTCAGCCCTTCCAATGCATAGTACTCACATTGTACCGGGATCAAAATAGAGTCGCTGGATGTAAATGCGTTGATCGTCAAATGTCCTAAAGACGGCGGGCAATCGATAAGAATAAAATCATACTCATCCTGTACCTCTTCCAAAGCCGACTTAAGTCTGGATTCTCTGGCAATCATTGAGGTCAGCTCGATTTCCGCTCCGGCCAACTGGATTGTTGCAGGAACAATATCAAGATTCTCTCTCGTCGTTTTCAGGATCACTTCTTTTAGTGACTCTTCATTTACCAGTACATCATAAACATCATGTGCAACATCCGGCTTGCGTACTCCTACACCACTTGTCGCATTTCCCTGAGCATCAATATCGACCAACAATACCTTTTTTCCGTAGTAAGCAAGACACGCACCTAAATTTACTGTCGTCGTGGTTTTACCTACTCCGCCTTTTTGGTTTGCTACAGAAATGATTCGTACCATGTAATTTGTTCCTCCATCTTATTTGATCGGCTGTTTGTTTGGTAATCCTGGTTTTCTTGGGTATTTTTTAGGTGTTTCCTTTTTCTTCTGTATCCTAACGATATGTCGTTCATCGTGTGTGATCGGTAATTCGAAGGAGCGTTCCTGCTCGAATTTCCCACCTAAAACAGCGATCGCTTTTTTTGCTTCAAGGATCTCTTCTTCACTCTTTGCCGCTTTCAACGCCAGAAAGTAACCATCCTTTTTGACTAATGGCAGGCATAGCTCTGACAGGACATTCAAGCGTGCCACCGCACGAGCTGTCACGTAATCAAATGCTGCTCTAAACTCTGCTTTCTGACCAAATGTCTCTGCACGGTCATGATACAGTGCTACACCAGTCAATGATAATTCTTCTATTAAATGAGTTAAAAACTTAATACGTTTATTCAATGAATCCACGATCGTCACCTCTAAATCAGGGAAAACAATCTTTAATGGTATACTTGGAAACCCTGCACCGGAACCAACATCACAGATTTTTTTACCGGATGAAAAGTCCTCAAAAAGAGCTAGAGAAACCGAATCATAGAAATGCTTCAAGTAAACTTCCTTCTTTTCCGTAATAGCTGTCAGGTTCATCTTTTCATTCCATTCGACCAACACTTCATAGTATCGCTCGAACTGCTGCATCTGCTGATCAGACAGAACAATTCCTTTTTCTGCCAAAAGCAGCTTAAATTCTTCTGGTGTCATAGTAATCCTTCCTATCGTGAAACACTAAATTGTTTCACAGTTTACTTCCTTTACTTTAACGTAAATACCTCATTCATGCAATGGTTTTGGTAATATTTAACAGGTTTCTTAATTTGGTTTTGACAGCTATAGCCATGGCTAATCGGGATTGAGTGCCTTTTAAAATCACATGACTTATAAATACTCCAACAATTGCACAGCAAGTATCTCTCTTTCTTGATTGATGGATAAATGATGCAACCGTTCTTTTTAAACAGCGGGAGATGAAAATGAGTATGGGTAATACAGCACCTGAAAGTCCTCAAGAATGACAGGGAGATTGAAAAATAAGAATACAGTACCAAGCTCTCTTGAAAACCAGCCCTTACATTAGCCAGATTATTAAAAAAACAAGCAAAGTCAGCACATGGCCAACCTTGCTTGGTGTTCTAGTTTTATAACTTATCCCAACTGCATATCCACATGAGGGATATCGTCTTCCAGATAGACATCGGAAATCACTTCAAAGCCGAACTTCTTATAAAATGCGGTCGCATATTCCTGTGCTCCTAAAACAATTGGGCGTCCTGGGTAGTTTTCCTGTACTGCCTCAAGGGTCTTATTCATCAGCAGCTCTCCGTGACCGGCACCTCTGTACTTTTTGACAGTCAGCACTCTTCCAATGTGAACAGCATCTGATTCATTGATGATTCGTGTATAGCCGACAAATTCCGAGTCATCCTCCAGCCAAGTATGCAGCGCTTGTTCATCCAGCTCATCAACTTCCTGATAGGCGCATTCCTGTTCAACAACGAATACTGCTACTCGTTCCTTCATGATCTCCAACAGCTCTGCTGAGGTCAGCTCAGCCAGTGTTTTTACCTTATACTCCATCACTACCATCCTTTCGTCTTTTGTTCACTCACATCTATACTTCTCTATTTTCTTCAAATTACAGTCGATCTCATACAGAAATGGACTGCTGTATACATAAACAATGTCGTAATACAGTGCTGCCTTGATCTCAGAAAGATGGGCCAAAAGCCGCCAGATATAAGATTCATCTTCCCAGAAAACAAAAATGAATAGATTATTCTCGTTAAACAGCGTATAGTTGCCGCTTTGCAGCTTCTTCAGCTTATTGTCGTAAGCTTCTGTCAGGTTGAACAGACTGTCCCAATTAGCCAGAGAAATTCCGACACGTTTGATCGTCCCATCCGGCAAGGTCAACGTCATCCTGATTGTGTCTGTACCATATTCTTTTTTTAAGCGATCAACCATTTCGTGTTCACTTTGAGAAGATGTATAGCTTTCTCCCAACGCATGCAGTACACCTTCTTTTAATGATTGCGTTACCTCTACACCGATACTTTTCAACGGATTTTGAATATCCGGTTTATCCACAAGTGCTGCTTCTTTATACTTTTCAGGAAAAACGATTTGCAAAATCTCCAACGCTCTACGTTCATCTGGCCGCTCCATCACTTTTATGTATCCTCTCCGTCCAATTTTTACTATTATACTATATTCTTACGCTATTGATCGTGATCTTTTCTACTTATATAGATTTTGCAACAGGTTTTATACAGGAGAAATAGTCTTTGCCTTCAGTATAAATAAAGGAATTACTAATGTAGCTCCATTTTTCACAGAATTTATTTGTCTCAGACTTTGTACTGATTTTTCTAAATTTTCTTGTATTCTCATATACTGTGTTATACACTGTACTGTGTGAGGTGCATGTATGAATATCAATGACTGGAAATCTCAAGTAAAAAGAGGAACACTGGAGCTTTGTATATTGTCATTACTCTCAAAAAGAGACTATTACGGCTATGAACTGATCGAAGTGCTGAGCAGCTGGGATATGATTGCGACAAATGAGAACACGATGTATCCGTTACTCCGTCGTTTGACAAAAGAGGGTTATCTGGAAGGCTACTGGCAGGAAAATAATGACCTGCCTCGAAGAAAATATTACCGAATCACTGATTCCGGTGTACAGTATTTGATTGAAATGACTGTTTTATGGAAAACGCTGACCAAGGCCGTCAGTGATATTCAGGATCATAAGGAGGAATTATAATGAATGAAAAAGTGACACATTACTTGCAGCAGCTGAATAAACATTTGAACCGCCTAGACACACAGGAAAGAGTCGATATTCTTGAAGAAGTAGAGAGTCATATTTTTGAAGCCGTCAGCAATGGTGCTTCTGTAGATCATGTTTTGCAGGCTCTTGGCAATCCTAAAAAATTAGCAGATTCTTACACAAATGAAGCATTATTAAAAAATGGCTCCTTCAATTTGAGCAGTATGGCACAATTGATGAAATTCTACTTCATCACAGGTTTCTCCGGCATGTTCATCATTCCGGTTGTTGGGATTCTGTCCATAGCATTTTATTTCAGCTCCTTTGTCGTGATTGCCGCAGGTGTAATCAAAACCGTAGGATTGTTCTTTGGCTATTCACTGCCGATCACCGTTATGAATTTTGGTTTTTGGCAGGCACCCGATTTTATGACATTACCGATTTGCCTAGTTTTCGGCCTTCTATTTTACGTCGGCAGTAGAAAAATGTGGCATTGGTTGAAAGATTACCTGCTTTCAATATCAGTCGCACACCGAAAACTTAAAAGCACAAATTAAAGAAGAAAAGCGAAGCAGACTTGGTCAGCTCCCGAACAATAAAACGAAACTGGCACATGGTGCTCTTTACCATGAGACATGTTTTGAATTATTGTTGAGAGGAGCTAGTCTGTGTAGCTAGACAAGAAGAAAAGCGAAGCGAATCGGGAGCTCACGAGCGATATAGGGAACTGACTCAGTGATTCCCTATATCGCTGAAGACAGGTCATCTTATCATCGATTGAGCTGATTCATGCAGTTTCCTATATCAGAAAAAAATAATGTACCGAAAGCATTCTTTAATTAAGAATGCTTTCGGTACATTTGCTTTTTAACGATTTTTTGTTTCGAATAGTGGGCTGACCGGTTTGTTTTCGTGGATACGTTTGATCGCATCCCCAATCAATTCGCCAACACTGACTTCGTCGATCTTTTCGATTTTTCGATCATCTGATAAATAGATAGAATCGGTCACAACCAAACGTTTGATTGCTGATTCTTCAATACGCTCCAAAGCCGGACCTGAAAGAACAGGGTGTGTACAAGAAGCATAAACTTCTTTTGCTCCCGCTTCCTGCAAGGCATTGGCAGCCAATGAAATCGTACCTGCTGTATCGATCATGTCATCAATCAGTACACAGATTTTTCCTTCTACCTGACCAATGATATTCATGACTTCTGCTACGTTCGCTTTTGGACGACGTTTGTCGATGATCGCGATTGGAGACTTCAGATATTCAGCCAGTTTACGAGCACGAGTCACTCCACCATGGTCTGGAGATACGACAACTACATCGTCCCCTTGAATCCCATGATCCATAAAGTAATCCGCAATCAGAGGAGCACCCATTAAGTGATCCACCGGAATATCAAAGAATCCTTGAATCTGCACAGCATGCAGGTCTAATGTCAACATTCTTGTTACGCCAGCTTTTTCAAGCATGTTCGCAACTAATTTTGCAGTGATCGGCTCACGAGCACGAGCTTTACGATCTTGACGCGCATAACCGTAATAAGGCATCACTACGTTGATTGTTTTAGCACTTGCACGTTTCAATGCATCCACCATAATCAACAGTTCCATCAAATTGTCGTTCACAGGACTGCTAGTTGACTGAATCAAGTAAACGTGAGAACCACGGATACTTTCTTCGATGTTGATTTGAATCTCGCCATCACTGAACTGACTGACAGATGATTTTCCTAATTCCACACCAACAGCTTTCGCAATTTTCTCTGCTAACGGACGATTTGAGTTAAGAGCAAAGATTTTCAATCTTGGATCAAAATAATGTTTTGACATTGGGACCTCCACTTTCTATTACTGAACAATTGCTTCCTTATAAATAGTAGTCATTTTTCTAAAATAAATCAAGTGATTTTCCTATAGAAGCCCATTTTGTTTAACAATTATCCGTCTTTAAACCGTTTTACCTCTTTTGTTTGATTTTTGTCTAATTATTATGCTTTTCCGTTACTCTTTTAAAGACCTTTTAGACATTTGACAGGGAGTGTCCAATTTCCAATGGGTATCATTTGCACGAAATTCAGGAAGCTCCGATAATGAGGATAGTAACAAAACTGGAAAGGATGATTGATATGTATCGAAGTAATGGAAATTATGAAGCATTCGCACGTCCTAAAAAGCCGGAAGGCGTAGAAAATAAATCGGCCTATCTGGTCGGTGCTGGACTGGCTTCCTTGTCTGCAGCTGCTTTTCTAGTCAGAGACGGGCAAATGAAGGGGGAAAACATTCATATTTTAGAAGAACTGCCAATTTCAGGCGGGAGCTTAGATGGTATTTTGAACCCAACAAGAGGGTTCATTATCCGCGGCGGTCGTGAAATGGAAAATCATTTTGAATGTCTCTGGGACTTATTCCGTTCTGTTCCGTCCCTTGAAGTCGAAGATGCATCTGTTTTAGATGAATTTTACTGGCTTAATAAAGAAGATCCAAACTCTTCAAAATGCCGGGCAATCGAAAATCGCGGCGAACGTATTCCAACAGATGGAAAATTCACCTTGTCTGATGCTTCCTCTGAAGAAATGGTCAAACTGTTTTTGACTGCTGAAGATCAATTACAAGATAAGAAAATCACTGATGTTTTTTCGGAAGAATTCTTCGAATCTAATTTCTGGCTGTACTGGTCTTCTATGTTTGCCTTTGAAAAATGGCATAGCGCAATGGAGATGCGTCGGTATATCATGCGTTTTATTCATCATATCGATGGCCTGCCTGACCTTTCTGCCTTGAAATTTACTAAATACAATCAATATGAATCCTTGGTGCTTCCATTGGTCAACTACTTGGAAGATCACAACGTTCACTTCCAATATGACACCGTTGTGAAAAATGTGCTGACAGATTCCAGTAATGGAAAAATCGTTGCCCGCACAATGGTTCTTGAAGTCGGCGGCAAGGAACAACAGGTAGATTTGACTGAAAATGATCTGGTCTTTATCACAAACGGCAGTATCACAGAAAGTACGACTTATGGAGATAACGATCATCCAGCTCCTGTAAATCACGATCTGGGCGGCAGCTGGTCTCTATGGAAAAATATGGCAGCGCAAAATCCAGCCTTCGGAAAACCGGAAAAATTCTGTGAAAACCTACCTGAAGAAAGCTGGTTCGTTTCCGCAACAACGACAACATTAGATGATAAAGTCGCACCTTATATCGAAAAAATCAGCAAACGTGACCCTTATGCCGGAAAAGTAGTAACCGGCGGTATCGTCACAGTTAAAGATTCCAACTGGATGCTGAGTTACACATTGAATCGTCAGCCTCATTTCAAAGCACAGCCAAAAGATCAGCTAGTCGTTTGGATTTATGGTCTGCTTTCAAATAAACCCGGCAACTTCATCAAGAAGAGCATTACTGAATGTACCGGAAGTGAAATTGCACAAGAATGGCTGTATCATATGGGGGTTCCTGTAGAAGAAATTGCTGATTTGGCTAACAATTCCTGTAACACCATTCCTTGTTACATGCCATATATCACTTCTTATTTCATGGCACGCAGGGAAGGGGATCGTCCATTAGTCATTCCTGAAGGCTCACAAAATTTAGCCTTCATTGGCAACTTCAGCGAAACAGAAAGAGATACCGTCTTCACAACAGAATATTCTGTTCGTACAGCAATGGAAGCTGTTTACAGCTTATTGAATGTTGATCGCGGAGTACCGGAAGTCTTTGCCTCTGCTTATGACATCCGCACTCTACTGAAATCTACAGGACGATTACTGGATGGAAAAAAATTAAAAGATATCCGTGTACCGTGGCTGATCAAGCTCCTTGAGAAAAAAGGCTTGGAAAAGGCACAGGGAACCATGATCATTGAATTACTAAAGGATGCAGACCTGCTGTAGACAATACAAGTTCTACATTATCGGAAATACCACACAAGAATAAAAAAGGCTGAGCCAAAAGTGGGATGCTCTGAGAATTAAGAAGAATCATACGAAAATAGATTTTCATATTTTCAGTATGATTCGGCTTAATTCCGAAAGAGCAGCTTTTGGCTCGCCGTTTATTTGTGTTTAGAGTGTAAGACAATTTCTATTTTGATTATTGGCCTACGATCTTTTGCTATTTAGAAGCATCGTTGATCTTTTTTTCGTATCGAAGTTAAACTACTGAGACAACCCTTCGTGAATCTTTTCAAGGTTCCATTTCATCATCGTGTAATAGCTGTCCCCATCGTCGCCCTTCTCTGCTACTGAATCTGTAAATATCTTGCTATAGATCGGCAGACCAGTTTCTTTCGATAGCCGTTCCATACTGCGGGCATCGACTGAAGTCTCTACAAACAGAGAAGAAATATCCGAGGATTTCACCGTATCGATGATTGCTTTCATTTGTTCCGGTGTTCCCTGACTCTCCGTGTTGATTTCCCAAATGTAGGCTGCTGTCAGGCCATAAGCCTTTGAAAAGTATTTAAAGGCTCCTTCGCTTGTTACCAGTAATCGCTTATCTTCAGGAATATCCGCAAATTCTGCTTTCGCTGTTTGATCCAACTCACTCAGCTTTTCTGTATAAGCCTTGCTATTTTCCAGATATTTTTCCCCATTGTCAGGGTCCTTTTCGGCAAATATTCGGGCGATTTCCTCACTATAGGCAATCCCATTAGAGATATCCAACCATGCATGAGGATCTTCAGTATGACTACTTTCCTGACCAGATAAATACATCGGTGTCACTGTTCGACTGACTGCAAAATAGTCTGTATCCTCTATCTTGCCTGCTGTTTCCATTAGTTTCTCAAACCAGCCGTTGCCGGTTTCCAGATTCAGCCCATTGTAGAGTACTACATCTGCTTCACTTGCCTTTTGAATGTCCTGAGGCAGCGGTTCATATTCATGAGGATCTGTTCCCACAGGGACGATACTATGAAGATCGATCAAGTCTCCACCGATCTCCTTTGCCATATCTGCAATGATGGAATTTGTGGCAACAACTTGCAGCTGTTCACCTGAATTATTTTCTGCAGATGATCCTGTTTCTGATTTTCCTGAACCACACGCTGCCAGCAAAGCCAAGCCTGCGGCAGCGATTAAAAATAAACTGATTTTACGCTTCATGTTGTTTACTCCTCCTTAAGTCAAAAATAAGTCCTTTCGTTGGTGAAAATAGAAAAGCTAAAATGAAAAATGCAGCAGCGGCCAACACAATTGTTGCCCCTGACGGAAGGTTGTAGCTGTAGCTGAAGAATAGTCCGATTACCGCACTCAACAGCCCAAACAGACTGGCAAGACCAATCATCTTGGACAAGCTGTTCGTCAGCTGATAGGCCGTTGCTGCTGGTGTGATCAGCATAGCAATCACTAAAATCGTACCGACAGTTTGCAGAGAAGTCACGGCAACCAATGTCAGTAAAAACATCAGCATATAATTGATCCCTGTTACGTTCATTCCATACGAGCGAGCAATCACAGGATCAAAGGATGTCAGCTTCAACTCTTTGTAGAATAAAAATACAAGGGTCAAAACAATGATGCCGACAATTGCCGTCAATAACATGTCAGAATCACGGACAGCCAACACATTGCCGAACAGGATATGATACAGATCCGTCGAGCTTCGTGCAAAGGAAATCAAGATGATCCCTAAGGCGAAAAACGAGCTGAAAACGATCCCGATCGCTGTGTCATTTTTTAATTTACTGTTTTTGGTCACAAAGCCGATCAACCCAGCTGAAACGAGACCGAATAATGTAGCACCAATGATATAACTGGTCCCCATCATATACGACATGGCTACCCCAGGAAGCACCGCATGGGAAATCGCATCCCCCATCAAGGACATTCCTCGCAGGATAATAAAGGAACCAATCACACCGGCAACGATTCCTACGATTGCCGAAGTGAATAAAGCATTTTGTAGAAACTGATATTTTACCAGTCCTTCAATAAATTCACCGATCATTCTTTCTCTCCCCCAGTCTAATCATCTCTGTGATTTCTTCGCCGTATCCCTTTTGCAGATTCTCAGCAGTAAATGTCTGGGACACTTCACCGTAAGCAATCAGCTCCTTGTTCAACAAAACCAACTCATCGAAATAATCACGAACCTTATGCAGATCATGATGGACAATGACAATCGATTTTCCCTCGTTTCGAAGCTGCTTCAACAAATCGATGATCGTTCGCTCACTGGAAGCATCAATACCGACAAATGGTTCATCCAGAAAAAACCAATCCGCCTCCTGTGCCAATGCTCTAGCTAAAAATACCCGCTGCAGCTGACCTCCGGATAACTCTCCGATTTGTCTTTTAGCAAAATCAGTCAGTCCAACCTTTTCAAGACAACGCCAAGCCAGTTCTTTTTCTTTCTTTCCCGGTCTGCGAATCAGCCCAACTTTAGGATATGTCCCTAAAAGCACGACACCAAAAACATCGATTGGAAAAGATAGGTCAGCATTTTGCCGTTGCTCAACATAAGCAAAACGACGTTGATTACTCTTCAAGGGCTCATCCAAATAGGTAATACTGCCGTTGCTCTTTGGAATCAAGCCCAAAGCAGCCTTCATCAAGGTCGACTTTCCAGCGCCGTTCGGACCAACGATCCCTGTCAGCTTATTCGCTGATAAAACTAAATCAACAGATTGAATTGCAGGCTTTCCTTGATATGCTACGGAAAGATTTTCTATGAATACATTATTGTTCATTCTTAAACACCTCGTTTTAGGTAAAATATTATTTATTTTTAGGTTTGCCTAACTTTTTAATAAATTATACCTTAATAAACTGAAATGTCAAAGTATTTGGTATAAAAATAGAGCATGAAATCGATATATTAGATTTCATGCTCTATGAGTACAGCTATTAAATTTAGCGGATTAATCAAGAAAAAGATTTACAATAACAGTGATTTTACTGTATTTCCATAAAGATGTTCCTTTAAATTTTATTCATTCGTTTCTTTCGGTCATTCATCACAGCTAAAGCCGTTCCACTGGATAAAATACCCAGAGATAGCAACATCGCTCCATCCTCTTCCCCAGTCTTCGGTAATTCTCCAACTGGTTTCTGACCACTGTCTCCTGTCGGCTTAACAACAACAGGATCTGTGATTGTTACTTCAATTTTTTCATAAGCCAATATGGATGGAAATGCTACTTCTGTTCCCTCTGGAAAGCTGGCAGCTACAGCTGCAATTGTTTGGTCAGATGGAATGTGAGCAACAAAAAGCGTTGTTGTACCTGCCTTTTGGGCGATCCAGTTTCCTTGTTCGTCAACAGTAATGATATCAGACGTATCTGCATCCGGATAAAAAGAACCGCCTTTATTTTCAATTCCTTCTATCGGATTCGCATTCAGCTTACCGGTATCTCCCACTAAAGCAGTGATAGACTGGGTATCAAATCCTGTATTAAGATCGATTGAACGTATTTGCTTTTCCGCTGTTACTTCCACTTCGACAATCTGAGCAATCGCCGTTTTTATAAGCTCTTTATCTGGGTGTTTCTCTTGAATTTCTTTTCGTGTTTCCTCTGAGAGTTCAAAATCCAAGACAAATGTCGTCTTCCCGGCAGATAGTGCTGTCCATTTACCTGATTCTTCTACCTTGATAATCGATTCATCATGACCATGGGCCTTGAAAGTCCCTTTGATCTCGGATACACCGCCAATTGGTGCTACGGTGATCTGACCTGTTCCGTTTACCTCTGTAGTAATTTTACTCACATCAAAGGTCGGTGTAATATCTATTGTCTCTAAATCCGTCGTTGTTATATCTTCAGCTGATGCAATCGTTACTTTTAAAATCTGTGCTTCCTCTGCAATGGTCAGCTCTTGATTCGGATACAGCTCCTTGATTTGCTTCAACTCTTTATCAGAGAAAGTAAAGGTCACTTCGAGCTCTGTTTCACCAGCTTCCAGTGCTTCCCATTTCCCAGCCTCATCAATAGTTAAAATCTTTTCATCCTTTATAGAAATATCCATCAAGTTCTCTATCTGAACATCTTCGCCAAAATCAAGTATATCGATTGTCAACTGACCTTTTTCACCAACAACAGCAATAATGTCCGTTTCATCGATTTCAGGAGTGATGGCCAACTTTGCATTTTTTTCACGCTTGGAAAGCTCTTTGCTTTCTGTCGTTTTCTTCTCTCCTGTACTACTTGTCGTTTGTGCTGACACAGGAGATATTGTTGCCCAGCTTACCCCTGTAATTAGTGCTATACCCAACAATTTGATGCCCCAACTTTTTCTTTTCATTTACTTCCCTCCCATTTTTATAATCTTATTTTAACATATCCATTTATGAACCCTCATGAATTTTTTAATAAAACAACAAAATACTGTTTAGAAAACGCTATATTTTTGATAAAATGACTCTGTAACGAAAATAATCTCATGAAGGAGCGTTTGTTTTGTGAAAAAGATAGGGAATAAGAAGTTCAGACACATTCTTCAATTACTTGCTGCCTCGACACTGCTGATGGGCGGACTGACAACAACAGCATTTGCTGAAGAAGCAGACTCCGTTCAAAACGCAACTGCAACCTCTCAGACATTGACAATTCTGGGAACATCTGACGTACATGGCCAGCTGTGGAACTGGTCTTATGAGGATGATAAAGCAGCAGCAGTCGGCCTTTCACAGGTCAGTACTGTTGTCAAAAATGTCCGTGCAGAAAATCCGAATGGAACAATCTTGATCGATAATGGGGATATGGTTCAAGGTACGATTCTAACAGATGATCTGTACAATAAAGCGCCTTTGGTCAGTGAAGCACATCCAATGATCAAGGCTATGAACGAGATACAATATGATGCGATGGTACTGGGAAACCATGAATTCAACTTTGGCTTGGATTTGATCGATAAAATCACGAAAGAAGCTGATTTTCCGATTTTATCTGCAAACACGTATCTTAAAGGAACTTCCAATCGTTTTGTTGGCGGAACTACTTTAAAGGAAATCGACCTTGACGGCGACAGCGTAACAGATGTCACAGTCGGAATCATCGGCTTGACAACACCTCATATTCCAAAATGGGATGGCGCCAAAGTAGAAAGTCTTGAGTTCAAGGCCCTGAGAGCAGAAGCGGAGAAGGCTGTCGCCGAGCTGGAAGGCAGCGCAGATATCATTGTTGCTTCTATCCATGCCGGAAGAGCAGACAATGATCCGGATGCCAGTGCCGATCAGGTAATCAACAATGTTGCAGGGATCGATGCGTACATCCTTGGACATGACCATCGTTCCTTCGCTGAACAGATTGAAAGTCCAAGTGGAACAACAGCAGTCGGCGCACCAAAAGATACAGGGATTGAAATGGTACGTATCGACCTTGATATTGAACAAGTCGATGGCGAATGGAAAGTGAAAAACAGTACACCTTCCATCGTTGACACGACAAAAGTTGCCGCTGACGAGGACCTGAAAGCTTCCACTCAGACATACCATGATACAACACGTCAATTCATTTCTGAAACGATCGGGACCGCAACCGAAAGTTTCTTACCAAAAGAAGAAGTGGCTGGTATTCCGGAAGCACAGCTTCAACCGACAGCAATGATTTCTTTGATCAATAACGTTCAAAGAAAATATACTGGCGCTCAGCTTGCGGCTTCTGCATTGTTTAAAGCAGATAGTAAATTTGATAAAGGAAACATCTCTTATTCTAATATTTTCGATATCTACAAGTATCCAAACACATTAGTCAGCGTCAATATTACTGGTGCGAACCTGCTGACTTATATGGAAAATCAGGCGAAGTATTACAACACACCTCAGCCTGAAGATTTAACAATCAGCTTCAATGAGACGATTCGTGTATACAACTACGATATCTTCTCAGGTATTGATTATAAGGTCGATATCTCTAAACCGGAAGGTCAGCGAATCATCAATCCTACGATCGAAGGAAATGCCGTTGATCCGACTGCCACTTATACAATTGCGATGAACAATTATCGTTACGAAGGACTGTTGGCATCCGGTATTGTCACGGAAGACCCGATTGTTTCTACCGATCCTGAAACACTGCGCGGCTTTATTGCACAGTATATCAAGGAAAAAGGAACTCTTGATCCTGAAGAAGAAATCGAACGCAACTGGGAAGTGATCGGTTATGATTTCGATGAAGACTGGCGCGCACTAGCTGTTGATCTGGTTAACAACGGTACATTACAAACCACACCTTCAGCTGACGGACGGACACCGAATGTCAAGGCAATCACGAAGCAAGATGTTCGAGATGCCGGTTTCCAGCCGACAACTGTAACAATCATGCATACAAATGATATCCATGGACGTCTGGAAGGAAACGGCAGCGATGTATTAGGAATGGCTCGTCTGAAAACCTTCAAAAATCTAAAAGATCCAGACCTATTGATCGATGTCGGTGATGCTTTCCAAGGTCTGCCAATATCCAACTTCTCTGAAGGAATGGACATGGTTGCCATCATGAATGAGGTCGGCTATGATGCCATGGCAGTTGGAAATCATGAATTTGATTTCGGCTTGGACCGTGCACTGGATTACAAAGCACAACTGAATTTCCCTCTTCTTTCTAATAATACGTATAAAGATGGAAAACTTATTTTTGAACCCTATACAATTATTGAAAAAGACGGCAGAAAATTTGCTGTGATCGGTGTAACAACGCCTGAGACAGCAACGAAAACACACCCAAACAATGTGGTTGGTGTAACGTTTGCTGATCCAATCGAAGAAACGAAGAAGGTCGTCACAGCTCTGAAAGACGGCGCTGAGGATATTGATGCCTTCATTATTGCCGGACACCTTGGAATTGATGAAACGACACCGAACGAGTGGCGTGGAGATACCTTGGCAGAGGCAATGAGTAAAGCTTTCCCAGACCTGAACATGGTCGTACTGGACGGACATTCTCATACAGCAGTTGACGGCGGTAAAATGTTTGGCAATGTTCTTTATACCCAAACAGGGAACTACCTGAATAATGTCGGCATGGTAAAAATCGATATGAATGCTGCAGAGAAAAAATCTGCTGAACTGATCAGTGCAAAATATTTAGCTGATTTAGAAGAAAATGCGGCAGTGAAGGCTCTCGTTGATGAAGCAAAAGCAAACTTTGAAAAGTGGGGATCAGAAGTAGTTATCGAAAATAACCCTTACCTATTCAACGGAGAGCGCGACAATGTTCGAACTAGAGAAACCAACCTTGGAAACTTAGTTGGCGATGCAATGCTGGCTTACGGACAAGGCGGCTTCAGTGAACCAACTGATTTTGCTGTGACAAACGGCGGCGGTCTACGTGCCAATATTGAACCAGGTGCTGTAACCTTGGGAGATATCATAGCGGTACTGCCATTTGGAAACAGTATCTCTCAAATCAAAGTCACAGGTGCACAGGTAAAAGAAATGTTTGAGATGTCTCTTCGCTCAAGTGCACAAACAGACGAAAGCGGTAAGATCATCCTTGATGATTACGGTCAACCCAAGCTAGGGGCGAATGGTGGATTCCTTCATGTATCCAGTACTGTTCGTGTTTATTATGATTCTACAAAACAAGGAACTTTACTAACAAACGATGATGGCAACGATACAGACAAAACAGTTGTCGGAGAACGTGTACTTTCTGTTGAGGTACAAAATAAAGAAACAGGAAAATTCGAAGCTATCAAAGATGACGCAACCTATAACATGGCAACTAATGACTTCTTGGCTGCCGGCGGCGACGGATACGATATGCTTGGCGGAGAAAGAGAAGAAGGTCCATCTCTTGATACTGTTCTGATCAACTACTTGAAACAAGCTACAACGATTCGTGTATTGGACGCAGCGACAAATATCGATCTAAGCCAATACGAAGAACAGTTCCCAGGTAAACGTATCGTTTCGATCGCTGAAGTGGACTTCAATAAGATCCCAGGCGAAAACGGCGGTACAGATGACAGTACCGATGATTCAGGAACTGGTACTACAGACTCCAGTAAAGATAAAGACGCTGAAAAACCTGCCGGCGGCAACTATCCAAATACAGGAGAACGCATCATTTCTTACCTAAGTATCGGATTACTAGCTGCCGGAACCGCAGGCGCAGGCTTCTACCTCTATAACCAAAGAAGAGCGTAAGCCTCCGAGCGATATACATTAGCTCGAAGCTATCCTGAAAATTTAAAAAGAGTGGAACCTGATCAGGTTCCACTCTTTTGTTTATTCTTTTCCTTCGAAGTATGGAAAATCTTTGGCATAGCCTCCTTTGTTGACCTGTCTTGATCGTGCAATCGCTAAATCATAGGATTGAACATCATTAGTGATGGTCGAGCCGGCAGCAATCACCGAACGCTTATCAATTGCTAATGGAGCAATCAGGTTCGAACCGGAACCGATGAAGGATTGGTCACCAATCGTCACACGATGCTTGTCCTTGCCGTCATAATTGACAAAAACCACCCCGCAGCCGACATTGATATCTTTACCAAGGTCAGCATCACCTACATAAGAGAGGTGTCCGACTTTAGTCTCTTCATCAATCGTTGCATTCTTCACCTCGACAAAATTCCCAATATGCGCACGCTCGCCAATTTCTGTATTCGGGCGAAGATGTGCAAACGGACCGACATCTGCATAGCTGTATATCGTACTTTCCTCCACAACAGAATGCTTGATTGTCACATTATTCTTGATCACACTGTCCACAATCTCTGTTCCGGAACCAATAAAGCAATCTTCTCCAATGACAGATTTTCCTTTGATACAAACACCAGCTTCGATGATTGTATCTGAACCAATCTCAACACCTTCATCAATATAGGTATTTTCGGGATCGATAAATGTCACACCGTTAGTCATATGCATCAAATTCAGACGCTTATACATGATTTTATTCGCTTTAGCTAAGGCAATACGATCATTGATTCCCATCGCCTCATCGAAATCATCCATTCGATAAGCCGCAATCGTGGCACCATCACGCTTCAGGATTTCAATAATATCTGTTAAGTAATATTCTCCCTGTGCATTGTTCGTATCTATTTTTGACAGTGCCGCAAATAATGCTTCATTGTCAAAACAGAAGGTACCTGTATTGATTTCTCTTACTCGTGCTTCTTCTTCAGAGGCATCCTTTTGTTCAACGATTTTCTCTACGATTCCTAAATGGTCACGAATGATCCGCCCGTAACCAGTCGGATTATCTGCTTGAGCAGTCAATATCGTGGCACTCGCATGTTTCCCCTGATGATAATCAAACAGGTTCGTCAGTGTTTCTGCAGTCAACAGCGGTGTGTCCCCTGTGATGACCAGCGTTGTGCCCTTCTTCCCTTCCAAAAGCTCAGCCGCCTGCATCACCGCATGCCCTGTACCAAGCTGCTCCTTTTGCAGCGCATAATGCGTACGGTTGCCTAAATATTCCTTTATTGCATCAGCACCATGCCCCACAACGGTTACTATTTCTGACGGGTTTGTCTGTTCTACTTGATCTACAATATGCTCTACCATTGGTTTTCCGGCTACAGAATGAAGAACCTTGTATAATTTCGATTTCATACGTGTACCTTTACCGGCAGCTAAAATAATGACGTATCTACTGTTTTCCATCTTCGACACTCCTAAAATTTGTCATATCCGTTCCTTTAACAGCTCCTATTGATGGTATCGTTGCGCAAGAAACGACCTCTCCCCTTAGTGTAAACAAGGGAATCATTATTATGAGGCCACTTCTTTCATAGGATGTATAAACGAATACGCATTCCTTCTTAGTTTAGCTTACAGCACCATCTTTTTCAACCAAACCAATTCAGAAATATCATAGACCAATTGTTAGAAAAGTGGAGCAATCTCTTCATATAGTAGGACTGACGCCACTAAACCAGTCTCAGGAGATCACCGTTTAAATCATACATTTTTTCTTTTCAAAAAAATTTTATCTCTCTCCGGCTGAATCAGTTATCCACTCCAGCATTATTTGTCCGTTGAATTCTCATTTTTCTTTTTCCTTCTCTTTTTGCGCTTCCTCTGTTTTCTAAGCATTTCTTGTTGAAGAACTAACGCACGCTGCCTACGCATAAAATAAAGAACGAGAACAATCAGCACAGCAACCGCACCTAGCAAAACGTACAGGAATCGATCGTCACTGTCTTCTGTGGAAGAAAGTCCTAATGCCGATTTATTTACTGTCTCTGCTTGCTCTTTTGTAATTGTAAAGGATTCTTCAAAGTACCAGTCATTCCCCGCTTGATCATTGGCAGACAGCTCAAGCTCATATTCCCCAGCCTCTAATCCCTGATCTTCCCATGAAACAGCAAAATCAAAATTAGAATTTGGAGCCATGGAAAGCCCCTGTTTTTCAGAGGACTTCAAAACCTTGTCCTGTCCCTTTTTCCGTATATTTGCCTTGATTGCCAGCTCTTGAATATTGATTGGTTGTACGTTTTGCAAATTGACAGAGACCTGTGGACGATAATTGTTCAAATCCGATGTGATGTCTATCAGCTTCAAATCAGGGGTAACTTCTTTTTCATTTTCACGCAGGACCACGCCCAACGCATAAGAATATGTATTATTGATTTGGCCTTCCGTTCTTTCCGGTGTCTCCTGTCGAACATGGAAGCCGCCTAAAATCATTCCATCAAACGACGCTTTAGGAACATTTAATTTGAAAATAGCAACCTCATTGCTATTGGCACCGACTATTATAGTTTCATCATGTGTGATTAGATCGGAAAATGCATAAAGCAAGGTACTGTCCTGCTCCTGTTTTTTATCGGGTCGTGTATAATCGATGATTCCGTTATTATTTGTAACAGCCGTATTCGCTTCAAGAATGAAGGTCTGCTCCTTGTCTGAGGAATTGAAGATATTAACTGTCAGCTCCTGTTCCTGTCCAGGTGTGACAGTCAAGTCAAAATATGTTGCATTTCCTGCTCTTTGATTTTCCGGAAGGTTCGCACTGATGGAATAATCAACAGTATTTTCTGAAGCATCTACTGTCTGGGGAACACAAAAAAAAGAGAAAAGAGAAAAAATAGTGATTACGTAAAATAATAGTTTCTTAGTCATAGCTTTCCTTTCTGTAAAAACCAGCCTGCTCTTCGTTTTGCTGTCAGAGAAAACTGTTGTTCTAAATATGTTAGAGAACAGAAGGAACATCAAATCAACTATTCCCCTGCCTCTAAACACAGATTTTTTCCAAACGGCACTTCTATGGATCACTTATCACAGGCTATACACTATGATTCGCTCTCCATTGAAATACACTACTATTAGATACCGCTGATCAGCGTGTAATCGATTGTCCCGCTGTAGCTTCCCTTTATCGCCGTTTCAGCTACAGAAATTTTTGCTGACGCTGACGCAAAAGTCGTTTTCCCTCTCCCTACAGAAGCTTGTCCGACATTGTTCGCTGTACCTAAGATATTTACTTCACTGTTGGCTGTTACATTGTTCTCAACAGCTGTTGTTGGTGTGCCCAAAGTCAGCTTGAAAGCCGTCGTCGGCAACGCAATATCCCCGTCTGTTTTTAGTGAAGAAGCAACTGCTGTCACACGCCATGGAAGAGAAGCATCACTGTCCTCTAAGCCGCGTCTATCATCAACAGAAACAGTTTCTGAGCTTGTCGCTGCCAATTCGTAAAGACCGTTGACCGCTTCTTGAGAAAGGTCCAACTCTCCAAAAGTCATTGCTCCGCCGGCTGACAGCTTGAACACAGGCGTGTTTCCGTTGCCGCTCCCATCATCAACACCCACTGTTGTTGTTGTCTGATTCACTGCATAGGCAGAAGGTCCTGCCAGTAGTGCTGCGCTTAAAAGTACTGTACTTAATCCAATAATTTTTTTCATGATATGTTTCCTCCAAAATTTATAATTGTGTTTATATGCTGTCTACCAGCAACCATGTTTTTTCCGAGCGAAAATTGCCCTCCGGCTGTTTTGGCGGCAGATGCAGCCAGATGTCTGCCGCCTTGATCGTATAGGTAAATACCCCTTTTTCTGTTCCTTCACTGACAAGAACTTTGCTGAATTCCTCTCCCTCAGTATTTCCGGCTGAGGAATATTCCTGTCCGATAATCGCCTGTTTGCCACCTGAAACCATACCAGCTCCTAAATGATAGCTGACACCCTGAAGCTGCTCATTTTTTTCATTGATGAACGGGGATAGTTTCAAATTCAGCTGCCAAGGGGACTTTTCTATTCTGGAATCTTCGATTTCAAGAATCAGATCTGTATCGGCATAATAATCATCTGCTGCTTTTCGCAGAATCTTTTCTCCAAAACTTACATAATTGATCCTGTTTATTCTTAAGTATCCGGTAGGTGATCTGGAATCCGTTACAGAAACATGGGTTTCTTCATTACTTTCTCCATAGACCGGCACTGCTGCGAGGAATAACGCCATCATGCACGAGCATAGAAATCGTTTATAGTTTTTCCCCATAGCTGATCCATCCCCTCCTTGTACAGAGCAGTCCAATGATTCCGATTCCCAGAAGTATGTATTGCATGTGTAATTTCTCTCCTGTTTTCGGAAGAATATCATTGGTGTTCCCTTATGTTTTCTCCTCTGAAGCTGAAGTCTGCTGCTCTGAAGATGATGTGGATTCCTCCTGTTGAAGCGTGATACCAACTGTACTCTTGCCGCCGGATGCTGCCGCTGAATCGAATGGTATTAAAAATAGAAAAAACAGGGATACAGCTATATACGTCCAAAACTTATCTAACTTGTTCATTCGCTTACACATCCTTTAATCAGTTATATGCCCTCCTGAAGCGTCCAATTGATTGTGGCAGAATAATCCCCTTGAACTACAGTATCTCGAACCTGAAGCAGAATGCCTTCGTTTTCCTGCCAGGTTTTGTTCAGCGAGCCATTTTGACGAATAGTAAGCAGCTGTTCATTAGGATAATTGTTGCCTCCGCTTCCAACACCGACTGCTGAATCGAACAGTTTTCCGGAAAACTCCCTGGCACTTCCTTCCGCCTTCATCGGTTGTTGAAGAGTCGCTTGTAAAACCCAAGGAGATGCCGAAGATGCCCGTAAATCAGAAACCTCCACAGTCATTTTATTGCCGGCTTTTCGTGCATATTCCTTTTTCTCATTTTCAATTTGATTGATGGCTACTTCACCAAAATCAAGAATGTCGGGAACTGAAACTAAGGTCAAAGTACCGCGAACCGTTATGCTTTTCGTGAGTGCATTCGATAGTTTTTGATTTCTATCACGAGCCCTCACTGTCAGTTGATAATTGCCAACGGGCAACTGTCCAAAATTCACTTCAGATATGCCTTGTCCCAAATAGCTTCCCGAGTTGTCTGTCGTGAAGTTCTGTTCCCTTTTCAGATCCTCTGTCTGACCTGTACTCAAATCATCCAAAGAAAATGAAACAACCCCTTCATCCAGAGCATTCCATTCCTCCCATTCGACCCTCACTGTAAAATCTTCCGTGGTGGGGATCTGTTCCACTGCTTCCAGTTTTCGCAATTCCGGAGCCAGATTACTATCTAGATAAAATGATCCAGCATGGTGAGGCAACGTCATGGATTCACCAACATTGTTTTGCGCCGTCACCAACGTATCACCGCTGTCTATTTGCATCTGCAACGGCTTTCCGGAGATTTTCTCTCCCTGCTTCATTTCCACCTCAAAGGATAAACGCAGCTGATCTCCTTTAACCAAAGACAAAGGCTGCGGACTAGAAAATACCCACCACCCATCCTGCTGTTCAATATTTCCGGCAATGGGAGAGCCGTTCTTCAGTAACTGAACATTCCCTGTATCCTTAGAAAACAGCACATGTTGATCCAGTTTCTTCTTGATTGTCAGATTATTCAGCTCACCAGTTCCCTTGATCTCGTTCAAAGCAATCTGATAGGTCAGCTTCTGTCCCTCAGTCACTGTTTGATCGATCACTGGCTTTCCTGATTCATCAACAATTTTCTCCTCTACCTGTGTGAAAATGGGTCTGGGAAATTCCTCGAACGCTACACGGGCATCCATCTTTGCTGAACCGGTTGAGCCGGTAAATCCCCAATACACCGTGCTTGTTCCAAATACATCCTGCGGATTCAGAGAAATTGTTTTTTCCAACAGCTCATCAAGCTTATACGTCAGCTGTTTTCGTTCAGAATCCCAGTTGATTGAAAACAGATGCCAGCGATCATCTCCAAAGGTGTCGACGGCCTGCGCATCATTGTGGATTTGTGTTCGATTGGCACCACTTCTCCCATAGGTGTACGCCTTTCCCGGTAGTCCCCAAGCGATATGTCCATAAGGCTTTGTTCCATCATTCCCGTTTGTCGTATCCTTATCCATCCCAGTCTTATTGATATGGTTATCGAATTCGATTGCCAGAGAATTAGTGATCGCCCCTTTTATTCCACCGGTCGTGTTCGCCTGTGCCCAGACACCCAGTGATGCACCTCCGCCAAAAACATTATTTCCTCGGGAAGACTTAGCAAACGCATTTTTCCCTTCACTGTCGGCGTGCATGACAAAAGCCATCCCATCTCCAACTTTTTTCTCTTCCGGTTTTGATCCGCTTCCAGTATCTTTCCCGAAATACAGCCACATACTCGTTGAAAAATCATAATCCAAATTCATACGATAGCCGTCTTCGGACCAGATTGCCCCATTCCCGTAGGTCGTACTCCTTTTCGTCACATTGACAATGTCATAGCCATCCTCATTCGTCACGTTACTTACGACACCTTGCCCTGATGTCACTGGATAAAAATAGTTATCTAACTTTATCAGACGATCCTTTACCTGATTGATATCGGAAATACCGCCCAATGCATTGCGTGGCTTGATTCCAGTGCCTTCAGCACGAGCTGGGATCAAGATCAGGGATACAAAAAAAAGAATGATAACCATTCCTTTGGATTTCTTCAGTTTCAAAAAAATAATTTCCTCCTTTCCTAAAAATTTCATTGCTTCAACTGACTCAATCAGTATAATGCCGACTTTTATAAATAACAATCTAACGAAAAAAAATTGATAGCCAGATTTCTTTCTAATCAAATCATTATTTTTTAAACGTTTTTCTAATGACATATAACGTCCATTAAAAAAATGACACACCTAACGAAAAATTCATATATAGAAGCAACTGAGCTCTATATCCATTTTTAAGTTAATTTATTCACATGTTGTTGTCGATTTGTTATTTAAATAGAAAAAGCTTTCTCTTTTTTTAAAAAGAGAAAGCTTTTTTAATTATTCCGATTTAATAATTTTATCAATTGTCTATCATTTTATCATTTAAACAATTGAATAAAAATACTTGATTCATAATAAAAATTTCATAGAAAACCACAGCACAAATCTATAGTTCATACTCAGCCTTTGAAGTAGTTTCCTGCAACAACATTGATCGTCTTTGTTTGAGTATCTACATCTTTCACATACAGCAACGATGTATAATCATTGATTGCCCGCTGTCCATTGAATTTAGATTCCGCGAAAACCGTAATGCCAACTAATTCTGCCTCAAATTCTTCAATCAGGCTCTTCATTCCGTTGACAGTTCCGCCACCCTTCATAAAATCATCGACAACAAGCACTCTTGAACCACGTGCCAGGCTTCGCTTAGAAAGCTCCATCTTTTCGATTCTTTCAGAAGAACCCGAAACATAGTTCACACTTACAGTAGAGCCTTCTGTGATTTTTGAATCTCTACGAACAATAACAAAAGGAACATTCAAATAATAGGACACCGCTTGAGCGATTGGGACCCCTTTAGTCGCAACGGTCATAACAGCATCGACTTTTTTATCCAGATACATAGAGGCAATCACTCGCCCGATTTGGCGAAGCAGATCCGGCTGCCCTAATAAATCAGATAGGTAGACATAGCCTCCTGGCAATAGACGATCCTGTTCAGACAGGCGATCCCCCAACTCCATAATGAACTGCTTTGCTTCTTCATACGGAATCTTTGGAATAAACTGCACGCCCCCGGCTGCTCCGGGAACGGTCTCCAACAAGCCTGTTCCTCTTTGTTGAAATGTCTTTTTAATAATCGCAAGATCCTCACTGATTGAGGATTTCGCGGATTGATATCTTTCTGCAAAAAAAGTCAACGATACTAATTTATGGGGATGATCCAACAAGTAATGAGTCATGTCAATCAAACGTTCACTTCTGCGTGTTTTCAAATTGGTCACTTCCTTTTCTCTCTATCGCTCCTTATTATAAGGGTTTAGACCAAAAAATTCGAGCATTTTAAGTAAAAAAACTAAAATAGTTCGCAATTTATAGAAAAAAAAAGAAGATAGGGAAAAGAATCTTCGTTTTTCCCCTATCGTTCGTTGATTTTTTTATTTCTTAAAGTAACAGTAACTAGATGACGGACAATATTGATGACTAGAAAAATACCTATGAAAGTCAGTGTGATGGTGGCGCTTGGCGGAGTTTCCAAATAATAGGAACCCGTCAATCCTGTCAGCATCCCAATCAAGCCGACAACTGTACTGATCCAGATAACCGAATTGAACCCTTTACCGATACGCATCCCAGTCGCTGCCGGAAGCACCATGATAGCTGAAATCAGTAACGCACCTGCAATTGGAATCATCACAGCAATTGCAACACCAGTGATCACATTAAACAGCATAGACATCCAACGGATTGGCAGCCCGTCAACATGTGCTGTATCCTCATCAAATGTCAGCACGTACATCGGCCGTTTGAACAAGAAGAACAAAACAATCAAGATAACAAACAATACCGCTAAAATAATGACCTGCTCCCACGTGATCGTCACAATGGAACCGAATAGATAGGATTGAATACTCGTAGCAGAATTTCCACTATTCATATTCATCAATACCAAGGCCAAAGCCAGACCACCGGACATCAGTATCGCAATAGAAATTTCCGAATAGGTGCTGTAAATCGTTCGCAGGTACTCTAAGATCACTGCAGCAAGTATCACAACAACCAATGTCATGATGTTAGGGTTCAAGTTGAAGAACAGCCCTAAAGCAACTCCCGCAAGCGACACATGGGAAAGGGTATCAGCCATCAACGACTGTCTGCGAATCACCAGAAAAACCCCCAGCATCGGCGCAATCACTGAAATAAAACCGGCAGCCAGAAATGCCCGCCTCATGAATTCGTATGAAAACATCTCCAAAAATGCTCAACTCCTTTAGTATCAAGGCTTTGGCAGCCTCTATTTTTTAGTGAGAACATTAAACTCTCTTTTTCTCATTCTGTTTTACTTATTACAAATCGTAAACGTTCCGTTTTAATAGCAAGATATACTTTATCAGAATGAAAAACAGTAGTCAAGAGAAAGCTCCATTCTCTTCCATAAATTCGTCAATATTTTTCAAAATTTGCTATAAAAATCAAAAATTTCCATAATTAAAACAAGTTGCTTCTCTTTTTATTTACTGGGGAACATTTTTACTTCTATCATATAATCACTACTCTAACTTAAAAATTAAAGAATTATCTCAAGATTTAGTTGTAAAAAATCAGATCTTATAAATAGGAACTCACACTTTTCTAAATAAAACATGATATAATGAATGTGAAAAGAGAGATATGCGCAAACATACCTCTCTTAGCAAAGAGCCGTTTAAGACGGTAGCAAAAGTTAAATCATTTTATAGAAATAACCGTTTCTCGCTAAAGTTGACGGTTATTTCTTTTTGTCTTTACGTATGTCTACAATCAATCGGATTGCATGAACAACTAAGGTGCCGCAAGCAATCATCCTCATTCAGATGATGCTTTTGTTTTCGTTCAATTTTCAATCATGAAAATGATTCTGATAGTTAACGAGACACAAGGCTAAGACATTGTTTCTCATAGAATCCCTTCTTATGAACTCATATGAAAACATCTCCACTGGGAATCTTCCTTCCGTACCAGACGAATTTGTCGATCCGCATATGCTTTGATATCCTCGTGATCATGGGTGATCATCAGGATCGATTTACCATGGTCGTGGGCATTATGTCTCAACAGACGATAGAACTCATTACGTGACTCCTCGTCCATCCCTGTTGTAGGCTCATCTAATATGAATAAATCAGGATCTGTTGCGAAAATCCGCGCCAGACTGATACGCTGCTTTTGACCGCCGGAAAGCTCGCCAATGCGTTTATGCCGCATATTCCACATACCGACAGCCTTCAGTGCCTTTTCTACATGCAGATTATCCTTCTCAGACAAACGCTTAAACCACTTACCTCTTGGGTAACGTCCGGAACGAACCAGCTCCAGAACTGTACTTGGAAAGCCGGCATTGAATGACGCAATCTGCTGTGGAATATACCCGATGCTGATTCTTTTTCCTTCAGCGTTTTTATCAGCTATAGAGACTGTTCCGCTGGTTGGCTTGAGCAGGCCCATCGTACTCTTTATCAATGTCGATTTTGCTGCTCCGTTTTCTCCGGTCAAAATAACAAATTCGCCTGGATCAACGTGATAAGAGACGTCTTCCAATACAGGCTCATCATCATAATAGAATGTCAGATTTTTTACTTCAATGTAATGCATCTTTGCCTCCTTTTCAATACTTGAAAACTATTCAAACTGCCTTTCTTCCAATCCTATTTGTAAGATTAGAGGAAAAAAGACAGTTGGTTGTTTTATTGGATACTCTTTTTCAAAGCTTCGAGATTTTCCTGCATAACGGAAATATAGTCTTTTCCAGCCTTCTGTTCATCTTCAGTCAAGCTCTCCAAAGTTTGAAGAACTGAAAGCTCTACGCCTGTTTCCTTTGCCAGAGTCTCTGCTACCTTTGATGAAGCTGTTGCTTCAAAATAGATGACAGATACATGGTGCTCATCAATGAATTCTTTCAGCTGAGCCAAACGACTTGGTGATGGCTCCTGATCCGGTGAAATCCCTGAAATGGATTCCTGTGTCAGTCCGTACTGGTTGGCAAGATAACCAAAGGCAGCATGTTGTGTGACAAATGTTTTGTTCTCCGCATTCGCAAATGCTTCTTTGTATTCAGTATCTAATTCCTGTAACTTTTCAATGTAAGCAGCCGCATTTTTCTCAAATGCTTCTTTCTTATCCGGATATTTTTCAATCAATCCGTCACGAATCTCTTCTACTTCTTTTTGAGCCAGTACAGGGTCAAGCCAGACATGGGGATCGACATCATGGCTATGGTCGTGATCCGCATGATCTTCATCATCCTCATGGTCGTGCGCATCGCCTTCCATCAACTCAATATTTTGGCTGGCCTCAATAACTTTGACCTGCTCCTGATCGACATTTGCCAGAATATCATCTGCCCAAGTTTCGAACTCAGTACTATTATATACAAAAACATCTGAATCGGAAATTTTAGCGATATCTTTTGCGCTCGGTTCAAAGTCGTGGGCGTCTGTTCCAGATGGAATCAACAGCTCTACTGTTCCTTCATCCCCTACAACCTGTTCAGTAAAGTTATACATTGGATAGAAGGTTGTCATGACCTTGATTCCATCCTGAGAATCTTCTCCTGATTCACTCTTGCTGCCGCAGGCAGTCAAAATAGCGGCACTTAACAAAAGCACCCCGGCACCGATACTATATTTCAAAAAATTTTTTTTCATCTTATTTCTCCATTCCGATTTATTTTTACAAACCGTAAAAATTACGATTTAAGAGCAAGAACTACTTTATCAGAATAAAAAAAATTCGTCAAGATAAATATGAAAAAAAACAGCTGCTTCGCCCAAATTCCTTCTTGAAGAATAAACGACATACCGCCATTATACAAACAAAAGAAGAGCATCGAACAAAAATCATTCCATACCCTTCTTTTCGTTTATATCTGAGCGAATAATAATATTTCCTTCATATAGATGAATCACTATGACTAGTCGATTGGAATTTATACTGCAGAAGATTTCCTTGATTTCCAAGGCCTAACAGCTGCATCGATTTCTTTGTCATTTCAATGTTCGGACAAGATATACCTCTTCACAAAAACCCTTTAATCCATTATAAATCCGCTGTGCCCGTGATTTCTTGTCACATAGGGCAAAAACAGTTGGTCCGCTGCCGCTCATCAAGGCCGCATCTGCGCCGAACTTCAGCATCCGCTCTTTGATTTGTTGAACGACAGGATGCTTTTGAATCGTTACACTTTCCAAGGCATTTCCTATTGTTTGAGTCATTTTCTTGTAGTCGTTATTGTTTACTGCTTCCATCAAACCGGGAATATCCGGATGTTCAATACTATTGAATGATAGGCTGCCGAATATCGATCCAGTCGAAACGCTCATCTTCGGCTTAACCAACACAACCCAGCACTGAGGCATAGGAGGCATCTTTTCAATTTTTTCGCCTCTTCCTGTCACAAAGGCTGTCCCGCCTTCGATACAGTAAGGAACATCTGAACCGATCTCACTGCCCAGCTCAGCTAACTCTTCATTCGACAATCCCAGTCCCCACAACCGGTTCAGCCCTCTCAGCGCAGCTGCGCAATCACTACTGCCGCCGGCTAATCCTGCTGCTACAGGAATCCTTTTTTCTATATAGATCCGTATCCCTGTTTTGATTTGAAATCTTTCCTTGACCAACTTCGCCGCTGCATACGCATGGTTCTTTTGATCAACAGGAATAAACGAATTATCAGTCTCAATAATGATCTGATCGTCTGTCAACGATTCAAAAAAAAGTCGATCTGCTAAATCTACACTTGCCATCACCATTTCCAATTCATGATAGCCGTCTTCCCTCTTATACAATGCATCCAAACCCAGATTGATCTTGGCTGGTGCCTTTTCAATTATCTCCATTTCCCCACCTATTTCTATACATGCCAGTCCTTATATACAGTCTTCTAAAATTCTAACATATGTTTTTCTGGAAGTACATACAGAATGCCGACAGCCGCATGTCGGACAACAAAAAAAAGCTGAGTAAAACGATCGTCTCACTCAGCTTGATTTGTTCATTCTCAGACAGCTTCACCGATAAATTCAATCTCTACGGTCCGCGTCAATACATCTGAATAACTATAAGAAACTCGTTCGAACGAATTTTCATCTGGATCCAAGTCTACAACAAAAACAGAAGGGTATGTCTCAGTCAGTACGCCTGTACGCTCTGTTTGTCGCTTTCTCCCCGTTTGCGCAGTCAATGTGATTTTACTGCCAATTCGGCATTCCAAATCTTGTTTTATTGAAGCTAAAGTTGTTGGCATTACACTCACCTCAATATACATTATACCGTATCACTCAAGAAATTTCAAGTTTACCATAGCACAAAAATAATTGCAACTCTCAACATACTGATCTGTTATTAATAGGAATTTTCTTTTCCGTTTTTAATCGGAAATCAATGATTTGATTTTTTTCTTCGCCCGATCGTAGGCACTCCTGACTTTTATCAGCTGAACATCATGAGTTTCCGCTATCTCCGACAGCTCCTTTCCGTCAATGTATTCTTCGAAGGTTACCCGTTCAAAGGACGAGAGGACACTAGGAAAATCCTCCAGCTTTTCTCTAATGATCAAATAATCCAAGGCCTGTGATTCTTCAATCTGTATTCCATCAAAAAAAGTTTCCCCTTGCGTGTCTATCTTCTGATCAAGTGAAACAGCTGACATGTCTCCTTTTCGCTTAAATGCACACTGCTTCCGGACGAGGCTGCGGACATGATTTTCAAAATTCAACTTAAAAAAGTTCCCCACTGTAACCTTGTGCCCCTCCTTAAACTTCTCCAGCGAACGGAAAAAAACAATTCTGCCCTCCTGGAGCCAGTCTTCCCGATCGAACCCTCTTAGATAGTATTTTGTCTGCATCTTGAATACCACCGGATGGTACTGACGATACAGCTGATCAAATGCTTCAAAATCACCATTAACAATCTTTTCAAAACGATTCATGATTACTCCCCCTTTTACCAATTTATTGATAAAAAGAGCGTAACATTTTATCATTTGAAAAAAGAACAAAAAAAGAAGAAAAATATACAATGAGTATTATTTTCTTCTTTTAAAAATATTTTTTTATCTTTTGGTATATTTATCACTAATTTTTACTTACAAGGATACTTTTTTTGCGTAATATATAATTTATATGCTAATCCTTCTTTGAAAGTTCATCCAATGCATCGGAAAGCTTTGACAGCTGGTCCAGACTCCAAGGTGAATTTCTGCGAAAGCTTTGAAACTGAATGTCCGTCGCATGGATCGCAATCGTCCGTTCTGTTTTCCGTACTTGATCATACAGCTCTCTAGCGGAAACCCTCAGCGCTCCTTTAGAAAAAATCAGCCACTGCTCTGCCAGATCACTTGTTGCAACTGTAACCTGTGTAAGAAGATCATTCTTCTCTCCAGCAGTCCGTTCGATAAAGCTGTCAGCTGTTTCATCCTCTTTTGTAAAAATGACTGTTAGCTGGTATTTCTTATAGCTTTGCTGAATGCCCGGTACAAGCTGAGCATCAAATACAACCATGATTTCCGTGCCCTCATATTTAGCATAATTGGACAATCGATGAAGCAATTCTTCTCTTGCATCAGCCAACTTATTCTGTTGCTTCAAACGAACAAGCTCCGGCCATGCACCGATCATATTGTACCCATCTACGATCAATAATTGCTTTTTCATCGATGCTGCCTCCTCATGGTTTTGGATTTCTTCCTCTATATACCTCATACATCAACAATCCGGCTGCAACTCCGGCGTTAAGACTCTGAACATGTCCGACCATTGGGATCGTCAACAGTTCATCCACATCCTTATGCAGACCCTTACTCATGCCGCGGCCTTCATTACCGATGATCAGCGCAACAGAACCGCTTGTATTCCACTGTCGGTAATCCGTACCTTCCATGTCTGTTCCAAAAATCCAGAAACCAGCCTTTTTAAGGTCAGAAACTGCTTGCGACAGGTTTGTTACCCGAGCAATCGGAACGTGCTCCACAGCGCCCGTAGACGCTTTTACAACGACTGAGGTAACACCAACTGCACGATGCTTCGGAATGATGACGCCATCAACTCCTGCGGCATCCGCTGTCCGCAGAATCGAACCGAAATTATGCGGGTCCTCTAAGCTATCTAAGATCAAAAAGAATGGTGTCTCTGATTCCGTTTTTTCCAACAGCTGGTCCAGCGTCAAATACTCATAGTCAGTAGTTGCCAGTACGATCCCCTGATGGACACCATGGTCGCTTAAAGTATCCAGCTTTTGCTTCGGCACCCATTTAACAGGAACAGCATGGTCCTTGGCTACCGCCTTCAGCTTCTCAATTTTCTCGCCTGAGCTGTCTTCCTGCAGAAACAGCTTATTTCCTCGGTCATTTCCTAATGCCTCTAATGCGGCATGGTAACCAAAGACAAACTCGCTCTCTTCTTTTTCCTCAGGTACTTCCACTCGCGGATTTTTATGTGGTTGATTCTTATTATTCGATCGCTTTCCTTTCGGACGACCGTTATTTCTATTTTGCTTCATTTGAATCGCCTACCTTCTTTATACACCAATCGATCAATTCCTCCAAGCGTTCCGTCTGCTTCATCAGATGAAGATACCCCATCAACGCTTCAAATCCTGTAGCGACTCGATACGTCGTGATGTCTGCATTCTTCGCTGAGGTATGGCTTTTGGCATTTCGTCCTCGTTTATAAATCAGTTCTTCTTCTTCTGTCAGCAGGTTCGCAGAAAGCATCTCCTGAATCAAAAAGGCCTGTGCCTTTGCTGACACATAATTGGTCGCTGTTCGGTGCAAAACATTCGGCTTTGTCTGTCCCTCGGCCACCAAATAATCCCGAATATAGATTTCATAAATCGCATCACCTACATAGGCCAGCGCCAGACCATTCAGTTGCGTATAATCTCTCATTCTCCGCGTCTCCATCTCGTGCCCTGAGCAGTATCCTCCAGAATGATCCCTTGATCCTTCAGTAAATCTCTGATCTCATCACTGCGGGCAAAATTACGATCTTTTCTTGCTTGATTTCTTTCTTCAATCAACTTGTCGATTTCGTCATCCAACAGTTCATCTGATGAAAAGACAATTCCGAAAATAGCCAAAAGTTGTGCGTATAAGGTCAGAGCCTTTTCGATAACTGCTTCAGAAACAGCTGGCTGTTCACTGTATTGATTCAACCATTTCGCCAACTCATAGACAACCGTGATTCCGTTAGCTGCGTTTAAATCATCATCCATTTCTTCAATAAATCGAGCTTCCAATGCATCCAGCTCTGCGATCATTACCGCGTCATCTTCCAAAACAGATGCTGCACCAGCCTGTCTGAAGGACAGATTATCAAAAGCGATTTTCAGCTTTTGATAGTTTGCAGCAGCCTCTTTCAAGGTCACTTCACTGTAACGAATCGGGCGGCGGTATTGCGTCGTCGCCATAAAGAAGCGCAGTACCTGCGGATCAACTTCACGAATCATCTCGTGAACCGTGATGAAGTTTCCAAGCGATTTACTCATTTTTTCGTCATCTTCACCAATCGTCACATAACCATTATGCATCCAGTAATTCGCAAAATTCTTACCGGTTTTTGCTTCGCTTTGGGCAATCTCATTCTCATGATGCGGAAATTCCAGATCCTGACCACCGCCGTGGATATCAATGGTTTCTCCTAAGTGCTTCGTCGCCATGACCGAGCACTCGATATGCCAGCCAGGACGTCCCGGACCCCAAGGGGATTCCCAGAAGATTTCTCCATCTTTTGCTGATTTCCATAATGCGAAATCAAGAGGGTCCTCTTTTTGTCGCTGCTCTTCGCCGGTTCGTTGGCTTGCGCCTACTTCCAGTTCATCGATTGATTGATGGCTCAGCTTACCGTAGTCCTTGAATTTTCGTGTTCGATAATAGACATCGCCTTGAGACTCATACGCATAGCCTTTATCAATCAACACTTCTATAAACTGAATAATGTCCGGCATATGATCCATCACACGTGGATTTTGAGTCGCCGGCTTCACATTCAACGCTTCTGTATCTTCCTTGAATGCCTGAATAAATCGATCTGCAACATCAGAAGCGGTCACGCCCAGCTCTTGTGCTGCCCGAATGATTTTATCATCAACATCAGTAAAGTTAGACACATAATTCACTTCATAACCGCGATATTCAAAGTATCGACGGATCGTATCAAAAGCAATAGCACTGCGGCCATTGCCGATGTGGATATAATTGTAAACTGTTGGTCCACAGACATACATCCGAATCTTCCCTTCTTCCAAAGGGACAAATTCTTCTTTTTGTCTGCTCAACGTATTATAGATTTTGATCACTATTCTCCTCCCACTTTCTCTCCTTTTATTCGAACAATTTTTGCTGGAATACCTACCGCTGTAGCATCCGCCGGAATATCAATCAGCACAACTGCAGACGCACCAATTTTAGCACGCTCTCCTATTGTTACCGGACCTAAAATCTGTGCATTAGCCGATATGATCGCTCCTCTTTTTACTGTTGGATGCCGCTTGCCCTGGTCTTTTCCGGTACCGCCTAATGTTACACCATGAAACAGAATAACATCCTCCTCTATTTCAGCGGTCTCACCGATGACCACGCCCATACCATGATCGATAAAGACGCCCGATGCAATCTTCGCTCCTGGGTGAATCTCGATCCCTGTAATAAATCGCCAGAACTGTGCGTGCATTTTTGCAAGTAAATAAAGACGATGGTTATACAGAAAATGAGAGATTCTGTGACTAAATAATGCATGTACCCCAGGGTAAGTAAGTAGAACTTCTGCTGTTGAACGCGCTACCGGATCGTTCTTCTTCACGGCAACAACAGCTTGTTTTAACCAACCCATCAACTAATTCCCCCTATTTAAAACAATCTCTAACGAAACCCCAACCGGTTTTAGCATTTCTGTCGACAGCCCTATTTTCAACAGCTCATTCTTCCCACCGATAACATTTTTTACATGCTGCATTCCTTTTTTATATAAAAAACGCCCTTTAAATGAGTATCTTCATTTAAAAGACGTTTCCACGCGGTTCCACTTTTTTTCACAAAACAGGATTGTTTTGCCTTGATACAGGTAACGTCTGTCTACGTTTCCAGCTACTTGATTTCGCCGAAACCACTTAAAGATGCATTTCAAAGGAATTTGCTGACTATTTCCACCTGCCATAGCCTCTCTGGTAAACAAGCTTCCCTTTACTTCTTCTTATCTGCGTGTTTGTTGTTCTATTTAAATTATAAAACGTTGATTAAATGTGCCAGTGCTTTCTCTTTGCCTAAAAGCTCAATTGTTTCTGCCAGCTCAGGACCATGCATTTGTCCGGAAACAGCTACACGGATCGGCATGAACAGGTTTTTCCCTTTAACGCCGGTTTCCTTTTGAACTGCTTTGATTGCTGCTTTGATTGTTGGTACATCCAGTACTTCAGCCGCTTCCAGCTGTTCTTTAAATGCACTCAATACTTGAGGAACTGTTTCTCCGGCAAGTACTTCTTTTGCTGCATCATCTAAAACAGGATGTTCATTAAAGAACAAATCTGATAGGTTGACGATTTCTGCTGCATAACTCATTTGCGCTTTATATAGACCTACAAGTTTTTTCAGCCACTCGATTTTTTCAGCAGATGGCTCATTCTCCACTCGACCATCCGCGATCAAGTAAGGAATACACATATCTGCCAGCACATCTAAATCGACCTGCTTCATGTATTGGTTGTTGACCCATTCCAGCTTTTTGCCGTCGAAGGCTGCCGGAGACTTGCTCAGGCGCTCAGGATCGAATATTTTAACCAGCTCTTCTTGTGAGAAAATTTCTTCTTCCCCAACTGGAGACCAGCCCAATAATGCAATAAAGTTGAACATCGCTTCTGGTAAATAGCCCAGCTCACGATACTGCTCGATAAACTGAAGAATCGTTTCATCACGCTTGCTCAGCTTCTTACCTGTTTCAGAATTGATGATCAAAGTCATATGACCAAAGCTTGGCGGTGTCCAGCCGAATGCTTCATAAATCATCAATTGCTTAGGTGTGTTGGCGATGTGATCATCCCCACGTAAAACATGAGTGATTTTCATCATATGATCGTCTACTGCTACTGCAAAATTATAGGTCGGCATGCCGTCACGTTTTTGAATAACGAAGTCGCCGCCGGTATTATCTGATTCAAAGACGATTTCCCCTTTGACCATATCTTCAAAAGAGTAAGAAGTGTTTCTAGGGACACGGAAGCGAATTACCGGTTCTAAGCCCTGTGCTTCTTTCGCAGCCTGTTCAGAAGGAGTCAGATCTGCACATATCCCAGAGTAATGAGGCATTTCTCCTCTTGCTCGCTGTGCTTCACGCTCTGCTTCCAACTCTTCCTCCGTACAATAGCATTTGTACGCACGATTGCTGCTTAACAGCTGATCGATTAGAGGTTGATAGATTTCTTTACGCTCTGATTGACGGTAAGGACCGTATTCACCTGGATTTTCAGGAGATTCGTCCCATTTGATTCCCAGCCATGCCAGATTTTCCAGCTGGCTTTTTTCGCCGCCTTCAATGTTTCTCTTCAAATCTGTATCTTCTATACGAATGATAAACTCACCGTCATTATGACGGGCAAATAAATAGTTGAATAACGCTGTTCTTGCATTTCCGATGTGCAAATGCCCTGTTGGACTTGGTGCGTAACGTACACGAACTTTTGTCATAGTCTTTTCCTCTTTCTATTTTTCAAGTAAAGCGACCGCCATCGCTCCCATACCTTCTTCACGACCGATGAAACCCATTTTTTCCATCGTTGTTGCCTTTAGGTTGATCTGATCCTTATCGATCCCGCAGGCAGCAGCGATATTATCCTTCATTGCTTCCAGATATGGTTTCATTTTCGGCTGTTCTGCTAAAATTGTACAATCAATATTGTTAATAGTAAAGCCTGCATCTTTAACTTTTTCATTTGATTGTCGTAATAATTCCAATGAATCCGCATCCTTGAATACTGGATCGGTGTCCGGGAATAGATGACCAATGTCTCCCATCCCAGCAGCACCAAGCAATGCATCAGTAATTGCATGCAGCAGGATATCTGCATCAGAATGTCCCAATAATCCCTTATGAAAAGGCAGCTCTACACCGCCGATGATCAGCTTGCGGCCTTCTGCCAGTTGGTGTACATCGAATCCCTGACCGATTCTAAACATATTTTCTTAACTCCTCTTTCGTTTGACGATTGCTTCACCAATCAACATATCATCTGGTGTCGTCAATTTAATATTCTCATAGCTTCCCAGCACCATTGTCACGGGAAGATCACTGTATAGCTCCATCAACGAAGATTCATCTGTTCCCAGAAAATCGTCCTCTTTAGCCTTTTCATGCGCCTCTAAAAGATCCTTGCCATAGAAAGCCTGTGGTGTTTGAATCTGCCACAGTGTCTCTCTTGGGATGGTTTCCTGAACGGTTCCCTGAAAGACCTTCTTGATCGTGTCCTTGACCGGTACACCCAAAATCGCTGTACTGGTTTCCAGCACCTTCGCATGGAGTGCCTTCAGCTGAGACAGTGTAACAAACGGACGGGCACCATCATGGACCATGATGATATTTTCCGGGTCCTTCATTGCCTGAAGACCGTTATAAACACTGTATTGACGTTCGCTGCCCCCACAAACGAACGTGATTGGACATGTTTTCTTTCCCTTCATCCTGCGTACAGTATCCTTCAGCACATCCTGCTCATTCTCCTGAGTGACCATGATAATGTGCTTACATGCCGGATCTTCATAAAATGTCTTCAACGAGTAAGAGATGATTGGTTTTCCCATAAGCTGCAGTAAAATCTTATTGCGAGAAGCCTTCATCCGTTTTCCTTGACCCGCTGCCAATAAAATAACTTCATATTCTTTCATAAATTATTTCTTCTCTTTAGCCTGATCATGATTATTTTTATGCTCATCGATCCCACGTCCGGAATGAGCCGGTTTAGCGAAAATCATACGACCTGCTGCTGTCTGAAGGGCACTTGTCACAACAACAACCAAATGCTCATTCATGTAATGCTGTCCATCCTCAACAACAACCATCGTACCGTCATCCAGATAAGCAACCCCCTGCTGACGTTCTGTTCCGGCTTTTACGACCATGACATTCATTGTTTCGCCTGGGATAACGACTGGCTTCACTGCATTTGCCAGTTCATTGATATTTAAAACAGGGACATTTTGAAACTCTGAAACCTTATTCAGGTTATAGTCATTCGTCACAACCACACCATCTAATAATTTTGCCAGCTTGATCAATTTGCTGTCTACTTCTGCGATATCTTCAAAATCGCCATCATACATCTCTACAGAAATTCCTTCTTCCTTCTGTAGGGCATTCAGAATATCCAAGCCGCGACGGCCGCGGACACGCTTTAGGCTGTCGCCGGAATCAGCGATATATTGAAGCTCATATAAAACAAAATTCGGAATCAAAATGACTCCTTCTAAAAATCCGGTTTTCGCAATATCATAGATACGCCCGTCGATGATCACGCTTGTATCCAAGATTTTATACTTATGAAAGTGATCCTCAACTTTACGATCCAGTACCTCTCCTTCATTATCCGGCGCCGGCTTCTTCTGTCTCGCTGTGAAAATCTTTTTCCACTCGTCGATTCGTGTTGTTCCCATCCGGAACCCTAGATAACCCAGCATGATCATTCCAAGAATGGGTAATAAGCTGTTTACAATAGGAATTTCCAAATTATACATCGGAATGGAGATGATTACCCCGATCGTCAGGCCTAAAATGGCACCGATACTTCCGAATAAAAGATAAGTAAGACTTACCTCATTCAATGATTTTTCTACTCTTTTAACTGCTGAAACGATATATTTTGCTAACATTAAAGATAAAATAAAGAAAATAATTGCACCAATTAGACTGTTAGTAAAATTATTATTCAGCCATTTGTTATCTGCTTGCTGAGCCATTGTCCAGGCCGCCGGTAATAAAGAAATACCTAAGCTGGCACCGATGATGACCATCAACACAGTGATTACTCGCTTTTGCACATGTTCTCCCCCATTCTAAGTTTTTATTTTTTATGAGACTGAGCCAGTGTTTCGTTTCTTCACTGATACTCAGCCTCTGCTTTTTATTTCCTATCGATTTCATCTAAATATAAGAGACGTTTCATATTCATACAGCTGTTGCTTTATCTGTTATGAACGACTCACTTTTTACTGGAAGACTTTTCTCAGGGTTTCCCCAATCGTTGCCACACCAATGACTTCGATGTTTTTGGGAGGCGTCCAGCCGCCTAAATTATTCTTAGGAATATATATTCTCGTGAAGCCCAGCTTTTCAGCTTCCTTTACGCGCTGCTCAATGCTGTTCACGCGACGCACTTCACCTGTCAATCCAATTTCCCCAATGAAGCACTCAGTCGGCTTCGTTCCTTTTTCTTTATAGCTGGAAGCAATGCTGACAGCTACCGCTAAATCGATTGCCGGCTCATTCAGCTTTACTCCACCGGCTGCTTTCAAATAAGCATCCTGACTTTGAAGCAGAAGACTTGCCCGCTTTTCCAGAACAGCCATGATCAAAGACACACGGTTAAAATCAAGACCAGTTGTCGTTCGTTTCGCATTTCCGAACACGGTTGGTGTAACCAATGCTTGAACCTCGACCAAGATTGGTCGACTGCCCTCCATTGCCACAACAATTGCAGAGCCTGTGGCACCATCCAGCCGTTCCTCAAGAAAGACCTGAGAAGGATTTGCTACCTCCTCCAGACCGTGCTCACGCATTTCAAAAATACCAATTTCATTCGTCGAACCGAAGCGGTTTTTCACTGCTCGCAAGATTCTGAAGGTATGATGCTTATCTCCTTCAAAATAGAGGACCGTATCCACCATATGCTCCAGCATTCGTGGTCCGGCAATCGAGCCTTCCTTCGTCACATGTCCTACGATGAAAATAGCGATACCATTTGTTTTCGCCAGCTTCAGCAGTTCTGCAGTCGTTTCTCTTACCTGACTCACACTTCCTGCCACACTTGTTACATCCGGCTGTGTCATCGTCTGAATGGAGTCAATAATCACATAATCCGGCTCAAGCTGTTCGATCGCGCGGGAAATCTCATTCATATCTGTTTCAGCGTAAAGATAGAAATCAACATTCGCTTTGCCCAGACGCTCGGCCCTCAGCTTGATTTGATCTGCACTCTCTTCTCCCGATACATAAAGTACCTTGCCGCCGACTTCGGTTAGCTGTTGAGAAACCTGCAACAGTAATGTCGATTTCCCAATCCCAGGGTCACCACCAATCAGAACCAACGAACCGGGAACGACACCGCCCCCTAATACTCGATTCAATTCAGGCAGCTTCGTAGCTACTCTAGGTTCCTTTTTCGGTACGATTTCTGTTAAGCGCTGCGGCTGTGTTTTTTTACCGCTCAAACTGACTCTTGCTCGTCTATCAGAAGTATCTTGAATTTTTACTTCTGTCATGGAATTCCATTGCCCGCAATTTGGACAACGACCCAAGTATTTTGGGGAAATATATCCGCAGGATTGACATTCAAATTGAACCTTTACTTTTTTTGCCATAGTACAGCTCCCTGCTTCTATTTATTTCAGAATAACTGTTAATAGTTTAACATACTATAATCCTTTTATACCAAGAGTTAAGGTTTATCTCTTGAAGTTTAAAGAGATTTTAATCTATCATTGTCCCGACGAACCAAATCCGCCTGTCCGCTCGTTTTCTACATGATCATCATCTGCTAAAAGAAACGGTTTAAATATCCCCTGACCAATTCGTTCACCTTTCTCAATGCGAACCTCTTCATAGCCAAAATTCAAGAATTGAAACATGATGTGCCCTTCATTATCAGGGTTGTTATAATAATCTCTATCGATCACACCGACACCGTTAGCCAGCATCAAAAATCGTTTTAACGGATTAGAGGAGCGGCTAACTAACTCAAGATATTCTCCCTCACCCATAAATGACTTGATTCCGGTCTTTACCAAGGTTGGCTTTGGTGCCTCGCCAGCTTCTTTCTGCTGCCAAATACTTGGAACAATAACTGTTTCTGCCGCTTCAAAGTCATAGCCGGCCGCTCCTGTCGTTGCCCGTTCAGGAAGATTGATCCCTTTTCCTTCATAATCTGAAATAATTTCAAAACCACGTTGTTTCATATAAAAATGCTCCTCTTCCTTATTTAGGAAAACCAATAGACGGCTTCCTCCTGTTTTTTCACTGTTAAAATAGACTCAATAAGAGCTGAAAACCTCAAGAACTTACGTTCATTTTAACATACTATATGAATCGTACGAAATTTTTCATTACGCGAAAAGCGGCTAATTACCTCTTATTTACATTAGCTTTTTTCCTCTATTTCGTCGCATTCATATAAATGAATCACACGAAATTTTTCATTGTGCGAAAATCAGCTAATGGCCTGCTTATTTACATCACCTGTCTCTTCCCTGTTTCCTTTACTTAACTAAGAACAGGAATCGCTCTTCACATAGGAACAATCAACCACACTTATATAATTTATAATACGTTATTTTTGAATCATTCCATCTTCAAAGTAACTCGATAGAGCATTTTAAACGAAGAGGTACAGCGATTCTGTCATTCTGTTTTACTTTTAAGTTTGAGGGGATTATTCTTCGAATGTTATTTTTTTATTTTTAAATATACGGTCATATAAAACAAAAAATAACAAATACAAAAGTAAACCGATGCTCAAATAGTGAATTGTCTCTATGACTCTCATGATATGTGGACTACTGCTTCTATGAGCTGTGATTTGCAAAACTGTATTCAAAGACAAACCGAACTCTTTTGCCAGAAACCAAAGACCAGTCATCAATAAAAATTGGTGGGTGATACTTCCTTTCGACTGCGTCGCATACTTGATGATGATGCGCTGATTCTGAGGAAGCTCTTCGTTTTCAGCATACAATTGATTCAAATAAGTGCTGGCTCCGCTTATGAAAAAGCTGAGTGAAAAGACAGCAAACGGAAAAATCATCGGCAGCAGCATCAATAGCAACGAGCCGATCATCCCGATAATATGAATCAGCTCACGATCAAATGCTGTAAATACCTGATAGATATATCTGATCAATAATTTCGAAGCCACGATCCCCAATACATAAGGAACATATAGATATAAAGCAATCTTTTGATTACCAAAATAAAACGCTGTATAGAAGGTACCGAATAATAATACATAATTCATGCACATCCCATTGATGAATGAAAGCAGATTAAGCCACACAGGCAGCTTCCACTTACGATGCGATGCATTGATGTACCATGCCGCAATGATCAGGAATGCTGAGAAGCCGATAATTGCGATTGTCAGATACTCCGAGTCAAACATCGCCCTTGCCAGACGGATGATGATCAGCAGAATGAAATAAACCAGAAATAGTAGGAACTCTTTCATATAAAAAGTCTTTTGATCCATCTTATCAACTTTTCTGTCGGGAATTGGATAGTTTTTTATGCCGCGAAAGGCAGCCACATAAAGGAGCAAATATTCGCCAAAAATCACGAGCCGTTTTCCGGGAAAATCCAATACTAGTGCGCCTAAAAACAAGCCTAGCAGTACAACTAGAAAAGCAAACCCGAAAAATCCGTTTGTTTCCTTTTTGACTTCCAGTTCCTTCCGTTGGTATTTCACTGTCGTGTTTGCCGGCGGCAGCCAAGCCGCACTTAAGCCTAGCAGTACAGCTGATAGAAGATAGCAGGGAGACCACCACTCGCCTAGAATACCGAAAAAGCTGCCGATTCCTCCACTAATCAAGGAGAGTATCAGCACATGAAGGGTTGCCAAACCTAAACGAAAACTCTTCAATAAAAAAATACCAGTCATTCGAACTGTATAAAAAAGCACAAAAGGTAAAACGCTCTCCATATCGGTGCCTGTGTGCATCGTCAAAAAAACCAGATATGGAATAAAAGTGATTGTATTTGTCAGTACAAAAGGCACCGCTGGAAACAGCTTTTGTGTCACAGGTTTAGCAGATACCATCTTTTCAACTCCTTCTATCTTTTTCTGTATAAATCCTGTAAGAGTTTCATTGCATGGCAGCCAGCAGAAAATTGTACAGCAGAATCGTATGGACTTGAACACACGACTGAACATCTACTAAAACAATCAATATTTTCTTCTGAATCAGCTGATAATGCCTACCATAGCAGCAGGAAAAGAGCTAGAATGTACACTCGTTTCTTTCATAGGATTAATATATATACAGTCTATCACTGTACAGAAACAAAATCGAAAAAAAGTTGCTATTTCTTTCATAAAAATAACTAAATAATTCTTCTTAAACAGATTTCAAATGACCAAAACCAGTCATAGAATCATAACAAATGCTTGGAATAGACCTGTATCTTTCTTACTTTGCTCATTCATTATAAAATAAAACAGACAATAAGGAAACATGTTGTTACAACATTGTTGTTTTTAAGAGATAATTCTACTAATTAAAGAAGAAGAACCGAAAAAAAGCCCATCCGTCTTCCAGAAAAAGCCGGCAGACTATGCGCACAGAGAAGGATATCATTTTTATTGTATCCTGCAATAGATTCTTTTACTGAAGCAAAAGGCAACCCGACCTCAGAAAAACTGAAGTCGGGTTAGGAAAGTATTAAATGAAAAAGTTTGGTTATTGGGTTGACTATAGAATAGCCTACTTAACTTAAACCAACCTTAAAGTATTGATTTTTCTCAAAAAATCTATCGCAATCAGCTGGCTCTTCTGCTACGATAACAATAATGAAGAAATCAATACAACAAAGGAGCGGGATTACCACATGAAAGCTGTGCTAGTATTTGCTATGCTGTGTCTTTTGGCCGGTTGCTCTACTAACCCAAAAGAGGAGCAGGCAGATTCTTCAACCTCCTCAGAGAGTTCAACTTCTTTTTCCCCAGAAAAAGACGCTTTGATCTATGATGTAGAGGATTCAGAAATCGTTGAACAGCTCATAGAGAATATCCTATCTATGAAACAGAAAAAGAGAGACGAGCTGACGATTCAAATCTATACCTTAAATGATTATGAACAAAGAAATATTTGGTTGGCTGAAGCTGTATTTCCAGATGAAGAGAGCTCCTATTGGCTCTATATCAAGGAAGCAGATAAGCTGGTAGAGATTGACGAGCAGGAATTTCAAGGCAAACAAACAAGTATCCAAAAACAAAATCATTCTGAACTGCCGATTTATGAGGAAGACAATTTATAATACTTGTGCAAATCCTCTGAAAAAAAAGCTTTGCCCCGAGGAGCTTCTTCAGTGAAGCTGTCAACGGGGCGAGGCTGCTTTTTTATTTATTCATTTATTGAAGTCATCGCTTCTCTTAAGTGGTGAATAGATGAGGTTGTTAATAGCGCCGCACTTCCATCAAAAGCCTTTGTGACGTGATCCAACACCCAACGATTTGGATGCTGCTCTTTCGCCAATAGCTCTGACAGCTTCTGTCTATTATCTGCTGTATCATATGCCGGATTGATGATTTCCGCTGTATTATACTGCCCCTTGAGCAGTGGAGAGTATGCGACAAGCGTCAATTCCGGATGCTCAGTCAGATAGCTCTCCATATCCGCATTCAGTGCAACCTGTGGAAATAGATCTGCTGTCATGATTGGTGCTAAATAGCTGTATCTTTGCTGAACAGCACTGAAAAATGGCCAATCATTCTGCTGACAAATCTGCCGTGCCTTTTCAATACGCCAACTGAAAAAATTACTGCAGCCAATTTCTTTCACGATCCCTTGTGCCACCAGCTCTGCCAGAGCACCCATCGTTTCCTCCTGAGGAGTAGAAAAATCATCTACATGCAAATACAATAAATCGATCGTTGTCTGCAAATGGTTCAACGAGCGGTCCACGGAACGAAGAATTGTTTCTCTATTCAATCCCTCCATACTTGAAAATCCCTTTTCAGTGTCTGTGGTTAACGCACCTAGCTTCGTTGCAATCACCAGTTTTTCTCGATCTTTGATTTGCGCCAGCCACATACCGATCGTCCGCTCACTCTCGCCTCCATCCCCGCCATTCCACACCGCATAATTATTTGCTGTATCAATAAAATTACCACCTAGCTTCACATATTCCGACATCAGAGAAAATGCATCTTCCTCTATGATTTTTGTTCCAAAATTGATTGCACCCAAACCAATTTGACTAACGCTCAGAGAAGACCCGATTGTTATTGTCATTTTTGACCACCCTTTCTTTCCCCTGTTGATGAAGCTGCTTTCAGTATAGTTGATGGTCAGAGACTGCGACAAGACGGCACTTTATTGTGGTATACTTACTAAAAAGTGCCCTTTGGAAATCTGGAAGCTCCTGAGACAATTCCATAAAATGTTGTTCTCGGTATACACAACGAATGACAAAGCTTGTGAACGATCTGCAAGTCTCATCAGTTTCTTAAATCCCATTCAAGAGAAGTATGAAAAGCAATACGTGGTCGAACTGTTGATAACATTGATTTTTATTTTTATATAGATAAAAGAGGAGATACATATTATGAAGCAAATGGATTGGGAAGATACATGCCCGCTGGTAACCACACAACGAATCATGGCCGGAAAATGGAAGCTCTCTATCATCTGGTTTTTGGCAGAGCATTCGGTCATGCGCTTCAGTGAATTGAAGACTGCTTTTGATGATCCTACGCTCACACAGAAAATGCTGACCCAGCATTTAAAGGAGCTGCAGGCAGATCAGCTGATAACTCGCACTGTGTACAATACCGTACCGCCGAAAGTCGAATACCGCTTAAGTGAGCTTGGCAAGAGCTTCGTTCCTGTCATGCGTGCAATGGAAACCTGGGGGGAAAGTTATCAAACTCAGCTGGAAGTTTTCAATAAGTAAATACCTGCACCAAATGAACATAGTTTTTTATTCCAACCGTCTCATCAATTGAAGTGAACTGGAGTCATAAAAAATCATGGAACAGTCTTCTGGAAAAGGAGACCGTCCCATGATTTTTAGTTATTATTCTCTGATAACCTCTACATCAGAATCCTTTGTCTCTTTAAACAAGTAATAGCACAGGTAAGAAACAAGTAAAACGATTGCTGCGATGAACATCACCGGAACAAAGATGCTTGTCGTTGTTTCTTTGAACAATAGACCAATCATCATTTGTCCTAGAGGAACTGCACACTGGGCAACAGCGATAATCGTTGCCATGACTTTTCCTATATTTTCTGTCGGTGTGATTCTTTGAACCACTGCAATCAGATAAATCGAGATACTACTCATCAGCATACCAATCGGTACACCGGTAATGACAAAAAACAGAAAACCAATCATACTGCCTGAACCGCTGCCGGCAAATGTAAGTCCTAGATTCATCACAATCAGCAGCAAACCGGAAATCGTAAAGGTCCAATAAAAATTATTGAATTTCAACTTCTTCGTTAACGGTCCCGCAAATACAGCACCTAAGATATTTGCCAGACTGAATAGGGACATCCCGATACCATAGACTGAATCATTCACTTGTAGGACCACTCTCAAAATGATTGGCGTTCCAACAATAAAGAAGGGGGTTAAAACAAAGTTGATCAATGCCGCAATCAAAATTGTTTTTAAAATGACCTTATTGTTGCGAATCTCACGAAATCCATCTACTAAATCAGCCGTGAGCGTTTGAACCATTCCTTTTTCCATTGCTCTTTTCTGGAAAGGAATACGAATGAAGGTTTCGATCACCGCCGCAAGAACAAAGAAAATAATACTACTAGCTACCATCAGCTGTGCGCCTAAAAAGCCGTAAAGGATACCCCCGATAATTGGTGCTACAACATTTGACATAGCAAGGACGCCATTGACCAAGCCATTGACTTTTTCCAGTTCACTTTCCTCTACTAATAGCGGGATACTGGCTGTTACAACAGGTGTATCAAAGCTTCCAACCGCAGATAACACAAACAGTAATATCCCTATCATCAAGACCGATTGACTGGTTCCCAATACGAAAAACAGCAGTAATGCCAACACTGCATTTGCCACATCCATCAATACCATCAGCATGCGGCGATCGAAACGATCCGCAATTGCACCGCCAATCGGTGAAAACAACACTGGAATGCTGGATACCGCCAACACCGTTGCAAAAATATCTGCGCGCCCCGTCTTATCCAATACATAAAGCGACAACGCAAACCGCAAGATTGCCCCACCGAAAACCGAAATAAACTGCCCCAACACTAAAAATAAAATATTTCTTTGCTCTTTTTTCATCCCTATCTCCTCGTAAATTTTTTTTAAATGAATAAGCTGTACGGTTGTTTCTGCCTTCCACACCATAATATACAGTCAACTTCTGTGAAAGAAAATGCAACAAAATTTCTACAGCTCATTATCTATTCCCCAACAATAACGTCCGTTTTTCTCACACTTTCAGTGTATCACTTTCCTTACTGATTTCTTTCAGCCTGCAGCATGAACTTCTCTGGTACTTTAGCCTCAGAGGCAGAGCTTTCGCAGGTATATTTTTCTACAAAAAAACCGACTTATGCTAAAAATGGAGGATTCCATTTTCATATAAGTCGGCGGATGTCTGAAAAGACAGCTTCAAAAACATTGTTTATTTCGTTTTTACTTCATTAGGAATTTAACTATCAAACAAGCTTAAATGTGTATGTAAAATTTTCAATGGTATATCGCTTTGATTGTCTATTGCACTGAATAAGGCGTTCGTGATCATCCCACCAAGAAAATGCTGGAAATACTCAGTCTGGTTGTAGCAATCCGTCTTCCAACTGTATCCGGAAAAATAAGTGGAAAATAACTGTTCCAAACGACTTTTCAAGGAATCAAAATTCGGTTCGCAAATCGTTTTATTGATAGCCGATAAGCGATTAAGATCCAGACAAAAATCGTGGTCAGCCAACAGCTCTTCCAATACCAAAACCAGTATCGTTACTTTTTGAGAGGTCTTCTTCAGCTGCAGCTGATTTTGTATCCGAGTAATCAATAAACTGTTTAATTGATCTAAAAAATCATACTTGTCCTCATAATGAGAATAGAACGCCTGCCGCGAGACTCCCGCCTGATTTGTCAATTCACTGACCTTTACCGCATGAAACTCCTTTTCTTTTAAAAGGAAAAACAAGGACTGATACAATAAGGATTCTGTCCTTCTGTACCTCAAATCTTTTATTCCCATCGACTATCGCCCCTTACTGAATCGCTTTTAATATAGATCTGGAAATCGGACCTACAATAAGCAGCTGCAAAGGAAACGCACATACTGCATTCAGGAGCATCGCTTGAATATAGTTAATGAACACATTTCCAGAAAAATTCTGTTGCATGATCAATCCGAACAACGACATACATAGCACCATACAAAATACCATGCAGCAAGAAATCACCAACGCAGTCAAAGGCATCTTTCCTTTATTTTCTCCCAGCAACTTAAATGCAATATTCTTTGCGAATGGCCCAACAATCAATACATCTAACAGTAAGGCAACCAGAAAAGCCGGCAAGAAGCCCAGCATTAGTTCGGAAAAGACTATCCCTCCTATTCCATTATGCAGCAGTGCATTGTAAACACTCATACCAAAAACCATCATTGTACACATCATCAATGTAAAAACGGTACTTTCTTTTTTATTCGTAGGCAAAATTTATTTCTCCTTTCAATTTTTGAGCAACGTCTACTATGGTATCAAAAAACGACTTTCTTCGTAAGCATTTTTTTATGTAATTGATGTATGTTTCATTAACGCTAAATATATACCGTGTTTACATTCATTTCTATTTGATATAAGTTAACGATTCGTTTTAAGTATTTCACGCCCTCTACGATTGAACAGTGCACAAAAAAAGATCAGAGGAAATTCCTTCTGACCTTAATTCTTTAATTCAGTTATTTATTAGAAGAATAAGCTGAAAAAGTTTAAAGTTGCGCTTAACCAGTATTGAACAACACCACTAATGAAACCCATTTACTAACCCCTCCTGTCCTATTTGTAATGTAATGATAACACAATGATTATTTTTTGTCATCTATTTTTTTCAAAAATATACAAATACAACTTCTTTAGGAAGTAATAATAATTGTTCAGTCAGCGATACTTGTTTTTTTACTATTTTTTTATTGTTTTATAATCAACAATGTTTCACATGAAACAAATAAGCAGGAGTTTTCAATTCTATACGAAAGAACTGAAGACTCCTGCTCGATTTAATTAGTTATTTAACTAAACCACATCGATACTACATTGAGGTCTTTTCATTATAATTGAAGATCGACCAATAGCTGTTTTACTTCCAGTATAACGGGATAATGGCTTCCCCATCAAAACGAAACTCTCCATCATCGGTACTTCTTACAGCTGACCAACTATAGCGTAATTCTACAGTTTCAGAACTTAATCCTTCCCAACTCAGGATACCATTTTCACATGAAAAACCTTCATCACTAGATTCATATTCTACTTCTGTATCAGCAAAATGATCAGACAAAATAACCGGATCTACTAACTGATACTGAGTCATACCATTTTTTAAGACGATTGTCTGGCTGTATCTTGCTTCTTCAAGGATAGCTAGGTTTGTTAGATTCGATAAGTTGTTAAGCACCGTCAAATCCAAAATAGGTTTTAGTGCAGCGTCATCTTCATCCATTCCAGTACTTAATTCCAGATAGACTTCTTCTAACTGATCCATGTTCTTCATAAAATCAATAGAATACGTTGGTGCTTCATAATCTTTGAATTCCTTCAATTGTGTAAGCTTTTCCAATGGTCTATAGTCTACTGCATTCGTTCCTTCAGAGGCATACTTCGTAATATTTTCCAGAAACTGAATACCCTCCAAGCTGTAAGATCCTGATTCATCATCCAACTTCCCAGTTGTTTCACGCAATAGATCCTTTTCGATCAACCCATATTCCTGATAGAAATCATCGGAACGAACACCACTTAATTGAGCAATCTGCTCTCTCAGCTCATAGTTAGGGATATATGCATAGGGAGACCGATCTCGACTATTCCCATCATATTCTGCTTCGGCTGTCACACCCTTTATTGCAATTGTCGTCAACAAGCCCAAACCAATTATTCCTAACACTTTAATACTTTTTTTCATTTTATCATTCTCCTTTATTTTCTTTTAGAAACTAATTTTACCATATTATTTAAAATCCGAAACAATCCTTTTTTGACTATTTATGTCATTTTTCCGATAAATATGTTTCAATAAAGAATCAAAAAGTGTTGTAAATCACTATCTTTCTATTGAGGCTATAGATTATTCATTTGATACTCTTACATACCTAAGACTATCAGACCTGAAGTTTTTCGTTTTCATCCAAATTTCAAACAAAATAAAAATAGTTTTATCCTAAAAACCATTCAATTTATTTCTGCTTTTTAAATCATTTATGTTTTTTTATTTGATGATTTCACAAGAATTATTTTTAAAAATAATTAGATAAGTGACTAAACATTTTTTCATCAAAAAAACCGCCTATTTTCCAACAGGACACAACAAAAATACCCCGCAGAAGCTGTGGAATGAGTGAAATACCTCTTCTTTAGAGGATATTTCAACCACAGCTCTACGAGGATAGGTCATATTAGCAGGTGAAACAACTTGATATCAAGCCTTTTCTGTATTCACTTTCGCGATTTTTCCTTGTTCGATATAGTCAATTACGCTAACACCAATACACATCATCAAGCGTCAGATAAGAAAAAGATCAAATTAGTATTCAGAAAAAAACATTACTAGTAACCACTAACAAAATTTTAAACTGGGTCATAAACTGGGTCAAAAATCTCAATTACCACGGGCATGTTTTATTCATAAAAATCAGAGTCACTTTAATAATATTCATCAATTCATATTACATCCAGTTTCTTCTAAAAAAATTCTCTCTCTTTTGCCACACTCTTCTATCTGTATTTACCCCATACCCCTAAATTATTTCATCCTTTAATTCATTTAAAAGGTTCAATTGAATTTGCTTATTAATATAACGCAAATTATTGTATTTTGAAACATCAATGTTTGCTATATTATTAAGCTGATTTTGAGATATTTCAATCTCATATTCATCTGAAATTTTTTTCGAATAATACTCACATTTATAGGAAACGTAATCCGATTTATCCTGGTCAGTCAAGGGGACAAGCTTATAAAACAAATTGAACCTTGAACGAAGTTCAGGAGGTATTGTACTATTGATTTCATCTATTGCTAAATTAGATGTAAAAATTATTATATACTTATTCAAATCGTATTCTCTACCTAAGGAATCAGTAAATTTTCCATCAGATAAAAGTTCAAGAAAAAAATTAAAAATAGAGTGATCAGCCTTTTCAAATTCATCTATTAAAATAACTGAGGAATTACTACCATGAATTTTATCAGATAATTCACCCGAATCACTACCATAGTATCCTCTCGGGCTTCCTATAAGACTAGATAAAGAATTTTGACCACTATAGTTCCCCAAATTAATTTTTATAAACGACTCATCAGGACTAAGATATTTATGAATCTGCATAGCAAGTTCCGTTTTCCCAATACCAGAATTGCCACAAAGGAAAGCAGAGAATATGGGTTGTTCATCTATTCGATTGAACACTCTAAATTTGTGTATCTCTTCAAAAAGACGAGATTTAAGTTTAGTATTTCCGAAAATATGACTATCAATATAATTCTGGAATTCTACTAATCGAAAGTTTTCAATATCAACAATATTTGTATATAGATTGGTCTCAATTCCCAATTGAAACTCTAATGGTAATATCTCGTCAACAAAGGCATACATTGAATCCAAGACGTCTTTAGAAAATGTTTTATTGATAATAAAAATCGTTGACATTTTATTCTTTTGAACACATTTAAAAATATTAATCATGGAAGAAACCCATAAATCTATTCTCCCATTATTCAAACTAATCAAGAGAGTTAAATCAAAACATTCAAAATTTTCGATTTTTTCCAAATGCTTTTCAGCTACTTCTTTATCCTCATCATTTAGTTGTTGAATATCATTCAAAGTTACATAATATATCGTCATTTCTTTTTGAATTTCTTCAAAATTATGCTTACTATATTCATAAAGACTAACTTTTTCCATATTTTCACACCTATAAATTCAAATCTTGAATTATCGCAATGACATCAATAAAGTGAATTTTTTTATTAGCATTTTCTCTGTCCTTTTTTTGAGGTTCTTCATCTGTTTCAATTTCATTATTACTATTTTTTGATAGATTCTGCATTTTCTCAATCAAATCCATTTGATCTAATAGTTGCTTTTTCGAATACTCTCCCCGATAAATTCCAATGATTGTTACTTTTCCTATTTCCAAATCAGAAATACTATATTTGTTTTCTAACTCAGCTTCTGTTTCTATTGGTATTTTTATTGCAATACTATTCTCAGAAAAGAATTTCCCTTTATTTTTACCAGTAATAATATACGCAGTATCTTTTAGAAAAACTTCAAAAAGCTTACTAATATCCAAATCGCCAACCCCATCAACTGGAACACTATTGATTAGTCCACTTAAAAGAGTCTTCACAGAAAGGATATCATCACTATTTTCAATAGTTAGTTCCACATTAGATATTTTAACTAAGTCACCTATCTTATTTTCACTAAGCACTTGAATCCTCTTAGCTCTTTCCACAACAGGCTTTAGCATAGTTGATTTAGTTGATATTACATTGATATTATCCAGTGTTTTTTTTGATTTACTCACATTACCATTTCCTGATGCTTCAAATTCTGGAATATAATTACCTAGTACTGGAATATTTTTCAGATCAGCTGTACTCGCTGAAATACCAGCTTCTCCTGAAAAATCAGTTGATGTTTCTTTCACTATAGTTTCAACTATATTATTATCAATAAGCATTGAAATCTCAAACGCTTTTTGATAATTCAGGTAATACAAATTGTAATATTTACTCATGAATATTTCCTCTTAACTTTCAACTTCTTTTTTCACTTCATTGTACCATTGTGTGAACACATCATTAGTCGTTAATTCCGGGTCTAAAGCCGTTACTGGATCATAATTATATTGAGCTTGGAATTTCTCTTTTTCTGCTTTCAAGTTATAAGTGAGCCTAATCTCTGTAGGAACATCGCTATCGTGAGCTTCAAACAATTCTTTTACTTTCGTCATATCAGCAACACATATGCTGATTAGTCCTTTCTGCCTCTCTATACTCACATCAAAAGAGTTGTTAGCTTCATTAATCTTATATTTTAGATAAACCTTATTATTAATTTTGTAAAAGACATCTGCTGTGATTGCATCATTTTCTATTGAGCCATAAATATAAATACAGTCAGCTTTCCAATTCACATATTCTAGCGCTATCTCTACCATATCTGTCTGTAATTCCATGAATTTATCTTGTAGTTCATTTATCATTATTTACCTCCTACATTTACAATATTCTTTTCAAAGTAGTTTCCATCAATAGTATAAGAAATGTTTAGAGCATTCGGGCGCGGCGCATCTCCTACATAACTTATTTTTATATCAACTGATACTTTCTGCCCTGCATTTAGCGCCTTTTCCCATTGTTGCTCTAACTTTCTATATTCGCCCCAACGATTTGTATACCTCTCCATTGAAATCAAGTTATCCAATTCTGGCGAACCGCCGAACAAATCTGCAAAAATGTGCCCTGCATCATCATTAGCTAACTTACCCGGAGTATTCGGATCATGTTTTAAACGTCCTTTATGTGTTTTAAACACTAAATCATCAGCGGTTGCATTTACAATCCTTGCAAGTGAATCTGTTTCATATAAATACTTGTTTTCGCCTGTCACATAAATTGTGTTAGGTTTTAGTTTACCATCAACGTAGTGTGATCCATCTTTTATTATATCATCAAGTTTTTCGATTGTCTTATAAGCGCCCAAATCATCCAGTTTTGCGAATAGTCTGAGCTCATCTTCTGTTAATGCTATGCCATTGAGAAGTTTCTTATTTAGCTTAATATTTTTTAGCATATCTAGCATTTTAGCAGCAGAGAGAACTTCTAATGCCGTCCAGAATCCTGCTTCCATCCATTTTTCAAACGAGATACTTTCGCCCGTGACAGGGTCTTTTCCAACAAAAAATCTGTAACCATCGTAAACGCCGGAAACTTCCCCTGCAACATTTAATAAGTCAATCAAATCTTCTTGTAGGAATAACCACATAGTTTTTTCAGTTAACTCTTCATCTACTACACCATTCTTATACACTTTGAGAGTAACAGACTTATCTTTTCCGTGTATATCAATAGTATGAAAGACGATACGGCATTCAGGTTGGTTTGAGTTAAATTCAGATACTTTTGTAAACCAATCAGCCGCTTTGTAATTTATTTGTGCATATCCCCTTATTGGATCAAAGTTTTTTCGAGTAGATATCTGAGTCATACCAGCTTTTAATTCGCCAATAGTAGATTGAACGTCATCAAAATCATTCGCATGACCCGCTTCAAAATCTTTATACTTCGTCAACACTTCAATTTCTTTCGTAAAATATTCAGCGCTTGTATCAAGTCCAGAAAGTCTATTCGATAGATTCGAAAGAACATAGTCCTCCGCTTTTGACATGCTTTCAATCAAGTTTCTTCTGCTTGATTGGATTGAGGTTAACTTGCTTTGCATCTCTTCTAACTTGTCAGTATCTAATTGATTTTTAGGCGACCCTACTTCAGATTGGAATGCTGTCAGATAAGTTGAGAGTGTTTCCGATACCGTCATTGCACTATTCCATATACCATCAGCGAGAACAGGATAGGTTTGAAAATAATTTTTCGCACTACTCCATGCATTACTATCAAGCTCCGAAGTTTCTACTAGATCGTTAGCACCTTCTTTTACATTATTCAAAGAGTCTGTTACATCCATAACAGCACCATTAATTGAGTTAGCCACCGCAGACAACTCCGCAAAGTCGATTTTAGGCATCTTCATACACCGCCTTTTGTTGACGATCTATATCGCTTTCTAAGTCGTCTATCTCCATTCTTAAACATTTCTGTTTATGGTCCAATTCATCAAGTTCGAAATCAACCATCGAGCGTGTTTGTCCGATTACAATTTCTCTTTCATCCAAACTTCTCAACGCATGACCTTCTGAATGAGTACCCTGACTAAGAAAAGCAACCTCATCTAAAATTTCCATCTCGGCATTATTTAATCGTTGCCACTCTTCCATAAAATTTGATATACGTTTCTTAGTTTTTTTGATCGTATTCTCTTCTTGTTCTAAACTCTCATGATCTTTTTTCATTTCGAATAGAGCTTCTTCTGTCATTTTTCTATCAGTCATCAGAAAACCCCTTCCCTGCATCGCTATCAGCTTTTTTATAAGCTGAAGCAATCATCCGAATATTCCCGCTATCTGTCGTCACGTTTGACGAGAAGCCCTGTACTAGCCCTGAAAGACTTGAAAGGCATTCTGTTAATCCTGAAACAGCTGAGCTTGATGAATACGACACTGAAGCATCCACCTCAAAAGACATACTACTACCCGAAGAAATTTTACTTGCAATCGTATTCGCTTTTGTTACGCTATTTTTTACCATCGCTTCTCCTTTTTTTACAATATAATAATTATTACCTGTTTAAAGTTTATCATAGTGTAAAAAATGAGTTCAACAACTTTCTTTACATAACAAAAAAAACTTGCTACTCACTTAAGAGTAGCAAGAACTTGCAAAATCAATATTCTTTTTCATACAACAATTCACTGGCTTTTATCATTTCTTCTACACGATCAGTAGCAGTTAGCTCAGTACCTTCATACCATTCTGTTTTATCTACAATATAGATACCATACCAATCACTATTCGGAAAATCACGTCTTTCATTTTTATAATCACCTACAACGTGAATCAAAATTGAACTAGCTTTCACTCCTTCAATTTCTTCTATATTATAAACTTGTGCTTCGGTAACATTAGATAAATCCCCATCCCAGTTCGCCACAAATCCATCAATTATTTTTTCATAGTAAGAGTCGTTCTTCTCTTCTGTTTTATCTACTGCTGAAGAGTCGGAACAACCAGTTAAAAATAACAAAAATGCTATTATGCTTATATAGAACAAGTTCTTTAATTTCATATACTTTCTCCTTGCTTATTGTTACCTATATTATAACATAATCATTAAAGTTATTCAATCAAGAATAGCGTCTTGAACTGATAAAAACTCGACTTCTGAAACTGAATGTCTGTCTTTCTCTGATATATACTTCACTCTAAAAATCATTCTTTTTTTTACATTATCAATTGTCACAGTGATATCATTTAAAAAGTCTGAGTTCTGCTGCACATTTTCATAAATTGCATTGATCTCTACCGTTGAATTAGCTTCCGTTAATTCGGGCGACTCCTCTATTCTATAGTATTTATACAAGTCGTCTGTCATGTATGGTTCAAGTCGTCGGCTTCTTTCAACTAATGAATCATATTCATTGAACGCTTGAACAAACGCTACATTGAACAAGTGAAGATCAGGGTTTGTCTGTATTACATCACTTGCAGAAGTAGTTGTCTCCTCTGACGATTGCGGTGTATAGGGACTGAGTAGCTTCTGCGAACTAGATATCTCAGTCACTTGGTTTCCGCTTGTTGTTTTCTCTTTCTGAAGATAAAAACTAGCTACCGCCAAGAGAACCACTCCGATAGTTCCGATTATTACTTTTGTTTTCGTTTCCATTTTTTTCTCTCCTTTTTTCTATTGATCCGGAAATCTCCATACTACAGACCGCCAACCCGAAGGTGCATCACTTTGTTTTACCGTTCTTTCTCCAACAAGTCCGCTGCCTCCCGGCACGTTTGATTCGATCACATGAATTGATCCATCGGAATTAATCTTTTCTACAAACATTGTATGAACACCCACCGCAAAGGTATCCGGCGAACTTAAACTTTCATATTGAATGACATCTCCTGATTTTGCAGAAGTCCAAGGAACTTCAATTGCGCCAGACTGTAAGTAGCCAGTTCGTACACCTCCCGGAATCCAACTTCCTTGTCTAACTCCATTTATCCACATTTGAACAGCGACCATGCACTCCCCACGATTCCCCCACCCAGTAGGATAAGTGTTCCCTATATCATTTCTAGCATTTTTCAAGGCTTCCGCTTTCCATCCCGAAGCATCCGAAGAGCCGGAACTAGCTGAAGATTTCAGGTATTCTTGTACACGAGCAACATAAAAGAAATTTCCGCCATTCCAGTATAGGTAACCTCCATTATAGGAAATGGCAACAGGGTGTGAATAAGAATATCTGGCACCTGTTGAGTTCCCTAAACTTGGCGCTACCACGGTTAAGCTGTATTTATCAGCTAATTCGATTGTGTGTTTCTTTCCATTATTCGCTAAAAAGTTGATATAGTTTGATCCGAAATTATATGCACCAACAGCACTCCAATAGTCTGTTCCTTTTGATTTTGCCAATTCCACACATTTCGCTAAATGCTTTACCCCTGCATCTATACTCTCCTTTTCACTTTTAATCGTGTTCATTGGTAAACCCAATGATTCAGACGATTGCATAAGATCAGGAACAGAGCCGCCACTCTCTACCATGATTATTGCCAGAACCACATCTACATAATCTGAAATTCCGTATTTCTTACAAGCGGCTTCAATTTCTGATTTCCATTTCATTACATTTTCACTAATATTTTGCGTACTCAATTCCATATTTTCCTCAGTGGTAGTGTCTGATTCATTGCTACTTCCTCCAATCATGAACAACACCATCATAAAAGGAAATAATAAAAAAAGAGCCGAGACAATCAGCCCTTTCTTCTTCATTATCATTTTTACTCTCCTCTCGCTTCTGCTAGTTCTTCGTAGAATGCAGCCGTTGTCTCTTCATCTTTTTTCGGTCTAGGGAAATCAACAATTTTTCCGTACATTTGAGACTTGTATTGCTCGTATTCTGTTTGATCTAATCCTTCTGGAATTCTGGATTCTTGTGATTCCTGTAAATCACTGCCATATTCATTCGTTAAGTCAACATCGTATGAATCATGCAGCTTTTGTTCATGATTTGTTGTGTATTCCGAAATATTCATATCCGGTTCATCAAATTCAACCGCTGAATATCCTTCACTGTCTCTTACCATCCCTTCGTTAATTGAATAATTTTGATTCTCATATTCTGGATAATCATACGCAGTAGACAAATCAGAATAATCATCTTGATTTAGTCCATTTTCAGACATATCGTTATACATCGTTTCCGGATCGTCCATTTCTGAAAATCCTTTCCTCATGTCCGTTCCCAACGATGAAATATCATCTTGAATATCATTCGTCGCATTCTCTAAATGTTCCTGATACTTTGGACTAGTGTTAAGATTTCCAGAATTGATATCAAACGGAACATCCGATTGATTATTATTTTCTGTTAAATCGTTCGGATCGACTGACGAATCTCTCCGTCTTTCCAACTCCTCCTCCTCTTTCTGTCTTCCAAAGCGTTGTTTGAAGAAATCAGGGATAGAACGAGCACCTCTTGCCGCATTTTCTGTCGCTTTGACAGAATCCCATCCATCTTTTCCAACTTTCTTCGTTTGTTTCCACATTCCGCCTTCAAGACTTGCGACCATTCCACCAGTAACCATGACAATGATTTTATTTCGGAATTTCCAACAGATATAAATAATGAAGAAAATTGTAAATGCTTGTACCATATAGCTTTTTGCATCCGCAGCGGGAACAATCACTCGTCCTAACTGAACAATCAAAACTAACAAGCTAAAGGCAAGTCCTGTTCCTGCTCGAAGAGCCACAACACCAAACAAGTATTTGAAGGTATTTTTAGCAGCTCCCGAAAACGCCGGAACCAGACTTAGAAACATTGAAATACCTATTACAGAGGAAATCAACAAGACGATCATTTGAAGCAAGAAATTGAACATTTGAATCATAAACATCGGTATGCCTATTAATAGCGTCATTGGAATTGACAATGCGGCAATCGAAAGTTTCCAACCAGCTTTATCAGGTGCTAAGAACTTATTGTCTGATTCTGAGCCTTCGATTACTTTTCTTAACTCTTCGTATTTAGAATTCGTCGCTTCTGTTACTAACAACGCTTCTGATCTATTCGGTTCTTCTTTAGTATTAATATCCTCTTTTGACGTTACACCGTAGTTTAATAAATAAAACGGTTCTTCGACTGTCATTTCGAATAGCGAGTTACGAACCTTTGTTGTGGCATCATCTCCTGATTGATCTTCTGATGTAATCGTCATAAGGTCGGCTTGTAATTCCGACGCTAGAGAATCCGCATATTTAATGATTTCTCCTGCTTTTTCATTCCACACAAAGCCTACCAGGAAAATAGCAATGAACGTCAAAAATTTATTGATTGCCTGACGTTCGCCCTTTGTCACATACAAATAGAAGCAATACACAGCAACAATAACCACAATCGTTGTTATGTATTTTGAATAGAGATTATTATAGATTTTTTTGGAGTACAGCGTGAATTGATCGACGTACTGATTCAGAATGTTTTTCTCAGAAAATATTTCCAATCCAAAGTCAAACGCACTATAAAACATTTTATTGAAGCCGAAAAGAATATTCGCAGCTCCATTGATCCAACCTGCCTGTCCTTTGTCAGTCATAGGATTCATTGAATCTTTGTTATTGACATAACTTTGGTAAGAATCTAAATCGAATTTCTCCACTTTCAGACCTTGTGCCTCGTTAGGCGTATTTTGAATATCTTCTGCCGCTGCCGAAAGTGGAAATGAAAACATCGACAGCAACAAAAAAAGTAAGAAAATTGTTTTCCTCACTTTATCCCTCCTTATTATTATATTTTTAATCATTTTTATGTTTATGCAACGCTCTATATTTAAACCATTCAAACGTCAATACCAATAAACCATAGAGTGACGCAAAGATAAAATCATTTATCAAGAGAAAGAAAATAGCCGCAGCGCTTAATAAAATTTGAATCCCACACGTGCCGATAACAACGCAAACGACCAAAATTTTTAAAAGTCTTTCAAAAATAGACATATCACAATTAATGATTTTTTCTTTTATGACTAGTAATATTTTCAACGCTTTACCTCTCTTTCTATGCAGCCGCATATTTTCTTTCTGCTTGGCTAGAAGCTGTTTCCTTCACTGTTTCGCCGGACTTATCAAATTCCTCAAAGAGATTATGAATAGATATCTTTGCGACTCGTCCATAGATATCACGATACAAACATTGCCCTTGAAGCAGACCCGATAGTAATTTTTCATTTGTTTCTGAATCTTCAATGCCGACATGTTGAAGGATCGCTTTTCTTTCTGATGGTTCATCGAATGCAAAGACTGTTCCGAATTGCCCTTGATCGTTTTCATCTTGGGTATCTTTTACAGATTGTGTACCATATACCAAGGCATTATTCATTGAACGTCCTGTACGTTTCATTGATTTCAGGATTGCTTTTCCGCCACGTGCTTTCGTGAACAGCCATGCTTCATCGAAAAATTCCATTGTGAATTCATTTGGATTTTCACTACCAAATTTCTCACAGAATTTTCCAAGTGGAAGCATCAAGCACAATGATTTTTTATGGATATCATCGTAATCCTCTACATCTAAGCTATCATCCGGCAATTCCATTCCAGAGATTTCTAAGACATTCAATCGAGACTGTAGATTTAATGCTTCGGTGCTTCCGTCACTAAAACCAAGTTCCAGAATACTGTTATTGATTTTTTTCTCCATCAAAGCTGCCGCTTTTCCGACAATTTGATCTTCGCTCTCCATCATTAACTGTATCACTGTTTTCATTCCGACTCTCTCGCCTAATGCTCTACGGTCAATCACGATATCAAGGTATGTAAGAAGCGCTGTTTCAACCTCTTCTTTCCCTTGCAACGGATAGACTGAATCAAACATCGCATGAGCGGTGTCTCTCGCAGACGCTCCTTTCAAAAAGACAATTGGATCAAGCACACCATGATTCTTTTCATTCTCAACATCTAATGTCGTATAACGAATTTTCTTCAACTGCTCAACGAACAACGGATATTTCTGTTGATAATATTTACTGTTAATAATTTTTTCGAACTGTTTTCGTTTTTCCTTTTTCGGATCAACTAGAAGGATTTTTATTTTCATGAAACTCGAATACAGGAAGAGCATATTCATTAGATAGCTCTTCCCTGTTCCTGTTTCTCCTGTAATTACGATATGAGGCGAGCGTGTTTTGGCTCGTTCCTGTCCTCCTTGGTTCGCAATAAGAGGATTGAATAGCACAACATTTCTCGAAGCTGCAATACTTGATAACCTTGTATCAGATTCTAATGAACTGTCTACTCTTCCGATATACCATCCAACGTTATTCCCTACATTATTCGTTACAGCAAACAACGTTTCAGCAATCGTATCAGCAGCAGTGATCCGCAACCACTTGTTCATCCCTTTCACGCTTTTTCCTTGAAGGAGCTGATAGAACAAGCTTAATTGATCCGCCGCCGGGCGTATAGCCTCAACGCTTCTTTTGCCTAATGTACGGATCAAGGAGTCACTTCTACGTTTACATTCATCAACAGTCTTCCCATAAACGACATAGCAGCCGAGCCATTCCCACAGCGGTTCGCCCTTATCGATAGCATTTTCCAAACGGTTTAATGCATACAACGCTTCTTTATTTTTATCTGAAGCAGCGTTCCCCGATTGCGTTGATTCAGCATAATCATTCTGATATCTTCTCTTAAGCCTTGATATTCGTTCGGTAAACCCTCGCATACCGTCCATTTCTAGCAAATGCCCTTTCAGCTTAAATTCACAAGGAAAGTTCATGTTTCGGGCGAGTTCAAAATAATGATTGTAGGTTGCGTTTAATTCCGTTTCAGCAATTGGAACAAGTGAAAGCCACGATTGTTCGCCGTCCGTTTGAATCTTTATGAATCCCGGGTGTTCAGCAGAATCCAGAATTGCATTGGTAATATTATTTTTTCTCAATGCCTCTATCTCAGCATCATGCGTAATCCCTCGAATAAAGTTTGAACGATAGAGATAGGTCATTTCCCCCTCTGTAAGAGCAGTTCCTTTCACACCTCTCATAGCGCCTCTTAGATCATATTCAACTACTTTCACATTATTAAATTTTTGAAAATCAAGCGGACGTTCTTTTCCAAGGAAATGTAGTGCTGTATCTGTCACTTCTGACACTGTATTTTTCATCGCTTCTAAAGGGTTACTATCACTAAGTACGTTCTTCAGTTTCACACCTAGAATGTATGCATCCGTCGTAATCATGCCTAATTCTTTTTCAAGTTTAACTGTTGTTGCATTCGCATAATACGAAGCAGCATCTTTTGAATCCGGGGAAAATTCTGACCATAAACTATCAAATCTTGCTTTCAGTTGTAAATCCTTCGGATAAGAAAATAATTCAATATCCTCAAATTTTGATAGAGTTTTCTTAAGAAAATTATTCCATTTTCGATTTTTTGAATTTTCTCTTTGGGTAAAATTATGATTATTTATCTCATCCGGCTTTACTTTATAGTAAGCCCAAATATCGCCATCTTTCGTCAATATCATATTATTATGTATTGTTTTCAGAGGCGTTCTTATTAGTTCTTTTTTAGCCATTTTTCACGCTCCTTACTCGTCTTCAACTTTTTCAAAAATAGCTTTTCCATTTAGCTCTACTGGCTCATCATTACAATATTTTCTTTTGGGTAACTGAATTTTGATTGTGTAGTAATATAAATCCTTCAAATAAACCCAAGGACTTTTATAATCAAATTTCAATTTAAACAACAGATTCATGGCGTTGTACGGAATGAAAATGTAAATCGCATACAGCGCACCCGGCAAAAAGGAACTGATAAGATTTATCAGCCCCCTAAAGAAAATAAAAAGGATCAGAAAAGTAACAACAAACGTCACACCTTTTCTAATCTCACGTGGTTTTTTAAAATAAAAATTATCGGTCAATTGCCGAATTTTTACTGGTTCATTTAGCACCTTTGAATAATCAAATATTTGTTTCATCGTTTCCTCCTATTATTGCGGCATGAATAAGTTACCGACCGCCTTCAAAGCGTTCCCTACCATATCTGGTGCCCCAATAAACATCAAGACAATACCGCCAGCAATACCTGAAATTGTCATTTTTCCCCACTTCTCGTCCTTATAATACTTGATAAAAGCATAAATCATAAGTCCAAGTAGCACATACTTTCCTTGTTCTTGAATGTAATCAAATGGTCCCTTTGCACTAGGCAGACCTGCTGTCAAAATTTTCAATTTACTCATTTTCCATTCCTCCGTGTGTGTGTAGTAGTTTTTCGACAAAATATTTATTGTCTTTTTTCACGAGTTTCAACGTCATGTTTTCGATTGTCTCAACATCCGTTCCTTTTAGTTGGAATACAATGGTTGTTTTCACAATGATCGAGCCGTTGTCGTCGTATATTTTTTCCTGACTTGAAACAAATTCAACAGAGTTGTTTAGAGATTCAGGTTCACTCATCATATAAGCGATATCTTCAACGCTTGATTCTGCATAACTCTTATAAAACTGTTTCAAGAACTCATTAACCTCAGCTTGTGTATCCGACGCCGCTTCTGAAAGAGTTTCTTCTCCTGATAATGGTTTAGTCGTTGCTTTTTGCGCCGGAGCTGTGGTCATATATGGATAATCAACAATCGCAAACATTCCCTCTTGTTCAACGTAAGGAACATGAAGAAGTTGCTTGTAAATTTTATCCGTCACTGATTCTTTTTCGGTTGTTGCATCCTCTTTTTTAGCTGAACTGCTTAGTGTACTGGAATTAATTTCGGATAGTTCATACTCAATCAGATAAGAAACAATATTGTATTCACTTCCCTCTGTAATTTCGTAGATTTGATAATCGATCAGCGTACGTTCATAGCTGCTTGATTTTTGGAATGTCAGACTTTCGCCTAGATATTCTTTCAGTAATGTTTCACGCTCTGTTTGTTCTGTTTGAGTTCCCGGTAAATTAGCAAACGTCGGAACAAAACCTTTCATATACGTTTCAAGCTGCTTTGTCGTATCTTCTTTAACTTCTGGATTGTTTAATTTTTCTTCAATCACAGATACACTTTTCTGCATTCCGTTAGCTGTTCCTAAAGCTACAGCAGCTTGCGTGAGTGCATACATCCCTGAACCACCAAGAACAAAAATAAGCCCCCACACAGCGATTCTTGTTGTAGTACTCGTTCGCTTTGTGCCTTTAGGCGGCTTTGATAGATTCTTTTTCTTTTTTTTTAGCTCTTTCTCTTTTTGGAACATATCCGGAGAGAAATTTATCTCCTGCTTTTCAAAGTCATATTCAAAAGAATCCACTTCATGATCCTTAATAGTTTCTGAATCAGTTTCTTTGAGATTCGTCTCTTTTTCTGTCTGTTCAGACGACGAATCCGGACTCCCGAATAATTCCGGTGGTATTTCTGGCGACGATTTATCATCTAAAACCTCCCATAGTTTCCAACGTTCTTCATCCGTTGGCAGTTGTTTTCCTCTTTCGAAATCAGATATTTTCCGCCTAGATATTCCTGTTTGTTCCTCTAGCGCCTTTTGAGTTAGATCAAGCGATTTTCTTTTTTCAGCAAATACCGATCTGTCAAAATCAGTTTTCCCCTGAACTTTTTGAATAGCCGGATCTGTTTTACTATCGTTAGTATCTGTTTGCACTGCTGTAAGTTCTTCAGCGAGTGAAGGTCGATATTCTAGTGATATTTCTTTGATATCTCCATAACGCACTGAAGGAAAAATTTGTTCCGTTCTAAAATACAACACGCCTTTTTTGATCTTATAGAATTTTTTTAATGCCTCTTCCTTAGTCAAACGTTTCTTTGAGGAAATCGGTTCTCGAATGATTTTTCCGTCCGCTAACTCAAAGACCATTTCATAATGATTTTTTTCTTTTTTAAACAACTATCTATTCACATCCTTCTTTCGCAATATATTTCATTTTAATTAATTTTTTATATCTATTTTGATATTAAATATCAAGCATTTAGTTTTGTAAAAATTCCGTTTTCATTTATACTCGGTTTATAACTACAAGGTATGTGTGTGCCTCCTGTAGTTGTGTGTGTTGACTCCCGTCTCCCCGGGAGTCTTTTTTATGCTTCAGAGATTATAAAAAATCTTGTTACTCACAATCCCCTAATAGGACACAGTAGTTTATGTCCATAAGGAATTGAGTATCCTTCTATGCAAGTATAAAAAACTTATTTCTAAGCTCTTCTCACTCAAAATATTCTGCATAAACCACTCTTCTATTTGGTGTCTTATATGCAATTTCGCAAGTAATCATCGTGAGAATAGGTTCCTCACTTTTCTTGAATACTTTGCTCCCTTCATTACTCTTCACAACTTCGCTCCCAGTTACACGATATTTATACGTTTCTCCTGCTTGTTTAATGTACACAACCATTCCCTCAGTAACCTGATTCAGATTACTAAAGAGAATGTTTGAGTTTTCTCTTACGTTGTGACTGAGAAGCACATAGTTTCCTTCTCCCGGTCGCTGATTCTCAAAATAAGTAGCAGCACCAAACATCAAGTTTTGATCTGTCACGCCTTCTAGGATCGGGACATTTAGCCCTAAATTCGGAATCTCAACTTCTGCAATCACATTTTCTTGTACTTCCTCAATGTGCTGTTCAGCATTTTTCAAATCAGCGATCGTAGGTCTAGTGATCTCTTCCTGAATTGATTCCGATGAAGATTCTTGTGATTTCTTCCTCATTTTTTCTTGAATCGGCTGCAAGTCCGCCTGTTCCCTTGTTCGAGCAACCTCAAGTAATTTCAACTGATTATCAAAAATCACATCGTATTTATATTGCGCCGCAAAATAAAAACCGCCTCCGATTACAAAAATTGTAAAAACTAAGACGATCAACACAATATTTTCTTTTAGCAAAAACAGGAGTCTATTTTTCATCTTCAACTTTCTTCTTTCCAAAAATATTGAACAGCAAAGAAACTGTAGCTGAAACCATTGCAGAAATTCCAATTACTTCAAGATTTGATCCTGAAGACGTATCGGGGATTTCTACAGGCGCTTCTTTTGATTCAAGTGTTGATTCCACCGTTGAAGAAATTTCTGGTTCACTTTCACTTGGCTCAGTTGATTCGCTTGATTCGACAGGAATTTCATCCTTAAATAATGTAACAGTCGTATTTGTAGCTTTTTCTTCTCCATTGACAGAAACAAATGCTTGGTTTTCAAGTCTCAACATTCCGTCTTCATCTAAATATGGAGTAACGTCTGCACCATCTTTCACACGAACTGAAAACATTGTTCTGTAGTAATGATTATAGAAATCAGCTTTCAGCAGTGTTTCTGGCTTCGCTTGATACTCAATCACGTTATCTTGAATCGTGATATCGAACCAGTTCGTCACATCTTCATCTAATTCGTTCATGATAATAAGTGATTCTTCCGCAATATCCAGAACATCTAAAACGGTATCTTTGAATGCATAAGACGAATAATAGAATTCTTCATATTCATCCGGGACTTGGTGTGTAATCGTGTAGAGCCACGATTCTGTCGCTGTAGACAGTGTATTTTCTTCCACGAGGGTTTCGTCTTCATCCGTTCCTTGTTTGGTTGGATCAAGTGTTTCAGTTCGTACCGGCTTTTTAGCAAGATACCCAAAGAAATCTCCAATGATTTGATTTTTTCTGTCCTCACTTCCCTCTCCCGATGCAGTTAATTTTCCCCAAGACAACGAAAGTTTTGAAGAATCACTGTAAGTGAATGTGAATGTATGATCTTGATTATCCGGCTCAACGAGCGTATTTGTTCCATCATAAAAAAGAAACGAACCATCACGATCTTTAAATGAAATCTTATTTGTATTTGCGTTTACGTACACAGCCGATACATTCGAAGATGTCTCTTGGCTCATACCGAATTTTTGGCTATCATCCAGATCATTAACTGTCATAAATCCTGATACATCTGCCGGAGTATCTGTTCCATGCTCAAAATATTCAAAATCAAAATCTACATTATAGTATTTCTGAGTGTTTAGAGAAATCATATCAAGACCCAACATGATATTTCCATAAAAATGGTCTTCTGCCGGAGCTGACCAATCTTTTAAAGTGACTTTTAAATCAATCGCTTTTCCATCATAAATTCCAACGTTGGTATATAAAACGCCGACTTTGCCTTTTAGCGATTCATGATCTGCTTGCTGATTTGGATTAAACACCGCTACTTTTGAAGAGTAGCCTTGCGATTTAAGCGTTCCATCGTCAGAAAGCTCACGCCATACGCCATCGCCAAAAATTTTCGTTTCTGTCTTCTCTTCATTAAATCCCGCAATGAAGCTGTACTTTGAACTTACCGTATCCGAAGAAGTAGGAATAATCAGACCCGGAGCCTCCAAAATATTTGCTTCTGCTGTTTCTGATAAAAAACCCATTCCTAAGATTGCACTAAATAAAACTAATTTTGTTGCTGTTTTTCTTTTCAAGTTATTTTCCTCTTTTCTTTTTTTAGAATTGTTCGAAGGTAAATGTTATATAGCCTTCTTGCAGTTTGAAATTGTTCATGTAAATGATACAACCAATAAGGTAACGCCCCGTGTATTCATTGTTCTTCCATTCACACTGAATACAGATATCTCCGATCTTATAATTTCGATCGTTTAGTCTTGTTTCAAAAGGTTTTAACCCGGCTACTGTTTGTTCAAAGTGTTCTGATTCAGTTTTGATTTTATGGACTGTAAAGCCCCTTCTTTGATACATTTTTTCTAGGTATTCTATAGTTGAGCCATCAATTGTAATAATCATTTATTCCCTTTCAGCTCATCTAAAATCATTCGAACATGATATTCAAAGTTGAAGCCTGATACTCTCCCTTGACGATCCATCGAATGATTTAAAAACGTGCTAATGCTTTTAGAAGCCTGACAATACTTTATTTCTTCTTTTAAAACCTTTTCTGATTTATCAGAATCTTTTTTCAACTCTTTGTAAACTTCCTTTTCAAGCTCTTCCAAGTATTCACTTTTAAACATTTTCTCCTTCCTTTCTACCACCATTTATAACGAAATCCCTGAAATCCTCTTACTTCTATTTTTTCTTCAACTTCAAAGAAATCGTCACAAATAACAAATTTTCCCCTTTGCTGCCTACCTGTAGAATGACAAGTAAATCCTTTTTTAGTAAATCCGTAGACATTAGCCCTGTATTTGACAGAGCCGTTGACTACAAAATAAATCTTTTCAACCACATTAATTTTTTTCGGCTCCTTACTCAGTTTGAAATGTTTGAATAATTCAGGATCAGCAGCGATTTCTACAAGTTCCTTTTCGAAATTGTCAATTTCACGTTTCGGGACAGTAACTACTATCTCCATCAACTAACTCCTTTTCGTGTTTTCTTGGTCTAAACTATGCATTATTCCGTAAACTAACTGCTCATAGTCATCCGCTCTAACGGTGCGCATAGCATCGTCATACACTTTTCCGTCTTCGTCAGCAATCTTCTCCATTCCAGATTTCGTCGATTCAAAACTTGGATTTTCATAAAAAACTTGCTCAAACTTTTCCTCAGTGATATCATAGCGACTTCTAATATAGCTACAAACCGATTGCTTTAAATCCGCTAAATATTCATCAATCATTACGAATGGAGGATTTTTTAGCTTTTCGTTCAATTCTTTTGCGAACAACGGAAGAAAAATATCAACAAGTTCGTCTAAATCATCGTTATTAACTCCGTTGTAATGTTCCTCATAAAAAGCGACACGTTTCTCCAAATATTCTATTGTTTCAGAATTATGAAACAAACTATCAAATCTTGATTCAATTTCTTTTTCTGGTACATCTGAATTTAAACCATGTTCTCTTACAAGGTCTTTTATCCTCTTAGCTACTTCATGTAGTTTGTACATACTGACCCTCCTATTGTTTATGTCCTATGCAACATTCAACACCCGACGTTTTCCGTTTTTTCGATTCTCACAGGTTACCAACCCATCATTTTCTTCAATCACAAGCCAGTTTGAACCATTCACTTTCACGCAGCCGCCGAAAGATTTTGATAATGCCTCTTTGATTTTCCTATTAGGTCTTTTCCCTCTGTTTTGTTTCATTATGATCTTCCCTTCTTTATCCGATTATGATGAAATTTTCTATTTTTACGTATATTTCATACTTCATTCTGCTTGGAGCTGTTCCAAATACTTTAGTGAACCGATCATCTGTATAGCAACATTCTTTTAACACGATCTTCTCCCCATCGATACAATTAAAAATGTCAAAACTAGCATTAAAACTAGAAAGCTTCTTGTGATTGATTTTTCCACATGTATCAATATAGACAAATTCGAATTCATTTCCATTTTTCTCAAAAACTTTTCCATATCGTCCTTTTTTAGCAAATTCTTCTAAACAAAATGAATTTACTTCCACATACTCAGTTTCAGCAGAAAATCTATAACGATTCTTCATTTCTTCGAATTCTTTTGCAAAAAAGAAAGCCATAAAAAGCAAGAGCAGTCCAGTTGCTATTAAAGCGAACAGCGAAATAACTATTCCTATCAAGATTGAGACGATACTCAAAATCAAAGTAATGTGAATAAAATGTTCAAACGATCTCGCATCTTTTTCATACTCTTCGAAAGTTGTACCTCTTTTCATTAATCAGACTCCTTTCTATTCAATAATTTTTGTCAACTTCGCAACAATCTCATCCGCCGCATCATCGACCTGTTCTTCGAAATCCATAGTGCCTGCTGATTGACTTAAACGATTCCACGTATCGGTTTCATGTAACAATCTATAAACCTCTTCATCCGAAACTTCTGGAAAATGATAAATCACTCGATTTAATACAGTTGATTTGAAATGCATTAAATAACCGGAACCTTCAAAGTATCCAATTGGCATCTTTTGTCACACCTTTCAGTAATTTCAATTTTTCTTCTCACTCTCTTCCTTTTTTTCTTATAAAAATCTATTCACAATCAAGCCAATCAATCGTTCGTGTTCCGGCTCAGTCGGCTTTACATCCCATCCTCGATCGTAACTAGCAACGATTTCATTAGTCTCTCCATCAATAAGATCGAGCTTACTAATTTTGCTTCCCTCCAAGCCGCTTGGGGATGGTGTTTCATAATGCTTAATTGAATATCTATATCCACCAATTAATCCGTTTTCCCACATATTCAATCCTCCTTTCGCAATAAAAAATAGAGTTGAATAATCAACTCCAAGCACTACTCATCAAATTTGAATGTGATATTGGTATAAATAAACCCTTTATCATTCTCAGCTTCCAATTTCCGACTATCGTAATTTTTCAGCCAATAAAGCGTACGAACTGAGTCGAATTTCGGCGCACGAATTATTACTTGTTCATTCGAAAAGTCAATTACTACATCAGAAAGAGATTCAACCATTTCGTTTGCTTTATGCTTGATCGTTGACCACTCATCATTTGTGAACATTTCTCCGTTAGAATAGAGATTTTCAACAACTAGTCGCAAAGCCTTAATTTCTCCATCGACCTCTACATAGCGATACCAGTATTCAGAAAACATTTTCTTGTACAACTCACGTAACTTTTCGCTCTTAGCATACGCAACGATCGTATAAGCATTTTTCATTTCTAAAAAGCCGTTTCCGTACTGCTTAAACTTTGCAGCCAAATCTTTAACAATTTCTCTTTTTTCCGCTGCACTCATCGGAATTTTAGTGTACTTATCCGTTTTATAAACGAACTGCACTAACCTGTATTCCTTAAGTGTCCGCTCGATCTCTTGCCGCTCAGTGTGACTTGACGGAAACACCTCAATTGTCTCAGCGTCCACCGCTTGAAACTCAATGCCGTAACGACTTAGCGCTTGACTAGCTTCTTCTTTTTGACGGATTCTTTCGCCACGTTCTGAATTATCTTCCAATTCGCCACGTGAATCCCTTGCCTGAATCGCCCCTTTTTCAAAGACAATTTCCAACTTTTCAAATTTCTTAGCATCATTTTCCAATGCCAGTCCAACAATTTCAGAAGCAGGAAACACGACCAGTCTATACTTCAACAACTTTTTATTGATTCCTACCATGTCATGAGAGACACCAGCAATATTTAGTATTGAACAAAAGTTATCCAGTTCCTTTTTGCTTTCATCTAATTCAGTCAAGTAAATATTGTTAACAACCAACATTACCCCTTGTCTAGTTGCCTCCGCTTGCAGCACTTCTAAATCATAGCCGCAACGAGGACTGACTTTAATCCTGTTTTCTTCTAAGATTTTAGGGTCTGCTTCCAGCTCAATTGCAGCATCTAAAATTACTCTTAATTCTTTTGTAAATTCATTCACTTCAGCCATCATATCTCCTCCAAATACACTAAGTTTTTTTTCATTTACTGAACGATTCTCAATTCACTTTTTAAAGATGGAAGCAACTGTATGCTCCATTCCGTCTTTAGTACTTCTAGTCGTCCAGAAGGAACCTCCCCATTTTCGTATTTTGAATAAATCTCTCGTCTCATGAATTCAACCCACTCGCTCTCTTCAAATGCTTGTTGATAAACATGAAATTCCAGTACAGGCAACAACTCTTTCAACCGATAAAATACAGCGTGTTCCACTTGTTTCTTTAGTACTTCAAACGGTACATAACTCATTTTTCTTCCACCTCATCCCATTCGAATGTTCAATTTCTTCATAAATTCATAAGGCATCCTTTTTGTTTGATCCCTTTGACTCATTAAGAAAACACCTTTGTTTAATAATGTTCGTTCGAACACATATGACATTTCCCAACCTTGTTTTTTTAACGTATTGGTAAAATAACGAAACTGACCTTGCCGTTCATTGATACTAGGGATAAGTAAATCTAATGTTTCCGCATAGACAAACGTCCTATAAACACCATCTAACTCTTCTTTTGTGTAGACATAGCATTCTCCGTTTTCGTCACAAAGCCAGATGTGTTCTTTAAAAAATAAGTCACTTTTCTTTTCAAGCCACGATTCCAATAGAATTGTCTTGATTCCTATTTTTTCTATATCACGAACGATCTGATTCTCACGTATGCAAAACAGATATTCTACTAACAACAGATTCCAAAATTCTTTTAATGCTTTTCCCCATACTTCAGATGTATCGTCAGCAAAAAAAGAGCCTACAAAATGAACTTTGCAGCTCAATGTACGCTTATTCCCTATTAAATTAGACAAGATTCAATCCTTTCTGCTCGATCATTTTTTCAAACATCAGCTGTTTTTCTCTTTTTTCTGAAAGTTCCGCTCGATCTATCACATCATTAAGCCACTTGTTAAATTCTTCTTTTCCAAGATAAACCTGAATCCCTTTAAGAACACCTGCACCTTGTCGTTCGATCCAACGCATATTTTTCTCAATACTCGGCTCTTCTCTCTTGTGATTGATTTTCACTTTTTTCCAAGAACCAAAAATCTCATACCATTTATCATAAAACACTCGTTCCAGATTTCCATGTTCATTCATTCGTTCATCGAAAACTTCAAACTTTGAAAGCAATAAATTTATTGCAATATCATCCAGTGAAACACCATTGATATAATCTGCAAAAATTTTCTCATTGATTTCTTTTCCGATTTCCAATTCATATCTATTCCAGACACCGTACTCTTCCAATACATCATCCACACTAAGTCCTAACTTATCAGCTAATTCATAACGTTTTTCATAGAATCGAACAAACAGATTGCCACCACGAGCACCATGATAGAGGGTTAAGCCAGCATTTTCTTGTTGGAACTTCTTTTCCTGTTCCCGATACACTCTAAAATTCGAACTTATAAGGTCTTGATCCCGACGTTTCTTTAGTTCGTATAAATCAAAATTGCCGTTGATTGGATCATACATTTCATCAATCGCAATATCTAATCGAGTAGAATGTAGCCGAGAATAATATCCTCGAAAGGAATACCAGCTTGGATCAAGTACCTTTTTCAACCAATCCCTAAAGGACATTCCCATGCTTTCTAAATGTTGCTCGAATTCGTACACTCCCTGTCCGGTCAAATCAAGTAAGATTCCCTGACTATCATCGGAGACTCGATCAAATACCACGATGTTTCCACAACTATATTTTGCTTCATAGTTATTTTTTTTCGAATGTTCCCGGATAAAATATTTTTCAGGAATACACAGCACCTTTTCAAGTACCGTCCGAATCGAACTTTCAAAAAAGGTCATTCGCAGATAATCGAAATGTACATGCAGCTCATAAGCTCTTTCAAGTGATTGACCGAGCGCTTTTTTTATTTCATTCTCTTTTTCCTCTGTTAGCAGCACATTGTCATTCTCATAACGAGAAAGTGTAGATTTAGAGATTTTAACCTTCTCACTAAAATCCCTCAAATTATAGCCTAACTTCCTTCTGATTCTTTTTAATTCCTTACCATCCAGCGTTATTCCTCCTTTTTGTTCACTGATGGGACAAAATCATGTAATTTGTCCCACAAGTTCAAAACGTTCAATCCCTTGATACCAAAAGGTTTTAAGCACTATTTTTTCTTTACTTCTGTTATTCTGCACCCCGTATTACCAAACGGGGTGCCGGAAATGCCGGGCTTACGCCCGGCATTCACTTCATGCATCCTGCTTCGCAAAATGCACGTGCGTATACAATCGTGTTATGCTCTCAATTGAGTTGGGTATCGTTTGTCGTAATCTTCCGGCAATAAAAAAAGACGATCAATCATTTCAGATAAATTCGCCCCTTGCTGCCTATTCATTTTTAATTCCTTTAATAACCCTATTTCTTCTTCATCTAAAGACAATTGAGGAACAGGATTTCCCTGCACATAATGCGGATTCTCCATATTAATTTTTCTAGTAAATCGAAAAGCCGTTCGCTGTTCAATTTTAGTAATCCAACTACGCAATGTTCTTTCTTTTACTAATAACTGGTCACACACTTCATTTATCGAATAATAAATCAAAAAGCACCACCTTCATTTTCACAAATACTGAGCTTCTGCAACTATCACTTTCCCACTTTCCAGTATTCGTTTATCTGTATTCAAAACAAGATTATATTCACAGTCCATCAAAATCTTAGTAATCTCCTCCGAATCATATTTCAAAATCAGTTCATCAAAAATAGTTTTAAAATTAGTAACTGAAAATGATACCTCGACAATTTCCTCAAACTCTTCACAATCGTCATCATTATAAGAAACTCTTTCATTCCCTTTCAAATTAAAAATCACTAAAACTCTTCCTTTCTGTTTCGAGAGTAGTTGCCATCTATTTTATTTCTACTTCCTCTTTCATTTAAACCACCTCTTTTTTCCGTTTTTTCACTTGCTCAGAATAAGATTCTCCTGAAAGCAGCGCTTCTGCTTTTTCATCTTTTTCTCTTTTCCTTTGCGCCCTTCTCTCATCCTGCTCATGGGCGATTCTTTCTTGCTCCGCTTCAATAAATTGATCGTTATAAATCTCATTAAGCATCTCTTTGTCCTCTTCAGTAACTTCAACCGATAAAACATCCGTAAATGGCATTTCATCCATATTTTTAAAATACTCTACGAAATCAAATGTTGGAGAAACATATGGAGAGTAAAATTCTTGTGGGACACCTGCCCCAACATCAATATACCCTCGACCTTTCACTCCATACTTATTGATAAAAGATTTGTTTTTCTGCTCATCGCCAAAGGTCATAATATATCCTTGTTCAGATAATCGACCTAACGAGACCTTACACATCAAATTATCTCTAATGGACGAACGAATTACATCAGTTCCGGCTTTTTGAGTAGCAACAATGATAAATACTCCTGCTTGTCGAGCCTTTAAAACAAGTGGGGAAATACTTTCATACAGTTTTTCTTCTGTAAGCGCCTCTCCTCTTCCGAATTTATCTAAAACAGAAATAAACGCTGCCCACTCATCCACAATAAAGAATTCAGGTTTCATTTTGTAATAGCGATAATTTTTACCAATCGTATAGTTCGGCTGTTTTTTCATGTATAAAAATCGCTTATCCATAAGATCAACAGCTTCTTCCATTTGACCGAAGATACCCTTTTTATCACTCACTACTAAATTTTTAAAGGCGTTAAAATTTCCTAAATCAGCTAAATCGGCGGCTTTCGGATCGGAGATATGCACACGACCCTCTTTACCCAAGGCAGCAATCAACGCATAAATAAAATACGTCTTTCCTCCTCCGGTACCACCCGTTATGAGCATGTGAGGTAGATCATCATATTCCCACCAGACACCATTCATCAATTTAACTTTTCCGTTTTCAGCACTCATTTCTGAGAAATCAATTCGCTTACTTTGTACATCAATTAAATATCGGAATGTCACATGTCCCGGCGCACGTTTAACAGCCACCAAGTCCGCCAGATACATGTCTTCTAAAGGACGGCCAATCTGAAGAAACTTATCTTGAAACCTATTTCCAATTTTAAATGTGAATTCATCCGCATCCCCATCCGCTTTATAATAAACTTTTGGAAATTTCTTTTTCTCTTTTGCGCCCTGATTTTTAGATTTCTTTTTGATTACCAGTTCATTATCATCCAGATATTCTGCTAAAACCTGCTTCTTATATTGCTTTGCAAAGAAGCCCCCTCTTAGCTGAGAAGATTTTATAATGAACAAAGCGAAAATAACCCCAACAAAAATACAGAATACAGAAACAGCAACAGGCAAGATAAACAAACCAGCCGAACTGCTTTCTTCTTTTTGGATCGTAGGGTATGTAAAAAAGACATGATACAGAATCATTAACACAAAAAATGGAAAGAAAAGTCCTACTCCATATTTAAAAAGCAAATTCCGATGAAACATCCGAATTCTCCGTCCTCTATAGACGAAAAACTTCTTAAGCATATTTCCTCCTTTCCTTATACAAATATCTTCCTTTGGCTCATTTCTTGAGCAAAAGGAAGAATCGTATTATTTTCTGTTTTTAAATAGCCTTGTTTCAGCATGAAAGCAATATACCCGCTTACACGTTTCAACATAGCATTTTCAGTACATTTATCAATGAAGCAATCCTCTAGCTTTGTTGCTTGCTTTTTTGGATCATATCGGTATTTTGAGAACGAATAAAGTTTTTTCCCATTATAAGATTCAAGAGAATTTTCCACTATTAAGAAATATCTTGGTGCTTCTAATAGATATATCTTTTCTGAATTATCCTCCAAAACCATGAACCCCATGCTTCTCATGCAAATAGCTAAATCATCCATCGCTCTTTACCGATATTTGTGATTTCTTTCAAAATCAGCCATATCTTCAAAACTACTTGAGGGAATAGAATTCCATTCAAAACTAAGCGATGCCAGCTCTTTTTTCATTTGCTCATATTCTTCTATTGTTAAACAGCAGGTGTGAAACTTGTCCCATTTATTGTAAAAATCCATCGCAAGACTTCCAGCTCGTAATAAATCTTTTTGCGCCTGACCACCTGAGTCATAATCCCTCAAATTTTTATTAAACTTACAAGCCGAAGTCGAAAAATACGGTTTCTGATTAGCCTTTAAACTACCGTATTCAACCTGAAAATAGGTTCCTTTTCCAACACGAATTGAGACTTCAAATGACTTTTCATAATTTGCGAAGCCAGCTTCGGTTAACCGCTTATTGTTTTCATCACGAGACAAACTACTATCCCAAATATTCGACATTTGGTTGTTTTCCGTCAAAATTTCAATTATTTTCCTACCTGCTGCCAATAATTCTTCCAGCAGTTCATTTAGCAAACATCGATCTTTTTCAATTTCTTCTTCTTCAAATTCTTTTGATCTAACAAATCCCAAGTAACCTCTCATAAAAGCATCATTAATAAATGGCTTGTTATAGTTATCACGTATTAACCAATTGCCGCAATATCCAATTTTGTCACTGCCGTACTTATCTTCTAATTTTTCAGAGAATGAGACGAACGCTTTACTCTCTTCTAAATCACTCCATAAAACCGCTGAATCCATGTAGAGCCTCCAATCTTTTTTTCAAAATTAAAAGCGATAGCTCGTTTAAACTATCGCTCAAAGGTTATTTTTTGTTTTTGTCTGTTTGTGGTTGTGAAGCAGGTTGTGCGGCTTTCCCTGTTTTTTTCTTCACGTCTAACGCTTCAATTGTTACAATCATATTTGGCTGACGTTCGTTGTTAATATTACGCTCGAACACTTGTGGTTCAACTAGCTCAATTTCATCGTCCATAGAAAACTGAGACAAGTCAATCATAGGATTGTCTGTCAAGTCAATTTTCACACGAAACTCAACTCCCTGAGTTTCAGAAAGCACCTCAAAACGAACAGCCGTTGCGCCGCCACGTGAACCATCTTCTTCTCGTGCTTCTGCATCTGCAATCTGTTCCAAGAAAGTCAGCTTTCCAAATGTTTCTTCAAAATCAATGTACTCTGTCAAGTTATTCTCCGGAATTTTAATTGATGACATATTATTTTTCCCCCTTTAATTTCAAGCTATCTGCAATGATACTTCTTTCGATGAATGCGACATGATCCGTTTCTCGTTGACCTGCTGCATTTGTTCGTGATGTACTGTTTACTCTTCCGATTGACAGGAAACACGGATTTACCATTTCAATCTCTAAATGCGGTTGAACAGCCACGCCGCCTCTAGCCGGAACCAATGCTTCAAATGCGCCAAATTCAGGATTCCTTAATGAGTATGCTTTCATTGTGAGCTGCACACCATCAACCCAAACCCTACGATTTTCTACACGTCCATTCACTTTTGTACCTGCTAATTTTTCATTTTTCACTTTTGGTCGTTTTAATTCTCCCATTTCTTTTTCCTACTTTCTTTTAGTGTTATGCTTCCTGTAATTGAAGCATTAGATTTATTTTTTGATTTACTACGATGTTCCATTCTTCATAACGCTTTAAAAACAGATTTCTGAGAATTTTCATATTCATCCCTGTAAAAAAATACTGCTCTATAAACATCACTGTCGCCTCTATACCTTCTCGCTCTGCTTCATACCTGATAATTTCTTTCATTTCATCAAGTTCAACTTTATTTCTTTCTTGATTAATATTGAACTTCTTAATTTTATGATCTATTTCTTTCATCAGTTCCTCTTCAAATTGACTCCACCAATAACGCACCTCTTCCATTTCTTTTAGAATCAACTCCATAAAAAACTTTCCTTTCCATAAAAAATAAGCCTTTGTAGGCTTTTCAACATAAAACTTGACTTAATAAATTCACATGTTCAGTCGCTTTTGTTCGTAAACAGATACAGCGCACTCTTATTTTATTTTGTTGCGATCTACGTATCTCCCTATCAATCAATTTATCAACCTAATTCCACACCGACAATTTCTTCAAGATGTTTTTTATCACTATTCAATTGATCGAAAGAATACCATTCTGGTTTATCATCATCCAAAAAACTTTCTAGGATTTTTCTCATTGTAGAAAAATGTTCACTTTTTCCACCCCACAAATGATTTTCTAACAGATAATCAAACTCAGTGTTGCCATCCTCTTTCATTTCAGCAGCTAATCTTATGACATAACGAACATCAAGCCTCATTCTATCAAGTAGTTGATATCGGAATTTATCATCATGTGCCAAAACATCAAAAGCCATCTTAACACCTCTTTTCTAGCTATTCATATTTTCTAAAATTTGCTTGATGAAAGAAATTTTCTCTTTTGTTTCGTCAAGCAACCTATGTTCATGTTCTTCGAACATATCAGTTAGCCTAGACAGTGGCATACCCTCTTCTGAAAATTTATCATTGAATAATTCTTCCGCATGATATGCAGCAGAGCTAATTTCATCACTAACATAAGATTTCAGGTTATGAATATTTTTTTCATGAACAGTTATATCTAAACCGAAGTCTTGAACCGCATTATCTATTTTTTTGAATAGTTCTTTTTCCAACCCTTCCCAAATTTCGGAAAGTTGGTCTATATTTCGAATAATCACTAAACATCCCACCTTTTTTTACTAATACCTGAATAAAAAGATACAGCGCACACCTCTAATAGTTTGTTGCGATCTACGTATCTCCCTATACTTTATCTAATCTAATCTTTTTGCAGCAATTCTCTTAATAGTTTGACGTTTGTAAAATCATGAATGTTTTCATTTTGCCTAAATTTCCTCCTTGAAAGTTTTTATATTATTGCTTTTTATTATTTGATTAATTGCCAAAGTGTTTAATTTCATCACATATGATCGTTCACTTTGGCAATTCATTTTGCATTTTACTTAGCTTTTATTTAACCCTTTTCTTCGCTTCTCTTCTTAAGAAGAAGGATCATGGCGTTTCTTTCCGTTAGGGTTAACGGACAATAGACTCTTTGTCAGTCAAGCGCCCTTACGTCTGTTACCAGAGCTATAAGTTCCATCTAGCGCTATCAGCATTCCCCTTCTATTTTTCAAGCTCAGCGAACGACTACTGATTTTACAAATGCTTCAGCAAGCAGCCAACAGGCAGATTTTACAAAAATCATTTCATCCCTTATACTTAAAACACCACATTTTATGCAGGAGGGAAACCTCTTGTAGTAGGAGTATTGATCATTTCTGATTAATACTCCTTATTCATTTTTCAAGGATCAACAAGGCGATTCAGCCTTATCAGAATATCCATATTTTTTTACAGATACTCTCATAAAGAAAAATTGCTCATTTTACAAGGTGTTCTGCTGTTCAAGCTCTTACCACCTTATCTTAAAAGTAATCCTGATAATTTTTCTACTAACCAAAAAGCAATATAAAGAGCCATGTAAGACAAAACCATTGCTAAAGGTAGTTTGATTGTTTTCCAAAATAAAAGTAGATTGCTTTTGCCTTTTTCCATCATCACGCCTCATTTCTTCTTTACATCTATGCCTTTTTTGGGAGCAGTTTTTTTCTCAGCCCATAATTCTCTATCCCAATACATCTTTTCTAAATCGCTCATCATTTCATAAGATTCCCAGTTCAACAATTCATGCTTAAGGTACTTATGAAAATCGGCGCTATAGATTGCTCTTAAGCAACGTTCCTTATCTACTACACTTAGCTTCTTATAGTCCGAAAATGTAAACCATGATCTCGATTCAACATCATCCGGTTTTTCTTTAGTTGATTTCAGTTTCAAAAATATCGTCAGGGTCGCTAAAGGTAAAATAATGATTGTACCTAATGGCAACCAGATATTTGAGATTAGTAGCCCATAGACACACCATAGGATCGTATTGATCGCTACAATGATTTGAGTAGCAATGCTGACACCTGAAAGCGCCTGTATGTTATTCCGATTCTTCCACGTCGTCTTTGCTTGCGGAACCCATAGAATCAAACTAGTGAGGTTTGCAATAGCGCCTAAGATGTTTATAATCATTTAACTTCTCCTACTTCTGGAAAGTCAGCATCAGCGACAAAATCAACATTCCCCACAATTTCAAGTTCTCCATCCGGGTAAACATCTAGCCAATCTCTCAATCCGATAAAGTCATTGTTCGCTGTAAGCCCTGTTGTTTTGTGACGATGGTTAAAACCTTTTTCAATCAAAAGCATTTCTCCATTAGATAATCGGCAAACATCATGATATTTGATTACCTTTCCGTGTTTATCTTTGACCTCTTCAACACAATTTTTGTATTTTTCAATATTCATTTTCTGTTCCTCCGTTCATTCTGCTAAGTGTACGATCTTTTCATGAACAAACTAACATAGTCGGTTATTCCATAAAAATTTTCATTCATATAAAAATCTATCGGCTGAAAGTTATGCTTAATATGCATGAGAATAGATTTTTTGTTTTTTATACTCACGTGAGAAAATAAATCTTCTTGATACTTTTTTTGCAGAAAATCAACCATAGCAAACGCAACACCTTTTCGTTGATACTCCTTTAAAACAAGTATTTGTTCTATATAGAATCCCTCATGTGGAAGTACACCTCCAACATTTCCAATTTGAACATAATCATAAATTCTTGAAAATGCACAATAACCAATAATTTCTTTTTCAACGCTTGCTACAATGAGTATTTCTGCATCATATATAGCTATTTCACTTAGTATCCCTTTCCCATCATTTTTAACGATATTTTCATTCATCAAAGTTTCACATATTTTAAAATCTCGATCCGCAATGACAATTTCATATATTTCCAAATTATCCATAATCCTATTCCTTTCTGTTACACAACCATTAGTTGATATACTCTAGCATTATATGAAGTTATCCTTTCAACCCTTGAATTTTACTTTTCCTGTTTCGTGAAATATAATTGGTACAGGTGGGGGATTAGCACTAAAGCCTGATTCTTTAGGCTTCCTGAACAGGCCTAACTCTTTGATAAATATCAGCCCCCCACTTTTGTTCTGTTATTTTTTTGATTCTTCAATAGTTCTCAACTCTTCTTCTGTAAATTCCTTCACTTCTATTTCGAGCCAGAACTTATCTTTCAGTTTTTTTGCCATCGTTTCAGCTCTTTTTTTTGATTGATATACCTTAATTCGACGTGTATTATAACCGCCTACAAATTCGGTTGATAAAAACTGCTCTCCTTGAAATGTATACTCGCCAATCACAAATCCTTTCAGATTAATCGCCTCGCAATATAACCCATACATACTTATTCATCCTCTCTTGGTGGGGTGGTTGCTACTCTTCATCACTCTTTTCACATAAGGAAGCAAAATACTTTTCTCGATAATCCAAAAGTGCAGGGTATTCAGAATCAGTTGTATCAAGATAATATTCTCCTTTACCTTCCATCATTTCATTCAAAAAAGTAAGCCTACACAAATTGTCAAAAAATTGATATTTATCTAAAACATCGCTTATACTTTTCACTTGAATTAAACTACTCATTTTTTCATCACTCCTCTCACAACGTAGGGTGGTTGCTCAATCTAAACGACTAGCCCTCTTAATATCTGAATGTAACTTGTCCATTTCAAGCCACTTTTCTTCCAGCAATCCTTGATAGAATTCATAGTCTCTTCTCATTCTTGAAATAGATTCTGAATCAGACGGAACTTCTGTAAATTTTGAATGAAAATCATTTTTAAGCCTTTCTACATGTTCAGCAGCATCTTTGTATTCTGCAATTAATTTATTCATCTATATCTCCCTTTCTATCAGTGGAGTGGTTGCTATTCTATATAAATACATGACCCATCAACACTCAATGTGGCGTGATATGCTGTTTTCCCATTAATATCTGCTATAAATTCTTCAACACAGACCTCTCTTTTCTTAAAAGAATACGTTATAATCGTAAGCTGCTTTTCTCTTCTCAATGTTTCGATGCAATAGTTCCAAGCCAAGCCATATCTCGCAAGAATCGCTCTAAATACTTCAATTTCTTCCATTTCTTTCATCCTCTCTTACACAATTAGTTGGGACGGTTGCTATTTATCTATATTCATATTCTTTATATAGATATCTATATTCTTCAAGCCAACATCGAGCAGTCTTTGCAGGTTTGTATCCCAACTCTTTCCATTCCCCTTCATCCCACATATCGAGTTCATGTAAAACAGAAAAATATGTATCAGCGAAATTGTTTTCACTACTCGGATCATAGTTACGGAGGCTATTTATTTTTAATCTACTCAATCTATCCATAGCCTCTATGCAGCGACTATCTTTTGAACTATCTTTAAATTCTTCTCCACTCATTTCGAGTCTCAGCCTCGATTGTTCTTCAAGAATCAACTCCCTGATTTGATCAAACTTTTCCATTTTTGGAGGTAAAACAACCCTTTCAAACACTTCACTCATATTTTGTTCGGTTGGTTTAGTGAATCCTTTTACCTCAACAAATTTGTACGCATAATGCATTAAACTAGTTGGCATTTTTTTCATCCTCTCTTGTGTAGGTCGGTTGTTAATTACCACTACCCATTAAACCTGTTCATTCTTTCGAACAAATAATTTCATGATAACGACCTTCATTTGTGGTGCATGAAAACTTTGACTTAATACACTCATTTCCATGTTTCAAAACATCTTCATTTTTTAACAAGACATGTACTGTACCACGCACCCAATTTCCATTTGAAAAAGTAATATGACATTCGCTTGCTGATCCTAAACGTTTCAGTTTTCTAATCAATAACACTGACATTCGAATCATCCTTTCTCAATGCGATGTGATTTTTTACTCTATATAAATGAACCGCTGATTTGTACTCAACGTAGCATGATAAGCAGTTTTCGCATTAATATCTGCTATAAAAGAAAAACCACTTAAGCCTTCCTCTTCAAAATGGAACGAAGGTACTACGATCTGTTCTTCTTTCAACATCTTTTCTCCGTAATGAATATGGCTCAAACTATATCTCGATAAAATATTTTTCAATCCTTCAATTTCTTCTGACATTCAACCTTTCCTTTCTTTATGCCGGGGCGGACGCTACTTTTCAGATTCGAAGGTTCGTGTCACAAAGCCTTCCTCATCTTCATTTTTATGAAATCCTTTTTTTATTGCCTGTAGAATATAGACTTCTGTTGAATCTTCTGACATTTGAGAATAATGATCACATTCCATATCAAATATTTTTTCAGCTTCATCTAACGAAGAGCATTCATGTGTTTCGCCACCTAAAGTAGAATGGACTAAAAATAAATCAGCATTCATTCTCTTTCTCCTATCAATCGTGATAAAAGGATCATATTGTCAGCAATTTCTTCAACTAGCCACTGAACCTTGTCTTCATCTTCTGCTCTTCTCGCCGATTCCATTGTTACCTTACTTTTCAGATTAATTGCTAAATTATACAATTCTTGTTCTCCCATTTAGTTCATCCCTTCTTTGTTATCTCATTTCACTTGCCCGTGATTGTTTAGTCAATTTGCTGTTCTGTTACCCAATCAGCACATTTATTTTTATTGTAGAATTTTCTTTTTCCTATACATCCAAAAGGCATTCCCAATTTTTCGTATTCCCTTACAGTTGTGGGGCTGATTCTTAGATAGTCAGCAATCTCAACTTGGTTTACAACTTGTCTACCTATACTAGAATCAAACCTTGCTTTTTCAACTTCTTCTGTTATTAAGGAATAAATCATCGATTTAAATTCTTCTGCTTGATTATCTTCCAACAAAACTTTGATTGCCGACATTTTCTAACCTCCTTTTCATATTGCTGTTCTTTGATCTTTTCTATATGTATAACTTAAAGTTGACAAGCTCCCAAAAAAAATATAGTTTTCAGAAACTTGATAGATTGAACACAAGGCTTTAGCCAAATTAATTGGCACATCCGTAGAATCAAGTTCATATTCAGACAGCTTTTGCCTTGTCACAGAAACGTTGTAACCATCGTTCAGAATACTTACAACTTCATTTAAAGTTAACGATCTATTTACACGAACAGCTCTTAAACTTAGTTGTATCATCTCTTTCAACCTCGCTTTCTTTATTTGATAAACCAATAATAATATAACTTTAAGTTATTGTCAATAACTTTGTATAACTTTTTTTATTTTAGATTGTTGAAGAAAATAACTCAATGTTATATAATGGTACAAGAAGTTATACAAGGAGGTTATCATGCAAAATAGGGATAATATAGGAAAACAAATTCAAACATTACGGACAAAAAAAGATTTAACTCAGGAAGAACTGGCTGGGCAACTGAACGTTTCGAAACAAACTATTTCAAATTGGGAAACAGGAACAAAAACTCCTCGCATGGGAGCTATTCAAAAACTTGCTGATTTTTTTAATGTACCAAAGAGTTATATTGTCGATGGAGAGGAAAGAAGCTCGGATAGTCTAACAATGTATAACTTCAAAGACGACGAGAAGGAACTACTCAGAAGATATAGGACGCTTTCTCAAAACTCTAAGGACACTGTTTTAAGATTTGTTATCGACTTAGAATTAAGAGGAACTGAACAAACGCAAGAAAATATCGACTACTTGTCATTGGCTAAAGAACTATCTAGTAGTAACATTATTTCTATTAGAGAACTTGCCATTTACACGGCTCGTAACCTTGAAAATAACGGTAAGGTTAGAGAATCAATCAAGAATTTATTATTTAATTGCAAAGTCTTTGTTGATGATAATAAAACTAACACTGCTGAATTTATCAATGTTAAGCGTAAAATTTACGAGACACTTCTACCGTTAAGCATGTTTTCAGTCGCTTACGAAAATGGCATTTCTACAATTCAGAATTTCGCTAAACATTTCAAACTTTCTGAGGGATTTCTGACTGAAGCACTAAATTATTACGCAGCAATTAAAGGAACTACTTTCGAATACAACAGTAGTTTAAATGATTTCGTTATTGATATAAGTAACATCCCTTTAGAATATGTAGATGAAAAATCTGGAAATGCTGAAATCCTTATTCAAGTAAAAGAAAAAAACTAGACAAATGTCTAGTTTATGCTGAATACATCTTCAACTGTAGATTCCAAGGCAACCGCTAGTAACATCGCAAGCTGCAAACTAGGAATATATTTCCCTGTTTCAATAGCAATAACTGTTTTCCAATATAACCTTATATTCAAATTATATTTATTTTTCGCTAGTAACTCTACCTTTTCAGCAAGACCTTTCTGATCGAGCTGTAGTTGTTCCCTATACTCTTTCACATTATTCCTACTTGAGTAATTTTTCTTTTTATTAAACATAAATATGTACTCCCCCTATTAAAACTATGTAATGACACATGATTTCTATTGTAATCAAACACATGCGTTTTTTAAATAGGGGCATTTATTGTATTAGAAAATATTAATTTATGAACTAACCTTAAGTTCCACTTTCGTTTCTTATAGTAAGATGTAAGCATGTTCATCGTTATCTCATTTCACTTGCCCGTGGTTAGATAAGGAGAATGAACATGGCAACTTTCAAACAATACAAATTAAAAACAGGAGAAAAGAAATGGCTTTTCAAAACCTATCTGGGGATCGATCAATCAACAGGCAAGGACATTAACACAACTCGACGTGGTTTTTCAAGTAAAAAAGAAGCTCAACTTGCTTGCAATAAATTAATTCTCGATTTTGAGAAAAAAAATATCTTAACAGACCAATCTCAAATCAAGACTTTCGCTGCTCTATATGAAATTTGGTTCGATCAGCATAAAAAAGAAATCAAGCTAACCACTCAGCAACGAATAAGAATTTACTTTGATTTACACATCTTACCAGTATTAGGCAATATCAAACTAGCAGATGTCACACCCCTATTTTGTCAAAAAACTATTAACAAGTGGCATGAACAATTTGCGACGTATAAGCAATTACGTATATACACTAGCATGGTTTTCAAATATGCAATTCTCATAGGCGTTATGAATGATAATCCTATGGAGCGTACCATTACACCTAAAAAAAAGAAAAGCAATAAAAAAGAATCTGATAATTTTTATTCAAAAGAAGAACTAAAAGAGTTTTTCTGCTGTTTAGAAAAACTAGAGGACAAAAGAGCTTTTGCATTCTTTAGAATCCTTGCCTTTGCAGGATTGAGAAAAGGCGAGGCAATGGCTTTGCTTTGGAAAGACATTGATCTAACGAACAGGACTATCAACATAGACAAAACGTTAGCAGAACTCCAAAGCGGAACAGCAATCATCCAAGACACAAAAACAGAATCATCCGATAGAGTTATTACGATTGATACAAAAACTTGTTCGATTCTTAGAGAATGGAAAAACCACACCATTCAACAAAAACTTTCTCTAGGAATTAGAGATAAAGATTTTGAAAATAATGTGGTCTTTTGCAACTCTGTTCTAACAAATAAAAATCAGTATCTTTATAAATCGTATGCTAATAATGTAATGAAAAAAGTTGAAAGACATTTTCCTGATATGAAAATAATTAAAGTTCATGATTTTCGAAAAACTAATGCTTCGTTACTTTTTGAGAGCGGCGCAAGCATCAAAGACGTATCACAAAGGCTAGGTCATAAATCTTCAAAAATCACTACTGATATTTACATCATGGTTACTCAAACCAAACAGGATCAGACCGCAGATGAATTCGCTGAGTATATGGCATTTTAAACTGGGTCAAAAACTGGGTCACTCTTTGTTCTGGTGTATATAGAACAAGCTAAAAAGCTTTATTTCAAGGCTTTTCAGATGATACTTTTGCTATTTTTCCTTGTTCGATATACACCATCAAGATACTAATGTCTGCTGGATTTACACCACTGATCCGGCTAGCCTGAGCGATGGTTTCCGGTTGGATTTTCTGCAATTTCTGTCTGGCTTCTGTCGCCAAGCCATTGATTGCTTCATAATCAATGTTTTCAGGAATCCGTTTCGCTTCCATCCGTTTCAATTTATCCACTTTTTCAAGGGCTTTTTTGATGTAGCCTTCATACTTGATTTGGATTTCGACTTGTTCGATTACTTTGTCTTCCAACGCTTCATCAGGCTCAGCAAGAAACTGCTGTACTTCCTGATAAGTCATTTCCGGACGTTTTAGGAAGTCCGCAGCAAGAACGCCATCTTTTAATGGTACAGAGCCTTTTTCAGCTAAGAAAGCCTGCACATTATCTGTTGGTTTTATCCTTATAGTGTTCAGGCGCTTGATTTCTTTTTCTACTGCTTCTTTTTTAGTCAAATACGCCTGATATTGCTCTTCTGTCACCAAGCCAATGTCATGACCTTTTTCCGTTAAGCGCAAATCAGCATTATCATGTCGTAAAATCAAACGGTATTCTGCTCGTGATGTCAATAAACGATACGGCTCGTTCGTCCCCTTCGTCACAAGATCGTCGATCATCACGCCAATATATCCGTCGCTGCGCTTCATTACAAAGGGTTCTCTGCCTTGAACCTTCAACGCAGCATTGATTCCGGCAATCAGCCCTTGACCTGCGGCTTCTTCGTAACCACTCGTTCCATTTGTTTGTCCTGCGGTGAACAGGTTCTCGATAACCTTTGTTTCCAGCGTTGGACGCAGCTGATGTGGAACAACGACATCGTATTCGATGGCATAGCCAGTACGCATCATTTCCACCTTTTCCAAACCGGCAATTGAGTGAAGAATGTCTGTTTGTACGTCTTCCGGTAACGAGGTAGACAATCCTTGTACATACACTTCCTCTGTATTCAATCCTTCAGGCTCTAAAAACAGTTGATGGCGAGGCTTGTCAGAAAAGCGAACGATTTTATCTTCGATCGATGGGCAATATCTGGCGCCTACTCCTTCTACGATCCCTGTGAACATCGGCGCGCGATGCAGATTGTTCTGGATGATTTCATGTGTTCCTTCATTGGTATACGTCAACCAACATGAACGCTGTTCTGTGTTATAGGCACTATCAGGGGTGCTGAAGCTGAAATGATTCGGTACGTCATCACCAGGCTGTTCTTCTGTCACAGAATAATCAATACTGCTTGATTTTACACGCGGTGGTGTGCCTGTTTTGAAACGGTCCATTTCAAGTCCCAGCTCTTTAAGATGATCTGCCAGCCCAATAGACGGCAGTGAGTTGTTAGGACCAGACGAGTATTTCAGCTCACCGATGATAATCTCTCCACGAAGTGCTGTACCAGCAGTAATGATCACTGCGTTACTATGATATCTTGCACCAGTTGATGTCACAACACCTTGGCAAATTCCATCTTCCACAATCAGCTGTTCTACGATACCTTGACGTAGTGTCAGATTTTCTGTCCGCTCGATCGTGTGCTTCATTTCTGATGCATACGCATGTTTGTCCGCTTGCGCACGCAACGCGCGAACTGCAGGACCTTTCCCTGTATTCAGCATCCGCATTTGAATATATGTTTTATCAATATTATGACCCATTTCGCCGCCTAATGCGTCGATTTCTCTTACAACGACACCTTTTGCCGGTCCTCCAACTGAAGGATTACAGGGCATAAATGCGACCATATCTAAATTGATTGTCAAAAGCATGGTTTTACTACCCATACGTGCAGCAGCCAGCGCAGCTTCTGATCCGGCATGTCCTGCTCCAACAACGATGACATCGTACGTTTCTGCATTGAATTGATTCATCTAGTTTGATTCTCCTTCTCTATTTTCCTAAACAGAATTGACTGAACAGCTGTGTGATCAGCTCATCCTGCACACTGTCTCCAACAATCTCACCTAAATAATCCCAACAGCGAGTCATATCGATTTGAACCAGATCAACAGGCATTCCAGACTGAATCCCAAAAATGACCTCATCCAGGGCTATAACAGCTTGATCCAGCAAAGCGATATGACGAGTATTCGACACATAAGTTGCATCTTTTTCGCCTGTTTCTCCACCGAAAAACAGATCAGCAATTTTCAGCTCTAACTGCTCCATACCCGTGCTAGATAAAACAGAAACTGGTAAAATTTCTTCATTTTCTGCCAATTGACGCAGTTCGTCCTTCTCTAATTCAGACGGAAGATCCATTTTGTTCAACAGAATGATCCGCTTCAAGCCCTTTGTTGCTTCAAGTAATTGTCTGTCTTCTTCTGTTAGTGCTTCATTTTGATTCAGCACAAGCAAAATCAAATCAGATTCAGCTAAAGCTTTTCGGCTACGCTCTACACCGATCCGCTCAACAATATCCTCAGTTTCCCGAATACCAGCTGTATCGATCAATTTCAAAGGTACGCCACGAACATTGACATACTCTTCAATCACGTCACGTGTTGTTCCTGCAATATCTGTAACGATCGCTTTTTCTTCCTGAAGCAGATGATTCAGCAGACTTGATTTACCAACATTTGGACGGCCAATGATCGCTGTACTCAAACCTTCACGTAAAATTTTCCCTTGCTTGGCTGTCGTCAGCAGGCTTTCAATCTGAGCTTTGACAAATTCAGCCTTTTCCAACAAAAGCTTGGTTGTCAGTTCTTCAACATCATCATATTCAGGATAATCAATATTTACCTCTACCTGAGCTAACGTTTCCAAAATCTCCTGACGCAAAGAACGGATCAAACCAGATAGATTCCCATCCAACTGATGTAATGCTACCTGCATCGCTTTATCGGTCTTTGCTCGAATCAGATCCATCACGGCCTCCGCCTGAGATAAATCCATCCGCCCATTCAAAAAGGCCCGCTTCGTAAACTCGCCAGGCTCCGCCAAACGTGCGCCCTCTCTCAATAACAGCTGCAGCAGCTGGTTAACAACGACGATCCCGCCATGACAATTGATTTCCACAACATCTTCTCTAGTAAACGTTTTTGGCGCCTTCATCACTGAAATCATCACTTCATCAAGCAACTCTTCGTTTCTTGGGTCAATGATATGACCATAGTGGATTGTATGTGAAGGGACTTCCTTTAGTGATTTCGTTCCAGCACGATAAACCTTATCGGCTATAGCAACAGCATCCTCGCCGCTCAATCGAACAATACTGATGGCTCCTTCTCCCGGAGGCGTGGATATAGCGGCAATCGTATCGAATTCCAGTGTTACTTGCTGCATGTTGTTCTTCCTTTCTCTATGTACAACTTTTCGAGTTTTCCTATTTTAGACTACAAAAAAAGCGCCCACTCCACCCCTTGATTCAGGTGGATTTAGCACTTTGACTGCTTTATTCCGTCTGTTTTTACTGGAAATAGAATAGCATATTTTCTATCGATTGGCAACTTTCTAAAGTACGTTATACTTAGTCCAACAGCATTTCAAAGAAAACAGACGGGTTTACCCACCTTTCTTTTACGCCTCAAAAAAGAGCCCTCCTTGGTCACTGAGAAATATTTTATACCTTTACCTCTTAACTTTGCTTTTCTCCCTCATTATCATTACAATAGGGGTAAGGAAACACCAAAGGAGGAAAAGAATATGCCTTTTTCAAGTAAAAGAGATAGTGAGCGCGAGCGCACGATTATGGAAAACCGATACAACAGCATTACTTTATCTACAGGAAACGTAAACAAGAAATACGTTCTTCGTGATATCATTTTTGCCACTGATCGCGTGGAAATTGATTTATTCGCTGAGGAAACCAATCCAAACGAAGTTTTCCAGAATGTTTGTAAAAAGCTAAAACAGATGGCTTTCGAATATGAAGCAGACGCTGTGATCAACTGCCATTTCGAAGAAAAATTCATCGTAAAAGACAGCAAAAAATACGTAGAGATTTTTGCCTACGGCACAGTCGTTCAATTCACACAAACAACGATTGGTTAATACGAGCTTACAAAACACCACCTGATAAATCCTTTTATGGATGTTGTCAGATGGTGTTTTATTTATCCTATAGAGATCAAAGAATCAATACCACTTGATTTCGTATTCACAGGTTACTCTATGGTGTGCATAACCCATATCTGCATCCTCTGAATCGATTTCAAATTCTGTATCCTTTTCAATCGTCATTGTCAGTGTTTTCGCATCTACTGGAATATCTGTGATATAGAACATATCATCTCTTACCACTATACTCACTGTTGCACCTGTATCAGTTTTGATCCTCAGCTGTGCATTGGGCTGGTTAGAAAAATGAGTAGAGTAGATGATTGGGTTCGCCATAACTAAAGCTTTGTTGCTTCTTGAAACGCCGATCTTACCGCTAGTTATAGCTCTATCGTCTCCCTCATTATCAATGTTGATTCGTTCCATTGTCGGAATAGAATCAAACGCCGATAAGTCTGTCACATTCATGACCATATGGAAATTCTTTAGCTTTGTGAAACCGTCTAAAAAGCTTAAGTCTACTGCATTATCATATGCAAGATCAAGCGATCCAGGACTGTAATGATCGATTACCTCTACACTATCCTTTGCACCACGTAATGGTCTGAAATCAGTGACACCACTACCACCATTTAACATAATTGTCTTTACATTCTTGACATAATCCAATCCTTCAAGAGATTCACTGACTGCTCCTTCATCATGTCCAACCATAAGCAATAAACTTTCATCATGCTCTGTGATCGTTTCAAGTTGTGAAATGGTAGGAAGCTGATTTTCAACCTCATCTGGATGGAGTCCTGCTCCTTGAAGAAGATACTGTCGTACATAAGCATTTGGAATATACACCTTCTGCTCATCTGCACTCGAAATACCTGCCAGACCTAATAACCCAACTGTAACCAACCCAACGCCTAAAATTTTATTAACTTTCACATTGATACCCCTTTCTTTTAATAAGAAAAGTATACCATTTAATAATTTTAGAAACTCATAAAATACAAGTATTATTAATCATTTTCGATATAAATATACTGTTTTACTGAACAAAAAAACACCCGATCCATAAAGAATCGGGCTGGGAGAAGCATCTCTGCTTCAACTACTTTATCATCGTATTTTGGTACGCTGATAAGAATGATTTCGTATAAAATATACGTTGTTTGACAGCATTTGTCAATGTGTTTCGAGAGAATACTGCGAGAATCTCTGATTTATCATCACATTTTTATCATAAAATAATTGGGATTTTTGTACCTATTTTTAATCCTATATAGATGAATCCTGTTAAACAAATAACAACTGCTCCCTATCCCTTTGCTTTATACTTTGGGCAAAGGTCACTTTTCGTGCAATGAAGCTTTAACAGGATTTATGTGGACGAATATCACTGGAAGAGGTACGATAGATAAAAATGCTTGGAGGGGTAGTATGTTCAATACTGTAGATATGCATTGCGATACGATCATGAAAATTTATCAAGACAAACAAGAGGGTATCACTGAAGGACTTAGAAAAAATACCTATCAAATCGATCGAGAAAAGCTGGAAAAAGGCGAATACTTATTGCAAAATTTTGCTTTGTTTATGGATAGTCAAGAAACAGAAGATCCCTACACAACCTGTAAAGAAATGATTGAATGCTTCAATAACGAAATGAAGGAGAACCAAGACTGGCTTCTTCCTGTCACCACTTATAAGGAAATCATAACAAATCAACAAAATAACAAAATCAGTGCTTTACTTACCATGGAAGAAGGAGCACCCATCGAGGGTGACCTCAAAAAGCTAGAAGAGTTCTACCAAGCCGGTGTACGAATGATTACACTGACATGGAACTATCCAAACGAAATCGGCTACCCAAATGCTTCGTTTTTCGATGAAAAACTCCAGCAACTCGCAGTAGACCAACAAGGACTGACGAAACAAGGCATTGCTGTTGTTCAACGGATGGAAGAATTAGGAATGATCATTGACGTTTCTCATGGCTCCGACCAGCTAGTAGAAGATGTTCTAACCTATACAAGTAAGCCTTTCGTTGCCAGCCATTCCAACGCACGAGCAGTCTGCCCTCATTTCCGTAACCTGCCGGATCATCTGATCAAGAAAATCGCTGAACGAGGCGGCGTGATCGGGATGAACTATTGTGATCTATTCATCACTGAAGACGGCAGCGACTCGTTGATCGACGGCTTAGTGAAGCATATTATGCACTTTCGCACCATCGGCGGAATCGACTGTATTGGTTTAGGTTCTGACTTCGATGGCATCCCTGTTACACAAGAACTGGCAGATGCCTCCACTGTTAGCAAACTTTATCAAGCATTAGAGCTTCAAGGTTTTTCCAGCGAAGAGTTGGAAAAAATATTTTCCGGCAATGTTTTAAGATTATACAATGAAATCCTTCATTGAAAAAAGACGGGTACAATAATCAGGATTTTACTGATTATTGTACCCGTCTCTAATATTAATACTCTTAGTAATACTTCTTCACAGGCTCAACTACCAAGTAACGGTAAGGCTCATCACCCTCAGAATGGGTTTTGATATATTCATCCTTACTCAATGTGAAGTGAATCTGTTTTCTTTCAAATGCAGGCATTGGCTCTAAAAATACTGGTTGGCCTGTACGCTTTACTTTCTCAGCTGTACGCTCAGCCAAGCGTTTTAAGATCGCCTGACGCTTTTCACGATAATCGCCTACATTGACAACTACAGACAGCTTGTTTGCCGCTGCACGATGGATGAAGACCTGTGCCAGATACTGCATTGCATTCAGTACCTTACCATGTTTCCCAATCAGGATACCTGGTTTTTCAGTATCTAAATGGAAAATCATGTTATCTGCTGTACGTTCAAGTCTAACTAGTGCCGGAGCATTCAGCTCTTTTGAAATAGTTGTCAGATAAAGTGCTAATTCAGTGATTGCTTCTTCATCTGTCAGCTCCTCCAACGATTTTTCCTGTCCAGCTGTCGAAGTAGAATCAGAAACTACTGCTTGTTTGACAGCTTCCTTCATTCCTATTTCTTCATCCACAGCGACAATATCTTCAATCGTCTCTTCTACAGCTTCTGAAACTTGCTCACTAACAGTTGGCTCAATAGAAACCTGTGCTGCTTTTTTACCAAATCCAAGAAACCCTTTCTTACCTTCGGATAAAATCGTGATTTCTACTGCATCTTTTTTCAGCTGTAATGCACGCAGACCATTGGCTGTTGCTTCCTCGATCGTATTCCCTTCATATACCGGCATATCAAAACCTCCTCTATTTTAGCGTTTTTTCACTCGTTTTTTCTTAGGATTCTTTGCTTTTTCCAAAGCTTTTTCAAGATCTTTCTGTTGTTTCACTTTTTCTGCTCGCTCTGCTCTGATTTTGAATGGATTGTTCAGTAGTAATGTCTGACCTACTGAGAATGCGTTAGAGATCACCCAGTACAGTGACAGACCACTTGCCAGACTCAGACCCATCATAAAGATCATGACCGGCATAACATAGTTCATGATTTTCAATGATGCATTTGATTCCAACTGACTCATACTTGTCAAGTAGCTGCTGGCAAAGGTAAATACCGCTGCTAAAATCGGCAAAATCAGATACGGGTCAGGAGAGGCTAGATTTAGCCATAAGAAGCTTCCTTCTTTCAGCTCCGGAACACGTGAGATAGATTGATACAGTGCCATCATGATCGGCATCTGAACTAACATCGGTAAACATCCTGCATAAGGATTTACGCCATTTTCAGAATATAAACGCTGCTGCTCTTCTTTGAACAGACGCTGCGTCTCAGAATCCTTTGATGAATATTTTTCTTGCAAGGCTTTCATCTGCGGCTGCAGCTCCTGCGTTTTCCGCATACTCTTTGTTTGGAAATGCATCAATGGAAGCAGAATCACCCGAATGACCAATGTGAAGAGAATAATCCCAATCCCGGAATTTCCTCCAACTGACAGAAACTTGATTGCTTCTGCAAAATAATAAACAATATAGCGATCCCAGATCCCTGTACTGCTTTCGCTGATCGGTGCGGTACCACAGGCTGATAAAACAAAAACTAGCATGACCAGACCGGCCATTAATAATAAGCGCTTATACTTTTTCACAAATCTATTCCTCTCTCATTTCAAAATTTTTGCAAGCTTCAGGACATGTTCCAAATTCGTCATAACTTCTTCTGAAGACAGTTCTTCTACACCCTGTCTCGCGATGACGATAAAATCATAAGACGCATCTATTCTGTCCTTCAATGCATAGACAGATGTGCGTATCTTCCGCTTTACAGCATTTCTTGTCACTGCATTCCCGATCTTTTTCCCTACGGAGATCCCAACACGAAAGTGCTTCTGATCCTTTTTCAACACGTAGACAACAAATCGTCGATTCGCGCAGGACTGCTTTTTCAAAAAAACATCTTGAAATTCTTTTTCCTTCTTTACCCTGTAGGATTTTTTCATCTGCATCCCTTGTTTCTCTTCTTTTTACTTACCATACAATGATAGCATATTACCGATTTTTTTTTTAGATTTTCTTCGTTTAAAGAAGCGAAAGATTTTTATTGACTTCAACTGTATATATTATCATTACTGGCAACATTTTTCATCTGTTATTTCATTTTTCAAAGTGAAAAAGAACCCTTTATTATCTCTACATCAACTGTGTTGTATAAGATAATAAAGGGTTCTTTATTTATAAGCGTTATAAAAGTTGATTTGCTATTACGCTGAAATTACTTTTCTGCCTTTACGACGTCTGCTTGCTAACACGCGACGACCGTTTTTAGTACTCATACGTTTACGAAATCCGTGTACTTTTTGACGTTTACGTTTATTTGGCTGATATGTTCTTTTCATTCTGATTCCACCTCCTGGATTGCCATCTATCCATCATTAATATAGACATACTTTGATAGTATAACGAATCCGCCCCCGATTTGTCAATAAATCTTCGCGAATTAATTCCCAATATTTGAGCGAAAGAGGGAGAAAAGTTATCCACATTTTTTTTAAACCCGTGAATATATTGTGGATATCTTATTTATACAATTCGGGTTATTCTGATTTTTCAATTGGTTTTTACACAAAAAAACAGGCTGTGAAAAAGTTTTCCACATCTCTTTTTCTGCCTGTGGATAATCACTTGTTTTCTTTGATTTTACTGGATTTGTTATCCCTATTGTTTTGTGGATAAGTAAATTTCAAGAGAGTTTTCCACGATTCTTTTATCTGCTGGGGATAACTTTTTCCCGTTTTGTTGATTTATTTTCCACAATTCTTAATTGCCTGTGGAAAAAGTCCCGAAAAAATGCTAAAATCTTATTTGCGAATCATCTATATATATCCTGTTACTTTCTGCCGCTCACGAAAAATTGCCTGTCCTGCTTATTAGGTAGGAACAATTTAATCAAATGGCAGGTAAATGAAGGCAAGCTGAAGATCATTCGAGCCTTCCATACCTTCATTTCCGCCAATTCTCAAGGCTTTTAATACCTATGATCACCAGACACAGTCATGTCGTGGTACGATCGGAATTAGAGAGACATATGTTTGCAGCATGAGACAACGGCAGAATCAGCGTCGTTTGTTTAGCAGAATTTATATAGTTATACACAAGACTTTTCATACCCACTTACGAAGGAGGTCTCATAATGACAGATGTGGAAAGTTTCTGGAAAAGTTTAGAAACAGCCTACCAATCCGTTCTGTCGGCACCCAGCTTTGATGCATGGATAAAAACTACCAATCCGCTAAAACTGGAAAACAGTCAGCTTTGGCTTGAAGTTCCCTCTGCAGTTCACAAAGATTACTGGGAAAAAAATCTGGCGGCTAAAATCGTTGAAATCGGTTTTCAGCTGACTGGAACTGAAATCATTCCTCATTTTGTTGTCAGTGGTGATTCTTCCATGATGGCACCTGAATTGGAAGAGCCGAAACCTGAACCAAAAGAATATGCAGATCATGGAAAAAAAGCCTTACTGAATCCCAAGTACTCCTTTGACACCTTTGTCATCGGAAAAGGAAACCAGATGGCCCACGCTGCGGCCTTGGTTGTTGCAGAAGATCCCGGCTCTATTTATAACCCTCTGTTCTTTTATGGAGGAGTTGGTCTTGGGAAAACTCACTTGATGCACGCAATTGGTCATCAGATGCTGCAGAATCAACCACATGCAAAAGTCAAATACGTCAGCAGTGAAACATTCACTAACGAATTCATCAATTCGATCCAAACGAAAAAGTCAGAAGAATTTCGTAACGAATATCGGAATGTTGACCTACTGTTAGTTGATGATATTCAGTTTCTTGCAGAAAAAGAAGCGACACTGGAAGAGTTCTTCCATACATTCAACGATTTGTATAATGAAAACAAGCAAATCGTATTGACCAGTGACCGTCCGCCCAATGACATTCCTAAGCTGCCGGAAAGACTGGTTTCACGCTTTGCCTGGGGACTTTCTGTCGATATCACACCACCTGATTTAGAAACGAGGATCGCGATCCTGCGGAAAAAGGCAGATGCTGAAAGACTTGAAATCCCTGATGATACACTCAGCTACATTGCTGGGCAAATCGATTCTAATATCAGAGAACTCGAAGGGGCTTTAGTTCGCGTACAGGCCTTTGCTACAATCAACGGACAGGATATCACAACTAGCTTAGCTGCCGATGCACTGAAATCACTCAAGGCTGCCGGTAGTAAAAACGACCTGTCTATCCTTCAGATACAAGAGGAAGTAGCGAAGTACTATCACATTCATTTGAAGGATCTAAAGGGGAAGAAGCGAGTCAAATCTATTGTGGTACCGAGACAAATATCCATGTTTCTTTCACGGGAAATGACAGATAGCTCCTTACCAAAAATAGGTGCAGAATTTGGCGGTAAGGATCACACAACAGTGATTCATGCCCATGAAAAAATCCAACAGCTGATGGAAAAAGACCCAACGATCCAAAAAGAAGTCAATGAAATCAAAAATCTGCTGAATCCTTGATTGTGGAAAACTTTCGATAATCATTAAAAGTTATCCACATATTATCCACAGGGGAAAACTCTTGATTTTATCGTGTCTTTTTACTTTTCCACAGAATTAACAGGACCTACTACTTTTATTATCTTTTAATATATAATATAAGAGTAACTATATAAATCTGATTAAAGATTCTATGCTTAAATAATGACCGTGGCAGACAACATGGACAAGAGACGATTGTTTCTTTAATATGATTTATATATGCTATATTTTGATAGCTATTATTCTAAATAAGAAGGAGTGTCGCTAACGATGAAATTAACGATCAAACGTAGTATTTTCCTACAGGAGCTGCAAACAGTTCAAAGAGCTATTTCTTCAAAAACGACAATCCCTATTCTAACAGGGGTAAAAATCGTACTGACAGAAGAAGGATTATCATTAACAGGTAGCAATGCTGATATTTCTATAGAAAGCTTTTTAAGCGTAGAAGATGAAAAAGCACAAATGACGATTGAAAAAACAGGGAGTATTGTACTGCAGGCACGTTTCTTTGGAGAAATCATTCGTAAATTGCCTGAAGAAACAGTGACCTTGGAAGTTCTGGAAAATAACCAAGTAGCAATCACTTCCGGAAAAGCTGATTTTACAGTGAATGGATTGGATGCAGAAAATTATCCACACCTTCCAGTAATTGATGCGAAAAATCAAATTCAGCTGCCGGTTCATCTGTTGACAAAAATCATCAACGAAACCAGCTTTGCTGTTTCTTTACATGAAAGTCGTCCCATCCTTACTGGGGTACACTTTGTTTTAGAAAATCAAAAGCTTTTAGCTGTAGCAACAGATTCTCACAGACTGAGTCAACGAATCATTCCAATCGAACAAGCTGTGGAAAACTTTAATATCGTTATTCCAGGAAAAAGTCTATTGGAATTGTCACGCTCCTTTACGGATGAAGAAGAAATGGTTGAGATCAGTATCATGGAAAATCAAGTACTGTTCAAAACGAAATCTATGTACTTCTACTCCAGACTGTTGGAAGGGAACTACCCTGATACAAATCGTCTGATTCCTACAAGCTTCAACACAGAAGTAGATATCTATGTACCGGAATTTCTATCAGCGATTGAACGGGCATCCCTGCTGTCTCACGAAGGGCGTAATAACATCGTTCGTCTGGCGATCACTTCTGAGTCTGTATTCCTTTATGGTAATTCTCCGGAAGTCGGAAAAGTCGAAGAATCACTGAGCTATGAAAAAGTGTCAGGTGATCCTTTGGAGATATCCTTCAATCCGGATTATATGAAAGCGGCATTACGAGCATTTGGTGATACATCGATCACGATGAAATTCATTTCTCCAATTCGTCCGTTCACATTAGAGCCGACAGGAGCAGATCTTGATTTCATTCAGCTGATCACACCTGTACGAACAAACTAATTTAATGAATAAAAGTGAATCGACCATCAATGATTGTAATCCAATCATTGATGGTCGATTATTCTAATGTTGATTTATTCGAATGTTCTTCCCATAAAGCCACAGGAACAGCTGTCCAACCAACGTGATCAGGCTGAGAATAATAAAAATTTCCTTGAAGCCTCCTGAAGGAGACGCCTCGATCAATAATCCACCAACAATCGGCCCAATAGTATTTCCGATACGAACCGTTTCAGATAGACCGAAGTAAAGACCTTTATTCTCCTCAGTAGAAAACGAATCGACTGAATAATCAAAGTTGCTGCCCAATAATACTTCTCCTAAGCTAAATGAAAGAACCATTACTAGGAAATATCCCCAATTGCTGCTTTGAGGTGTCAGCAGTAAACTAAAACTGAACAGGACATTGCTCAGCATCAGGAGCTTCAATGGAGGAAAACGCTGAGTCACACGCAGAACCGGAAATTGTAAAATCAAGATCAATAGAGCATTCATGGAAAGCATGAGGCTATATTTACTGTTTCCGCCAACGCCAAACTCTTTAGACGTGAAAAATAAGGAAACTGTAGATTGAGATTGGGCATAAGCAAAATAAGAAAAAGCGATTCCTAATAAGAAGCATAGGAACAACAGTAAGTTTTTCCTATCTGTTGCTGATGAAGCGGCAGTATTTATAGGCGGTGTCTTTTCAGCTGGAGGACAATCTTTAAAAAAGCATCGATTGAGAAGAGCAGATACAAGGTAGGTCCCTCCCAGTAATACATACATATGAGCAGTAGAAGTTTTTGGAAATAGAAGCTGCAGCAACGGGCCAAGAAAAGCACCAACAGCTAAACAGGTGTATCTGAGATTGAATACCAGTTTTCTATTGTTCAGTGTGGAATTAAAAGATAATACTTTTTTGACGGTCGATTCATACGTCACATAGCAAATCCCATTTAGACCATTCAATAGCAGGAAGACCGGAAATGTGGACGCCGCAGCAAACGAAAGAAAGATCAGCCCCCAGAAGAAAGGAACGATGTAGAGGGTTTTGCTGCGACTGATTTTATCGGTCAGTCGACCGCCTAATGGACCGAAAATTACTGTACATAATGGGTTGATCCCTATGATCAAGCTGAGCTCTGTTGCTGAAAAATGAAACCTGTTGGATAAGTAAATCATTAGAAAAGGAACACTCATGAACATAGTGATGCGTGTAGCAATTGTTTCTGAAAGTAGTAAAGCGATTTGTTTATTTCTTGTGTCTATCATACTCACCTCTTTTTTTCTTATGGTATCATTGAGAAAAAAAGAACTGATTTTTTGTGAGTGTACTCACTTTTCGGAAGGGGGATGGCGATGAAGCATTACGGTGAAACGATCAAGGAGCTGAGAGTATCGAGAAATTTGAGCCAGCAGGAGCTGTGCAAAGGGATCATGAGTCGCTCAAATCTCTCACGTTTTGAAAATCAGGAATATGTTGCCGGATTTGATAAGGTCATTCAATTATTGGACAGTCTTGGTGTGGAAATGGATGAATTCTTATATATCACTAATGACTATCAAATCAGCGGTTACGAAAAGTATTACAGTCAGCTGATTTATGCTGAAAATAGAAGAAACAGTGTAGAATTGACTCAGACAGCAGCAGCAATCAAGCTAGCCGCTGAGAAACATCCAACGAGGCGTTTTTATGAGCTGTACTTACTTTCTCAAATGGCATTATTAGAAAGCAATCTATCTTCTGAGCTGACGATCGATCAGATTTCTTCTCAGATGAGGCCAGTATTGCTTGATACAGAAAACTGGCTGTTCGCTGATTTTAGACGCTTGAATAACTTTCTGAGAATCTTTAATGTGGAAGAAGCGATTTTTTTATATGGACGAGCAGTAAAGGAATTTGAAAAATATGAAGAATTTCCCAGAGAAAATAATATTCGTATCTATTTAGCCTTGAATTTGGGACAGCTGCTGGTGGAGCATGGTCAAGGGGAGAAAGCGGCGTTTTATTATGAAGAGGCCAAGGACTATGCAGGAAGAAAGAATAAGTTGTTTCAAAAGCTGACAATCGAAGCAGCACTGGAAAAAGTGACACAGACTCAGATAGACCACCAATATGTCAAAGGCTTCTCAGAGCTTTTAACTGTTTTAGATGAGATGGGGTATGAAGATACGGTATCTGCGCTGAAAAACTATCATAACTAACGGTTTGTAGGATGGCGTCAACGTATGAAATTAAAAAGGATCAGACCTCCTTGCTTGGCAGCATGTGGTTCGATCCTTTTTTATTAAGTAAATTAAGTAAGAAGAGGGATGCAGCTGCGATGCTAAAGTCGATAAATAATAGTAGAGCATCAAAAAGTTATCGAATCTCTGCCAACAGCTGCTGTATTTTTTTCGAATCGATCAGATAGTGAGTCCCTTGTTTTTCGATCAAGCCGGCATTTCTAAAGTTTTTGAGTGTATAAAGCAGATGCCTGTAGCTGACGCCGAGGTATTCAGCGATTTCTGTATGTTTTTCCTTATAACTATTGTCAACGGAAACAGTCAATAGAAGCTCAGCCAGCCGATATTTTAGTTCAAAGGTCTGGTTAGTTGTAAAATGCTCCATTCGTGCCAACAGCTTTTCCCCGATATAACAGCTTAGTTTTTTTACAAAGGCAAGATCATTCATTAGTTCTTCCGCTGCATAGGTCATAGGAAGTGCCAGACAAATAGTTTTGCCAATTGAAACAACATCTTTTGTTAAGCTTTCTGCACCGACAAGCGTCAGCTCGCCAATAAAATCCTGCTCCCCAAGAAATTGAAGGATCATTCGTTTGCCATTCGTCTGATTTTTCAGGATTTTTGCTTTTCCATCGAGGATATAGAAGAGATGATTCAGTTTTTCCGTTTCCTTATGGATGAACTCGTTGCCGTTGAATTCAATGATCCAGCTTTGAGCTAAAATCTCACGTGTAAAAAAACTATCAGGAGCAACCAAATTTTTTTGAGTAGAAACAGGATAGGCTGTTTTTTTCATGAAACTCCTCCTTATATATGAGATATCTCATACTGTGTTTTACCTATTCTAGCATATACTTGCTGTAATAAAGGTTTAAGGAGTGTTGAAAATGACTGCTAAAAAAATTTTATGGTCTCTATTTTTCTACCTTATCAGTGCATTTGGTATTAGTCTGACAATCAAAGCAGCAGTTGGGGTAAGCAGCTTCAATTCATTGAATGTGGCTCTTTCAGAAGTTGTTGGTCTAAAAGTAGGGACGATCACTACCATGATCAATCTGAGCTTTTTGCTCATATGCTGGCTGTTGGATAAGAAGCGGAATTGGAAAGGCTACCTGCTGATGCTGTCTGCACTGCTTTGCTTTGGAACAGTGATCAACCTCATCCTGTACAATGCTCTAGCTCATGTGTCGATCACCAGCTATTTTTTAAGAATCCTGCTGTTTATTGTGGGAACATCGATTGCCGGTTTTGGTACAGGACAAGTTTTAGTGCTGAATTATCTGAAGTTCCCAATTGAGAATTTTTGTGTTCTGCTTTCTGAGCGAACGGATAAAAGTTTCAAATTTTATCGGTATTCTATTGATGTCGTCAGTGTTTTTCTGTCGTTGTCTCTGTCAGCAGTCTTTCACTTACCGATTGTTGTTCGGGAAGGTACTCTTATCAGCCTGTTCCTTCTATCAAGTGTGATCGCCTGGTCAAGAAGAATCGAGATCATTCCGCAAGAATCAAAGGAAACGGCATTGAATGAGTAATTATCTGCAAGAAATTCACTGAAAAATCGATGGTTACTGCGTCAATTATCCGAATATGGGGGAAAGAAGAGTCTGGAATGATTTTTATTCCAGACTCTTCTTTTAGTGTAGTTTTCATAGATTTTTGAAAAAAGTTGAAAATTTTTGAAAGAGATTGTTACTTGAATTTGATTGTAAAATGCCATTTAAGAGATTTTTTTTCGAAATAATAGATTTTGTCATTTTTGCTTAGAATTGCTTAGAGCGAAAATTAGACGGATAAGTTTGTTTTATTCCTTAAAAAAGGGTATAATATTAAAGTAAAAGTGAATTTTAAAAGAGGGATGAATTTTGAAAAAAACACTTATTTTAGAAACAGATTACATGACGCTTGGTCAGTTTTTGAAAGAAATCAATGTTATCAGCAGTGGCGGTCAGGCAAAATGGTATCTCGCTGACACTAGTGTTTTTGTAGACGGGGAACTAGAGAATCGTCGGGGCAGAAAATTATATCCCGGCATGATGATCGAAGTGCCTGAAGAAGGTACTTTTTTTATGGCAAAAAAAGAAGAGTCAGCTGATGAGGCTGAATAGCATTACTCTGAAGAATTATCGAAATTACGAAGCGGCTTCATTGGAATTCCCTAAGTCGCTGACAATTTTTCTAGGAGAAAATGCGCAAGGGAAGACGAATATGCTGGAGAGTATCTATGTACTTGCGATGACGCGCAGTCATCGAACCAGCAATGAAAAAGAGCTGATCAGTTTTGGGCATGATACCGCGAAAATCGAAGGCTCTGTAGAAAAGAATGCCGGAACAGTTCCGCTTGAAATCCTGATTTCAAGCAAGGGCCGTAAAACCAAGGTCAACCATATCGAGCAGAAGCGTTTGAGTTCGTATATCGGACAGCTGAATGTGATTTTGTTTGCACCGGAGGATTTGTCGCTGGTCAAGGGCTCTCCTCAGCTTAGAAGAAAATTCATAGACATGGAACTGGGGCAGGTCAATCCAATCTACTTGTATGACCTGGTCCAATATCAATCTGTGCTGAAACAGCGAAATCAATACCTGAAGCAGCTGGCGGATAAACGCCAGACAGATACTGTTTACTTGGATATATTGACAGAACAGCTGGCTGAGTTTGGCGGCAAAGTATTGTTTGCCAGACTGGAATTTATTAAAAAGCTGGAAAAATGGGCCAATGAGCTGCATCGACGGATCAGTCATGGAAGAGAAGAGCTTTCCATAGAGTATGCCTCAAGCGTTACGCTGAGTGAGGTAGAGAACACTGTTGAAGCACTTCAGAAGGCGATTTTGCAGCAGCTGCAGAGCAATCGCAAGAGAGAACTTTTTAAAGCGACGACTTTTCTTGGTCCTCATAGAGATGATCTGATTTTTAACGTCAACGATCAAAATGTTCAAACCTATGGTTCACAAGGGCAGCAGAGAACAACTGCTTTAAGCGTCAAATTGGCGGAAATCGATTTGATGTATGCGGAAACCGGCGAATACCCGGTACTGCTCTTAGATGACGTCATGAGTGAGCTGGATGATGAAAGACAGCTGCATTTATTGGAAGCAATTGAAGGAAAAGTCCAGACATTCATTACAACGACGACACTGAACCATTTAACCAATAAAATTACTGTTGAGCCGGATATATTCCATGTTCAACAGGGAGAGATAGTGAGGGAATCATCGAATGACTGAAGAAGAAAAAAGTATGAAGGAACGCGCAAAAGAGTATGATGCCAGCCAGATACAGGTTCTTGAGGGATTGGAGGCTGTAAGGAAGCGTCCGGGGATGTACATAGGCTCTACTAGTTCAGAAGGGCTGCACCATTTAGTATGGGAGATCGTAGATAACTCAATCGATGAGGCACTCGCAGGTTTTGCGACAAGCATTCAGGTTATCATCGAGGCTGACGGCAGTATCACAGTTATTGATGATGGTCGGGGAATTCCAGTCGGTATTCAGGAAAAAACCGGTCGTCCAGCGGTTGAAACTGTCTTTACAGTGCTTCACGCAGGCGGAAAATTCGGCGGCGGCGGATATAAAGTATCCGGCGGTTTGCACGGAGTAGGATCGTCTGTTGTAAATGCGTTGTCGACTACTTTGGATGTAAAAGTCTACAAGGATGGAAAAATCCATTATCAGGAATTTCATCGCGGCGCAGTAGTCAGTGATCTTAAGGTGATTGATGAAACAGATCGTCACGGGACAACCGTCCATTTCGTACCTGATCCGGAAATTTTTACCGAAACAGTTGAATTTAACTTTGATAAATTAGCAACACGGGTTCGCGAGCTGGCGTTTTTGAATCGCGGCTTGAGAATTTCCATAGAAGATAAGAGAGAAGAAGCACCTAAGCTGAAGGAATACTACTATGAAGGTGGTATAAAGAGCTATGTGGAATATCTGAATGGAGCTAAAGAGGTTCTTTTCCCTGAACCGATTTTTATCGAGGGAGAGCAGCAGGACATTACGATCGAAGTGTCTATGCAGTATACAGAAGGGTTCCACTCCAATATTCTGAGTTTTGCAAATAATATTCATACGTATGAAGGTGGTACGCATGAATCAGGCTTCAAGACTTCTTTGACACGGGTAATCAATGACTATGCGCGTAAGCAAAAGATCATGAAGGACAATGATGAGAATCTGACAGGGGAAGATGTCCGTGAAGGACTGACAGCTGTTATATCCATCAAACATCCGGACCCTCAGTTTGAAGGACAAACGAAAACAAAACTGGGAAATTCAGAGGTTCGTACAGTAACGGATCGTCTGTTCTCTGAATATTTCGGCAAATTCCTGATGGAAAACCCAACAGTGGGTAAGCAAATCGTAGAAAAGGGAATCCTTGCCTCAAGAGCTCGCCTAGCTGCGAAAAGAGCACGTGAAGTGACTCGTCGTAAAGGCGCTTTGGAAATCAGCAATCTTCCAGGAAAACTGGCAGACTGCTCTAGTAAAGATCCGGAAAAATGCGAATTATTCATCGTCGAAGGAGATTCAGCCGGTGGTTCAGCGAAGCAAGGACGAAGTCGTGAGTTTCAAGCGATCCTGCCAATCCGTGGGAAAATCCTTAACGTTGAGAAAGCCAGCATGGATAAAATTTTGGCAAATGAAGAAATCCGTTCATTGTTTACAGCGATGGGAACTGGTTTTGGCGGCGACTTTGATGTAGCGAAAGCACGTTACCACAAACTAGTGATCATGACCGATGCCGATGTCGATGGCGCTCACATTCGTACATTGCTGCTTACATTGTTCTATCGCTTTATGCGTCCGGTTGTTGAAGCGGGATATGTTTACATCGCACAACCACCATTGTATGGCGTGAAGCAAGGAAAGAAAATCACGTATATCCAGCCTGGGAAAAATGCGGAAGAAGATTTGGCTAAAACGATCGAATCACTACCAGCCTCTCCTAAGCCGACTGTTCAACGATACAAAGGTTTGGGGGAAATGGATGACCATCAGCTTTGGGAGACGACAATGGACCCTGAGAGACGTCTGATGGCACGTGTAAGTGTCGATGATGCTATTGAAGCGGATCAGATATTTGAAACCCTTATGGGGGATAGAGTAGAACCACGTCGAGCATTCATTGAAGAAAATGCACACTACGTTAAAAATTTGGATATTTAAGAGGAGGTTGTGTCACATGCATTTAGGCTTGAGAATTAAGACGGGATTTTGAAAAATTGTTTTACAGATTTTTACAAAATATTGACTTAATTCCGAAGAGCCTGCATGTGAAACACCGTTTAAACCAGGAGGTCGGGACACACTAGTATCCCAATCCTATATAGAATAAAGCAATACCAATGGATATCGGATGTCAAAATGTTAAGGAGAAAAATTTATGAGTGAAGAGTTGCATGAAAATATTCGCGACGTCAACCTGACCAATGAAATGAAAGATTCCTTCATAGATTATGCGATGAGTGTTATTGTTGCTCGGGCATTGCCTGATGTACGTGACGGCTTGAAGCCTGTGCATCGTCGTATTTTGTATGGAATGAATGAGTTGGGTGTTACTCCGGATAAACCGCATAAGAAATCAGCACGTATCGTTGGGGATGTTATGGGTAAATACCATCCTCACGGTGACAGTGCGATTTATGAGTCGATGGTTCGTATGGCACAGCCCTTCAGCTATCGTTACATGCTTGTAGATGGTCACGGAAACTTCGGTTCTGTCGATGGTGACGGAGCAGCGGCAATGCGTTATACAGAAGCTCGTATGAGTAAGATGGCGTTGGAAATGCTGCGGGATATCAATAAGAATACTGTTGATTATCATGGAAACTATGATGATTCAGAGCAGGAACCAGATGTTTTACCAGCACGTTTCCCTAACCTTTTAGTCAACGGAACTACAGGGATCGCAGTAGGGATGGCGACAAATATCCCGCCTCATAACCTCAGAGAGGTTGTTGCAGCAATCGAGTTATTGATGGAAGATCCTGATGTAACAACGAATGAGCTGATGGAAGTACTGCCTGGACCTGACTTTCCAACTGGTGGGTTGGTCATGGGGAAATCAGGTATTCGTCGTGCCTATGAATCAGGTAGAGGATCGATCATCGTTCGTGCAAAAGTTGAATTGATCGATATGCCAAACGGCAAAGAACGTATTTTAGTTACAGAACTGCCGTATATGGTCAACAAAGCAAAACTGATCGAGCGTATTTCAGAGCTTCATAGAGATAAGCGTATTGAAGGTATCACTGACCTTCGTGATGAGTCTTCACGTGAAGGAATGCGTATCGTTATCGATATTCGTCGAGATATGAGTGCATCAGTTATTCTAAATAACTTATACAAGATGACGGCTTTACAGAGTTCTTTCGGCTTTAATATGCTGGCAATTGAAAAAGGTGTTCCTAAGATTCTTGGATTGAAACGTATCCTTGAAAATTATGTGGAGCATCAGCAAATCGTTATTCGTCGTAGAACAGAGTTCGAGAAAAACAAAGCAGAAGCACGTGCCCACATTTTAGAAGGCTTGCGGATCGCTTTGGATCATATCGATGAAATCATCAAGATCATTCGTGGAGCTTCTTCAGATGATGAAGCGAAGACAGCAATGATCGAACGCTTTGAATTTTCCGACCGTCAGGCTCAGGCCATTCTAGATATGCGTCTGCGTCGTCTGACTGGTTTGGAACGTGAGAAAATCGAGAATGAATACCAAGAGCTGTTGAAGCTGATCAATGAATTGAAGGATATTCTTGCGAAGCCGGAGAGAATCGATGCAATCATCCGAGAAGAGCTGCTGGAAATCAGCGATAAATTCGGTGATGATCGTCGAACAGAGCTTTTAGTTGGTGAGGTATTGAGCCTTGAAGACGAAGATTTGATCGAAGAAGAAGAAATCGTGATCACATTGACAAATAACGGCTATATCAAACGACTGGCAAACAGCGAATTCCGCGCACAGCGTCGTGGTGGTCGTGGTGTTCAGGGAATGGGCGTACACGATGATGATTTCGTGAAAAACCTTGTTTCCTGCTCGACTCATGATACGTTATTGTTCTTTACGAATACAGGGAAAGTATATCGTGCGAAAGGGTATGAAATTCCCGAATACGGAAGAACTGCGAAAGGGATTCCAGTAATCAATTTGCTGGGAATCGATTCCAGCGAAAGTATCCAGGCGATCATTTCTGTTACAGGACAGGCTGAGGATGGACATTATCTATTCTTTACTACAAGAAAAGGGACAGTGAAGCGCACAAGCGTAACAGCCTTTTCTAATATTAGAAGTAACGGTCTGATTGCTATCGGCTTGAAGGATGAGGATGAGCTAGTCAATGTTTCTATGACTGATGGCGAGCAAAATATGATCATTGGTACCCATAATGGTTATTCTGTTACCTTTGATGAAACGACTGTTCGTGACATGGGAAGAAGTGCATCTGGTGTTCGAGGAATCCGCTTGAGAGAAGATGACTATGTTGTCGGCTCAGCTGTTTTAGGTGCGGAAGACGAAGTGCTGGTAATCACTGAACAGGGCTACGGTAAACGAACCAAGGCTTCTGAATATCCAGTCAAAGGTCGTGGCGGTAAAGGGATCAAGACAGCAAACATTACGGCGAAAAACGGACCGTTAGCTGGATTGACTACTGTTACCGGAGCTGAAGATATCCTGTTGATCACTGATAAGGGTGTAATCATCCGTTTCAATGTTGCAACAGTTTCTCAAACAGGTAGAGCAACATTAGGTGTCCGCCTGATGAGAATGGAAAATGATGCCAAAGTAGTAACAATGGCAGTAGTTGAACCGGAGGAAGCCGCTGATACTGACAGTGAAGAACAACCGGCAACTGAAACACCAACAGAAGAATAAAATAAGTAGAGGTTGAAGGGACTTCCTTCAACCTCTTTTTTGTGATAAAAAACTTTAGGAATAATAGATAATAATTGCGTATTATTACTTTGTAGACACTTGCTAGTGGTATCTACAAGCATGAATATGAAAAAGAGTTGCTGCTGCGTGCTGCAATAAAGAGTAGGATTGCGGGTACTCGCTTGTAGTGGAATCTATCGCCATGCAATCTGTCATGATGAAGGTGCATATTTTTTGATGGAATCAGAAATATTTAACCGTGTATATGTACTTGGGGTTACTCGATTCAGAGAGTTGAAAACAGATTATTTCTCAGGATAAAACCAGAGAACACTTCCACTCAAAATCCTAATAGATACTATTTTTTTAATGGGAATAAAACTAGTGAAAACACTTGATTTCATAAGGTTTTCCATGTATAATGAAAAATTGTGAGTAGTCTAATTTATTAGATAACTCTCCTTGCTCTTAGCAAACTAAGAGCCTTAAAGTCCACAGGGAGGTGAAAATCAATGAGTCAAGTTACGAATTATGAAGTTATGTACATCATTCGTCCGAACATTGATGAAGAAGCAAAAACTGCTTTAGTAGAACGTTTCGACACGATCTTAAAAGATAACGGAGCTGAAGTTATCGAATCAAAAGATTGGGAAAAACGCCGCTTAGCATATGAAATGAACGGATTCCACGAAGGCATCTATCATATCGTTAAAGTATCTTCTCCATCAACAGCAGGCGCAATCAACGAATTTGATCGTCTTGCTAAAATCAATGATGATATCATTCGTCATATGATTATTAAAGAAGAAGCTTAAATTGTTTCACGTGAAACATTTATTAGACGAAAGGAGATGCTAAAATGATTAATAATGTTGTATTAGTTGGAAGACTAACAAAAGATCCTGATTTACGTTATACTTCAAGTGGTTCTGCAGTTGCTACTTTTACGTTAGCAGTCAATCGTAATTTTACGAATGCAAGCGGGAATCGTGAAGCAGATTTCGTCAATTGTGTAATCTGGCGTAAACCAGCGGAAACTTTAGCTAACTATGCTCGAAAAGGAACTTTATTGGGTGTTGTAGGTCGTATTCAAACACGATCTTATGATAATCAACAGGGTCAAAGAGTTTATGTTACTGAAGTTGTTTGTGAGAATTTCCAATTACTAGAGTCTCGTTCAGCATCTGAGCAGAGACAGTCTCAAGATAATTCTACCTTTAATTCAGGTGGCGGCGGATCGTTCAACAACAGTCAACCGCAGAATAATTTTACAGGCCAAAATAACAACAGCTTTAGTAATAATCAATCATCTCAACCTCAGTCTAACAACGGTAGCAGTGGTATGCCTGATTTCGATAGAGATTCCGATCCATTCGGTGGATCAGGTTCTACTATTGACATTTCAGATGATGATTTACCATTCTAAGAATTTTTGATAGGAGGGAAAAAGAATGGCACAACAAAGAAGAGGCGGACGTAAACGTCGTAAAGTAGACTATATTGCAGCTAATCACATTGAGTATATCGATTATAAAGATGTTGAATTGTTAAAAAAATTCATTTCTGAACGTGGAAAAATTTTGCCACGTCGTGTAACCGGTACTGGTGCTAAAAACCAACGTAAATTAACAATTGCTATCAAGCGTGCTCGTATTATGGGATTACTTCCATTTGTAAGTGAAGAGCAATAAAATAGATAATCAAACGGACTGGATATTTCCAGTCCGTTTTTACTTTCTGGAAAATGAATTGATAAAAGTAAGGAAAGAGTTATAATTAACTATAAAAATGTTTTTATAGTGTTTGTCATTATGAATAAGGGGACTGGTAGAAGATTATGAATGAAGCAATGAAAAAAGAAAATATAGAAGAGTACATAAAGAGTAATGAATTGGATTTGGAACTGAATCAAAATTTTCTTTATGCACAGATAGATGCCAAGCTATGGAAATATGCATTGTTTCAAGCTGCAGCAGTACTGGACATTTCCCATTTATTACTATTTTTTGGTGAAAAAGAGTTGACCATTGTTGGGCTAACGACAGTTGGCAATTTTACTTCGGATGTTTTTAGTATATCGTATGATCAGATAAGTGATTTCAAGTTTAAAAAAGGAATGCTGCTTCAGAGCACATTGTCCTTTTTACACAAGAAAGAGAAGTATATATTTAAAATTCCAAATGTAGTGTTAGTGGCGAAATGGCAGAAAGAAAATTTGAATTATTTACAAAGAGAGGGTTTCATACCTAACTAGAGAGAAGTAAATCAAGCTGAATGAACTTTGAAAATCAATTGTTTAGCATCATAAAGGGCCTTGGAGAATGATTGAAAAACAGGAAATGTTTCACGTGAAACATTTCCTGTCTAGGTATGATTCGCCTATATTAGGCTAAATATGGTAAAATAGCTAGGACATGTGTACAAAATTCGTTAGCAGAGTTTTCAATCACATCCTAGTACCCTTATAGGATTCACACACTTTGGAGGCTATATAAATGAAACAGACAAGACTAAAAAGAGTCTTTCTTTTCTTTGTTTTCCTATTCATTTTGGAGATGGGTCTGGTTTTTTTCCTTAATAATAAGATAATAATCATAGCTATTTTAGCTGTGATCAATCTGTACTTAATCAATCGGATTTTAAATTTGATTAGAAGATTAGAATTGTCGAACATAGAAAAGATAAGAGAAGCAACTATCAATGCGGAGGATTCTATTGATTTCGCAATTAAGGAAGTACCTGTAGGGATCATTACGTATAATGCAGAAACCAAACAGCCAATATGGTTAAATCCATATGCAGAAGAAGTATTCTATTCAGATGATCAACAGCTGTTGCAGCTTACGAAAGAAGATGTGCTAAACTACTTATCACTATTTGAAAAAGGAAAAGATATATTTAAGGTAGGCAATGAAATTTTTCGTTTTAAAGTAAACGTTGAGCAACAAACACTGACCTTTGAAAATATCACACAAGAGAATACATTATATCAGGAAAAGAAAGCGATGCAGACGGCTATCGGAATAGTCTCTGTTGATAATTATGATGATGTTACTGACAATATGGATGTAAAGCAAGTATCTTATCTCAATAGTTTTCTGACTACGATAATTTCAGATTGGCTGGAGGAATATCATGTATTCTATAAACGCCTCAATGCTGAAAGATACATATTTGTCAGCCAGTTAGAAGATATTGAAAAGATGATGGACAGTAAGTTTCAGATTCTGGATGAGATACGAAAACGGACGATTGAACAAGGCATCATGGGCATCACTTTGAGTATTGGCATTTCATATGGAGGCGAGAGCTTAAGTATAACTGGAACAGCTGCTCAAACGAGCTTGGACATGGCTTTAGTAAGGGGCGGTGATCAAGTCGTTGTAAAAGAAGCAAATGGAAATAGTAAGCCGATATACTTTGGTGGAAAATCAGCTTCTGTTGCGAAGAGAACGCGCGTTCGTTCCAGAGCGATGAGTACTGCCATTCAAGGATTGATCAATGAATCGCCGGATGTTTATATCATGGGTCATCGGTTTCCAGATATGGATGCGATTGGTTCAGCGTTCGGTGTAGCTAAGCTGGCTAAGTTCTATAAAAAAGATGCTTGGGTCATCTTAAATGATGAGGAGAATATTCCAGATATTTACCGCGTTATGGAAGAGTTGAAAGAGTACCCAGAACTGCATCAGCAAATCCTTACGCCTAAAGAGGCAATGAAAAAAATGCAGAGCAATAGTCTGCTGATCATGGTGGACTATCATAAGCCTTCCTTATCGATTTCAAAAGAACTATATGATAAGTTCAATCGAGTTGTGATCATCGATCATCACAGACGCGGCGATGAGTTTCCTGACAAGTCTCTACTGTCCTATATAGAATCCTCTGCTTCCTCTGCGTCAGAACTTGTAACGGAGCTGTTGGAATATCAAAGCAACACAGATAACAGCAAACTGGATAAATTTGATGCTACTTTGCTGTTGGCGGGTATTGTAGTAGATACGAAAAGTTTTAGTGTACGAACGACTGCACGAACTTTTGATGTTGCCAGTTATTTAAGAACTTGTGGAGCGGATTCATCTTTAGTACAATATTTATTAAGCTCTGACTTGACCAGCTATTTGGAAATGAGTCAGTTGATATCTAAAAATGAATATGTCACTGAAGATACGGTTATTGTTGTCGGGGAAGAAGATAAGGAATATGATAGTGTTGAGGCAGCTAAAACAGCAGACACCTTGTTGTCTATGGCAGGGATCAATGCAGCTTTTGTAATTACGAGAAGGGTTGATAAAAAAATTGGGATCAGCGCCCGCAGCAACGGGGCAATAAATGTTCAATTGATCATGGAAGCATTAGGCGGCGGTGGTCATTTCACGAATGCAGCAACGCAAATTTCTTCCGGTAGTATAAATGATGCAAAAATTAAATTGCTGGAAGTCATTCATAAAAATATAGATGAAATGTATGATAAGGAGTGACAGTGTAATGAAAGTAATATTTTTAGAGGATGTAAAAGGTAAAGGAAAAAAGGGCGATGTCAAAGAAGTTCCAACTGGTTATGCACAAAACTATCTGATTAAAAACGGCCTGGCACAAGAAGCAAACAAAGGCAGCATCAGCGCCTTATCAGGACAGAAAAAAGCACAGGAAAAACATGCAGCTGAGATTCTGGCAGAAGCTGAAAAAATGAAGGAGTTTTTGGAGCAAGAGGATACGGTCATTGAGATCAAAGCGAAGGCCGGAGAAGATGGACGCCTTTTTGGTTCAATCCCTTCGAAACAAATCAATGAAGCGTTGAATAAGCAGTATAAGGTAAAGCTGGATAAGAGAAAAATGGAATTGTCTCAACCGATCCGCACGCTTGGGTTTACAAAAGTTCCTGTGAAGCTCCATCATGATGTGACAGCAGTGTTGAAGGTTCATGTAGCAGAAGAATAAAAAATTAGGAATGGCTGGACGATGTGTTCTAGTCATTCTTTACTTTTTGGTTGAAATAATTTGTTAATAGATATTCAAGTTCCTTTACTCTTTTATACACAATAAAAGAAGAGCTTCGAGTCTGAGTTGAAGGTTTTAAGCATATACATTTTCTTTGATTCTTGTTAGAATAGAAAGACTAGAGAAATTCATTGTAGGAGAGATAAATAGATGAATGAAGTATGGCAGGATCGAGTACCTCCTCAAAGCATAGAAGCAGAGCAAGCAGTTTTGGGTTCTGTTTTTTTGGATGCGGAAGTAATTATTGATGCAATGGAATACATAGAGCCAAAGGATTTTTACCGCCGTAATCATCAATTGATTTTTCAAGCAATGATTACCTTAAATGAGCGGAACGAAGCGGTCGATGTCGTGACCGTAAAAAACAAGTTGGAGGAAGACAATCTTTTAGAAGATGTAGGCGGCTTAAGCTACCTATCAGAGCTGGCGTTGTCTGTTCCGACTGCTGCCAATATCGCCCACTATGCTAAGATCGTGGAGCAGAAATCATTGCTGCGCAATTTAATCCATACAGCGACGGAGATTGTGACCAAAGGATTTGAGCAAGGGGAAGATGTTGAAACAATTCTGGATGACGCAGAAAGAAGCATACTGGAGGTTTCAGAAAAGAGAAACCGCAGCGGCTTCCTGTCCATTTCAGAGGTATTGAATACAACGATTGCAAACATCGATCAGCTGTATCAGCAAAATGAAGATATCACAGGCTTGCCGACAGGATATCAGGCACTAGATAAGATGACCGCCGGACTGCAGGCAGAAGAGCTGATTATTTTGGCCGCTCGACCAGCCGTAGGGAAGACGGCCTTTGCCTTGAATATTGCCCAAAATGTCGGTACAAAAACAGATCGTGCCGTAGCAATCTTCAGCTTGGAGATGGGGGCGGAGTCATTGGTAAACAGAATGCTCTGCGCTGAGGGCTCCATAGAGGCCAGTCACTTACGAACAGGACAATTATCGGAAGAAGAGTGGCAGAACCTGATCATCGCCATGGGCAGCCTCTCAAGAGCAAATATATACATCGATGATACACCGGGGATCAAAATATCTGAGATCCGTGCAAAATGCCGTAAGCTGGCACAGGAAAAAGGCAATCTTGGTCTAATCCTGATCGATTACCTTCAATTGATTGAAGGATCAGGGAAAGAAAACCGCCAACAAGAAGTTTCCGATATTTCCCGTCAGCTGAAAAAGCTTGCTAAGGAACTAAAGGTACCTGTTATCGCTTTGTCTCAGCTTTCCCGTGGCGTGGAGCAGCGACAAGATAAACGACCTGTATTGAGTGATATCCGTGAATCCGGATCGATCGAGCAGGATGCGGATATTGTTGCTTTCCTTTACCGTGATGATTATTATGAGCGTGGTGGAGAAGATGATGACGATAGAGAACCGCCTGAAATCGATAATGTGGTAGAAGTAATCATAGAAAAAAACCGTAGTGGTGCTCGAGGAACAGTAGAGCTGCTGTTTATCAAGGAATACAACAAGTTCTCTTCCCTTTCACCACGAGACGAGTTTTAAAGATTGGATAATAACTTGAGGTGTCGGGACGCAGAATCCCATTACCTCAAGTTGTTTTTGAATCCATCTAAATAGGTCGAATGGTATGAAAAATAGTGAAAGCTGTTTTGTATCATTCGATCTTTTTTTGATGTTCTGTATTTTTCTAGAAATTCATCAGATTTTACTGACTGTCAAAATAGCTATAAAATTCGCTTTTTTTCATTTATTTTCTGAAACAAAAAAATATTGTTCGTCTTTTGGCGCTAAAACTTTTTTTATTTCGATTAATATTCGATTTTTCGTTGAAAACTTCATTCATTGTTGATACAATGGACACGGACCAAATAATATAGAATGAGGTGCTTTAATGTCATCTGTAGTAGTAGTTGGAACGCAATGGGGCGATGAAGGAAAAGGAAAGATCACGGATTTTTTAAGTGAAAATGCGGAAGTGATCGCACGTTATCAAGGCGGAGATAATGCCGGACATACCATCAAATTTGACGGCACAACCTATAAGTTACACCTCATCCCATCAGGTATTTTTTATAAGGACAAAATCAGTGTGATCGGTAATGGTGTAGTAGTCAATCCGAAGTCATTGGTCAAAGAGTTAGCATATTTAAAGGAAAATAATATCGTAACGGACAATTTGAGAATTTCTGACCGTGCTCATGTTATTCTTCCTTATCATATTAAATTGGATCAGCTGCAAGAAGATGCAAAGGGCGATAACAAGATTGGAACAACCATCAAGGGAATTGGTCCAGCGTATATGGACAAGGCTGCTCGTGTGGGTATCCGTGTTGCTGATTTACTGGATAAAGAAATTTTTGAAGAACGCTTGAAAATCAACTTAGAAGAAAAGAATCGTCAGTTTGTAAAAATGTTCGACAGCGAAGCGATTTCATTTGATGATATTTTTGAAGAATATTACGCATATGGACAGGAAATCAAGAAATATGTGACGGATACATCGGTGATCCTGAATGATGCATTGGATGAAGGCAAACGTGTTCTTTTCGAAGGTGCTCAAGGCGTCATGCTTGATATCGATCAGGGAACTTACCCATTTGTAACCTCTTCAAATCCGGTTGCCGGTGGTGTAACAATCGGAAGCGGTGTTGGTCCTTCAAAAATCAACAAGGTCGTTGGGGTTTGTAAAGCTTATACATCACGTGTGGGAGACGGCCCATTTCCTACTGAGCTATTCGATGAAACTGGAGACAGAATCAGAGAAGTCGGAAAAGAATACGGAACAACAACAGGTAGACCGAGACGTGTCGGCTGGTTTGATACAGTTGTCATGAGACACTCAAGACGTGTTTCCGGTATCACTAACCTCTCTTTAAACTCAATCGATGTTTTAAGTGGATTGAAAACAGTAAAAATCTGTACAGCATATGAATTAGATGGGGAACTGATCTATCATTATCCGGCAAGCTTGAAAGAGCTAAGTCGTTGTAAGCCTGTCTATGAAGAGCTTCCTGGTTGGGAAGAAGATATCACACAATGCAAAACATTATCTGATTTACCATTGAATGCAAGAAACTATGTGCATCGCATTTCTGAGCTGGTAGGTGTTCGTATCTCTACATTCTCAGTGGGACCTGACCGTAATCAGACAAACGTCTTGGAAAGTGTTTGGGCGCAAATCTAAACAGCGATTGAATCATCCTATAAAAGAACTGAAATGAGCCGAAAGGTCTGTTTCAGTTCTTTCCTTATTCTAATAGTAAATATGTAAGTGTATGAAGGATTTTATGATAGAATATAATGAGCAAGGAGGGAAAATAAAATGACATTCAAAATAACAACAGATTCATGCTGTGATTTACCATATGAGTTATTGAAGGAAAACGATGTATCGTTTATCAGTATGACAATCACGATAGACAATCATGAACTAATAGATGATTTAGGCGAAACGTTTGACTATGCTGCTTTTTTAAAAAGTATTCAGGAAGGGGCATTGCCGACGACGTCTCAAGTCAATGTCGGACGCTACTTAGAATTCTTCAGATCCTTTGTCGAGGCAAAACAGCCAGTATTGTATCTGGCGTTTTCTTCCGGCTTAAGCGGTTCGTATCAAAGTGCTGTTCAGGCAGTAGAGATGCTGAAGGAAGAGTATGAGCAGGTCGATATTTTTGTAGTAGACACGAAGGCTGCAAGCTTAGGACAAGGTCTGCTGGTTCATAAAGCAATCGAAATGAAGAAAAATGGGCATTCACTGGAAGAGATTCTTCAGTGGATGGAAGACAATAAGATGAAGGTCCAATCTTGGGTTACGGTGGATGATCTAAAGCATCTGGAACGGGGCGGAAGAATTTCAAAAACCTCTGCTGCAATCGGTGGGCTGATGAATATCAAACCCCTTATCACTGTAGATAAGGCTGGCAAGCTTCAAAATGTTGGAAAGGTTCGCGGACGTGGCAAAGCACTAAAAAAAGTTGTCGATGAAACTGTACAGCGAATCAAGCATCCTATAGATCAAACGCTGTTCATTGCCTATGCGGGAGATAAAGAGAGTGCCGTGAAGGTCAAGGGAGAGTTAGAGGAAAAGATCCAGGTCAAGGAGATTCTTCTATTCCCATTAGGACCAACAATCACCAGCCATACCGGCTATGGTTGCATTGCGTTGTTTTCATTAGGAGAGACAAGATAATAATTTAAAAGAGGTCAAGGCTGAGAAAGAGTAAAGCGAGACCCTATAGTGAGACTACATACCGACAGGAGAAATCCGGTCGGTATTTTTATGTAGTTATTCATCTGCGAAGTAGAGCAGAAATTGACTAGGATTGTTCTGCTTCATGAACTAGCTCCTCTCAACACTAAGTCAAATCCATCTACAGGATAAAGGACATCCTGTGCTGTATCTGTCTTATTGTTCGGGAGCTACTCAAGTTCATTCAGCTTTTCTATTTGTCTAGCTTCACAAGCAAGCTCAATCGACAATAAGATAAACTGTTATCAGTGATAAAGAGCATCACTGAACCAGTTTCCTATATTGCTCATGAGCTGCCAAGCTTGTTCAGCTTTTCTATTTGCGCAACTTTTTTTATAAGATGATTCGATGTCTGTCTCGTATAATAAGCTCATCAAGTAAATCGCTAGAGGGTCAAGCGACTGCGAAGGCAGTGACAGGTTCGATTCCTGTATTACTTTTAAAGACACGAACAGCAATCAAAAAACTCTATGTGGGATAGCAGAAACCGTGTCTTGTCAAAAGAGCGTTTACAGCAAACAAAAATAAACTCTTTTCCAAGAAGAAGACCAACGCTCTGTAAAAAAAGGGGGTCGGCGGAGATGACGATGGATCATTTCCGCTGATGAAAAATTAAGGAGGAAACAACATGTTAGAAGAATTGAAGAAGGTATTTAACATAAAAAAAACTGAAAATGATGCGTATACACTGAAAAGCTCGCTGAATGCGCTGGTGGATCTTTTTGCTTTAGGCGGTGCCTATCGCTTGAAATCTGAACAGGAAGTACTGGCATTGTTCTATACTGCTTTTAAGGAAGATAAGGATCTAGCGATGAAAACTCTATTTTATCTGCGGGATATTCGCGGCGGGCAGGGCGAACGACGTTTTTTCCGAATCGTATTGATGGATATGGCAGTCAAAGAACCAGCTGCAGTTCGACAAGTTTTGTCTTATATTCCTGAATATGGTCGCTGGGATGACCTACTTGTATTGTTGGCGACACCGCTGAAAGAAGAGGTGCTTGCAATAGTAACAAAGCAATTTCAAGAGGATCGAAAGAAAAATGAAAAAGGCGAAGCGATATCTCTGCTCGCTAAATGGCTGCCGTCTGTTTCCGTTAGAAACAAGGAGCGAAAGGCTCAGTTGATGATTCTTTTGGATGCATGGAAAATGAATCAAGCTGCTTATCGAAAAATCCTAAGTCGACTGCGTCAGTCACTGGATCTTTTGGAAACAAAGCTTTCAGAGAGTGATTATGACGCGGTTGATTATCAAAAGCTGCCATCTGTTGCAGGGATGAAATATCGTCAGGCTTTCTATCGTAATGATATGGAACGCTACATGACCTTCTTGGAACAATTGAAGACAGGTGAAGCAAAGATAAATACCGCTGCGTTGTACCCAGCAGATATTGTAGGAAAGATTCTTCAAGCAAGAGGTGTTGTAGAACAACGGGAATTGTATAATGGCATGTGGGCGAATCTACCTGACTACATTGGCGATCGTACAGAGAAATCATTGGCTGTAGTCGATGTATCCGGATCGATGACAGGTAAACCAATGGAAGTGGCTATCGCATTGGGTATCTATTTGTCTGAACGAAATCATAGTGAGTTCAAGGATTACTTCATGACCTTTTCAGAGGAGCCGCAGCTATGTGCATTGGAAGGTGTAGACTTTGTTGAAAAGGTTCAGAACCTGAGTCGTGCTTCATGGGGCTATAATACGAATCTTGAAAAAGTATTTACCGTGATGCTTTCAGCAGCGAAGCGGGCACGCCTGTCACAAGAGGAAATGATCGATAAGCTGTACATCATTTCCGATATGGAATTCGATGCGGCCGTCTGCGGAAGGAATCGTAATTTTCGGAGAGATACACTGTTCAAGACGCTGAAGAGTATGATGCGTCGAGCAGGATATCAAATGCCGGAGATCGTTTTCTGGAATGTCAATGCACGTCAACATCAGCTGCCTGTCTCTGCTTCAGAGGAGTACGTGAAGCTGGTTTCGGGATATAGTCCATCATTGTTCAAGGATTTGATTGAAGACGCAACGATCACACCGGAAGAGTTCATGCTGAAGGTGATCACTTCAGAAAGATATGAAGCAATCAAAGCAGCATAAAAAATAGAGTAAGGTAATCATGGAAATGTAATCTCCTTGATACCTTGCTCTATTTTTCTTCTATTAGCGGTTATCTTGGCATAACATCTGCTGGAATCGCTGAGCGATAAGAGCCGCCTACTTTTTGTTCATGCTCTGCTTTGGCCTGTGCCAGCAGTTCAGGGTTGGACAGTAGGTCATAGGCTGTTGCTGCAATAACTTTTCCTGCTGAAAGTAGTCCTTTATGGGCAACAGAGGATTTTCCGTTTGCTACCCATTGCCAAGAATGTGGAGGTGTTCCTTGAGGCTCACACCCAATCAATACTTGTGCTGTAGGCACAACCCAGCTGACATCTCCAACATCGGAAGAGCCGGAGGTCTTGTCTGAAAAGCTTAGCGGCAGAACTTCATCAAAAATTGGTCGTTTTCCGATAGCAGCTGCTTCTTCTTCACTTAAATCTGGGAAGCAAACTTTTGCTCGCTGGATCAATCCTTGCTTTGTTGCATCTGTTAAGCTGTCATAGTAGCGTTGCTCATAGGATTGGTCTTCTTCAGTGATGCCCATATCTCCAACTGCTGTCAGATTTTGATACATGGCTGTTGTGATGGCCTGATTAGGAATATAATCTGCACAGGCGGAATCAAAATCGATTTCCAGCTCTGTTTCGGTCATCAATGCTGCTCCTTCAGCAATTTTATTCACTCGTTGATAGATGGCATCTGCCTGATCCAGTTTAGGTGCTCGGATAAAATAGTATAAACTTGCTGTTGGCTGAACCACATTGGCAGACTCTCCACCAGCATCCATAAATGCATAATGCACACGCCCTTGATCGATGATGTGTTCTCTTAGAAATTGTACACCGATATTCATCAGCTCTGCAGCATCTAAGGCACTACGTCCTTGTTCCGGTGCTGCTGCAGCATGAGCAGAAGTTCCTTTGAAGTTGTAATAAACCTGATACACAGCCAAACTACTGTCTCCCCAAGCGGAGGTTACATCCATGGGATGCCAAGTCAAGGCAGCATCGATCCCGTCGAATACGCCATCTCTTGCCATAAAGGCTTTCCCATAACCACTTTCTTCTGCCGGACAACCAAACAGCTTGATTGTTCCTTCCAGCTGTTCCTGCTTCATATATTCTTTGATGCCTATTGCTCCTGCCAAGGCACCAGTTCCTAATAAATTATGTCCACAACCATGTCCATTTCCACCTTCGATCTCTGCCTTTTGCTGACCTAAGTCGGCCACTTGACTAAGATTACCCAATGCATCATATTCTGCCAGAATCCCGATTACTGGCTTTCCACTACCGTATGATGCAACAAAGGCGTGTTCCATATTTGCCACACCTTTTTCAAGAGAGAAGCCCTCATTTTCCAGAATTCGGTAGTAATGCTGAACAGAGTCCTTTGTAGCAAACCGAGTTTCCGGTGTTCCCCAGATAGCATCAGCGGCTTCAATCAATTCTTTTCGTTTGGCTTCAATCAGTGCAGCAATTTCTTCTTTTGCGTTCATTGTCATTTTCCTCTCCTCTTATTCTATTTTTTATCATACATAATCTATAAACACTTTTTCATATAGCTCCCTTTTTTCCATTAAATCAAAGTGGTTCTTTTTGCTATATATCGGACTATCGATCGATGCCGAAAAGCTCTTTGGCAATTCGTTTTCCGGTTGCTGTTCCAGCCAGGCCCCCAATGCCTGTTTCCCGAATATCCGCAGACATGTTTCTTCCTACTCGATACATTGCTTCAATTACCTCATCAGCAGGAATTTCACTTTCTACATCTGCCAGCGCCATTTCGGCTGCTGCAATAGCATTAGCAGTTCCTCCAGCGTTTCTTTTGATACAAGGAATTTCCACCAGACCTGCAACAGGATCACAGGCTAGTCCAATCAAATTTTTTAGAGCAATGGCAAAGGCATGTCCTGCTTGGCGAGGCGTGCCTCCTGCTAATTCGACTAATGCTGCTGCTGCCATCGCTGAAGCTGAGCCAATCTCAGCTTGGCAACCACCTTCAGCACCGGAAATCATTGCATTATTTGCTACGACAAAACCGCAGGCAGCTGAAGTAAATAAAAATTCCAGCATGGCTTCCCGTGTAGCAGTCAGCTTTTCACTAAACGCAAGAAGAACACCGGGAACGACACCGGCAGATCCAGCAGTCGGTGTTGCACAGATCATTCCCATCGCAGCATTTACTTCATTGGTTGCTACAGCATAGCATAGTGCTTTAACAAAGGTAGTATCGGTTAAGACCGTTTTTTGATCCAAGTATTTCTGCAATCTTTTTGCATCATAGCCTGTTAATCCTGAATGTGATTTCACGCCTTGAATCCCTTTTTCTGCCGCCGCTTCCATTGTTTCTAAGTTTATTTCCATTTGCTGCATGATCTCTTTGCGGCTACGACCGGACATCTCTATTTCCTGAGCAATCATGATCTCTGCCAGCTTGCAGTGCTGCTCTTCCGCTCGTTGTATTAATTCTTCTATTGATTCAAACAAAAAATCACGTCCTCCAATTAACCTGTTGTCGCCATAACAGTCGTAATACCAGGTAAATTTTTTATTTTTGCCAGAAGTTTCTGGCTGATATCACTTACTGTTTCAACAAAAATGATCGTCTCTTTATTCAATTCCTGAACTTGAATAAACTCGGGACTCTCTAGTGCCTCTCTGACATTTGGCAGAGTGATCTGCGGCTCGAAGGTGGTCAATAATAACCCATTCCCTTGTGAATGCTCCAACAGTGTTGAATGGTGGTTGATCTCAGTCAATTGAATACTGCCTCCACCAATAGAGATGGCTGTGAGGTTTAGTAGTTCCGTGTTATCGATCAACTCTAAATTTACTGTATTGGCATGGTCAGTAGGTGTCCTGCTGACTAAAAATTCTACGTGAACACCTTGCTGCTCAGCTATTTCAAGTGAATCAGGTATTCGTTCGTCATTTGTTTCAAAGCCTAAGACACCGGCAACGATCGCTACAGCAGTTCCATGTCCCTTATAGGTTTCAGCGAATGAGCCAAAAAAAGTAACAATCAGCTTGCGGGGCGTATGCTTGAATAAATCTCGTGCCATCTTGCCGATGCGAACAGCACCGGCAGTGTGAGAACTGGAAGGACCGACCATGATTGGTCCGATGATATCGAAGGCACTTTTATACTTGAATTTTCTCTTTGTCATGCGTTTTCTTTTTTCACTCCTAACACAGTTAAGCCGCAAAGCAAGCTGGCTGCTGCCATGAATCCAAAGGCTAAAGTAAAGGAACCGCCCGCTGATTTAATCAGTTGTCCTAAGATCAATGGCGCTAAAAAGCCTCCTAGAGTACCCCCAGTGTTGATGATCCCAATCGATGAGCCGATGATCGAAGGGTCCATGATTTTATGAGGCCAAGTAAAGATTGCTGTAAAGGCGCCTACAGAAACCATACTTACTAAAATCAACGAAATCATAGATAGGATCAGGTTATTAGATGTGACGAATACTAGGATCAATCCTGCTGACAGGACGGTTGCACCGATAATAAAAATCCGTTCTTTTCCAAGAAATAGTTTGGATAGCAGCATACCGGCAAACATAGTTGCTAATGTTTGAAAAACAGCATTGACTGCTAATAGATAACCAATAGTCTTGATATCTAATGTAAATTTCGTTGCAAGGAAGCTAGGAAGCCATGACATATTGCCGTATAAAAGGAAGTTCAACAGCAACATAGCAATGAAAAGGACCAGTACGTTTCGATTGGTCAATACTTGTCGGAAGGTTACTTTTGGTGCTGTACCGTTTGTTTTCTTTTCGCTGACGGCTTGCGTTGGAACAAAGATGCCGACTAAAACTAATGCCACTGCAAACAAGGTACCTAAAACAAGATAAGCATACCGCCAATTGGCATTGATCAGGTTCGCTCCTAAGGTAAATGCTAAGATCCCGCCAATCCCGGATGTTGAAAGGATCAGGGATTGAATGAAGGTTCGACGTTCCTGCGGAAAGTTGTCTGCAATCGATTTAGAACAGCTTGGCGGATAACCGCCATGCCCGATTCCTGCAAAGAAGCGAACAGCCATGAAGAGCATCAAGCTGCTGACAGTTCCAAAGGCAAATGAAAAAATTGAAATAATTGCTAACGACAGCATCAAAACTTTTTTTGCACCGATCTTATCAGCTAACCAGCCCCCGGGAATCTGCATCAACGAGTAGCCTAAAAAGAATGCAGACATGATCAAACCTGTCTGACCGGCATCAAGACTGAACTCTTCTGCGATTGGCAGTACGGCGGTGGAAATCATACTCTTGTCCATATAGACCATTGAGTAACCAGCCATCAGCGCAAAAATCAAACCAACACTACTTTTTTTAGTACCCTCTTTCTCAATTTGTGTGTCCATTTTTTTCCTCCAATATTCATTTGTAGAAAACGTTTTCTGGTTTTTAGTATAAAAAAGATATGGCAATTAAACATTCTCTTTTTTGCGTATTAGAATGAAAATAGTTGGATATAAAACAAAAAAATATCCATTGAGCAAAAACAAAGAGGTTGTTTTTGCTCAATGGATAGGTTGAAAAATATAAAGCTGGCAGGCGTTCAAGGTCAATGTCGAATCAAGCGTGAAGCCTTCAGGCGAAACACATTCTCTAGATAGTTCAAATTTCGGCATGATTTTCTTTGTCAGATAGGTCAAAAGCTCCAAATCAATTTCAGTCTGACCACCAACACGAATCCAGTCATTGTAAATCCCGCCATGATCTTTATCAAGGACATAGTGTCTTAGTAGATAATCACCGGCAGGCATATTGTTCAGATGAACAGCCATTTTCTTTGATTGATACTGAACCTGATAAGAATCAACGGAATACATCGGGTCTAGATAACTAGAGTTATAAAGCAGCAGCTGGTAATGACTGTTGTGCTGAGTCAGCAGATAGCCATCACCTTTAGAAATCAACTGTCCAGACATGCGATCCAAAAATGACAGAGAAAAGAATAGCGGTCGTCGTAGCTCTTCGTAGAGAAATACAGACAGACTGCTGTCTTCTCGGCGATGTGTCTGGCGTTCCTTCACTTTGATGTTCAACCAAAAGGCCATACCTGAAATTTGTTCAGACAGCTCAATGATTGATTCCAGAATCAACGCTGAGCGGAAGAATGTTCCCGCTAGTGTATCTCCTTCGCCGACTAATGTGTTCCAATTGGTTAAATAAATTTCCGGCTGCCAACCCATGTCCTCTTCTGATTGAATGAGAGAGATACCGACAAGAACTCGGTCCAAAATATTTTTTTGATACTCTTTGAAATATAGTGAGTGTTCCTTTTTTATTTGGTAGCTGTCATAAGGGTCCGCTTGAAAGCTGATGAACCCAGGCAGGCAATGCTGTTCCTTTTGTAATTGAAGAAATTCACAATAAGAAGAGTACGCCCGATCATCTAAAGAAGTCAGTGCTTGAAAGCCAATCGTACACTGGGGAATCAGTTGTTTCAATTTCCGATAGAAATAATTATATCCCCAATAACTGGCAGCCTTCTGTTGTTCATTGTCTGAACCAGAAAGATGCCATTCGAGAAACCATTGGTCCATTTCTTCATATCCATATCGATTCAAGAAATGGCGCAGCATTTTCAATTGTCGGTCACACCAAACTTGCATTTCTTTTCGATGGAGAAGCTGTTCTGATGGAATGAGCTGAATCATTGGTTTTAGCTGAATCTGTACTAAAAAATCGAACCATTGATTATTCCTTATATACTCTGAAATCAAATGAACATCACTTTCAAAATTAGACTCTTCACAAAAGCCGGTAAATTGAATCAAATCAAAATGACTTTCTTTTTGCAGACTGTTCAATTCTCGTTGAACCGTGTTGGATAATCCTTCAGATGCCTGACCGATTTTAATGATTTTTTTAGTCTGTCGGTATTCCGGCTGTGCAGTATTTGGAATAGTTAGTGATAGTTCTTGCTTAATGACCACACTTTCATCATCAATATCGTTTTCCACTAAATATTTGGCAAGCTCCTGTAAAGCAATCGTTCCTGAAAGTTCCTGAAAATCAGCCGCATCGTCAGTATTTTTCAGTAAGTTTCTGTCCGCAGAGTGTTCCTTTCGATAGACTGAGGGGGTCAGCCCATATTTCTTCTTGAACACCTGATGAAAATGCTTAACGCTGGCAAAGCCATTATTCAAGGCAATTTTTACGATTGCATGATCTGTTAGTAAGAGCTCCTCTGTTGCATGGATCAGCTTGATTTGATTTTGATACTCTGTAAATGTCACGCCCACCTGTTTTTTGAATAGGCGAGACAGATGATAATAAGAAAGGTCAGCTGCCTTGGCCAGCTGTTCCAATGAAATCGGCTCATCATAATTTTTTTGGATATGCTCAATAATAGCATTGATTTTTTCGTCGGTTGTCGTGATGCTTAATGGGTGTGTCGGAATAGCTGCCTTTTTGAATTCTTTTATTAAGCAGGTCAGTAGAGTAAATAAATACTGGTAGACTTCTAAATCAGTTTCTTCATTTTTCTTGAAGTAAGCGACCATTAAGCGAGCTAAAGTCTCTCTCAGCTTCTTGAACTGCTCTTTTTTAGTTTCGGAGGCATCCAAGGAACAGCAATCAAAATAAGGAAGCTCCGTCAATGAAACATGCTGAGCCATTTGTTCTCTGGAAATTTGTAAATATAAAAAGAGATTTTTTTCTGTCCCGACTATTTTGTATTGTTGAAAAGGATTGATGATCAGAAGATCGTCTGTGTGCAGTAAATACTCCTGATCGGGCGTACTGATATTGATTGAACCGTTCAGCATCAAAAATAAATTAATGCTGTCATTCATTTGTGTTGGAATAACAGTTGCATTCATCAGGCTCATTCTAAAGGGAAACTGTTTAGACAGACGCATAGAATCGATCACTCCTCTTTTTTCTTACTCGTTAGTTGTATCAAAATATAGCATCTATCCATCCGGTAAACAAGTTTTTCTTTTTTGAACAGCAGTTTTTTTGCTTTTCCACACAAAAAAATCAGGTGTGAACGTTGTACGTTCTCCACCTGATTTTTTTATTGATTATTAAATAATTTGGGATTTATATCAGTTAATGAAGTATTTTTTATATGGTTCAAGGTCATTATTTCAAAGCATAAAATAACAGGATCAGGATACTGCAGCACTTTTTTATACTGATCTAAATGCTTTGAGATGGAGTCGTATTTACTAATGGAGTCGATGGTTAACAGGCCCTTCAGTAAAAGACTTTCATATGTATCAGACTGAAGCACACAAAGGCTGCCTTTGCTGTTTTTATGTGCATTTTTAACAGTTTGACTGCTCGCGCTCAAGTAAAATTTCATCGAGTGATAGCTTTGCCTCAGTATGGGTTGAGAAATAATTTTGGAATGAGGGAATCCGGCTTCATCACTTGTGCTCAATATCATGAAATCACTTTCGCATAAGATTCGTTCAGCATCGTTGTTCATATTATTCTCTCCTTTCAAATTATGAGAATAATATATCAGAAATATATTATTAAATATAAAATAATGCGTTCCAAAAAGTTATTTGAGAGAATTATGTCATTAAATAAAAACAAGGCTTGAGATTCAGCGAATCTCAAGCTTTGTTTTGGATTTTCAGGTATTAATATTCACCATTGAATAATTGATCCAGCTGCTTTTGAACGTCCTTGTTGTCAAGGAACTCATCATAAGTTGTATCCGCTCGGTCAACGACTCCTTTATCGGAAACGGCAATGATCCGATTCGCCAGTGTTTGAATGAACTGGTGATCGTGAGAGCCGAATAGAATAGCACCAGGGAATGCAATCAACCCATCATTCAGGGCTGTGATGGATTCTAAGTCTAAGTGATTGGTTGGATCGTCCAGCACAAGCACATTTGATTTAGAAAGCATCAGCTTAGAAAGCATAACACGTACTTTTTCTCCACCGGAAAGAACCTTCACTGATTTCAGGACTTCTTCACCTGAAAACAGCATTCTACCTAAGAAGCTTCGCAGGAATGTATTGTCATCTTCTTCCTTGCTGGCAAATTGGCGCAGCCAATCAAGAATCGTTAGATCTGTATCGAAATCTTGGCTGTTGTCCTTCGGAAGATAGGCTTGACTAGTTGTTACACCCCAACGGACGCTTCCGCTGTCAGGAGTGATTTCACCCATAAGAACTTTGAATAATGTTGTAGTGACAATATCATTGTCTGCAATAAAGGCCACTTTATCATCTTTATTCAGCGTGAAGCTGATATTATCCAGCACTTTTTTTCCATCTAATGTAACAGACACATTTTCTACTTGAAGCAAGTCATTCCCGATTTCTCTTTCAGGCTTAAAGCCAACGAAAGGATAGCGGCGAGAAGAAGGTTGAATATCATCTAATGTGATTTTATCCAGCATTTTCTTCCGTGAAGTTGCTTGCTTCGATTTAGAAGCGTTGGCACTGAATCGTGCAATAAAGTCTTGCAGTTCTTTGATCTGCTCTTCTTTTTTCGCATTAGAATCAGATTGCAGTCTTGCAGCTAATTGACTGGATTCCAACCAGAAATCATAGTTCCCTACATATAGTTTGATTTTTCCAAAGTCTAAATCGGCCATATGTGTACATACTTTATTCAAAAAGTGACGGTCATGGGAAACGACAATAACAGTGTTGTCAAAGTTGATCAAAAATTCTTCCAACCATGCGATCGAACGAGTATCCAGTCCATTGGTAGGCTCATCCAGAAGTAAGACATCTGGCTTACCGAACAGAGACTGGGCCAACAGGACTTTGATTTTTTGTCCGGCTGTCAATTCACTCATTTTCTGGTCATGCAGGCTTTCAGGGATGTTCAGCCCTTGCAGCAAAACAGCCGCTTCCGGTTCAGCTTCCCAGCCATCTAATTCAGCAAATTCGCCTTCCAGCTCAGCCGCACGAATGCCATCTTCGTCAGAAAAATCTTCTTTCATATAGATCGCATCTTTTTCTTTCATTACTTCGTATAAACGCTTATGTCCCATGATAACTGTTTCAAGAACGGTATATTCTTCATAGTCAAAATGGTTCTGTTTCAGTGTTGCCATCCGTTCGTCCGGCCCCAATGTTACGGTCCCTGTTGTTGGCTGGATGTCACCAGACAAAATTTTCAGAAAGGTTGATTTTCCGGCACCATTTGCGCCAATCAAGCCATAGCAGTTCCCGGGGTTGAATTTAATATTTACATCATCAAAAAGTTTGCGGTCAGAAAACAACAAACTTACATCATTTACAGTAATCAATCTTTTTCCTCACTTTTCTATTATTACTATTAATAAATCCCACTAAATAGAGAAGCATGTCTCACATGTCTTTTGCCGACGGTACAAACAAAAGACATATTTTAGGCAATGTATCATTTAAATAGGATTTATATAGAGCCTCTTTGCATTATAGCGAGGAAACCCTTATTTTTCAAGCAGTTTCAATGGATTCTTAGATAGAAGAAGAGTGAAGAGAAAGAAAAGAATAAAAATCTATGGGCTAACTAAGGAAAAAAGGAGAAGACAAAGGGATTATCAACTAAGCGATCAAGTAGATATTAGTGTACTTTTTTGAGGATACACTGTATGATACACATGAGGAAATAGTGTATCATTGATAAATGAGGGGATAAATAATGAAAAGAATCGAGAGAATCTATCTGTATGTAAAGGAAAAAACAGAAAAGTTGTCTTCTTCAGAGCTATCGATGGGGTTTGGGGTCACTACTTCAGAGCTGTCAGAGGCAATGGATATCCAGCGAACAAATGCTAGTAAGGATTTGAACCAGCTTGTTCGGGAGGGGCTTCTTGAAAAAATCGATGGTCGTCCGGTAAGGTATGTTGATAAGTCGGTGGTTCATTATCAGCCGTTGAAGGGTCATGTAAAAAGTTATCGGGAGAAGGCGCAGGAGTCAAAATCAGCAAAGACTGCTAGAGCGGTATGGTCCAATAGCGAACCGGACAATAGCCAAAGCAGCTATCCGTTGGATGATATTTTCCAAAAGATGATCGGAGCGTCCGGTAGTATGAAGACACCGGTTGAGCAGGCCAAGGCAGCAATTCTATATCCGCCGAAGGGCTTGAATTGTCTAATTGTTGGACCGACAGGCTCAGGAAAGACTTATTTTGCCCATGCGATGTTTCAGTTTGCCCAAATCAACAATATTGTTCATGACCAAAAAGAACTGATTGTTTTTAATTGTGCCGACTATGCTCATAATCCGGAGCTGCTGATGTCTCATTTATTCGGTTATGTAGAAGGGGCGTTTACTGGGGCGACTACAACAAAAGAAGGCTTGATTCATGAGGCGAATGGTGGGATTCTGTTTTTAGATGAGGTCCATCGTCTCCCTCCGGAAGGCCAGGAAATGATTTTCTATTTTATGGATCATGGCACGTATTCTCGCTTAGGAGAAACGACGAAAACCAATCATGCGGATGTTCGAATCATCTGTGCGACGACAGAGAATCCGGCATCGGCGTTACTGAATACCTTTGTTCGACGGATTCCAATCATTATTCAATTGCCCCATTTTAATAACCGTCCTGCCAAGGAAAAGGTTGAACTGGTCAAAATCATGGTGGCGATGGAAGCCAATCGAATCCAACGGAAAATCACTCTGTCTGAAGATGTGGTCAAAGCCTTGATCGGAAGTGTGACCTACGGGAATATCGGACAGCTTAAATCGAATGTTCAGCTGGTAACTGCCAGGGGATTTTTGAACCACATCGATCAGCCGGAACTGGTGATCACTATGACTGAGCTGACTGATGGAATCAAAGATGGGATGCTGCAGCTGGCCAGCAATCGCGAAGCACTGGCGGAGCTGTCTCAGTACTTAGAGCCTAAGATGGTGGTCTCTCCAAATGAATCATTGGTTACTGTTCAATCCGATTCCTATGAGCTGCCTTATAATCTGTATGAGATCATTGGAGATAAAGCTGCACTTCTTAAGGCAGATGGACTGGATCAGGAAGTAATCAATAATTTCATCACGACAGATATCAATGTTCATTTGAAGTCATTCTATCGAAACCACGGCTTTACCTTCGATACAGAAAAGAAGCTGGCAGAGATCATGGATCAGCAAATTATCGATATTACCAGAGAAATTTTCAGTCTTTCCAAAGCAAGACTGGGGTATGACTTCCAATCGAATTTCATTTATGCGATGAGTTTGCATATCAGTTCGTTCCTAAAACGAATCCAAATTGGAGATAAAAGACAGCATGACTTAAATGAAAACTTGAGAAATATGGTGCTGGACTATCCAAAGGAGTTTGAAACAGCACAGGAAATCAAAGAAATGATCGAAGAGGTCTATCAACTTTCCATTCCGGAATCGGAAACCTACTACATTGCTGTTTTGCTTATTTCTTTGAGAGAAAACAAAAGTGCCGGCAGAATCGGTATTGTTGTTGCAGCACATGGCAAGAGTACAGCAACAAGCATGGTTGAAGTCGTAGTAAAGCTGCTGAATGTCGATAACTTGAAATCTGTCGATATGCCGCTTGAGATGAAGCCACAGGAAGCATTGACGGAAATCGTTCAGGCTGTAAAAGCAGTTGATGAGGGAAGTGGTGTGATCCTATTGGTTGATATGGGCTCATTAAGCACCTTTTCAGATGAGATCATTCGGCAGACGGGGATCGATGTACGGACGGTCGATATGGTCACGACACCGATTGTGTTGGAGACGGCCAGAAAGACAACGCTGCTGGACACCCATCTGAACGATCTGTACGATTCTTTGAAAAATTTCCACGGTTATGCTGGGATGAATACACTAAAGAATAAAAAAGAATTGGGACTACCGCCTATCAAGAAAAAGATGATCCTTGCTATCTGTGCTTCCGGAGAAGGAACAGCACAGCGGATGAAGGAACTGATTGAAGGGTATCTGACGCCGCAGACAGAGCAGCATCTATCGGTCGTTCCTTGTTCGATTCTGGACGTTCAAAAGAGGGCAAGGGAATTGCATCAGCAATACCATATCATTGCGGCGACAGGGATCACTGATCCTAAAATCAATGTTCCCTTCATTCCTATGGAAACCTTCTTTTCCGGTGAAGCTGCTGAGGTGATCGAGCACCTTGTTTATGACGATGAGCTGGCGATCCATGACATGAGCATTGACGAGCAAGCAGCGAAGCGAATCTGTATTGATTATATGGAGCAGAGCTTTACCTTTATCAATGCGCAGAAAGTCCTGCCGCTTTTATGGCAGTTTGTGGATACGGTCCAGACAAAGCTGAGTTTGGAAGAGTCCTATACCTTCTATATAAATATGATCATGCACATGGCAGGGGTATTGGAAAGAGCATTACGGCAAGATCCTTTAAGTGTAGAGCCAACACTTTTGGAGGAAATGAAAGAGGATGCCTTTTATGGAGAGATTTCAAAAGCGCTGCTCTTTTTGAACGAGTCCTTTAAGTTGGTGATTGCAGAGCCGGAGATTTACTACATGGTCCATATGGTTCATAACTCACAGAAGGATATACAAAAAAATACAGATGATTTATTCGACTGAATACACAAAAAAGATACACTGTATAAATAATACAGTGTATCTTTTTTATTATGAAAACCTTAATATATATGAGTTTTAAACAAGATACACTAAGTTGGCACGATACTTGCTTATAATAAGACGAACCAACATTCCAAGAGTCAAAGGGCTTTATTTTGGCAATATCTTTCAGAACATAGTATTTTAAATGTAAGTTGAGAGAACAGCCATCTGAGTAATGCCTTCTTCCCCAAAAGTATAGATGATTGGATAAAAAGGAGTGCAGGTTTAGATGGATATTCGTCTAGCAAGAATTGATGATCGGCTGATCCATGGTCAGGTCGCTACTGTATGGACTAAAAGCATGAATATCAATCGTATCTTAGTAGTCAGCGATACAGTTGCTCAAGATATGCTGAGAAAAAAGCTATTGATCCAAGCAGCGCCGCCGGGTGTCAAAGTAAATGTCATTACAGTGGATAAAATGATTCAAGTGTATCCCGATGAACGTTTTGACAGCAGCTTTAGAGTGATGCTATTGTTCACAAATCCTGAGGATGTTGAGCGGGTCGTGAGAAATGGTGTTCAGCTGGATTCGGTCAATATTGGCGGAATGAGCTTCTCCCATGGAAAAAAAATGATCACAAATGCAGTGGCCGTTGATGCGCAGGACATTGAAGCTTTCAAGTACTTGGATTCTTTGGGAATTACTTTGGAGATACGAAAAGTAGTGGCGGATGGGAAAGTACACTTGATTGAGCTGTTGAAAAAGGAACAACTATTGTGAGGCAGATACTTCATATCGAAGTTGTCTATAAATGAAAAAGTCAATACAGGACTTTTCAAGCATTGAAAGGATGTGGTTTGTTAGGGGCCTAATATGAAACGCGTTTATTACTGTATTGTTTTCAACTGTTTTTATTTCTACTATCTTAAATAACTGAACTTTTTATTTCATATGTGTGTGAAGGAAACATGTTGAAAGGAATCAGAATAATACAAAAGAAAGTAAATAAGCATAGGAGGTATACAAATTATGGTAGGGATTATTCTTGCAAGTCACGGAAAATTCGCCGAAGGAATTTTACAGTCAGGTTCCATGATCTTTGGTGAACAAGAAAATGTACAAGCTGTGACATTAATGCCCAGTGAGGGACCAGATGATTTAAAAGCAAAATTGACTGAAGCAATCGCAACATTTGATAGTGATGAGGAAGTACTATTTTTAGTTGATTTGTGGGGCGGTACACCTTTCAATCAGGCAAACAGTCTTTTTGAAGAACGTAAAGACAAATGGGCAATTGTCAGCGGGTTGAATTTACCAATGCTGATCGAAGCGTACTCTTCTCGTTTTTCAATGAATTCTGCACAAGAAATTGCTGCGCATGTTTTAACTGTTGCTAAAGAAGGTGTGAAAATCAAACCGGAAGAACTGGAACCGGCAGAAGCACCAAAAGCTGTTGTTGATGATGGACAACCGAAAGGCTCATTGCCTGCAGGAACAGTCGTTGGAGACGGTAAAATCAAATACGTTCTGGCACGTGTAGACTCTCGTCTGCTTCATGGTCAGGTCGCTACGGCTTGGACAAAGTCAGTACAGCCTAACCGGATCATCGTAGTTTCAGATGCAGTATCAAAGGATGACCTTCGTAAGAAGCTGATCGAGCAAGCTGCGCCTCCAGGGGTTAAAGCAAATGTTATTCCGATCAACAAAATGATCGAGATCGCAAAAGATCCTCGCTTCGGCAATACAAAAGCATTATTGCTGTTTGAAAATCCAGAAGATGTTGTAACAGCAGTAGAGGGCGGCGTAGACATCAAAGAATTGAATGTCGGCTCAATGGCCCACTCAGTTGGTAAAGTCGTGGTAAGTAAAGTGTTGTCTATGGGCGCAGAAGATGTCAAAGCATTTGAAACATTGGAAAGCAAAGGCATCAAGTTCGATGTACGTAAAGTACCAAACGATTCTAAAGCAAACATGGATGAAATCTTGAAAAAAGCGAAGACAGAATTAGCAGACGCATAATCGTATATGAATGCGGCTAAATAAGCGACACGAAATAGGATTGCCGTTGTCAGTATCCTAGATAATAGCTTTTCTACTAAGGATGAACTGTTTAGCAGAATTCATATAGAAAAAAATCATATTTAATAGGAGGTCTATCATGTCTATTATTTCAATAATTTTAGTAGTATTAGTTGCCTTTCTAGCTGGTATGGAAGGAATCCTGGATGAGTTCCAGTTCCACCAACCACTGGTAGCTTGTACATTGATCGGTTTAGTAACCGGTAATTTAGAAGCATGTATCATTCTTGGCGGTACCCTGCAGATGATCGCTCTTGGATGGGCAAACATTGGAGCAGCCGTAGCACCGGACGCAGCCTTAGCATCAGTCGCATCAGCAATTATTTTAGTATTAGGTGGACAAGGTGATAAAGGTGTTGCATCAGCGATTGCAATCGCAGTTCCTTTGGCAGTTGCAGGTCTGTTCTTGACAATGGTCGTTCGTACATTAGCTGTACCGATCGTTCACTTGATGGATAAAGCCGCTTCAGAAGGTAATATCCGCGGTGTGGAAATGTGGCATATTATTGCTGTAATCATGCAAGGGTTGCGTATTGCAATTCCTGCAGGTGCGTTACTATTCATCCCAGCTCATACTGTACAATCTGTTCTGGAATCAATGCCGGCATGGTTGACAGATGGTATGGCAATTGGTGGTGGTATGGTCGTAGCCGTTGGTTATGCATTGGTAATCAACATGATGGCAACAAGAGAAGTATGGCCATTCTTCGTTATTGGTTTTGTCGTAGCAGCAATTTCTCAATTGACACTGATTGCACTTGGTGCTTTAGGTGTAGCATTAGCATTGATTTACTTGAACCTGTCTAAAATGGGCGGTTCTTCAAACGGCGGCGGTGGCGGAAGTCATGGTGACCCGTTAGATGATATCCTGAATGACTATTAATCTTGAAGGAGGAGAAAAAAATGGCAGAAAAAGCTCAAGTAGCAGAAAAAATTGAATTAACAAAAAAAGATCGTTTAGCCGTTGCATGGCGTTCTACCTTCATTCAAGGTTCATGGAACTACGAACGTATGCAAAATGGTGGTTGGGCATTTGCAATGATCCCGGCGATCAAGAAACTATATAAATCAAAAGAAGACCGTACTGCAGCATTACAGCGTCACTTGGAGTTCTTTAATACTCACCCGTACATTGCTTCACCAATTCTTGGTGTAACACTTGCATTGGAAGAAGAACGTGCGAATGGCGCGGCTGTTGATGATGTAGCGATTCAAGGGGTTAAGGTCGGTATGATGGGACCTTTAGCCGGTGTCGGTGACCCAGTATTCTGGTTTACAGTAAGACCGATGTTAGGTGCCTTAGGTGCATCATTGGCAATGGGCGGCAACATTCTTGGCCCAATCATTTTCTTCGTTGCATGGAACATCATTCGTTGGGCATTCATGTGGTATACACAAGAATTCGGTTATAAAGCCGGTTCTAAAATCACAGAAGACCTTTCAGGTGGTTTACTGCAGGACGTAACAAAGGGTGCATCTATTTTAGGGATGTTCGTATTGGCGGCATTGGTTCAACGATGGGTATCCATCAAGTTCCTGCCGGTCGTTTCTACGGTAAAACTGGACGATGGCGCGTATATCGAATGGGACAAACTTCCTTCCGGTGGTGAAGGGATCAGACAGGCATTTGAACAAGTCAATTCCGGTCTGGCACTGTCTTCAGATAAGGTAACAACATTGCAGAACAACTTGGATCAGCTGATTCCTGGTTTGGCAGCATTACTGCTTACTCTGTTGTGTATGTGGCTTCTTAAGAAGAAGGTTTCTCCAATCGTTATCATCCTTGGCCTATTCGTAGTAGGTATCCTTGGACACGTGATTGGACTTCTATAATCCAAGCAAAAGGGTCATGTAGTAATACTGATCTGACTATAGAACTGTTGGAGGGGCTGGACAAATCGTTTTGTCCCAGCCCCTTCTTGCTTAATAGAAGAGAGGCCTGTCGGAGCGATAAACACAGGGTTAAAATAGCTTTATCACACGGATAAATGTATAATAAATGAATCAAAATAACGGGAACGGAGCGGATATGATGGTTCAATCACTGAATACAAAAATAGATTTGGTAATGGATGCAACTGCATATACAGGACTTACGGATTATGGGCAGGTCATGATTGGCGATAAGGGGTTTGAATTTTACAACTCACGTGATTCGCGCAAATATGTTCAGATTCCATGGGAAGAAGTGGAGTATGTGATTGCTTCAGTAATCTTCAAAGGAAAATGGATTCCTCGATATGCGATCGAAACGAAGCAAAACGGCACCTTTACCTTTGCCTCAAAACATCCGAAACAAGTTCTGCGGGCAATAAAGGAGTATATTCCTTCAGATCGCATGGTACAGTCTCTAGGTTTCTTTGATGTAATCAAACGCGGTGTCCGTGCGAAATTCAAAAAGAGTTAGCAGTTTAAAAAGTATTGGAGCAACACAGCTATCTCTTGGAAACTGAGGACAAGGCAGCGTATTGATATTATTCCATTTATTTTTTGCAGGCTGAAGGGTATCAGGGGAAAAGAGGGTCAGGTGCTGCTGTTTCAATGAGCATCCTATAAAATTCAAGTGAGACAATGATGATGTATAAAATGAAATCGAAATACTATGGTAATTTTCGCAAATAAAACAACTGGAATGTGCAATAGGATTCCAGTTGTTTTTTTCATTTTCTGAAAAAATAGTGAGTTTTCACATCATTATTTTTGACCGAAATTCTTTATCGGAGTACCATGAATAATGTAAGAATAAAAGAAAGAGGTGGAAAAAATAATGGATAGAAAAGCATCAGGATTGGATTGGGGTTCACTACTAATAGGTATTCTGTTTGTAATTATTTCGTTGATGTCCTTCCAAGATCCGGCAGGAAATTTACTAGCGATTGTCATGATTTTTGCGGTATTTGCCATTATAAAAGGAGTATTTGAAATCTTTGTGCGAAACCGTCTAAAGGAATTAACAGGATATAAATCTTATATGCCGCTGGTTTTGGGTGCGATCGATATCATTTTAGGTATTTATCTCCTGCTTAACTTGCAAATCGGAGTATCTGTTTTACCGTATGTGTTTGCGATTTGGTTTATTCTGGATTCCTTCTTTAATCTGTTCACATTGGATTTGGCAAAAGCATTCCATACAGGCTATTATTGGTTTAGTTTGATTGTAGATGTACTGGGTATCATATTAGGATTTGTCCTATTGTTCAATCCACTGTCCTCAGCATTGACGTTGAGCTTTTTAGTCGGATTCTACTTTATGATGTTTGGGATCACCTATATCGTTTATGCGTTTCATTGATAGGATGAGGCGTCAGGTAGTATAAACATTTGCTGTTCAGCAAGTAAAATAGTAAAAGCTTCACTCCGCGAATCATCGCAGGGTGAAGCTTTTATATTTCAGGAGGTCGGGAGTAAGGAAAGTAGCGCCTCCTTCTTTATTTATATAAAGTCTTGTTAATTGACGGATTTTCAGGTGCTTAGTAGTATCTGCGGCATTTCTTTTGAGGGCTGGCAATCAAATGCACCAACCATACTGCAATTGCCAAAGGAATAGCGATTTTCACTGCAAACCATAGGAGTGTTCCCACAACACTTAGTACCATGCTGATAGCGATACTTGCTACGATAAAAAGTCCAACCAATCTAAAAATGTTTCCCACCAAATTATTATTCATTTTATATTCTCCGTTCTCTGTTTGTTTTCTATACTAAGAGTATAGCAAGGAGTGGAAAAACGAACATCGACCTCAAGACTGATTTCCCCTCCATCTTTAGGAGGGCATATTAATTGTTTTTACAGTAAAAGACAGTAAAATGGGGATGAATGGGGTGTTGAACATGTCAAAGACAAGAATAGAAGCATTTACAGATGCGGTTATTGCAATTATCATGACGATTCTGGTGTTGGAGCTTCTACCGCCAAAGACAGACAGCTGGCAAGCGCTGTATGAGATCAGTCATAAAATTTTTATCTACGTTATCAGCTTTGTAATGCTGGCGATATATTGGAACAACCATCACCATATGTTTCAAATGGTGCATAAAATCAACGGTAGGGTTTTATGGGCAAACAATTTCTTTATCTTCACACTGACGCTGGTCCCCTTCGCTACGGCATGGGTTGGAGATTTCCTAGACAGTCTCGTACCGGAACTGTTGTACGGCTTCGTCATATTATTGGCAGATGTAGCTTACTACATATTGATGAAGGAACTGATTCGGGCAGAAACAAGTAATTCAAAATTGAAGGACGCCCTCGACAAGTATTATAAGATTTATTTGTCTATCGGCTTCAACCTTTTAGGTCTGCTGCTGGGCTGGTTGATCCATCCCTATCTTGTGCTGATTGTTAATATCGGTATTTTGATCATGTGGTTTGTACCGGAAAAGCGAATAGAGAAAGAATATAGAGGCTGAGGTTGTGCCGAAAAAGTTCCCATACTTCAATAATCAGTTCTTGAATGATCGCGTATCTGCAATTCTTGATTTGTATAGAGCGTGGAAGACTGTTATTTGGTTACAAGAGATTACGATATACGTACGTTAAAGCCCTATTTATCAGGTATAGAGGACAGTGATTTTTCACTGTTCTCTATTTGCTGTAAGCTGTTGTTGAGTTGAGGCTGTAAATATTATAAAATAGAGTATATGCATTCCTTTAAATTAGGGAGATAGAGCTGTTATCGATGCCTGAAAACCAAGTATTCTCAAATATTTTATGAAATCAATTATTTTATGAAAAGAATCTTCTTTTTTTTGGTGTAAAATAAACAATGGGTAATAGCGCAGAAAATCAGTACATATAGAGTGAGATGAATATCTACAATAGATAAAATGACAGATAGATATGAAGGGATCATTAATCGATTATGGAAAAGTTAAATAGGCAGTCATCAGGGAACAAGAAAATCTTTTTAAGAAAAGAGATCGAGCAGGAACGTTTAGGTGAAGAAATCTACGTTGAAGATATTCTATGCCAGTATTCTGTTTATTTGGTGAGAAAGTTTGAAGAAAAAGAAGACTATCTGGAATTATCACAGATGGAGCGTTTGCTGACTGATTTGCCGGAGCGGTTCAATCAGGAATTCCAGGATGCAGTGGTTAAAAACCTGTATGTTCGTACGACAGCAAAGGCTGTTTATGTGACGCTGCTGCTGGCATTACCGCAGCCATTGAGCAAATTTCAAATCACGGAGTTGAAAGACTGGATGGATACCCTCGAGGTTCCGCAGCTGGCTCTTGAACATACCTCAAATTTTGCGGCTGCTGACACAGGCAGTAATGTGATGGCTCGTGAATGGCAGGAAACAACCAGTGAGGTTCTGCTTTTGACGGAGATGATGAATCAGTTCAATGAAAGCTTGAATGAGGTCTACTCGGAGCTGCAGGTCATGAAAAATCAGAAAACACCGCCTAAAATGCGTGTCGTTAAAAGTGAAGCAGCAGTCAAGACGGTAAAAGAAAAAGAAAATGAAAACAGCAAGCGCTTGGATGAGGCTGTTGCAAAAGTAGATAAGATGAACGCTGCTTTTCAGGAGTTTCAAGAAAACGTCCTGAAGCAGATCGAAGAGATTGAAAAAATCGAGAAGCAGCCGGCTGAAACGAAAACACCGCCGAAGTTTAAAATATTTTTTGATGGACAAAGGGAAGAGGGTACTAAGCTTGAACAGCGACTGAATCAAGTGTTGAAACGTGTGGAGGTCTTAGCTGATCGAACAGATTTCTCTCAAAAGGAAGTCGAAAAGCTGGGGATGAAGGTAGAGAAAGAGTCGCGGAGAGCCAGAGAATTGTATCGGGCACAGAATGACAATATTCAACCTGTGGATGATCAATCGAAGCTGGAAGAGAAGATGGCTTTGACCAATAAAGACATCCTGACGATTTCCAGACAGCTAAAGGAAATCAATAAGAAGCTGACGACTGTTGAGACCAAGGTTTCAGAAGCGGAGCAATCACCGGAAGAAATCGCTCAAATCGAGAAGGATCATGATAGACTCCATGAGACAGCGTCTGAAACGATGAAGCTGAATCAGGTGATCGACCAACTGACTGCAAGAGTCCAGACGGTGCAAAGTGAGTTGACAGATGTCAAGCAAAGTAAAAAGAAGATTCCTGTAATGAAGCTCAAGAAGAGCGAATCTCAGCAAAAATTGGCCGCGCAGCATCATCACGACCAAGAACAGTTGAAGGCTAACGCAGTTGAAATCAAAAAACTAAGTCAGACTGTCGGTAAGGTAGATGTTCAGCTGATACAGGCACACCAGAAAATTGCTGAGCTGGAGCAGAAGATTCGAACAAATGATCAGCTTTCTTCCAATCGAAGAAGAGAGCTTGAAGCAACGATGATTTATCAACAGGATGGGGATGCTGAACCTCAGTCTGCTGAGGTACAACCTACTCAGCCGGCCGGACCTCAGCAACAGCGTCCTGTTTCGCAGGAGTTTCCATCCACACCGCCGCAGATGCAGCAGCGTCCAGCGTTGACAGGAAATCCAAATCAGAGAAATAATCAAAATATTCCGTCCGGTTCCAGAGAGTTTCCATCAAAATCGGACTTCTTACAGGCTTCCAGACCGATGCCGCGCTATCAACAACAGCCGAGTCCGGCGCAGCAAGGAACGCCGCCAGCACCTCAAGAAGAACCGTCAACGGTGACATTGTCGATTGAAGAGATGCTGAATCGTGTTTCAGACCATCCGAAGCCGGAGCAGCTTCCTGCAAATTCGGTTGTTCCAAAACAGAATAAAACCACACCGACCTCTTTACGTCGCTTGAAGAAGCTGGAATCAGATATTTCTGCCTGCTTCAAGAGAGTGAAGGGCGGGATTGGCAGTCGAGGAATGATTGCTAAGGAGGATGTTTATGCAAATATCCGCCAAATCGAAGTGTTGCCGTATCTTTGGTCGATGATTCAAAATAACAGCACTAATCCACAGGATATTCGTTTGAATAATGAAATCAGCTGTCAACAGCTGGTCAACGGTGTTCCCCAGTTCCTCCAAGAGGTTGAAGAAGTTGCTTCTAAGAGAAAAGTGATGGGCAAGTGGATTTATGCGCCAAAAGAGCTTGAGCAGAAAATGGAAGGCTATAAGCTGTTGAATGAATATTTTGAGCTGTATCTTTCCAATACACCAAGCTGATTTTGACTACAACAAAAAGAATAAATAAAAATCCCTCTTTCCGATGCAGAGCTGATCTGTCGTGGAAAGAGGGGTTTTTCTATACTAGCCAATCTGCCAGCTTTCCAAAAACCTTGAGGACCTGATCGTCCTGCGTCTCCTTTAAGAAATCGTGTTTTAGATAGTACACAGGGACAAACATGTCACGAGTATTCTTCCGAATCAAAGCCTTACTATAATGAAAAGGAACCTCTTGATCCGCAGTACTGGCTGTGCTGAAGATAGGCGGGAATGGCTGTCTCTGCGTCTCAGTTATTGTGAAGTCTGCACTTGTCTGTTCTGTTATCCCGTAGTAGCTTGCCAACTTTTGATGTTGTACAGCGTAGATATATAACAGGTAACGCTGCAGCAAAGGATCGTCCCAAACTGGAGAGGTAGTATCGATTGCCTGAATTTCCTTTTCTGTAACAGGGATATCAACTAATTTTCTTTCGCTTGTAATAAATGATAAATCTGTATAACCGTAAAAATTGATCAGCTGCTCTGGTTGTTCTTCTGGTTCGTTCTCTATTAAGTATCTAGTCAAAAGCAGCATAAGATAACTACCGGCAGAACGTCCGCAAAAGCTGAAGGGGGCGTGCTCAATCTGATCACAGATAGCATGGAAGGTTTGGACTAATGCTGAGAAAAGTTCTGTTAAGGTATTGTTTGGTGTTAACAGGTAGTCCATCGTGATCACCGTATATCCTTTATCCAAAAACAGCTGTTTCAATTCCTTTGGCAAGTCGTTTTTACTGCCGTAAACGAGACCTCCGCCATGAAAATAAATCATGTATTTCTTGACCAATACATTTGCATGAAACAGCTCAATCGTTTCGCCTGTAGTGAGTTGTATTTTTTCCGACATGATGCAGTCTCCTTTATAGTTTTGTTAGAGTTGTTTGATTGTTCCCAGAGGTATCTTTACGACTTTTTCATTTTCAATAGATAGGCTCCTATTTCAAAGTTCAGAACCTGTGTGGGATTTGTCAGATCGATTTCCAGATAATCTTCTATTTTGTTTAAACGATAACGAATCGTTTTGGAATGCAGAAACATGGTTTCTGCTGTTTTTTTATAGTTGCGATTACTTTTAAAGAAGGTATAGAGTGTTTCAAAAAGATCGTAATTCTCAAGGCTTAAAGCAACCAGCTTAGAAGGAATCAGTTTTTCAATTGCCTCTAATTGATTGTCATCCATGAAATAGCGAAATATCCCCAGCTCAGAAACTGTCACGACCTGATCGATGTAAAAGGCCTGATTGAAGCGAATCGTGTCAAGACATTCAATCAATACAGCCTTCAGCTCTTCTTTCTTTTTAACCGAACTGACAGCAAAGGTCAGCTCTTCATATTCGTCAAACACATCTTTAAACATGCGCTTCAACTCATTTTTTTGAATCGCCTGTTCAGGGGAAGCCAGATTATAAAGCAGCACCAGATAGTTGTGGTGCTCAAAGAAAATCACATGCTCCTTCAATGTCCTCAAGGAATTACGAATTTCCTTTTGCAGCAGCTTGCTGGTCAATGTGTTGGTTGAGAAGGCGACTCCTTGATAATAGGGATAACTGTTCATGTCAGCCTCATTCAGCAGGCTGTTCAGCTCGTCCAAATTTCCCGGTGTATTCTGTAGGATTGCATCTGCCAAATTGTTCAGTCGTGTAAATCGGTCTTTTTTGATTAGGTACTCCATTTGAAGTTTTTCTTGTAAAATATCGATCGCATTTTCAATGATCATCAAGTCGGTCTCTTTGAAATCTGCATCGGTTTGATAAACTAGCAGAATACATTTATCTGTGTATTGATTGAGGATTTCAGCTTTCAAAGCAGTGATTTCCTGTGCGCTCTTTTGGGAAAACAATGTCAGCAGCTCATAATGATTTTTAGTAAATTCAGTATTTTTCATTGTGGTCTGACGTGTTACAACCAACTCCTCGTTGAGTGTACCATAAGTAATATTGATTCCGCGATCAGGAATTTTTAAGGCGCAGTCTTTTTTGATCAGCAGATGAAATTCACGCATGATTTGGTCGAAGGAGGAGAGATTTCGCTCGATCTTTGTAAACCGTTGTCGAACATCATAATAAGTCCGTAGAACATGGGACTGGTAGTTGAGCATTGGTTCATAGATTGCCAGCATGATTTTTTCATAGGTCAGGTCCTGTTCAACCTTGATCAAAGGGATTTGAAACTCAAAGCAGAGATCGATCAGCCATTCAGGAATCATTTTGATCAATCGATCCATTTTTACAACCAGTCCGCTGATTCCGATGTTGTGCATTTTTTCAAAAAAATCAGTCAGCTCTTTTTCTTCAAGGTTATTGAAGGCATAGAAAGAAGTGAGGATCAGCTGATTCTGCTTGCTCCATTTTTCAATATCGATGGCTTCCAAGACCATCGCTGAGTCAACCTCATTTTCCAAGCCAATCTCCCCAGTCAATAATTTACTGGTTTTAAAAATCTCAAGGGACATCAATTCTTTTATTCTCATCATTTTCTCCTTTTTGCGCTATTTGGATAAAAACACCTTCTCTATTTTAGAATATCATCTAATGTAAACGCAAACAACAAGTTTTAGAATATGAGTGTAAAGAAAAATAGAGGAGGATAACGATGCTAAAGACAGTTATTTTAAAAAATAATTATCAGGATTCGATTAATTTGATGTTGCTGACCAACAGCATCAATGCGCTTGATGAAGTGACGATGAGTCAAATCATGATGGGAACTGATGCCAATAAGGATATACTTCAAAATACGGATCTTTTAACGAAGGAGGCGGCTTCTGCGTCACCAAATGATTTAATGATTGTTGTAGACAGTGATCAGGAGGAAATCATGGATCTGGTGCTGCCGGCTGTTCATGCGTTCCTTGATGATTTGTCGGCGAAAGGAAGTAGTGAGAAGCAAAGTGTATCTACATCATGGCAGGAGGCTCTTGAGCGTTTGCCGGATGCCAATGTAGCATTATTCAGTATACCGGGAGAATACGGTGCACCTGAAATGGAAAAAGCCTTGAACAATGATTTACATGTGTTTTCTTTTACAGATAATGTAGCGCTTGAGGATGAGGTGCGCTTGAAAAAGCTTGCCCATGAAAAAGGCTTGCTGATGATGGGACCTGATTGCGGGACAGGAATTCTTTCCAGTATCCCGATTGCCTTTACTAATGTAATCAGTCCGGGAAATATCGGTGTAGTTGGTGCTTCAGGCACTGGGATTCAGGAAGTGACGACAATCATCGATCGTTTGGGCGGCGGTGTAGTTCATGCAATCGGTACTGGTGGTCGTGATTTGAGTGATAAAGTTGGCGCGGTCACTGTGAAGGATGCCATTGTTGCTTTGGAAAATCATGAACCGACCGATGTGATTTGTGTCATTTCCAAACCGCCGGCAAAAGCGGTTCGTGATGAAGTAGTGCAATTGCTTCAAAGTGTTTCCAAGCCTGTCGTTGCAATTTTCCTTGGTGAAAAGCCCACAGAGCATGAGGGGAAAGTCTATCTTGCACATACGCTAGAAGAAACAGCGAAAATTGCTGTGGCATTGGCAAATGATGAAGCAGTTCAGGAAAATTATCAGGAGGCGATCGTAAAACCAGCTGTTCCGATATTATCAGAGGACAAGGTTGTGAAGGGGCTGTATTCCGGAGGCACACTAGCTGCAGAGGCAGGGATGTTGATTTCAGAAGCATTGAATCTGGAAGGGCTGATTAAAAAAGAAGGATACATTTTGCAGTCACATGGCTATGATGTGATCGATTTAGGCGATGATATCTATACACAAGGGAAACCCCATCCAATGATCGATCCGGATGTACGAATCAGTAAAATTCATGAATATGGACAAAATCCACAGACGGGTGTGATCCTTCTTGATGTTGTTCTCGGATATGGCGCACATCCGGATATGGCGAGAGCTCTGCTTCCTGCTATTCAGGAAGAACAGGCGAAAGCGAAGGCGGAGGGTCGAGAATTATACTTTGTGGCAACTGTTGTTGGGACAACAAAAGATCCTCAGAATTATGAAGCAACGGTTCAATTGTTGGAAGAAAATGGAGTGTTTGTACAGGAAAGTAATGCTAAAGCTGTCCAGTTGGCATTGATGCTGAAAGGAATCGATTTGAAAGAAGTGGATAAAAAACAAATTCCATATCAAGGGGAGACGGTAGAAATTCCACAGGTCAGCGACAAAGTAATGGATCTATTGAATACGAAGCCGCGAATCATCAATGTTGGACTTCAAAGCTTTAATGAATCGATTCAGGAATTTGGCGGGAAGTCTGAGCAGTTCAATTGGAAGCCTCGTGCGGGCGGCAACAAGCGAATGATCAAGCTCTTGAATGAACTGGATAATTACTCAGAAGAAATCGAGCAGGAAAATCAAAAGGTCACAGATAAAATCAAAAATGCACAGCCGTTTCTTGTCGATGTCGTTCCTGCGAAAAGTGTTATTCCGGAATTAAATGAAACACAGAAGACATTGCTTCATGCCGGACCTCCGATTCGTTACGAAGAGATGACTGGACCGATGAAGGGCTCTTGTATCGGTGCAGCGCTATTTGAAGGCTGGGGAGATAATGAAGTGGACGTCAAGAAGATGCTGGAAGCCGGAGAGGTTCGTTTCATCCCATGTCATCATGTACATGCAGTAGGACCAATGGGGGGAATCACCTCTGCAAATATGCCGGTACTGGTCGTTGAAAATCGCTTGGATGGCGCAAAAGCTTACTGCACAATGAATGAAGGTATCGGGAAAGTGCTGAGATTTGGCGCTTACTCTGAGGAGGTTGTTACACGTCTGGCATGGATGCGTGATGTTTTAGGACCAACGATTGCTCAAGCGTTGAAAAAAACGGAAGAAGGCATCAATCTGAATGTATTGATTGCACGTTCAATCACAATGGGGGATGAATTCCATCAACGAAACATCGCAGCATCTCTGAATTTCCTGAAAGAAATCTCACCATTGATCATCGAGCTAAGCATCGATGAACAGCAGAAATATGATGTTATCAAGTTCCTGGCAGATACAGATCAGTTCTTCTTGAATATCATGATGGCTACTGGAAAGGCAATCGTTGATACAGCAAGACAGGGAACGAAGGGAACGATCGTCACAACCATGACACGTAATGGTGTTGATTTTGGTGTACGAATCGCAGAAACCGGTGACCGTTGGTATACTGCTCCGGTAAATACACCAAAGGGTTTATATTTCACAGGGTTTACTGAAGCGGATGGGAATCCGGACATTGGCGACAGTGCCATCACAGAAACGGTTGGAGTAGGTGCGATGGCGATGGTAGCTGCACCGGGAGTCACACGTTTCGTCGGAGCGGGCGGTTTTCAGGATGCATTGGAAATCTCAAATGAAATGGCTGCAATCTGTGCCGGACATAATCCGACCTTCACGATCCCAACCTGGGATTTTCAAGGTGCATGTCTGGGTATTGATATTCGTAAGGTTGTTGAGACAGGAATCACACCGATCATCAATACAGGGATCGCCCATAAAAAAGCCGGAGTTGGTCAAGTGGGTGCTGGTACGGTAAGAGCACCGCTGGGCTGTTTTGAAAAAGCTCTGGAAGCCTACGCTGAAGCGCTGGGCATCCGAATTGATGACTAAGATACGAATCAGTGAAGGAATCTTTCCGATTGATCGGTTTGGAAAAATGGGCAAAGTGCACAGTGTATTTCAGCATTCCTTCAATATCAAAGTCAGTGGACAGCTGATCAATATCTCGAGTTATCCAGATTATCTGTCCGGCTTTGGTATCTATATACCTGATTTTCTATTTCAGGAAGTTTATCCCTATATACAACAGGGAAATATTGTAAAAATCGTCAATGAGGAATTGTCTGTCTATAGTTTGACAGGTGTCAGATCGATTTCGTTGAGCGAAGTGGAGGTCGTCTCCCTGAACATCACCTGCTTCACGATTCAACAAACCCAACTATCCCAATTGACAAAGATGCTTGAAGCCTGTCATTTAGAAAAAACGATCGGCTTAGAGTATGATTCTAAAGCAATGGAAGTTTTTGGTTGGCTTCGTCATGCTGAGGGGATGTGTTCATCCGCTGATTGGCAAGAGGTATTGACCTATTTGATTGGACGCGGGAAAGGGTTGACCCCTAGCGGTGATGATATCTTAACGGCTTATCTTTCTATTCTATATTTGGTTGGTGATCCGCAGGCTGAAGTCTTGGCTTCAGCCCTCACCAATCATGAACTGTCGACAACTGATATCAGTAACGCCTACATTATTAGTTCTATCCATGGTTATGTGAACTCATTAGTTTATCAATTATTTTTAGACTTACAGAATCAGGAGAGTATAGAAGTACTGGAAAGTGCGGTTGAGAGAATCAGAGAAATTGGTCATTCATCAGGAACAGATTTGTGTTTTGGGTTATTACTGGGACTTCAAAAAATAAACAATAGATGAACACGATGAAATATGCGAGAGTGATGCTCCTTGCGGCATAGATTATTTCGTGGGATTCATATGGAAATGAGGAGAAATTATGGAGAATACAGCAGTAAAAGTAAACGATCATTACTGGAAAAAAGTTGTCGCCATTTTCTTTGTCGGTTGGATATTGATGTATGCGACACGGACAATTTTTAATCCGATCATGGGAGTCGTCGGCGAGCAATTTGGTTTAAGCAACACACAACTGGGGTTAGCGAACAGTATGTTCTTCCTGACCTATGCGATTGCACAGATTCCTTTCGGGATGATTGGAGACAAAATCGGTCGTAAGTTAGTTATTGCTATCGGTTTCGTGGTGCTAGCTGCTATGACTTATTTAAGTGGACTTGCAACGACATTCATCATGTTCTTGATGATCCGTGCGTTCGCCGGTATCGGTCAAGGGGCGTACTATGGCCCGCAATATGCGTTGTCGACAGAAGCAATTCCTACAAACAAACGAACATTAGGAAATGCAATCATCAACAGCGGGATGGCCTTTGGTACATCAGGCGGATACTTGCTTTCAAGTAAATTGGTTTTGGAAAATGGGGAGCATTGGAGCAAGCCGTTCTTTATCATGGCAATTCCAACATTGATCGTAGGGATTCTATTCTATACAGTTTTGAAGGAAAAAGTGATTCGTCCGGAAGATGAAGGCCAAAAGCATGCTGAAAATGGAGTAAAAGAGAAGATTTCATTGAAGTCGATATTCTCTAATAAAAATTTATTGGCAGCCTTTATTCTATGTTTTACCAGTATTTATGCCAACTTTGTGATCATTACATGGCTGCCGCAGTTTCTGATTGCGGAACGTGGTTTTGAAGGTGCAAGTGTCGGTTTCATCTCTTCTCTTGTACCATGGGCGTCTATTCCGGGCGCATTGATCTTCGCTCGTTTGAATGATAAGACTGGGGCAACCAAACGATTGGTATACACATTAGTTCCTTTAGCAGTATTATCAGTTTTCTCTATTGCATTTGTTACGGATCGGACATTACTGATTGCTGTACTGATCCTTTATGGATTGACTGGGAAATTGGCGCTTGATCCAATCCTAGTGACATTCGTTACTAAGAATGCACCAGCAGGAGCATTGGGAACAACGCTAAGTGCATATAACTTTATCGGAATGTCTGGTTCTATTCTGGCACCATATGTCACAGGTTATCTGGCAGACTCTGTTGGGTCGATGCAAATTGGTTTCTACCTGTCCTGTGTTCTCTTGATTCTTGGATTGCTGGCCTTTGCTGTACTGGCTAAAGTCAAACCATTGAAAGAGCAGTAGTGACGTTTGGGTGCGAGCTGAGCTCGTCTACCTTTCTTGATTATCCAGCTTCACAGACTAACGTTCTCAACAATAAGATAGCTGTCCAATGCTGATAAAGAGCATCAGTATGTCAAGCTTCTATATTGCTCTGAAGCTGGCTAGCCTGCTCCGCTTTTCTTAAACAAAATAAAAAAGGAGTTTTTCTATGAGTTTGAATGTTATCGCCTTGGGAGGAAATGCGATTCTGGAAACAGATCCGACCGATGAAGGGCAAAAAGCAGTAATAAAGCATGCAGCGAAGTCAATTGTCGATTTTGTAGAAAATGGGGAAGAGGTCATTGTTTGTCATGGCAATGGTCCCCAAGTAGGCAACTTGCTGCTTCAGCAAAAAGCCGGGGAAGATGAAAAAAATCCTGCGATGAAGTTGGATTCCTGTGTCGCCATGACACAGGGGAGTATTGGGTACTGGCTCCAGAATGCGCTGATCAACGAGTTTGCCAAACGAGCTGTCGCAAAATCGGTCGTCTCGATTGTGACACAGATCAGAGTAGATGAAGCAGACCCATCTTTTCAGGAACCGACAAAGCCAATTGGTCCGTTTTATAGTAAAGAAGAAGCTGGAATCGAGTCTGAAAAGGACGGTTCTATTTTTAAAGAAGACGCCGGTAGAGGATATCGTAAGGTTGTTGCTTCTCCTATTCCACAAGAAATCGTAGAGAAGGAAGCGGTTCAAGCGCTGGTCAATGCAGGAATATTGACGATCTGTGCTGGGGGAGGAGGCGTACCAGTCATTAGAAATGGCAATCAATTGATAGGTGTAGAAGCGGTAAATGACAAGGATTTTTCTGCCAAGGTATTGGCGGAAGCCGTCGAAGCAGATCGATTGATCATTTTAACCGGTGTCGATAATATCTATATCAACTATAATCAGCCGAATCAAAAAGCATTAGAAGAAATCACCGTTGCTGAAGCGGAGGGATACATCAACGAAGGGCATTTTGCTGCAGGAAGCATGTTGCCGAAGATCGAAGCTGCGGTATCCTTTGTGGAAAATCATGCAAATCGGAAAGCGGTCATTACATCGATCGAAAATCTAAAAAATATCAGTGATGGTGCAGGGACGACAGTTATCGGCAAATAAACGGGGGAAAAAACGATGGTACCAAAGAGAATTTCTATGATTACCCAAATCGTTATTGCAGTGATACTGGGCATTATTTTTGGTCTGGTTTTACCAGACGCTGCGCACTATTTGAAGCTGGTTGGAGATATTTTTCTAAAATTGATGCAGATGGCGATCCCTTTACTGGTGCTGGGACAAATTGTTCAAGCTGTTGGCGGAATCAAGCCTAAAGAGCTGACAAGTCTTGGAGGACGTACCATCCTTGTTTTCGGTATATCCTCTTTCCTCGCTGCTGCCTGGGGCATTGCTATGGCTGTGTTCTTGAATCCCGGAGTTGGCGTAACAATGGATCGAGTGGAAGATTCGTCCATAAAGGCACGGGAGCTTTCGTTGACAGATACACTCTCCGGATTTTTTCCAAAGAATATTTTTGAGTCCTTAGCTGAGGGTTCGATCATTCAAATCATTGTGTTTGCACTCTTTTTCGGATTAGCGTTGAGCAAGTTTATGGCTAGTCGTCCGGAATCAAAGCTGTTTCAGCTGATCATCGACTTCAATGATGTGATCATCAATATTATTCACTATGTGATGTTTCTTGCGCCGTTTGGGATTTTTGCTCTGATTTCTTCAACAATCAGTAGTTTAGGGATAGCGATCATTTTACCGCTTTTGAAATACCTGCTGGTCTACGGGATTGGAACGGTTTTGCTTTTAGGGATTTGGATCGGCTTTATCAGTGTGTATTGCAGAGTGAGTCCGATGAGGCTGATTCAAAATATGAAAAGTATGTCCATCATGGCGCTGGCAACGACCTCGTCGGCAATCACTTTGCCGATTGCTATGGAGGAATCTCGTAATAAGCTGGGACTAAGTGATCGAATCACCAATCTTGTACTGCCGCTGGGTATGTCGCTGAACAGTAATGGTTCTGCAATGCATATGAGTATTACGGTCATGACGATTGCCCAGATGTATCAAATGGATTTTGATTTTCAACGAATGATCTATTTGGCGATAACAGCTACCTTTGTGTCTTTGGCAAATGCAGTTGTTCCGGGAGCGGGGCTGGTTTCCTTAGCCATCATCGTTCCTCAGATGGGGCTGCCGATCGAGAGTATTGCAATATTCGCCGGAGTGGAATGGTTTGTGGGGATGCTGCGAACAATATTGAATGTAAACTCTGATGTATACTCAGCAATTGTTGTTGCAAAATCAGTCAACGAAATTGACTATAAAGTGTTTAATGCTGGGACAAAAAAAGAAGGATAGAAGATACATGTAAAAAAAAAGAGAGTGGGACAATAATCTGTTGCCACTCTTTTCCATACCCTAAATCCGAATAAACGGCGAGTCAGAAGCAGCTCCTACGACAATAAGCCGGAATTCAACAAAAATTTGTGAAACAATTTTCGTGAATTCCGGCTTATTGCTTGTAGCTAAACACTTCTGTCTCAGCCCCTTTTTCTTTCAGATCGCCATGAGATTCAACACATACAAAAAAATGAGTGGAGAAATCACGCCCCACTCATAAAAAGGAGTATTACTCATAAGAGTAATGAAATAAAAGGTTGTTGGTTAGTACCTTTATATAATAATATATTCATTACACAATGTCAAACAAAATGTTTTTTATTTATAACAAAAATAGAATTAATATAATGAACAATTAGTGAAATGCATCAAGTGGTAAGTCATTTGCTCAATAGACAGATAACAGGTACTATTAAGGGGATAAGAAGGAGGGAATAGCGATGGAAACAACTTCTGCAAGTCCAAAGAAATATAAAAAGAGTACCAGATTCAGGCAGATCACGGGAGTGTTTATGAAGTACAATGTGTTGCCGAATATTATGAAGCAGACCCATCCGGAAGAGGTTCGAAAGGCATTTGAAGAGCTGGGTCCTACATTTATCAAAATTGGGCAAATGCTTTCTGTTCGAACAGATATTTTACCTCCTTCTTATACAGAAGAGCTGAAAAAGCTGCAGGATAACGTGAAGACGGATGATTATTCAGAGGTCAAGCAGATTGTTGAAACAGAAACAGGTCAAGCGATAACAGAGCTATTTTCTTCCTTTGAGGAAGCGCCGATTGCATCAGCATCTATGGGGCAAATCCATAGAGCTGTTTTGCAGACGGGAGAGCTTGTGGCAGTCAAGGTGCAGCATGTCGGGATACGTGAAGAGATCATGTTGGATTTATCCTTATTGGAACGAGCACTTCCACTGATCAAATATATACCGGAATCAAAAGTAATTGATCTCAAGGATATTTTCTTAGAGATCAAACAGTCTCTACAAAAAGAGCTTGATTCCCTTCAGGAAGCCGCAAACGGCGAACGCTTTTTTGAGTTGAATGACGGCTGGGATATCATCAGAGCGCCGAAAATTTATTTGTCCCACAGCACAACGAAGGTTTTGATCATGTCGTTTGTTGAGGGGAAGAGCATTCGAAGCTTTTTCAGAGATCCTTCAAAGCAAGAGGAGCATCCAAAGCTAAGAAAAGAATTTGGGGATACACTGGTTCGGAATTTTATCAAACAGGTATTTGAAGACGGCTTTTTTCATGCTGATCCTCATCCTGGTAATATCTTCGTTCAAAAGGTTGACGAAGATAAGGAGGAAACACGGATTCTGAAGGATCGACAGATGAAAAAAGATTTTGGCAATGTCGATTTGGGTTTTCTTTATCGTGAAGAAGAGCCGCTATTGCCGTATCGTCTCGTCTATCTTGATTTTGGCATGATGGGGCAGCTGAGTGACAGTATGATCAAGAAGCTGACGGCAGTCATGGATAGTCTGTATAGAAATAATCCCAAAGCGACAGGCAGAGCAATTTTGCAGATTTGTCGGCAAATCGGACCGATGGATGAGGAACTATTTTATGAGCAGTTAGGCTCTTTATTGGATCGGAATTATGGTGTAAGTATTGGTGAACTGAATTTACAGACACTCTTTCTTCAGATCATCGCGATTTGCCATGAGAACAACCTGCAGGTGCCTCAGGAGGTAACGATGCTGGTCAAAGCTGTGATAACCTTTGAAGGAATGATTCGGGAGCTGGACCCAGATATTTCTTTGGTAGAGATTTCAGCTCCCTTTGCACAGAAATATTTTACTGAAAAAATCGATTGGTCAATGGAGTTGAAGCGTGCAGCACTGGATATGCTTTATTCAGCTAAGGCAGCGCCACAGATCCCTAGTCGAGCATTAGATGTATTGGATGATTTGGCAAAAGGAAAATCGAAGGTTAATGTGGAGTTGAAAAAGCAGGATGAACTGTTGAATCGTATCGAAGGAATGGTCAATCGTCTGGTCATCGGATTGATTCTATCGGCATTAATTATTGGCTCTTCTATGTTGGTTGAATTTCATGACGGTCTTACAGGGCAATTTGTTTCCATCTTAGGGATTTTAGGCTACGCCATTGCTTTCTTTGCTATTCTCTTCTTGATTTATGATATTTGGCGAAAGCATAGAAAAAGAAAGTAGCTGGTATGGATTAAAGCAGATGAAGATAAAAAAGGGAGAACACCTTCTTAACCGAGGTTTAGAAGGTGTTCAAGGGGAGATAGTTAGAAAGAAGTTTACTACGCTCGTCTTTCCACTAAAGTCAGTATACCAGAAAATTTCTTGAAATAGCCTTTCAATAAAGTGAGACAAATTTTCGGTTTTTGCAATTTTTTTCACAAGATCGACTGAACCGCATGGCTTAAAAGATATTCCCATGGGGTTCTTTATCATGTATTTAAATCAAATAGAACGGTATCGACGTCTTTTACATAATAACGTATGTTTTTACGCCCTCGCTTGATAATAGTATGTCCCTCTTTTTCCAGCATTATTTTCTGCTGCTCAACGCCTCCTGGAAACTTCGGATGCAGTTCGCCATGAGCCTTCAGTGTCCGCCAATAGGGAGTTACGTCAGTCTGACGTTGACTACTGGCCCATGCAGCAATAGATATAAATGCCCCGGCAGTGATCGGTTCGGTAAAATCGGCCTGATTTAGTGTTGCAAGATATGCTCTGATGGCTGGTATTGTAATGACCTTTCCTTCCGGAATTCGTCTCATCTGTTCATCATAAGTGATGGGTGGAGCAAAATACATCTTCTCACCACCATACTTTTCAATTGCTTTTTGATCCGTGATAATCTTGAATTTTGGCATATCCTTCGGGTCATGCAGCATCGCATTGAAGTCCTTTTTGTCTTCGTTCGCCATGAATGTCTCCTCCTTTAACTAATCCCGCAGTACGCAATTCAACGCCCTTCCTGCGTTTCTTATTAAGAGTTGATGATCATCTGTCTCTTCAAGCTAAAGATAGCATAAATAGACAGGGTGGACAATGAGACAGTTGAAAAAAATAAAAGAAAACACCTTTGAAGAATTTGAGTAAAGGTGTTTTTTTACGGATGATTTTCGAATTTTTCGATTGAGTTTAAGTGATACTATTTGCTTGTAAAGCTCCAGCGCTGAAAGTTTTATAAACATGCTCGTGAAAGGAGAAAAAATGGCTACACAATTGGAAACTGCAACACAGATTTGGACATACCTTGTCAATCGAGGCTGGACGCAGGAATCTGTTGCAGCAGTATTAGGCAATATGCAATCTGAAAGCGGCATAATCGCTGACAGATGGGAATCTGACAATGTGGGAAATATGTCAGGCGGCTATGGACTTGTGCAATGGACACCGGCGACCAAATACATTGATTGGGCAAAACAAAATGGTTTGGTCTATCAAGATGTTATCAGTCAATGCAAGCGGATTGAATGGGAAGTGGAAAATAATGTCCAGTTTGCTCATCCAAGCATGTCTTTTCGGGCTTTTACCCAAAGTACCCAGACACCTGAAGTTTTAGCGGATATTTTCATTCGCTACTATGAACGTCCGTTAAACCCAAATCAACCGGCACGACAAACACAAGCCAGATACTGGTACAACAAGTTAAAAAATCAAATAACAACACAGAAAGGAGAAACGACAATGCAATGTTTCTTTAAACCAGATGGAGAGAATACCGTTTACTATTTTGATGGAAAAGGGCTGACAGGAATTGTGAATCCTGATGAAAAAAATATTTTGAATACTATTTATAAAGAGAACAACGGGAAAGATATGCCATATATCAGCAGATCAGACGCGTGGTTCACTCGTTTGAAGGATGTATCAAAACGAACAATCTTAAAATAGGATGCTCGTAAGAAACAGCCGGCATTTATGATGAATATCTTAGGAAAGGAGCGATAAAATGGCAAACGTTGATACAATGATCAAATGGATGACAGATAGAGAAAATAAGGTTGTCTATTCGAATGCTCGACCATGGGGCGGCGGCAATCCGGCACAATACGATTGCTCGGCAGCTGTCATTTCAGCTTTACGAGCAGGAGGCTTCGTATCGTCTGGTTCTAATGAAGGCTGGACAGGGTCACTGCATGATAATATTTTACCTGGCATTGCTACGAAAATTTCACGAGCTGAATGCAAAAAGGGCGATATATTCTTAGCGAAGTATTGGGCCTTTGATGGTCATACAGGAATCTTTTTGGATAATAACAGAATTATTCACTGTAATGCAGGAGACATGACGATTCGTACAACAGCAGCTGATGGAAGAATGGGACCTACTCCTATTGAATACTATCGACTAAATGGAAATACAATTCCAAATACTACTAAAAAAGGAGAAACGACAATGCAATGTTTTTTTAAACCAGATGGAGAGAATACCGTCTATTATTTTGACGGAAAAGGACTAACAGGTATTGTGAACCCTGATGAGAAAAATATTTTGAATACTATCTATAAAGAGAACAACGGAAAAGATATGCCGTATATCAACAGATCAGATGCGTGGTTTACTCGCTTGAAGGATGTATCAAAACGCGGGATTGTTAAATAGCTTATTGACGATGCTGAGAATATATTTATTCAGAGGCATTAAGAATTAAAATCAAAAAAAATCCTCCTAAAGCTTGCTTTTTAAACAGCTTTAGGAGGATTTTTTATGGAAAGCTTGATCAGGATGTTCGGTAGCTATTTCAGGTTTTAGACATATCCTGATTAAGAAGTCGTTTGCTTACGTCGTTTTTTTCTTTTCGGTTCTTGTTGTTGTGGTTTGCCTGTGAATCTTACAAACAAGACAAAGCCTCCGATACATAAAACAAATAGCGTAGCCCCTATTTTGAAGCCTTCCGGCAGATATACCAGTTTGATTTCATGTTCGCCTTCACTGACAGGGAAGCTGACAAAAGCATCCTTGAATGGGGTGACGTCAACCTTTTTTCCGTCAACGTAAGCTGACCAGCCTTTATCATAAGGGATCGTTGTTAGAACAACCTGATCTTTTTCAGCGGTAACAGTTCCAGTCGCTTTTCTTCCGGAAGCTGTCAAATCAACACCATTGTCCTTAATGGCAGTGACGGCTGATTCATAGGCCTGCAGATCCAGTCCTACTACTTTCGGATCTGCAAAACTTACAGCTTCAGTTCCATAGAAACTGACAGAAAAAGTAACTGTCGTCGGCTCTTCATAATAGCCAATATTATAATACTGGCCAGTAATATTGATCTGTGATTTTTGACTGATTCCATTGACTGTGATCGTTGCACTGGAGCTTTCCAGCTGACCAAAATCTGTTGGGAACAGGCTGAGATAGGCTTGCGTATGCGCGGGTACAGTAACATTCCAAGTGATTTCCTTCGCTACCTCTCCTTGTACCTCACGATAAGTCACAGAGTTTGCATTTTCTTCGATTTTTACGTTTTGCTGACCGATAATCGTCGGAGTATAGAACGTAAAGTAGTCCAGTTGTTGTTGTGCCAGATGGTTGAACAGTTCAGTCTGACTGCCTAAGTTATCATTTTCAGGCTGCTCAACATCATAGATGGATTCATCCGTCAGAAAGCCTAAAGGCAGAGCGTAGCTGTTTTCATATAAAGTCAGGCTGCCGGATTCACCTTTTGGCGCAAATCCAAATTTTAACGGATCGTTTTCAGCCAGGTTATATTTGATCCCAACTAAAGCATCCATCAATAACGTATTGTTTGGATAGCGGATATTCAGACTGGTTCCTCGTGAACGGAAGCCTAAGGAATCCAAATAAGTCGAGGAGTTTCGATTTCGAATTGAAGAGAATAAGCTGACACCGCTGTATCCATAATTGATGCTGTCATTAGAAGAAACAGGGTCTAGGTTTTCCAAACGGTAAAACGTATCATTTTCCTCTTTTGTCTGATCAACCAGTTTTTTGATATCTGGGTATGGGTCACTGTACAGACTGCGTGAAGCGTAGTTCCAATCCTCAAGAACACCATTGATCATCGCGCTTGTATTGATTGTTGCTTCTGCGCTGACTAATATCAGCAGTAATACTGTGAGATAGCGCCCAGGAACCTTTTTCAATTGGTAAAAGCTGATTCCCGCAAGATACAGGATAAGAAACAGCACAGTAATAATAAAGGACGTGATCGAGATATAGTCATAGCTTCCAGCTGCTTTTGATCCTTCAGCTAAAGCGAAAAAGGCAATTAGTAAAATCCCTGTTCCTGAAAGAATCCCAAGGTCGTCAGTTTTGAATTTCTCCCAGCCATAACCGGCTAATAAAACAACAAGGAACGAGAACAGGAAGCTGTAGCGGAATAAAAACATATTCGGCGCATGCATCCCGTGCCAGAATAAATTCAGCGGAACGATATAAAAGCTGGCAATCAAAACAGCGAACAGACTACCGAAAAGCAGCTTGTTCTTTAAAGGAACCTGCCGAGTAGTGAAATAGAAAATGGCAAAAAGTAAAGGCAACAATCCGACATAAATGAACGGGATCGACCCGTATTTTGTTGTATCGTAGACACCCACCATATTTTTCATCAGGATATCCCAGAACGCGGTTGCTTCCGTTTTGAACTTGGTTACCTCAGATAAGGTTTCACCATTTGACTGCAAATCAAACAATGTCGGTAAAATAATGATCATTGAAGCGCCGCCCGCCAACAGCGAAGTGATGCCGTAAGGTAGGATGGTTTTATTGTACCTCTTCCAGTTTGTCAGCATTCGTGCAATAAAATATAGTACAGAGAAAATACCGATCATAAAGCCCATGTAAAAGTTTGTAATGAACAATAACAGGTAGCTGACGAAAAGCATCGTTGGTTTTCTTTCATCCATCAGACGATGAATGCCCCAAACCACCAGTGGTAGATAAACGAAGGCATCCAACCACATGATCAACTCAGAATGAGCCGTCGCAAAGGACATCAACGCATAAGGAACACTGAGGGTGACATGTGCCCATTTATTGATTTTGAATGTGTGAGAGGCAAAGAACCAAAAGGAAAGCCCCGCTGATCCAATCTTTAACAGCGTGATCAGATACAGTGCATCCGGTATATTCTGGTTACTGAAAAAGAAGACGATCGGCGTGAATAAACCGCCCAGATAATAGGAAATCAACGACAGATAATTCAATCCCAGAGAAGCATTCCAGGTATAAAAAATACTCTGTTTGCCATGCAGGACATTATTGAAGCTGGCATGAAAATTTGAAAACTGTGAAAAAGCATCACTGGCAAGCACACTCCGGCTGCTGCCGGGGTAGATGCCGATACTTAAGTAAACCAAGACCATTATAAAAAAAGGAATGAAAAAGCTGGCAGCCATGTACGGCCAGTTTTCCTTGATAAATTGCTGTACTTTATTTTTCATTAGAAGACCTCACAACCCGATTAATATTCGTATATGAATCAACTAAATAAATGATTCCCTTCCAATAAAAGTGTTGAGTATCCCAATGACCATTCAACCTGACTTTTATGTGCCTGTCATTCCAATAAACAGCTTTGGAATAGACGGATTATTTAGTGAAATTCATATAGTATCTAGTTTAGCACATTCAAATAAAATATAGCCAATAGAAGGAAAATTTCATAAAATATTCATGAAATCCATTCAATAGATATAAGATTTATTAAAGGATTGCGACAAGTTCAATTGTTAAAGACCTATTTATTTTCTGATGGTGTCGTGAAGCTGAGTTATTAGAGGAAGCTGTTTTTGTGTCGACGGTCCTCGCTATGCTCTGATTATCGAAACACATAGAAATTGTTCCACACTCGTTTTTACCGATTGTTTCTTACTATCGGCAGCTATTGAGGTTTTTTTCAATATGAAGAGCAAGAAAGGCGAACTCATTGTCAGGTAAATCAACATTAAATATGTTCGTTATAATGGTTCGCAGTTTACTCGTAACGGCAAAGGCATCAGGATATCTTCTTTGGATGAAGCAATAGAGTTCACTGCTTTTTGAAATCTGCTCATCATGGTTATATAAGATTCTAAATGTAAGGAACTGAATATGACGTAAGAAATCGGGCTGATTCTTTTTCAAAAGGTCCACAGAGGTTCCCAACTGCTGACAGATTGCTTTTGTGAAACAGTCTAGTCCCATGATAAACCTACTTAGTTCAGACTCAGCTAATGACAGCTGCCAATTGGAGCAGAGAATAATTTCTAAAAATAATAGGAAGTCTGAGCTGGTGAAGGGCTCATCGGCATAGCTGTTAAGTATAGATAAGGCTTTTCTGACAAATAAATATTCTTCTTCAAAAAACGGATGGATGGTTATCATCTGTTGATCAGTAAGTGTTGGCTCAATCGATAGTTCCTCTGTCAAAGCAAACTGCAGCGTATGTTCAAAAAGCGAGCCTGATCGAAATGGAAATTGCTCACTATATAGCGCTGTCAGCAGTTCAATCAAAGTTTGCTTGTCCAGAGTTGTCGCTGAAAAAATGGAATAGGGTGCGTTTGAAGATTTACAAATAGTCATGATCGATGACCTCCTTTTTGTTGGTGGATTTAATAGTTCTTCTATCTTTTATAAAGAAAGTACGTGTTCTTCTCTCTGCTTTAGTGTAAACTGTCTAGTAACTAGACAGTCAATGGATTTTTGAAAAACATTTAGAAGAAATAAGAGGAATCAATGATGAGTAATAGGACGGATTATCTATCTATCAGTGAGTTTGCAGAGCTATCAGGGATAAAAAGAAAAACATTGATTTACTACGATCAAATCGATTTGTTGAAGCCGCGAAAAGTCAGCGATAAGGGCTATCGTTATTATCACTACCAGCAGCTGTATGCGGTAAACATGATTATTTTTTTCAAAGATATTGGCATGTCCTTGGAGGCAATCAAGGAATACAGTCAGCTGAAATCAGCAGATCAGATCATTGAACTGATTCAAAATCAGAAGGAAAAAATCAGGCAGAAACAGCTGTACTACAATCGAATGGAGCAGATGATCGATCTTCAAATCCAGTCATTGAAGGAGACTGAGAATTTCAATGACACATCGATTTCGTTAGTGGAGTATGATGAGGTGGCGCTTTTCTTTAGTGAAACGATCTATCATGGCGTGCATTCTCGAGTATCAGTTTCTTTGAGTGAACTTTACCAACAGTGTATAGCTGCTGGATATGAATTTCCTTACCCTTCAGGAATGGCTATGTACATGGCTGATGATTGGAATCCGGAGGCTTCTGCTGCTCAATATTATGTGAAGGTTCCTGACTCGTCGAGTGTCCGACCAAAAGGCAGGTATTTGGAATGCTATGTTCAAGGACATGCAGAGTATAAGACAGGGTATGAGAAATTAATCAACTATGCACAGAAGCACAAACTCTCTATCATGAACACACTCTACATCGATTTCATCCAAAATGAATTAGTTGCTCAGAATTTTGATGACTTCATTATGAAGATGATGATCCAGATTGAGGAAAAGAAATAGCAGGTATTCATGACGGAAATGACGAGAGATTGATTTTTTGAGCGGTGTGTATGCTATACTATTGTGAAAAAAAGGAGTGGAGCACATGGAAGAGATCACGCTTATTGTTCCTACAATGGCTTATGAACAACAAATCAAGGAATACAGAAATGAATTTTTAGCAAACAAAGACAGCATGGATGGAACCTCTTTTTTAAGAGAGTATGAACATGTTCCGGAGTGGCTGGCATTTATAGAACAGAATAGTCATGAGGAAACAGTGACAGAAGGCTTGGTTCAGGCAACGGAGCTTTTGGCTGTTCGTTCCTCTGATGATAAATTGATAGGTATGATCGATATTCGTCATAGCTTGAATGACTATCTGTTGAAGTTCGGTGGGCATATCGGCTACAGTGTAAGAAGAAGCGAGTGGAATCAAGGCTACGCGAAGGAAATGCTGCGGCTGGCTCTGGATGTTTGTCGGACGATAGATTTGAAGCAAGTTCTTGTTACCTGTAATAAAACCAATATAGCTTCCGCAAAAGTGATCCTGTTCAATGGTGGGAAACAGGAGAATGAAACCTTGGATGAAAGTGATGGGGAAATCGTTCAGCGGTATTGGATAACATTATAGAAGGATATCACTAAATCAAGAAACAATTAAATATAGAAAAAGAGATAAGCATTGAAATATTCATTTTTTCGATGTTTATTTTTTATTTTCTGGAATGTGATAATGAAAAGGAATCCGTTCCTGTTCTTTTTGTGATTATGTTATTTTTCAGTCAAATAGCTTTGTTTTGTTAATTTATTGTCTTGTTTATTTGTATGATTTTATCTAAACTAAAATGAAGGACGGCTAAAAAATGAGAAAGTAAGCTATCGTGTGGATGCAGAGCCTGATTCTAATAATATTCATGTGCAAGCAAAAGGTGGAGGAAATGGATCATATAAAAAGGAAATTGATATATCCATGATTACTGATAAAAAGAGTGTTTATAATTTACTGCCTAATGCCGTCAAAAAAGGGTTAGGTAAGGGTAAACTTGATGAAATAGTAAATAATATTTGGAGAGCCTATATATGGATAAAAGCTTAGTAAGGAGGAAAATTTTTGATCGTTCATTCTACAATAGAAAAACAAGAAATGCGTTTGGACTACATGAAGCTAGCTGAAAAGATGTGGTTTAAAGAAGAAAATGGAAAGAAAATAGATCCTGACCATGGTGGTAATACTGAAATGCTGCAAACAATTTTTTCTCTTTCTTTAGGGCTACCTAAATGGAATTACGATAAACAATGGCGTGGTAAGGAAATGAACAATGAAGATTTAAGCTTTTCTCCAGTTTCCACACAATCAATGAAAGAACTGGAATTCATCACAGATCATGTAAACATTTTAACAGTAGATAGGCGAGCCTTCTATATCATGATTCTTGAGGTGACGAGAGAAGTCCAAGGCAAAATAAGTGAAGATAATCGCCAGACATGGATAACACCAGATGAGTTTGAACGAAAACATCAGGACATTTTATCTCTGAGTTATGAGGAGGCAAATGGAATCAGCTTGAAGGAAGTCGATAGTATCCAAGTTGTTGACGAGCGCGATCCAGAATGCTGGAATGAAGAGGAAGACACATTTTTAGAGAATTTAGGAGACATGTTAGAAGAACAGCAGATGACGCTAACAGTACACGCTAAAAAGCTTGGGATGACTATTGATTATCGATATTTGGCATCAAAAATGTGGGGGAAAGCGTCCATTGATATTATCGATTATGATGAAGAGGTGTTAACCAATAACTTCTATCTGGCGATAAAACGTAAACATGATTTTCAATTCATCAATCCCAATTATAAAATGCTCAAGTATTGTGCGTTGTATGTAGATGGTGAACAAGAAAATACAATTAATTTCTATACAACTTTTACAGAAATCACATTAGAAGATCGGCATGCTTTGTATACGATGGTAGCTGAAATTGCCCGATTGACAGATGGAGTGATCAGTGAAGATAAAGAAAATTGGTTGACTATACCGGAGTTTAAGAAAAGACATGAGGAAGTTTTTAAATGAATATACGGGTAAAGCATATATTGTTAGAGGCATAATATGAAGATGGAATTGATTTAGAAAAAATTTTTACAGAAGATCCTACCTTGTTTTTAACTTTATATTGTAGAATTACTAAACTCTGAGAAGGGGAGAATATAGCTAAAACCAAAATAAGTATTTTGGGAGCGAATGATAATAAAGTAGTGCCCATAGCACTAACTAAATAAAAAGCCGTTGAGATTTAAAATTCTCAACGGCTTTTCCACATGTGCATAACTTATTTATTTAACCAATGTTCGACTTTTCCGTAATCTGAGCCAATATCTGCTAAAGAATGGGTGTCAGATCCGTAAATTAAAGGAATCCCTAGAGCATAAGCTTTCTCTAAAACCCAAGCCTGTGGATAACTTTGTGTATAACCCTTTTTTCGGAAGCCTGCAGTGTTTAAATCTAGCTGATAGTTTTGTTCTTTTACCTGCTGAAGCAAGTCGTCGATCAGAGTAACAGCTTTTGGCGAATAATCGATCGGTTCATCGAAAAATCGTTCGAATTTTTGACATAGAGAGATGTGTCCCAAACGTGTGGGTTTCCATCTGCCAAGATCAGCCTGTAAGGAATGTAAAACCCTTTGATAGTAAAGGATTTGGGCGTTTTGGAAAGAACCTGCCGGCTCAGTGATTCCGTCACGATATTCTTCGAAAGAGTAGTCGATTCCTCGTAAACCACCCTGTCCGGGAAGAAAGTGAACAGAGAGAACACCATCGTCTGTAAGAGGGCCGTATTCATTCAGAAAATCTGTTGTCCAGCTCTCAAATTCAGGGAAGTAATCAAGCTCGAAGCCAATGTGGATAACTAGATCGGAAGCATACTTTTTCCGTAGTTTATCCATACGTGTGAAATAGTTATCCACATCGTTTAATGCCATAGAAGCAGTTGTCCACATTTCTGGATCACCACCGGCTAGCTCGCTGATTGCTTTGGGCAGCGGTGCATGTTCTGTGATGCTGTATTCCTTGAATCCCAGTTGAATGGCTTTTTGAATCAAAAGCTCCGTGTCCTCTACTGTACCATGTGGACAGTATTCAGTGTGGGTATGTCCATCATACTTCATAAAACCAGCCTCCTTCTTATTGACGATACTGGCCATCGCCGTAGACGATGTACTTGGTAGAAGTCAGCTCTGCTAATCCCATAGGACCTCTGGCGTGTAGTTTTTGTGTGCTGATGCCGATTTCTGCACCGAAGCCGAAGACAAATCCATCTGTAAAGCGTGTAGAAGCATTGGCGTAAACTGCTGCTGCATCAACTTGCTGCAGAAACTGCTGTGTCGCAAAATAATTATCACTGATAATGCTTTCAGAGTGTTTTGTGTTGTACGTATTAATGTGAGTGATTGCTTCCTCCAACGAATCCACTACTTTGACCGCTAGAATGTAATCCAGAAATTCTGTTTCCCAGTCCGCTTCAACTGCTGGGACCGCTTCTTGGAAAATGGCCAATGCTCGTTCGTCTGCTCGCAGTTCAACATGATACTCATTCAGTGCTTTTTCAATGACTGGCAGAAATTCTTCTGCAACATCCTTGTGGATAAGTAATGTTTCCGCTGAATTACAAACAGATGGGCGCTGACACTTGGCATTGACGATGATGTCTGTTGCCATTTGCAACTGTGCATCCTTATCGATGTATACATGGCAGTTTCCTGTACCTGTTTCAATCACTGGAACAGTTGCAGTAGCCAGAACGGTTTTGATCAGATTGGCTCCGCCTCGTGGAATCAAGACATCTAGATAACCGTTCAAAGTCATGAGTTTTTTCGCAGTTTCTCGAGAGGTGTCGTCCACAAATTGAATGGCAAATGGCGAGTGCCCCTCTTTCTCCAAAGCCTTTTGCAGGACAGAAACTAAAATCTGATTTGAATGAAAGGCTTCTTTTCCACCTCTTAGGATCACAGCATTTCCAGATTTGAAGCAAAGACTGGCAGCATCTGTCGTTACATTAGGTCGAGATTCATAAATGATGCCGATCACGCCAAGGGGGACACGTTGCTTTCCAATCATCAGACCATCTTCGTTTTTCCACATTTTTTCTACTTCGCCGATTGGGTCTTCCAAGGAAGCCACTTGCCGAATACCATCTGCCATTGCAAGGATACGCTCATCTGTCAGGCGCAAACGATCCAGCATGGTTTCAGAAATTCCATGATCTGCAGCGACGGCCAGATCCTTCTCATTTTCCACCAAGATATCAGCTGTGTGGGCTTCGATTTCCTCTGCCATATGGAAAAGAAGATTGTTTTTCGTTTTTGTATCTAGTAATCCAAGCTTGAATGAAGCGGCTTTCGCCTGTTTGCCCAGTTGTATTAAATCCGTCATTTCTATTTCTCCCTTCCTGTTGATTCCTTCAGCGGTGTTTCTATAAATAATGTGCCGATTGTTTCGCCGGCTAAAATATCAAAAATGATTTGAGGCTGTTTGCCGTTTGCAAGTACCATCATACTATTGTGTTCTAATACTCGTTCGGCTGCTTTCAGCTTACTATACATGCCGCCGGTACCAAAACGACTGCCTTTTCCACCAGCTTGCTCAAGCAGGACGTCATCGATTTTATTGATCTCTGAATAAAGCTGTGCATCCTTATTAGTCAGTGGGTTATCGGAAAAGAAACCATCAATATCAGAAAGCATGACCAGCGCGTCTGCATTAATCAGCTGCGTAACAATGGCTGATAGCTGGTCGTTATCCCCAAACTTCGTTAGATGGTCCAACTCGTCGATTGCCACAGTATCATTTTCATTGATGATAGGAACGATGCCCATTTGCAGCAGCTGCTCCATCGTGTTGACCACGTTTCTGCGGCTCTCAGGAAATTCAATGACATCTCTAGTCAGCAACAATTGTCCGATTTGTTGGCTGTAAATTGAAAAGCGATGGTTGTAGATATTCATCAGCTCTGTCTGTCCAACTGAGGCAACCGCCTGCTGTTCGGGGATGGTCGGGGGTCGTTGATCCATATTCAGTTTGTTCAAGCCGACGCCGATAGCTCCGGATGAAACAAGAATGATTTCTTTTCCCTGATTTTTTAGATCAGTGAGTGTAAATGCCAGCTGGTCGATCGCCTTCAGATTGATATTGCCATTTGGGTAAATCAACGTACTGGTTCCAACCTTGATAACGATCCGTTTTGCATTTTTTAACTGTTTACGCATAGTATCCCTCCGCTTGTTCCCGATAAATAAGAGTATGAAAGAAGTGCGCTTTCCTGAGACTGCTCGAATAGGAGTCTGATGGAGAGCAATCGAATATTGCTGCCAAATAGTATGTAACTACCCGCTGAGCCTTGAAGCTGTTTGCTTTGCCTCGAACTTCTTGTTTCTGGTTACTTATCTTTTTTAGGTTCTAAGAAAGCCGGGACTATGTGCAGACATAGTTCCCAGCTCTCTGGATTGTTCTTCTATTTTACTGCTTTATTACGATTTTGTCTCTAGATCGTGCAAAAATAATCCGCTGAGCAGTTTTGGCTCAAACCATGTTGATTTCGGCGGCATGATTTTTCCAGCATCAGCTACATTCAACAAATCGTCCATCGTCGTTGGATAAACAGCAAAGGCAGCCGTCCATTGTCCGCTGTCGACAAGCTTTTCCAGCTCAGCCATCCCACGAATCCCGCCAACAAAATCAATACGTTTATCTGTTCGAACATCTTGAATATCAAAGATGTCAGCAAAGACATGATTCTGTAAAAGTGAAACATCTAAGCCGTCCACCGGATCATCAGATAAAATATGCGGTTTGGCTGTCAGCTCGTACCATTGCTTGTTTAAGTACAAACCGAAGCTTTTCGGCTGCGTTGGTTTTCCATCCGTCGTTTTTACAAAAGTGAAATTCTTCCCCAGACGCTCGAAAAAGTCATCTGTGATCGGTACATTCACGACACGGTTATAATCAAGGATTTCCAGCTCCTCTTTTGGAAAGATCACTGAAAGGAAGAAGTTTACCTCCTCATCAGTACCGGTTTCCGGATGTGCATCCTTGAACTTTTTCCCAACCTTTACAGCTGATTCTGTCCGATGGTGACCATCAGCAATGTATAGTGCCGGTACTTCCGCTGCAAAGGTCGTTACCAACTTCTCTATCAAAGCAGCATCGTCAATGACCCAGACTTTATGAGCAACTTCGTGGAAGCTGATAAAATCGTAAACAGGTGCATGCTTCTGTTTCCATGTATCCATGATTTGCTGAATATCATTTTGTGACCGATACGTCAGAAAAATTGGACTGGTATTGGCATCACAGGCTTCGATATGGCGAATACGATCGACTTCTTTTTCCGGACGAGTGAACTCGTGCTTTTTGATAGTCCCTTCTGTGTAATCATCGATGGATGTACATGTTACAAGACCAGTCTGGGCACGTCCGTTCATTGTCAGCTCATAAAGGTAAAGAGCTGGCGTGTCTTCTTGGATCAACCACTGCTTTTGTAGAAAAGCCTTCAGGTTTTCGGCCGCCTTTGCATAAACCTGATCATCATAGGGAGACAAATCTTCCGGCAGGTCGATTTCGGCTTTATCGATGTGAAGGTAAGAATAAGGATTATCTTGTCCTAGTTCACGTGCTTCGGCTGAGTTCAATACATCATAGGGCAGTGTTGCGATTTTATCGCTGAGCGTATCAGTCGGTCGGATACCTTTGAATGGATGGATCTTGACCATTAATAGCTCACCGCCTCATTATTTTTGATTGTTCTTACCTTGATGATATTTTCAGATTGCTGGATTTTTTCTGCTACATCCGCAATTTTCTGTTCATCTGTTTCAGCAATGTCAACCAGTGTGTAGGCGTAATCGTCACGGCTTCTGTTGATCATTGTATCGATGTTGATGCCGAGGTCAGCAATTCCTGTAGAAATCTGTCCCAGCATATTCGGTACATTTTTATGAATGATCGTGAAACGGTATGGCGAGTTGAAGGCCATTTCAACAGTCGGGAAGTTGACAGAGCGCTTGATATTTCCTGTCTCAAGGAATTTTTTCAAGGTACGAGCCGCCATTTTAGCACAGTTGATCTCAGCTTCTTCTGTAGAAGCACCTAAATGCGGCAGTACCATGATTTTATCATTGTGAAGCAAGCGTTCGTCAGCAAAATCTGTGACAAAATTACTGATTTGACCGTTGTTGACTGCTTCAATGACTGCGTCGGAGTCAACCAGCTCGCCCCGTGCAAAATTCAACAGTACCGCTGTCTCTTTCATTTTAGAAAGCTCATCTTTACCAATCAGATGATGGGTATTTTCAGTTAAAGGAACATGAACTGTGATGAAATCACAGTTGGTAAAAATCTCGTCCATATTTTGTGCACGTTTTACCCGACGAGAGATGCTCCATGCAGTATCAACAGAGACAAATGGATCGTAGCCTGTAACATCCATACCCAATCGGTACGCATCATTGGCAACCATGGCACCGATTGCGCCCAAACCGATGACACCGAGGCGTTTACCCTCCAATTCAGTTCCGGCAAATTGTTTCTTTTCTGCTTCTGCCTGACTTTCAACATCAGGGCCAGACAGAGTTTGTACCCAATTAGCCCCCTTCAAGACAGGGCGAACAGACAGTAACAGGCAGGCAACAACGAGCTCTTTTACTGCGTTGGCATTAGCCCCGGGCGTATTGAATACGACGATGCCATTTTCTGTGCACTTCTGTACAGGAATGTTATTCGTACCTGCTCCGGCACGAGCAACGCCTAAAACAGAAGAAGGAAACTCATAATCATGCAGTTTTTGACTGCGTAGAACGATTCCAGCAGGCGCTTCTGTTTGATCGACAGAGAACTGCGGGTCATTGAATCTTGCTAAACCTTCCGGCGCAATGGCATTGAATGTTTTGATATCGAACATATTAGTTGTTTCCTCCATTTTCTGCTTCAAATTTTTTCATAAATGCAACAAGGGCTTCCACGCCATCTTTTGGAAAAGCATTGTACAGGCTGGCACGCATGCCGCCGACAGAACGGTGTCCTTTAAGATTTTCAAAGCCTTCCTCCACCGCTTCCTGATTGAACTTCTTGTCCAGCTCATCACTTCCAGTAACAAATGGAATGTTGTTGATAGAGCGGAACTTAGGATCAACAGGAGAAGAGAACAAATCTGACTGTTCAATCTCGTCATATAAAAGCTGCACTTTTTCGGTATTTAGTTTTTCCATTTGAGCGACACCGCCCAATTCTTTGATCCATTCAAAAACTAATTCTGCCATGTAAATTGCAAAGGTCGGTGGTGTGTTATATAAAGAATCGTTTTTCGCTTGGATATCATAATCAAGCATAGCACTTAAGACATCTGTCTGACCAATCAAATCATCGCGAACAATCACAACAGTTAAACCTGCCGGCCCGATATTTTTCTGGGCCCCGGCATAAATCAAACCGAAATCAGCCACATTGTAATTGATGGATAGAATATTGGAAGACATGTCTGCTACTAAGGGAACATCACCTGTATCCGGTAATTCATAGAAGGTTGTTCCTTCTATTGTATTATTCGTTGTGATGTGCACATATGCTGCATCTTGTGGAATATCCTCTCTTTTTACTTCGGGTATATAAGTAAAGTTCTTGTCTTCGCTTGAAGCGATGACTTCTACTTCAACATTGTCGATTTTCTTTGCTTCGCTGATGGCCTTCTTAGACCAAGAGCCTGTGTTTACGTAAAGAGCTTTTTTATTATTAGCCAGATTCAGCGGAATCATCGTGAATTGAAGACTTGCCCCGCCTTGAAGAAATAGTACTTTGTAATTATCCGGAATATTCATTAGCTCTCTCAGTAAGGTTTCGGCCTTCTGGATGATCGTTTCGAATAAGGAGGAACGATGGCTTAACTCCATAACGGACATACCGCTGTTTTGGTAATTCACTAACTCCGATTGCGCTTTCTCCAAAACACTTTTTGGTAAGATAGCTGGGCCTGCAGAAAAATTGTACACTGTTTTCATACGTTTCTCTCCTTTAATTTCATGGTTTCTTCATTTTGAAGGTCCGATGTTTTCTACCTCTAAATTTTCATTCACACCAGAGTAGAGGCTCTCTTCATTGCTTATCAGTCAAGTAATACTAAATGTGAAAACCATTATAACAGAAAGCCAACATTAAAAAAAGATTAAAAATGGAATGAATGCGCTATTTTTGAATATTCTGACAAAAGAACATATAATTAATCATTGTGTAAACAATTATTCTCTTTTTTTGTCTTTGAAAGGGAGAGAGGTCAAAAATTTTTGAACATCTAAAAATACCATTGTTATTTTATTTTTTGAATGCGTTTTCTATGTCGTTTTATTGCGAAGAAATGCTCTTTTCTGCTGTTGCAATCTAGTATTATAGTCGGTATTATTATATATGTGGGGAAAGGTTCTTTTTCTTTATTAAGTTGATTAAAAATATAGGAGTGTTAGAAGTGAAAAAAAAATTAGTGTACATGCTGTTGAGTGCATCATTGTTAGCCGGTTACGGTGGGCCGATGTTTGCATACGGAACAGAAACGACCGATAGTACATCTCTTATCCAACGGGTGGATGAAACCTCTAATCAAACGGAGGAGTCAGAGAATCAATCGATTAAAGAGACAGAGAGTTCTGTCGTTGAAGAAGTAGAGGAAGAATCTTCGGAACAGGAAAGTCAGGTGCAAGAGAGTCAGCCTGAAGCAACAGAGGTATCCAAAACTGAAGAGATCGAGGAACCTGACGTTCAGCCTGCTGAAACGGCACTGGAACTATTTTCAGCAACAGTTGTTCAAAAAGGAACCTACAACATTTATTCTGTGGGAAATTCAGCAGCAATGTTGAGTATCACTGACGCATCGAAGAAAAATTCGGTACGCGTAGAACTGAACAGACAACTGTATCAGGAACGTGGACAATTTGAAGTTGTGCCGGTTGATGGTACATGGTATGTCATAAAGAATAAGTATTCCGGTTTGGTACTGGATGTAGCTGGCGGCTCAAAAGCGAATGGGGCGGCTGTTCAGCAGTATAAGCAAAACAATTCAGATGCACAGAAATGGCAGTTTGTAGATGCAGGTAATGGTGCATTCTACATTCAATCTAAGCTTGGAACAGTTCTGGATTGCCCAGGAGGAAAAACAGCTTTTGGTACAAAGCTTCAGACGTACAAACTAAACCGAAGCAATGCGCAGAAATGGCGTTTTGATACAAATATCAATCCTGTTTTGAAGGATATTGCAGAAGGAACCTATCAAATCACAGGTTCTGGAACACCTAAAACATTTTCTTTAAATGGACTGGTCAAAAATGACTCGGCTAAAGTGTCTCTATATTCTACTTCATATAATAAAGCAAATCAGTTCAAGCTGACGAAAACATCGGATAATTGGTACTATATCGCGAATGTTTATTCAAATAAAGTATTGGATATAGCTGGCGGAAGTATAGCAAATAATATTCAGATACAGCAATACAGTAAAAATAATTCCAGCGCACAGCAATTTAGATTTATTGATGCAGGCGGCGGATATGTTTATATCCAATCAAGAGTAGGTTCTGTTCTTGATCGAGCTGGGGCCAGCACTGCAGAAGGTGCTAAAATTCAGACGTACACGTTGAATTATTCAGCTGCACAAAAATGGTTGATTGAAGCACCGAAAGAGCCGAATACTGCTTCTGTTCAAGATGGTGTACGTTACTTCCTATCTTCTAATGTAGACACAAACCGTGTTGTGGAGATATCTGGAGGAAGTACTGCAAATGGCGGAAATGCTCAGATCTGGGTAGAGAATGCAGTGAAGCAGCAGAAATTCATCATTGAAGCAGCCGAAACAGGCTGGTACAAATTAGTCAATGAAAAATCAGGTAAGGTTCTTGATGTTGCCGGAGGAAGTGTGGCAAACAAAGCAAATGTACAACAATATACATGGAATAATTCAGATGCACAGAAGTTCAGATTCATTGATGCAGGTAGTGGTTTATGCTATATCCAAAGTAAATTAGGCACCTATCTTGAGGTAGATGCTGGACTGAATAAAAATGGTGCGAACATTCAGATGTATCGTCTGAACCGCACGAATGCGCAGAAATTCCGCTTAGATGGGTTAAATAAAATCAACTATGTCCGCACAACGATTTTGAGCAGTACAACTGCGAGAGTCAGCGTCTTTAATTCGAGTGCTAATGCTTCTTCCATGAAGTTTCCAACATGGAGTGATACTAAGGGGCAAGACGACATTAAATGGTTGAATGGGAGTAAAAGCTATGATGGTTCATGGTCAGTTGTTGTAAACAGTACAGATTTTCGTGATGGTGGAAAATACAACACGCATGTCTATGCCAACGGCAGTAACTATCTAGGAGCGACCTCTTATACACTGAAGAAAAATCGTACAGCCTTGCAGCAATCTGCGTATAACGTATTGAATTCAGTTGGTTGGGATTTGAAAAAAGCTTTCGACTGGACACGAAACACGATTGGGTATCAAACCAGCACTTACCCGGCAGCTAATGCAGGGGCGGCTTTTGCCAATGAACATGCATCGAGAGGATTTAATCAGCGTAAAGGGAATTGCTATACGTATGCAAGTACCTTCTATTATCTAGCAAAAGAATTGGGCTATGATGCTCACGTAGTTGTCGGTAAGGTTGTTCAAAATTCTGGTACTCTAGGAGATCACGGCTGGGTGGAAATTGATATCAACGGCACAACATATGTGTTTGATGCAGAGCTAGGTAGACCGGCCTATGGGGGTAAATACCCATATTATTACATCACGTATAACACAGCTGGGGCTGTTAAGTATAGAAACTATCGCCGAATCAACTAAAAGGAGCAGCTATTTAAATGAAAAAGAATATATTGGTTTTGACTCGAGCAGCTGTTTTGTGTCTCAGTGTGCTGACACTGGCGGCTTGCCGGTCAAATAAAGAAGACAGCAATACAGCTTCTTCATCCGACACCTCTGTTTCGACTGAGTCGGACTCTTCCGGTACAGCTGCGACAGCGGGACAATCGACCTTGACTGAAAAGGAAAAGAAAGCGTTGAAGGTCATTGGAACGAAAACCGGAGATAAGAATGAATACGAGATTGTTGTAGAAAATTATACTGGAACAACCATCGAGAAAATGGCAGTCAAGAACATCACTGATTCTGATTTTGAAGGGGATTTACTGGAAAAGACGACACCGTTCACACATAAAGAGCAAGGGCTTCTGTATTTCACTCCAACGTCAGAAGAGACAACTGATACCAGCGAAGATCCTGATAGCTGGGCTGTCACAGAGGGGTATGATCTTTCTTTTACTGTGGAATCCGGACAAGAATACATTGTCCACAGCTTCCCGTTTGAGGATGCACAAGAAGTGACTTTGTTTATTGAAAAGGATACGGCTTATCTTGAGTATGTAAGTACAGCAAGTGGTGAGTCAATTAATACACTTGAAATGGAAAAAGCGATACTTGAGTCAAGCGTCAACGGGTAAAAAATGAAGCTTTAGAAAGTGTTAGAGGGGAAGACAACGATGGTTTTTAGTTCAATGACATTCTTATGTGTCTTTTTACCGGTTTTATTTATGCTGTATTATGCAGTTAAAGGGACGAAGCTTCGCAATTTCTTATTGATTGCATCGAGTCTGTTGTTTTATGCATATGGCGAGCCGGTTTATATCATACTGATGATCATCAGTACGATGTTCAATTATCTTTTTGGGCTTATGTTAAGTACTGAAAAGGAGAGGCAGCGTAAGCTGATCCTCTTCTTTTCTGTCTTGATCAATTTGGGACTCTTGGGCGTGTTCAAATACACGGACATGGTTGTAGAAACCGTCAATGCGTTGGCTGGTACGGCTTTGCAGGCTCCGGGCATAAAGCTGCCGATAGGGATTTCTTTTTATACCTTTCAGGCGATGTCTTATGTGATCGATGTCTATCGCAAGGAAGTTGATGTACAAAAAAATTACTTCAATATTCTATTATATGTATCGTTTTTCCCACAGTTGATTGCCGGACCAATCGTAAAATACCACGATGTACAGGAACAGATCAATCAACGTCATGCAGATCCTGAGCGTATTGCTAAAGGGATGCGTCGCTTTATTCTAGGACTGTCAAAGAAAGTGTTGATTTCCAATACTGTTGCAGCCGCAGCGGATGCTGTTTTTGGTTTTGGCTTAGGGGATATCAATATTCTCTCTGCGTGGATCGGAGCGATTGCCTATGCTTTACAAATTTACTTTGATTTCAGCGGATATAGCGACATGGCGATTGGTTTAGGGCATATGTTCGGCTTTCATTTTCTGGAAAACTTTGATTATCCTTATGTTTCACGGTCAATCAAAGAATTTTGGCGCAGATGGCATATTTCTTTATCCACTTGGTTCAAGGAATATTTGTACTATCCGTTAGGCGGAAATCGTAAGGGAAAAGCACGAACAGTTACCAACAAATGGATCGTCTTCTTCTCTACAGGCTTGTGGCATGGAGCAAGTTGGACATTTGTCGCTTGGGGACTATGGCATGGTCTGTTTCAGATGATTGAAGAATTTTTACCAATGAACAAATTGCCGAGATTACTAGGACATATTTATGCATTACTAGTTGTCATTGTAGGGTTTGTTCTGTTTCGTGCAGAGAGCTTCGAACAGGGGCTGCATGTGATCAGTCAGATGTTTACTGGTTTTCATTTTGGGGAAACACAGCAGATGTTGGCATTTGAACAATTGACGCCGGTTTTTCTTTTGATGTCAGGATTGGGGATCATTATTAGTATGCCTGTTCTGCCGCAGATGCAGATGAGATTAACACCGGGGAGTACATTGGAAAAAGCGATTATTCCACTGACGTATGTTGGTACGATAGCCTTATTACTTCTTTGTATTCTCAGCTTATCCGGCGGGACGTACAATCCATTTATTTACTTTAGATTTTAGGAGGAGCAGTAATTGAAAAAGAATACGTATGCTGTGGTGTACCTTGTCTTGATTTTTATGATATTATTGGTTCCTTTTGCCGGTATGACCTTTTGGGCGACCAATGAAACAGCGGAGAAGACAGAGTTGGCAGCATGGCCAAAGCTGACTGACGAAGGAAAATGGAATGAGAATTATCTTCAGGAAATGGGTACATATTTTGAAGATCACTTTGCTTTTCGGGAAAAGCTGGTCACAGCAAATGCGGTCATTCGCAGTAAAACTGTAGGAAGTGCCGTGCTGGATCGAGTAATTGTCGGAGAGAATGATTGGCTTTATTTTAAAGGAACACTACCGGATTACCTCGGAAAAGATCAGCTGTCAGATCGTCAGCTGTTCATGGCTGTCAAAAATTTGAAAATCATGCAGGACTATACAACTACTAGAGGAGCGCAGTTTTTATTTGTTTCTCCATTCAATAAAAATACAGTCTATGATGAAAATATGCCGGACAGATACCTGAAAGCCGCTGAAAATAATTTGGATCGGCTGGAACCGCTGTTGTCAGAATATGGCGTAAATTATCTTGACCTGAAAGCAGTATTTGAAGAACAGGATAAGCCGCTGTATTTTGCCAGAGACACTCACTGGAACAACGAGGGAGCATTGTTGGCTTACCAGTCGATCATGGACTATTTTAGTTTATCTTATGAGACGTATTTGAATGTACCATCTGAGGAAAGAACCGATCATATCGGCGACATTGATGAGATGCTGTATCCAACTTCTCCAACACCGGAGAACAATAGATATTATTCTCACCATTATGCAACGGTTGGCGAGTTCACTGACAACATGGATGCATGGATCGAAACAACACGTGCTGAAAAAACCAATCGTTTATTAATGTACCGAGATTCCTTTGGAGAAAGTTTATTGCCGTTCATGGCAGATGAATTTGCACAGAGTTATTTCTCCCGCTATGTTCCATATAATCTGTTACAGATCGATCAATATCAGCCTACACATGTAGTGATAGAGCGAGCGGAAAGAACTTTGGGGAATCTGCTGACAGATATCCCAATCATGACAGCACCAATCGTAGCGATGGTTAGCGGTGAAGCAATTGAAACAGCGACCGAATTTTCCATCAAAAAAGACAATGATTATTATTACATTGAGGGCAGCATCGATCCGGATCATCTTAAGGATGAGACAGAGATTTATCTATCTGTCCGTGATAATGCTGTTGGTACGACAGTCAGCTATCAGCCTTTTTATGCAGCAAAGGATGAAAAGGATGGTTCAGGGTATCAGCTGTATTTAGTTGATGGTCAGCTGCCGGAAAATCACCATATAGAAGTTTTAACGGTATCTGATGGACAGACATCCGTTGTCTATGCAGCAGATTTGATAAAAAGCGACATACAATAGGAAAACAAATTAGGAGGAAGAACGAATGAAAAAAATGATGCAGATTTTAACACTATCAGCATGTGTATTGGGAATGGCCGCTTGCGGCAGCAATAAGGAGGATGCTGCCGCAAAAGAAAGCAGTGAGACAACTGCCAGCAGCACGACAACGACGACAAGCAGCTCTGCTGAGAAGGAATACCAGACCGTTGGAGTGAAGTCTGATACAGCGCTGGAAGCATTGGTCAAAAACAACACAGGAAAAGAAATCAAGGCTGTAGCAATCAAAGCAGAGGATCAAGCTGATTTTCCTGAAAATATGATGGCTGAAGATGACACAATCAAAAACAGTGATACAGTTGAGCTTTTCTATACACCTGAGAATAAGGACAAGCAGGAAAAATATCTTATGCAGATCACATTTGCAGATGACACAGTAAAAGAAATTCGCGACCTTGATTTTGCAGCAGTAGCAGCAGATTCTGAAGTTGAGTTGAATTTTGCAGATGATGTAGCTTTCTTGAAATATAAGAATAAAGATGGCGTAATGGTCGATACGAAAGAAACCGAAGTAGCTGTTAAGAATCAGAAAGAGCAGGAAGCGGCAGCAACTCAAGCGGCAGACACTCAAGCCCAAGCAGACGCGGAAGCAGCGGCAGCGGCTCAAGCACAAGCAGCAGTTGATGCAGATGCAGCAGCAGCGGCAAATGCCCAAGCGCAAGCAGATGCAAACGCAGCAGCAGCAGCTCAAGCCCAGGCAGACGCAAATGCAGCGGCAGCAGCCCAGGCTCAAGCGCAAGCAGCAGCAGACGCAGCAGCGGCGGCAGCTCAACAGCAGCAACAGCAACCAACACCGGCGCCAACACCAGACCAAGGAACAGACAACTGTCTGGATTTATAAGAACAATAAGAATCGAAAGAGGTCGGAATTTTTCCGCCTCTTTTTTTTATGAAAGTTGAGGAGGACAGAAAGTTTTTTAAAGAAAATTATTATTTTTTCTATAGTTCAGTCATACATTATTCATAATTGGCGACTAGAATAAGAATCAAATAAAAGACTTTTCTTCAATTTCATTTTTCTCCTAAACGGCTGAAAACCTCCTCCGGTTTTCAGCCTTGTGTGTGTAAATAAGAAAACCCGCTCCGGCAAATTGTATGCTGGAGCGGGTTTAAGTATGGATAGGATTAAGGCTTAACCGTTGGAAATTCAGATAACATAGAAGGAAATGAGCGTCAGTTCGATAGAGAAGTCTTTGTAGCACCTATGAGCTAAACGACTCATTCCGCTTTTTTAATTGTCTAGCTTCATGAACTAGCTCCTCTCAACAATAAGGGGAACTCTGCCTCATGACAAAGAGCGTCATAGGTCAAGTTCCTCTTATTGTTCGGGAGCTGCCCGAGTTCATTCCGCTTTTCTAATAGTCCAGCTCCACAGACCAACTTCTTCGGTAATAAGATAACTTGCTTTCAATGGTAAAGAGCACCATTGCATCAAGTTCCTTTATTACTCGGAAGTTACCGGTCTGTTCCGCTTTTCTAATAGTCTAGCTCCATGAGTCAACTCACTCAACGATAAGATAAACTGTTTTCAGTGATAAAGAGCATCACTGAACCAGTTTCCTATATCGTTCATGAGCTAAACGACTCATTCCGCTTTTCTAGTCATCTATTTTTTTCTTTCCGTTTTGTTCGGCGAGCAGATCACGGATTTCTGCAAGGTAGTCTTCTGTGGTTGGTTCGTCTTCTGTTTCTTCTTCCGGCTTCTTCATCTTGTTGGCTGTTTTAACGATCAGGAACAGAACGAATGCGGTGATAACAAAGGTGATGATTGCACTGATGACAGAGCCTACGTTGAAATCAACGCCCTGAACATTGAATACCATAGAGCCGAATGCGTCGTCTGCACTGGATTCTCCTGTAGTCATGACAATAATCAAGCTGACGATTGGTGTAATCAGACCTTCTACAATCTTGGTAACAATAGCAGTAAATGCACTACCTATAACGACCCCGACAGCAAGATCAAGGACATTTCCCCTCATCATAAATGCTTTAAATTCTTTGAACATGTGATTCCCTCCTCTATATATTTCAGTATACTCAAAATTAGAATAATTTTAAACGAAAAAAGTTTGAGCGTCTAAAAGTATGGAAAGCTATGCTATAATTGTAAGGAGTTGCAGAATATTAAAAAAGTCTTTAAATCCTTGGAGTTAATTGAATTTCAATAGGATATTGATTACTATAAAACAACAAAGAAAGGGTTGAGAAAATGTCAGTTAAATTAGCTAATGGTGTTAATCTGCATGTTCTTCCGACTGAAAAATATAAAACCGTACGTATCTTTATACGTTTCAATACATTACTGGATCGCAAGACGATCACAAAACGGACATTACTGACCAGTATGTTGGAGACAAACAGTCTTCATTATCCAACTCAGACTCAAATAAGTGAAAAACTTGCTGAGCTATACGGTGCAAGCTTTGGTTTGAATGTGAATAAGAAGGGGAACCTGCATTGGTTGAACCTATCTATGAGTATTGTGAATGATAAATATTTGAAGAATACTACTGTACTGGAAGAGTCTGTTGCTTTTATCAAGGAGATTCTTTTTTATCCAAACATCACGGATGGTCATTTTGATCAGGAAACATTTGATCGAGAAAAGGAAAATACTGCTGCTTATTTGAAAAGTGTTGTCGAAGACAAGCAGGCTTATGCAGCACTTTCACTGCAAAATCTTTACTTTAGTGATTCAGAGGATCAAAAAATCCCAAGCTTTGGGACACTGGAAGATTTAGAAAAAGAAACAGCGACAAGTCTTGCAGCATATTATCAGCAAATGATCGAAGAGGATCAGGTGGATATTTTTGTTCTAGGTGATGTCGAGGAGAGTCATATCCAGCAGCTGTTTTCTGATTTGCCGTTTACGGATCGTGAGGAAGGAATCGGCGAAGTATTCTATCGTCATTCAATCGATAATATTATCAAAGAACGTTCTGAAAGAGAAAAACTAGCCCAATCGAAGTTGAATATCGGCTATGATACAAATATTTTTTACGGCGAAGCTTCTTATTTTGCCCTACAACTGTTTAACGGAATTTTCGGAGGATTTCCCCATTCCAAGCTATTTATGAATGTTCGTGAAAAAGAAAATCTGGCTTATTATGCGTCAAGTAATGTCGATACTTTCCGCGGCATGCTGAGTGTGCAAACCGGGATTGATGGGAAGAATCGCGAGAAGGTCCTGCGATTGGTTTCAGAAGAATTAGAAAATATTCGTCTTGGAAAAATCTCTGAAGAGGAGCTGCAGCAGACGAAAGCAATGCTGAAAAACCAGTACCTATTGTCACTGGACAACGCAGGTGCTGTCTTGGAATCTGCTTACATGGCGCTTCTTCTGCCGGATACGTATCTGGAACTAGAGGAATGGATTCGTCGAATGGAAGCTGTTACGGTGCATGATATTCAAGAAGTAGCGAAGCAAGTGAAGATGCAGGCTGTATTCTTTTTGGAAGGGGGAGCAGAATAATGGAGAAAAAAATGTATCCTCAAATCAATGAAGTCCTTTACACAGAAGTATTGGACAATGGGTTGACAGTCTATCTGCTGCCTAAGAATGATTACCATAAAACATACGGCTTGTTCACAACGAATTACGGGTCGATCGATAATGAATTTGTTCCACTAGGAAGCTCAGAGTTTACCAGAGTACCTGACGGGATCGCACATTTCCTTGAACATAAAATGTTTGAGAAGGAAGATGGCGACGTGTTTCAGGCTTTCGGCAGACAAGGAGCTTCTGCGAATGCCTTCACCAGCTTCACGAAGACCAGCTATCTTTTTTCTACAACAGATCAAGTGGAAAAAAATCTTGAGACCTTGTTGAATTTTGTTCAAGAGCCTTATTTTACAAAGGAAACGGTAGATAAAGAGAAGGGGATCATAGGACAGGAAATCCAGATGTATCGTGACGATTCAGACTGGCGCCTATTTTTCGGGATTCTCGGTAACTTATATCCGAAGCATCCCTTGCATATTGATATTGCCGGAACTGTAGAGAGTATCGATCAGATCACTGCAGAGGATCTTTACACGTGCTACCATACCTTCTATCATCCAAGCAACATGACCTTGTTTGTTGTCGGAAAAATGGAGCCGGAAGAGATGATGGCCTTTATCCGTGAAAATCAAGGAAAGAAATCCTTTGAAAAAGCTGTACCCATCAAGCGGCATTTTCCTTCAGAGACGGCAGCAGAGATCGTTCGTGAAAGCTCGATCACAATGCCGGTTCAGAGGAAGAAAGTCTTAGTTGGCCTAAAAGGTCTGGATGAAGTACCGGAAGACGGAGCAGCACTCCTGAAATACAAAACAGCGATGAATCTTCTCTTACAGCTGTTGTTTGGAAATACTTCTCAAAACTATTTGAACTTATACAATGCCGGATTGCTTGATGACAGCTTCAGCTATGAGTTCAGCTTGGATCGTAGTTTCCACTTTGCTGACTTTGGTGGAGACAGCGATCAGCCGGAAAAATTGGCAGACGAAATTGAAAAAATCTTGCTTAGTTACGAAGAAAGTACAGAACTGACAGAAACGAACTTGAACTTACTGAAGAAAAAAATGATTGGGAAGCATTTCCAATCATTGAACTCTCTAGAATATATTGCGAACCAATTTTCGCAATCCTTGTTCGGCGAGCTTACGCTGTTTGATATGCTTTCAGTGATCGATGACATCCAACTTGCTGATATCAAAGAAGCTGCTAAGGCCTTTGTGAAAGAGGATGGCTTGAGCAGATTCTATATGTCTCCTGAATAATTGAGAATCATGGTACTGCGAACTATAGTAAAGAGATAAATGTATGAGCTGGAAGGTTCTTTATTCCAGCTTCATTGTTTGTTGTCGATGCTCATTTGCCAAGGGACGAAGCCGCAGAAGAACATGTTGACTATGTAAGCTGACGATGAGATCAAAACGGTTATTCCAGCGGTGTTTGCAGTATAAGGCGGCTCCCTATATTCCCATTATCATGAAAACAGAGAAAAAGCAGAAAATTTGGTAAGAAACTTTCAAAAATGTTACCCTCAGCAGGAAATTTTTATGGTATCCTTAGATATGTTGGATGAGGCAACACTTCCAGCTTTTTTTAGACTAATTATTTCGAGTAGCTGCCGTGTTTTTTTCGGTGGATGTACTTGTTGCGGTTTATTGACAAATTAGACAGAGAGTATTTGTCTGAGCTTAGAATAAAGAAGTTAATGACATTCTAGGAGCCATAATGAATATGGTAGTAGAGAGGGTCATATACCAACAATAGAGAAAAGAAAAACGAAAACAACTAGAAGAACAGACAGCAATCGGAAGAATGGCTCGACCGGTGGAAAGTACCGGAATTGCAGCTTTTTTACTTTCTGATTAGGCAGATTATATAATTGGAGCGACCGCCTCTATCGATGGGGTTGGTATTGAGGAATTTAGAAGGACTGGAGAAGATGAGTAAGTGGCCAGTGTGAATATAGGAAAAAAATTAAGAGAAGCACGACTACAAATGAATATGTCATTGGACGAGCTGCAGCAAATCACGAAGATTCAGAAGCGTTACTTGATGGCGATCGAAGAAAATAATTTTGATTCCATGCCTGGTACATTTTATGTGCGTGCATTTATTCGTCAGTATGCCAGTGCAGTGAATCTTGATGGAGAAGAACTTATCAATTATTTTGATGGAAAAGATCTTCCGGAAGACGTCGAGTTGGCAGCGCAATATAAAGATTTGGAAGAATCACGGATTCAGATTTATGAAGAAGAGCATGAGAATCGCTTGTTCAAAAGTCTTCCGGCAATTATTCTATCGTTATTTGGTCTGGCAATCGTTGTTGTTGTATTTTATGCGATGTGGCAGGATCAAAAGGCGAACCCGATCATCGATGTTCCTGAATCAACAGTAACAATCGAGCGGCCTTCAGAATCAAGTACAACGAGTGAGAGCAGCAGTTCTTCAACATCAGAAAGCTCAACGATAGAAAGCTCGACAGTAGAGAGCGTGGAGCCGACGGCCACAGTTGCCTATGTCAGTGAAGCAAATCGATTAGTGAATATGACGGCCACAGATGTGGATGCGCCTGCGAAGTTTACCTTTACAGCAACAACTGGTAATTCATGGGCTGGTGTGATCATCAATGGTGCATATGTATTCCAATACACAGTTCCAGCCGGGCAAACACAGGAGTTTGAGATTCCAGCAGGAACAACTGAAGTGACAATTGCTTTAGGTGCATCGGAGTATATGGACATGAAGCTGAACGGACAGCCAGTTCTCTTCAATCCACAAGATACAGGAATTGGTGAGCGCAATATCGTCATTACAATTGCTTATAAGCAGTAAATCATAGCTGGTCATTCAATGCGGAATAGGGTTTGGGAGTGGTGCCTCGTTTGTCCCACTCCTTTTTTCCGTTTTACCGATCGTGAGATTTTTTTGTTTTTTAGTTGTTTATCGTGACAGTGAAAGTTGAATAACGTAGAATAGAGTAGGAAAGCGAGGAATGAAAGTTGAATTTACCAAATAAATTAACTGTACTGAGAATTTTTATGATTCCGATATTTATCGTCGTTGTCAGTTTACCAATGGATTGGGGAACTGTAACTGTTGGAGATACAGTACTTGAAATCACACAACTAGTTGGGGCAGTGATTTTTGCTGTAGCTAGTATCACAGACTGGCTGGATGGGAAAATTGCCCGTGCACGAGGCTTGGTAACGAATTTCGGGAAATTTGCTGATCCGTTGGCAGATAAAATGCTGGTGATGACTGCCTTTATCATGCTGATTGAACAGGGAAAAGCACCTGCTTGGGTAGTAGCAATCATCGTCTGTCGTGAATTAGCAGTAACTGGTTTGCGTCTGCTTCTTGTAGAAGGCGGAGAAGTGATGGCAGCTGCATGGCCGGGGAAAGTTAAAACAGCAACACAGATGGTTGCAATTATTCTATTGCTTATCAACAATATCCCATTTAATTTGATGGGAATTCCAATGGCAGATATCATGTTGTATGCTTGTCTGATCTTCACGATCTATTCCGGTGTCGATTATTTTGCCAAGAATCTTGACGTATTCAAAGGTTCAATGTAAAAATGATGTGAAAAAAAGAACTGAAACGATGCTCCGATTGAGCATTGTTTCAGTTCTTTTAGTTTACTGCTGATTCTTTTAAAATGGCAGCCAAGGACCTAAAATAAAGGTAGCGCCACCGATAAGAACAGCGGCCAGAAGCAGAATAATACTAGCGAAAAAAGCTCCTTGCCTATGCGCTGTGGACTGTTTTCTGGTTTGTCGAGATTTACTCCCTGTTGTTCTTGAGAATAGGAACAACAGAAGTGAGAGAAATAGAGCAACACCGGCTGCGGCATATTCCCGCCATGAATGCTTGACCGTACCAACAAGTGAAGTCGCTGCTTTTGAGGCGTTATTTTCTTCTTCTTTTTCCTCTTCTTTTACTTGATACTTGACGCTTGGTGCAGGAACACTAGATGATACCTCCGTCAACTGGTTGGAAAGAATCAGCTGCTGATTATCCGATAGGATATACTCTGGCTGAGTACCGTTGCGTAGTAAACCGTAAAGCTCTTGTTCTAAAATGATTTCTTTATCATTGATGACTTGTGTACCGGCTTCAAGTAATTTCTTGTATTCAAAATTAGTAAAGCCGTAATCGAATAATGCATTTCCGAATGCATGACGTTGATTCTCGCCTTCCGCATCATCCCATGTGCCGACACCTAGGACAACTTCAATCAGGCGCAAATCGCCTCGCTGAGCTGTAGCAGCGTAGTTGTAGGCACCCTCGGGACTGGCACCGGTTTTCAATCCGTCTTCTCCTTCGTAGCCGTAAAGGCCGCCGGGAATCGATTTATTTGAGTTTTCCAGCACTTCTGCGTAGTCAGTATTTTCCATAACAGTGACTTGGAATTTATTTGTGTATTCCAAAACCTCTGAATGCTCCTTCAGTAGGTGATAAAACATCAATGCTAGATCTCTTGCAGTGGAAACATTATCTGCCTCGGGATCGATCCCCTCTGGCGCATAGTAGCCGTTAAAAGCACTGGCTGCTGCTCCACTGGGGTTATAGAACGTCGTATTCGTCATACCCAATTGCATCGCTTTTTCGTTCATCATTGCGATGAAGGCTGCTGCATCATTGTTGGAAACGAGATTAGCCAGCATGACAGTTGCTGCATTGGATGAAGCAAGTGTTGTCATATAAAGCAGATCTGAGACAGGGTAAGCAACGCCTGCAACGATCGGAGTATTACTTAATTCATAGATTTGTGAAATTGCTTCATCAGAGGCGGTTGCTGTAACTGGTGTATCCAGAGCCAGCTTTCCTTCCTTGATTGCATCGAACAACAGATAGACAGTCATCATCTTGGCGATGCTGGCGGGATACCAAGACAGGTCTGCTTGATCCTCCCAGACAACTTGCCCTGTGTTTGCTTCGATCACGATCGTGGCAGCGGGACGGTAATAATCATCCACTGGGTAGCCGGCGTTTCGTGTAAGTGTCATGATATCCTCCGGTACTGGAGGTACTTCTGTTTCCTGTGATTGTTGGACCGCTTCAGAAACTGTTGTAGTGGTTCCTTCCTCAGCAAAGGCTGAAGAGAAAGGAACAAAAAGAGCAGCAGTCAATGAGAGCAGCATAGTGAATAATAGGAAATGTTGAATTTTTTTGTTCTGCATAGTTACTCCTTTTAAGATTAGTAAGAATTTAGAATATCGATAACAAGTGCATGTTCACCGATAGCATCCAATGACGGGATTTCTTCTGAGTCCCAATTTTCTCCATAAATCTGATGAAGTCTATCTTCCTCGTCAAAAGCAAAATACAAAAGCTCATCCTGTTCATTGGTCAGTGCATAGACTATCTCATTATAGTCCATACCCACCTGATATAACCAGCCATTTCGAAAATTTTCCGGGATTGGCAGCTGAAGATTTTTTTCCATAGTCATTCTTAAGGTTGGCGAGAAGTAGACGCCGTAGTTTTCGAGAGTTTCCGCCCGATTTTCAGCAAATAGGAACTCTTTGATAAACAAAAAGGCGATCTCTTGTTTTTTCACACGAGAAAAATTGACCATGCCCTCCAACTCTTTCTCCGGTACTTGTGTCCAATCTGCGCCATAGACAGCTGTGATCGTATCGTTCGCTGCATCTACTGTGATGAGATAAAGAAATTCGTCCTTATGGTAAACACTGATATACCGGAGCATCTCTTGCCCATCCAGTCGTGAATAATAGGAGAACTCATCACTCTCATAGTCATCCAGCTGCACAGTAGTTTTCTTGGCATCAAGCTCTGCCCGAAGCTCTTCTGTAGCAAATAATCCCTCTACATTGACCTCTTCGTCGGAATAGAGAGCGTTTGTAAAGGTTCGTGCCTGCTCATTTTTCTTCTGTAAAGCAAGTACAGACTGAATGAGTTGGTTGTTAGCAGTCTTGTTCTCATCTTGAATTTTTTTGATCAATTCCATATCGACCTTTGAGACTGGTTTCGAGCTGTTTCTTGAGGTCCCAAGAACACCGCATATGATCAAAATAATGACTGCAACAGCAAAAACACCACGAATAAAACTGGATTGTGTTGCCTTTTTCTTTTTATACTGTTCGGTTTGTTTGTGCAGATGTTTGTTCAGCTGCACTAGCTCGTTCTGCTCTTTTTGAGGCAGATGCTGCTTCACTTGATTATATTTTTTCAACCTGGGCAGTCGCTGATCTCTGGATAGTTTCTTCCATGTAGTAAAGGCTGCAGTGTATTCCTTCTGTTGGAAGAGCATACTTTCATAAAGAATATGGATCAGCGGCTTCGGTACAAGTAACAGATCGGTTTCCCATTCGATTTTCTGTGATGGTGCCTGCTCTTTTTTCTCGATGACCAGTGTATAGTAATCCAGTAAAAACAGAAGCGTTTGATTCTCAGCTCCAGACGCTGTTCCTTTGTTCAGTGAATCACTGAAATACTGCTTTTCAGCATCTGTCAGTTCGACGCCGTTTTTATCAATCAGCAGCTTCATCAACTGTAAAGCATAGATTTCAGGATCATGCTGTATCAATGCCAGACAATCATCGATTCTCTGACTGAAGGGGTCCTCTGCATAAATGTGACTGCTAGTCAGTAATCGATACGCTTCATAGCGCGTAGCAAAGTATCGCTCCCGCCATTGCTGCAGGATATCGTGCCAGACATCGAACGAAAATACCGGTACATTTTTGATTGTGGCTAGATGGTACTTGAAATCATCTGAAATATATTGTGACTGAATGATTTGCTCGTTTAAATCCTCCAAATCAAACACAGCCACCAGATAATGAATGACCTCTTTGGATAGCCAACGGAAATTATTCAGAAGAAACAGTTGAACCAAGTATTGATTTTCCCAATATTCATCTGTACTCCAATCAAATATCTGATCAGTTAGCTCTTCCCACATGGACAAATCATTGAAATAGTTTTGTTCTTGCTTTAGCTTTTGCAGGTCAACTGAAAAAATCCTCAACTCGCCCCAATCGAAGAAGGCCTGTTCTACTTCATCATCTTGCTCAAGAATAATCGGCTGTTCAATTTCTGTTGTGAATCGCACAGCTGCAGGTTCTTCTTCATTCGCACCTGATCGAGCATGGATAAGGGCTAAATCAAAGGCGGCTTTCAGCTCCTGAAATTCCTCCATTTGCTGATCGATATTCAATGCCTTCAGCTTTGCTGCATAGGCTTGTTTGATTTCTCTAATGTCTGTCGTAGGTTCTATATTCAGGATTTCCCAAATCGTCAGGTCCATAGCTCTTCCTCCATTGCATTCAGCTGTTGAAGGATCTTGACGGATAGACGTTTAGTTTCCAACTCATCCTGCTTATCCATAGTCTGCTGAAACTCAATGATCAGCTGTTGGATATATTGCCGTTTTCCACCCAAGGCTTCAGTATAGGCACGTTCGAGTTTCGCCAAAAGTAGACGGTTTTCAGCTCGATCTCGGGGATGGATTTTCAAATCAGTCATTTTCTGCAGGCTTTCCTGCAGCTGCTCTTCACTCAGCTTGCCGGGGTGGCTTTCGATGACCAGCTGATTGCTGTTTCCTTCAACATCCGTCACGAGGACTTCAAGAACGCCATTAGAATCGTAGGTGAAGCGGCAGTCAACAGGCGTATCCACTGGTTTAGGGGATACGTTGATCACCAGCTCACCAATTTTCAGATTGTTTTTGACCATAGGGTTTTCTCCCTGATAAACAGAAAAGACGACTTTTTCCTGGTTGTCTTTAATCGTCCAGAAGGTTTTGACTTTGCTGACAGGGATCGTCGTGTTGCGTTCGATGATCGGTTCAAAAACACCACCAATAAATCCATTAGGCCCTTGATTAACCACTTCTACACCAAGACTGTGGGCACAAACATCCGTCATCATCAGCTCGTTGACCATTTCCTGCTGAGTTTTCAAGGCAGCCTGAATGCCGGCACCTCGTCCGACAGCTTCATCGGGATTGATCTGTGTATAGGGAATGATTTTCATCAGTCGTGAAAAATAATTTTTGATCAATGGGTTCTTAGTGGCACCGCCAATCAGAATCATTTGATCGATGCTGCTGCTTTCGATCCGTCCATCGCTTAAAACTCTGCCAATCGGCTGTCTCATTCGCTTCAGCAAAGGCAGACATAACTGCTCATACTCTTGAACAGTCAATTCATAATGGAAAAGGCTTTGGTCTTTTTCAAATGAGAATTTGCCCTTTTCCTGTGAAGACAGCTCAATTTTTAAGCGTTCGGCTTTCTTATAAATCACCGCCTGAAGCTCAGCAGATAAGAGCTCTTCTGCCAGATCGTTTTGTCTCAAACAGTCCTGGATGATCATCTGTGTGAAGTCTTCGCCGCCCAGTTGATTGTCTCCTGAAATGGCTTCAACCTGCATCACACCGGAAAACATTTCCAATAGTGACACGTCAAAGGTACCACCGCCAAGATCGATCACTAAAATGGATTGATCGACATCCTTATGAAGACCGTATGCCAGTGCTGCAGCTGTGGGCTCACTGATCAAGCTTTGAACCGTCAATCCAGCCAGCTTGGCTGCTTCGATCGTCGCTTCTCTTTCTATGTTGTTGAAATAAGCCGGCACGCTGATCACAGCTTCAGTGCAGGGCTCTTTCAAATATTCTTCAGCGTCTTCCTTCAATGTCTTCAAGACTAAAGAAGACAGCTCTGTTGGTGAAAAGGAATGCGCCGCCAGTTGATACTGCTTTGAGGTTCCCATAAAGCGTTTGAAGGCTGCGGCAGTTAGTTGAGGATGGCTGATCAGCCGTTCCTTAGCTATTTCGCCAACAAGAATTTTTCCATCATCATCTACACCTATAACAGAAGGTGTCAGCACCTTGCCGAAACGGTTGGGAATCAGCTTGGTTTGCTCTCCATCCCAGTAAGAAACCACACTGTTTGAAGTGCCTAAATCAATTCCAATCATTTTAATACTCCCTTTTTTATAACATATACTTCTATTTTAGCGGAAAAGAGGCGGAAGGTGGATGTTTTTTTCATTTTATAGAAGGAATTTTTGTTGATCTGTCAGGAACAAGAGAGATTTCTACGAATAACGGAGTATTTTTCTATCTATCGCTTGTGATCAGCAAAAGAAAAAACAGCTGAAAGCTCTAGCGCATTTACAGAGGATACTGCGCAGCTTCTGACCTTCGCTGTTCTTGTGGGACATATTCATTTTAGTTTATAAGGTAATAGATAGAGCAGTTCATCCAAATCTTTCTCAGTATGAATCTCAATCAGGATACTGCGCCCCTCAGCATAAGCGGTCGTCTCTTCAATTTTCGTTTTTAGTGTGTCACTGAGTTCGCTGCTGTCCAGCACAGCATTGACTGAGGCTTCGCCCAGAACAATTGTTGCGCGAAAATGGTTTTCACAGGGTTGTCGATAAAGCATTACGCTCTTTTTCTGTGCATCAATCCAAGTCCAGCCTGCTTTTTTCGTTGGGAATTTCCAATAGCCTGTAAGCTCCGGACATAGAGTCAGCAACTGTTCATCGGTCTTTTCCCATAATGAAAAAGTAGTACCAAGAATATCAGGAAGTTCACTTTTTTCCGGTTGTTTCTCTTTGTCGCCAAAATAACTGATTGCCATACATTTCCCTCCATTGATCAATGATTCTCCAATTTCTTCTAATGATATATGCGATTGGAATGCCGGTGCAAGGGGTACACGAATAACCTCAGCTGTTTCAGAAAAATCATCACTCACCAGTCTTCTTACAGCATTCTTCCCTCTGATTATACCTATTTATTTCTGACAATTCTATCCTGTTTTGATAAAAGAGAAGAATATGAGCAAAAGATTTTGACTTACTAAAAGTAAGTGATATAGTAAAGATAGTTATTCAACTAAGGAGGAATTGACATGAAAACAAAGGTATTTTCCATAAATCCTTCAGCACACACTGGAGCGGTTGGTTTAAAAACAGCAAATTTGGATAAACAAATTGAATTTTATACAGAAGTAATCGGTTTGGAGGTTCTTGCTTCAGACGATGGCCAGGCCGTGTTGGGGATCAAGGAAACGGAGACAGAGCTGTTGATTTTGAGAAAAATCACAGCACCAAGTATCAGACAGCGGAAGGCGGGGTTGTATCATACCGCGTTTTTATTACCAACACGCAAGGATTTAGGGAACACGCTCTTTGCGTTACTCAGCAAGAAGGCACCAATCATAGGCGCCTCTGACCATGGCTACAGTGAGGCGGTTTATCTGGAAGATCCAGAGGGCAATGGCATTGAAATCTATCGAGACAAGCCTCAAAGTGAATGGGATATTCAATCAGATGGAAGAATTGCCGGTATTACAATAGAAATGGATGCAGAAGGCGTTCTTGCCAGTCGAGATGAAGCAACGGATAAGTTTCCTGTAGGAACGACGGTGGGGCATGTTCATTTATCAGTAGCAGATCTAACGAAAACAGAGGACTTCTATAGAGAAGTATTAGGTATGGGCTTAAAGGATCGCTTTGGCAGTCAGGCACGCTTTTTTGCCGCTGGCAACTACCACCATCACATCGGTACGAACGTTTGGGGTGGTAAAGACCTGTCTGCGCCAACTGAAAAGGACTTGGGCTTGGATTTCTTTACGATCCTCGTTCCTGATACAGAATCATTAACAGCGCTGAAAGAAAATCTTGAACGTCAAGGAGTGAATGACATGAAAGTAAAAGACAAATCAATTGTTTTGTTGGACCCCAACGGACTTACAGTAAAAATTGAAATAGAAAAATGAACGCTGTAGCTGGAAGAAAGCTGAGCCAATCATTGTAGTATGGAAAGCCTTTGTGTATTGTCTATTCGATTTAAAGAGAGGCTGAGCCAGAAGTGTTTAGCTACAAGCAATAAGCCGGAATTCACGAAAATTGTTTCACAAATTTTTGTTGAATTCCGGCTTATTGTCGTAGGAGCTACTTCTGACTCGCCGTTTATTCGGATTTAGGGTATGGAAAAGAGTGGCAACAGATTATTGTCCCACTCTCCTTTTTTGTTGGAATAGTGGTGAATGAAAAGTCCTCTGTTTCTTGTTATAATTGATAAGAAACAGGTGCACCAACAAATGCTTTTTTGCTGAGTGCTTAGTGTTGAACTTTGACAGAAACTGCGTTGATCGATAGACAAAAACAAGTGTGAAGGAGAGAGGATCAAATGAAGATGATAAAGCTGCATTTTTCGGACAGCTATGATTTTTTACCCTATATTCAAAAATGTCGGCTGGCGTTTCCTTTCTATAGGGCGCATTCTGAAGCACAGACGGCTCTTTTCGAACACTTGAAGGAGAAATCGGCTGCGGTGTACGTGGCAATAAAGAAAGAACAGCCATTGTTTTTTGTGAGCATACAAGAGGGACAGGTTGTAAATTTGCTGGCAGTGGCTTCATCGGGTGTGACATGGGCACAGATTTTTTCAGGGATCGATATGCTTTACAAGAAGACGTTCAAATCGGAAGTCGTCCTGCGTTTTAGGCACTCCCTTAATGAGACGGAGCACAGCCGATTGATTCAACAGGGCTATCGACTATCTGGAAATGAAGCATACAAAAAGCTTCAATACAACACAGCCTTGGTTTTAGGAGGCGGTGGTGCAAGAGGTGCGTATCAGATTGGTGTATGGCAGGCATTGAAGGAGCTGGACATCCCGATTCAGATCATTACCGGTACATCCGTCGGTGCACTGAATGGTGCATTGATCGTACAGGATGATTTTGAACAGGCGAAGGAAATGTGGGAACAGATCGACACAAAGAAGATCCTCTCTTTTCCTATGAAGGAGACAACAGGAAATACATTGCCGGACATGCTAAGCAAAATGGCTTCCTTTACTGTTGCGGCGATTCAATCAAAGGGTGTCTCAACAAGACCGTTGCAGCAGCTGATTGACGCTACTTTTTCGCCGGAAAAGCTGGAACAAGCAAAACAGCAGTTCTATCTGGTGACAACAGAATTACCAGGGGTCGTTGAAACCGTCATTCATTTCAACATGTGTAAGAATGACCAGTGGAAGCAATGGCTGCTGGCCTCATCCTCCTTTTTCCCTGCAATGGCTGCGGCGCAAATCGATGGAAAATATTATATCGACGGCGGCTATCGAAATAATATCCCGGTCGATACAGCGATAGCGAACGGTGCGACAGAATGCATCATCGTGGATGTCAAAGGTCCTGGTATGACTAAGCATGTCGTTCTTCCAGAGGGGCAGAGTGCCATTTTACTGAAAACCCCTTGGTCATTGGGAACAGTACTATTGTTTGATGGTGCGCGATCAATCGTCAACATCAAGCTGGGGTATCTGGAAATGATGAAAGCACTGGAAAAATACATCGGCTACTGGTACACTTTTGATGAATCCTTCGTTGGGCTGCAAGTACTGCAGCAGCAGTTTTTCCGTTATCTGAAAAAGAACTACCAGCTGTCTTTATGGAAGAATAGAGAGGAACGAAAAAAATTCTACCAAAAACTGCGTAAGTATTATAAAGACAGGGTGTATGAAGAGAATATCAGTTTGGTTTTACTAGAACTGTTGGGTAAGTTTGCAGATGTCCCGGCAGATCAGCTCTATACAGTAGTTGAATTTGTGCAGGCACTGAAAATAGTCTGGACAAACAAAGAAGAAGAAAACACATTTGATGGAATGATTTCGGCTCAGGAATGGCTGGGCAAGTATTATGATGACTTTTTCCTTTTATCCGAGAAAAGACAGCTTCAGCTGGTCACAGACTTATTGGCAGTTGAGGTGAAGGAAAAGAAGAAGCGTTTGTCATGGCTGTTGGATCAGCTGCCGGTGATTACATTACAGGTGTTGATGAAAGAATTTATAAATGAAGGAGTAGATGATGAGTGGCTCAAGAATTTTCATATGAAATCGTAGAAGAAATTGCTGTCCTTTCAGAAAATGCAAAAGGATGGCGTAAAGAATTGAACTTGGTAAGCTGGAATGACCGTCCGCCAAAATTTGATTTACGGGATTGGGCGCCGGAGCATGAAAAAATGGGTAAAGGAATCACTTTAACAAACGAAGAATTTGAAATACTACGTGAAACCCTGAAATCTATGTAGAAAGGACACCCTGTCAATGAGAAGTATGACTGGATTTGGGAAAGAAACACTGCAACAGGACGCCTATCAGATCGATGTAGAAATCAAGACTGTCAATCATCGTTTTTTGGATATGCAGCTGAGAATGCCGAAGGAAGCCAACCCGCATGAGCTGGCGATTCGCCAACTCATCAAGGAGAAGCTGCAGCGAGGGCGAGTAGAGGTATATGTCAATTTACAGAAAAACAGTGACAGCAGCAAAACTGTCCATGTTCATTGGCCATTGATCCACCAACTGCTTCAAAACATGGAAACAGAATTGGTGGATCGTTATGCTGTCGAGCAGTTTGATCCGGCAGCCAGCCTAAATTATTTGCTGAATAACTCGGAATATGTGGAGATCGTCGAAGAAAAAACAGACGATACACAGCTGGAGGAGTTATTGTTGAAGGCTGTAACGTCAGCTGTGGAAAAGGTCGATAACAGCCGCCGCCAAGAAGGCGGGAAAATCAGAGAAGTACTGGTTGAGTACTGTCAAGATTTCTCTGAAAAGACGGCAAAGCTGTCTTCCTTTACCGAGCTGTATGAAGCGGACTACAAGGATAGATTCGAAGCCAAGCTGAGAGATTGGCTAGGGACGCATGTGGACGAAACACGCTTGCTGACAGAGCTGGCGATCCTTCTGGAAAAAGGCGATATTCATGAAGAACTGGATCGTCTGGCAATCCACATCGATCAGCTGGATCAGCTGTTGAAGCGAACGGAGCCAGTTGGGAGAGAACTGGATTTTCTAATACAGGAGATGAATCGTGAAGTAAATACGATCGGCTCGAAGTCCAGCCCAATCGAGATTAAGAATTATGTCGTACAGCTAAAAACGATTTTAGAAAAAATTCGTGAACAGGTTCAGAATGTAGAATAAGGGTTATGCTTTCAAGATTTTCTTTTTTAGGACTATAATGAATCTGTAGACTTATGAAGAGGTGAGAAGGATGGTCAATTATTACGACGTAACATTTCATGAATTAAGTGGAAAATCTGTAGTTAAAAGAGAGATTCCATCTGAAAAAGCACCGTTTGATGTTTGGCAGGATGCCTGCGACTCTTACACAGACGACTATTTGAACATACGGATCAATGAAGACAAGTTCGTGCAGATGAATCGAGCATTCGTTGTTCGTATTGATGTAGAAGAGGTAGAGGGACCAGCGGAAAAACAGATCAAGCGACATGATGAGCTGATGGGCATTGTTAATACCCTATCGAATATGGGAATCTAGATACAAAATAAGAAAGGGACGGCTTCTCTCGAAGTCATTCCTTTCTTATTTTATCAAGTTCAATTGCTTTCACTGTGGCTATTCAACCACAAAGGATACAAGGCTGACAGCCATTCCGATGGCTTGCGCCGTGTTTCGAAGCTGGTATAGCCTGTATAAGAATAAATATGCTCCAGCTTCCATTGATTTTCTTTTACTTGCTTTGACTTCAACAACTCCAATAGCGGCTGGGTATTCTCTGCTTGCAGTCTATGCCCTTTTCCGGCAATGTAAATCAGATCTGTCAAGCTCAAAAAGTAGCTTTGAGGAAAGGCCGATGAGGTAATGTATTTGCTGATGGGTGTATCAGAAGACAAGCGTAAAAAGAAGCGATGCTTCAACATATAAGCAAGTCCTTCTTCAATCAGCTGATCCACTTCGGGGTCAGCTGATTTTTGGTATTCTCGCCAAGTAAGCAAAGCTCGTACTGTTTTTCCAATTCCGATGTAGCAGGGCACTGCATTCAGGCAGCCGCCGTGTTTTCGGATGCCGGACCCTGTCCAAGTGGTTTGCTGATTTCTTTCAAAGAGCTGATAATGCTTGATCCAGTTCAATGCCTGCTGTGCCGAAGAGGAGTGGCTCAATCCTAAGCGAGCATATGCTTCTAGCAGCATGGCATTGTAGCAAGGAACGATTTGATCGCTTTTTCCGGTATACGAAAATCCCTCCGATGTGGCTAATACAGCTTCTGCATAATCGATCAATTTCTTTGTATGGTCTAGTTGTTCAATGTGAGGAATCTCTGCCAGTCCGACCAGGTTGAACAAATTAGCCAACCCGTTTGTTGATAAGGGCTGTGTTGTCAGCTTCTTCACTAAAAGAGACTCCTGCAGGCATTGATCGATTCTCTGGGGAGACAAGGGTTCATTTTTTTCGTGAGCCAGCCGAAGCTTCAATGCTGTATCCAATAGATGCACCTCTTTTCTCAATAATGAATGAGTATTGTTGCCTTAACTATAGCTTGAAGAGGCTGGGATGACAAGCTCTGATCACAGTGTTGAGGAGGAAACGATTTCTTTTAACAAACCTCGGAGCATATCGTTTCTTGAGCATTTTTTTTGATAAATAGTTCATTTGGTTCTAATCTGAATCTAAGGAAAGGGGAGATCATCGATGTCAATAGAAAAAATACCCGTTGTAAGTGCTTCTGATGAACATTATGCACCGTTTTTATGTGTGATGATCACTTCTTTATTGGAGAATACATCTCCAGACACAGAGATTGATTTTTACATACTGGATGATCAGATTTCAAGAAAAAGTAAAGCGTACCTGCGGCAAACCGTGAAAATCCACTCAAATCAAGCGACAATCGATTTCATTCCTGTTGATAGTCACACGTATGAACATTTTTTAGTGAGTGATCACATTACTACCACAGCCTATTTTAGGATTTCTCTACCAACGCTGCTGGAAGCTTATAACTATCGCAAGATTCTCTACATAGATGCGGATACCTTGATCCTTGATGACATTAAGGGGTTGTATGACAGCTCTTTGCAAGGGAAGGTGATCGGCGCAGTGATCGATCCTGGTCAGACCAAAGCGTTGGAACGTTTAGGTATCCAGTCAAAGGACTATTACTTCAATTCGGGGGTAATGGTTGTTGATTTGCAAAAATGGAAGGAACAGAATATAACGGAGAAAACACTGAAGTTTTTAACAGACCATGGCGACCGTATTCTTTATCATGATCAGGATGCCTTGAACGCAGTGCTGTATGAACAGTGGGCGCCGCTTCATCCGAAATGGAATATGCAGACCTCTCTGATCTTTGAGCGACACCCTGCACCAAATAAGGAATACGAACGACTTTATAAGGAAGGGAATGCAGCGCCCTCCATCATTCATTTTACCGGGCATGATAAACCGTGGAATACACTGGAAAATCATCCTTACCAACAGCTTTATATGGAGAAACTAGCTGAGACAGTGTTTAAAAACTCTAAGAAGGAAGTGGTCTCTAATGACTGAAGAAAGAATCACGATTGTTTCCTGCTGTAATGATGCGTTTGTGCCTCATTTGACGACGCTGTTCGTTTCTATATTGGAGAACACCCATACGCCGACCAGCCGATATTCCTTCTATATTATTGAAGACAATATCGGGATAAAGAATAGACAGCTGCTGCTTCAAAGCATGAACAGCTACAATGCGAAGGTAACGTTTTTGACCATCGATAACAGTAATTTTGCTCATGTCGTGGAAAGTGACCGCATTCCTCGTACGGCTTATTTTCGAATCGTTGCACCTGAGCTGTTTCGAGAAATGGGTGTGAAGAAGCTTTTATATCTGGATTGTGACATGGTAGCAGTGACAGATATCGCCCAGTTATGGGCGCTTGATCTATCAGACTATCTATTGGCAGCAGTTGAGGATGCCGGGTTTCATCATCGGCTGGAAAAAATGTCACTGCCTGTGCACTCAGCACTTTACTTCAATTCAGGATTCATGCTTATTAATGTGGAAGCTTGGTTAAGGAAGGAAATCACCTTCAGAGTGCTGAACTTCATTGAGAACCATCCTGAAAAGCTCCGCTTCCATGATCAGGATGCCTTGAATGCCGTGTTAAGCGGTCAATGGCTGCAGCTTCACCCTAGCTGGAATGCACAGAGCTATATTATGGAGGGGGTAAAGGAGCACCCCCTCCCAGAAGGAGAAAAAGAGTACGAAGAAACACGTAAGCAGCCCAAAATCATTCATTATTCTGGGCACGTTAAGCCTTGGCATGGGGAATTTGATTCACCAACATTGAAGGACTACGAAAAGTATTATAACTTGACTGCGTTTCCTCCGTATAAACAATTTCTGGTGAAGGCATATGATTGTCCGGAAATGGTTCGAAAGAAAATAGAATAGTCTATAGAAATCAGCGGTTAGAATGCTTGACCGCTGATTTTCACGTCAGTAAACGTTAAATAAATTACCGTTTATCACTTAAGTGTCGAAGCGATAGACAGACGTATACAGTGGAGTTTAATGAGTCTTCGATTATTTCTATAGAAAAATTTGGTTTTTTGAAAGCAAGCATTGAAAATTTGAGAGTAATCGGTTTGTGGCAGTTCCTCCTGATTTATCTTTTTCTAAGTGGAGGAAACGTTCTATTGGTCTGAGGAAATATATTTTTTAACATAAAAAGTATATTTAATCCGTATAGCAGGCGGTATTTCCAGTATAATAATAGATGAATAGTTAGGGGTTATTAGCTAGGAGGGATTCCAATCGACACAATTTCTGATATTGCTTTCCAGTTGGCTGATTCTGTTAAGAAGCTTTCCTTTCCGAATCGTTTATTTTTGTTGCTGGCTACTTTATTTGGATTCTTGATCATTCAAATAGTACCACCGCTGCAAGCACCGGATGAAGGCGGGCATTTTGTAAAGGCGTATGCATTTTCTGAACTTCAAATCCAACCCCAGCCGCAATCTGAAGATGTTGGGGAAAAGGACCAGTCTACGTGGGGGAAATATGGCTTTAAGGTTCCTTATGCAATCCTAAGCATGAGATCCTACGCAGTTGATAAAAATGGAAAAAAGGAAGAGTATCCTTACAACAATAAGGAAGATGATGAGAAAATCAAAAATGGGGAAAGAGTTTTTTTCGGAACAGGTGGAATTACAAATTATTACTTTGTAAATTACCTGCCTCAAATCATGGGTATTTCCATTGGTAGAGTATTAGGGAAACCGATGGTCAGCCAGTATTATCTTGCTAGATACTGTAACCTGATTGCTTATATCTTGATTGTCTTTTTTGCAATCTTACGCTTTCCGTTTTCAAAATTGGGTGCAGCGGTCTTGGCGTTAAATCCCATGTCATTGTTTTTAGCTGCCTCTGTTTCTGGGGATGCGATGATCATTGCTGTCAGCTTTTTTTTCATTTCTTGGATTTTTGGGCTAACGAAGCAAGAGCACGTATCAGACGCAACATTGTTGATCAGCGGACTGCTCATGGTGAATTTGGTATTAATCAAGCCCAACTTAATTGTTCTTGGTCTGCTCTTTTTCACGATTCCCAACAAAGCTTTCAGTATTCAAAGGAAAGCAATTTGGGGCTTCGCCATTCTGGCAGCCTGTATGTTGTTCTATATGTTGTGGAATCAATTGATGATCGATCAGCAAATCCTTTACCATGATTATGGTAATCCAAGCAAGCAGCTCGCTGCTTTTTTTAAGGACCCATCAATATTTTTTGACAATCTTCGAAAGAATTACTTGTTTGGAGCCGAAGGGGACCATATTCTTTATTCTTCTGTTGGTAAATTCGGAAAGCTGGATACATCGTTAGGCTTGCATTGGATCATCTTATACTTTACAAGTGTGGTCGTTGCCTGCATGGTTCAAGACAAAGGCAATCACTTTCTCATAGCCCGTCAAAAGCTCATTGTGGTACTGACGATGGCTGCATATGTTGTACTTACATTCTTTGCTTTATACCAAATATGGAATGAAGTTGGGCGTACATCTACAATAGAAGGATTACAAGGAAGATACTTTCTACCTGTCGGTTTGTTGATTGCTGCTCCATTCTCCAGTAAGAAAAAGATCTTGAATATCCAAAAAGGGAAAATGAATATGATCCTTTCGGCGTGTATCCTACTCGTCTTGATTGCTTCGATGGTTGTGCTTGCGACTCGTTATCCTAGTGCTGCCTAATTTGTTTCTCGCGATTCCGGCGAAGCTTGATGATTACAACTATTGCTTCGTTGGTGGCGTCTGATGTGACCGGCTGTGAGTGAGTTATCCACTTTCTTCGGTATTTTCCAAAGAATTATCAGCTAGTAGATTGTTTTGTGCTAGAATGGATAGGATGCTGTTTATAGGAGAAGTGATAAATGTTTGGATTTAAAATTGGTCTTAGAACAATAAAAACCGGGATCAGTGTCTTCCTTTGTATTTTGATAAGCTTGCTGTTTCATAGAGAAATGTATGTCGTTTCAGCGATCACAGCAGTTTTTACACTTAGAGAAGATATGATAAATACACTGACCTTTGGGAAGCATCGCGTGGCAGGGAACACGATTGGTGCGTTGACCTCGGTGGTCGTTATTTTCATCTTTGAATTGTTTGGTGATTCAGATATGGTTCAGCTGCTTGCAATTCCTTTAACGATTGTTGTCATGATCGCTGTGCTGGTAAGATTCAATTTTCAAGAAGGTGTTGTCGGCGCTACAGCAACGCTTTTAACGATCGTTTTCATGATTCCGGAGGATTCATCCTATGTTTACGCACTCAATCGAGTGGTGGACAGCTTTATCGGTATGGGCGTTGCCATAGGTGTGAACTACTTGCTTCCTTCGAAAATGGAGACAGTCCTTTCCGCAGTACAGCAACGGTTCAATAAAGAAGATCAACAGGAATTAGATTAGCCGTTGCTTTTTTTCGATCAGGGTGAAGAAGGACAGCTAGTTGCAGTTGCTGGGGAGGGTGCATGGTGTCTGGAAAACTTCTTTCTACGGGAAATTCTTTACTTTCAGTTGGAATGAAAGTAGAATGAGCTAAAAGTACGTTGATTATCTCTATTTTTTGAAACAAGAGATTTTCTTAGGAAAGCTTAATGATAAAGTCTTGAAAATTGCTGAAAAAAAGTGCATTATAGAAATAATGATAAAGAAATAAGGATGCAGCTTGTGTATTTTGCAAGATTTATATAATTGAAAGGAAGTCATCATGGCAGAGCGCGGATTATTAATAGTATTGTCAGGTCCTTCGGGCGTGGGTAAAGGCACCGTTCGAAAAGCGATTTTTGAAAGTGAAGAACACGATTTTCAATATTCTGTTTCTATGACAACCCGGAGCAAGCGTGAAGGGGAAATAGAAGGCGTAGATTATTATTTCCGTACAAGGGAAGAATTTGAAGCGATGATCGAAGCAGGAGAAATGTTGGAGTATGCGGAATATGTCGGCAATTACTATGGCACACCGCTGTCTTATGTGAACCAGACATTAGATGAAGGGAAGGATGTCTTTCTGGAAATCGAAGTACAGGGGGCACAGCAGGTAAAGGAAAAAGTGCCGGATGGGGTATTCATTTTTCTGACACCGCCGGATCTTTCAGAATTAAAATCCCGTATTGTCAATCGGGGAACCGATGACATGTCTGTGATCGATAAACGAATGCAGGTGGCAAGAGAAGAAATCGAAATGATGGCATTATACGATTACGCTGTGGTGAATGACAAGGTTCCTCTAGCAGTAGAGCGAATCAAAAAAATCATAGCTAGTGAGCACTTCCGTGTAGATCGAGTGATCGGAAAATATATTAAAATGTTGAAGGAGATGTAGCCTTATGATGCTGAAACCATCTATTGACTCATTATTGAAAGAAGTTCCGTCAAAATACTCTTTAGTTATTCTGGCGAGTAAACGCGCCCATGAACTGGAAGCCGGCGCACAGCCAATGCTTGAAGGTTTTGAATCTGTAAAAAGCGTAGGACAAGCCTTGGAAGAAATCGATGCGGCATTAGTCATCAACGATCCAAATCCTGAGGACAAGCGCGAACGTCTTCGTATGGCGAAAGAAGAGCAACGAATGATCAAGGATCAGGAAAAGAAAGAACTGGAAGATCGCATTCGTGAAGAAAGTAAGCTTTAATATATAAAAGAGAGTGGGGCAGAAGTCGGTTCGATGGCTGCTCCATTCTCTTTTTGTCTGACTGATTCCTCAGAATCAACAGGGGAACAAGACAAACGAGGGATTCTTTAGTACAATAAGCAAAGAGATTTTCAGTACTCAGTACATAGTAAAGAAAGGATGAAGGATCGATATGAAGAAAGTTGCACAAGTGATTGTAGATGTTCCGGCAATGCAGACTGATCAGCCATTTACATATTTGATTCCTTCTCTATTAACGGATCAGATCGCTGTTGGTATGCGGGTAGAGGTGCCTTTTGGTAATCGCCGTGTCCAAGGCTTTATCACAGCGCTCGATCAATTGGAACAGCAGGACTTCGAAGCTGCTGAATATGAATGGAAAGAAATTATATCAGTGCTGGATTTGAAGCCTGTGCTGAATGAAGAAATGCTGGCATTAGCTGATTATATGAAGGAAAAGACATTTGCCTTTAAAATCACCTGCCTGCAAACAATGCTGCCAAGTGTGATGCGGGCAGCATACCATAAATATATTTTTTTGACAGATGAAATCGAAGAGGAACTTCTAGATGATTTATTTTATGGCTTGGATGAAATCGCTTGGGAGGATGCTGAGGCACGGAATATCCTTCCGCAGCTGATGAAACTGCGAGCACAGCATAAAGTAGACATTCGTTACGAAGTCCAAACGAAAAATAAAGTGAAAATAACACGTTATATCCAGTCTGCATTGGGCTTTGAACGCTTGGAGGAAGAGAAGGACGCATTACGCAAAGGCTCCAAAAAGAAAGAAGAGCTGCTGCAATACCTTCAGACACTAGAGAACGCCCAACAAATTTCTGTGAAGGAAATGAAGGAAAAAGGCTTCAGCACCGCCGTGTTGAATGATGCGGAGAAAAAAGGCTGGCTGCGCTATATAGAAAAAGAAACGTACAGAGATCCGTTTGCAGATCATCATTTTGAAAAGACGGTTCCTTTTGCTCTGAATGAGGAGCAGCAGACAGCCGTTGACCGTATTCTTCATTCTATGGAGACGAAAACGCCAGACACATATTTACTTGAAGGAATTACCGGCAGCGGGAAAACAGAGGTTTATCTACAGACGATTGCAGAAGGTCTGAGACAGAACAAGACAGCGATCATGCTGGTGCCGGAGATCTCGTTGACGCCTCAAATGGTTCAGCGTTTTAAGAGTCGTTTTGGGGATCAGGTTGCTGTTTTGCATAGTGGTTTATCTCATGGAGAGAAGTACGATGAGTGGCGTAAAATCGAGCGTGGTGAGGCACAGGTGGTGGTTGGTGCTCGTTCGGCTATCTTTGCCCCTTTGAACAACCTAGGTGTGATCATCATTGATGAAGAGCATGAAGCCAGCTACAAGCAAGAGGAAACACCACGTTACCATTCCAGAGATTTGGCGATTTGGCGAGGAAACTACCATGGCTGTCCGGTTGTTTTAGGCAGTGCTACCCCATCACTGGAATCCAGAGCGCGAGCACAAAAGAATGTCTATCAGCATTTACTGCTGACACAGCGGGCAAACAGTGCGGCTTCTCTTCCTCAAATCGATGTTGTTGATATGCGTGAGGAAGTCCAGCGGAAAAATGTATCGACCTTCTCTGCTATTCTTCAGGAAAAACTGCGGGAGCGTATGGCACGCAAAGAGCAGAGTGTACTACTGCTGAATCGCAGGGGGTATTCCTCCTTTGTAATGTGTCGGGATTGCGGTTACGTGCTGCCCTGTCCCAACTGTGACATCTCGCTGACTCTCCATATGGATACGAAGACAATGAAGTGTCATTATTGCGGTCATGAGGAAGGAATCCCTCATCGCTGTCCTAATTGCAACAGTGACAAAATCCGTTACTATGGAACAGGCACACAAAAGGTGGAAGAAGAGCTAAAGGCACTATTTCCAGATAGTAAAGTTCTGCGAATGGATGTGGATACGACACGTCGAAAAGGTGCGCATGAACGAATTTTATCCGCTTTTGAAAATCAGGAGGCAGATATTCTTCTAGGCACCCAGATGATTGCGAAAGGCTTGGACTTCCCTAATGTAACCTTAGTGGGAGTGTTGAATGCGGATACGGCGTTGAACTTACCGGACTTCCGATCAAGTGAACGAACCTTCCAGCTGTTGACTCAGGTCAGCGGAAGAGCAGGTAGGGCGGAAAAACCGGGGGAAGTAGTGATCCAGTCCTTCAATCCGGAGCACTATGCCATCCAATTGGCAAAAGGGCAGCATTATGAAGCCTTTTATCAAAAGGAGATGCAGATTCGACATAGAGGAGATTATCCGCCGTTTTATTTTACAGTCCAGATAACCGCGAGCCATCCGGAAGAAAGTGTTGCCGCTAAACAGATGTTTTCAATCATGAAAGAACTACAGCAGGGCTTGTCAGATCAGAGTATTTTACTTGGGCCGACACCGAATGCCATTATGCGGATCAAAAATCGTTACTATTACCAAATGATCATCAAATACAAGAATGAGCCGCAGCTGCAGAGTATGCTGAAGAAAATCCTGTCTGACACACAGGCGGCAACAGCCAAAGGTCTGAAAGTATCGATCGATGCTGAACCAATGAATTTCATTTAGCTGCAGTAGAAAAGCAGATATATTAAGAATAATAGGGAAATAGATATCGAACCATCAAAATAGAGAAACTGTAAAGTTACCTGAGCTGTTTCTTCAAAAAATCAAAGGAGTTCTACATGCGTTATCCAATTGTGCTTTACCCTGATGACAAGTTGACTATCAAAGCGAAAGAGGTCACATTGATCACAGATGAGATTGTCCATTTATTGGACGATATGTATGAAACTATGACTGCCCATGACGGCATCGGTATTGCTGCACCCCAGATTGGGAAGAATCTGCAGCTTGCGGTTGTGGAAATCGATGATGAGACGGGTCTTTTCGAGTTGATCAATCCGGAAATCATCGACCGAAAAGGAACAGATATCGATGTGGAGGGCTGTCTCAGTATTCCGAATCGATATGGAACAGTAGAAAGAGCAGATGAAATAACTGTTCGTTATTTTGATCGAGAGGGCGAGGAAATCGAAGTGACTGCCTATGGTTATTTAGCTCGCGCTTTTCAGCATGAAATCGATCATTTGAATGGGGAGCTGTTCATTGATAAAATCATTGAAGAAATTGCACCGGAAGATTTAGAAACATATATGGAGGGACAACTAGATGACTAAAATCGTTTTTATGGGAACGCCGGCGTTCTCTGTTCCAGTATTAGAAGGGCTGATTGAAGCAGGCTATGAGATACTGGCAGTTGTGACACAGCCGGATCGTCCAGTTGGCAGGAAACGGATATTAACGGCACCTCCTGTAAAGGAAGCAGCCTTAAAACATGATTTAACTGTTTTACAGCCGGAGAAAATTTCCGGATCTGAAGAGATGGAAAAAGTGATCGCTCTAGCGCCGGATCTAATCGTGACAGCAGCCTTTGGCCAGTTTCTGCCGGAACGTCTTTTACAGGCACCAACTATAGGAGCAATCAATGTTCATGCCTCTCTGCTGCCGAAATATCGCGGTGGAGCTCCTGTCCATTACTCAATTATCAATGGCGAGAAGGAAACAGGCGTAACAATCATGGAAATGATCAAAAAAATGGATGCTGGCGGCATCTACTCACAGCGCAGTATTCCAATCACAGCGCAGGACGATGTAGGAACGATGTTTGATAAATTGAGCTTGGTAGGTAAAGAGCTTCTGCTGGATACTCTACCACAGATTGTATCTGGTAAACTACAACCGAAACCGCAGGACGAAGCACAGGCAACCTTCTCTCCAAATATCACTCGAGAACAGGAACGGATCGATTGGCAGAAGACGGCAGTTCAAATCGATTGTCAAGTGAGAGGGATGCGTCCATGGCCGACAGCCTTTACAACCTATCAGGATACAAACTGGAAAATCTGGGAGACAGAACCAGTTGATGAAACAACAGACGCACAGCCGGGAACGATCATTAAACGCAGCAAGAAGGAATTGTGGATTGCTTGTGGAGAAGCTACGGTCCTTTCAGTAAAAAGCCTTCAGCCTTCCGGTAAAGGAAGACTATCTGCTCAGGAATTCTTGAATGGCTCCGGCCAGGCAGTGAAGGAAGCGGAAAAGGTGGAATAATATGGGAAAACGAGTATCAGCAAGAATCAGAAAATCAGTTCGCTATACGGCGATGCAGACAATTGAGCGGATCGATAAGGGTGGTGCCTATTCGAATCTGCTGTTGAGTGAGATGATTGATAAATCGAATTTATCTGATCAGGACAGCCGTTTATTTACAGAGCTGGTCTACGGAACAGTCAGTCGAAAACTGCTTTTGGAATATTTCTTAAAGCCTTTTATCAAAAAGCCGCAGAAGGTCGATAGCTGGGTTAAAACGTTATTGAATCTATCTTTGTATCAATCCCTTTACTTAGATAAAATACCGGATCATGCCATCATCAATGAAGCGGTGGAGATTGCCAAGCAACGAGGGAATATTGGGACAAGTAAGTTCGTTAACGGCGTGTTGAGAAGTATTCAAAGAGAGGGAGTTCCTTCAATTGAAGCCATCAAAGATCCAATGGAGCGCTTATCGATAGAAACCAGTATGCCGTTGTGGCTGACACAAAAGCTGGTGACTCAGATTGGCATGGAGGAAACACAGAAGCTGGGTCTTTCACTGTTTGAACGAAGTCACGCAAGTGCCAGAGTAGATGTCCGCTTTGTCAATCGCTCCGAAGCGATCGAACAGCTGATCGAGGAAGAGATTGATGCTGTACCGAGTATCGTTTCTCCATATGGTGTTATTGCGGAAAAGGGCTTCATAGCGGGAAGCACCTTATTCAAAGAAGGACATATCACAGTTCAGGATGAAAGCTCAATGCTGGTGGCTCCGGCAATGCAGATCGAGAAACAACATAAGGTCTTGGACGCCTGCGCAGCCCCGGGAGGGAAAACAACACATATTGCGACATATCTAGATGCAGAATCAGGCGGTTTAGTCACGGCGTTGGACATTCATCAGCATAAGGTCAAGCTGATTGAAGAAAATGCAAACAGGCTTCGAGTAGAAGAGGTGGTTGCTGCAGAGAAAATGGATGCGCGTGCAGCCAAAGATAATTTCCCGCCGGAGACATTTGACCGTGTATTGGTGGATGCACCATGCTCAGGATTGGGATTAATGAGACGGAAACCAGACATTAAATACCATAAATCTGCGGAAGATTTTAAACAATTACCAAAAATTCAGTTGGAAATCCTTGAAAGTACTGCACAAACGCTAAAACAATGGGGTATAATGGTCTATAGCACATGTACGATCGCAAAAGAAGAGAATCAGGAAGTAGTCGCAGCATTCTTAGCAAAGCATCCGGAATTTAAAAAAATAGACGTGGCAGTCAACGAGATCCTTGATCCTTCGATCGAAGAGCAGATGTTGACGATTTATCCGCATCAGTTTTTAACAGACGGTTTCTTTATTTGCTGTATGCAGAAAGTTTCTTAAATGAGGTGAAACAAGTGGAAATCAATTTTCAAACGGACGTTGGGCGTAAGCGAAATACCAATCAGGATTACGCAGGAGTATTCGAAAATAAGGCAGGGATATCGTTGGCAGTACTAGCCGATGGTATGGGTGGACATCTTGCAGGGGATATTGCCAGTGAAATGGCAGTTAATCATCTGGGAGAGCGCTGGAGCGACAGCGACATCGATACTGCGGATAAAGCGGCGCAATGGCTGATTCAAATGATCCAGTCAGAAAATGAAGTGATTTACGAAAAAGGACAGTCAGTACCTGAGTATGCGGGGATGGGCACGACAATCGTCAGTGCTGTATTGCTGAATGAGTCCTATGTTCTGGCAAATATCGGGGATAGCCGTGCTTATTTAGTTCGGAATAGACAACTGATCCAGCTGACGGAAGATCACTCACTGGTCAATGAATTGGTGAAGTCGGGAGAAATCACGCAGGAAATGGCTGCGAATCATCCGCGTAAGAATGTGCTGACCCGTTCACTGGGCATGCCGAATACTGTAGAAGTTGATGTTGCCAGTCATTTAAGAGTAGATGATGACTATATATTATTGTGCTCAGATGGTTTGACCAATATGGTTTCAGAAGAAACCATTCTTGCGGTTCTTTTGTCTGAGGCAGCACTGGAAGAAAAAGTAAGTACATTGATCTCTCTGGCGAATGAAGCCGGAGGCGTAGATAATATCACTGCTCTTGCTATACATTTTGACACGGATAAGGAGGAGGCCCGATGATAGAGATCGGCAGAAAATTAAATGGTCGCTACCAGATTATTGGCAATATAGGAAGCGGCGGCATGGCCAATGTTTTCTTAGCACGTGATCTGATTTTGGATCGAGATGTCGCGGTAAAAGTACTGCGTTTTGACTTTCAAAATGATCAGGCCGCAATCCGACGCTTCCAAAGAGAAGCGCTGGCAGCGACAGAGCTGGTCCACCCGAATATTGTTAGTGTTTATGATGTAGGCGAGGAAGACGGGCTTCAATATTTAGTTATGGAATATGTGAAAGGGATGGATCTGAAGCGTTATATCCAAACACATTATCCAATTATGTATGCGACAGTTGTTGATATCATGGAGCAAATCCTTTCAGCTGTTTCATTGGCCCATGAACATCGCATCATTCACCGTGATTTGAAGCCTCAAAATGTGTTGATTGATGAAAACGGCGTAGTAAAGATCACCGATTTTGGGATTGCCATTGCGCTATCTGAAACATCGATCACTCAGACAAACACTATGCTGGGATCTGTTCACTATCTTTCTCCTGAACAGGCTAGAGGTAGTATGGCAACTAACCAATCGGATATCTACGCAGTTGGGGTGATCCTGTATGAAATGCTGACAGGGAATGTTCCTTTTGATGGAGAGTCAGCTGTTACGATTGCTCTAAAGCATTTTCAAGAAGAGATCCCGTCTGTGCGTGCATTTGATTCTAATATTCCTCAGTCTTTAGAGAATATTGTTTTGCATGCGACAGCGAAAGATCCGGCTGATCGTTACAAATCTGCAGAAGAGATGTCGGGCGACCTGTATACGGTATTGGCTGCAAATCGCCTGAACGAGCCTAAATGGGAGCCCACTGCTTTGATGGGTGAAACGAGAGTATTGACACCTCTAACAGAGGATACACCCATGCCTGAAGCCTTTGCAGAAATGGACGGACCGAAGGAAGAGCTGACGGAGACGGACGAAGCAGAAGCTGAAACCGGAAAAGAAAAGAAACCAAAGAAGAAAAGAAAACGATTGATCATCATAATTATTGGACTGATTTTAGCTTTGATCATTGGTGCGGCACTTTATTTTGCCGGTTCACCGAAAAAAGAAGTAGCTGTTCCTGATGTTCGTGGGAAAACACAGCAGGAAGCGAAGCAGATGTTGGAAGACGCTAAACTGGAAGTCGCAACAGATGTAAAAGAAATCCCTGATGATGAAATCGAAGAAGGAAAAGTTGCTAAAACTGATCCGGAAGCAAAAACGGAAGTAAAAGAAGGAAAAACGATCGTCCTTTACATCAGTACAGGAAACAAGAAAATCAATATTGACGATTACTCTGGTGATAACTACAAAGATGCGATTGAAGCAATGAAGAAGTTAGGTTTCCCTGAGAGTAATATCAAGATCGAAAAAGAACATAGCCTAGAAGTTTCAGCGGATAAAATCATCAGTCAGACTCCGGAAGGCGGGACTGAGGTCGATCCTAAAAGCGATCAGGTCACGTTGACTGTCAGCATGGGTCCTGAGAATGTCACGCTGGATAACTATGTAGGATATGGCTATGATAATGCCGTTGCAGCATTAGTTGCACTTGGCGTCAGCGAAGGAAACATCAAGTATGCGGAAGAGACAAGCGACTCTGTTGCAGTTGGAGTGGTTATCTCTCAAAATCCGGGTGCCGGTACGTCCTTTGATCCAGTTAATGATACGGTTACTCTGACGGTAAGTAAGGGCTCAGATAAGATCAGTATTGGTAACTATACTGGATACAGCTATGATGAAGCAGTCAATGCACTTGTTTCTGCGGGAATCAGCGAAAGCAATATTTCCAAGAAGGAACAGGAAAGCGATACAGTAGCCGAGGGTGTAGTCATCTCTCAAAGTCCGGCGAATGCAAGCGTCAGTCCTAGTGATAAAATCACTCTGACGGTAAGTAAAGGTTCAGCAATGGTCACTGTTCCGAATGTCACAACGATGACTAGACAAACAGCGAAATCTGAACTGGAGCAGGCAGGCTTCAAAGTAGTTGAAACAGAAGAAACTTCAACACAAATGAAGGATACGGTCGTTCGGACAGATCCCGGGTCTGGGGCAAGTGCGAAAAAAGGAGCCACGATCACAATCTATTATTCCAGTGGTCCTGCGGCGACGCAAAATGACGCAAATGCAGATGATACAACAGTCGAATAAAAGTGAAAAGGAAGTGCCAAAAAGTTTTTATTGAATATAAGTGCGTATTATTTTACATTTTGAGTAATATTGTTTATACTTGTTTCATACTCTAAGAAACTTTTTTAACTCCTTGTCTGCCTCATTTTATGAGGCAGGCCTCTTTTTTTATTTCCAGAGAGATGATTTTGACGATCATCTAAATATCCCCAATGAAAGAAATGACAATGGCGTTTACTTCCGTTTGCTACATACTTTGTATATAGGGCAATTTTCATGGGATGAATCTCTAATAGGATTTATATAGGACAGAATAAGGGCAAACCTTGCATTTTGCCTTGTTTTCTTGTATATTCAGTGTGGTTAGGAGTGATAGATTGAACGGTCAAATCAGAAAAGCATTAAGCGGATTTTATTATGTATACGCAGAGGGGGAGACCTTTCAGACGAGAGCCAGAGGGAATTTTCGGAATCGTAAGATCACACCTTTAGTCGGTGATGACGTGATTTTTGAAAGCGATAACCTGACGGATGGCTATCTTTTGGAAATATTGCCCAGAACAAATGAGCTGGTTCGCCCAGCTGTCGCAAACGTAGACCTTGGTGTCATTGTTATGAGCGTCGTTGAACCAAATTTTTCCTATAATTTACTGGATCGTTTTTTGGTGACCTTGGAACATAAGCAAATTCGTCCGGTGATTTATTTGACAAAGGCGGATCTATTAGAGAAGGAACAGCTCAAATTATTGGATGAAATCAAAGCTGTCTATCAGCCCTCTTACGCAGTGATCATCGGTGATCAGACGGAGGATGACAGGCGTTCGATTCATGAGCTGGAACAATATTTTCCAGAACAGCTGACAGTATTCATGGGGCAATCAGGAGCAGGTAAGTCGACACTGCTGAACAGGATATCCCCTGAACTTCAATTGGCAACAGGCGAAATATCAGAAGCCCTTGGACGAGGAAAGCATACAACACGCCACGTTGAGCTGATTCCTTTATATGATGGACTGGTAGCTGATACACCCGGCTTCAGCTCGATTGAATTTTTGGAAATGGAGGCGGTCGAGTTGCCGAAGCAGTTTCCGGAATTTGTGGAGGCCGCGCATTTATGTAAGTTCAGAGAATGTATGCACAGCAAAGAGCCAGGCTGTGAGGTCAAACGACGAGTAGAAATAGGCGAAATTGCTCAGGTAAGATACGATAACTATCTGCAGTTCTTATCAGAAATAGAAGACCGCAGACCTGTATATAAAAAAAAGAAATAGCTTTATCATCATCAATAATTTAATAGAGGGAAATGCTCTGAGGGGACAGTTTGCGGCATAATTGTTTAACAAATGTCGGTAAAAGCTTTTTAGAGAGTTTTCTCAAAATATTAGGAGGAAGAATTTATGAAAATTGCTCCATCGATTTTAAGTGCAGACTTTGCTAACTTAGCGAGAGATATCCAATTAGTGGAAAAACTGGGTGCAGACTATATCCATGTGGACGTGATGGACGGTCAGTTTGTTCCGAATATCACGTTAGGTCCTAATATTGTTTCCGCAATTCGTCCGGTTACGAAATTACCGTTGGACGTTCATTTGATGATCCAACAGCCAGAGAATTTCATTGAAGACTTTGCGAAAGCCGGAGCAGATATCATCACTGTTCATCAGGAAGCAACACCACACATTCATCGAGCAATGCAGATGATCAAAAATGCCGGTGTAAAGGCTGGTGTTGTAATCAATCCGGGTACGCCGCTTTCAGCAATTGAAGAGGTTTTGGATTTGGCAGATTTGGTTTTGATCATGACGGTTAATCCTGGCTTTGGCGGTCAGAGCTTTATTGAAAGCCAGCTAAGTAAAATCGCTCAGCTCAAGGCATGGAAAGAAGAAAAAGGCTACACCTATGAAATCGAAGTAGACGGCGGAATCGTGCCGGAAACTGCAGAAAAATGTAAAGAAGCCGGAGCAGACGTGTTTGTTGCGGGATCATATATTTATAATGCAGAAGATCCGAAGGAACGGATCGATGCGTTAAGAGCCGTGTTGGGCCAGTGAATATTCTATTAGTTGCCGGAGGTTCCAGAAAAACATGGCCTCAGCTTGATTTCTCCAGCTACAACATTTTTGTTGGTGTGGATCGGGGCAGCCTCTTGTTGTTAGAGGAAGGGCAGTCTGTCGATCTTGCCGTAGGAGATTTTGATTCTCTGTCAAAAGAGGAATACTCAATGGTGGAAAGAAGAGCAAAAAGAATCCACACTTCTCCTACCGAAAAGGATGATACTGATACGCAGTTAGCACTTGAGGAAGCCTTTCGGCTGTTTCCTGAAGGCTTGGTTACAGTTGTCGGAGCAACGGGTGGACGTCTGGATCACTTTTTGGCAAATCTTTGGCTCCCTATGGAGGAACGCTTTCAGCCCTTTATCAGGCAAATCATTTTGAAAGACGAACAGAATACGATCAGCTATTATTTGCCGGGAGAATATACAGTCAAGAGAGAAGCTGATAAAAAATATTTAGCGTACTGCTGTTTGACTCCTGTGGAAAATTTGACGCTCAAAGATAGTAAATATTTGCTGGAACATCAACAAGTACCAGTACCTACTTCGTATGCCAGTAATGAATTTGTCGGTGATACTGCCGCCTTTTCATTTGATTCAGGTATGATTGCTGTGATTCAAAGTAGGGATTGATGTAACTGCAATAACAGAAGAATTTTACTGAAGGTTGATGGATTTCATTACAGGAGTCCATCGGCTTTTTTTGTTTAGGTGATTCAAAATTTTCTGAATTGTCAATTTTGTTCAATACTTTCCTGCTGTCTTCGGTATAATGAGAAGAAAAGGAGGAGCTGACGTGGAAAAGAGAACGGTTATTTTTGATTCAGATCTTTCGATTGAAGCCTATCGTTTCGAGGGAATCAAGCAGAAGTTCCCCAATCACTTCCATGAATTCTATGTTTTAGGATTTATTGAAGGCGGGCGTCGCTATCTTTCTTGTAAACAAAAGGAGTACATCACGGATGTTGGCGATTTATTGTTGATCAATCCTTATGACAATCATTTTTGTGAACAGGTTGGAGTTGAGCCATTGGATTACAGGAGCATCCATATTACACCTGAACGGATGCGGGAATTGACAGAGGCAGTGACAGGACATGGATTTCTTCCTGAGTTTACGCAAAATGTAGTAACGAACTACGAGGAACTTTCTGATTTGAAAGCAATACATACATTGATTAATACAGCTGGAGACAAACTGGAAAAGCAAGAGGCTCTGTATTTGTTTTTAAAGGATGTCTTAGAAAAATATACAAGAAATCAACCTGAAGAGCGGCAGCTGTCTCAAGGTGTTGAGCAAGCTTGCAGGTTTATAGAAGAGCATTTTACTAAACAGGTGACACTTGAGCGGTTGAGCGAAGAGACGGGGATCAATCCATTTACTCTGATACGTCACTTTACAAAGGAAAAAAATGTCACACCTCATCAGTACCTGACAACGATTCGGATTGGGGCTGGGAGGAAATTTCTTGAACAGGGAATGTCTCTCCTTGAAGTAGCCGGACACTGCGGCTTTGCTGATCAGAGCCATTTTTCCAGATGCTTCAAACAGTTGATTGGTGTGACGCCAAAGCAATATATGAACATTTTTATGTGGGAGGAATCAAATGAAAAAAGTGGAGACTAACAAATTATACGGGCATCTTTCAGCATTGTTTACAGTTGGGATCTGGGGGATGACATTTATTTCTACAAAGATTTTGCTAAAGGACTTTACCCCATTTCAAATCCTTTTTTTGAGGTTTTTACTTGGGTATATCCTTCTTTGGCTTGTTTCTCCTAAGCTTTTGAAGGTTAATACGAGAAAGGAAGAGGGCTACTTTGCATTAGCGGGAATCTTGGGGATCGTCTTGTACTATTTTCTTGAAAATTTAGCATTAACACTAACAAATGCCTCAAATGTCGGAATCATTGTCTCAGTTGCTCCGTTTTTTACAGTGCTTTTGGCTAAAGTAGTTACGCCGGCAAAGCAAGTAAATCGCTGGTTTTACATCGGTTTTCTAGTTTCTCTTTCTGGAATCATTTTGATCAGCCTCAGTAGTCTTTCTGTTCTGGAAATCCATCCTACAGGAGATGTTCTAAGTCTTCTGGCAGCGATGATCTGGGCTGCTTACTCATTGGTAACAAAGAAAATAAGCAGCTTCGGCTACAATATATTGTTGGCGACTCGTCGAACATTTTTCTATGGTCTGCTTTTTATGCTGCCGATCCTATTTGTTACAGGTACACCGACTATTGCGCTTGAGGCATTTACAATGACCAACGTGTTGAATCTAGTGTTTCTTGGAGCTGTTGCTTCTGCAGTTTGCTTTGTGACATGGAATTACAGCGTCAGCAAATTAGGCGCTGTTCAAGCCAGCGTTTATATTTACGCAGTGCCTGCAATCACCGTGGTTACTTCGGCCTTGTTTCTTGGAGAAAAATTTACCCCCGTTATTGCAGCAGGCACGGTATTGACAACAATTGGTCTCTTTGTTTCTGAGCGATCCTCTGGAGAACAAAAGGAAAGCGAGCAGGATATCCAGTAACTTCTATATAATCAAAATCAGCAAGAACCATTTCTTATAACCAATAAAAAAACAAGACCGTTATAATCGAGAACCTCACGATTATAACGGTCTTGTTTGTTATTTTATAAGTGCTTGGATATTATTTTATTCGCATAAATAAAGAAAAGTCAGCTGTCTTGAAAGAGCTAACTTTGAGAAATATTCTTATTCACTAGACTTATTCTAATGCAATTATTCCTAGAAGTCTATACAATAATTTATCATTTTTTTATAGAAATTCGGTTAAATTTGAGAGAAAATCAGAAATTTATCTTGTTTATCAGAAAATATCCACCACTTTTTTTGTAAATTGAAAAATATTTATTTGTTGAAGCCCGTCACTTAAGCCGTCAGTTGTCTCTGTTTTTTTCTATAGTTTGACTGTTATATTATCTTATGCAGAAAATAATTTTACTGAATATAGCTTACTGAGCAGTTCGTGTGAGTGAACATACTGTAACGAGGATATCCATTTTAGGCTTCAATCAACAGTACAAGGTTATTCAACTAGATAAAAAGCTCAAGATATACTGCACTGTATGAAAACCGATTTCGAATTGATTTTTGTGGAGCGTTTTGATGAACGAAGTAGTCCTTTCGATAGAAGATATCTATTTTCTCTCAAAAGTTTTTATGACAATTTCAAATTATTTTTCCCACGCACAGGTACTTGTTGCTGCAATGCTCAGAGATTAGTACTTATACATATAGGGCTCTCACTTCATTCTGATTCTCGAAGCATGGAGGATATTTGTCATATCCTCAAGTTACATGACAGTGTTCAATTATCAAGTCGACATTTTGAAGCTAGGCTGTTTAATTGAATGACATTCCTATCTAAAAAAACTGAGTCTATCTTTACAGCCGTACGATCCGTTTTCTATAAACTCAATAAAAAAGAAAATCGACAACTGTACCTTGATTTGAGAGAAGTACATTATATAGTAGCGTTTTTTTCGATTGAGTTATCTATATTACTGAGAAGGCTTCCATAAGAAAATGAGCCGTCTCATAAGCCGTCGTCTCTTCATAAATTGTAGGTTTATTAAGAACTTCTAACCTTTTTCTCAAAGTTAGCTCATTTGAGAAAAAATAGACTCTGAAATGTCACTAGTATGCTTTTACGCTTCGGGGAGGGATTTAGTTATGAATGCAGGAATTATTAATTTATCAGAAAAGTTTGATGAACATTATTCAAAAGAGCTTGAGAAAAATGATATTAGCGTCATTCCGCTGACTGCAGATGATTTTGAACAAGAAATAAAAAATCTTGATGCAGTGATCATTCGGGAAAATGCACTTGAGGATGCAGCCCTAACATGCAAAATTCTGTTGAAGCTTAAGGAAAAATCAGATTTATATGTCTGGGTATTTTCTTCTGGTCATCAAAAGTTTGGACGAACGGTGTATCTGCAGCTTGGTGCATTGGGGATTATACCAGAGGATTGTGACGCCACGGAATTACAGTTGATTGTAACCAACAGCTTGAAAAAAATGAACCGAAAAAGAGAAAACGCTGTGCTGTCAGCTAACGATTATGACTTTGAAAATGACATGGAATATGCGCTGAAATTTAAACTCATTCCCAGAAATCATAGTCTAAAGATATCCGGGAAAAAAGAAATACCACTGACAAATCTTGAATACAAAGCATTGGACATGCTTTTTAGAAATGCGAACAATACGGTTACATATGAAGAACTGTTTGAATCAGTTTGGGATAAAGATTTTAGCTGTCAAGGCTACCGGATTGCAAATCTGATTTTTCATTTGAGAGAAAAATTGAAAAAGAATTCAGAAGATCCGACGTTTATCCGCACGGTTCGCTCCAGAGGATACATGCTAGACCTATCAAGTCTCTAATCGTACTGGAAAACAAGACATTCATTTCTATGGAAAGTCCGACATAGCAGTTTTTTGAAAGGTCAAAGGCTTGGTCATAGAGAAGTATAACCGAGAGCCTCATCGTGTTTGAACCTATCCCCATAGTTGCGTTCAAGCAATAGAGAATAAATAAAATCTTTTGATCATGTTGTCTAATGTATGAAGTGAAATCAGGTTTCTATCATTTTGCCTACCGCTTATCCCGAACTGTAAAATTCCAATGATTAACGGATGTACAAAGATGGAATGTTTTTTCAGCTTAAGAATTGTTTCTATTCAATTTTGAAGGGAGGTGAGGTATGGGGAGAGATGTTGAAACAATAAAAATATTGAAAGAAGGGAGGATTAAACTTGAAAGGAAAGAAAACAAAACTTCTGGTCACCGGAGCTCTGCTGGCAGCATTAGGCAGTTCGTACATCGGTAACGGAGTTCTATTTTATCAGGAAATTGCTTATGCCCAAGAGGCAAATGAAGTGGTTTCTGAAGACAGTTTCAAGATTGGCAACGTGTCTATTGATGATGAAAAGAAGACAGTCACCTGGGAATTGTCGCTCTCCAAGACAGCCAGTGAAGCCGCTGTTCAAAAGCAGCTGCTGCTGGGATTACCAGTAACGATGGATGTACTTTCTATCACTGATAATGATGGTCAGGCTGTTGAACAAGATTCTAAGGGAAGATATGTGATAGGCACGAATACTTCCGAGTCCGCCAGCTATAGTGTTTCTTTAGTCACTTCTCTAACATCTGAAACAAACTATACCTTTGTTCCGGAAATCAGAGAAACCGTTTCTTCTTTGGAAACAGATGTGACTGCAGATGTTTCACTGCAGGATGAAACAGCGAATACCTATGGGATAGGTACAGCTGAGACGAATGCACACACCTTGGCACTTAAGCAGACAAAAAGCGCTGTAGGACTATCTGTATTCAACAATAAAGAAAGCCTGCTGCGATCTGAAACAACTGTTTCAAATTGGGCAGAGCTAAAAAACAGTGTTGAAAATGGAACGGATGATGTCATCTATTTAACTAGCTACTCTAGTGTGACCACAGACTCTGCCATCAATGTTAACCGTGATGTAACAATCATCAGTAGGGTTTCTGACGGATCGACTCTGGCAAGCAATGCCAGAACGAGATTCAATGTTACCGCAGGAAATAGTCTTTCACTGGAAAATTTTGCAATTTCCGGTGCTTACAGCGGCTATTTTATAACGGTCAATGGTGCAGTAGCCGGATCAGTGAAGAATACCCATATTGCTCTGTCTTCATTCAATTCAGGAACTACGTATGTAGCTAACGGAGCCGGCATTGTCAGTGGTGTCAATAACACTTACAACACTACTTCAGTAAGTATTGCTGACAGTCGGATATTCAGTACAAATGCGCGTACAACATTTTCAGGTCTTTCTGAACTGAATTTTAGCGGCAGCAGCCAACTAGATTTCTATGCCAGCAATGCTGTGATGTTTGAAGTTGGGAGTACAGTTAATTTTGCCGATAACAGTGGCGTGACGGTTGCTTCCCAGAGCACAACAAGTGTCGGCAACTCTGTGATCAATATAGCAGACGGCGGTCAAGTTGTCTTCGATGGTGCTTCCAATCTGTCTTTGGACAGAGCCTATATCGGACAGCTGCAGGAATTACGACGTTCTCCGGATTTTACACCTTTTTTTGAAACATCCGGAAAAATAAATTTCTCACAGACAAATAGCACAAACCCAATCAATGTCAATCTGAAAAGCGGGGTTTTTGTTCGGGCGAAGAATTCCCGAGTGGATTTTTCAGCTGTGAACATTCACTTTGATGTGAACACAGACACGACGATCAGTGCCAGTAATGCAACAGCATCCAGCACAGAGCTTTTAGCGAAAGCAATGCCACTGGTACGATTCATTGAAGCGCAAACAGCGAATATCAAGAACAGTACTTTTTCTTCAACAGAAGGCTATGCGTTTTCCTTTTATTTTACTGAGGTTGACTACAGCGAATTGAATATTGCTTCTTCCGACATTCAATTGAATGGTTTGAAGAGTTCAGTAACAGTCGCACAAAGTTCAATCCCCAGTATGATCCATTTTTATGGAAATGAAGACAGCGGCGGCAATAATAGTTACCCGTACAGACATCGTTCTTCTAATTTAGTGATCAACAATTCATCTGTTGATTTACGAAGTGTTTCATATAATAACCAGATGGACGGCTCAACAAATCTCTACCGAACAGGTGTGATTTTGCATGAGCATAGTGAAAGAAGAAAGAGCCCGGGAGAATCAGGCGAAAGCAGTGATCCGACTCCGGAAGCTTCAAAAATCGATATCAGCGGAAATTCACAGGTAACAGTCTATAATCCTGAAACCAGTGGTATAGCCACTCGGGGAACAGGGACACAATTCAATCTAAGTGGTGGTTCGACATTAGAAGTGACCGGGGGATCGAAAATTGCAGATGGAATGAACGCAACGGATGCCAATCGCTACATGGCAGCAATCCGAATGTTCGGACACAGTACGCAATATGGGATTGCCAAGGGTGAATACCAATTCAATATTACAGAAGCCAGTACCTTCAGAGCAGTTAAGCTAGCTGGTGCACGCCAGTCAGCTGCAATGAGGATCGGTGGTTCTGCCAATACAGTCAATGTGACAGGAGATTCAATCTTCCAGTTGATCAATGAAGGTGATGGCAATAGAACGCCAACTGATCCAGCAGGTACAGGAGACTATATTGCACTGCAGTATGACAACATCCCGAATGGCGATACTTCGGCTGCTGTATTTAATGTCGGAACAGACGGAACCAAGGACAATAGTAAAGTGGAAATCTTGGCACAAAGCGGTATGGGTGTATACGGCGGCGGATTGTCAACAACACCGACGCTTCGAGTATATGCGTATGAAGATGCTGAATTTATTGTTCGAGGAAATACAACTACTAGTGGTACAAGCGGTACGAAATATGGTGTATTTGGCTTGAGCGGTACCAGTCCTAAGTTCAACTTGTATATGGATCAGGCACGTTATTATGAGTTTGAAAATTACAACAAGAACGGGATTTTGGTTAATGCGAATAATTCCGGTAATACATTTGAAGTGAAAAATGCCTACACTATGCTGTGGTCAAATTCGTTGACTAGTGCTCCGGACCATGATGATTCACCGACCTATACAATCGGGCGACTGGATTATAAGCTGACAGGTACGAACTTTACTACTACGTCAGGTTCATCAGGGCATGAATATTTCAGCAGCGGGATCAATCAATACTCTTATGTGAAAGCACAAGGGATGATTGGTGGACAGGTCAATGCCTTTTACCAAGCATCGAATGCTGATGACAAAATCTATGGACAACTGGTCATTGCTAAGCGAGATCAAAACGGCGATGCTGAGATCATTAACGATCAAGTTCAGTATGAGACGCTGGAGGCTTCCAGTAATGCTGCAGCCGGCGTGTTCATTGAATACACAAACAGTTCAGGCACACTGGTCAGAAAATTCGTGCCGGTCTCAGCGGCTGAAGCAGCGTGGGGCGATACAAACAGTCAGGCCAATTTTGTTTTAGATTTAGGCAGCATGGGTATTCCTGTAGGAAGTGAAATAAGGATCATTGGTAGTTGGGATCGAAATAACTATCAATCAGGTGATCCCGAATACGCGACACCATCAGATGATGATTTCGGCAGCTTCGGAACAGTCGGACAAGCCGGCGGAGTTTCCTTTAAACAAGAAGTGATTGATGTTTTGGCACCTAATGTGACTGAAGCAACCGTTACAAACGGTTCCAATGGTCTAGCCAATGCGACAGTTTCCGGTAAGACAGAACCCGGAGCTAAGGTCTATCTGCTGCAAAAGACGATAAATCTGGCAATTGTCTATCCAACAAATGTCGATACGTTATTGACCGCTACGGCTGATGCTTCTGGTGTATGGTCGATTACAGGAGACTTCACAAGTACAACGAAGATCTACGTTTATGCTGCTGATCAAAGCACATTTACTGCGGCTCAAGCTGCAAATGTTCCGGGTGGGACACCTAAAGGATTACTTCTAGGTGTTGCTGGTGCAACAGCACACGGAACGTGGAATGGTCTTGAAGGAAATATGACAGTAGACAGCTTTATTGATCAAAACCTGGAAGACCCAACGCTAGATGCAAATAAGAATAGCATTTCTTATCATGCAGTAGCAGAAATTCCAAAGGCGTTTTATCTAAACGTTCAATCTGAGAATCAATTACCTGAGCTGAAAATTAAAGCTGAGACGACCGATCCATATGCAGATACTGCAGTTAAAACAGTGGATTACTATTCTAATGTCAGCTTTTATCTGAATGGTACAGATTCTAATAGCGGGGACTATGTTCGTCAATTAGTGATTATGTACGGCAGTAAAACAGTTCTGACAAGGAATTACAGTCAGGGACAATGGATCGAAAACGACCATCAGATAACAATCACAGCAGAAGAATTGGCAACGGCCGGAATCTATAACGATTATGCGGCTGGAGAAAATGTTCTGACTGCGTATGTCTATTCCACAAACGGCAGCGGATCAGGTGAGCTGCACAGCCAGAAATCTAATGAAGTGACGTTGACGCTAACTGTTAACGGCGTATTGATGCTGGCTTCAGCACCAGCGACGGTTGATTTCGGCAGCTTGACTTACAATGCGAAGGTACAACGAGTTGATAATCCGACAACGGATGCAGATTTAGTGGTCACAGATACTCGATCTGGAATAACAGACGGTTGGACTTTATCAGCAGCTTTAACGACAAACATGACAAATGTTTCTACAGGTTCTGTGATGAATGAAGCGCTATGGTATGTGGACGGCTCTGGAAATGAGATTCCGCTGACCTTGGATTACGGCGATCAAATCATCTATACAAGTACTTCCGGCGGCAGCTTTGACGTGACGAGTACATGGGGTGACACCTCAGATGAACCTGGGTTGAAATTGATTGCTGATCCGACGAAAACGACTGTTTCAAGTATCGGTACGTATTCCGGTGTTGTCACATGGACGATCATGGCTGGACAACCTTAGAAGGGAAGGGGAAAAAATGAAAATAAAAAATGCTTTCCTCCTGAGTCTTGCGATGTTCCTGATTGGCATGGTTGGGTTCTCAGCAGCAGCTTCGGCAACGACTGGTGCTGGAGGACAGGTCAGCAGTAAAGGTCAAATCACTTTTTATGAGAAAACAACGGAGTCTTCGACGACTGATTCTTCCTCCGAGGTACCTGCTGATTCCAGCAGTACCGCTATCTCTACAGGGAAACCGCAAGGGGGAGAAAACAAGCTTCCAAGTACAGGTGAAATGATTCAGAAATACAGCCTTATGGGGACAGGAATTGTTCTGTTGATTGCGCTGATACTTTTCTATCGAAGAAAAAAGGAGGAGAAACAAGGATGAAAATGAATGCATGTTTCAACGTTTCTCTACTCACTCTTCTTTTATTCGGTACAGCAGTCATTAGCAATACAGCGGTACATGCCTCAGAACATGGCGGTAACGGTACTGTAAGTGTGGAAGGAAATGAATCAAGTAAACCGGTGGACCCGGAAAATCCCGGGGTGGAAGTTGACCCAGGGGAAGGCCCGTCCACCAAGGGAGATCTCAGAATCGATTTCGTATCCAGCTTGAATTTTGGTTCTGCCGAAATCACAGCGGCTGACCGAAAAATTGATTCACTAGCCCAATTGTTCCACAGCGATACAACAGCTCGAGGCTACTATATCCAAGTGAGCGATTATCGCTCGGAGGCTTCCGGTTGGACCCTGACATTGTCCCAGGATGCCCAATTCAGCAGTTCAATCATTCAGGATTTGGAAAACCAAAGTTTAGAAGGAGCAGTATTGTCCTTTGGCAATGGTTGGGCAAATTCTGATGGAAACAGCGGGACACCAACAGTTAGCCGAGATACCTTGGGAATCAATGAGATGGGAACTGCCTATACGGTAGCTACCGCTGGGGATCAGCAAGGGAAAGGGATTTGGACGATTGCCTTCGGCGCTTCCGGAGAAAACTCCTCGAATCAGGAAAATACATTATCTGCATTAACTGATTCTAACGGCAACGAAGTGACCGACGCAACCTTCAACAAACCGGCTTACAACAATGGAGCAGTTTTTCTGACGATACCTGATGCAGTAAAGATTTACCCTGTTCAATATACAACTGCATTAACATGGACGCTGGAAGCCGGTCCTACTGAATAAACTGCAACATCTTAAGCAAGACAAACTGGGTAATACCCATTTGTAAATAAAACACAGAAAATTTAGGAGGAACAAAGAAATGAAATTAAGTAAATTATGTGCAGCTGCTTTAATAGCAGTTATCGGAGCAACAGCAGCATTACCAGTAGCGGTAAGTGCAAATCAAACATCATTAGATTCTACAGGTACTGTAACTGTAGGTAAAGGGACTATCGATCCTGAAGACCCTAACAGCATCGTTGACCCGGAAGATCCGGACGGACCAGGGATCGATCCAGAAACACCAGGTGTTAAACCAAATCCGGATATCGACGATAAAGGAATCATCGCTGTATCAGATTTAAACTTCGGTAATATCGCCATTGGAACAACAACAGCGAATGCTGCATCAGTTGCGTTGGTTGACGACGCTGGTGTTGCCACTGGAGAAACTCGTGGGAACATCGTTTCCTTCGGTGACGTAACTGGTACGTATACTGGCTATACAATTTACGGTGAGTTGACAAGCCAATTCACTAATGGAACAACAACTTTAGATGCATCAACAATCACTTACACAAATCCATTACTGGCAACTTCAGGTACTGGAACAATTGCAGCAGCTCCTGAAGCAGTTGTTGTATTGAGTAAAGATGGTGGTACGAAATCATTTGTTAAAGCTGCAAATACAGAAGGTAGCGGTCTGTGGACACTGGAATTTGGACAAAGTTCTACTTACACAGGAAGTGCAGCTACTGCAACTGACAACAAATCAGTTACTTTAGACATCCCTACAAGCGTTGCTTCTGCAATGACAACTGGAACATACACTGCAACAGTTACTTGGACAATGGGTGCAACTGCATAAGCAGTCTCCTTCTTTAAGTATCACTGGTAAGCTGGTGAGTTTCTCACCAGCTTACTTCATTGTCTGCTGCAGAAAATCTATACATAGAACAAGCTTTATCTTTTAGCTATTCTGCCTATAAATAAGAATGATGAGGTCAATCCTATGAAAAAACAAACTGGAATCAACTGCTTGAAGATATTCTTGGCAGTGCTGTTTTTACTATCAGTAACTACCTTCACTGCTGACGAAATTGCTTGGGGAACAGCAGAAACAGAAAGCACCGAAAATTCAGGAGCATCGACTCTTTCAGCATCTGGCTTTACATATACCCTGAACTACCCTGAAAATCAAAAGGACACCAATCTGGGGTACTACCATTTAAAAATGACGCCAGGCCAGCAGCAAACGATTGTTATCATTCTCAGCAACCCCGGCTCTGAGGCTATCACAGTCGATTTGGCTCTAAATGGAGCAAAAACGAATAAAAATGGCGTGATCGAATACGCGAATAGCGAAATTAAGAACGATGCTTCTCTAGCGTTTGCCTTTGAAGATTTGGTTACTGGACCTTCTGAAGTTGAGTTGGCTGCGGGAGAGACAAAACAGGTGGAACTCAATATCCAAATGCCGGAGACCGGCTATGAGGGTGTGATTGCCGGCGGTATTCAGCTGATGAAGGCTGGTCAAACAGAGGACGTCGATACTAGTGGGGGCTCGACAGTCATCAATCAGTATGCATATGTGGTTTCGATTTTACTGCAGGAAGGCGATGCTGAACTCACACCTGATTTGCAGTTCAACAGCGCCTATGCCGGGCAGTTGAACTACCGCAACTCTGTATATGTGGATCTTTCCAATATCGTTGCCGCCTACCTGAATGATTTGACGATTGAAGCACAGGTCATGAAAAAGGACAGCAGTACCGTATTATATGAATCGAAAAACACGTCTATGCGTATGGCACCGAACTCGTTTATGGAATTCCCTATCAGTATGAATGGGGAGCAAATGGAGGCGGGAAATTACACGGTTCATTTATTGGCTACTTCCGGAGAGCTGAGCTGGGAGTGGACGGAGGATTTTGAAATCACTGAAGAAGAAGCACAGAAGTATAACGAACGAGATGTCGGCCTGACTCAGGAGACAGGAATCAATTGGCAGTTGATCGTAATCATTGTTGTTGGATTTATTACCTCTGTAGCGGTGATTTTCCTGATCGTTACGATTCTTCGAAAAAGAAAGAAAGGGAAACAAAAGGCTGGAAAGTCCGGTAAAAAAAGAAAATCCTCAAAAGGGAATGAAGCGAAAAAGAGACTTTAAAGAAGATGAGGAGCAGTACACATGACAATACTTGCTTGGATTATTATGGGCGCGACAGCAGGAGCAATACTCTGCGTTCTTTTTGCAATATACTTTTTTGTGAAAATCATTCTTCAAAGCAGGAAATTAAAAAAAATTGCCAAGCGTCCACCAAAAAATAAGAAAAAAAGGAGAAGGTGGGAGAATACTAGAAGTAAACTGCAGAAAAAGCGAAAAAAATCGATTGTTTTCAGCCTTTTCCTGATTTTTCTAGCGGCAGGTTTAGGTGGTGCTTCCGTGTATACCAACTACTACCAATCGATCAACTTGTCATCGGATGATTCTACGCTGATTGTCCGGTCCTATTATTTGTTGAGGGATTTTCAAGAGGAGCTGCAGAAAGCTGCTGATGAAACAGAGGATAAAGCTGCTTCGCAGCAAAATATCCGTTATTTGGCAACCACCATGGCTGCCTATTCCACTAAGCAAGCGAGCACGTTGAATACAAAAGAAGGTCAGTCTGCGTTGAATCGGTATTATGCTGCGTTGTCGGAGCTCGGGGTAAATGCAACCCGTGAGAGTAATAATTTTTATGGGAACAGCAGTCTGGTCGAAGCGTTTCAGATGGATATTGAAAAAACGATTGCTCGTGAAACATCCGCATTTGACTATTTCAAGGTCAATCAATCAGGGCTCGAGGAAGAAGGAGCAAGTGATGATGAATGACAAAAAAGAAGAGTACAAATACCAAGCCGAGAAGAAAAAAAACGCAGCAGAAACCGTTGACAGAGAGCAGGCGACCACGTAGTAAAACAAAAGAACAGAAAACAAAAACAAATCAGATTGCTCGTAAGAAAAGAAAGCGGACTGTTGATAGGGACAAAGCCGGCAATCAAGTCGAGAGAATTAAGAAGAAAAAGAAAAGAAAGTCGCTGAAAACAAAACCGCAAAAATCTTCTTTTTTGGAAAAAACAGGTTTTGCTACAAGGAAGTTTGGTTCTAAAAAAGTAAAAAAGAAGTCTCTTTATTCCAAAAAGAGACAAAAAAAACGTAGGAGCTCTGGCAAGAGCATTCGCGATTTTCTGATCATAACAGTAGTCACTGCACTGCTTTTCATAACCGTCAGTTTCTTTTTTATTGGAATAACGAAGGTTCAGGGGTACAGCATGATGCCGACGATGAAGAATGGAGATACTGTATTGGTTCAAAAATCAAAAAAAGTAAAGCGTATGGATATCGTCCTTTTTCAAAGAGGGAAGGTACAGCAGATCAGACGTGTGATCGGGCTTCCGGGGGAACGGATCAGTTATAGTGATGATGTTCTTTATGTAGATGGAAACGTCATTGATGAAAAATTCATCATCAATGAAATCAATGAGGCGCAAAAAAACGGCGGGCAATACACGGAAGATTTTCAATTACAGGATATCAGCGAGGAACAATTCATACCGGAGAATTGTTATCTGGTTCTCGGTGATAATCGGGAATATGGCTCTGATAGTCGCGAGTATGGGCTGATTACCAGTGAGCAAATTATCGGTGTTGTAAAAGCACAGCTATTGCCGCTGAACGATTTTTCTTCGTTTTAGTCCTAGTATCATCAAAGCGGGATGAAAAAAGAGGGAGGGCTACAATTCCTTGGACAATAATAAAAGATCGTCAAAGACCAGATTGTTTATCTGGCTTTGGCGGTCTTTCTTTTTGCATCACTTCACAGCGCCTCGTCAAGAATATGAGCTGCTTTTTTTAGTTTTTTCAGTAAATATGGGGATAAAGAGAGCACGGTGTTATTACTGAATTTTACGTATGAGGTACTGGACTGAATTTCATGCAATAGGGTCAAGTTGATGATCAGGGATTGAGCATCTAAAAAGAATGTATCTTTGTCAAACTGCTCTCTGACTGCTCCAAGATAGGTGTTGATAAAAAAGGATTCCTCTGTTGTAACAACCTTGATCTTCTTTTCTCTGGAAAAATTTTCCACGTACATGACCTTGGAGCGCTCGACTCGTTTTTTCAGCTGCCCGTCTTGAAAGTGGAGATAATCTTTCTCATGACTTCTCTTGATGGCAGCAAAGATTGTTTCGATGGTTTCCACTAAGTAGTTTTCAAATAGTTCATGGGAGATTTGCTGGTTTTTACAGAAATAAGAAAAGGGCTCTACGTAGGCATTTAGCAAGGATAAGGCAAATTCTTCATTTGGGACAAAGTAAACGATTTTTCCGGAAGGATCTATTTCTCTTAGCTGCTTGGCTTTGGAAATGATTGATGAAACGGAATCAGTGAATTTTATGTCTATAAAATAGGCATTGTGAGTGCTGTCAATTGACTCAAGCAGTAATTGATAATCTATAAACGATTTTACAACAAAGCGATTTTCGTCAAGGTTCGTCACAATTGTTTGAGCATGCTTTAAAAAAACGACATCTTGGTTGAAAAGATAGATGGTTACCATAGTTTCCTCCTCTAAAATATTTTCTTTTAGCTTGAGTTTGAGTATGTACAAAGTAAAAATTGCGAATGAAAATGGTAAGATTGCGAAAATATATTTTTTTTATTTCTGATTATTATAATATAAATATGAGTAATCTATGAAATCTACTCTGTTCATTTCAATTTTATTATACGAAAAAAATAATAAAAAGTGGGTTTTGGCCTGTTTGGCAATAAAAGTGAACAGGGACCCTGAACGAGCATAGATAAAGGAATTGAAGGATTGTTGAATCTAAATAAAGTCATCTTCACTTGTTTATTGAGAGGAGCAGTGTTGAAGTTTTTCTTATTATTAGAAAAAAATTCTCTATATTCAGAGAGTTTTTATAGCAGCAATCATAATTGACAGGTTGTTTTCTTAGCTGCCACAACATTTATATTGGAGGTGAATCGGTAATTGTGAGGGGGAGCAACCGCAACCAAGGAGGAAAATAGGATGAAAAAAAGTAGTCTAATTTTATTCGCTTCAATTATTGGCTGTATGGCTCTTGGTGTGATGAGTCCGTTAGCGGCTTCAGCAGTAGATGAAACGACGGGACATATCGAGTTGGAAGAGAATGATGAGAAAACGAAGCCTGTAGATCCGGAAGATCCGAGTAAAGAGTTGGTACCAGAAGATCCGTATAACCCAGGTCAAGATGTTGCTGGGCCGCTGTCTCTGGATGTTGTTCCAACAAGCTTTGAATTCGGTACACAAAAAATGTATTCTGCAGCACATACGTATGCTGGGCAGAAGCAAGCTGTGGACCATGTCCGTCAATACGTTCAAGTCAGTGATAACCGTGATAGCGGCACATATGGCTGGGCACTGTCTGTCAAACAGGACGACTATTTGAAAAATCTGTCTCATACGTTGACAGGGGCAACCATTTCAATACCGGCTGGAACAGCTCGTAATAGCTTGAATACACCGGCAACAGACGTTGATGCCAGACTGACAACGACAGCTGTAGACATTACAAATGCTGATAAAACAGTATTTGCAACGACAAAAGATGATGCAGATCCGTCTGTAGGGAAAGGCCAGTCAACGAGTGTTTGGACGCCTGATCAGGTGGAATTGATGATTCCGGCAAATACTGCAAAGACCGGAGATTATACAAATACCCTGACATGGACATTAACAGCTGTTGTACATTCATAGGATTGGAGTGGTTGAAATGAGAAAGCTCATTATCAGCTGTACCATTCTTGTCTCAGCGAGTGTTGTTTTCTTGCTGCCCAGTGATGCAGCGGCAGTGGACAGAACAGCTAGCGATATTTCTTTTACAGAGGATCGGGACCAAACATCTCCTAAAGATCCGACTGATCCTTCGAAAGCAGGTCCAGCGGGAGATACAGACAATCAGGCAACAGGAAATGCTGGACCATTATCCCTTGATGTTGTACCGACAGCTTTTGATTTTGGACAGGCCAAGGTAGCTGTAAAGGAGCAGATTTATCAAGCTGAAGCAACGACAAACCTGCAATATCTGCAGGTAACAGACAAGCGGACAGACAAGAATGGCTGGACACTAACTGTGGAGCGAGATGAATTTCATACGCAGGGAGATACAGCACGCTTGACGGGCTCAACATTGATTCTCCCATCCGGCACAGTCAAAAACGAATTGACAGAGGGCGGTGATCCAGATGGATTAGTGACTAGTCCAGTCGAAATGATTGCTGATACATCTTATACGGTGTTTTCTACGGCGAGTAATAGCGCCGCGGTTGGGAAGCTATCCTCGACAAAGTATTGGGCAGGATCAGCGATTCAATTGAAGGTGCCGGCTATGACAGCTAAAGCGGGAGGCTATACAGCGACAATCAACTGGACGCTTGCTGCAACAACATCAAGATAAATAGGAGCAGGGATTGAATATGAAGAAAAATACAGTGCTTTTTATACTTATGCTTTGCATGGCATTGGTCGTTCTTTTTTCAGGAATCAAGGGATACGGAGAAGAGTCCGGCCAGCAGGAAATTGCGTATAGCGTTCAGAAAATCAGTCCGGAGGGAGAAGTCGATCCAGCCAGCTCTTTTTACGATCTGGCTGTCCAGCCGGGGGATAAGAGAGAGATAGAGGCGAGGATCATCAATACTTCTTCTGAAACGATTACTGTGAAATCAGAGCTTTTTACAGCTTATACGAATGAAAACGGTGAGATCTCCTACACCTCTCAGGCGGAAGAATACGATCGTTCGCTGCAGTATAAATTCAACGAGATTGCAGATATCCAAGCCTCTGATATCAAAGTGGAAATCCCGGCTAATGAAGAGAGAACGGTCAAAACGATCATTGAGGTACCGGAGACGATTGAAGACGGTGCCATTCTGGGTTCGTGGTATTTCGAAAAAGAGGGGCAGGTGCAAGAGCAGGAAGACGGTAGCGGGATTCAGATAAACAATAAATATAGTTATGCTTTGGCTGTCAAGTTAACGGTCAATCAAGAAATCCCTGCACCAAATCTGAATCTGACTGGAATTACAAAGGGATTGAGCAACTATAAAAAAGCATATTTTGCCCAGCTGCAAAATGATCAACCTGCCATCGTATCTGAACTGACTTTTGCTGCTCAGGTTTTTAAGAAGGGCAGCTATGAGGTGCTTTACGAGAATACTGGTGAGGGGCTAATCATGGCACCGAATTCGCAGTTTGCTTTCCCAGTGTTTTTAGGACAGGAGACAATGAAGGCCGGAGATTACACGATGAAGCTCAAGGCAATGACCGAGGATGCCAAATGGGACACTCAAGTCTGGGAATGGACAGAAGATTTCACCGTCACAGCAGATGAAGCACGAAAACATAATAAGGAGGCTATCAACGATCCCGAAGCAGGAAATAATTATCTTTGGCTGTTTATAGCAGCTATAGCTGTATTTTTCATTTTATCCCTATTACTCGGTTATGTCCTGATCAAACGAAGAAGGCTTAAACAACAGCAGGAACAAACAAAGAAAAAAGCAAAGAGACGGAAAAAATCAACATCTTAAAAGTAATTAATTTTCAAGATACAGAATGACACTAAAATGTAGGAGGGTACATGTTATGAAACGAAGTATCAAGTTTCTTCTCCTTCTATCTATGGTCTGTATCAGCTTTTTCGCTCCAATCAACGAACTGAATGCTGAAGCAAGTCCCAACAGTCGTACGACGATTACATTTGACGGCTGGGGGGATGCGCCAAAGCCTGAGCCAGGTGAAAAAGGACCACAGGGGAGTGGGACGGTTGCACCGCCGGAAGAAAAATCGTCCGGCAGTTTCCTGAAAACCGGTGAAACCATTAACACAAGCCTGAGTATTTTAGGCATAGTGAATGTTCTTTCGTCCGTGTTCCTTTTCTGGGCTATCAGGAGATACCAAAAAACAGCGAGAGCAGGAGGTGAAGCTGAATGAAAAATCGATTGAATCGAATTTTCACAATTGTTTTGAGCTTGCTGATGCTTTTGTCGCTGCAGCCTTTTCAACTGATGCAGGCACAGGCAGAAGAAGCTTCTAAGGGATTTGTTCTAACAACAGCAGATGGAACTTCCAGCATAGAGCTAACAGAGGATCGTTTGGTTTGGCTCACCCTTTCAGATATCTCTTCTGAAAAACAAGAAGCTGGAGGCGGCAAGGCAGAATATGTTCTTGATTTACCTGAAGATGTTACCTTTATTACTTATGATGAGGAGCAGTCTACAGGAAAAGTTGATTACGATGCAGCAAAGAGACAGGTGCGTTTTCATTTTGAGGCAGTGGATATAAACGCTGTTTTTCAATTGAAGGTTATGGCTGAGGAACCAGCAGATATCTTTTTGAGTGGGAAAAAGCTGCAGGATAACACTGAAGCGATCTCTACGGCGGTTCGGGTGATGACTCCTCAAATCCCTACAGGGCAGTACACGATGGGAAGTACAGACAAAAGAGAGAAGACGGGTGAGGCGACAGCGCAGGTAGTGGAAGATGAAAAAAGGCAAACGGACTTCGCAGCATCTGCCGGCGAATCGGCAGATGTCTCGAATCTTGCGCTTGACAGTGTTGTAGATGTCAGTGACTGGGAAGGCTTGATTCTGGCTTTAGCCAATGTCTCTGTGTCAAAAATAAATATTGTACAAAGCTTCGCAGTTCCAGATAATCCTCTTCTCAGCTCGTTTGCCGACATTGCATTAGGAGAAGGTTCGAATGTCAGCGGCGGCGTTTATTATTTTAGCTTTATCGCCTCGAAAACTTCTCGACCTGTCGTCATTGAAGGGAAAAATATTGATGGGAAAAAACCTGTTATTGATTTTGGCGCCCTCACGATTCGATTTTATGATGCCTCGGTGAATACGAGTTCACATTGGGATTTAACTTGGGAGAATCTGACTACTTATCATGGAAACTGGTATGGCTTTATGACCTATGAATGGTTGGCCGATGCCTATGAAGTGAATTCCATCCTAACCTACAAGGATTTGGCTGATACTGGAAATCAGATGCTTCATTCTGTGTATGGACAAGTATTCATGGAGGGAGAGGTAGTAACCCTTCAGGAATCACCTTATACTAGCGGTCTTCGAACAAATTGGGCCATCAATGATATTTATCAATGTAATTTGCATATCAGTAATTTGACACTTCGGTCAGGTGCGACCTTCACAGGTACAACCTTGAATTCTGGAAATGTTTACCTTATGAACAATGGTTCATTGATACTTGAAGAAGGGGCAGTCATGACGCTGAATGCGCCGCCCAATGCTGCTGTAGGGGAAGCGATAGGTGATATTCTATATATTGTTTCCGGAAATGTAGAGCTTAGAGAAAACGCGATTTTAAATCTGAACTCTCAAACTGGACGGTCAAATGAAGCCAGCCTTTACTTAGCGACAAACTCTTCTAAAGTTGAGGTTGGCGACCATGCCCAGCTGAATATCAATTCTGCAGGGCATACAGGAGCGGTAGCGATTGTTTACCTCAATGGAGCAGAATTGATTGTGAATCCCGGAGGCAGTCTGGATATTCAATGTGAGGGAATGGGCAGCTCCGGTTCTTCGATTATTTATGGTTACGGGGTTTCAACCTTTATTGTTCATAAAAAAGGCAGTTTTAATGTAGTCAGTGACAGTACCAGCCTGACAAATCACCTTATTTATTTTACTGACCAACGATCGATCTTTCAATTTGAAGATGCCCAAAAAGTAAATTTACAAAAAACGAAGCAGATTGCGACAGGAACTGCTAACGGGCTGATCTATATGGCAGGGACATTAGGCTTGTTGGATATTGATGTGCAATCGGTCAAAATGTGGGCGAGAGATAATATGACAGACGTACCAACAGAAAGCTGGACGCCGATATTTAAACTAAAAGTCAAATACAATACTGTCACTCCTACAGTCAATGAGGTCTCATCGTTGACTCAAAATACTGTAACTGATTTTAAATCTAAATTTACAACTAGGAATGTTCAGCGTGTTCTCTTCGAATACATTCCCGATGTGGAATTGACACTGGATTCAACAGCCACAGATGATCGAAGTGCTGCCGGTTCAAGGACAGTCAGCGGTACAGCTTCACCGGGCGCCTATATTCGGCTATCAGATACACCTTATCTTACAACTGATGATCCGGCGATCGATCCACAATTGAACAGTGTCCAGAGTCCGGTGACCAATCCAGATGAAACAGATCCAAAATTGACCGACAATTTCACTATACAAGCTGGGTTGGATGGACGCTTTAGCTTTACCTTGCCAGCTGGTAGCTACTTTACTGCGGCAAGCCGGTTAAAGGTGTACGCCTTTTTGAACGGAAAAGATGTGGAAGTAGAACAAACTGTAGTGGACGAAACTGCTCCAATTGGAACAGGCGTGCTCGTCCATGCAGCGGTCAATGAAGTCGTTCCGACAGCAGCTTTATTTGTCACCAATCCCCAGGATACGAACCCAGCGAATACAGGGTTTACCTACGACTATCAAGACCCCGGTCTAGTTGCTGGCTATATGAACACGGCAGGTGACTATTCAGTTGTGATTCTTCTTAAAGATGATGCACAGAATGTTCGCGAAGTCACCGCTGATTTGAAAGTTCATGCAGCGAATGAAGCAATTAACGGAGAGGATATCGTACTATATACATCGGAGATTGAGCATTTGACTGAAGCCCAGTTAAAGAGTTATGTGCTATTACGGAGTGGCCCCACCGCACAGCGGCTTGATCAGGGACAATTGATTGATTTGACCAATAAAATCATTGTAGCTAATCTGGGAGGGCTGACATCAGCAGCAACGAACGGTGTTTATCAGGTGAAGCTGCAGGTGCCTAAATCAGCTGTTCCTGAACTATCACAGGATCTTGAGGTAATGATTTCAGTAAGGATCGTTGACGAAGGCCCCACCAAACCTGTTGATCCGGAAAATCCGGCAGAAGGAAGCGAACCGCCAAATGGTGCGGAGAATAATGGTACAGGAAATACAGGACTGCTTCGCTTGGACTACATCCCGGAAGTCTTCAGCTTCGGTACAGCGAAAGCTGCGGTCAAAGATCAGGTATATCAAGCAAAAAAGCCTAAAAATACTGATGATGCGGAGCTGAATAAACAGTGGGTGCAGGTTTCAGATGATCGAATGACTGTCGACGGCTGGTCGCTGACAGCGAAAATGACTGCTGAATTTTCTTCTGATACTTCTACCCTGATCGGCGGGTATATCACATTGCCGGAAGGGAAGATGTACAACACGCATACTGGTGCAACACCAGTCGTTGACGGAAGTTTGAAGACGGGCGCTGTCGATCTTACTACAACAGAAAAGATTATTTTTGCCGCACAGAGTGCTTCTGATGCCGGAAAACTGATTTCGACAAAGGTCTGGGACCCGGAAGCAGTAAGCCTCAAAGTGAATGGTGGAACAGCCAAGCCGAATCAAATCTATAAAACAACCATCAATTGGACAATCACGAATACCCCAGCATCATAACTGGGAACAGCCTATATAGTGAACAGCGTACTTTTCGTAAAATACAGAGAAGTGCTGAACTATACAGGCTGTTTTTGTGCAAAGAAAAAAACCTGCTTCCTCTAAGGGAACAGGTTTTGGATTATTGTCTATTAAACACGCTCGATCTTACCAGATTTCAAAGCACGAGTTGACACCCAAACTTTTTTAGGTTTACCATCTATTAAAACACGAACTTTTTGTAGATTTGGTTTAACAGTACGTTTTGTTGCGTTCATAGCGTGAGAACGGTTGTTTCCGCTACTTGTTTTACGACCTGTGAAATAACATACTTTTGCCATTGTTTATTTCCTCCTTTGCTTTGATCTTGGAGCGATAATTTTCAGCTCATACCAGACTAATTTATCATATTTGATGGGATTTGGCAAGAAGATTTTCGGCGTTTACAGAAATTTATTCAGCTCTTGAAAATAATGGGACAGCGGGAAGCAAGTGTCGAATAATAGTAAAAGTTTCTCTTAATCTATCGCCTTCTTTGATTTCCTTTCTTTTCATTAATCCTCAGCTATGTTAGAATGTTAAGGAAGAAAATAGGGCAAGTATGCTCTTTAAGGAGGCTTTCATCAATGGCTGTAAAAATCAAAACCTCAGCAGGTACCATTGAGATTACCAATGAAGTTATTGCCACTGTAGTCGGCGGTGCCGCTACGGATATTTACGGAATCGTCGGAATGGCTAGTAAAAATCAAATTAAAGATAATCTGAATGAGATTTTACGTAGAGAGAATTACTCAAAAGGTGTTGTCGTACGCCAAGAGGAAAACGGTGTGGCTGTGGATGTCTATACAATTGTCAGCTACGGTACAAAAATTTCTGAAGTTTCTCGAAATGTACAGGAAAAAGTCATGTACAATCTTGAAACATTATTGGGCGTTACTGCAAACTCTGTCAATGTATTTGTACAGGGTGTTCGTGTGCTGCCTGACTAGAGCAGCCTGCTGTTAGAAAAGGAGCAGGGCTCTGAATGGACTAGCAGTGATCTAAAGGAGGATATTTTAGGTGAATGTAACAGAAATCAGCGCAAGTCAGTTCCAGGAAATGGTACAGGCAGGTGCGTCACGTCTGCACGTGAATGCAGAATATGTCAACTCATTAAACGTTTTCCCTGTACCGGATGGCGATACAGGAACTAATATGAATCTATCAATGACCAGCGGTGCGAAGGCAGTTGCAGATTCTACTTCTGAAAAAGTAGGAGAGCTTGCTACAGCATTATCAAAAGGTTTATTGATGGGTGCCAGAGGAAATTCAGGTGTTATCTTATCTCAATTGTTCAGAGGATTCTCAAAACAGATTCCAGATGTGACAACATTGAATGCCAAGGATTTGGCAGCGGCTTTCACACATGGTGTGGAAACTGCTTATAAAGCGGTAATGAAGCCAGTTGAGGGAACAATTTTAACTGTTTCCCGTGAAGCGGCTCGTACCGGTGAACGCAAAGCAAAAGAAACCGATGACTGTGTCGAAGTAATGGAAGCTGTGGTCAAGGGAGCGAAACGTGCTCTTGCGAAAACACCGGATCTATTACCGGTATTAAAAGAAGTCGGTGTTGTTGATAGTGGTGGTCAGGGGCTATTATTCATTTATGAAGGATTTTTGGATGTTCTATCCGGCAACTACAATCCAGATGAAATCTATGAGCCATCACCAGCTGAAATGGATGAAATGGTGAACGCAGAGCATCATCGCAGTGTTCAAGGTCAAATGGCGACAGAAGATATTCATTTTGGCTACTGTACAGAAATCATGGTTCAAATCGGAGAGGGTCCTACTGTGGACAGCAACTTCGACTATGAAACATTTAGAAACTATCTGGATGGCTTAGGTGATTCCTTGCTGGTTGTTAATGATGACGAGATCATCAAAGTACACGTGCATACTGAGCATCCCGGTGAAGTAATGAACTATGGGCAGAAATTCGGTTCATTGGTAAAAATCAAGGTTGATAACATGCGTTTGCAGCATGAAACGATTCTTGAGCATGACCAACAAACACCGGCACCTGTTAAGAAAGAACGTGTTCCATATGCAGTGATTGCAATTGCTGCAGGTAAAGGTGTTCAGGAGCTATTCAGAAGTCTGGGAGCAAGCTATATCATCAGCGGCGGACAGACAATGAACCCAAGTACTGAAGATATTTTAAAAGCAATCAAAGAAGTGAATGCAGATAAAGTAATCATTCTTCCGAATAATAAAAATATCTTTATGGCTGCGGATCAGGCTGCGGAAGTTGCGGAATTACCAGTAGTAGTTGTACCGTCGAAGACAATCTCTCAAGGGATGACAGCAATGTTGGCCTTTAACGATCAGCAAACTCTGGAAGAAAATAAGGATAGTATGACAACAATGTTGGAAAGCGTGATCAGCGGACAGGTAACAACTGCTGTGCGTGATACAACGATTGATAATGTAGAAATCAAAAAGGATGACTATCTGGGAATGGTCGATGGAAAAATCGTTATTTCTGAACCTGACATGTTTCAGGCTTCTCTGGACACCTTGAATCGCATGGTGGACGAAGATACAGAAATCGTAACGATCATCGTCGGCGAAGACGGACAGCTGTCTGAAGCTGAAAAATTGGCAGAAGCATTAACTGCGGAACATGAAGATTTGGAAACAGAGATTCATGAAGGCAATCAGCCGGTCTATCCATACCTGTTTTCTGCTGAATAGATATTCTTTGCTTTTCGAAGCAGATCATAGCTGACTATAAGCTGCTGGATGCGAGACAAAGAGTCTGTGACAGGTTCTGCCTGTCCAAGCTCATTCAGTTATAGAAGTAAGAGTCTGAACAGTATTCTGACAGGAATATTGGTGCAGACTCTTTTCTATAGCGTTGCTTAGAAAAAAATCGAGAGAATGTTCCGTCGGATTTTGCGTATTTAGTTGTGATGGATGGTTCCGCTAGAATAGGAAGAGAAATGAGAGGAGGCACATTGATGAAACTGACAGATCCGTTACACGTACTCTCTGGTGTCGGGCCAAAGCGTGCAGAAGCATTTAGTGAATTGGGCATACATACAGTGAAGGACCTGCTGACTTATTACCCTTTTCGCTATGAAGATATACAGGAAAAAGTGATCGAAGAAATACAGGATCAGGAGAAGGTCACGCTGAAAGGTACAGTTGTTTCTGAGGCTGTTCTCAGCAGGTACGGCTATAAGAAAAGTCGGCTGAACTTTCGCATCATGCAGGATCATGCAGTGATCAATGTTTCTTTTTTCAATCAGCCTTATCTAAAGGATAAGATCATTCTTTCAGAGGAAATCGCTATTTATGGGAAGTGGGATGCGAAACGAAAAGCCTTGAATGGGATGAAAATCCTTGCGGCGAAAAATGACGGCGAAGAGTTTGCGCCAATTTACCATGTGAACAAGCGTGTGCGACAGAGTAGTTTGGTACAGCTGATACGAACAGGCTTTGATGAATACGGACAGCTGGTGGAAGAAAGCCTGCCGCTAGAGCTGATACAGAAATATCGGCTGATGGATCGACGGGAAGCAATGTTTGCTATGCATTTTCCACGTAATCCTGAGGAAAGCCATCAGGCAAAAAGGCGCATGGTATTTGAGGAGTTTCTATTGTTCCAACTGAAGATGCAAGGGTTGAAGAGACAGGAAAAAGCCGAGAAAAACGGCATTGCCATCCAATATGATGTGAAACGCTTGAAGGAATTTACTAAAAGACTCCCCTTTGAGCTGACACAGGCGCAAAAGAAAGTAACTAATGAAATCTGTCGAGATTTGATGAATCCTCATCATATGCAGCGGTTGCTTCAAGGGGATGTTGGGAGCGGTAAGACAGTAGTAGCTGCAATTGCATTATATGCAGTGATGACAGCCGGATTTCAAGGGGCGCTGATGGTGCCGACAGAAATCCTAGCACAGCAGCATATGGAAAGTCTGCAGCAGCTCTTCGACCCTCTGGAAGTTCGCACAGCCCTTTTGACTGGGTCAACACGTGCAAAGGATCGACGAGAAATATTGGCACAGCTTGCATCAGGGGAAATCGATGTGATTATTGGTACACATGCGCTGATACAAGGTGATGTGGCATTTAAGCGCCTTGGACTGGTTATTACCGATGAGCAGCATCGTTTCGGTGTCAATCAGCGGAAGATATTGCGGGAAAAAGGGCAAAAGCCGGATGTTCTATTTATGACAGCGACTCCAATTCCAAGAACCTTGGCCATCACAGCGTATGGCGAGATGGATGTATCAATCATCGACGAGATGCCGGCTGGTCGTATCCCGATAGAAACACGCTGGATTCGTCCGCCGCAGATCGATACTGTTTTGGAATGGATGAAAACAGAATTGGCAGCGGGGCATCAGGCGTATGTTATTTGTCCGCTGATTGAGGAATCAGAGGCGTTGGATGTGAAGAATGCCACTGAAATCTTCGAACATATGACGGCGTTTTTTGCGCCGGACTATCAGGTAGGACTGCTTCATGGGAAAATGAAGAACCAGGAAAAAGACGAGATCATGCAAGAGTTCAAAGAAAACCGGCTGCAGCTTCTGGTATCTACAACAGTGATTGAGGTCGGCGTCAATGTGCCGAATGCGACGATCATGCTGATCATGGATGCTGATCGTTTCGGCTTGGCACAGCTTCATCAACTTCGTGGTCGTGTTGGACGAGGCTCGGATGCTTCTTACTGTATTTTGGTAGCGAATCCGAAGAATGAGATGGGCGTCGAACGGATGAAGATCATGACGGAAACGAATAACGGTTTTGTTTTAAGTGAGAAGGATTTGGAGCTCAGAGGTCCCGGAGAGGTCTTTGGTGCCAGACAATCTGGTTTGCCGGAATTTATTGTCGGAGATATTGTGACTGACTTTAATGTGCTGGAGGTTGCCAGAGAAGAAGCGTCAGCCATTTGGCAGAAAAAGCAGTGGTGGGTCCTACCGGATTATCAGGGATTGGCGGAAGAAATTCAGCCTGAAAATGAACAGCACCAGTACTTCGATTAAGGGAAAAATATGCTATACTAAATGTTGATGAAAAGGAAATAGGAGGAGTCATTTATGAGAATCGCCGTGGATGCCATGGGCGGAGATAACGCACCGAAAGCAATCGTTGAGGGCGTAATGCTGGCAAAAAAAGATTTTCCGGACATAGAATTTCTACTTTATGGTAAAGAAGATGCAATCAGAGAATATGTTACAGATGAAACCAATATTACAATTATTCATACAGATGAAAAAATAGCAAGTGACGACGAGCCTGTGAAGGCAATTCGTCGTAAGAAGGATGCATCGATGGTACTGGCAGCACAAGCGGTCAAATCCGGAGAAGCAGACGCAATCTTTTCCGCAGGAAACACGGGCGCTTTATTGGCAGCCGGCCTGTTTATTGTCGGACGGATCAAAAATGTGGAACGCCCAGGGTTGATGTCTACTCTACCTGTGATTGGACAAAAAAACGGCGGCTTCGATATGTTGGATTTGGGTGCTAATGCTGATAATAAACCAGAGCATTTGGTTCAGTATGCTGTACTGGGATCATTTTATGCGAATCGTGTTCGCGGCATCAACAAGCCAAGAGTCGCTCTGTTGAATAATGGGACAGAGGAAACAAAGGGCAGCGAGCTGACGAAGAAAACCTTTGAGCTATTGTCTGATAATAAAACAATCAATTTTATCGGAAACATCGAAGCACGTGAATTGCTGAATGGTCCGGCAGATGTGGTTGTGACAGATGGCTTCACCGGAAACGCAGTGTTGAAATCAATTGAAGGTACAGCGATGAACATGATGTCCCTACTGAAGACATCAATCATGGCTGAAGGGCTAAAAGGGAAAATGGGCGGTCTGCTGCTCAAAAACGCCTTTAGAGAAATGAAGTCAGAGATGGATTATTCCAAGCATGGTGGAGCGGTATTGTTTGGCTTGAAAGCACCAGTTGTCAAAACACATGGTTCAACTGGTCCTGAAGCAGTTCGCTATACGATTCGTCAGATTCGTACGATGCTGATCACGGATGTAGTTTCTCAGCTTGTGGAATATTACGAAGGAAAATAGAAAGCAGGTCGTGAAGTCTAAGTCAGGTATTTGCTCAGTCTAGAGTAAAGACCAGATTGAGTCGAACTGTTGGAGTAACGACAGCTATCCTGTACTATTTGCAGTTATTTTTTCTTTGTTTCGTGAAAAATTCAAGAGAAATAGACGAGAGAATTGCAAATGAAATGCAACGACTCTGTAACAAATTTGAAAAAAAAGTAGACAAACGACGATTTTCTGAGTAAAATGTACCATAGCGCTTAAGTCTTTCTAAGATTAATGTTTTTTTAAAGCAGTGGAGGTGAAGACAGTTGACTCGTGAAGAAGTTTTACAGAAAGTAGCGAATATTATCTCAAATCACTTTGATATTGATGCTGAGAACGTAACTGATCAACTGAATATTAAAGATGACCTGAATGCAGATTCAATCAGTGTGATGGAATTTGTTTTAGAGTTGGAAGATGAATTTGGAACTGAGATTTCTGATGAAGATGCAGAGAAGATTGAAACCGTGGGTGCCGCTGTAGATTATATTGTAAACAACTTATAATTACATGACAAAAAATAGGTAGAGCAGGAGTATCCGGATCAAATCAGACACAAGATGTCTTGAGGAAGTAGGACGTATATTGTTCAGCCATTTATTCAGGTTTAAAAATTGAAAGAAGAGGTTGGGACTGGTCCTGACTTCTTCTTTTTTGTATGTGGGAGTCTATTGTCTATATGCGGGTATCAGGCGTATGACTCATAAGCTAAGCGACTTAGGTTCAGCTTCATGAACAAGCTCCGTTCAACAATAAGTCAAAACGTGCCTTGTGGGAAAGGGCACCGCATGTCAGTTTCGTCTTATTGTTCGGCAGCTGCCCAAGTTCGTTCAGCTTTTCTAATTGTCCAGCTTCACAGACTAACTTCTTCGACAATAAGATAACTTGCCTTCAATGATAAAGGGCATCATTAAGTCAAGTTCCTTTATTGCTCGGAAGTAGAGCAAGCCTGTTCAGCTTTTCTAATAACATCAGGGGACAACCTTTTAAATTTCCTGTAAAAAAAGTATAATAGAGAAGGTTGCAAATAATTTTAAAGGAATGTGGAGAATGGACAATCAGTTAACAACAGAACTGAAAGAACGTTACGGCATTGTTTTCCATGATGTCAATTTATTGGAACAGGCTTTTACACATTCATCCTATGTGAATGAGCATCGCTATATGAAACTATCTGATAATGAGCGATTGGAGTTTCTTGGAGACGCGGTATTGGAGTTATTAGTCTCTCAATACCTATACCGTCATTTCCCAGAGTTATCAGAAGGAAAGCTGACAAAGATGCGGGCGGCAATCGTTCGTGAGGACAGCTTATCCAAGTTTGCTAAAGAGTGTCATTTTGATCAGTATATTCTTTTGGGTAAAGGAGAAGAAAACTCAAGTGGTCGGGAGCGTCCGGCATTGCTTTGTGATGTATTTGAAGCATTTTTAGGCGCATTATATCTTGATCAACAGCTAGAGGCTGTCAGAGAATTTATCTCAAAAGTAATATTTCCCAAAATCGATGCAGGTGCTTTTTCACATGAGATGGATCACAAAACAAGACTGCAGGAGGTTCTGCAGCGCCAAGGAGACGTGACAATCGAATATCGGTTGATCAAGGAAGAAGGACCGGCTCATGATAGGATTTTTTATATTGAAGTCTTCTTGAATGATGATTTGATTGGGACCGGGCAAGGCAAATCAAAAAAACTGGCGGAGCAAGATGCCGCAGAGCGAGCATTGAAACAGTTCTCAGAACAACATTGAGTTCTCTTTTAGGTATTTCAATAGTTTTAGGTGACCAAGGACAAGAGTTGTGCGAGCAACTCTTGATTCATTCAGTCATGGTTTGATTTGTGAGCTAGCTCAATCAACGATAAGATAAATTGTCTATAGTGATAGAGAGCATTACTATACCAGTTTCCTATATCGCTCGTTCGCTGGCCAGCTCATTCAGCTTTTACAATCGGAAGGAGTATTTATTCTTGTTTTTAAAACGTATTGAGATCGCAGGATTTAAATCCTTTGCGGATCGGACAGTAATAGAATTTGAAAATGGCGTAACGGCTGTTGTAGGGCCTAACGGCAGCGGAAAAAGTAATATTACTGAAGCCGTTCGCTGGGTTTTAGGTGAGCAGTCCGCAAAAAGCTTGCGGGGCGGAAAGATGCCGGATATTATCTTTGCCGGCTCGGAAGGTCGCAAGGCGCTGAATATTGCCGAGGTCACTGTGGTGTTGGACAATAAGGATCACTACCTTCCGTTGGATTTTTCAGAAATCAGTGTGACAAGGCGCTACCGAAGAACTGGGGAAAGTGACTTTTTCATCAACAAACAGGGCTGTCGTTTGAAGGACATTCAGGACTTATTCATGGATTCCGGACTAGGGAAGGAATCCTTCTCGATTATTTCTCAAGGGAAGGTCGAGGCGATTTTCAATAGTAAGCCTGAGGATCGTCGTGGTATTTTTGAGGAAGCCGCTGGGGTTCTTAAGTACAAACAGAGGAAGAAAAAGGCAGAACAGAAATTATTTGAAACAGAAGATAATCTGAATCGTGTACAGGATATCATTTATGAATTGGAAGATCAGTTGACGCCTTTGGCTGCTCAAAGTGAAGCCGCGAAGGAATTTTTATCTCTTAAGAAAAATCTGACGGAGATCGATGTTAGTTTAACTGTATCTGAAATTGAGCAGGCTAAAGCAATCTGGGAGGAAAAGACTCAGGAGCTGGGGACTGTAGAAACACAGCTGGCAGAAATCAGTCAGAAAATTCATCATTCAGAGGACCAACTGCTGCAGTTGAGAAGTCAGAGAAACAAATTAGATGAACAATTGGAGCAGCAGCAGGCACAGTTATTGAAGATAACGGAAGCGTTAAAGCAGACGGAAGGTCAAAAACAGGTGCTTATTGAGCGATCCAAGCATACTATGCAGAGCACAACGGAATATCAGGAAAGTCTGACGGAGACGGCAGAGAAGATTCAACTGTATCGTACAGAGCTGCAGCAGCTGAAAGAAAAGAATGCTCAGAAGCAGCAAGAGCAGACAGAATTATCAACAGCAATCAAAGAAGCAGAGCTGGAAGTGGAAAAATACAGCAAATCTTCAAAAGAATTATTGGAAGAATTACGCAGCGACTATGTGGAAGTGATGCAGGAACAGGCAAATACCGCAAATGAGCTGAAGTATCTAGAGCGCCAATATCAGCAGGAAACAGCGAAGAACCAACAGGCTGTGGAAAAGCATGAGAATTTGGAAGCACAGTTATCCACAGCGCAACAGGAACAAGAGCAGCTGGCTGAACAACTGGAAGCATCAGAAGCTCAGCTGGAGCAGCAGCGGGCAAATTATACGGCGGCGAAACAACGACTTGATCAGCAGCAGCAAGAACAGTCTGTGAAACAAAAGCAAATGTATCAGACGATGAATCAGGTGCAGCAGGTCAAAGCAAGACGAAAGAGTCTGCAGGAGATCCAAGAGAACTATGCTGGGTTTTATCAGGGAGTTCGTGCGGTTCTTAAGCAAAAGAACCAGCTGAACGGTATCGTGGGTGCAGTGGCGGAATTGATTGAGGTGCCTAAAGAATTCACATTGGCTGTGGAAACAGCGTTGGGTGGAGCGGCACAGCATGTAATTGTGGAAAACGAGGCAGATGGACGTGCGGCAATCACTTTCTTGAAGCAGCAGCACAGTGGTCGGGCAACCTTCTTACCTTTGACAACAATCAAACCACGTCAGTTATCCACAGCTGTTAGAGAAAAGATAAAAGCTGTTGAAGGATTTGTGGGGATTGCCAGTGAGCTGATCCAGTATCCTGAAAAAATCAGTCCGGTGGTACAGAACATTTTAGGCGTGACGGTTCTGGCAAGAGACTTATCAAGTGCCAACCGATTGGCGAAGCTGATCAATTATCAGTATAGAGTAGTTTCGTTAGACGGAGACGTGATGAATCCCGGCGGATCAATGACTGGTGGAGCAAACAAAAAGGGCAATCAAGGCAGTCTTTTTTCTCAAACGCAGGAGCTTCAAACGTTGACCGAGCAGTTGGAGCGGTTAGAAGCGCAGCTGACAGAGAGCGAGAATCAAGTACGCCAGCTGACTGAGCAGGTCAAGGAAACGACGGAAGAGTTGGAAGAGCTGCGTTCAAAAGGCGAGCAAAGTCGTCTGCGGCAGCAAGAGCTTGAGAATAAACGAACCAATAAAGAAGAGGCAGTCAATCGATTGACGAAGGAAAAACGTCTGTTTGAATTTGAAAGTCGTGAACTGCATCAATTTTTAGAAGAATATCAAGAAAAGCACAAACTGCTGGAGCAGCAGCAAAGGGATTTAGTTACGGCGAAAGAGCGACTGGATCAGGAGATGCAGCAGATCGATCAGGAAGCCAGCCAGATGGAAACACACAAGGCGAATGCGCAGGAACGCTTGAACAAGCTTCAGGCGGAACGGGCAGTGATCGGAGAGCAGTTGATGCATCTGGAAGGTCAGACGAGGGACAAGCAGTCTCAACTGGATGAAGTACTATTGAAGGAAAGTAGTTTGAAGCAGCAGCTGCAGCAATTGAACGATCATTCCAGTGACCATCAAGTTACCGAAGAAAGTCTAGCGCTTCAATTGGCGCAGTTTTCTGAGAAGCGCGGGGAACTGGAGGAAGCAATCCGACAAGGCAAAGAAAAACGGCAAGGCTTACAGCAGCATGTGGATCAGCTTGATAGCAGCTTGACTGACGAGCATAAGCACCAACAGCAGCTATTGACACAACAGACGCAGCTTGAGGTTGTAAAAAATCGTTCAGAAATCAAACTGGACAATGCCTTACAATATTTGCAGGAAGACTACAATTTAACCTATGAAAAAGCAAGGGCAGATTATCAGCTGACGATAGAGGCTGAGGCGGCGAAAGTCGAGGTCAAGCGTTTGAAGCGTGATATTGAACGACTAGGACCGGTCAATCTAAATGCGATCGAGCAGTATGAACAGGTGAATGAACGGCATGAATTTCTGGTTACTCAGCGAGATGACTTGCTGGAAGCGAAGGATCAGTTGTTTGAAACCATGGAGGAAATGGATCAGGAAGTCAAAATCCGGTTCAGTGAAGTATTTGAAGCGATCCGAGGGCAGTTCAAGGTTGTCTTTCCAAATATGTTCGGCGGCGGTCGAGCAGAGCTGGTACTAACAAATCCAGATGATTTACTGAATACAGGGATCGAAATCGAGGCACAGCCTCCAGGCAAGAAGCTTCAGAATCTAAGCCTGCTTTCTGGTGGAGAGAGAGCTTTGACAGCTATTGCGTTACTGTTCTCTATCATTCGTGTTCGTCCGGTACCGTTCTGTATTTTGGATGAGGTCGAGGCTGCGTTGGACGATGCCAATGTATCCAGATTTGGGCATTACCTTAGTGATTTTGAAGATGAAACACAATTTATTGTTGTTACTCACCGTAAGGGAACGATGGAGGCGGCAGACGTGCTGTATGGTGTGACGATGCAGGAATCAGGCGTTTCTAAGATCGTTTCTGTTCGTTTGGATGATGTCAAAGAGGGCGGAGCAATCTCCACCAGTGCATAGAAAACAGGAGGAGCAAAGATGATAAAATTGGTTGCAATCGATTTGGATGGTACACTATTAAACAGTCAGAAGCAGATCAGCGAAGAAGATAAAAAGACCTTGAAACAGGCAAAGGATCAGGGTGTTAAAATCGTGATTTGTACAGGTCGTCCGTTAGCAGCAATTGTCGGTTATTTGGATGAGCTGGGTTTGAATGAACCAGGCGACTATAGTATCACTTTCAACGGCGGTTTGGTACAAAAAAATGATACAGGCGAGATCATAGAAAAAGCTTTGATGCCTTTGGCGCATATTCATGAGCTTTATGAACTGGCAGTATCGCTGAATATTCCCTTGGATATTCTATCAGAGGGTACCGTTTTACATTTGCCCACATCAGCTGAATATCCATCTATTTATGGTCAATTGAATAATTTACTGACATTTGAGCCAATAATATTGGAAGAAATGGCGACAGATCGCATTTACAATAAGGCAGTCGTTGCAATCGATACAGAATACTTGGATGAACAAATCAAAAAAATTCCGGCTGATTTTTATGAACGCTATGAAGTGATCAAAACCCGCAGTAACCTTCTGGAATTCATGCCGAAGGGAATCACGAAGGCTTATGGTATTTCACTATTAGCAAGAGATTTGGATATCAAGCAAGAAGAGGTCATGACGATCGGTGATGAAGAAAATGATTTACCGATGATCGAATATGCAGGAATCGGTGTTGCGATGGAAAATGCTGTTGAGATGGTCAAAAAAGCAGCGGATGTGATCACTAAAAACAATGATCAGTCCGGTGTGGCTGAAGCAGTAAAAGAATACGTATTGAAACCACTGGAAGGAGTAGACTGATGGGATTTTTTGATCGAATAAAAAAGGCGTTCACAGCCGATAAAGAAGCTGAGCAGGAACAGGATCAGCTGCAAGAAGAAGTCCCGACAGAGCAGCCGGAGGACAGTACTATAGATACTGTTGAACAAGAAACACCTGCTGCAGTGGTTGAGGAAGACAAGCAAGAAAGCGAACCTGAGATAGTGGTTGAGCCGGAAGTTGAATCTGCACCAGAGCTCGAGGTTGCTCCGGAACCTATTATTGAAGAAACTGTTCCAATGATTGAACCGGAAAAGGAAAAACAGAAGAAATACGAAAAAGGTCTGGAAAAGACCAGAAAGACATTCTCTCAGCGTTTTAATGAGCTGATGGCGAATTTCCGTAGTGTAGATGAAGACTTTTTCGAAGAGCTGGAAGAAACGTTGATTGGTGCAGATGTCGGCTTTGAGACCGCAATCAAGATCACAGAAGAGCTGAGACAGGAAGTAAAACTTCGTAATGCGAAGAAGACTGCTGAGGTTCAGAATACAATCATTGAAAAAATGGTCAATCTGTATGAAGCAGAAGGAATCGATGAAAACAATGCACTGAATATCCAGCCAAATGGTTTGACCGTTATGTTGTTCGTTGGTGTAAACGGTGTAGGGAAAACAACGAGTATCGGGAAGCTGGCACATGAGTATAAAGAAAGCGGCAAGAAGGTCATGCTGGCAGCAGCGGATACTTTTCGTGCTGGAGCTATCGATCAGTTAGTTGTTTGGGGCGAACGTGCCGGAGTAGAAGTTGTTCGTGGGAATGCGGGCGGCGATCCTGCTGCAGTAGTGTTTGATGCAGTGGCTCGTGCCAAAGCGGAAGGCGCAGATGTTCTTCTGGTGGATACTGCCGGACGTTTGCAAAATAAAGTGAACTTGATGAACGAGCTGGAAAAAATCAAGCGAGTGATTCAACGTGAACTTCCTGATGCACCACATGAAGTCCTGCTGGTTGTCGATGCAACGACCGGACAAAATGCTATGGCTCAGGCAAAACAGTTCAAGGAAACAACGGATGTTACCGGCTTAGTACTAACTAAGTTGGATGGTACAGCGAAAGGCGGAATCGTCTTAGCAATCCGTAACGAACTGCACCTGCCGGTGAAATTAGTCGGGCTGGGCGAAGGCATCAACGATCTGGAACCATTTGATGCCAATGACTTTGCAATCGGCTTGTTTAAAGGATTGTTGAGGGAAGAATAAAAGAGATAAAAAGAGAGTGGGACAATAGTCAGAAAAAATCTGATCATTGTCCCACTTTTTTTGATTTAGGGGTACATAAAAAGCACACAACCTTGTATGATTAAAGTGCCTAAACCCAATCAAAAGGAGCGTGCT
>NZ_JAEDXU010000005.1 GCF_017830045.1 Enterococcus larvae | reverse complement strand
AAATTAGGGAAGCACATGGAGAGAAAGAGACGAAAAGAAGAAAAAACAAGCCCGATTTTGATATTGATCATCAAAATCAGACTTGTTTTCTTTTTGAGAGTAGACTATTGTCCCACTCTCTTATGCTGTAAAAGAGTTTGAGATGAAATAACTCTCAAACTCTTCGTCTACTACAACACATGCTCTGTTCGCTCAATGATATCATCCTGAGTCGCCTTGGATAATACATTGAAGAAGGCAGAATAGCCAGCAACTCGGACAATCAGGTCACGGTGCTTTTCGGGATGTTCTTGTGCATCGATCAAGGTCTCACGAGAAACCACATTATATTGGATATGGTACCCTTGCAGTCGATTGAAGAAGGTTCGAAGGAGCATGATCAGCTTTTGCTTATCCTCTTCTTTTGCCAAGGTTTGCGGATTGACCTTTTGATTTAGCAGTACACCGCCGATTATTTCTTCTGTTCTCAGCTTGGAAACAGATTTCAAGACAGAAGTAGGACCGTTTTTATCCATGTTATGGGACGGGGAACAGCCCTCTGCCAGCGGAACCCATGCATTTCGTCCATCCGGCGTTGCCATTGTTCCTTTTCCCTGTCCAACATTTGCAGAAATAGAGGATGTACCTGAGTAGCGGGTCCCGCCAATTGGTCCACGGCCAAAACGAGTGCTGGGGTATTTCTTCACTTCTTCTATATAGCTGTCATAGGCCTTTGTCACCAAATCATCTGTGTAATCATCATCATTTCCATACTTAGGAACATCATGGATGAGCATCTGTTGGATTTCTTTGCTGCGGTCACTTTCGTAATCCGTCATCAACGCTTCCCAGAGCTCCGTCTGTGTTACTTTACCTTCTTCAAATACCAGCAGTTTGATGGCTGCCAAGGAATCTGCCAAATTAGCAATTCCAACTTGAAGTCCGGAAATAAAGTCATAGACTGCACCGCCCTCCTTGAGTGTTTTTCCACGTCCAATACAATCCTCTGTTAATGCCGAGCACAATATATCCGGCACATCTCGCTCAAGTCCCAGATCGATAGCATTTTCTACAATCACACTCATACGTGTCAGCTCTCGAACGGTTTTATCCCAAGCTGCCTGCAGTTCTTCAAAAGATTTCATCTCATTGAAGTGTCCATACCCTTTCACAAATCGTTTACCGGAAACCGGATCGATTCCGTCATTCATTGCAATCATCAAGATTTTTGGGAAATTCATGTAGCTCATTCCTGTACAACGATAGCCCCATTTACCGGGAACAGCCGTTTCAACACAACCTATTGCACTATAATCATACGCATCTTCTTCAGTAACACCAATTTTTATAAAAGAAGGAATAATGATTTCATCATTGTTGAAGGCCGGCATCCCGAAGCCTAGTTTCATGACCTCGATACATTCATTCATGAATCGATTGTCCAAGCCGGAATGATAACGCACTGTCAAGTTCGGCTGCGGCAGCTTTGTTTGCGCAACACTTTGCAGAACAAGATAAGACAGTTCATTCACCGCATCCTCCTTCTCTCTCGTTTGACCGCCAATCGTCACATTTTGATAAAGCGGACTCCCTGCACTACTAAACGTATGCGCCTGACTCCTGACCTTGTTGATCGTTAAAGTTTTGATCCACAGATTCGTCAACAGCTCGACTGCTTCACCCTCAGTTACCTTTCCACTATCTATATCTGCTTTCAGATAAGGATACATATACTGATCGAAGCGCCCATAGGATAAAGAGTGACCATTCGATTCAATTTGCAGGATCAATTGGATGAACCAAACCGATTGGATGGCTTCTAAGAATGTTTCAGCTGGCTGATTTGGGACCTTGCCGCATACGCGACTAATTTCCAATAATTCCGCTTTTCTTTTTGGATCGGCGCCTCCTGCCAGCTCCATGGCTAAAGCTGAGAAACGCTCTGCGTATAGTTTCACTGCGTCCAAGACTATCAATACCGCCTGATAGAACTGATATTTATCGATGCTTTCAGGCTCTGTCAAATCCAAATTTTCTTTTGCTCTAAGTGTTCGCTCTCTGTATCCGACAAGGCCGACTTCAAGTACAGTTCTGTAATCCACCGCTAAATGAGCATCTCCGGAATTCATCTTTCCTTCCATGCCGAAGAATCCTGTCTCCATAAAAACAGAGACTTCATCAGGAAGTAAAGCACCTGCTCTAGCTCTCAAATTATTATTTTCCCAAAACGAAGCAATCGATCGCAAATCTTCTTTCGTTTCTTCTGTAATATAAAATACATCGCCGTCCCGTTTTTCAAATAAATCCAACTCATTCAAAACAAACTCCAAAGTATACTCTGGAAATATTGGTGCATCTCTATTAGAAGCAGCCTGATTCCCAACGATCATCGTCTCATCTTCAATGTAAATAGACATCTTTTCCAAAATGTTTTTTAGCATCAATGCACGCTTCACAACATTTGGCTGGTTTTGATGTTCTTTATAAGCTTCTGTTGCCAAAAGCGCTCGTTCCGCACAGATATAGGGCTTGGCAGTCAGAACACTTTCTCTATAGTCCTCCATTCTTCCTGTTAAATTCCCAAAATAAGGCTTCTTCTGTTTTTCTTTGATTACAGCATTCATTGTAAAGCACCTCCGTTTTATCTAAAAAGTTCTTTCGAAACGCAAAACAGTTTCTTTCGAACAAATTGTACCATCACATTGAAAATTTCTCAATCATTACTATAAAAAAAGCTGCTACTGCACAATTGTGCAATAACAGCTTTTAGCATCTGTTAAACCGTTGTTACGGAAATCTGCTCTTTCTCAAGGAAAGATTTTATTTGATTGGGAATACCGTTATCTGTGTAGACCTCTGCTATTTCTTTAAAAGCAAATTCAGCAACGGCTCCTTTTTTTTCAAACTTGCTTGAATCGGTAAGCAGAATCGTTTTATTGGCATGTCCTGCCATGACCTTTGCTGTATCACATCGATTGATGTCACTGCCTGTAAAGCCTCGTGCCAAATCACAGCCATCAACTCCTACGAAAATTTTATCTACATGGAAGTTCTCAATCACCTGTCTCACCAAAGGTCCGACATTTACCTGAGATTCCTTTTGATATTCGCCTCCCAACAGGATGATTTTAACACTTTCTGCTTTTCTGATGTAGGACGCAATAAAGCTGGAATTGGTAATGATCGTAATATCGTTTCGCTGAAAAGCCAGCTCTTCAGCTAATAAAGTACAGGTTGAACCAGATTCGATCATGACCATTTCCCCGTCAGATACTGTTTCAGCGGCTTTTTTAGCAATTCTCAGTTTTAACTCATAGTTCTTAGCCAAGCGATAGTTGATATCTGCCTCGTTATTCAATAGGGCAAACCCATGCTGCCTATGTAAGATCCCCCGGGCTTCCAATTTATCTAAATCTTTCCTGATTGTTACTTTCGAAACCTTCAGCAGCTCTGCCAAACGGTTGACTTCTATTTTTTTTTGCTTGCTAACCATGGAAATAATCTTTTCTTCTCTAGACATAATACCCTCCTCGCTTTTTTATTCTATCACAGCACTATTCATATCTCAAACCGCCGAAAAGTTTCGTTCGTAATAAAAAACATTTACGTTTGATCAATATCGTGATAAGCTTATCTTGAAATTAGGAGGGATTCATGATGAATGAGAAAGCCTGTATCTTCAATATCCAAAAATTTAGTATCCATGACGGACCCGGTATTCGTTCAGTAGTCTTCTTTAAAGGCTGCCCGCTACGATGCTATTGGTGTGCCAACCCTGAATCTCAATCTGGTAGGCCTGAAGAAATGTGGGATAATCAAAAAAAACAGACAACTCTTGTTGGAGAATATAAATCAATGGAAGAAATTCTTGATGATGTTCTGAAGGACACGCCTTTCTATGAAGAATCTAATGGTGGGGTTACATTGTCTGGTGGAGAGGTGCTTTATCAGGCTGAATTTGCGACTAAGCTGCTGCAAGAACTGAAGCAAAGAGGAATTCATACCGCTTGCGAAACCACAGGGTATGCCAAAAATGATGTCTTTGAGATGTTCATTCAATATGTCGATCTGCTTTATTTTGATGTAAAGCATTATGATGATGAAAAACATCAAGCTGGGATACACGTTTCCAACCAATTGATTTTGGAAAATTTAAAGACTGCTGCAGCTCAGCATTCTGATTTGGTTGTTCGGATTCCAGTTATTCCCTTTTATAATGACAGCTTAGATGATGCGAAGCACTTTGCAAAGCTCTTTAGTGACTATGGTGTGGAGAAGGTTGAACTTCTGCCCTTTCATCAATTTGGAGAAAAAAAATATGAATACTTGAATAGAGAATATGCTATGCATGACATCCCGCAACTCCATTCAGAGGATCTATTTGCTTACCAGGAAATAATTGCCGCTTCACATATCGATTGTCTTGTACGATAGTGGTCGTTCTTCCATAAAGGGACTGCAGTCTTCTTCTTTAAGACGGATCAATATATGTCATCCATACGATTTGAACACAACCAAATAATACCTGCACTTGAAAATGCGTTTATCGGCTCAAGAAAAAGAAGAGGTTTGCTTTATTGAAATCTATGAGTTATCAGCAAAGGACACACTACTTTCCCTTGAACATATCTCTATTGAGCTATACTCACTGAATCTCAATCCGTTGGAAATAGAAAAACAACTACTAAAATAAAAGCCATGTCCGCTAATCTCAGCAGCGAACATGGCTTTTCTCTTTATAAAATCGGCAGTTCCAACGAGTGAAGCCAATCTGATACTGGTTGTCGATTCTTTGCTTTCGGGATTTTTTTCGGGATTTGCGTAAAATGAAGTGTTCCTACTATTTTTTCATTGCTGGGAATACCAATTTCCTGTTGAAATACTTTATCAAAAATATCTGCTGTTGTCCGCCAAGTCACACCAATTTGCTGCTCCCATGCAAGCAGCTGTATATTTTGAATCAACGCTGCAGTTGCCAATACTGCTTCAAAATCTGCTTTTTCTTCATGAATCTGCTTACTTGTAATGACCATCGAAACAGGTATCATTTCATAATAACTGCGTGTTTTTTCTTCAAAATCTAAAATTCGTTCAGCACCAAATTTTTCCCATACCTTGATTCTTGAATAACAGTTCAGCACTCGTTCAATATATTCTTTGTGCTCTTCCTGTCCTCGAATCATGTAGGCTTTCCATGGTTCCTTAGCCGAATGAAACGGTGCATATGCGGCAGCCTCCAAAATACTCGTCAATAATTCTTCTGAGATTTCTTCTCCGTGTACTTCCCTTATTGTTCTACGCTCTCGAATGACAGCTTCTATTTTGCTATTCATCAATTCATTCTCTCCCCACTAAATGATAATGATTATCATTACCAATTAGAGAAACTATAGCATACAGGAACAGCTCACGTCAACATTCCCTATACTTTCAAAACAGCTCACCTTGTCTACACCTAATCCATCAACAACTGCAGCATAAGTCCATGCTAAGAGCGGATCAATGATACAGCATTTCATGTACAATAGCCGAGGTAGACATCGAAGCTGGATAATAAGTCGGCCAATTATCCATTTCTTTCAACAATTCTTCCTGACTTAAGTTTCCAAAGTAAATGTGGTAGTGCCCTGACTGCTCCGGAGCAATAATATGGTCACTGAACTGTATTGACTTAGGTGCAGCCTCATCTCCTTTTACCTTGTCGAATAAGTAGCGAACACCCTTTTTACCGGATTCATAAGTCAAAATTTTATATCCTGCATATTCATAATTTCCTGAGGCCCATTCTCCATCTTTGTAAAATGAAATCAAATCCTGAAAGATATCAATTTTTTCTACGTCTGTCTGATAGCCAATCGTGTAATATTCCTTATACTCATCAGCAGTTTTTTCTCCATCTTCTGCTTTATGCTCAAACACTTCATCCAGCTTACCAGCCTCTAAATACGGAAAAACAGATTGCCATTCTCCTTCCCATTCTGAAAGTGTGCGGTCCTCTACTTCAGAATCCTCAAAAATACCTTCTGCTGCCGGTGTCTTCACATGAGAGTGATCGTGATCATGGGCAGTCTCTGAAGTTTCTTCACTCATCGAAGATGATGATTCTTGACTTTCAGAATTCTTCACTGTGCCGCAGCCGACCAGACCGAAAATAAATAATGTAAGTATACCTGTATAAACGCCTGACTTTCTCAATGACATGTCCTCCTAAAATATAAATAGTAATAATTACGATTTACATCGTACCACACAAAAATATACCTGTAAACAAAAAAAAGAACCTGACAATTCACAGCCTCCATCAAAAGCCAGATTCTTTCTCTCGCTTTCTTGGGTCAGCTCGCTCTGTCGGTTCCTTCGTTCAGCCTCTGTCATTGTTGAAAAACACAAATCTCATCTATTCCTCAAGACGTCAACGCAGTTCTTCCTTTAACCGTCTTTTCTCATAGTAAATCTCATTTTCTCGCTGCTCCAATTCTTTCTTCTTCAGATGTAAAGCAGCTTTTTCTCCATCTATTCGTTCAAAAATATCCTGTTCTTCTCTCTTTACTTCAGAAAATAGTTCAGTGAAAACATATCTTGTCTGACTCTTATGAAACAGCTTTTCCAGCTTTGAAAATAGCTGCGTCGACTTATAAAACAATCCTTCATAATCAGTCCGAAGCTTACTCATTTCTTTCTCTGTCTGCTCTGCCCTATAGTGTTCATGGGCAATTCGATTTTCTTCCTGTTCAAGCTCCGCAAAAAAATCATTTCTATCTTTCTTTTCCATCCACTATATCTCCGCTTCTATGTAAACAATTACCAGACATAGCGCTCCCATTCACAAAAGACACGACTCATCTTTTAATGATTCCCCAGAGATTCAACACAATGTCTATGTTTTCCTAATTAAAAATATTGTTATCCAAGCTTTATAACAATATTATCATAATTATAAATACTTTCATACTAAAAGATAGTAATTTACACCATAATAAAATTATTATAACAATTTTATTATAAAAAAAGTACCCACCCTTATTAAAATAAGGATGGGAAAAAGGAGTTAAATGAAAAATAAAAAGGGTTGTTAGTTGTTGTGAGATTATAATACTATCGCTCAAATAAAATTGCAAACAATAACCCTTCGGAAATAAAAACTTTTTTTATGTCGCTTAAATGCTCCCCTCTCAATCGATCAGTAAACTCATTAATCGTACATCTAAAAACTCTCCATCATCCGTCTTTGCCCCTCGGGACATGACCGCTTCTGTCTGAAATCCAATTTTTTCATATAGCTTGATTGCCCGCTCATTTCGTTCCTGAACAGTTAGCTCCAGACGATGGATAATCCCTCCTTCAAAAGCCCAATCAATCAGCGCTTCGATCATAGTACGTCCCAAACCAAAGCCCCAATACTCCTTCAGAACACTGATGCCAATCTCACCAAGATGCTCCATTCGTTTTTGCTTAGAAGCACTGACGGAAGCCGTGCCAACAATTTGACCATCGAGGGTCGCCACCATCAATGTATTATTTGGTGAGTCATAGAGCTCAGCTAAATTATGTTCCATATCCTCAATAATCATCGGCTCCCCATTCCCATCCATCACTAAATACGGAGTCTCAACAGCAACCTTCTGTAAAACATCAATGATCTGCTGTGCATCATCAGGTATCGCTTCTCTGATTGTCAGTTCAATCTCTTCTGTCATTTGCCGTTCTCCTTCCACTGCTCTTCGATTCGTTCAAGAAGCGCCGATCCAGCTGCACCGATCCCATCTAAAGAAATCATACGCTCTTCTTCTGCAGCAGGATTTTTTTCTAAGTCAACCGCGAGGTATTGTTCCGGACCATCTTCCCCAAGTAGCTGTCCCCATTCGACAACACTCAGCCCCTCTCCTTCAAAATACTCTTCCAGCCCCAGATCCTCTGTCTGTCCCTCCACGCGATACACATCCATATGATAAAGCGGCAAGCGACCTCCCTGATACTCTCGAATGATTGTATAAGTAGGGCTTTTGATCATTTTGTCGATGCCCAGCCCCAGAGCGATCCCTTTTGTCATCGTTGTTTTCCCGGCACCTAAATCACCGGATAATATGATAATGTCACCCGCCTGAGCAACGGTGCCGATCACCTTCGCCAGAGCTTCAGTTTCGTGACTATTTTTTACTGTTAATTTCATTTTCTCTCATGCCCTTTCGTTCCATCGCTTCGATTATTGACAACAGCACTTCTCTTAAGTGCTTAAATAGTATTTTCTGTTTTCAAAAACTATTATCAAGATGCTTTCCTTTTTGAGAGTATATCATAAAGTGATCATTGGACGCACTACAGCAACAGGATTTTATCTCTAAATCTCTTTAGCAACCTCTTCTCGATAAAAATACTAGTCACCACCTGTTCCTTTGTTTTTACAGTTATGCAACGATAGTCTATAATAAATGTAATATATACTTCAAACATACAGTTGTTTATTATTGCTGTTTTATTTGTTCATCTACCTAAATATGGGGAAATTTGCACTTTACCTTTTGCAGTCTTGGTGGACGAATAACAAAATCTTAAGTTATTAAAAGGAGGAGCGAGAATGGAAAAGAGAAAAAGCCGCTGGCAACGCTTTTTAGGCGGAGGGAATCTGATATTCACTCTAGCCGTACTATGTCTTACCGCCATATTGATTTTTTTGCTTCATACGATTTCATTTATTTTTACACCTATTTTTGTTATTTTTGTTACCGTTCTTCCTCCAGCTGTTTTCGGAATCATTATCTATTATTTATTGAACCCTGTCGTAAAGCGACTAGATAAGAAGCTGCCTCGAGTTTGGATCATTGCCGGACTCTATGTTTTAGTTTTGGCACTGCTGTTCTTAGGTGGACTGCAGCTCTTCCCAATGATTCAAAAACAAACTGAAGAGTTGATCGAGCAATTCCCAACCTTTTTAAATGACTTTCAAAAAACTGCAGAATCCTTTGTTGCTAAAACACCGTTCGCCGGAGAATTCAGTCAAGCAACGGAATCTCTGGAAAATCTCTGGAGTAAAATCAGTGGTGTCGCAGGTGATTACTTAGAAAAAGGCGCCCAAGGGTTAGGCAATGTTTTTTCTGCAGTATCAACGACTTTTCTGACGTTATTTACTGGGCCAATTATTGCATTCTTCTTACTGAAGGATAAAGAAAAGTTCTACAAAACCTTGAAAGGAATCATGCCGCCGGTTTTCCGAAATGATTTTGATGAACTCAGTCAAATCGTAAACATCCAAATTGGTGACTATCTGAAGGGGCAAATCATTGCATCTCTTGTTTTAGGTGTGATGTATCTACCGACCTTCCTTTTGATTGGTATGCCTTTTGCCGGAATTCTGGCTCTTGCTGCTGGGATTCTATGTATTATTCCATATATTGGACCTTTTATCGCATTCATCCCCGGACTGATCATTGCTTTTCAGGATTCGACCTTTATGGGAATCAAATTCCTAATCGTTTGGTTTGTCGTTCAACTGATTCATGGCGATTTGGTCGTTCCACGAGTGATGGGCGACAAATTGAAAATCCATCCAATCACCATTTTATTGGTATTGCTTGTTATGGGTGATCTTTTAGGCTTGGTTGGTGTAATCTTCGGAATTCCGATTTACTGTCTTCTCAAGGTCTTTGTTATCTACCTTTTCCGTAAATTCAAGCAACGCTACAATCGTTTTTATGGAGAAAAGGGCAAATATGAAGAGACCGAATTTACAAAGGATGAGTATTTGAAATAGTTATCCCTTCTGATTGTGCGATGATGTGCAAATAGAAATAATACAGGAGGGCTCACTTGCCTACCTGTATTATAATTTTACACACAGCAAATAAAGAGGCTGAGACAGAAGTGTTTAGCTACAAGCAATAAGCCGGAATTCACGAAAATTGTTTTACAAATTTTTGTTGAATTCCGGCTTATTGTCGTAGGAGCTACTTCTGACTCGCCGTTTATTCGGATTTAGGGTATGGAAAAGAGTGGCAACAGATTATTGTCCCACTCTCTTTTAGATTGCTTTGACTTACTTATCCATCATTGCTTGTGCAGCAGTAATAAGAGCAAGTTTATATACATCTTCTTCATTCGCTCCACGAGACAAATCTGAAACAGGCTTGTTCAAGCCCTGCAGGATTGGTCCAATCGCTTCAAAGTTACCTAAGCGCTGAGCAATTTTGTAGCCGATATTTCCAGATTGCAGTTCAGGGAAAACAAAGACTGTCGCTTTACCCGCAACGTCAGAACCTGGTGCTTTCAATTGTGCAACAGATGCAGCGTAAGCAGCATCAAATTGTAATTCACCATCGATGTCCAAATCCGGCGCCATTTCTTTTACCAATTTTGTCGCTTCAACGACTTTATCCACTTCAGGAGCCTTCGCAGAACCCTTTGTTGAGAAGCTCATCATTGCTACTTTAGGTTCGATATCAAATAACTTCGCTGTTTTTGCACTTTCGATCGCGATTCCAGCTAACTCTTCAGCATTTGGGTTCACGTTGATTGCACAATCAGAGAAAATGTATCTTTCCTGTCCACGACCATGGAACATGATCATCGCACCACTCGTACGACTCACACCAGGTTTTGTTTTGATGATTTGCAATGCAGGACGCACTGTATCACCTGTTGAGTGGATCGCACCACTGACCATTCCATCAGCAGTTCCCATATATGTCAACATTGTACCGAAGTAGTTAACATCTTTAAGAATTTTCTCAGCGTCTTCTTTGCTGACTTTCCCTTTACGACGTTCTACAAATGACTCAACCATTTCATCCCATTGATCATAGTTATCAGGATCGATGATCGTAAAATTAGATGTCTTGATCCCACGTGCATGGGCTGCCTTAACGATTTCTTCCGGTTTACCAATCAAAATAGGCTCAAGTAATTCTTCTGCTTTTAAACGAGCTGCAGCACCTAAAATTCTTGGATCTAATGCTTCCGGAAAAACAATCTTCACATTTTTGTTAATGACTTTCGCTTTTAAGTTATCGAATAGTTCCACAATACACCCTCCAATATTCTTTTACATGTACATTCACAATCATACACTATTCCAAAAGAAAATAACAGTTTTTTTTGTCTGTATCAATGAAAAAACCTTATTATGATAACTTTTTCACAAACTTGTCAATCTATACTATAACAGTTTCACGCTGTTTTAAGACACTGTATCAGGAAGCTGCCAATTGATAGGCTCTTCGCCTAGCTGCTGCAATGCCTGATTTGCCTGAGAGAACGGTTTTGACCCGAAAAATCCGCGGTGTGCTGATAAGGGACTAGGATGCGGCGACTTGATGATCACATGCTTATTCGTATCGATCATCCGCATTTTATCCTGTGCCGGTTTGCCCCATAAAATGAAAACAACCGGTTTCTCCCGTTCATTCAGCTTTTTGATTACAGCATCTGTCAATTGCTCCCAGCCTTGACCACGATGAGAATACGCCTGTCCTGCCCGAACCGTCAGAACCGTATTCAAAAGCAATACTCCCTGTTTTGCCCAGCTCTCCAAAAAACCATGATTGACCGGTGCATAACCTAAATCCTCCTGCAGCTCTTTGTAGATGTTCACTAAAGAAGGCGGTGTCTTGATTCCAGGCTGTACAGAAAAACTCAAGCCATGTGCCTGATTCGGCCCATGATATGGGTCTTGACCTAAAATCACTACTTTGACATCCTCATATGGCGTCAGTTCCAATGCCGAATAGATATGATACATATCCGGATAAATCGTCTGTGTTGAATATTCTTTTTTCAAAAATTCTCTTAACTCATTGTAATATGGTTGACTGAATTCCTCCGCCAACATTTCTTGCCAGCTATTATGAATAATTGTCTTCATGTCCTCAGCTCCTTTACCTAACTAGAATAACCAACTTTATTAAAAGTTACAAGGGAATTTTATTATAACAGTTAGACTGAAAACATGGTAAACTATAGGTATGTAAAATGAATGAGGTGGAAATAGTTTATGATTAAGTTAATAGCTTCAGATATGGATGGTACATTGCTGGATTCCAAAATGGCCATTTCCGATGACAACGCTTCTGCTATTCGTGAAGCAGCTCGTCAGGGTATCGAATTTATGGTCGCTACCGGCCGAGCGTATTCAGAGGCTCAGCCTGCACTGGAAGAAGCCGGGATCGATTGTGCCATGATCACACTAAACGGAGCTCAGGTTTTTGATAAACAAGGAAAGACAATCTTCACTGCCGGAATTGAAAAAGATACAGCCTTGAAGGCTCTTGATCTCCTTGATCAAAATAATATCTATTATGAGATTTCTACAAATGAAGGAATCTTCTCAGAACATCAAGAAAAGAGAATTGAAAATTTCGCAGCTCACATTGCTGAAACGATGCCTCACCTTACCTATAAGGTGGCCATTGCAATGGCGGCGGCTCATTTATCTCTATTAAAAATCACTTATGTCGATGATATGAGTGAAGTGATAAAGCGTGATGATATTGAAATACTGAAAATTATTGGCTTCAGCATCGACGGGCCTAAGGTACTCGGTCCTGCCGGTATGGAGATCGAAAAACTATCGAATGTGGTTGTTACTTCTTCTGCTCAGAACAACATTGAAATCAACCATAAAAATGCCCAAAAGGGTATTGCAGTTGCACACGTTGCAAAATTACGCGGCATCGATGCGGAGCAGGTCATGACGATCGGCGATAATTTCAATGATGTTAGTATGCTGCAATGGGCAGGCGTCAGCTTTGCAATGGGTAATGCTGAGGTAGAAGTAAAGGAATATGCAAAATATGTCACATCAACAAACTTGGAAAATGGCGTAGGTGAAGCGATTTTACGGTCGATTCGTGAAGATTTATAATTTTTGTCGGTGAATCTGAAAAGAGGTGGAGCTTCGTGTCTGAATACTTTATTCAGGAACAACAATTGAGCAACGTGACTCGAACTATTGTAAAAGATGAGGATGGCAAATCACTCTTTTTGCTGGTGGGACGCTGGGGCACTCGAGGAGACGCTCTATCCCTCTATGCTATGAACGGTGAACTAGTTGCCAGCATCAAACAGCTTTCGTTTTTCTTCGGTACTCGCTTCGATCTTTATAAAGGATTTGAAAAAGTTGGAACACTTAAAAAGCTGTTGAATCTGAATGCAGATTTTTACTATATAAATCAACTTCACTGGACAGTGATCGGGGACATTCGAAACCATTACTATACGATCCATCATAACAGTCATAAAATCATGGAAATGAGTAAAGCCACTTTATTTTCCGGGAACTACTTTTCCTTGGAGGTAGAGAAGGATGAGGACGCACCACTATGTATCTGTATCGCCGCAGTCCTTGATTACTGGCTTTATAATAAAAAAAAAGACAACAACCAGAAACAGCAGCCGATGATTGGTATCGGTTGGGGTTCTTGTTGATGGAAGCAATCGATGCAAAAGCTGACAGCTCTGAGAATTGAAATGCGATATGCGGCGCTTGTTCTATAAGCTTTCGGTCATCCTTTGATTTAAAAATTGTGTTCGTACCGCTTTCCAAATAGAGAAGAGAGTGGGACAATAATCTGTTGCCACTCTTTCCCATACCCTAAATCCGAATAAACGGCGAGTCAGAAGCAGCTCCTACGACAATAAGCCGGAATTCAACAAAAATTGGTGAAACAATTTTCGTGAATTCCGGCTTATTGCTTGTAGCTAAACACTTCTGTCTCAGCCTCTTTTTTATTTTTCTAAAATATTTTTCTGCATATGCTCATAAAGATGACCACTGATCATGCGTTCTTCGACTGCCTTGAAACCGTGGCGCTCATATAAACGCTTGGCATTAGGATTAGCCTCATCTACGCTCAACCCAATCACTTTCTTTCCTTCTCGCTCCGCCATTTCAGGGAGTGCATCCAACAGCTTAGAGCCGACGCCCATCCCTCTAAAGTCTGCTGCTACAGAAATCGTATCTAAATACCATTCATTCGGCAATGTTTCCGGATCGACAAACAGCTCAAGCTCGTCATCAATGCCATATTTCTTCAAAATATTCTTCAGCGGCACGTCGATGGTCGGTTCTTCTTCGGAAGAATACCCAAAGGCAATCCCTGCTACTTTCCCATCTACCTCATAAACGAGCCCTCTTTTATAGCCATAACGATAGGCAGGATCTGCGATGGCCTCTTCAAGGATCGAGAGTACCATTTCTTCTGAAACTTCTTCAAATATAGGCAGCTCCATGTCTTTTAAAATAACAAGAATCAATGGAGCGATCATCGCACCATCCTCTTTTCTTGCAAATCGAATCATTCATATCACTCACTTTCTACAGTGAGTGTACCACTTTTTCACAACAATTTCATCTCTATTATCCTTTCTTGCACATCAGAAAAGAACATATATTTCTATAAAACCAGCTTTTTTTGTTCATCTGCTTAGCCTAATGCTGTCTGGGGATACGTAACAAACAGGCTGACCATATAACTGATTTCTCCATCTGAAATCGTCACAGCATATTTTTCCTCGATCGACTGGATTGCTTCCCTAATCACTAGATGCTCCCATGCAAATTTTTCTTCATACATCTTTTGATCCGGAAAATCATTTCCTCTGTCACCCTTTTTCAAACCATCCACCAAGCAGCAGATATGGAAAATTGCACCGAAAATCGTTCGTTTATGAAATTGACGCTGCAGCTTCTTCTCTAAAAGCGGTAAAATACTTTTTACATCAGCAACGATCTCGTTACTGTCTATATCAGAAAGCTCATCCTTCAGCGTCTGACCAATATTGCGATACGTGCTGTCTATATCTACGATTTCCTGAATCTGGGCCAGCGCCTCCGGCTGAAACAAGTCGTACAGCTGAAATTGTGTGATACTCGTTTTGATTGGTAAAGACGAAACGATACAGAGGATCGTGTATTTCTTCTGCATCGCTGAAAGATAATTTACAGCACTTTCATTATGCAGCAGCGTCACCGGAATGATTGTCAATGCTTCGTCATCGACCGTCAACTTATTCTTCAAAATGTTTTTCATCGTCACAGCAGTGCCCTCTCCTGTAACACAGAATGTCAAAATCACCGATTCCTTTTTGTCGTCCCAAGCAGAATGACAAACCGACGATTCTCTCGGCACTGCATATTCATTGACCTGCAATGTAGACTGATAAATTTCATCAAGGGGAATTCCCAATACAGCTTTTCTCGTTGCCTCCAGTACATGGGATGTGCTGACCAGTCCAATCGTTGCACAGTGGTTGCCTAACTCCTTCTCGATCTCATGGCCGATATTGTTCAGCGATCCCATATCCACAAGGAATAACAAATCCGCAGTCGTATTACTCTCAATCAGCAGCTGCTTCAATCGCTGCAGCATCGATTTTGGACTTTCTTCCAAATCCATATTTATACCCCAAGCGCCCTGTTCAACATTCAGCAAGCGATTGACAAAGGTTGTCATAGAGGTTGCCGTAGAAGCACCATGAGCCAGCACGATCACTTGAACCTGTCTGGAGCTTTCGGGACTGTCGTCACTATTATAGATAAAGAACATCGCTAAAAAAACAGCCTCTTCATCAGGAATGTTGATATCCAGTGAACAATTCAGATACAATAGACATTCTTTTGCAATCATCACATATTCAGGATATTTTGCTTCTATCTCAAGATTATCCGGATGAATCGTCAAGTGGTCTCCACGACGAATTCGATCATACGTATTCAATAAATGAATTGCCAGGCTTGCTTGTATTTTCTCATTCAGTTTTCGCTCCAACAATTGCTCGGCTAGCTGAATTGTCTGGATACATGTCTCATACAAGGGCTCTGAGAAGACGGTTTTCAGATTTTTGATGGATCGTCCGTCACTTTCTTCTCTATAAAGAGATTGGTAATTTTCTTCGACGATTTTTACCAGCTCTTCATAGCTCAATTTGCCTGATTTGACCTCATCTGTTTTTTCATTCAACAATTTATAAATGTTGTTCTGATCCGAAGAACCATCCTTATCGAGATCCTGATCCGGCTGAAAAAGGACATAGCGTCCAACAGTCGTTCGCATTTTCTGCCAAATGATTCGCTTATCCGGTTCCTGATAAAGTCCATTTAGAATATGCGGCATCAGTTCCGGACTATGTATCCGAATATCCTGCTGACCATTCAGCAGAAAGTCAGCATATGCCTTCGCACAGCAAAGCTGAACATCACTTTTCAGCTGCCCGATATTACTTGGACAATGATAGCTGATCAATGCCCGCAAGCTGTTCTGTGTGATTTTGATTGGCTCGTTCAACCTGTTGGCTTCCGCCTGAAGAAACAAAGAAACCAGCCATGCTCTTTCTTCCAATGTTCGCTCTGCCAGACTAGGGATTTTCAGAACCATTGGTATCCGTCGCTGAAAGGTCTGCAGCAAAGCCGAATTTGGCGCCTCCGTCGTTGCAGCAATCAGTTGAACGGTTGCACTTCTTTCTTTCGCGGTCTCTCCTAAACGATTATAGGTTCCATAATCAATAAAGGTAAACAGCATCTCCTGACCTTCCGGAGGCAGTCGATGAATCTCATCTAAAAACAGGATACCGCCATCTGCTTTTTCAATCAGACCTCTTCGTTCCTCTTCCGCACCAGTGTATGCATTTTTCGTCACACCAAACAGCTGCCCCATCAACAGCTGCGGATTATTCGCATAATCAGCACAGTTAAAACGAATAAACGGATAGTCCTCACTTTTTCGTTTGACTGTTTTTGCATAATCATAAATGTAGGAAACAAACATGGATTTCCCGACCCCTGTTTCTCCATAAAAAAGCATGTTCAGTCCATTGGGAGGGTATAGAATAGCCGCCTGCGCCTGATTAACGATCATTTTCAGGGAAGGATTTTTCAATACAAACTGCTCCAGCTCTGTCATTTTTATCACAGGATGATACAAAACCGGCTTTCCGCATTCCTTTCGAGCCATCCCTTGGGCAACCAGCTGATTCAAATCACTACTGACATTCGCTCTGGAAAGCTCCAGCTGCTCTGCTACTTCATTCGTTGTGATACCAGCCCCTTCGTACAAACGCTTCAAGCCTTCATAAACAAGTTCCATCCGTTTCATCTCTTCACCTCTCTCTGTTTCCATTTTAAAGGGTTTTCATAAAATGTAAAGGTCAATGTGCTTTGATGTGTTTCATTTTTTTCCAAAGAGGAAAACACATCAGCTATTGACAACTGCTGCTCAGGATCTCCAAGTTTTTTTATTCAATTTGAAAAGTCATGAATTTTCTTTGGTTAACCTACTGCTTCAGCGTTCACTTCCCCCTTGCACCCACCAACAGAAAAAAACAGTTCAGTGATTCAGCTGCTGCCATCTCTCTATAGTAAACACATTTTTATCCGCTTCATGTGTTTTGGCATACATCTTGCTTATATAAAGATGAATCAGCTAGATAGGAGGGTTTGTAATGGAAAATAAACTTGTAGAGGAGGATTGGATTATTGGCTTGATCTTACAGGGGGGAACAGCTAGAAGTTTAGCCATGCAGGCGGTCGATCAGGCTGCCGAAGGAAAATATCAACTGTCAAAAGATTTGATGCAGCAGGCTCATGATGCCCTCAGCACTGCTCATGATTATCATTCATTGCTGACTCAGGACCATCTTGAGGAAACTGTTCTTCCTACCCCTTTGCTTTTGATGCACGGACAAGATCATTTGATGAGTGCCATCACATCCATTGATATGGCGGATCGCATGATTCAGCTGTACCATCGTTTAGATAAGGGAGGAATCTGAAGATGATCAATATTACTGTCGCTTGTGCTGCCGGAATGTCAACCAGTCTTCTGGTCAGCAAAATGGAAAAATATGCCGCTGCTCAAAATATTGATGTCGCAATTATCGCTGTTCCGGAAAAACAGTTTGAAAAGCATTTGTCTGAAACAGATATCCTGCTGTTAGGTCCCCAAATTTCCTTTTTAGAGGAGAAATACAAGGAAAAATATCAGGAAAGCTCCTTTGTCGTGAGTACAATTTCCATCATTGACTACGGTCGAATGGACGGAGCAAAAGTAGTAGAAATGGCCCTATCATTATTAAAAGGAGGACAAAAAAATGAATAAATTTATGGACGGTTTACAAGATAAATTAGGCCCCATCGCTTATAGACTAGACTCAAATCGGTATCTATCCGCTATCAAAAATGGTTTCTTTGTTGCAATGCCCTTATTGATCATTGGTTCCTTATTCCTATTAGTTACACAATTACCATCTGATGCCTATTTAAACTTTATGGCTTCTGTTTTCGGTGATGACTGGATGAACTTATTCCTTCAAGTAAACAACATGACAATGAATGCTATGACGATCTTTGTTATTCTGGGGATTGCCAGTGAATTGGCAAAACACTATCAGGTTGACAGAGGTTCCTCACAGGCGATAGCCATTGTTGCGTTCCTTGTGTTAACACCATTGACTTCAGATGAATCAGGAAGTATGTTCCTGCCACTTGGAAACTTTGGTGCTTCCGGCCTGTTCGTCGGAATGATCACTGCGATCCTGGCAGTGGAAATCTTCCGCTGGGTCACACAAAAGGGCTGGACAATCAAAATGCCGGAGTCTGTTCCGTCAAATGTATCGAAATCTTTTTCTGCTCTGATTCCCGGCTTTTTCGTTATTGTGGCTTTCAACTTGATTCGAATCGGCTTTACCTTTACAGAGTTTGAAACAGCTCAGAACTTCATCTTCAATGTGCTGCAGACACCATTGCTTGCATTAGGAAGCTCTCTTCCGGCAACTTTGATTGTTCTTCTATTCGAAGCATTGCTTTGGTCCTTTGGTATTCATGGTTCAAATATCATCGGCGCTGTTATGACACCGATTTGGACAGCCTTAGCGGTGGAAAATGCAGAAGCCTTTGCTCGTGGAGATGTACTGCCAAATATCGTCAATGCTCAATTTTACGGAAACTTTATCAAGCTAGGCGGTTCAAGTGCTACGATTGGTTTGGCAATCGCTTGTCTGTTTTTTGCAAAATCTTCTCAGTTTAAAACACTGGGTAAACTGTCATTTGCTCCAGCTATTTTCAATATCAACGAGCCTTTAGTATTTGGTATCCCAATCGTATTGAATCCGATTATGCTGATTCCATTTATCATTGCGCCGCTTTTGATGTGTATCATTGCTTACTCTGCTATGGCAACAGGTTTAGTTCCTATCACGAATGGGATTCTACTCCCTTGGACAACACCGCCGGTAGTAGCCGGATTCCTGCTTTCAGGTTGGCGCGGCGCACTGCTTCAGGTTGTTCAGATTCTTCTTAGCTTCGGTCTATACTACCCATTCTTCAAGATGGAAGACCTAAAAGCTTATAGAATCGAGGTCGAAGGCGAGAAAGCATACGACGAAGAAATGGAAATTGAAATCGCTGAAGAAAGTTAATAAGATTACTTCTTGACATGGGAACATTCCCATGTCTTATTGTTTATCTATATCACAGAATCGAAAGGATGAAACAGGATGACAAACCATTTTCCAAATAATTTTTTATGGGGAGCAGCAACCAGTGCTTATCAGGTTGAGGGGGCTTGGGATGAAGACGGTAAAGGAAAATCTGTTCAGGATGTCAAGATTTTGCCTGACAATACCAGTGATTTTAAAGTGGCCGCTGACCACTACCATCACATGAAAGAGGATATCGCACTATTCAAAGAGCTGGGACTGAAGGCATACCGCTTCTCTATTGCATGGACACGTATCGTTCCTGATGGCGACGGTGAAATCAATCCAGCCGGCATCAAGTTCTATAGTGATTTGATCGATGAATGCATCAAACATGAAATCGAACCGGTTGTTACTGTTTACCACTTTGATTTACCAGCTGTGCTTGATGAAAAAGGCGGCTGGGGGAATCGGGCAACAATCGATGCCTTTGTTCGTTACTGCAATATTTTATTCGAACACTTTGGCGATCGTGTCACTTACTGGCAAACAATCAATGAACAGAACATGATGGTGCTTGCCGGTGCAGCGGTTGGGACTGGCGATCGTCCATATAAGCAGCTTTTCCAAGAAAACCATCATATGTTGGTGGCTCAAGCAATGGTCATGAGAGATTATCATGAAAAGGGCTATAACGGGAAAATCGGGCCGGCACCAAATATCGCTGTTGCCTATCCGGAAACAGATAAGCCAGAGGATGTCCTTGCAGCACAAAACTTTAATGCGCTGAGAAACTGGCTATTTCTTGATGCCGCTGTTTACGGTGTTTACAACCATCAAGTCTTGGCAATGCTGCGAAAAATCGGTGCAGAACCTGAGATGACTGAGGAAGACTTGGCAATCATGAAAGCCGGCACCTGTGATTTCATCGCCTTCAACTATTACAATTCAGGAACTGTCAAAGCCAGCGTTGTAACGGCTGACAGCTCTGGAAAAGCAGACCAGCAAAGCGGCTTCAATTTGCCAGGCTACTTCCAAAGTGTCAAAAATGAGCACTTAGGTACAACTGAATTTGGCTGGGAAATCGATCCAGAAGGCTTCCGTACAACAGCAAATGAGATTTATTCTCGCTATCATCTGCCAATGATCGTTACTGAAAATGGGCTTGGCGGCAGAGATGAGCTGACAGAAGACGGAAAAATCCATGATACTTATCGTATCGAGTACTTACGAGATCATATTCGTACAATGAACGAAGCAATCGGCGATGGCGCTGATATCATTGGCTACTGTCCATGGAGTGCTATGGATTTGATCAGTACCCATGAAGGAATTAGAAAACGCTACGGCTTCATCTACATCAACCGTTCCGATTTTGATTTGAAGGACATGAAGCGCTACAAAAAAGATAGCTTTAGTTGGTATCAAAAGGTTATTGAAAGCAACGGAGCAGAACTGGATTAATCTGCTGGAATGCATGAAGCAAGATAAAAATGGACACACAGAGCAGCAAAGCTTGTCTCTGTGTGTCCATTTTTCATTTATCAGCTTTATACCAGTTCATTCTTCATTGCCATTTCCTTATACCAGTAAGCACTCTTTTTAGGATATCTTTCCTGTGTCTCAAAATTCACATAAAATAAACCATAACGTTTATTGTAGCCGTTTGTCCATGAAAAGACATCCATCAAGGACCAGATAAAGTACCCTTGAACATTTACGCCACGTGCAACAGCCTTCAAGATTGCTGCCAAGTGTTGACGGACATAATCGATTCTTGCATCATCCTGAACCGTCTCTTCTATCAGTACATCCTTATCTCCCATACCGTTTTCCGTCACATAGATTTTTTTATAATTCGGATACATCTCTTTGATAGATACCAGCATGTCTTCCAGCCCTTGCGGGAAAATCGGCCAGTCCCAATCTGTTGTAGGAATCAACGGATTGTTGACACGTTCACCAATTCCCTTTAGCGCAAAGACGCTGCTGCCTTTTTCCCCTGTGCCATTATGATGGATCATGCTTTCTCCATCATATGCCTTTAGAAAATGGCTGGCATAATAGTTGATACCTAAGAAGTCAATCTTATCGGCCGCATAGCTCAGATACTCAAAGTCCCTCGGTTCTGTCCTTAATTCCCCTTGGTTCTTCTTCAGAATATCTTCGATAACATTCATCACTTCAGCCGAATACGTGCCAGTGAATGTTGCATCCAGCATAAAACGATTAGCTAGAATATGCTCCCTTACAGCCGCATCTTGATCCTCTGGAAGCTCACTGATTGGATATTTCGATTCCAAAATATGAACAATCCCGATTTCACCTGAATATCCCTGTTCTTTGTATAGTTTCACTACCCTTGCATGTGCGACCATCATGTTATGCATCGACTGGATCGCTTTCGGGATATCATAATGAATATTCGGTGGAAAATGACCAATAATATACTGACCGGCTACAACTGACCACGGTTCGTTGATCGTGATCCAATAATTTACCTTATGCCCATATTCTTTGAAGCAAAAGTCAGAAAAAGCAACATATGCTTCAATCATTTCAGAAGAAAGCCAATCCCCTTTCTTGTATAGAGGGGCTGGGGTATCAAAGTGATGCAGCGTAACAAATGGTTCTACACCCTGTGCCAGACAAGCATCGATCAAATCATGATAGTAGCTTACACCAGACTGATTCGGGGCACCTTTTCCTTCAGGAAAGAGTCTCGTCCAGGCAATTGAAATTCGAATGCCGTTTATACCAAAGGCATGTGCCTGTTCAATATCCTCTCTATATTTATGGTAAAAGTCACTGGCTGTACTCGGATCAAACACTCCCTGTTCCTCCAAGTAATCGTCCCAGTAAGTCTTTCCTTTACCATCGACTTGCGTTGCTCCTTCTGCTTGATACGCCGCAGTTGCCGCACCAAATATAAAGTTCTTCGGAAATTTCTGCATGATAGACTCCTTTTTATTTATTCTGTCAGCACGTGGTATTATGCCAACGTTTCAAATACAAAATTCAACGCCTGTTCAGGTGTTCGAGCCAATGCAACATACTCCGCACCAGAGGTAGAAACTGCCTTCGTTTTATAGCCCTTGACATCTTCCTCTAGTTCCCCAAGCATGGATGCCATCTGAGGTGCCAGAATAATCAAATCGAACTCACCAATCAAGTCTTTATGCTGACCATAGGCCATAGCTGTAGAATCCAGCGGTATATCCTTTTGCTTTGCGCCCTTTTTGATGGCATTTGCCAACATCGCACTTGTTGCACCATTGGCACATAATACAAGAATTTTCTTTTCTGTTTTTGTATCTGCCATTGCCTCAGCCGCGGCCGCTGTTACAGCTTGCTCTTCCGCTGCTTCCAGCTTCTCTTCCACTACTTCACTTTCTTGTGTTCTTTCCTTTTCCAACAGCTCATTATCATACGCCTTAAAGAATGGGAAATACACAAGAAAATCAACAACTAACAGAACCAGCATCAAAATAATTGCCTGAAAAGCGAACCCCGTACCCATGATCAAACCTAGTGGTCCGGGAGTCGTCCATGGCAGATTGTAGATAAACCCATTCATTCCCAATACATCCACAAAGAATTTGAACAGCCAGACATTCAAGATTGGTGTCAAAATAAATGGAATAAAGAAAATCGGGTTCAACACGATTGGTGCGCCAAACAACATTGGCTCATTGACACCAAATAAAACCGGCACAGAGGATGCTCGCCCAATCGTCCTTAATTGCTTGGATCTTGCCAGAAAAGCAAACATCAGTGTAATCACCAGTGTTGCTCCAGTTCCTCCCAGAGTAGCAACAAAGTACTGTGTACCTTGAGATAAAATACGGTTAGCATGCTCGCCGTTTTGATACAGCTGCAGATTAGTTTCCACATTAGTAATATAGATAGCCGCCACAGCAGGCTCAACAATAGACGGTCCATGAATCCCAACAAACCAGAAGAAGGCCATTGCACCAAAAATCAGAGCCAAACCCAGATAGCCGTCGGCAGCACTAAATATCGGCTGGAACAATTCGATGATTTTCTCAGAAAAGTTCGTTCCAACAAGATTTCTAAACCCAAGATCAAATAACCAGAAGAAAACAACAGAGAGCGTCATAGGAATCAAATCCTTGAAGGTCTGAGAAATATTTCCGGGAACTTCTTCCGGCATCTTCACGGTGATATTGTTCTTGATACATAGTCGATAAATATTCGGTACGACGAAACCCACAACGAAGGCTGTCAATAACCCTTTTGTTCCCATATAGCCAGTTGCAAATCCGCCTTCAAGTGGGTCAACACCAAGTAGTAAGAAAGAAATAATAGCTGCTACCGTTGTAGAAACAGTGTTGATCTGATTGGTTTTCGGTAACTTACTATTGAAGTTGTCCGTCAAGCTTTTCGCCACAGTAGATGACATCAGCAAACCTAAGATCCCCATGGAATAATTGTAGGCCTTCATAATGACTGCTTCTGTTTCCCCACTCCAATAGAAATCAAAAATATTAGGAACATAGGCAACAAGAAGAAAAATACTTGAAAACAAAATAACAGGAATCAGGCTGATAAATCCATCTCTAATTGCCCGCAAATAAGGATTGTTCGATATCTTTTCGAACGTTGGTTTCATTTTTTCAATCCGAGAAACTAATACATTCATGGTAAAACTCCTTTCTTCTTTCGGCTATTTCTTATAAATATTGAACAAATGCTTGATAGTATCCTTCAATAACATAGTCGTCATCAAATGATCCTGTGCATGAACCATGATGAACCCTACCTCTATTGACTCTCCTCTAGCTTCAGCTGCCAACATCTGTGTCTGTGATTTATGTGCTTCAATCAAGCTTGTATTTGCTTCTTCTACTAAACGATCTGCATCTGCAAAATTTCCTTTTTCCGCCTCACTTAATGCTTCCATTAACTTGGAACGAGCTTCCCCTGCAAAAGCCACGACTTCAAAACCAACCATTGCTGCTTCTTCTTTATTCATAGTACACCCTCACTTTATGTTTGTTTTTGTTCATTTATGTTCGTTACAAACAAATGATATACCGCTTTCATAGATATGTCAATACAATTCTTTTGAAAAACAAAAAGATTTTCCATTGACATAAAGGAAAATAGATGATAAGTTCTATTTAAACATTAACGAACATTTTAAAACAATTATTAAGGAGGAGTTAGATTTGATAAAGGAAGAACGTCAAAAAGCTCTGCTTGATCTTTTAGATAAAAAGGAATTTTTGAAGGTCAGTGAAATCACCGAAAAGATCAATGTAACAGAAATGACTGTTCGAAGAGATCTGAAGGAGCTTGAACAACAGGGTAAATTGATTCGTGTACACGGAGGCGCAAAAGCAGCTAAGAACAATGACCTCACACTCATGGAGCTAAGCCATATTGAAAAGAAAAACATCCATTTATCCGAAAAAGAAGAGGTTGCTAAAAATATTGCCGCACAAATTGAGACAGGCGACACTGTCTTTTTGGGTCCTGGTACAACCATTGAGCTGGTTTACGATCACCTGACCTGCGACTTTGCAAAAATCATTACGAATTCAATCCATGTTTTTGATAAATTCAAAAATGACAGTCGCTTCGAATTAGTACTGATTGGCGGTTCTTACCGCTCAAAAACTGGGGCTTTTGTTGGTACTATCGCCAATGATACAGTTGCAAGCATCCAAGTTCATAAGGCCTTTATTGGTGTAAACGGGATCTTGGACAACTTTGTGACAAATTCAAATGAAGATGAAGGTGTTACCCAACGAACAATCTTGCAAAGCGCTCACACAAAATATATTATCGCCGATCATTTCAAACTGGATAAACAGGATTTTTATAAATTTTATTCTCTATCAGATGCAGATTATCTAATCACAGACCACACGATTCCAGAGGAAATGTTTACAAAATATGAAAAAATCATCCAAATTATCAACTAGGAGGAACAAGTGATGCAAGTAATAATTGGTGCAGACAAAGAAGGAACGCAAATGAAAGACATGATTCATTCTTTCTTAAAGGAAAAGGGCTTTGATGTTGTGGACACAACCACTTCAGAAACGCTTGATTTCATCGATTCAACTACAAGAGTTGTCGAAAAAATCAAGGAAAATGAGGAAGCATTTGGTATCCTATTCGATCGTTATGGAGCTGGCAGCTTCATGACTGCGGTTAAGCACCAAGGGATAATTGCTGCTGAGGTCTCTGATGAGCGCTCTGCTTATATGACTCGTGAACATAACAATTCTCGAATCATCACGATCGGCAGCGGCATTGTCGGTACAGATCTCGCAAAAAATATTGTTTACGCTTTCCTAACTTCACATTACGAAGGCGGACGCCACCAAATCCGTGTAGATATGCTCAATAAAATGTTTTAGGAGGAAGAAGAATGAAGATTGCTATTGGCTGTGATCATATTGTCACAGATACAAAGATTGCCGTTTCAGATTTTTTAAAAAGCCAAGGACATGAGGTTTTAGATGTCGGAACCTACGACTTCTCTCGAACCCACTACCCTATCTACGGAAGAAAGGTTGGGTTGCTGGTCAGCTCAGGTCGAGCAGATATGGGCGTTACCATTTGCGGGACAGGGGTCGGTATAACAAATGCGGTGAATAAAGTACCCGGAATACGTGCAGCGCTAGTTAGAGATATGTCTACCGCTGTTTATGCGAGAAAAGAGTTAGATGCTAACGTTATTGCCTTTGGCGGAAAAATCATCGGAGAGCTCTTGCTGTGTGATATCATTCAGGAATTTCTGAAAACAGACTATCAGCCGACACCTGAAAATAAACAGCTCATCAAAAAAATCCAAGAGATTGAAACAACTCAGGGAGAAGCAATTGCTGATGAGCATATTTTTGATGAGTTTCTGAAAAAATGGGATCGCGGAGAATACACTGACTAGGAAAGGAGAGCCATCCATGCTATTAACTGTGACCCTTAATCCCTCGATTGACATCTCTTACTTCATTGACAGCTTTCAACTGGATACTGTCAACCGAACAAATCAAGTCACCAAAACACCTGGCGGGAAAGGTCTGAACGTTACCAGAGTGCTTCATCAGTTGAATATTCCAGTAACAGCTACCGGTTTTTTAGGCGGTCATACTGGTGAGCTACTGAAGGATGGGCTAGATCAGCTGGGTATTCAGCATTCTTTTTCTTCCTGTACTGGGGAAACACGTAATTGTATTGCGGTATTATCCGAAAATAAACAGACAGAAATTTTAGAATCGGGTCCTACCATAACAGATGATGAAATCAGTCGATTTTTGGAACACTTTGCAGCGCTATTAAAAGCAGAAACAGAACTAATCACTATCTCAGGCAGCCTCCCAAAAGGATTCCCTGATAACTTTTATCAAGTGCTGATTTCTCAAGCAGCCGAAGTCAACTGTAACGTTTTGCTGGATTCATCTGGTACCTACCTTCAGCAGGCATTAACTGGAAAGGACAAACCTTACCTTATCAAACCAAATCACCATGAAATTGCCGAACTTCTGCAGGTAGAACCTAGCTGTGAAACAGAGACACTGATGCGCTATCTTCAAAACCCTATATTTGAAGGTGTCGCCTATATCGTCGTCACATTAGGTGCAGCGGGTGCTCTGATCAAGCATGGCAATAGCTATTATAAGGCTTCCCTTCCGAAAATACAGGCAGTCAGTCCTGTTGGCTCCGGTGATTCTTCACTGGCTGGAATGGCAGCTGCACTGTACCAAAAGAAATCATTACCAGATCTACTAAAAACCGGAATGACCACCGGACTGCTTAATACTTTAGAAGCCCAGACAGGAACGATCAACATCGATAAATTCAATGACTATTTTGACCAAATACTTGTAGAAGAACTTTAGGAGGAACTCAAATTGAATGATTCATTAAAACAAGCTGCAATGAAGCGATTAGCAAATAAAGACGGTGTGATTGCCGCATTAGCGATCGACCAGCGGGGAGCCATGAAAAAAATGATGACTCGCTTTCAAGCATCCACAGATGAAAAAGAAATCGAGACATTCAAAACCCTTGTTTCAGAAGAGCTAACACCCTATGCTTCTTCTATTCTGTTAGACCCGGAGTATGGTCTTCCAGCCAGTAAGGCACGTTATAAGGAAGCCGGTTTATTGCTCGCTTATGAGAAAACTGGCTATGATTCTTCGGTTAAAGGACGCTTCCCGGATTTACTTGATCACTGGTCTGTTCGACGCTTGAAGGAAGCGGGTGCAGATGCCTGCAAATTCTTACTGTATTATGACGTAGACGAAAGCGTTGAAATCAACGATCGTAAAAGGGCCTTTGTTGAAAGAATTGCTTCTGAGTGCATCGCAGAAGAGCTGCCCTTCTATCTTGAGCTGCTGTCTTATGATGATACAATCAGCGATCCACAATCGAAAGAATATGCTCAAATCAAACCAAGAAAAGTAATTGAAATGATGAAAACCTTTTCTGAACCTCAATTTCACGTAGATGTACTGAAGGTCGAAGTTCCTGTAAATATGAATTTTGTGGAAGGTTTTGGTGATGAGGTCGTATATACCAAAGAACAGGCACAAGCTTATTTTCTTGAGCAAAGCAGCATAACAGATATTCCATTTATCTTTTTGAGCGCAGGAGTCTCTGCTGATTTATTTAAGGAGACCCTTCACTTCGCAAAAGAAGCAGGTTCAACCTTTAACGGCGTTCTTTGCGGACGGGCGACTTGGGCTGGTGGCGTGGAACCATTCATCAAGCAAGGAGAAGCAGCTGCCAGAGAATGGCTGCAGACAATCGGTCGTCAAAACATCGAAGAACTGAATGCCGTTCTGAAAGAAACCGCTGCTCCTTATACTAAAAAAGCTTGATTATCCTATAATAAAGAAAGAGTGTAAGACAATAAATTGTCCCACACTCTAAACATGAATAAACGGCGAGCCAAAAGCTGCTCCTTCGAAATTGAGCCGAAATTGCTTTAACACATCAGAACTACTGCAGTAGTTCTGACGTGGCAAAGTACCTACTTGGATACTGAAAATATGAAAAGTCATTTTCGTCTATTTCTTCTTGATTCTCGGAGCATCCCACTTTTGGCTCTGCCTTTTCTTTTATATTAATTTATGTCCATCCTCCAGCACTGGTGTTTCACTATGCTGGGCTACTTCACTATCTTCCTCTTGATTCTTAGTGACTGTTACCATCACCTCATCAACCCGATGCTCATCCATCTTCATGATTTCCAGCTTTAATCCGGCAACATCAAGTACTTCCCCAACCATTGGTACGTGGCCAAGCGTAGACATGATATACCCGCCGAAAGTCGTTGCACCTGTATCATTCTCAAGTCCGAACAGTTCTTCAAGTACATCAAACTCCGCAGCTCCCTGTATCAGGTATTGGCGTTCACTCAGCTTTTGAAAATCTGTCTGACGATCATCGTGTTCATCCCAGATTTCTCCTACTAGCTCTTCTACTACGTCTTCTAATGTAACCAATCCTTCCGTTCCACCGTATTCATCAACGACGATAGCCAAATGACTCTGCTCCAGCTGGAATTTTTTCATCAGCTCTGAAATCCGCATGGTCTTATGAATAAATAGAACCGGCTTGACGATTTCAGTCAGTGCCATCTCGCCAATCAAAACATCGTAATAAAAATCCTTCTGATTCACTACACCAAGTACTTGATCGATCGTCTGATCATAATAGGGCAAACGAGAAAGGCCGCTTTCACGAAACATATCTGAAATTTCTTCAAGACTTTTCTTACTGCTGATCGAAACGATTTCCGGGCGTGGTGTATAGATATCCTGCACTTCCAAATCATTGAACTCTACCACATTCTTGATCAGGATTTCGTCCTCTTCATCAATCGAGCCTTCCTGTACAGCCTCTTCCACTAAGGTCAGCAATTCTTCTTCTGTAATAGATGGTCCGCCATCCTTTTTCGGCATCAACCAAACTAGGATTTTTTTCATTCCTGCGAAAAACAACGTCAATGGGGATAAAACAACAATCAAAAGCTTTAGTGGTCTGGCGAAGGCCAAAGCGAAATACTCAGGTGATTCCTTCGCAATCGTCTTTGGGGAAACCTCCGCAAAGACCAGTACAACCACAGTCATTACGACAGTAGATAGGGTCACACCCATATTCCCGAAGTAAGCCACAAACAACATGGTCGCTATAGAGGAACTGGCAATATTTACAATATTATTTCCAATCAGAACTGCTGAAAGAAATCGATCGAAATCGTTTAGCAGCTCTAATGCAGTCTTTGCTCTTTTATCACCGGCTTCTGCCAGCTTCATCATTCGGATTCTATTCAGCGAAGAGTAGGCTGTTTCACTGGAAGAAAAAAATGCCGAAAGTAAAATCAATAGAATCAATACAGGCAACATCATGCCTATCTGGGGGTCCATAAAATGTCATCATCCTTTTTTCTTTTTCTCTATTATAACGGAGCGCTCTATTATTCGTCTATATTATTCTTAAATATCTCTGAGAATATTATTTCAGACATTAATCACCACTCCTGATTGCAAGCAAAAAACGACAAAGCAATCTGAACTTGTTCAGATTACCTCATCGCTTCCATATATACGTTCTTTTTATAAATTTGAAGTGCTATTCTTTTTCTATCTCTTTGTATAATAGATTCTATCTAAAGCAATTGTTGTCAGCAAAAATACTCTGTGATCATGTGCATCGTCGATCTCGATATGGTATTCATCGCCCCCCATAGTCAGCTTACGCTTGTCGATATCACAAAGAACTGCTCCATCCAACGTAAATTGATGACTACCAGTCACTCCATAGCCCAGCTGTACTGTTCCTAGCGAGGAATCGACATTAAACTTGTAACTAAAAATATTTAATGATCTGGCAATAGATAATGCTGTTTTATCTTCAACACTGATATGGTATTTTTTGAAATTGTACCGCAGAAATGAACCTAATACGCTTAATGCATTCACATTGGTCTTACACTTGGCAACCGTCTGTCCCTCTAAATCAGTGATTTCAAAACTTTCCCGACCAAGAAAGCTGCCTTTCACTTTATAAGCTGCATTCCCGGAACCATCTAAAATTTCATATGTCGGCTTCAATGCAATCAATTTTTGTTTTACAATATATTTCATTTGCTGTAACTCCATCCTATTTTTCTAAGCTTTCCTGCTTCACTCTCTATAAGAAGCTGCTGTGATCTATAATTCTTTTCAATTTCTTCAAGCTGGATAATTAAGATTTTCCGATACCGCCGTTTTTATTTTATCGGCTGTCCGGTCCTTCTCCCCTACTTCCTGCTGACTGAATCCCACTATCCACTCTATTCACTTCTTACAAGCTTAGAAAGTTCTAAGCAATACCTTCCCGCCGACAATATAGATATTTATCTCTTTACCGTCTATAGCATATGTCAAAAGTTCGATACCTTCACTTGCCGTATCCAGCATGTCGGTAAAGGCTTCCTGCATTTTTTCTTCACTACCGCCGAAGAATTGTTTTACTTGCTCTTCCTGTTCCCCTGTCATATCTGCTTGCAGATCAGCCATATCTGTTGTCAGTCCCTGAATCACTTCTGTATTATCAGAGATAGTCTTCTCCGGCTCTCCATATGCTTTGATCAGTTCTTCTTTTGTCTGTCCCACTCGAATATCATCAACATTCGCTTGCTTCTTTTCTGACTTTGCAGATTGATCTGCTCCGGCTTCTTTATCAGCAGTTGAACCGCATCCGGCAAACAGTACCGTCACCATGCTGATCAAAATCCCTATATATAACACTTTCTTTTTCATTTCGTTTCTCCCTGTAATAATTTTTTTGAGTTGCTGCTCATTCTTCCAAAATCTTTCTATCCTCATACCAGAACAGCAAGTTAAATTGACCTAGCTTTCTCTCAGCTTTTTCAGCAAGGATGCCTATTCATTTTGCTGCTTCGCTTCCGTCACTGCTAATTCCAGCATGCTTAATACATTGTATTCATCATCATAGACGGTCATCTTGACCGGTGTTTCTTCTTCCGCCAACTTGAGGGCTGCATAATACAGCAGTTCAGTGTTCGGCTCCAACAAATCATTTTTCAAGGCCAGAGAATCAAGTTGGTCATTACTATCAGCTAAAATCGTATGAGCTAACTGATTTTCTCCCTGAGTAAAGAAAAAATGGGTCCTGATTGGAGAAGCAGCAATCGTACTCTTTTTATTTTTGAATGTATAATAAATAATCAAGGTCTGGTCATCAAAAGAATCATACAATACTGCTGTATCCGTAATTGTTATTTTATAGTCATCTGTTTCGATCGTTTCTTTAGCAGCTGCTTGTGTACTACTCCTTTTTTCCTCTAAACTTACAGCCTTCATATCAAGGACGTCCATTCGTTTATTTTCATATGCTGCATAGAGGTAGCCAACTGGTTTTCCTGTAATTTTTAAAACATCGCCATCCTGAGGCCAGTCTTCCTTCTCTAAGGATGAAATATTCAAATAAATAGGTGTGTCCTTATCTCTTAATAGATAAGCTGTGACATACCATTCTCCGACAAATGAATCATCAGGAGATTCTATCTCCATCGCTTCGCCTCTTACCTCAGCAACAAATGAGAGTTCCTGTTCAAATATCGCTGCTTGAGAAATCATCTGTGGATTACTGACATATGTGTAGAGATCGTCATATATATCTTCGTTTATTTGGATGCTTTGTTCGACCTGCTCGTCGCTTCTCTCTGAAACCTCAGCTTCTGATGAGTCAGGTGGCGTTATCGATGCAGCTGAATTGTGAAGCATCCAATAGCTATTTATTGCAGTGCCAACAATAAATAAGGTAAGCAGTCCCAGCAAATACCTTTTATTCAAGTAATACCCCCTAAATTTGAGAGTGTTGTTAAGTTCATTTGTGCGCGCTCACATTTTATACCTACAACATGTAGTTATACTAGCATACGTTATTATATTGTGTCAATATTCATGTTATAATTAAATCGTAAAAATATTTATGATTTTAAATGAAAACACGACAACTAAAATAAAAAGGAGGCTGCAGATGGCTTCATTGATATCCGATTCAGAGCTGGAAATATTAAAGATTATCTGGGAACAGAACAGAAACATGATGTTCTCTGAAATCGTTGACGAGCTGCATAAAAAAGAATTTACATGGAAAAACAATACGATTTTAACCTTTCTATCCCGTTTGACGGACAAAAATATGCTGAAGGTTCAAAAAAAAGGACGAAAGAATGAGTATATCGCCGTTTTAACCGAACAAGAGTACCTGAAGCAGGAAACAACTGAGTTTGTTGGAAAAGTCTACGAGGGGGAAGTTAAGGGCTTGATTGCTACATTAGTTGAAAATGATTTGATTTCAGATGATGAGATGGCTAAGCTAAAAGAATATTGGGAGAAGAATGCGGAATGACGATCGAACAATTTCTTAACCTGCTTTTTTCTCTTAGTCTTTCAGGATCAATTGTCTTTATTATATGGAAATTAGCCAGTCCATATTTGCAGAAAAAGGTGACGAAGCGCGTTCAGTATTATTTGCTGTTGATTGTGCTCTTCCGATTTCTGCTTCCTGTAACCGCTGAATATAGCCTCATAGGAGCAGTTTATCCTTCACTGGAAGCCACTTCTGTTTATGAGCTGATCTTCGGCGAAGCAAATAGTGCCTCACCAATCTTTGTCGGGGAAAATGTCGTTGTCGGGAACAATGTCGTACTGGGCAGCGTTCGGACACCTGTTGATCAGTATCTATTTTATATTTGGCTGATTGCTGCTTTTTTCCTTTTGGTACAAAAAATCACAAAATATCAAAGCTTTATAAAATATATCAAATCAGATTGGATGCCTGTTGATGATCCTGAAATCCTTGATTTGCTCAGTACGATTTGTGAAGAGAAGAAGATAACTGCACCCATTGAGCTATATACTACTCCACTGGTATCTTCTCCGTTGTTATTGGGGATAAGAAAAAGCTCGATCATTCTCCCGCATACGAATCTGACAAAAGTTCAGCTGCATCATATCCTGACACATGAGCTTAGTCATTTTAAAAGCAGGGATCTTTTATATAAATGGTTCATGCAGCTGATTCTCTGTATCCATTGGTTCAATCCTCTGGTCTACTATATCAATAAGATCGTTAATCAGGAATGTGAGTATGCATGTGATGAGCTCTCTACACGAGGGATGACCAAGGAAGAACGTTATGACTACGGGATGACATTGATTGAAATGACTCGACATACGGGAACCTACAAAGAAAAGACCGCTGCGGTCACTCTGTATGAAAACCCTAATGAGATACAAAATCGATTAAAGGTCATGCTTGATTCTCAAAAAATGCGTCCGCCAAGCCTTGCATTTATTACTTTTATTGGTTTAATCTTGATTGGCATTGCCCTTTTCACAGGTGCCTACAACATCTTCCAAGAGAAGGACGCAGCAGCCAATGCCTCTCGTTACACTCAAGACGGGTCACCTAAGACTCCCTCTAGCAACTCAACAGACCTTTCTGTTGGCAGACACTTTCTTTATCAGCCAACAGAGAAATAGCACATATTTTTTATAAAAAAAATAAACAGGATTCACTTGCTGTAATCGCAAAGTGGATCCTGTTTGTTTTATTCTTTACTAAACAAAAAAACTCCTTCTGTCGCTTAAGACAGAGGAGTTAAAAATTGCCTAATTATTTAGCTAAAGCGTCTTTCGCTTGGTCAGCTAAAGTAGTGAACGCAGCTGCATCGTTTACAGCTAGGTCTGCAAGCATTTTACGGTTAATATCAATTTCAGCCAATTTCAAACCGTGCATCAATTTAGAGTAGCTAAGGTTATTCATACGAGCTGCCGCATTGATACGTGCGATCCATAATTTACGGAAGTCACGTTTCTTCTGACGACGATCTCTGTATGCGTAGCTGTAAGATTTCATTACTTGCTCTTGAGCTGTTCTAAATAAAGTATGTTTTGATCCGTAGTAGCCTTTCGCTAACTTAAGGATTTTTTTACGACGTTTACGGGTTACTGTTCCACCTTTAACACGTGCCATGTTGAATTCCTCCTAAATATCTATCATTTCTTTGGATTTTTATTTTTTCGTTACAAGAATTGACTGGTTAGAAAATCGAGTCCAGCCTTTTAAACTTTTTAAGTTTAAATGAGCGGTGTTCTCAAAGCATAGAGAAGCTTTGTCACAACCTCGATTTATTTCATACCTGCTAATTGTTGGCGAATACGCTTGAAATCGCCAGCTGATACCATTCTTGCTTTACGTAATTGACGACGTTGTTTTTTAGTTTTACCGTGGAAACGGTGACTTGTAAACGCACGGAATCTTTTTAACCCGCCTTTACCAGTACGCTTGAAGCGTTTTGCTGATCCGCGGTGTGTTTTTTGTTTTGGCATGACTAATTTTCCTCCTCAAAATCTTTTGTTCTAACGAACAGATCCATTGATATTTCTCAAATTACTTGTCGACTTTCGGTGCCAGCGTTAGAAACATGCTGCGTCCATCCATTTTCGCTTTCTGTTCCACTGTAGCAATATCTGCAGTTTCTTCAGCTAAGCGATCAAGAACCTTCTGACCAATTTCTTTGTGGGTAATGGCACGGCCTTTGAAACGGATCGAAGCTTTCACTTTGTCACCTTTTTCCAAGAATTTACGTGCATTACGAAGCTTTGTATTAAAGTCATTGACATCAATTGTCGGACTTAAACGAACTTCTTTTACGCTGATTACTTTTTGTTTTTTACGAGCTTCACGCTCTTTTTTCTGCTGTTCAAAACGGAACTTACCATAATCCATTATCCGTGCAACAGGTGGTTTTGCGCCTGGAGCAACAAGGACTAAGTCCAGGTTTGCAGTTTCAGCAATTTGCAATGCTTCTACTTTTGTCTTTACACCTAGTTGTTCACCATCTTGCCCGATCAAACGTAACTCACGCGCACGAATACCGTCGTTCACCATCATATCCTTTGCTATGGTCATTCACCTCCAAGTTTTTTAGAGAAAATCCAGCGGAATGCTTTATCATATCCTACATTTCAGCAGATAATCGCATAAAAAAAGCCGGTCCTATTCAGAACCCGCGCAAATTCATACTCATATCTTCTGATACAAGGAATCCTCTTATCCAGCCCAGTGATATACTCAACTAAGGCGAGAAGCGGGTGCTTCTGCTTTTATTTCTCAACTAGATTAGTATAAACGATATTTCTTTGATTGTCAACACTCCCTTCAAGCTTTCTCTTCTAGTTGTTTTTTCAACCTTCCTGTCGAGAAGCACCTACCCTGATTTGATCAAAAAAAACTCATCTCCCAATTAAGCCGGAAAATGAGTTATATTCTTTTATTAATAATTAGTGAACTGCCCTTTAAATCCCTTAAAGGGCTTCTTAGAAACAGATAATCGATTATCTTATATACCCTAAGCTAGCCCTGTAGTCCCTACAGTTTTTCACACTTACTGATTTAATCCTTGAAACAACAGTTGAATACTCGAAGCAATTTCTTTGTCGTGCTTGCCGTTCTCGCTATCGATATCCAACAGCAGTTCTGTTAAAGGTTTAGCACATGGTTCTTCAGTGCAGCTTCGTTTGAGCTTGATTAGCTGCTTATCGTGCCACATAGCCTTATACTCCAGCTTGGAAACAAATAGAGACCATGAAACATCAGAAACCCGTTTATTCAATTTACAGTTTCGATTGAATTCTTTTTTATGTGCATCCTCGATACAGATCAAATCATATTCATTTACCAGATTTGTTGTCACCTTATTTAAAAAATCATGACGCTGATTCAATAATCGTTCTCTTAATCTGGCAACCTTCATTTTTTGTTTTTGATAGTTCTTCTGTTCCAGCAGATCCAGACCTTTTTCACTGGCCAATTGTTTTTTTCGAGCCAGCTTTTTTTCTTCCCGTTGAATTCTTCCCTCGATTTCTTTCGTCAGTTGATCATTATCGATTCTTTGACCATTAGATAAAATGGCTAATTCTGAACAACCCAGAGTGATTCCGACAGCCCTATTTGTTTTTTTACGGCACTGAATAGTCTCTTCACAAAGGATCGATACAAAATACTTGCCTGTTGAAGATCTTGAAATCGTAGCTGATTTGATTTTCCCTTTTGGTTCACGATGCACCTTTAATTTAATCAACGTTTTTAATTTTGGAATTTTCAAACAATTTAAACCGACAATTTTTATCGTTCCCTTTTGATTGTTGGTTGTATAGGAAGTAACCGGATTTTTCTTTGACTTCATTTTGGGAAAGCCAACATCCTTTCCACTATAGAAACGTTTTAGTGCCCGTTCTAAATGAACCTGTGCATTTGCCAGTGCCAGACTGTCCACCTCTTTAAGCAAAGGATATTCCCTTTTATACTTTGCCGGAGTTGGCAGGCTGTTCTTCCTTTGGGGGTTCTTCTTTGCTTCTTTATACAGAGCAATTCGATCCTGTAATAGAAGATTATGAACCAAGTGCACACTGGAAAATGTTTTTTCAAAAAATTCAATCTGAGAAGAAGTTGGATAGAGTCTGTATTTGCAGGCTTTCAATACTTTCACCAATAACACCACCCTGCAAGAATGGCCGCGGGAAGATTCTTGAACTGAAGGAGCTTCAATCGGCAAGTCTTCTTCCTCTGACAGACCAGACCTTTCCTTTTTCTCTTACTTACCAAGAGTACTATAAAAGCTGAACAGATTTGTTCAGCTTTTATAGTATTTTCTACTGAGCACTGCTGCACTCAGAAATCAAAAGCTTTCGCTTATTAATGACGTGCTTTTGCTTTTTTGTCTTCGATTTTTTCACGGTACATCGTTACTTCATCTTCAGCACAAAATACATAATGCTCCGGCGCAACTTCTCTCAGCTTACGCTCTTTGCCATCTTCTGGCTGAGGCTTGTAGATGATCCGCTTACGAGTACGCTCATAGTCTGGATCAGGCAATGGAATTGCTGAAAGCAGGCTTTCTGTATAAGGATGAACACCAAAGTTATAGATATCCTCACTTGAACCCATTTCCAGTAATCTACCACTGTGCATAACACCGATACGATCACTGATATGCTTCACCATAGACAAATCATGGGCGATAAACAGATACGTCAAACCAGCATCTTTTTGCAGATCCTGAAGCAAGTTGACCACCTGCGCCTGAATCGAAACATCCAGTGCTGAAATCGGCTCATCACAAATGATAAACTTCGGATCAACAGCTAATGCACGAGCGATCCCAATACGCTGACGCTGTCCACCTGAAAATTCATGTGGGTAACGAGACGCATGGCTTGGGTCCAAACCAACGACTTTCAGCAGTTCTTCAACTCTGGCAGTACGTTCGGCTTCATTTTTCGCTAATTTATTGATATCGATCCCTTCAGCGATAATATCATTGACCTTCATTCTCGGGTTCAATGACGCATAAGGATCTTGGAAAATCATCTGAACTTCACGACGAAATGCCTGCATTTTTTCCTTTGAACGGATGTTTGCAATATTTTCACCATCAAAAATGATTTCGCCAGCTGTTGGCTTGTACAAGCGGATCACGCTTCGACCGGTTGTTGATTTCCCACTACCGGACTCTCCAACTAGTCCAAATGTTTCGCCTTCATAAATATGGAAGCTGACATCGTCTACTGCTTTAACTTCATCAGGACGACCAACATTGAAATACTGCTTCAATCCTTTAACGTCTAAAAGTAATTTACGTTTTTCTAAATCCACTAGTTTGCCCCTCCTGTCTCTGAAATGTTATGACGCTCTCTATAAATAGCCCAACGTCTTTCAATTTCCGCCGGAGGAGTTACTTTCGGCGCTTGTGGAGCTAACAACCAAGTTGCCGCTCTATGAGTAGGCGATACCTCAAAATACGGAGGCTGCTGTTCTGCATCGATTTTCAATGCAAACTCATTTCTAGGATAGAAGGCATCTCCTTTAGGAGGGTCCAACAGATCCGGAGGTGAACCTGGAATAGCGTAAAGCTTCTCTTCTGTTCCCTCCAATGTAGGCATAGAACCAAGCAAGCCCCATGTATAAGGATGCTGCGGGTTATAGAAGATTTCTTCTGAAGTACCCACTTCTACGATTCGTCCGCCATACATAACAGCCACACGATCGGCAACATTTGCCACAACACCCAAGTCATGGGTGATGAAAATGATCGATGTGCTGATTTTTTGCTGCAGGTCCTTCAATAACTCAAGGATCTGTGCTTGGATCGTTACGTCCAATGCGGTTGTCGGCTCATCAGCAATCAGAACCTCCGGATAACAGATCAACGCAATCGCAATAACGATACGCTGACGTTGTCCGCCGGAAAATTGGTGAGGGTAGTTCTTCAAGCGCTTCTCAGCGTTTGGAATACCTACCAGCTTCAGCAATTCCAGTGCTTGAGCCAAGCCTTCGCTTTTAGAGACTTTATTATGTTTGATCAACGATTCAGCTACCTGTTTACCAATAGGCATTGTCGGGTCCAATGAAGTCATCGGATCCTGGAAGATCATCGCAATTTCTTTTCCTCGAATACTTTGCATTTCTTTTTCAGTTTTATTGACGATGTCAGCACCCTTAAATAGGATCTCACCCTTGTCAATATTCGCATTACTGCTCAATAGACGCATGATTGTTCTGGTTGTTACAGATTTCCCACTACCAGATTCACCAACGATTGCCAGTGTTTCTCCTTTATGAAGATCAAAGTTCACACCACGAATGGCATTGACTTTTCCTGCGAATGTATCAAAAGATATATGCAAATCTTTTACTTCTAATACTTTTTCCATAGTCATTCACTCTACTCTTTCATCTTAGGATCTAAGGCATCACGTAAACCGTCAGCCAGTAAATTGAAACAAATCATGATTACAGATAATGTTGCTGCCGGAATCCACATCAGGTAAGGCAGGAATCTGAATGTTTTGTAACCTTCATTCAGTAACGTACCCAGAGAAGCGGTCGGCGGTCTTAATCCCAATCCGATGAAGCTTAAGAAAGCCTCGAAGAAGATTGCTGATGGAATACTGAACATCATTTGTACAATGATTATACTTGAAATATTAGGAAGGATATGTTTCACAGCAATTTTCAATCGGGATTCTCCCAATGTTTGTGCCGCTAAAACAAACTCCTGATCCTTCAATTTCAAGGTCTGGGCTCGGACGATCCGGGCCATCGAAATCCAGTTCGTTACAACCATCGCAAGAACGATAGATAGGATACCTGGATCAAATACAGTAAGCATCAAAATCATAACTACTAAGTTCGGGATACCGGAAAGGACTTCCAAAATACGCTGCATCACAGTATCCACACGTCCGCCAAGCAATCCTGAAATCAATCCGTAGGTTACACCAATCGTAATATCAAGAATTGCTGCAATAAAGGCAATCAATAGAGAAACACGTGTCCCCATCATTAAGCGACTCAGGACATCACGACCCAATCCATCTGTACCGAAATAGAAGTTTGTCCCTTCCGGAACTTTTGCCTGTGCATATTTATCTACTATTTGACCTGCAACTACAGCTTTACCGTTCAAGCCGTCGATTGCATCCAACCCCGGGATTCTCGGAGGTAAATTAATATAAGAAACATTTTGCTTGGTTGGATCATGGGGTGATACCCAAATCGAACCAATCGAGATAATGATAACAACAATCAAGATAGCCAGTGAAATTACTGCTGCCTTGTTCTTTTTCAAACGACGCCATGAATCCTGAATAAAGTTCAGTGACGGGGCAACGATTCGTTCTCTTTCTTTTGATGTAGAAGCATCTAAAAGTTGAAACTCATCAGAAGGAATATTCTTAACTGAATCAGGTACTTTGTTCAAATTAATTGTTTCCATTAGCCGTTGTCACCTCCTGATACACGAATTCTTGGATCGATCAATCCATAAAGCAAGTCAACAACCAAGATAACAATAACCAGCATTGTAGAATAAAGAATTGTTACTGCCATGATCGTTGGATAATCATTCGTCATGATCGATTTAACGAACTGTTCCCCGATACCAGGGATTGCAAAAATATTTTCAACAACAAGAGAACCTGTCATCAATCCAACAGCTAAAGGTCCCAACAAAGTAATCAACGGGATCAAGCTGTTTCTTAAACCGTGTCTGAATGCCACCTGCCAGCGGCTTAATCCTTTCGCTCTCGCTAACTCTACATAGTCACTATGTAACACCTCAACCATCTCGGTTCGTATAAACCTGGCCGAATCTGCCATAGGACTCATCGCTAAAGCGATGGTTGGTAAAATTGTAGAAGCAAAGGTTTCCCATTTTGCGATCGGCAGTATGCCCAATTTCATTGCGAAAACGTATTGAAGCAGTACTGCAAAAACAAAGTTTGGAATAGACCTTCCTAAGATTGCAAGCAAGGTTGCTAATGTATCCACCCAAGTATTTTGACGCATTGCTGCGATAATACCTAACAAGATACCTACAAAAGTACCGAATATAATCGCCTGTCCACCTAATTGTACAGAAGGACCGATTCGATTAATCAAGAGCTTCGCTACTGGTTGATTTTTAAATTGGAATGAAATCCCAAAATCACCCACTACAAGATTTTTTAAATAGATTCCGTATTGAACGATGACCGGTTTGTCCAGCCCGGACTGCTTGTTCAACATGGCAATTGTTTCTGGACTTAGTTTTTCCTGATTGGTATATGGAGTACCTGGTAATAATTGCATTAGGAAAAACGTAAGTGTTGCGATTAACCACAATGTGATTATCATGAAGAAAACACGTTTAAGAAAATACTTCCCAAAACTGTTCAAGAATGACACCTCCGAAATTTTTTTGACTTCAACAGCTGTTTTCGATAAAGTATAGACAATAAAACTAATATAGACAAGGAAAGAACCTATGAAAAAATTAAAATGGCCATTGGCCACATTTATAATCTCCAGTTTTGGCATTTTTATCTATTTATTTCTAATCAAAAAATCAGTTACTGTCCAATCCATATCTGATACCTTCTTTATCGTTTCACTTTTCTTTCTCATCATCGGGATCGCACTGTGGATCATGTCCTCAGGCTTCTTCGATAATTTTCAATACTTTATGAAAAAAGCTTTTCAATGGAGAAAGAAAAATGAACCGAAAGAATTCATACCATTTTCAGAAATCGGCAACGCCCACCGGCTTTACTGGCTTGAAACAGGGGGATTGTTGCTGATTCCAGCTATCGTTTCCTTACTATTTTACTTTTTCTAAGCAAAGATAGCAAGAGGACCGTTGCCTTTTCCTAAGAAGGCAAGGGTCCTTTTGCTGTATATAACTCCTATTCAATACGTGAGACATATGTTTATTTCCTTTGTTTGTACTGCATTCAAAGATAAATTTTCATAGACTTTCATATCTAATAGAATTTATATAGACGGCTATTTCAGATTATTCTGAAATGTATGTCCATTTGTAATCGTATTGAGCTCCAGCTGGGTGGAAGCCAACATCTTTCACTTTAGCAGATCTCATATGACCTTCTGCTTTTTGGTAAAGAGGAATGACACCCATTTCACCTGTAATGATTTTCTCTGCATTTACCAAGTCATCCCAACGTTTTTCAGGATCATTAGCATTTGTTGTTGATGCTGATTTCAGATACTCATCATATTCAGTGTTGCTGTAACGTCCACGGTTATAAGAGTTGCCGGTAATGAATAGATCCAAGAAACTACTTGGGTCAACATAGTCAGCACCCCAACCGCCCATTACTACATCAAAGTCACCCTTGTTTGAGCGATCCAGACGTACAGAGAAAGGTACAGGACTCAATGTTACTTTTACTCCATCCAATGCTTCTTGAATAGCGCCTTGAATGTACTCCGTTACTTTCTTAGAAGAATCAGTATCAGAAGAAAGGATATCAAATTCCAGAGAATCGATCTTCAGTTCTTTTTTCGCTTTTTCCCAATATTCTGCGGCTTTCTTTTCATCAGAGCTGATATCGTCACCAGCATCTTCTACAAAGTCAGCGCCTGTATCAGGGTTTGTAGACATATCTGCAGGTACTAGACCTTTAGGTGCTACTGAACCATCGCCAAGGATTGAAGTTACCAAAGCATCACGATCGATTGCGTAAGAGATCGCTTTTCTTAGGTTTTCATTTCTAAATGGTGAATCTTCTTCGATTTGGTTCAATTCCAAATATTGTGTAGATGCTTCTTTTTGAATCACGTATTCAGGATCTGCAGCCATTTGCTGTGCCAATTCACCTGTTAGGATTACGTCATCCGCTTGTCCGTCTTGGAATAGGTTCAGTGAAGTTGGTGCTTCTTTAACAACACTTACTTTCACTTCATCCAGCTGAACAGTTTCAGCATCCCAGTAATCTTCATTTTTCTTATATGACCATTCAGTATCTGTACCTGGTCCATCGAAGCCGTCTAATACAAACGGTCCGTTGTATACTGCATTTTCGCTTGTTGCTGCATATTCTTTTCCATATTGTTCCACAATGTCTTTTCTTTGTGGGAAGAATGAAGGGAAAGCTAACAGGTAATCAAAGTAAGGAGTTGCTTGTTCCAGTGTGATTTCTAATTCGTAATCACCAACTGCTTTGATTCCTAATTCTTCTGGTTTTGCTTCGCCATTGGCAATTTTCTCACCATTTTTAACCGGTGCAAACATATATCCGTATTCAGATGCTGTTGCAGGGTCAACTGTACGCTGCCAACCATAAACGTAGTCTTCTGCTTTTACAGGCTCGCCATCAGTCCATTTAGAGTCTTCATTCAGCTTCACAGTGTAGACTGTTCCATCTTCACTGATTTCAGCCATTTCAGCTGCACCAGCTGTGATTACCTTGTTGTCCAAGTCTAATCTGTATAATCCTTCATAAACATTGTTCAGTGCAGTAAAGCTGATTACGTCTGTTGCTACTGACAAATCGGCACTAGGCATTTCCTGTTGTTCAATTACGCGAAAGATTTGTTCTCCGCTGGCTTTTCCATTGGATTCTGAACTTGTAGATTTTGAATCGTCGGTTCCTCCGCCGCTTCCGCAGGCTGCCAATGCTGACACACTAAGTAATGTGATTGCCCCTAAAGCAAATGATTTCTTTAACTTCATTCCCTTTTCCTCCTAGAAAATTCTGTTTCCGATTTTTCTGAAAACTCAGAATTTAATAATTATTTATTGCTATGGGATATAGTTTACCTTCATAACATTAAAAAATCAAGAAAAATCTTATGCTATCTTAATAATAAGTCATAAAAACTTCTTTTTGCTCAGAATTAATCACTACAAGTGCATATTATTCAGCACTCCTAGCTTTCCTTATCCTCATTTTCCTCACAGAAACATAAAATTGCTCCAACTATTTCGATTAGTCATAGATTGTTTTAGTATAATAGAATGAAAAACAGGATTGAAAGGAAGCCAAATGAATATGAAAATAAAAAAGCGAATCATGCCTATACTGCCAAATAGTCTAACAAGTGAAATGCCGGTAATCGAAGATGAAGCCATGCTTGAAGCACTGCAAATTGAAAACGAATTTGTCGAAGAAGCTGACTGTCATCATTTATTTATTAAAGAGAGCTGTATCAAAAAAATGCAGATGTTGGGCAGTCGGCTGAGTCAGTTCGAATGTGTCAATGTGGTTTTTGAAAACTGTGATTTCTCCAATTCCGAATGGATCGGAGCCGGCTTTCATCAAGTTGAATTTCGTCAATGCAAGCTGACTGGTTGCAATTTTGCTGAAGCCTACCTGAAGGATTGCCTATTCAGCGGCTGTATTTTGGATTATGCTTCCTTTTCAATGTCTACGATGAAGGTTGTTGATTTTGAAGAATCCAGCTTAAGGCAAGCAGAGTTTTCTGAACTTGATTGGCAGCACCTGAGGCTGAAGGATTGCCAACTTACACAAAGTCAGTGGTTCAATACCCGATTAAAGGACCTTGATTTTTCAGAGAATCAATTTGATACGATTGCTCTTTCTCCCGAATCGATTCGAGGAATGATCGTCAACGCAGAACAAGCTCTGACAATTGCCGAAACACTGGGAATCATTCTCAAGTAGCGTGTTATTTTATCCCTAAAAATCCCGCAAATCCCTTACTGTCGGGCTTAACGTTTTCTTTAGAAATAAGTAAAATTCTTTTACTTGCCTTCTCTTTTTCGATAAACTAATGAAGGTTCAACTTGTGAAATCATAAAAAATTGCAGGCTGATGCTAAGGTATTGAGTCTGCATTCTTTTTTGTTCACTGGATATAGGTTGTGTTGACTATCATAATAAATGATGTCCCAAAGCTCCTCCCTGCTTCAAGGATTGCAGCAGGCCGAGAACCGTGAATGTAAAAGCGATTTTCTCGGAAATATGTCAAATACTCACAAAAATATAGGAAGCTATTTTTGGAGCAATCGATGTGTTTTTAGGAGTTGTGCGGTTCTATCACAACCTTTTCTGTTTCACAAATCGAAAGGAGAAAAAAATTGAAGAAAGAATTTATTGAGATCTGGGGAGATCTCGTTATGATCAAGGATTTGATCCTTGCAATTGTTTTATGCAGTGTTTTTACTATGGGAGGCTTTTTCCTTGCACCAGCCTCTGATCAGACAAAACAGCTCTTTTTTGGTCTTGGCGGAGCGGTTTTAGGGTTTTTGATCACTACTTTTATCATCAAACCGAAACGTACAGTGATTGAGGAGGAGGAATAATCATGGATATTTCTTTACTTCTGCAAATGCTGTTGGCAATTTTCGGCGCTATTGTTCTTTATACATTCATCGGCTTTGTTCCCGGCACAGATGAAACATCCGTATTGATGCCTGTCACATTGGCGTTAGTTCTTTCAGGTGTTAAACCGATTGTTGTTTTGACCTTCTTTATCGCAGCAATTATTACACTGAACTTGATGAATGCTATCCCGACAGCACTCGTTGGCTTACCAGGCGGAGTGATGTCTACTCCTATGATCGAGCATGCCCTTTTTCTAAAGGAAAAAGGGTTGGCAGCTACCAGTATCAAGAAAATGGCGACTGGCTCCATCATTGGAACCGTGATTGCGATCCCTGTCAGTCTTCTGCTGGCAAATATTCTAGCGCCATTTTCTGAGTCTGTTAAGGCTTACGCCTCTTTGCTTTTTGTGTTCGGGGCAATTTTTCTGGCGCTGATTGGGAAAAACAAATTATTCGCACTACTCAGCATCATTCCCTTAGCTCTTCTTTTTCAAGGATTGCGTTATTTATATTGGGGGATTGGGGCAGTTCCTCAGGAAAAAAATGTTACGACTTCCTTCTTTTTAGGAATCACCATAGGACCATTGATTGTTTCTTTATTAGGTCTTTTGAATAAGCAAAAGCGGGACCAGCTTCCTCGACATGCGAAAAAGAAAATTACTATAAAAAGAGTCAACGAAGAGGGCAGCTTGAAGCACCCTTTAAAAACTGTAACAAAAAAAGAAGCTGGAACCAGTGCACTCGTTTCTCTGTTGTCCAATTTTCTCTTTTTCCTCAGCCCAGTTGGACTAACGATTCTTTTTGGAGAGATTGCAGCGAATAAAGAAAAAGATCCTGTGAAAAAAGCCAGCATGGCCATCACTTCAATGAGTGCGTTGTCTCATGCAACATATCTTTCCGGTGTGATCATTCCATTGATTGCTTTAGGGATTCCACTATCACCTGTGGCAGTCGGTCCGGCAAATGCTCTATTTAATGCACCACCTGTATTTACGTTGGATAATAATATCCATCATCTGCTTTCACGAAATGAATTTATCTTTTCTATTTTATTAGCGGCAGTGATTGCTTCTATTGTTACTTACTTTATTGCCATGAAATACGCACAGCAGATGACTGCTTTTGTATTGAAAAAGATCCCTCATGAAGCGATCTTAGGACTATTCATTGGCTTTATTCTTCTGCTTGCCTATATGGATGCAGGTCTTATCAATATTTTCGGCGTCCTACTTGTTGGGATCGTCTGCGGCACGCTGAACAATATGGGGGTCAACTACGGCGTTCAGTTCATGATCCTTTATGCTGCACCATGGATCGCCACTCACTTATTATTTTAATGTAAAAGGATGTATCAAATGAAAAACAATAACTCAGGGATCGGCACTGCCACAGGTAAAATTATCCTGATGGGTGAACACGCTGTTGTTTACGGAGAACCAGCCATTGCTTTTCCCTTTCACGCTGCTGCTGTGACGACGATTGCGGAACCAGCTGAGGAAATGCTGCTGGATTGTGCGTATTTCTCAGGCAGTCTGTCAAAAGCACCTAAGCAGCTTCATAATATAAAAGAAAGTATTATTCAAACATTGGCATTTTTAAATAGGGAGGATTTCTTCTCCTTTACAATCACAAGTACGATTCCACCGGAAAGAGGTATGGGGTCAAGTGCAGCTGTTGCTGTTTCTGTGATCCGCAGTATTTTTGATTATTATGACTACTCAGCGACAGATGAAGAGCTCGCTGTACTGGTCAATCAGGCGGAAAAAATTGCTCATGGAAATCCTAGTGGTATCGATGCTGCTGCAACAAGCGGTAGTCAGCCTATCTTTTTTGTAAAAGGACAGGAACTTAGTCTTTTCCCTATGGATTTGAAAAACACTTGGCTGATTGTAGCTGATACTGGAATCAAGGGACAGACACGAGAAGCGGTTAAAGATGTCGCTCATCTATTTGAAACAGATAGAATGACTGTCGGCAAAAAAATCGAAGCTCTGGGAGAACTTACTCAACGCAGTAAGCAAGCAATTATGGCAAATGATGCACCACAGCTTGGAACAGCAATGGATCAGGCACAACTGATACTGGCTGAGCTAACGGTCAGTCATCCGATGATCGAGCATCTAGTCGAAGCAGCAAAGAGACAAGGGGCACTTGGCGCAAAATTGACCGGTGGCGGTCGTGGTGGTTGTGTGATTGCATTAGCAGACTCACAAGCATCTGCTGAAAAGATTGCTGACGCCTTTACGGAAGTCGGCGCAGTAAATACATGGATTCAATCATTGGAGGCACAATCATGAACATTGGAAAGGCACGGGCCTATACAAATATTGCTTTAATCAAATACTGGGGCAAAAAGGATGATCGATTGATCCTACCAATGAACAACAGCCTTTCTTTGACCTTGGATGCTTTTTATACTGAAACCAGTGTTCAGTTCACACCTGAGCTTCCAACTGATCGCTTTTATTTAGATGGTCAATTGCAAGATGACGCTCAGACTAAAAAAATCAGCAGCTTTCTTGATATTGTACGACATAAGTATGATGTTCCTCTTTTCGCTGAAGTAACCAGCAAGAATTTTGTACCTACAGCGGCTGGATTAGCTTCTTCCGCCAGTGGATTAGCTGCATTAGCAGGGGCCTGTAATGCAGCATTGGATCTATCCCTTACACCTGAAGAGTTATCTAGATTGGCACGAAGAGGCTCTGGTTCAGCTTGTCGTAGTATTTTCGGCGGCTTTGCAGAGTGGCAAAAGGGGGATTCAGATGACACCTCCTACGCCGTTCAAGTTTCTTCCGATTCATGGGAGGATGAGCTGGCAATGCTGTTTGTTCTGGTGGATGATGCGCAAAAGGATGTATCCAGCAGAGACGGCATGAAACGAACAGTCGAAACCTCTGTCTTTTATCAAGGCTGGCTGACAGCTGCAGCTGAAGATCTGATAACAGCCAAACAAGCAATCAAAGAAAAGAACTTCGTATCCTTAGGGGAAACTGCTGAAGCTAACGCGCTTCGCATGCATGCAACTACACTCGGTGCAATGCCGCCATTTACCTACTGGTCTCCAGATAGTCTGAAAGCGATGAATCTCGTTCGTGCTTGCCGTGCAGAAGGGATCTCCTGTTACTTCACGATGGATGCGGGACCCAATGTCAAGGTCTTAGTACAGAAAAAAAATCAGGCGAGATTGTTGGCGCAGTTCACTGAACAGTTCAGTGAAAACCAACTGGTCATGGCAAGTGCCGGACCAGGTATAGAGATTTTAAATTCGGAAAGGTCGTTGACACATGATTGAGATTTCAGCACCCGGAAAGCTGTTTATTTCAGGTGAGTACGCTGTCGTTGAGCCAGGACATCCTGCCGTGATTGTTGCTGTTGATCAATTTGTAACAGTTACTCTTGAAAAAGCACAGGACGAGGGCAGTATCCAATCAGAGCAGTACCGCTCGATTCCTGTACGCTGGACCAGAAAAAACAATGAACTAGTTTTAGATATTCGAGAAAATCCATTTCACTATATCCTGGCAGCGATCCACCTGACCGAAAAATATGCACAGGAGCAGGATGCACCCCTTTCCTTCTATCATTTGAAAGTAACCAGTGAGCTTGATAATGCAAGCGGGCGAAAATATGGATTGGGATCAAGCGGAGCGGTAACCGTCGCCACTGTGAAAGCTCTGAATGCCTTCTATCAGTTAGGCTTAGACAATGAAAAAATCTTCAAGCTGTCGGCTTTGGCCCATTTAGCCGTACAGGGAAACGGCTCCTGTGGAGATATTGCAGCCAGCTGTTATGGCGGTTGGATTGCTTTTTCCACCTTTGATCATCAATGGGTCAGAAAACAATCGGAAGAACAGACACTCCACGAACTGCTCATCAGTGACTGGCCTGATTTGATGATTGAGTCACTGGCTGTACCGAAGCATCTCAGATTGTTGATTGGCTGGACAGGGAGTCCAGCATCAACCTCTGATCTAGTGGATCAAGTTCATCGTTCTAAAGGGGATAAGGAATTATCTTACCAAACCTTTCTGGATAAAAGCAGAGAATGTGTGACGCAAATGATTCAAGGCTTTAAGAGCAACGACATCGACACCATTCAGGCTGCATTGAGAGAAAATCGTCAACTACTGCTTCAACTGACTGATTTGACTGGCGTGGTCATTGAAACCCCAGCCCTTAAGAAGCTTTGTGATCTGGCTGAACAATTTGGCGGGGCTGCAAAGTCATCTGGTGCCGGAGGCGGTGATTGCGGTATCGTACTGTTCAAACAAAAATCAGGAATTTTGCCATTAGTCAGCGCTTGGGAAAAACAAGAGCTCACACCATTACCGCTGCATGTCTATTTTTATGGAGGTCAAGAACATGATGAACCGAAAGGATGAACACCTTTCTTTAGCAAAAGCTTTTCACAGGGAACGAGAAAATGATTTTGATCACATTCGTTTTGTCCACCATTCATTGCCTGAAATTGATTTGGACATGGCGGATATCTCTACTGCTTTTTTGGGATTTTCTTTTCCTCAGCCGTTTTATATCAATGCCATGACTGGCGGTAGTGAAAAAACAAAAGAAGTCAATCGCCAGTTGGGAATCATTGCAAGAGAAACCGGCGTCATGATTGCCACTGGCTCCGTTAGTGCAGCAGTGAAGAATCCAGATACAGCTGATTCTTTTTCTGTTGTGCGCAAAGAAAATCCAAATGGCGTGATTTTCGCAAATATCGGAGCTGGTGCTTCTTTAAAGGATGCTGAAGCAGCGGTCAGGCTAGTCGAAGCAGATGGATTGCAGATCCATCTCAATGCACCGCAAGAGCTTGTTATGCCGGAAGGCGATCGAAATTTCAGCAGCTGGCTGGAATCGATTGAAGAAATCACTAGCAGACTTAAGGTACCTGTGATCGTTAAGGAAGTTGGTTTTGGTATGAGTAGTGAAACGATCGATCAGCTCTATCAGACAGGAGTAACAGCGGTTGATATCAGCGGGCAAGGTGGTACAAGCTTCACTCAAATCGAAAATGCCCGTCGTAAAAAGCGAGAGCTGGACTTTCTAAGTGATTGGGGACAATCAACCGTACTTTCACTAGTAGAGTCCTCCAATCATCAAAAGGATATGACCATACTGTCCTCCGGTGGAATCCGGAATTCACTGGACATCATCAAGTGCCTAAGCCTAGGTGCAAAAAGCGTTGGTATAGCCGGCACTCTCTTGAATGAATTACTCACTCATGGGCTTGATGCCGCAATTGAGTTGACCAGACAGTGGGAAGAAGAACTCCAAATGCTTTATACGCTTCTCGGAAAAAGAAAAACTTCTGATTTACTGACAACTGACCTCATTTTCGACCGCTCGATTATCGACTGGTGTGAGAGCCGAGGAATTGCTTGGCAGCATTATGCTCAACGAAATAACTAAGAATTATAGAACTTTACTGATAAAAAAGAGGCCGAAACAGAAGTGTTTAGCTACAAGCACCAGGTAGGTACTTTTCAGCATCTGCTCTGCTTACTTTGTAAGCAATGGCTTACTGTCGTAGGAGCTGCTTCTGACTCGCCGTTTATTCGGATTTAGGGTATGAAAAAGAGTGGAACAGATTATTGTCCCACTCTCTTTTAATCGTTAAGCTAAATCTGCCCCATTACTGGCAATAACCTTTTTATACCAGTCAAAGGAATCTTTTTTCGACCGATCCAGCGTTCCGTTGCCTTCATCGTCCAAATCGACATAGATGAAACCGTAACGTTTAGACATTTCACTAGTGCTTGCACTGACAAGATCAATACAGCCCCATGGTGTGTAACCCATCAATTCAACGCCCTCATCAATTGCAGTTTCCATTTCTTTGATGTGGTCACGAAGATAATCAATTCGATAGGCATCATGGATACTGCCGTCAGCTTCAACAACATCCTTCGCACCTAACCCATTTTCCACAATATACAACGGGATTTGGTAACGGTCATACAGTTTATGCAATGTCACACGTAGACCAACAGGGTCGATCTGCCAACCCCAGTCACTAGCTTTCAGATATGGATTTTTCTTCGATCCTAAAAGATTTCCGCCAACCTGATCGCTATCCTTCTCATGCGTAGCGATACTACTCATATAATAGCTGAAGGACATATAATCAACAGTACCTTCTTTAAGAAGTGCATCATCGTCGGCCTCTTTTTTGATTACAATATTATTGTCGCGGAAGAATTTATTCATGTAGCTTGGATAGTAGCCACGGATTTGGACATCTGAATAAAACAGATTTGTATGGTCACTGTAAATACTCTCCATCACATCCATTGGGTTGCAAGTATCTGGATAAGCTTCCATTCTTGCCAGCATACAACCGATTTTAGCATCAGGAATGATTTCATGACACGCTTTGACAGCTAATGCGCTTGCGATAAACTGATGATGAGCAGCTTGGAATTGTGCTTGAAGCAGGTTCTCCGTTTTATCTGCTAAGATACCGCCACTTAAGTACCCTGTCATTCCAATGATATTGATTTCATTGAATGTCAGCCAGTATTTCACTTTCCCTTTATATCGTTCAAAAAGCACACGTGCGTACTTCTCAAACGCTGCCACAGTTTTACGACTTTCCCAGCCATTTTGTTCAAAAGCCAACTCTAACGGAAACTCATAATGAGAAATCGTTACTAACGGTTCAATGTCATACTTCAACAGTTCGTCAAACACCTTGTCATAAAAAGCCAAGCCTGCTTCATTCGGCTCACTTTCATTCCCTTTTGGAAAAATACGAGGCCATGAAATCGACAATCTGAATGTCTTAAAGCCCATTTCTGCAAACAAAGCAATATCCTCTTTATACCGATGATAGAAATCAATACCGTGACGTTTTGGATAAACCCCTTCTTTGTCCTCCATCGCCGCTTTGACATCTGCTGTCGTCATTGGTTTTGTGATGGCATGGATATCTGTTCCGTTCTCTTTGATATAGCGTGCTGTGTCGGCTGTCGACCAGCCTTTACCGTCTTCTAAAAAGGCTCCTTCAAACTGATTGGCCGCAGTTGCTCCGCCCCATAAAAAATCTTTTGGAAATCCGCTCATTCCATTCATCCTTTCTTTTCCATCAAAATCTAGTGTATAATTGAAGCACTTAATCCCTATTATCTTATCACAGGAATAACCAATTCTATTTTCCTGTTTTTATCGCTATTTTCATCTTTTACGACCATTTTCACATTAATGAAAATGAAGTCTATTGATTGGAGTGCTCATTGGTTATGTTCGATATTTTTGATTTTTTAACTTACTTGAATACACATGGAAAAGAAACAACCTATTCCAAGATCATTCTTTTTCTGCTGACTCATCCGGAAGAAGTTCCTTCCTTAACGATTTCAGAAATTGCTGAAAAATGTTACGTCTCTCCAGCTACTCTAACTCGTTTTAGTCGCCATTTTCGTTTTGCTTCCTTTGCAGATTTACGGGATGCGCTGCAGCAGCTTGATGGCATCACCCCTTACAGCGGCCTACGAATGAATGAAAAGGACTTTCGATTGCTTCAAAAAGATCCCAAGGCTTACTTGACTAGTTACAGCGAAGAGATCACAGCATCGATCCATGATGTTCTAAAAACAATTGATATCGAGGAAATCGATCAACTTCTCCATAAAATCCATGTCGCTTCTGAAGTCGTTTTGATTGGTTACAGCTCAACACTTGAACTGGCAAAAGAAGTACAATCTGCTTTTCTCTCCAGCAGGAAAATCCTCTATATAGGTGAAACAGAGCAGCTGCAAAAAGAGCTGATCGATCAGTTGGACAAGAATGCCTTGATCATCGTCATTTCTTCATATGGGACATTACTGACAAAGAATCATGAGCTGACGCGCAAGATTAGTCAAAGTCCCGCTGACTCTATCTTTATCACACAAAATACGAAGAACACACTGACCAATCAATTTACTCAAACGATTCGGGTCACAAAAGAAAATTATGTACAAATCGGTACTTATCCACTGACCTTCTTCTTCGATTATTTTACCCGCAGATATGTTAGTCTGTTTGAAAAATAACTCTGTAAAAGTACAAAAAAGGTAAGCAGACACGAGTGTCCAGCTTACCTTTTTTCTATTCTTTCTGCGTGTTTGGCTTACAACGAACGAAGTAAAACTATCTCTCCCTCGTCATCCTTTTCTCCATTTTCTTTAAAGCCAAGTTTATGATACACAGCTAAAGCGGTTGAGTTTTGCTCATGACAAGATAGCCCTATACTTGTCCCTTTACCAAAAGGCTCAGACTTGAAATACTCAATGACCTTTGCCAATCCTGCAGCTCCATATCCCTTTCCCTGCTCGTTCCTATCAACTAGCATATGCCAGATGCAGTACATCCCATCTGACGGATCATAAATCGTCGATACATAACCTACAATTTTCTCTCCATCATAAATGCCAAATGGTCGACAATAGTCTTGATTTACATAAGCATAAGCCAGACTTTTTGCTACAGGCGCTACAAAATGCTGCTGCTCCTCCAACACCTCTAACGATAGACAGACATCGATATTTTCTGTAGTTACTGGTTTTAAATAGATAGTGTTCATCCTCGCATCAATCCTCTTTTCACTTTTCATTCAATACACGGTCCCAGTCACTGCCTACTTCTTCAAATCCCAAGCCTTGATAAATCTTTCTCGCTGGAAGATTCTCTTCTATCACGACTAGATAGGCAGCTTCATACTCCTGTGCCAATGACTGCATCACTTGATTCATGATCTTTGTTGATAGCTTTTGCCCTCGTGCTGCCGGACTTACCGATACGTAGATGATCAGCGGTATTTCCCGAAAAAAGCTGACTAGTACACAGCCTAGGAACTCTTCCTTATTTTCTTCTAAAAGAGCAAAGGAGTGCTTCCCAAGAAATTTACCATATTTTCCAGCAATCATTTCTGTCACTTCCTGCTCCATTTCTTCCGGTGTTTCGCCCAGATCATCGATTGATCCGTGAAAAGCCTCCCATAACAGCTGTGCCAGCTTTTGCTGCTGGACAGCTGTCATATTCTCCAGACTCATCAACTCTCCTTGCAGTTCTCTATAGAACTGTTTTTCTGAAGCCAATATTTTCTTCATAATGATTTTCTGTCTCAAAATATTTCCTCCTCCATCATCAGCCTTTAAAATTGTATAGAGGTTTAATGATTTCTTGTACTTCAACAGCAGGCTTAATGTCTTCCAGCAGCTGTTTTACCGGCTTGTAAGCCTTTGGTGCCTCATCTACAGTTTTCTTTGAAACTGAAGTTGTCCAGATATTTTTCATGACATGCTGGTAGCTTTCCAAGCTGATCTGCTTCTTTGCTTCGGAACGACTCATTTGTCGACCAGCACCATGAGGACCAGAATAATTCCATTCCGGATTTCCTTTGCCGATTCCAAGTATACTGCCATCCTTCATATTCAACGGTATGATCAGCTGTTGATTCTTCTGAGCTGAAACAGCACCTTTTCTCAGAATCCCCTGCTCCATGTCGATATAGTTATGAGGACAATCAAAGCTGTCAACAATGGATTTCTTCCACTTCATTCCCTTTAAAATGATCTCCCCCATCAGACGGCGATTTTCAGCCGCATAGGCTTGAGCGGTCTTCATATCTGACAAATAATGCGTCATTGCCTCTTCTGTTAGATAAGACAGCTCATACGGCATCTTGATTTCTTCTCGTTCCTGCTCTAGTTCCGCTGCTCGCTTCAAATCATTTTTCTTCTCGGCATGTTTTCTTTCAAGCTTCAGCTCTTTTCGTCTGTCTGATAAAGCTTGATAAGCCACTTCCTGATGGTATTCTGCAATTTCTTTTCCAAGAACACGACTACCACTATGAATCACTAAATAATAGCCATCCTCTCCTTCATTGACTTCAATGAAATGATTGCCGCCTCCAAGTGTCCCCAAGCTTCTAAGTGCCCAGCCCTTATGGATCGGTGCATATATAGTTCCCAGTTCAAAGTCCGCAGCTGCTTTGCTGTGGGTTTGGCTGCCATTTGGGATTCTTGTACGAATGATTCGATCCAATTTATCGAAATTCAACTTGATATTTTTTTTCATTTTTATAACGTACAAGCCGCAGCCGATATCTACGCCAACTAAATTTGGGACGATTTTATCACCGATCGTCATAGTTGTTCCAATCACGCAGCCAGTACCGCTATGGGTGTCCGGCATGATTCGGATTTTGCTTTCTTTTGTAAAGGATTGATTACATAAGCCGATGATTTGGCCAATCGTTCCTTCGCCTATTAAATCTGTATAAACTGCTGCTTCGTTATATTTTCCTTGTAATGTTAACATTCTGTTTCCTCTTTCAGCGACTGCGATATTCTATCTCTTATCACAGCATTATTTTTTGAAGTAGAGGACAGATATTAAAAATAATTCTGACCTATACTTTTGTATCACTTATTAATTCTTTTCTTGTTCCAATCATTGGTAACACCTCCGTTGATAATAGATACGTCTTTCTTCCTATCCGACAATTTTTCAGAAAAAAACGCAAAAAGACCCGCTGATCTTGAAAAATGATCCGCGGGTCCTTCTATCTGAACACAGATAAAATCTATACTGTAGAGAGCACATGAAAATCTTTTCCGCACCAAGCAACAGCATTGCCGAATATACAATCATTCTTCATTTTTCCACTGATATGTTTTGTTTGGTTCATCATAATCATGCCTCTCCTTTCTCTAATGAGTTAACATTTGTTTTTTTTGAATCAATCAAAAATAACAAATGTGCTGTAAAGTAATTTACTTTGTCATGTTACCATGACGCTTTATCGATTGTCAAACAGTTATTTGACCATTAAACCAAAGTCTACTCAAACTCTCAGTTCTCTAGAAGGCTAAAAAATGTCTAAAGCGTCAGATACTCTCTTCATCTACTGAATATACAACCTCGATCCGGTCACTTTCAAAATAAGTGTATGCTCCTTCAGATGTTACCCAGTTGACCGTCACATGACCAGGCTGATAAAAATCATCTTGCTGTTGGTACTGCTCATAGGTGACAAACCACGGAACTAGCTTACTCCCCTTGCCGTTATCATCCATATAACGATCCTCTGTATCAAAACGAATGACATTCCCCTCCTCATCAAAAGTGAATCGTCCTTTTGCAGACACCTGCTTCCAAGAGATCTGCCCCTCTACAGTCCGGTCATCAATAACTTTCCATGAAACAAATTCTTGTAAAAATAGGCTCGGCATAAATACAGCATCCGCCAGTGCTGTAATCAGCTGTCCTTGATCCATTTCTGCACCTGTCGAACGAAATAGCGGAATCTGTTTTGCAAGCACGCCAGTCATCGATCCTATACCGTCAATGGTACTATCCTTTGCCTGAATCGGCAGACCAAACATCCGCCCTGTTAAAAATGCATGACGATCCGGTCGACTAACAAAATTAACCTGTTGAAAATCGATTTTCATTGGATCTTTTCCCTGAGCCATCCGGAACTCTGTATCGTGAAAATGAATCAACATGTTTCTCATCTGCGGTTGACCTAAGTAACCACCGTTTTCAATATGTTTCTGTAACAGTGCAGGCAATTCTTTTATGCTGTCCTTCGTAAAGGTTTCAGATTGATTCTGAGTTCCTGCTGCTTTAAATGAAACCCTGATATCCTCTTGATATTGCCTCCAGAGCTTCCCGCCAGGAAGCGCCAAATAGATAACTATCAGCCCTACAGCTGTGACGACCATCCCAATCCATAGCATACCATTCCACCTCGATTTCTTTCGTTGTTTATTTTTCATCTGTCTGCAGCTCCATTTGTTCGATATTTTTCTGCAATTGGAGGATTCCCTTGTATAATTCCGTCATCATTTGACTATCTACCCCTTGAAACACGGATTGCAGAAATGCTTCTTCCTTTGCTTCACGTTCAGCAAAATAAGTATTGCAGTAGTCAGTGATAGAAACCACAACAGCTCGCCGATCCTTCGGGTGTTTTGTAAGTGATAAAAAGCCTTGTTTTTCCAAAATCAGCGCCATTTTCTTAATGTTTTGATGAGAGCTGCCAATGATTTCAGCCGCTTCGCTGATTGTTAATGACTGCCCTTCACTTTTAGAAAGCACAGCCAGCAGCATCCACTGTTTGATTGTCACATAGTCCTCAAGCTTATCTCCTAATTTCTGCATCCTATTTGCCAGTGCAAAAATACTGGCAAATATATATTCTCTTTCAGGAATGTTGTTCATTTTTTCTTTCCTCCTTCACAAACATAACTAGCTACCTAATTATATAACCAGTTACCTTTCTTGTCAATATAGTGAAGTGATCATGGATACCATACTCCAAACATACAAAAAGCACACTTGGAAATAATTCCAAGTGTGCTTTGAATTGCAGGATTACCCGTTATAAGCATCAATGATGATTTGTTTCAATTCACTGATTAAAGGTTCTTTAGGGTTAGCAGTTGTACATTGGTCTTCGTAAGCCAATTCAGCCATACGATCAACCGTAGAGTCTAATGTTTCTTTAGTAACGCCTTGCGCTTTCAAGCTCATATCGATTCCTACTGCTGTACCTAAGTCAGCAACAGCCTTCACTAAAGCATCTACTAATTCCGCTGTGTTTTTACCTTTCAGACCTAAGAATTTCGCAATGTCAGCGTAATCTGTGTCTGCACGGAAGTAGTCATATTTAGGGAACATTGCATGTTTTGAAGGATCTTTAGCATTGTAACGGATGATATGAGGCAATAGGATTGCGTTCGTACGTCCGTGAGGAATACCATATTCTCCACCAATTTTATGCGCTACTGAGTGACAAATTCCCAAGAATGCATTCGCGAATGCCATACCAGCCATTGTTGAAGCGTTATGCATTTTTTCACGAGATTCCATATCAGGCGTTTTCACTGATTTTTCAAGGTAGTCAAACGTAATTTTGATTGCTTGTAAGCTCAATCCGCGAGTGTAGTCAGATGCCATTACAGATACATAAGACTCGATCGCATGTGTCAATACGTCCATACCAGTATCAGCTGTTACTGATGCAGGGACTGACATAACGAATTGAGGGTCAACGATTGCTACATCTGGTGTCAGAGCGTAATCAGCCAATGGATACTTCACGTGCGTATCGCTATCAGTGATAACGGCAAATGGTGTTACTTCTGAACCAGTACCTGAAGTTGTAGGGATACATACAAACTGAGTTTTCTCAGGCTTGTCGATCTTGTACGTACGTTTACGGATATCCAGGAATTTTTGTTTTGCGCCGAAGAATGAAGTATCTGGGTGTTCATAGAACATCCACATGCCCTTCGCAGCATCCATTGCAGATCCCCCACCTAAAGCGATGATCGTATCCGGCTTGAAGTCTGCCATTACTTTTGTTCCAGCGTAAACAGTATTTGTAGATGGGTTAGGTTCCACATCAGAGAATACTTCGATTTTTACATCATTTTTACGTTTTTGCAATTCTTTACGAACTGTATCAGCGTAACCGAATTGAACCATTCCTGGGTCACAAACGATCATTACACGTTCAACATTTTCCATTTTTTGCAGGTACTGTAATGAGTTCTTTTCAAAGAAAATTTTTGGTGGTAATTTAAACCATTGCATATTATTTCTCCGTTTCGCTACAGTTTTGATGTTGATCAAGTTGATTGCAGATACGTTTTTAGATACAGAGTTCTTACCGTAAGAACCACAACCTAATGTCAATGAAGGAATCATTTCGTTGTAGATATTACCGATACCGCCTTCTGCTGATGGTGAGTTAACCAACACACGACAAGCTTTCATGCGGATACCGAATTTGATTTGCAGATCTTCATCTTCTGTATGGATAACAGCAGTATGTCCTAATCCGCCTAATTCAAGCATTGCTTCACATAGATCAAATGCATGAGCTGAATCTTTTGCTTTCATCATCGCTAATACTGGAGACAGTTTTTCACGTGATAGTGGATATTCAGGTCCGGCACCTTCAAGTTCAGCAACCAGGATTTTTGTTCCAGCAGGTACTTTGATACCAGCTAATTTTGCGATATGTTCAGCAGAGTAACCTACGATTGCAGGGTTTACTGCATATTTGCCTTCGTTCATTACAGCATCTTCAAGTTTTTGTAATTCGTTTGGTTTTACAAAGTATACTTGATGCGCTTCGAATTCAGCTTTTACAGCTGCATATACGTCTTTGTCTACGATAACTGCTTGCTCAGAAGCACAAATCATACCGTTATCGAAAGATTTAGAAACGATCAAATCGTTTACTGCACGCTTGATTTTAGCAGATTTTTCAATGTAAGCAGGTACGTTACCGGCACCAACACCTAAAGCTGGTTTACCAGTTGAGTAAGCTGATTTAACCATTCCAGGACCACCAGTTGCCAATACGATCGCAACGCCTGGGTGATTCATCAACATAGATGTTGCATCGATTGATGGCTGTTCGATCCATTGAACACAGTTTTCAGGAGCGCCTGCTGCAATCGCTGCATCACGAACGATACGAGCTGCTTCAGCAGAACATTTTTGAGCACTTGGATGGAAGGCAAAAACGATTGGGTTACCAGTTTTCAAAGCGATCATTGCTTTAAAAATAGTTGTTGATGTTGGGTTTGTTGTTGGTGTAACACCACAAACAACACCAACCGGTCCAGCGATTTCAATCAAACCTGTTTGCTCATCATTGCTGATTACGCCAACTGTTTTGTTGTGTTTGATACTGTTCCAGATATATTCAGAAGCGTACATGTTCTTGATTGCTTTATCTTCAACGATTCCACGACCAGTTTCCTCAACTGCCATTTTAGCAAGAGGCATATGCTGATCTAAAGCAGCCATTGCCATTTCATGAACGATGTGGTCAACTTTTTCTTGATCGAAGCTTTCCATTTCTTTTAAAGCAACGTTCGCTTTGGCAGCCAGCTCATCGATCATTGTTTGAACGTCAAGAGCTTTTGTTTCTTCTTTTTTCTTCGTTTTTGCCATTGTAATCCTCCTAAAAAATTTATCATTAAATTTGTTTGTTAACTATTTCACATTCACATCATACAACATTCTGGTTTTCTTGTAAATAGTTTTTTGTGATTTTTTTCACAGTTTATAAAAATTTATTATTTCAAGCGTTTTCAATCGATAAACATTCATACAGTAACAAAAAAAGACTGCCCTTTCATTTTGAAGTCAGTCTTAGTTTTATTTTTTATTAGTTATCCTATTAATTTAATAACATGCTTTATTTTGTTCACTATTCCACAATGTAGGCATTCTTCAACCTCGTTTATAAAACATTCCTGTAGATGCCGGCAATGTTTCTTCAAAACCAAATTGGCGATATAGTTCTTTTGCTGTACCATCTGCTATCAGACTGACATAGGCTCTATCGGGGATTTCCTGTTCAATATACATATTTAGTGCACTCATGATTTTCTTCCCTAACCCCTGACCTTGATATATTGGGTCAACAGCGATATCCACAACTTGAAAGGCAGTTCCGCCATCTCCAATAATTCTTCCCATGCCGATCAATTCATTTCCATCATTCCATAAAGTCACACAGCAACAGCTATTTTGAAGAGCTGTTGCTATTGCTTCCGGATTTCTTGGTGACAGTCCGGCTTTTATACGCAGCTCTTGAAAGGCTTCCGGAGATGGTTGCTGATGAGTTAACATGATTTTTTCTGTCATTTTCTTCTCCTCCTTATAGTAAAAGACAGCACTCAAAAATGTCTGCCATTTTCCGAGTACCGCCTATGTTGGATTTTCCTCCATCCAAGGATTTCTATTCTTAGAACTTTTATCTAAAGAAGATCTTTAATATCCGTCCAATCCCTCAACTGGAATGGGCTAGTCTGAGCGACCAGCTGCTGATAATCAAAGAAATCATTAGGTTCAATATGTAAAATGTCACTTTTGCATTCCTTAATCGATAATCGTTGTCGATTTTTCCAGCGGTATAAAAGTAAGTAATCCAACAATTCCGTCTCGCTTACTCCTTGATAGCCGTTTTCTTGAAAGGAGCGGCATTTCAGCTTTATTTCTTTCGATAAAAGCACCTTTTGATGCCAAGATAGCTTTTGAATCTTGATCCCCTCCCTAACTTCACAATGAGAAACTATCAACGATAAAACAATGGATGCTAGGCTGCTGTCCAGCTGTTCACAGCAAAACAATCCAGCTTTAAGCTCTATTCCATTCGGACTTAAAGGCTGAGCTCCATCTCGGCAGCCCAGCCTTCGCAATTTCTCAATCGTAGTCGAATAGATGCCTATTCCTTCGTTTCATCTACAGAATCTGTTGATTCCTCAGGTTCAGCAATTGTTTCCTGTTTTTCCAGAATAACAGGCTCTTGCTCAACTGCATTCGTTTCTGTCTGTGTTGCTGTGGTACTTGGTTTTACAGTACGAATCGCATTTTGATCAAATTCCAGAAGGATTCCTTCGCAATCGATAAAGACTGTTTTGCTGACATTGTCCATTTCAGAAACAACACCATGCAAGCCTCCGATTGTTATTACCTTATCTCCGACTTTCATACTATTTAAAAGTGACTGACGTTCCTTTTGCTGTTTCTTTTGAGAACGTGACATCCAGAACATCATTCCTCCTAAAAGGACCAATGTAAAAATCATTGTAAATCCGCCGCCCATTTTTTTCACCTCACCATTTAATCTTTATTGAATGCGACTAAATGAATGACATCGAAAATGATTTCTATTACCTGTATCAAGGATAATAGACATTTTTCCATGCAATAAACTATTTAGTGCGATTCATATAGTGTTAACTGTAACAAAAATTGCATTAGAACACTAGCGTTTTACTATATTTTTTAGAAACTTTTCGCATTTTCTTTGTTAAAGCCGTACTCTTCGAAAAAGGCTTGTCTGAATTCCAAAAGCTGATCATCCATGATTGCCTGACGTACTTGCTTCATTAGATTCAGCAAGAAGTACAGGTTATGATATGACGTCAGTCGAATCCCAAAGGTTTCGTCACACTTGATCAAGTGACGGATATATGCTCTTGTATAATTTTTACAAGTATAGCAGTCACATTTTTCATCTAACGGTCTGAAGTCACGAGCATACTGTGCGTTCTTCACAACCAATCTTCCTTGAGATGTCATGCATGTTCCATTGCGGGCAATTCGTGTTGGCAGCACGCAGTCAAACATATCAACACCACGTATCACACCATCAATCAACGAATCAGCAGTTCCTACGCCCATCAAGTAACGCGGTTTGTGTTCAGGTATCAGAGGTGTAGTAAATTCTAGTACTCGATTCATTTCCTCTTTCGGTTCTCCTACAGAAAGACCACCGATAGAATATCCTGGAAAATCCATGCTGATCAAATCCTTCGCGCTTTGACGACGAAGGTCTTCGAAACCGGCACCTTGAATAATTCCAAATAAACCTTGACGATCTGGATTTCTATGTGCCTTCAATCCTCTTTCAGCCCAACGAGAAGTTCTTTCAATCGAATCTTTCACGTAGTCATAGCTTTCATCAAATGGCGGACATTCATCAAAGCTCATCATGATATCTGAACCAAGCTTGTTTTGAATATCAATAGCCTTTTCAGGAGATAGGAACATCGGTGAACCGTTCAAATGATTCTTAAAGTGAACACCCTCTTCCGTGATATTACGCATATCACTTAAAGAAAAGACTTGGAAACCACCGGAATCAGTTAGGATCGGCTGATCCCAATTCATAAATTTATGTAGTCCACCAGCTTCCTCCACTAAATCTTCTCCAGGTCGAAGCCACAAATGGTATGTATTACTCAGGATCACTCCTGCTCCCATCTGCTTCAGCTCTTCCGGTGCCATTGTTTTAACTGTCGCAAGAGTTCCTACCGGCATGAACATTGGCGTTGGGAATGTTCCATGTGGTGTGATCAGTTCCCCAAGGCGGGCACCTGTATGTTTTTCTTTCTTTATTAAACGATAACGAATGGCTGGTTCTGTCATTCATTTCCCTACTTTCTCTTCAAAATTCGTCCTTTCCCATCATACTGTTTTTCCTGTCGCTTTGCAAGATTTCTATAAAATCATTGCTTTATTTAAGGTATATTTTATAAACACCTGCATGCTTCAAATCACAAGACTGCTTTTCAACAAAGAGCTGTGGATCAGCTGCCTTTTCTCCAAAAGCTCACCGGGATAAATGGTGATCCATCCCAAAAGTAGTTTTTTTGAAAAAGGCAATTGCGCACACTCAAAGCCTCTGCGAATTATTTGCTGATTTTTCAGCAGCCCTTTATTATAGAAAGGAACTGTTCTTTTCCTGATTGAATCACTTAATCCAGTAAAAATAAACAAGAAAAAAGCAGTGCTTGGAAAATTTTCTCAAATGGTCGTTTGACCCTTTAAGTGTTATCTTCCAATACACTGTTTTTTTGAAATGAGTAATTATTTTGCTGCCATATATGCTTCAAGAGCTTTCATGGCGTCTTTTACAACATCAGGTGTGATCGTTTCCTTCATATAATGAATGGTTTCATGAGGCTCCGCAGCTCGTTCTGCCACCGCTTGATATTCCAGTTCTGAAAGACGCATCTCCATCTCAGCCAATGAAGCTGGTAAGTTGAGAGAACGATAGAAGGGTAGCAGCTTGTCTATTTCTGTCCATTTATCTTCAATCACCAACTGAACAAATACACCATAAGCAACCTTATTACCATGGAGCTGATTATGGCTCTCAGATAAGATCGTTAACGCATCATGAATCGAGTGTGCTCCAGCAGTTCGGCCGTAGTCATCGCCAAAACCGCCAACCATCCCGCCAAGCAGGATATTCGTTTCAATCACATTTAGAAATGCCTGATTAATCATACCGTCTTCCATTGCTTGAATGCCTTGTTCGCTGTCTCTAAGTAAAATCTCACGACACTGCCCGGCTGCAAAGGAAGCAACACCGATTTCTATTGGCTGAACTTCCAACTGAGAAATCATGGCATCCGCTTCGTACCATTTCGCTAAAGTATCACCGATTCCGGCAATCATTAAATCGATCGGTGAATGAAGCAACACTTCCGGTTCGATCAGAACCAAAGCGTTGCTGATCGGAAAAACATCGTAGCGATCCATGGAGCCGTCATCGTTGTATATAACGCTCAATGGTGTATAGGCGGCACAGGTTGCTGCTAATGTAGGTAAGATCAAAACAGGAACACCACAAGTATTGGCAACTGCTTTCCCTAAATCAGCTATTTTCCCGCCGCCGACAGCAACGATCCCTGTCAGCTTTTCACTTTTCACTAGAGCCGAAACAGTCTCTGCTTCACTATCTGTACACTCTCCATTATAGGTCATAAAACAGGTGTATATATCTTTCAACGCCGGGAAAAACGGCTTTGCCGCCTCCCATGAATACTTCCCGTGAAGAACTAATACACGGTCAATATGTCTGCGCTGCAGGTGCGTTTCCAACCCATCCCACGCGCCGATTCGACATTCATATTCCTGTGGTGCACCTCTGACGATCAATGACTGTTCCATACATTTCTACCCCTCAAATAATTTTTATTCAATACAGTTAATCTGTGATAATTTAGCCTTTTCCTTTTATACAAACTATGATATGATAAATCACATCGAAAAACAATAAATTTTTATACATTTACACTGTTTTATTAGAATATTTATTGCATAAAATTTCAAAAGGAGTTACGCAAATGAAAATCTTTAAAAAACTATCTGCTCTTATTTTATCTGCCTTATTAGTGCTTTTGGCACTGCTTCCTGTTCAGACTGCTTTAGCTGAAGAATCTGATCCGGTTTACGATAGAATCATCAAACGCGGAGAACTGATCGTTGGTCTTTCTGCCGACTATGCCCCCTACGAATTCCATACAGATATAGATGGTAAAGATACAATCGTAGGATTCGATGTATCGATTGCAGAAAAAATAGCTGAAGATCTGGGTGTAAAGCTAAAAATCGAAGAACTCGGTTTTGATGCTTTACTTGGGGCTCTAAAAACAGATAAGATCGATTTGATCATTTCCGGTATGGCCCCCACTGCTGAGCGCTTGAAGGAAGTTGATTTCTCCGATCCTTACATGAATGTACAGCAGCGTGTTATCGTTCGTAAAGAAGATCAAGACAAGTATCACTCAACCAGTGACTTCGAAGGCATCAAGGTTGGCGTGCAAAAACAAACAACACAAGAAGATTTAGCAAAGAATGAACTGATTGGTTCGATTCCTACCTCTCTTCAAAAAGTACCGGATATCGTTATGAACCTAAAAAATAAAAAGGTTGATGCCATCATTCTTGAAGGTCCGGTTGCTGAAGCCTATGTCGATCGAAATGATGATTTGGTTTTTGCTGATGTCTCTTTCATCGAAGGAGAAAAACAGACAGCGATCGCTATGGCAAAGAACACCCCTATTTTGATGGAAAGAGTAAATGCTTCTATTCAAACAATCAATGATGAAAAATTACTGGACGGCTACAAAAAAGAAGCCGCAGAATTGATGTTCGATGATAACGAAGGCTTCCTGCAAAAATACGGAAAATTCTATTTGAACGGTGCCGGCTACACGATTTTTCTTGCCTTTATCGGCGTGCTGTTCGGAACCATCTTTGGCGGTCTACTGGCTTTAATGAAGCTGTCAAAATCAAAAATCTTACGTGCACTAGCCATTATCTATATTGAATATGTTAGAGGAACACCGCTTTTGGTTCAAATCTTCATCGTTTACTTTGGTACTGGTGTTTTAGGTTTAGATCTTTCTAAGGTCGCTGCAGGCTGTATTGCTTTGACCTTAAACAGCGGCGCCTATGTTGCTGAAATCGTTCGTGCTGGTATCAATGCTGTGAATAAAGGACAGATGGAGGCTTCCCGTTCACTGGGAATGAGCCAATCTCAAGCAATGCGCTTTATTATTCTACCGCAGGCAATCAAGAATATCCTGCCGGCATTAGGAAACGAATTTGTCACAGTCATCAAGGAATCCTCTGTGGTTTCTGTGATTGGTGTATCCGAACTGATTTTCCAAGCAGGAAATGTGCAGGGAGCTAGCTTCAAGCCATTCCTTCCTTATCTAGTCGTATCATTGATCTACTTTGTACTGACATTTACGATTTCCCGTCTTTTGGGTGTTGCTGAAAGGAGAATGAGCACTAGTGATTAAAATTGAAAATTTGCATAAATCTTTTGATAAAAATGAAGTATTGAAGGGGATTGATTTGACCGTCAATGCTGGCGAAGTGGTTGTGATCATCGGCCCTTCTGGAAGCGGAAAGAGTACCTTCCTTCGCTGTTTGAATCTGTTGGAGCAGCCGACAGCTGGAAAAATCGAATTTGAAGGTAAAAATCTATTAGATAAAAACACCAATATCGATGAGCTTCGTCAAAAAATGGGGATGGTATTCCAAAGTTTTAACCTATTCCCTCATAAGACGGTGCTGGAAAACCTAACAATCAGCCCAATCAAAGTAAAGAAAGAAGATCAAAAACAAGCAGAAGCAAAAGCGCATGAACTGCTTGATCAGGTTGGACTTGAAGAAAAAAGCAGCAGTTATCCTTCTAGTTTATCAGGCGGACAACAGCAACGTGTGGCAATCGCACGTGCGCTTGCTATGAACCCTGATGTAATGCTCTTCGACGAACCAACCTCTGCATTAGATCCGGAAATGGTTGGGGAAGTATTATCCGTAATGAAAGCCTTAGCTGTCAAAGGAATGACGATGGTTGTCGTTACCCACGAAATGGGCTTTGCCCGTGAAGTTGCCGATCGAGTAATCTTTATGGACGCTGGAATCATTCAGGAAGAGGGCACTCCAGAAGAAATCTTCGGTCAACCAAAAAATCCGAGAACACAGGATTTCCTGAAAAAGGTGCTATAAATTTAAAAAGAAGCAACAGCCGTTCTTTCTGCTTTGAATGATAAGCAGAGGGGACGGCTTCAGTTTTAAAGGCAGAGTCGAAAAGAATGGCTTTGCATATTCAATCGAATGCTTTACTATATAAGAAGAAGATTTTTAGAAGACTGGGACATGTTCGAACTTTTCAACCACGTCTTAATAAAAATTACACTTTTATTGATGGATGAAGGAGATGTTTCTTTATATGGATATATCAAAAATTGCCAAACGACACCAACAGCCAGCCGAGAATATCTTGATGGATATTGCCACACTGGCAAAACAAATGTCTGATCTGATCGACCTTTCCATTGGCGATCCGGATTTGATTACAGATGAACGAATTATCGATGCCGCTTTTACGGATGTGAAAGCTGGTCATACAAAATATACTGCTTCCGGAGGAAGTGCTGAATTTTTAGAGGCTGTGATTCGTTTCTACAAAAAAGAATACGATCTTGCCTTTGATGTCTCTCAAATTCGAGCAACAGTTGGTGCGCTCCACGGTATGTATTTAGCACTACAGGTTATTCTTGATCCAGGCGACGAGGTCATCATTCATGAACCATATTTTTCTCCCTACAAAGATCAGGTTCTTTTTGCAGGCGGCGTACCTGTCTTTTTACCAACCTTTGAAGAGGATGAATTTCAAATCAATATTGATTTGTTAAAGGAAAAAATCACGGATAAAACAAAAGCTATCATCATCAATTCACCAAACAATCCAACTGGTGCCGTTTTCTCTGCAGATACGTTTAAAGCAATCGCTGAGCTTGCTATCGCTCATGATTTTTATATCCTGTCAGATGAAGTTTATGAAGCCTTTTGTTTCTATGATACATTCACACCGATGGCAGCCTTCGCTCCTGAGCATACAATCACCTTCGGCAGCTTTTCAAAAGCCTTTGCGATGACTGGCTGGAGAATCGGCTATATGATTGCGCCAGAGTATATCAACAATGCAGCTAAGCTCATCAACGAAAGCGTGACCTACTCTGCCCCGAGCCCTTCTCAACAGGCTGGCATCTTTGCTTTAGAGCATTCAGATTTTCTGATTCCTGAAGTCGTTTCTGTATTCAAGGAGCGCTTGGAATATGTAGAAAAGCGCGTAGCGGAAATTCCCTTTCTATCTATACTGCCAGTAAAAGGAACGATCTATGCCTTTATCAACATCGAAAAAACAGGTTTGGATTCTGTTGCCTTTACGGAAAAGCTGTTACAAGAGACGAAGGTACTTGTAATCCCAGGGAAAGCCTTTGGTGAAACAACGGGCAACCATCATGTACGACTAGCCGCTACACAAGATTTAGCGGAGCTTAAGGAAGCCTTTGATCGTATCGAAAAAATGACGTTTTAGAAATAGAAAACCTGCTTGAGATTGGATTGAACCATATCCAGTCTTAAGCAGGTTTTTTATAGATAGATTATTTGACATTCCCATTAACTAATAGATAATCCCTTCATGCTCCTTTTCATTGTATACGGAAATAGAAATGGCGGTGGCTGTTGTCTCTTCTTCATTAACTTTAAAAGTTATACTGCTTAATGCATTTTTCCATCGTCTTCTTTCTCACTAGATACTGAGAGAAAAATAGAGGATATCTCTGTTTCTGATTCTTTCGTTTCGAAAACAATATGAATATCATATTTTTGATACACCTTTGTTTTCGTACCTTCATATACAGATGGCGTTTCAACCTTTGTATAGTTATATTTACTCATAATATCTTCAACCAAAGTCACATCATCGGTTACTTTTATCTCAAGTACATTATAATCAGCTGAATATATCTCCAACTTAGTCATTCTATATTTGCCAGCATAAGTAAAATAATAACCATATAGCTGCCGATTATCAGCTGTAACTCCCTCTGGAACCATATCTCTTTCTTTTCCTTCTTCACTAACATTTTGTTGCTCATCTGCTTTCAGTGAAAAAAAATCCAAACCTAGGTAGCTGTGTGCTTTCAGTATTTCTATTTCTTGAATTGTTCTATTTTCTATTTTCTTCTGATTTGCTTCTCTTTTTGCCAATTCTTTATCTGCTTTTCTGATTTGATAATTGTTAAATAATAGGAATCCGCCTATAGATAGTAAAGAAGCTATAACTATTATTATAATCATTCTGATTTTTTTTCCTTTCATTAGTTTACTCCTTTAATTTAGTTCCTGACGGCTTTGCCAATGCAGCAAATGCCTTCGCATCCTCTTCCACCGGCTGATTATAATATTTATCATACCCCAACTTTGTATCTGATTTAATATAAGGCGCACCCCAATCGTCTATCACTGACTGCGGGGCGTTGTATTTATCAGGATCATTTTTTACTTCATCTTGATAAGCATGTCGAAGCTCATGAGTTGTAGTATCAATAATTTTATCGATTGAGTAATTCTTTATTGGGTTTTCTACAAATTTATCGTTTATTCCAGTTTCATGATTTCTTTCTGTCCAAAATAACCATTTTCTACTACCCCAGCTAGAATTATATCCATAATCCCCATCATTACCTTTGTAATAAACGAGATCATCAAAAATACTATTTCCATTTCCAAAAACAGAGCCAATTCTGTCAGCATATTCTTCAATTATTTTTTTTCGTTTCTCTGGAGACATATTTTCCCAATTTTTTCGAACTTCCGGTGTGAAAATCTCTTCTGCTATTTTTTTGCACTCATCTGCTTTGATAAATTCATCCTTCCAAAAACGAGCTTCTTGAATATCCTGATCCAGTGTATCGGATATTTTGTCTTGATCTAAATTTTTCGCTTTTTTCTCAAAATCAGCCCTTAACTCATCATCAACGATTGTCGAACTGATCAAATCCGTCAAAGAAGTATTCTTATCAAAGAAAAGAAACTGTTTACCAGTTGTGACTGTAATATCAGACGGGTTCAGCTCATAGGCTGCCTGAATCGTTTCAGATACTCCAGTTGAAAATGGATTGTCAATTAATTCAGCAATTTCATAATGTACACCATTACAAAAAGAAACTAGCGTTCGACGTTTTTCATTCAATTCTTCTAGCTGAGCCACCGTAACCGGCAACGATAATGAGCCAATGTCTCCCTGAGCTACGACTGCATCTACAGCACTTTGACATTCTGTTTGTGCCGTATATAAATTTTCTACTTCCCAACCTATATCTCGATATAAAACATTCGACCGATCCAACCAATTTTCATTTCTTGTCTTTATTTGCGGCATTACCGTCCACCTCCAGAGCTTGCTGTGGTGCTGAGTACATCACTTGGCTTCATAAGCATGTCATCCAACATAGCCATCGTTTCCTGCGTATGCGTTACAAACTGCTCTGTACAACTATAACATTTCTGTAAAAACTCTACATGTTCAATTATTTTGGAGACAGCATCATCTGAAAGTGCACTGCCGTGTCCTTTATAATTGTCGTTCAACTGGTTTCTCAACGTATTCAAGCTCTCAAGGATCGTTTCAGTTTCCGTGACACAGCTCTGGTATTTTCCGCTGATTTCATTCATCATCTCTATACTAAAATTTAGTTTATCAGTCATGTATCTTCACCCTTTCATTCAAAATTTGGATGAAGGTATCATAATTCTTTTTATACAGTATATGGTCAAGATAATCATATACATAGAATCCATCTTCCTTTTTAAAAAATAAAGTTTTTGCTTCATCATCCACTGATTTTGAATGGATCTTCAAACTCAGCTTTTTATCATAGCCCAGTCGTTCCAATTTTCTTTCCGAGCACCTTGTCTCAGTTTCTTCTATTTTTTCTGAAATGCTTTCGTCCTTCAAAAAGGTATACGCTTCCTGTAATTGCTGCAACCCCTTCGAAATATCTACTCGTTTGATCTCATAATTCTTATAAAATGGATTTTCAATAATCAAAATAGCTTCCTGATCATTGATGATTCCCATCGTTACTGTATCGATCTGAAAATAGCTCTTTGCATGTTTAAAATCCTGTAAGCGTTGTATCGTTCTAACACTACTATCTGCCAAACTAGAAGGGCTTTCCAAAAAACCTTTTTCAATCATTCGCTCCTTAATTGTATCAGCAACTAATTTTGAAATGTCCATCTCTGAAAATAGTGGTAAGGAAAAAACATTTTTTCCGTCGATCACACTATTTAAAATATACAGTTCATAGATATCATACATTTATATGTCCTCCTATTTAAATTGAATTCAGCATCCGTACATTGTCCGAATCATCAACAAAGCTATCTGTGTTGTCGATCAGTTTTTGACTATGCTGCTCCATCCCCTCGCACAACGATTGTATAGCAACATAATAAACCTTCACTGCATCATGGATGAACTGGCACTTATCCTTTGATTCTCCTTGCCATTTGTCAGAGGATAGCGAAGTATCTATTTCTTTCATCAAATCTCCCAGGTTATTTAATCCCTCACTAATTGTCCGATAGGAACTTATCGTATCCGTCAACCCGTCCTTTACTTCAACAAAATCATTCATGATCAATTACTCCTCCTCTTCCATCATCCCTATTCTACCATGCCAAAGTGAAGCCTTTGTCTCAGCCTCTGTAATGCATGTTTGCAGACTAGTCTGAAAATTTGTAAAATCTGTAACTACTTGATTTACTTGATCTCGCCATTCCTGCTCTTTTTCCACAAATTTGTCATAGTAGGCACCAGAAACATCGCTTCCTATATCCCCTGTTGAAAGATTCAGACTGATATTTGTCTGTATCGTACTTTTATAAGTTTTCAACTTGGCTGCAACATTATTGTATTGGTCATACTTTCCTTGCGCCTCGGGGTATTTTTTCTTAGCCATTTCGCTTCATCTCCTCTATTTCGTCGTTTTGTTAAATTCAGTGTATCATATGATATATATAAATTTTTGTAAAAGTAAAAAGTGGCTGTATATCTGTATTTACTAACATTTTATTCACAAAAAAACTGGAACAACGGCTTTTTCCCGTTGTCCCAGTTCAAATTTCAATATATCTATTCAGCTACGCATTCTCTCCTACTTGCTTTTGCAACAGCTTTTTGGCATTTGTAAATACAGGGATGTCGAAGGCTTTACTCAAGCTTCCTGCAAGGAAGTACGCAATATTGAAATCCACCATACTGTGAATGATACCGCCAACCCCCATCAATAAGAGGATCGAATAAATATAACCATCCGTATAGTATGTCTCAGGCATGTTCCCCATTGTATAAAATGCAGTAATCACTACCAGTTCAATTGCCGAATGGATCAATGCTATCACGAAATTGAACAATTGAAAGCGTCCGTTCATCAAAGAAAACTGCTTCGACCGTAAAGCTACCTCCGGATGCTTCTTCAGGTACATCGCCCCAATTACAGCAAAGACCATGTGAGATAAAGCTCTTAGTGCAATGATCGGTGTTGCTGATAAAAAGAACCCAAAGCCTGTGCCTAGTGACACAGCGATTGCTGCTTCCGGTGAAATAAACATGGCCAAAAATACAGGCACATGACTTGCTAGTGTAAAGGAAGCCGGCCCAATCGTGATTCTTGGCATAACCATTGGAATAATGATCCCCATTGCTATCAATAATGCAGAAATCGTTAATTGTCTAACAGAATTTTTTCTCATTTCTTTCCTCCCTAATGTGTCTTGACACATCTATGAAGCCTATTTTATTCAAAATAAACAGAGGTGTCAAGACACTTCTATCAAGAAAGCCTTTCCAATTTTAAATACCATATTTTTTCAATGATTCCACACCTAATCACAAAAAAGATAGCTTCCTCAGATTTCGAAGAAGTCTATCTTTTCTGTTTCGGTTCATTTATTTATTCTTTTCTAGCGTATTGCTTAAGCGAGCAAACTCCTCTAATGATAACGTTTCTCCACGGCGTGAAGGATCGATTTTTGCTTCTGCAAGGCTTGTTTTCAGCCAGTTGGCTGTTGGCTCATCTTTCCCATAAAAATGTGTCAGATTATTCCAAAGCGTCTTTCTTCTTAACTGAAAGGATGCCTTTGTCAGTTTGAAAAATTCCTTCTCGCTGCTGACTTCTACTGCCGGTGTCTCTCTTCTCTTCAAGGTAATGATTGCAGAGTCTACATTTGGCTGAGGCACAAAGACCGTTTTAGGGACGATGAAGGCAACAGATGCTTCCATATAATACTGCACGGCAATTGACAAGGAGCCATAGGCCTTCGTACTAGGAACCGCAGATATTCGATCTGCAACTTCCCGCTGCATCATGACGATCATTTCTGCTACTTCAAGCTCTGATTCTAAAAAATGCATCATGATCGGTGTTGTGATGTAGTATGGCAGATTAGCTACGACCTTGATCGGCAGTTCCTGTTTAAACACCTGCTTTGTTTCTTCGACCAGATTTGCCTTCAGAACATCTTGATGAACAACCGTCACATTATCATATGGGCTTAGTGTATCTTCTAAAACAGGTATCAATCGATCATCGATTTCAAACGCGAGGACCTGAGCTGCTTTTTGAGCAAGATGCTCTGTCAAAGCCCCAATCCCCGGGCCAACTTCGATCACGTTTGTCTCTTGATCGATTCCAGCTGTCTCAACGATCTTTCGCAAAATATTGGGTTCCGTCAGAAAATTTTGTCCTAAGCTTTTCTTAAAGGAAAAGCCGTGCTTCTTTAGTATTTCTTTCGTTCTGGATGGTGTGGCAATTTCTTTATATTCGGTCACAGTGATTCCTCCACTTTAGTCATTGCTTCTTTCAGCTCTTCTTCTGTTATTCTGAACATTTGCAGCCTTTTTATCAGCTGTTTGCTGTTAGTATAGCCGATACGCAGCTCATCGCCGAGTTTTTCCCGACGTTCCTTTGCATGCGCCCCTGCTATTAAACCATAGTCCAGTAATACTTGTCTAGGTATCTCTGTATAATCATCTACTTCAAAAACCGGTGTGACGACCTTTCTCAAAGCCTCCAAAATCGCTTCATCACTGGCATGCTCCACCCCCAAGCTGCTGCCCCGACGTTTCGGTTCCGCCAATCGCCGAGATAAGAATGCATGCTTCGCATCAGGAACGACCTCCATAATTGTCTTACGGATCTTTTCTCCAGAGTAATCAGGGTCAGTAAAAATAATGACTCCTCTCATTTCCTGTGCATGCTCGATCTGTGCCAGAATATCCTCATTGATGGCAGAGCCAATCGTTTCAATAGTATCCGCATCAACGACCTCCAGCAAACGACGTGTGTCATCTTTTCCCTCAACAACAATGATTTCTTCTATCTTCATTTTATCTGTCATTTCTCTATCCTAAATAGCTGATGGGCGTTTTTCGTTGTTTGTTGAGCTAGTTCTTCCCATGGCATATTTCTCAATTCTGCAATCTTTTCAACAACATAGCGGGTATATCCCGGTTCATTTCGCTTTCCTCGATACGGAACAGGTGCCAAATAGGGAGCGTCAGTTTCCACTAGCATACGATCGATCGGTGCAGTCTGTGCCGCTTCCTGTACCTCTACTGCTTTTTTGAAGGAAACAACACCACTGAAGGAAATGTGCATACCAAGATCAAGGAATCGCTTCATCCATTCACTGTCGCCGCTGTAGCTGTGCATGATCCCGCCAATATCTTGAACACCTTCTTCTTTAAGGACACGATACGTATCCTCGATCGCATCACGCATATGAATGCTGATTGGCAGCTTCATCTCTTTGGCAATCGCAATCTGGCGCCGAAAGACGCGATCCTGTACCTCTTTCGGATCCTCCATCCAGTAGTAATCCAAGCCAATTTCACCTAGAGCAACAACCTCTGGTGTTGTCAGCAGCTCTTGAAGTCTTGTCTCAATTTCTTTGGTGTAGCTGCCGGCTTCTGTTGGGTGCCAGCCGATGATACTATATATATCTGAATACTCCTTGCTTAATGCTAGAGATTTATCGATTGTTGGTGTATCAAAACCGACTACCGCCATTTCCGTGACGCCCAGCTCCTTGGCACGTTCAATCGTTTCTGGTATATCATCATTGAATTGCTCTGCATTCAAATGGGTATGTGAATCAAAAATCATTTTTCTTCCTCCTGCCAGTTATACTCCTTCCCATTTTACCAGAAAGAAGAATAAAACACTTGGAATAGAGAAAACTTATTGATTTTTCTTCCCCGCTGCTTTAACGCCCAAACTTCGTATTTCTTCTACTCAAAAAAGAACTGACCTCTGCATGACACAGAGATCAATCCTATCATCAACTATTCATTAAGTTTCTATAGTAACTTCACATGAGAACTCAGCATACCGTCAATAGTTGACTATTCGTTTGCCATTGAAAATGAAGCCCTTCAGTTCACACTGATCAATCCAATGATCCCTGCTGCCTGTTGATCATAAGCTGTTGAAATACTAAGCGTTTGAATACTATTCAATAAGTTTCCAGTTTCTGTATTCACCCAATCAGGATCTGTTTCATAACGGGGATCTTGGTAGTGATTCGGGATTTTATAGAAGCGGATAGAACCATCGTGATTAGACATATAGGTCACTATCACTGTAGATGCCATCGTTCCGTCCATGCTGAAGCTGAGTGTAACACTTGGCTCCGTCATTGTCTGTGATCCATTGAATGGCAAAACTTGAGCACCAGCCGCATTTCTAATAGCTGAAATTTCAATCGGCTGTCCCGCAATGCCATAATACTGTAAAAGAGATTCAGTTACACGTGCGTATTCAATCTGTTCGTCGGAATAGCCGGCTAAAGGATTCTCCGTAGGTGTTTGCTCATTTGTCGTTCTTGTGGTCAACACTTCGCTCATCACATCTGCTTCTTCTATTGGATAATTTCCCGCATAATTTGGTGTAATCAGAGACAGGCCGCCATTACTGTTGATAAACAGATAGAAATTATTGTTGCCGCTGCCGAAATAGTACGTATCTTCTGCCACTGGCTGCAACGTAATTTCTGTATTTACATTCACTGTTCGAAGTCTATTATCCGCTGTGCCGTTTGCATTATAAATCCTGATAGCTTTTGTTGCTGTGACATCGAAAGTTGCATTGTATTCATTGATTCGTCCGTTACTGGAAAAAGTGACTTTCCCTGAATTTCCTTGAGAAAAATCTAAGGTCACTGAGTCCGGCATATTGATTCCCTGATAATAAAAAGTGATTGGATAGCTTAATGATTCTCTCGATACTGAATAAGGGTACTGGTTCGTAGTTTCCTCTCCAACAGCTTCACCAACCTCTTTTTGAGGATCGATCTTGTCCTCTTCATTAATTACAGACTGAGAATAAATAGAACCATCAGTATCCTTCACAGTAACTACACTCCCGTCAAAAGTAAGAACTCTTCCCACAGGCAGCGCATATTGTTCTCCTGATGCCAAATTTATACCATTGATTTCCGCCAATTTTTCATGTTTGATATTTACCTTTTGTCCAATTGCCCAGAGCGTATCGCCCCACTTCATTGTGTAGCTCTTCTGACCATCCACGATTTGGATACTCTCGGGAGTATTCGCACGCCACGCATCTGCAAAAACTGCAGTCCCTACAAACATTCCTCCAACAATCAACCCACCTGCCAAAACCATAACCGACAACTTTTTCATTTTTCTTTTCCTCCTCTTATATTTCTTTTTGTTTACAAAAACATTATAATACTATTACAGAAATGTTACAAGAGATATTCCGAATCTTTCTTATATTTTTTCATCCTGTGATACTTTCACTCGATTCTTCTGTTTTTTTGATCTTCTATTGCTTCAAGATGATTGTTGAAGACAGCATAATTCTCCCTCTCTCGTAATCGTTCACTCTCTTTTGTTATCAGTCTTTGGACGGATGTCGTATACTCTATTTCCTGTTACACTGCTCGTACATCTAATCGTTAGGAGTTGGTATTCATGAAACAAATTTTTTCTTCTTCCGATCTTTTCAAATCAGTGATACAAAGGAAAGTATCTGCTGCCCGCAAAGAACAGACGCAAACCATCTGGCATTGGAGCTTACTGATACTTTTTTCTATGCTCACATATGCCGGCATCACACAACAACTATTACTGATTGTTTTACTGATAGGAATCACAGCGATTGTAAGAGGACCTTTGATGCTGCTCTGGGGGAGTATTTATTCCGCAATGATCGCCTTTTTCCCACCAATCGCTCTATTGCTGTCATTGATTTTTTTTGTTCTTAATCTTGATGCTGCTGTGAAAAACTGGCGTGTAACGTTAGCTGGTATTTTCTTCTACACCTATCCTTTTATTGGTCGACTGTTGCTGTCTCACTCGACAATCGACCCTAAATGGCTGACATTGATCTTGTTAAGTGTCGGTATCACTTTGTTTCATTTCATACTGAAAAGGCTGTATGGGCAAGGCTTTATCAGCAGACCATTAGCATGGGCAATCGTAAGTATGCCGCATACATTGTTTATCCTTTTCCTACCAAAAAAGATTCGAGGACTGAGAAGAAATAAACCGCCTTATCAGTAGCTATGATCAGCAAAAAAGAACGTGACAAATCTGGAGCGCCTGATACAGAATTGCTTTAAAATAGTTGGGAACGCAAAAAAGAGTAGCCTCTTTCCTATTCATAAAAACGAAAGAAACGAAATCAGTCTCAACCGATTTCGTTTCTTTCGCTCTCTTTTTTGAACGGAGTTTATAGGAGAAAATATAGTTACATGAAATAAATTTCACGTAATCAACTTTATTACGAAGAAATGAACACCGGTTCGAATCTGAAAATTTGTTTTCCTCGAGCCAGCTGTTCCTCTCTATCACTTGCTTCAATATTCAGACAAGCTAAGATACGATCACAAATTTCCTGAATTGGATGTTCGATTGTTAAAATAATCTGATCCAAAATCATATATAGTTCGTAACCATCAATAGATACGATATCTATTTTTCTCTTTGTCTCTGTTTTCTTGTATACACGCAGCAGACTTTCCAAACAGGTATCATTAGATGCGATAAACGCTGTGGGTGCAAAGCTGCTGCTTTTCAATATTGTTTCTATTTTTCCACCAAGGCTCTCTTCTGAGCCGGAAAGGATACTTGGCAGTACGCCTTCCAAGTTGGAAACAGATTCCTGAAAAGCTTCCAAACGTTCTGTTCTTGGCGTCACTTCTTCTTGAAAAGGCAGACTAAGATAAGCAAGCTGTTTATGCCCACGACCTGTCAGAACACGAACTGCCTCTTCCATCGCTGCCTGATTATCCAAAAGAACACAAAAATAATTTTCAACACTTAGCGGAATTCGATCCACATAGACAATTGGTACTTTTTTTTCATCAAGCATGCGATAATACGCTGTATTTACTCCTGTAGGAAAGAGTACGATTCCATCTACATCAGAAGCAATCGCTTGCTCAATCAAGTTCTTTTCTTTCTCGCCATCATCATCTGAATAAGATACGATCACCTGAACTGAAGGAGAACTGATTTTTCGATCAATGTATTTGATAACATTAGTGGAGAATGAACTTGAGATATTTGCAACAATGATATTGATTACTTTTACCTTTTTAAATTTCAAATTTCTGGCACTGTTTCTCGGAATATAGTTCGTTTCCTTAACAATTTGAGCTATTCTGTTTTTCGTTTCTTCACTCATGAATTTGAAATTATTGTTCAAGTAATGGGAAACAATTGTCTTAGAGACACCTGCCTGCTCTGCAATATCCTTGATTGTCACTCGGTTCATATCTGTTTCCCCTCCTTCTTCTACGTTTACATGTCCCTGTCAATTATACAGAAGGAACGATCCCTTGAGAAGAGGAATAGCTGTATCTACTGATTTATTTCAACAATCAATTCGATTTCCACTGGTGTATCAAAGGGTAATGTATTTGTTCCAATAGCAGAGCGTGCATGACGTCCTTTTTCTCCAAAAACCTCGACTAAAAATTCTGAAGCACCGTTGATCACATAAGGTTGTTCAACAAACTCATCTGTCGAGTTGACGAATGCCAACATCTTCACCACCTGCTTTACTTCATCCAAACTCCCCAGCTCTTTTTGAAGGACCGCTAAGATATTGACAACTACCTGTTTGGCAGCTTCTTTGCCTTGTGCTACATCTAACTCCTTGCCAAGCTTGCCTTTAAGTATCAGTTGTCCATTCTTTCTGCAATCACAGCCAGAAGTATACACTAACTTTCCAACTCGCTTTGATGGTACATATTCTGCTACCGGCGTCGGTACTGTTTCCAGCTCGATCCCCATTGCTTTCAGTTTTTCTTCAATAATACCCATGATATTCCTCCTGCTTTTTATTGCGTTTTTCCTCGAGCACTGACTGCTACCTGTTCGCCATCTCTGAAATAATAATAATCATATAGATTGACCGTACTGCAAATATGATTTGGAATGATCTCTATCGTTTCTCCAACCACCAGCTGATCTCCATGTAATTGAAGGACACCATGCTCTTCATTCATTCGTTCAAAAACGATTGTCGGATGTCCTTTGATAATACCAAAGCCTCTGATTGGAACGACATCTGCTGTAGGCTGAACGTCCGTTGCAAAGCTTTTGCTTCCTCCGTCAACCACTGCACGATCCCCATGTACGCTTACAACCGTCACAAGAACGGAAGCGGCGCATTCTGATAATGTGCAGACTTCATACGCCACCTGCATAGCATCATTAAAGATATAGGTCCCGGGTCGAACTTCAGTGATTCCTTTTACAGCCAATACTCCCTCTAAAGTTGGTGTAGAGCCTACGCTGACATCCGTGATTGACAGTCCCTGCCCTCTCAGTCGTTCAGCTAAAGCAACCATTAGCTCCGCCTCTTCAACACCTGCACGAAAAGTATCCTTGACTACCTTTCCTGTACGATCCTTCGAACCTCGGTACGTATAGATACCGGTGATTTTCAGTCTTGGTAATTTCTCAAACTGAAGGATCGTATCAACAGCTTCCTCCAGCGCCAATCCAGATCGGAACAGCCCCGTATCTATTTCCACTCTGACCTCTACCTCCTGATCGGCAGCAACTGCTTCCTCCGATAATAGGCATGCCCCTTCATATGTGTCGATACTATAAATCCAACGATCGATTTGTTTAGCTAGTGATAGTGAATGACGGATTTTTTCTCTGTCAGCGAGGGGATACGCTAGAAAGATATCCCGAATCCCATGTTCCATCATCACTTGTGCTTCGCTTAGCTTCGCACACGTAATTCCGGCTTTACCAAAATTATGCTGCTGTACTGCAAATTCGGGCGTTTTATGGGTTTTGATATGTGGTCTTAATGAGACCTGTCCTTGCTGATCGACCTTTTGCTGCATTACTTGGATATTCTTCAAAGCTACTTGCTTATCTATGAGCAATGTCGGTGTTCTCACAATATCCCTTCTTTTCTAAAAATAAATTTTTTCCATGGCGTGATATATGGGAGCATGAAGTGTTCCTCCTTCGGAATCGATCCAACAATATTCCAAACACCATCGTTTTCTCTTTCCTCTAAAGCGATCTGCAGCTCTCCCGCATAAATACCATATCGATCATTAGCAATCAACACATCTCCGACATTGATTGTTCCCCCAGCGGGTCTAGCTTCAATGGTTTGTGCTTTGTATTTCGCTCTTGATGCTGTAGACCGAACCATATAACTGGAAATATCCCCTCGTTGAAAATGCAGCTCATCGTAACAAATTTTTGCTTCTACTTCCGAGATATTTTCTAATTGATTGATTGAAAAATTGACTACATAAGGCTGTATTTCTGACAACTGCTTCAACTCGGCTTCCGTTGCATAAGCGTTGCCTATGATAATATCATCAATATCCGCACACGCCCACATCGCTCGTGCTTGAAGATCGATCGGTAGATGACGGTCTCTTTCCAGTGTCGGCTGGCCCTCGGAAATATCCCAAGGTCCAACCGTTCCAGTTTGGCTGCTGACAAAGGCAGCGGTATGAAGACCTAAGCACTTATAGCGCTTTGTTGCCTGAACAAAGTATTCTTCTTTTAAACCAGAATAACGTTGTGGATAAAAATTATGACAGCCAACCAACTGATCCTTGTTCGGTTGAAAATCCAAGATATTTTCAACATAGCTGGTATCATTACTAATGTTGACCTCAATAATCACTCCTTCTGAATTATAAGTCATTAAGCTCTCCTCTGAACCGGAGAAGCTGCGATCTAGACGAAAGCCAGCAGCCCCCAGTTCTTTAAAGAAGGATAAATCGTCTAATGCAATCCCCATATTATCGAAAAAAGAGGGATATACATCAACATAGGTATCAATTCCTAATGTTTTCGCTAGACCTATCAATGGCTTGTATTTTTCTACGAGTTCATTTTTTGTAAGCTCTACAGACAGGAAGCAGGTGAACATTCTTTTAAAGCCATATGCTGCAGCTAAACGAATATAAGCCATATCTTCCTCTACTCGAGTTTTTTCAGGATAGATAGAAAATCCAAGCCCTCTTGTCATTTATTTTTCCCCCTCACTTGTTTGAAGAAATTGTTTTTCAGCAGCTTTCAAGAAAGGCATATAGAGAACTACTGCAATAACAAAGTTCACGAGTGCTAATGCTCCGCCACGCCATGAACCAGTAGCAAGGAAACCGCCGATGACCGGTGGTGTTGTCCATGGAACAAGCACGATCGTCTTCGGCACTAAACCGGTACTGATCGCAGCATAAGAGATCACTGTCAATATCATTGGAACCAATAAGAATGGAATAAACAGCAATGGATTCAAGACGATTGGGAAACCAAACATCACTGGCTCGTTGATATTGAATAAGCTCGGTGCTAAAGATAGCTCAGAAACAACTTTATACGGCTTGTTTTTACGAGTGAACAACAAAACACTGACAACTAATGCCAATGTAGCGCCTGTTCCACCCAAGTAAACAAATGAATCAAAAAACGGTTTTGTCACGATATTTGGAATATCCAGACCTTTTTCCAAAGCTGCAATATTCTGATCGATAGCTGGTAAATAAACGCTTTGCATGATTGGTTCAAGAATACTGCCGCCGTTCAAGCCGAAGAACCAGAATAGATGATTTAAGAATACAATCAGTAATGCTGTAGGTAACGTATTGGCCATTTTTACGATCGGTGCCTGCAATAAATCATAAAACGATTGATGAATGCTTTCTACACCTGCAACATTGAATAATACACGAATAAGTGCAAAGAAAATGATCGTCAGCATTCCCGGCATCAAAGACGAGAATGATTTAGCTACAGCTGGCGGTACGCCATCAGGCATTGTGATGATCAATTTTTTATTGTTGGATAGTCTTATGAAAATCTCTGTACCGATCAATGCAACAAAAATGGCAATGAATAGTCCTTGTGCCCCCATCCAGGCAAATGGCAAACCTGAGGTACTACCGTCTTCAGTAGAAAATGATGCCATGATAGTGACTAGTGAAGCCAATGAAATCGCCCCAGCTGTGATACCATCTTTGCTGTAAGACTTCGCTAAAGCAGCTGAAACAGTATACACAACAATTAGTGACATCACATTAAATGCCCCTTGTGAAATATAGCTGGCAAAATTCTTCCAGCCATCTCCGCCAAAAATCGAATTCATTAAATTTTGATAGGCATCGATCGGCAGATTATTAATCAGGACAGCAAGTGAACCAACAATCATCAGCGGCATGATTACAACAAAACCATCTCGGACTGCAACCAAATGCCTCTGAGAACCAATTTTTGAAGCAATCGGGACAAACTTTCGATCCAATAAATCAATGATCTTTTTCATTTTAAATCCTCCTAACACTTTTATATTAACCGGTTAATGTGATTTGATTATAATCTCAAAAAAATGAGATGTCAATAGTTTTTCAACCGCTTACATTATTATCGAGTAGTATGATGTGAAAACAAATTCGTTTATGCATTTAGCCGCTCCTTCAATGAACAAACAAATGAACCCATTGGAATCCATTCATGCTCTTAGTTCTTTGAAGCAAAAAAATGGAACCTTGCTTGTCGGCTTACCATTTCTCCATATCTTCAAAATCTAATGATGAAGCTCTAATTTTGTATCAATTACAACTTGCCGATTATTAAGAATTCCTTAAGATTTGTGCTAACCACTCTCTATACCGTCGTATAATAGAAGGGAGGGTATCAGCAGAACAGCCTCATTGCCTTTTTTCTGTTGAGAAATAATCGACTTGCAAAGAACGAGTCAGTCTTTTGAATCAAACGAGGAGGGATAATATGTCATTTACAACTTTGGGGCAAGACTCATTACAAAGTATTCGCTCCAAGCAGATCCTTTTAGCACGTCAATGCTCCGATTTGATTCTATATCACCGAGAGCAGTTGACTCATGAAGCTGGAATGCTTGAAGAGTGCAGCTACTGTAAGCAATTCACAGCGATGCAGAATGAGTTCTCAATAAATACAAGCAGAATCCAACAAATTATTACTTTGCGAAAAGAGGAGGAAGCACAGCGATGACCAATTTTGTCAAAAACAATCAGGGCAGAACTCCGTTTAGTCTTTATCAGGAAACCTCTGTCAACCAACAATTCTCCGAAGGACAAGCGGTTTCTTTTTATTCTGAACTGCTTTGCCTGCCCCTTCAAGGAACTCTTTTGAAAAAATACACAAACAGCTGCCTGATCGATATTTCTGACTGCAGCGAGCTCGCTATTACTAGTCGTGAAAAGTATAATAGCAGATTAGTCATCAATTACAAACGAATTTTTAACAATGCTTAAACTAAATGGGAGTGGGACAATAATCTGTTGCCACTCTTTTCCATACTCTAAATCCGAATAAACGGCGAGTCAGAAGTAGCTCCTACGACAATAAGCCGGAATTCAACAAAAATTTGTGAAACAATTTTCGTGAATTCCGGCTTATTGCTTGTAGCTAAACACTTCTGCCTCAGCCTCTTTTTTGTACTCAGTAACGTTGCTTTTCAGGAATCACACCTCGAACACCGCCTTTAGGCTGTGCCGTATCTCCTTTATATCTCGGAATCAAATGGATATGACAATGCATCACACTTTGCCCAGATACCACCCCGCAATTACAACCAATATTAAATCCATCTGGTTGATACAGCTTCTCTAAATAGGCTTTTCCCTCTATCAGTAACTTATCGATTGCAGCTTTTTCTGCCATTGTCAGCTCAAAGAAGTCTACACGATGCTGCTTAGGTATAATCAGTAAGTGCCCCTCGCTTACGGGATACTTATCGAGAAATGCTCCTGCTAGTTCATTTTCAAAAATAAATTCATCTCTGTCACAAAAAAGACAAGCCAACATACTTCTCCTCCTTTTCTATAAAAAAAGAGAAGCGCAAAATTTCTTTGCTGCCTCTCTTTCCAATTTTTCTACGCAATGATCGATCCATTCGGCATATCTTTTGGTGCCTGAATAATCTGCAATCTGCCTTCTTTATCCTCAGCTGAAAGAATCATTCCCTGACTGATCTGACCGCGCATTTTTCGTGGTTTAAGGTTAGCGATGATTGCTACCTTTTTCCCAATCAATGCACTTGGATCTGGATAAAATTCTGCGATTCCTGACAGGATCTGACGATGTTGATCATCGCCGGCATCTAATCGGAATTGCAAGAGCTTATCTGCATCCTTTACTTTTTTACAGTCAATCACTTCTGCTACTTTGATTTCTACCTTATCAAAATCTTCATACTTGATTTGCTTTTCTTTGACAGAATGCAGGGTCGTTTCTTCTGGGTCCCATTTGATTTCTTCGGCTTCCTTCTTCGCTCCCTGTGCCATCTTCCGTTGAATATAGGCAACTTCTGTTTCAATATCCAAACGAGGGAAAATCGGTGTTCCCTGACTCGTTACTTTAACGCCTTCTGGAAATTCGCCAAAATGAATTGCCCCCATGTTCATCTGATTTGGATCAAGCCCCAGCTGTTCAAAGATTCGCTTCGGTGTTTCCGGCATCACCGGCTGTAGTAAAATTGCAACGATACGCAAGGCTTCTGCCAAGTGAACCATCACGCTATCCAGCTCAGTTTTCTTCTCTTCATCCTTTACCAAAATCCAAGGCTGTGTTTCATCGATATATTTATTGGCGCGGGAAACCAGTGTCCAAACCTCTGCAATTGCAGTGTTGAACTCCATTTTTTCCATCGCTTCATGGTATTTTCCAATCACATTTGCAGCTGTAGTTGATAACTCACTGTCAAACGGCGTCACTTTCGATGCATATTTTGGCACATTGCCATCACAATATTTATTGATCATGGCAATTGTACGGTTTAACAGGTTTCCTAAGTCATTCGCTAAATCATAGTTCAAACGAGAAACAAAATCCTCCGGTGTAAATACGCCGTCGCTTCCAAATGGAATTGAACGCAGCAAGTAATAGCGTAACGCATCAAGTCCATAACGTTCTACGAGCATTTCAGGGTAAACAACATTCCCTTTAGACTTAGACATTTTTCCATCTTTCATCAATAACCAGCCATGACCAAAAATCTTCTTAGGCAATGGTAAATCCAATGCCATCAGCATGATCGGCCAGTAGATTGTATGGAAACGTACGATTTCCTTACCAACCATATGAACATCTGCAGGCCAGTATTTTTGGAACAAGCTATCATCTTCTGAACCATAACCCAACGCCGTAATGTAGTTAGACAACGCATCAATCCATACATAGACAACATGCTTTGGATCTTTCGTCAATGGTACCCCCCATGAGAAGGTTGTACGAGAAACAGCTAGATCCTCTAAGCCTGGCTTGATGAAATTATTGATCATTTCATTTTTACGAGATTCCGGCTGAATAAATTCCGGATGCTCATTATAGTATTCAAGCAGACGATCAGCATACTTGCTCATGCGGAAGAAATAAGATTCTTCTTTAACTAGTTCGACTTCATGACCGCTTGGCGCTTTACCGCCGATCACTCTGCCTTCTTCATTTCGGTAAACTTCTGCCAATTGTGTTTCTGTAAAGTATTCCTCATCGGAAACAGAGTACCAGCCTTCATATTCACCCAAATAAATATCGCCTTGCTCCAACAAGCGATCAAAAATCATTTGAACAGCTTTTACATGATAGCCATCTGTTGTGCGGATAAATTTATCATAGCTGATATCTAACGTTTTCCATAGCTTTTGAACATCTGCCGCCATTTTGTCTACATACTCTTTAGGCGTTACGTCAAGCTCTTTCGCCTTATGTTCAATCTTTTGTCCATGCTCATCAACACCTGTCAGGTAAAAGACGTCGAAGCCCATTAAACGCTTGTAACGTGCCAATGCGTCACAAGCAATTGTTGTATACGAATTTCCAATATGTAATTTCCCACTTGGATAGTATATTGGTGTGGTAATATAAAATGTTTCCTTTTGTGTCATGTAGAAACATCCTCCTTTTTTTATTTTCCGTGATTCCAGATTTTCACTCCTACACAGTATACCATAATTCTTTTTATTATAACTATATGAATCCTATTAAAGATTCTATACACGAGTAGTGACCTTTGCACCCAGTATACAGCAAAGGAATCGATGACTAATAGTGTCCCTTTAATAGGATTCATATAAATGAATCCTTTAAAGATTCTATACACGAGTAGTGACCTTTGCACCCAGTATACAGCAAAGGAATCAATCACTAATAGTGTCCCTTTAATAGGATTCATATAAATGAATCCTTTAAAGATTCTATACACGAGTAGTGACCTTTGCACTCAGTATACAGCAAAGGAATCAGTTACTAATAGTAGCCCTTTAATAGGATTTATATGAATGAATCCTATTAAAGATTCTATACACGAGTAGTGACCTTTGCACCCAGTATACAGCAAAGGAATCAATCACTAATAGTAGCCCTTTAATAGGATTTATATAAATGAATCCTTTAAAGATTCTATACACGAGCAATGACCTTTGTACAATGTGTACCGCATCACCAAGCTTAGGAAGCGAGTGAACTACTGGAACGATCTGACTATTGGCACCAAGCTAACATTTTCAGCATCAGGCTGATCTATAAACATTATTTTAAGCAGTATCTACTGATAACAGATAGTTTCTTTTACTAATATCATTTTAATTACTCATCAAGCATCTATTAGCTTCTGTGTAAAAAATGCTGCAACTTTATCCATTAATTCCCCCTGCACCAAATGTCCTTCCCCCGCACCTGTTAGAAAGTGTGTATTCCCGCTGTATTCCTGACCCATTACCAGCTTTTCAAAATCTGCCATATCTTCATAAGGAATTTTCTCGTCCTCTGTTCCATGCCAGAATAGTACGGGTCTGTCCTGAAGCTTTTCAGGTGCTTGCGACAAGTCGTACTGCTCTACCCAGCTCAGCAGTAACGGTAGATCCTTAGGCACAAACACAGACATTTCTGCTGCTTTTTTCATGACCCGCTGAATGTATCTTACAGGATAAGGGGTTCCCATGAGACAAGCTCCCGCTTTTATTTCCGGATGCTGAGTCAATAGCCCGCAGGTCGTGATTCCACCCATCGAGACACCGCCGATACCGATCTTATTCTCCTGAATCAGCTCCAGTTCTTGAAAAAAGTGGACTAACACCGAAAACTCAATCAAATTATATTGAATGCTCGACCAAAAGGTCATAGATGGGATCGTTGAAATCGCTCCTGTCCTACGCTCGCCATGGTTCATAGCATCCGGTAAAATCACTCGAAACCCTTTACTAGCCAGTTTTCTCGCTTGTGTCAGTGACAGCTCCTTCGCTGATTGCCAGCCATGGTAGTAGACAATCAAAGGCAAGGTCTGATTTTTCATTTCTTCCGGTGTGACTTCCAGTACCGGAATTTTTTTTATATAACGATGACGAATACTTAGCTTCATAGTGTATGATTCTCCTATTCTTTTAAAAACATCCACTTCCTATTCTAGCATCGATCATCCCCTAAACAAACTGAAACAGACAGGTGCGAAAAAACAACCTTAAAGCTTTGACTTCAACAGACAAAACACTAAGGTTGTTCCATTCAAAAAGAGGCATATTCTCGCCTGCTTTTAGTAAAGATGATTGTAAATGACGGAAGCAATGATATACAGCAGCCAGATATGTGCCGGATAAAACAGATAGAAAAACTGCTTCATTCCCTTTCCCTTTTGACCGTTGTACAACAGAATCGGCACAATCGCGAAAACCATCATCCACTGTATATTTGTTGTAAACATTCCTTGAATATCGAGCCCTGCATACAATGCACTGACGATTGCGATTGCCAGACATTGCAGCAGTCGATTGTTTCTCAGTAGATACAGCACCGTTGCAAGATAAATCATGATCGAATTTTCAGCCAATAGTGTTGTTGGAAAAAGATAACCCAATATAAGAGCCGGGGTCATCGTTGAACCGTTTGTCATAAGCATAAATACCAGCGCTGACATCACTAGCGGTAAAACAATACAAAGTATTCCCTGAATGATTTTACCGAAGGCTTTCTCCTTATGACCGTTCTTGATCAGCTCGATTCCGTACATTGATAATACGGCAATAAACAAATCCGTAAAAATGTTATTCATTAATCCCATGTTTCCTAAAGAGAAAAAGTGCTGAACCAAATAATTACCAATATTCATGACGATGAAGCCGAGCCAAAGCTGTTTCAGATAACGCTCCTTATTACGGGTATGGGTGAATCCTTCAACACTGATAAAAAAGAACAGAGTTGCAACAGGACGGCCGAACCAATCCAGCCATGACGGAGCCCCCATAAGAGCAAACATTTCGTGAATATGATCAATAAACATAAAGGTGATACCCAACACCTTTAAGTCGAATGTCGTTAAGCCTCTTTTGCCAGTTTCTATATGTGTATTCATCAATTATCTTACCTCCTCCATCTGATTATAAGGGGAGAGAGGCGATGAAATACAGGAACAAAATCATAAGACACGTGACAAAAATGAAAGACCGCTTTAAAAGCAGTCCATCAGTCTCTTTATCTAGTCAGCTAATCAACCACTTGCCAGCTTCGATGCTCATCAAAGAATGCTGCCTCAGCTTTCGCCTCTGTCACTACCTCTTGCGGGTAATCCATGATTTTCAATAGTTGAAGGGCATTACGTGTCAATGCTTTTCCGGCTTTCAGTTCATAATCAAACAGAATACCGTCTGCCTCCACACGTTCTTCAAAATGAACATTTTCACAGGAATTTTTTAGTATCTCTGTCAGCTCAATGTCGTGTGTTGCCACAAATGCCAGTGAAGGATACTGCTTCATCCAGTTAATGATGCTGGCGGAAGCCGAGATTCGTTCAATCGTATTCGTTCCCTTAAGGATTTCATCGATGAAACAATAGCAACGTTCCTTACGCTGGATTTGATCCATAACACGCTTGATGGATTTGATCTCTGCAACAAAGTAGCTGTCGCCCTCAAAAAGATCATCTTCTACCGCCATCGAAGTCAGCACATGTCCTCTTTGCATCACAAATTCTTCTGCTGCAACAGTATGAATTGTCTGTGCCAATATACAGTTAATAGCAATGCTTTTTACATAGGTCGATTTTCCTGAAGCATTCGATCCGGTCACTAAGGTATTTCTCTGCCAGTCAATTGGATTTGCGACAGCATCCTCATGAAGTAACGGGTGATAGCTTCCCTTTGCGACAACACCCCCAGTTTCAAACACAGGAATTGCAACATCCGACATATAGAGCCGGAAATTCAAAATGGCGCTGGCAGCCTCTAATCTTCCCAAAATGTCCCATAACGCAACAGCCTGCTCGTGATAGTGGGATAAACGCTTCAAGACAAAATTATAAGAAATAAACGGAATCATAAGTGCCATGTTCAAGTAGTCAAATATCAGCTCTGCTTCTGAATTCGATTTTACTCGAAAAGAAGCACCGAAATTCAAAATGTTTTTCAATGGCGCCAGCTGCTGCTTCAACTCTGATTGCACGGGTGTTTCGACCTTACTGATTGCATTTGCAGCCCCTAGTGTTTGAACAAAGTAACGCATACTGTTCAGCTCTGTTTCCAACAATTCCTTTTTCCTTAAATAATAAACAACATTGAAGCAAATACTCACTAAAGTAAGAACCGCTCCCCAAGTCAGCCCGATAGCGAGAAGCAGCAAGCCAATAACAGGCAAGGCACCCAACAGCACATGCAGGTAAAATCCTGTCAGCTCTTTTCCCTTCGTTGTGGACAGATAATGCTTAACGAAGTTGTTATCCTTCTTTCCAAGCTGAGCAAAACGAAATTGTACCTCTTCCCGTAGTGTTGGATTTTCCTGATAAAAGCTGATCAGCTTCTCCATTTGCTCTGCCGACTCCTGATCAAAATCAAAATTTCTCATTTGCTGGTACAAAGCCTCAGAGCCAACACTTGAGTACGTTCCATTGACCGCTTCAAAAACCTCCATCATATCCAGGTCATACCACGTGACATCATCCACCTCACTATCAAATTCCTGATAGGTCTGCGCGTATTTCCATGCCTGCTTCAGGCTTTCTTCCTTATCCAAGCGTATCCATGCCGGAGGCTTTCCCCATTCAAGCTGAATCCGTTTTTTCAGTTTGTAGCCTGAATAAATATCGATAGCCCAAATCAACAATGCTACCAAGATAATCAACCCAACAACCATCAATACCGTTTGGTTCATTTCCAACCACTCCCTCACATTATCTACTAAGTGTATCACGACAAAAATGAAGTGTAAAACCTGCCTTTTCTCTTATGACAGCTCTCAATCACTTACACTCTTCTCAACATGCGTAGAAATTCTTTCAGTCACTAAAATATTTGGGCAGAGTTTTTGACAAAATCAGCCGTACGTGAGATTCTAGTGCCGTAATCAAATAGAGCATTGGAGGGATTTCCATGGCAACAATGGTTTTTGTTAATTTTCCAGTAGCAGATGTTCAACGTTCTACAGAATTTTATCAAGCACTGGGCTTTGTTCAGAACAAAGAATTTTCTACAGAACAAGCGAGTTCAATGGTCTGGGATGACAACTTCTGGATCATGCTGCTGAATCATGATTTTTACAAACAATTTATCAAGGACAAACAAATCGCAGATGTCAAAACAACGAGTGGCGCATTGACCGCCTTCAGTATGGACAGTGCCGCAGCTGTGAAAAAATTTGCAGAATTAGCTAAAGCCAACGGCGGTGATTACTTCCACGTCGATATGGGTATCCCGGAGGAGCAGATGTACGGTCTTGAGGTACAGGACCCAGACGGCAATACTTTAGAACCAACTTGGATGGCGATGTAACGTGAAAAAAGATTTGCTCCCCGCAGTTTCATGTGAGGAGCAAATCTTTTTCTGTCTTACTGCTCTTATTGGCACTATCCCCTATCATTAGTCTGCATATCTAAATGAAATTTTTCATGGTATACTTTTTTGAATCCAAGCAGATGAAAAGGGGGAGTTTTATGAACTTAGAGTACTATAGCAAGAAGCTCGGAAAGCACGCACCTTTTGTTGAAGCACTACATGAAAACAACCAGTTTGACATCGATCTGTTCGAGCAATATCTGGCAAATTGCCGTGGACTTATTCGCTTCATCAATGAGGGGGGCTCTTCTCTACAAGCAAAGGAACTCATCTGTGAGATCATCGATATCTTTGAATATACATTACTCAGTCTGTACTACCATCTGGATGAAAAAGATTTATCCAGTATCAAAAACTATGAAGAGTTGGTGGAAAAGGACTATTTTGAAATTCTGGAATATGGCGTTAGACAATTATCCAGAGAGCTGATCATGGCTATTTGAAGACAAAATGAACTGCACGAATCAAAAAGGAAGAACAGGGGAAATCTGGTATCCCTCTGTCCTTCTTTTTTAATTTATTTGGTTAACCTTGCGACAAAGACAAAACGATGCTGCTGACTGTATACATAGCCATTTCTTGTAAGCCCATCATTTACATGCAGCAGCTCATGGAAATTATTTTCTACGGAAAAATCAGGAAACTCCCATGAAATTGTCCGAGCATAGTATATTAAGGCGTCCATATCATAGAATTTCTGAACAGGATAACACTCATTCTGATACAAAACCTCAAAGCTTGCTGTGCTCAAATCGTCCACTACGCAAGATAAGTGCCAATGAAATCTGTCCTTTTTCAGATGAGGAACTACTCTTGACGCAAGTGTCAGTCCGTTCATATCTCCCACTTGTTGAGAGATGAAAATCCCATTCGGCTTAAGTACCCTTTTCACTTCTGGAATAGAAAAGGATTCGTGGGAATTAAGAATGATATCAAAGCTGTTGTCTGAAAAATGTAGTTCATCGCTTTCTTCAACAAATTGAACATTCATGCCTTTAGGTTTTAATGTTCGCAAAAGCAGCTCATGATTTTTCTTCCAGCCCTCTGTTACAGAAGTCTTGTGAAGGGGATGATTAAAGGTTTTCAACAGCTCTCCTCCTCCAGTTCCCATATCCAATAGTTCCATATCCTCTTTCAGGTACTGATGCACGATTTCAGAATAATCCCAGCTGTTTTTCTCTTGCCAATACTGAGCCTCAATTTCTGAGAAATCCCAGCCTATAAACCTCTTTTGCCGTTCTTCACTGCCTAACCACATTCTTTTTAACTTTTTCTCACTCATTGCTATACCTTCCTTCACTTATTTTTTGCGGAATACGATATAGCAAAGGCTGATAGGAAAATCTTTCCTCGATATGCTTACCTATCTCTTTGCTATATCGAGGAATTACTTCGTGTTCTATTCATGCCGTTCACCTCTTTTAATAGATTGTTTATTTTTCTTTCCTGCTCTATGATCGTCATAGGTACAGACCCACGACTGAGTTCTATTGTGATTCCTCATGCGTCAATAATTGACCCTATACTTTTAAAAAGGCCGCTGGAATCTTTCATTCTACTAGATTATATCATGCCGCTTTAGATTACAGCTAAACAAAAAAAGCTGAAATCCTTATTGAATAAGAATTCCAGCAAAATCATATACTGATTATTTTGTTTCGCGGTGTAAAGTAACTTTTCTTTCACGTGGGCAATATTTTTGCTTTTCCATACGATCAGGATTGTTACGTTTATTTTTGCTTGTAAGGTAGTTACGTTCTTTACAAGAAGTACATTCTAAAGTAATGTTTACGCGCATTTTTTTCCCTCCTATATCTCAATTCATTTTATCCTAAGACAATTCTTAGCCTTAGCTATCATATCATGTTTAATTATGAATTACCAGACTTTTTAGTAATTTTGTAAAGGAGTTCTCCTTTACAAAATTACTGCTTGTACATTTCAGCATAAGCATTGATAACTGCTTTTGCCATGTATTGGTTGTTTTTAAAGTTTTCGCTATTGTTGTTTAAGTTAGGTAGAATAACACTGACTGCGATTTCCGGATCATCATACGGAGCATAGGCAATCACGTTACTGTTGACTGTGTCATGAGCCGTACCATTCTCATCTACATAGGTCGTCTCGGCTGTACCTGTTTTAGCTGCTACAGTCATCAATGCGTCACTCATATATTTCCCAGTTGTATACACATGATTTCCGTATACAACATCATAGAATCCTTGTTTGATCAGGTTCATTTGATCCGTGGAGATATTTACTTCATTCAATATCTTCGGCTGAGCCGCTTCCTTCAACGCACCCAATGTTCCGTCAGGATTGTTTTCATAAATCCCTTCAACGATATGGTTCTCCATCCGCTTGCCGTCATTTGCGACAGTTGCAACATATTGCGCCAACTGTAAAGCTGTGTACGTATCATACTGACCAAAGGAAAGGTCAAGTAGGTTTCCGGCATTTGGTGCCAATGTTGGATCATCAAAAGCTGTATTAACGATACCTGTCGATTCTCCTGGAAGGTCGATCCCAGTTGTTACACCCATCCCGTACTCTGCATAAGCATTCCTTAAAATCTCAAATACACGAGAATCTCCTGTAGTATAAGGAACCATCATATTAGGTGAATACTCTGTTCCCAACATCTTGAAGACTAGCTTCATCATGTAGGAGTTGGATGAATATTCTAACGCCTGTTGGGCAGTGATTGGAATCTTCGAATATGGGTTAAAGTTCGATGCTTTCACATTACTTCCGGCAATTTGGATTGGTTCATCCACCATTCCATCGTTTCCTTGAATCACGCCGCTCTCATACCCGGCTGTCAAAGTTGCGCCCTTGACAACAGATCCCGGTACAAAAGCCTTATTGATAGTTGCCAGTGGATTAGAGGTCAGCTCATTCGTTGCAACATCATGATCATAGGCAACCAACGCCAGGATTGCGCCAGTTTTTGGATTAGTCACAGCAATATAAACTCCGTCAGAATAAGGTGCATTCCCACTATTCAGTAATTGTTGATACTGTGCTTCTACGACTTCCTCCAGCTTCTTCTGAAACTCTGTATCGATCGTCAGCTTCAGATTCAGCCCTTTTTCTCCTTCTGAAAGAAGGGTTTGGTTCGTTACTTTTCCGGTGCTGTCAAGAGAAAGCTCAGATTTTGATTTTGTTCCCTGTAAAACCTCTTCATATTGCTTCTCTAGATAACTGGTTCCTACACGGTCATTGCGGGCATAGCCTTTTGCAAGATACTCATCGACTTCTTCTGCCGGCAGCCCTGTTTTTTCTGTAGAAATCGTCCCAAGGATGCTTCGTAAAACAGAGCCTTCCGGATACTCTCGTGTCCAATCCATGCCTGTTGAAACTCCTGGGATCTCAGCTGTATGCTCTCCTACAACAGCTACTTCATCCTCTGAAACTTCTTCGTTCTTGATAAAGGTCGTATTCAGCTCAGAAACAGAATTCATTCGCTTATAGATTGTTGCAGCCTGAAGCGTATGCTCATCGAAGTTGATTTCTTCTTCGGTCACCTTATCAACGGTCAATGCATAAAGGGTACTTTGATCCACAATAGTATTGCCGCTCTCGTCTTTTTTATCCTCATCGGTCAGGCGTTCCTGCGCAGCTTTCAAGTTGTCCTTGTTTGCCAGCCAGTAATCCTTTTTATCTCGTTCAGTCAAATCATCCGCCGGTACATGGATCAATTCGTTCACTCGATTCGCAATCTCCATGAGATCCTCTGCTTCAACATTTTTCCCTCTTGTATAGGTAATTGCCAGATTCGATTTATTACTCACTAAAACCTTTCCATTCGCATCATAAATCTCCCCACGCGGTGACCCTGACTGAACCACTAGATTCGACCCTTGAGCAATTCGTTCCACATAGCTGTCACCTTCTACGATTTGAAGGTAGCCAAGGCGGACGATCAGCGAAACAAATAGACCAAAGATAATAAAAAATAGAAAGTTCAACCGAAAGGGAATGTGAGACTTTCTCGCTTTATATGTATTTGGCTCTTCTTGATTTTTTTTCCATTTATCTAAAAAGTTCATATTCTTCATAGTCGTGTCCTTTCACTCAGGAAAAGTCCTGCTCTCCTATTTTAACGAATAATGGCAGAAAATCATAGAGGAAACAGCAGGTCTAAGCAAATATTTAAAATTTTCTCCATAAATCTGCTTTTATCATTTTTTCTGAGGGAACAGATTCGTTTTTCAGCTGCAAAAAAAGCATTCTCTCTCCCATTGAGAGAGACGAGGCGATTGTTACATACTGCTTTTCAGACTTATAGTAAAAAACAAGGAAGTAAAGCATCTCTGCTCGACTTCCTTGTTCTGTCTTTTAACGGCTGAAGTTATGGACCTCAGCTGCCATACTGTCGATAAAAATGTTCAGCTCTTCTACAGCGGTGTCTTTACTTCCGTAGCGGCGAATATTAACAGTCGCATCGTCAACTTCTTTATCCCCTACAACTAATTGATAAGGAACTTTTTGGGTTTGTGATGCACGAATCTTGTAACCCATCTTTTCATTGCGATCATCTACTTCTACTCTCAAGCCCTGCGCTTGAAGACGTTCCTTGATCTCATACGCATATTCTGAATGCGCTTCTACAGAAACCGGAATGATCGTTGCTTGAATCGGTGCCAGCCAAGTTGGAAATGCGCCCTTATAGACCTCTGTCAAATAAGCGACAAAGCGTTCCATTGTTGATACGATTCCTCTGTGGATAACGACCGGACGATGAGTATTTTCGCCGTCCTCTCCAACATAAGTTAAATCAAAACGCTCAGGAAGCAGGAAGTCCAGCTGAATAGTTGATAGTGTTTCTTCCATACCAAGAGCTGTTTTTACCTGAACGTCCAGCTTCGGACCGTAGAAGGCTGCCTCACCGTCTGCTTCAAAATAGTCCAGCTCCATTTCATCCATTGCTGCCTTCAGCATTGTTTGTGCTTTTTCCCACATTGCATCGTCGTCGAAATACTTGTCTGTATTGTTCGGATCACGATAGCTTAAACGGAAACGGTAGTCAGTGATATTGAAGTCTTCATAAACAGCAACCATCAACTCCAAGGTACGTTTGAATTCGTCCTTGATTTGATCAGGACGAACAAATGTATGACCATCGTTCAATGTCATTTCACGCACACGCTGCAGACCTGAAAGAGCACCCGATTTTTCATAACGGTGCATCATACCCAATTCAGCAATACGGATCGGCAGTTCACGGTAACTGTGGATATCATTCTTGTAAACCATCATATGGTGCGGACAGTTCATAGGACGAAGCACCAGCATTTCTCCATCGCCCATATCCATCGGCGGGAACATGTCTTCATGGTAATGATCCCAGTGTCCTGATGTCTTGTATAGATTGACATCAGCCATGATTGGTGTGTACACGTGCTGATAACCTAGACTGATTTCTTTATCTGTGATGTAACGTTCGATCGTCCGACGGATTGTTGCTCCCTTTGGCAGCCAGAATGGTAACCCTGAACCAACTTCAGGAGAGATCATGAACAATTCCAACTCTTTACCTAATTTACGATGATCTCTCTCTTTTGCTTCCTCACGCATCTTGATGAATTCCTTCAAATCCTTCTTATCAAAGAAAGCTGTACCATAAATTCTCTGCATCATATGATTATCGGAATTTCCTCTCCAATATGCCCCAGCTACTGACAATAGCTTGAAGATTTGAATGCGGCCAGTTGAAGGAACATGGACTCCACGACATAGATCAACAAAATCTCCTTGATCGTAAACGGTGATCACTTCGTCTTCCGGAAGCTCACTGATCAGCTCAACCTTGTATGGATCATCTGCAAACAGCTCCAAAGCTTCTGCCTTTGATACCACTTTACGGACGATTGGGTTATTTTCTTTGACGATTTTCATCATCTCAGCTTCAATAGCCGGCAGGTCTTCCGCTGTGACTGGTGCATCACCATTATCTGTATCATAGTAAAATCCGCTGTCAATAGCAGGTCCTACGCCAAATTTAATATTTGGGAAAAGACGACGTAATGCGTTCGCCATCAAATGTGCTGCTGAATGGCGTAGAATACCCAATGCGTCTTCATGGTCCGGTGTCACGATTTCAATACTACCGTCTATATCGATTGGTCGATCCAAATCGATCAGCTCTCCGTTGAATTTTCCGGCTAAGGCTTTCTTTGCCAGACTGTTGCTGATGCCTTTGGCGATGTCTAAAGTAGAGACACCCGCCTCATATTCTTTGACTGCGCCATCAGGAAATGTGATGTTGATTGACATAATATGTAATCCTCCTCTGAATTTTATTGATTGAAAAACTGTGCATTTCCGCTGATCAAACCCTCATTGATTCCATCTGAATAATAACAGGAATACGTAATAATTGAAATCAGCAGGCTTCAAGGCGGCTATTATTAGAAGAACAAAAAAGTCCCAGTATCTATGACTAGATACTAGGACGAAGATTCGTGGTTCCACCTAATTTTAAACAAGACAAATAGCTCTTGTTCCTTGAATGTGATAACGGTACAGTACCGCCTTCGTTTCAACAAAGGTTTTGAAAGTGGTCATCCCCTGCGCAGTATCTGAAAAACTTTCAGCCGTGGTTTTTCTCTCTAAAAGATCGCCTTCAGGTTCAGTTGTCTTTCTCATCAATCAATTATGTTCTAATTTAATCACTTCTTTTGAAAAAAAGCAAGCCCTTCTCAAATATTTTGACCTTTGACTGATCCACTTGCTGTTTTTACGAATTGCTCTTGGTGTATTGATTGCCTCTATGAAGTTTGCTATGCTAAACCTTATAAAAGGAAAAAGGAGAATAACTATGTTTATTGTTTGGGGATCACGAGGCTTTGAAAAGGATTTAGGAGAGACTGTTGTCCGCTGTACTTGCGGAAACTGTAATAATGATGTAGTCATGGAAGCAAAGCAAGTCGGCAGGAAGTTTACACTTTTCTGGATACCGCTCTTCACTACATCCTCTGCCTACTATATGCTTTGTCCGATTTGCCACCACGGGAAAGAAATGACTAAAGCAATGATCGAACAATACTTGGTTTCTGATACAGAGCCAAGTGCCGAGTAAAAAAATACAACGAGCGTCGGAAGCTTTTCATATCTTCCGACGCTCGTTTTGTTATCCCTGTACAGAAATACATGACTAACACTACCTTGTCTCACAGCCCTTTCTTTTGTCAGCTGTATGCAAGCGATAGGATCGTCCTAAGTTATTTCTTCCACTCTCCGCCTTGTGCGTATCGGTCTTTTTTCATTTCATTCACAATGACATGGATATTCTGTTCCGGCGCTCCGGTATTTTTAGAAATGACTTGTGTGACCTCCTTGACCATGTTTGTCAGCTGCTCTTCGCTGCGGCCTTCTACCAACTCAATATGTACAAATGGCATCTTTTCCCCAGTCCTTTCTTCCCAGTATCGACAGTGTTTCAACAATCAGTATACACTATATTCATTCAACTTTTACAATAATTTCCTTCAAGTAACAGGCGACGATTCTACAAAATCTGCTTCTGCATTTTCGACCGGCTGTCAAAAAAACCAGTGAGATGAACATGGATACATTTATTGATCACTCTCATTCTTGAACCTTTCAACTGCCTTTTGTCCAATTTTCCAGTCCAAAAACATATTGATATCCTCTATCGCATCAATGATTCGCCAACGGTATTCCTGACTGGTTTTCAAAAGCATAAGCAATGCCGGCTTGACCTGATGTTTTTCAAGTCTGCCTTTAGTCCGAGCAACATAGGCAAGCCCAAGAGCCGCATTTGCTCGCACAGCTTCCTCATCATCATCAATCAGCGACAAACAGATATCCTGTGATTTCTTCCAATCATGACAGTACTCCCCAACTCTAAGAGGCAGCAGCATTCGTTCTTCCTTACTTCCAGATGCCATTATTCTCAAAATTTCCTTATCATCGATTTCCTCGAGTGCTCTATAAATTCGTTTGATTCTATTCCCCTCCTAAATCCTCATTCTGACAATTCACTTATCCTCAGTATAGTCTCTTCGATCCTAACTATAAATACATTTTTTTAAAAACGTTCTTCTTGCTGATGAACAGGGCTATCCTCTGCTTTTTCACTCTAGTAAACCACAAAAAAGCAGATTGAAAAAATTTCCAATCTGCTTGATTTTATTCAATTATACAGGTTCGCCGTGATCGACTGGCTTATCAAATTCACTTGGCGCATCATCGTAAATTGTTCCATAGATAATGACCGGCATTCCAGGATAAGAAGCCGCAAATAGTTGAGACATTGCATCTCCTGGTGTATTGATACAGCCGTTACTTCCAAGATTTGTCATATAAGCTTCCTTGTTCCCAAAGTGCTCAAGCTTGTAATCAGCATCATGGATACCGATTTGGGTAACTACTTGGCCATAGCTTAATAGCGGCATCCAGTATTTTACAGGTACACTATATTTTGAACCGTCCAGCATGCTTCCTTCCAAATTCGTGTCCGTATCTTTATAAAGAATTGTATGGAAGCCCGGTACTGTTGCTGTTCCTTTGTTATAACGTCCAGTAATCACAGGTGTCTCAATCGTTTTGACCCCATTTTGGAAAAAGTACATCATCTGATTATTCAAATCAATTTCAACATATGTCTGGTTAACAACGGATGATTGATTCACATCCCCGTCGATTACCGCAGTCACTGTTTCTTCCCCATTGGCACTGTCCACCGCCTGTGTAATCAAAGCTGCTGTCTCAGCAATATTGATCGACCAACCGTAGCTGCCGTTGTTTAGGTAACGTCTTGTCTCTCCATGGATGTTCGTGAAGGTGATCGGCTGACTGATTGAAGAATACTCCGGACTGATTTGTGTCACCCACGCTTCAACAGCTGCTTGATCTGCATTTCCTTCTCCATTAAGGAAAGTCTGCAACGTTTCTTTAGGTATTTGTACAGATTTATCACTAATAGCTACAGTGATCGTTTTATTTTCTTTTTGTGTCAGTGCTGCCATCTGATTTGTCAACTCTTCGCTGTCTTTAAGAACAGCAGGCTTTTGATAGAAATCAGCCACATTATATGTGTATTCGCCTGTATTTTGTTCCACGTCAGCAAGGACTTTCTCCATCAGACCAGCTTTATCAACCACTGTTCCGTATTGTTCAGGAACAATTTGAAAACCTGCTTCACCACGTTCAATGTAAGCATCCTGACTAGGTGCTCCTTCAGCAAAGGTCAATTCATTCAGCTTTGCTTCCAGTTCTGCTTTAAACGTCTCGTTGATCGGCAGTTTGATAGAAGACTGACTGATATTCTCATCCAAAAATTCCTTCGTCACATTGTATTTTTCCGGTAAATCAATGACTTGCTGCTCGCCTTCGGCCGATTCAATGACTACCTGTTGTGCGCCATTAAGCTCTTCCAATTTTTTCTGCGCTGCATCCACGTTCATCCACCCGATTTTTGTTCCATTGGCCTCAGCCATCGGTAAGAAATGTGATTGAAAAAATGCATACCCAATGAGTAGAAATAACGTAAATATCATAATTGCTGCTACCATAGGTACCATGATTGGACGATTCTTTTTATTTTTGGGCTTTTTCCCAGTTTGATTATTGCTTGTCCGGCTACTCCTTGTAGCCCGGGTTTCTAAATCTTTTTCTTCCATTTCATCGATCTTCCTTTTTATTTTTATACTATTTTCAACCAACATCTGCACTAATTATTCCACTCTACAAAATAGATAGTTCATATAACTAGACATTTTCCTATTTTACCATAAATGATCTGAATATCGTAGACTTTATTTATGAATTTTTTTAATAATTACTGAAAAATGGACATATAAGCTAGAAACAAAATAAATATCCTTTTTATAATCATATAGGAATGGCCGTTTCTTATCTAGTAATCTGCTTCACTGTTGTTGAGCTACGTACTTCTCATTCTATTAAGAACTATTCAAGAATAGCTAAAGAAAATTAAAAATTGCTTAAAGTACCTGAAGATAAGATAAATCACCTTTCTATTCCTCTAAACTATATACTGTAAGAAAGAAGGGGTACGATGAAGAAAATGATACGGTTATTGGTTGTTTTGGTCGCTGTCGGCATTCTATATGCTGGTACAATTCTATTCTTGATTTTTAGGGGAACAAAGGACATACCGGTCGACCAACCGGACACGATCCTTATTTTGGGGGCACAGGTGCGTGGAACAAGTAAAGAAAATGCTTACCCCAGCAGTGTTTTAAAAGAACGCCTTAATGAGGCCATTGTGTTTATTGGAAAAAATCCGCAAGCTACAGTCATTGTCTGCGGCGGCCAAGGATCTGACGAGCCTGATTCAGAGGCCAATGTCATGGCAGACTATCTGATTCAGCATAATATTGATTCCAAGAAAATCATCAAAGAGGATCAATCAACCAGTACCAAGGAAAACATTGCAAATGCTATGGAGAAAGCTGATCTTGGCAAAACCGTGATTGTCACCAGTGACTTCCATATCTATCGTTCAAAACTTCTGGCTCGCCGATTGGGGCTCAAAACAATCAGCGGACTGCCGGCTCACTCTCAAACATCGATCACACCAAATATGTACAGTAGAGAAGTGCTTGCACTGGGCTTTGCAATCATCTTCTCATGGTAATCGCTGGACTATAAATAAAGAGACAGAGGCACATTCTTCGATCAACAGCCGATCCCCTTCAAAATTTCTTGAAGAACTTTTCCAGCTGACAAATCGAAGATGAATGCTTCTGTCTCAATTTTCATTTTATTGATCCAATTTGTTTAAATTACTGTGACGATAGCCGTACGCAAAGTAAATGATAAAACCGACAACCAATGCACCGGCAAAAACACGCCATGTCGCTGCCTGCAGCTGCAGCATAAGTGCAATACTCACCACCACTAATACAAGCGGTAAAATCGGCACGAAGGGGATGCGAAACTCCTCCTCTTTTGGTTCCCCGAACATACTTCTCAAGCGAATGATCCCAAAGCCCATGAAAATCAAATACATCAATGTCACAATATTTGTCAGCTCTGCCAGCAAGTTCAACGGGAAGAAACCGGCAAATAACATGGAGGCCACCCCGGCAACATATGTCGCATTTTTCGGTGTTCGTCTTTTTGGATCGATTTTACTCATGAATTTAGGCAACAGACCATCTTTACTGATGGCATAAATAATTCGAGCCAAGCTGTACATCATGGCAATCGTTACTGTCAGCAGAGTTAAAATAGCACCAACAGAAATGATCCCCGCAACAGCATCCTTTTCAACAAATCGCATTGCAAACGCTACAGGATCTTTAACCCCTAAGGAAGTATAAGGAACAATTCCTGTCAAAATCAGCGTTACAATTATATAAAGGATCGTAGCTACTAAAATCGAACCGATGATCCCTCTGGGAATATCCCTCTGAGGATTCTTCACTTCCTCTGCTGCCATACTTACAGCATCAAAGCCAAGAAAAGCAAAGAACACGATCGCCGCACCACTGATTACACCGGAAAACCCAAAGGGCATAAAAGGCTGCCAGTTTGCAGGCTTCACATAGAAAATACCAACAACGATAAATAATAAAATAATACCGAATTTTACATACACCATCAAGTTATTCAAACGCAACGCTGTTTTTGCTTCCAATGACACCCAGAAAGTCACGAATATCAAGACCAGTACCGCAATCAAATCCACCACGGTTCCTTCCGAAGCATTGTACGCACCACTTAAGGCCTGCGGCAGCTCAACACCTAAGCTACTCAAAAATCCTTGAACATACCCTGACCAGCCGGAAGCAACGGATGATACTGCCAGAAAGAACTCACAAATAACCAACCAGCCTGTCATCCAGGCAACAACTTCACCGAACACGACATACATATACGCATAAGGTCCACCCAAAACAGGGATTCGTGAAGCAAATTCCGCATAACACAGGCCGGAAAGGATAATTGCACCGGCAGCTACTAAAAATGATAGTGTCAGCGCAGGTCCTGCATTTTCCTTTGCGGCTACGCCGGTAATAACGAATATCCCTGTACCGACGATTGCACCGATCCCTAACATGATCAAATCGCTGGTTTTTAACTCCTTTTTCATTCCACTGCTTTCAGCAGCAGGCGCCGTCAGCGCCTTTCTTCTAAAAATCGACATGGTATCCTCCAAATAATAATTTTATGCCCCTATTTATCCCATAAAGTACTTGTAATTAGAATCGACGCTTCCATGAAGACAACAGCATCAGCAGTCTACTCAATCCCCTTGTTCTTCTCCACTTGATGAACGCCACAAAAATGCCGGAAAACATTCATTTACCGACGTTTTGAACCACTTCCAGAATAATTGCCGACGAAAATGCTCGTCAAAAACATTCCTCCAACAGTCTAACAATAAACCAGCATGATGTACAATAAAAATATGATGAATAATCCTGCCTTCCTGTTATTGTTGTAAGATGGTGCTACTGGTCTAAATAAGACGGACTGGAACATTCAGGCTATCCCCATGAAAATTGAAAATCAACTTTCCTGATTTCAGAAAAAAGCCGGAGTAATCTCATAGTTGAGAGCGGCTCCGGCAATCCTACTATTCTATTTTTTCTTTTTATCACACTTATTTGCACCCATGATCAAAAGTAAAACAGCTCTTCGAATTTCTTTTCCAAGGCAATGCAGAGTATAAGCGCCAGCTTGGCAGTAGGATTGAACTGACCAGTTTCTATGGAACTGATGGTATTTCTTGAAACACCTACCAGCTCTGCCAATTGAGCCTGCGAAAGATGTTGTGCCTTGCGTGCTTCCTTCAGATGATTTTTAAGTACCAGCTCTTCATTCATCGAATCACCAGCTTTTGATGAAGTAGGAAATCAAGAAACCCAGCCCTACAAGCGAACAGAAGATAATTGTTTTTGTTTGCCTGTTCCCTTTTTCATCCATTTTCCCCATTCCATACAAAGCAGCTGGGATGTATAGCCAGACGACTGCTAAGACTAAGCGGCTTTCCATAAACCGCCCTTTAAGGAACGTATAAATCATCAATACAACCATAAGGATACAAAAAACAAGAGCGCCATATCTTGCGCCTTCCAGCATTTGCTGCTGCTCGATCCCCTCCTTTTGATTTTCTTTCGAATTTCGTGCCCGCTGCAATAACTCTTCCTTATTCATTTTAGTTCCTCCCTTAATTTTACTCATGAGTTGATAAGCTCTTATCTTCAAGCGCCAAGTTTACTTGTCAAAACAAGTATAACATGCCAAGTTTTGTTGTCAATATTTTTTCGACAACAAAACTTGGCAATTTGCAGAATCAAAAAACAGACAGCCTTCAATTGGATGGCTACCTGTTCCTGTTCTGCATTTTTTATTTTATTGTTAGCGGGTTTCATGATAATAGCTGATTACCGGGAAAAAGAGCTGTAGAGTGGTTCCCTTTCCTTCATCAGATGCGACAGTTAACTGATGCCCAAGCTTATCAGACAGGCTTTTTGCCAGATAGAGTCCCAAGCCTGTAGAATGCTGTTCGTTCAATCGCCCGTTTTCCCCCGTGAAGCCTTTATCGAAAATCCTATGACGATCCGCTTCAGGAATACCAATGCCTGAGTCCTTTAATGACAGCATGACGCCTGTTTTATCTTTAGAAATATCAACCTCGATTTCACCGCCATTTGGTGTGTATTTCAGGGCGTTACTTAAAAGCTGTTTGAAGATAAACTCCAGCCACTTGCCATCGGTCAAAACCAACTGATCCTCTCCGACTAAGGAAAAGTGAATATTTTTCTGAATGAAGTAATTTGCTTGTGTCTTTACTACAGATTGAACAAGCTTTTTCAATGAGTATTCTCGAATAAGATAGTCTCTGGAAAAGCTGTCCAGCCTTGAATAATAAAGAACCTGTTCCACATATTCATCGATTTTAATCAGCTCATTCTCGGTCTGATAATACGCTTCGTCCTCGATATCATCTTCCATCGAATCAAGAAGCAAATGTAGTGCTGCCAAGGGAACCTTGATTTCATGCACCCATGAGTCAATATAATCCTTGTACGCCTGCTGATTATCGATCACCTGCTCCATTACCTTATTATGCTCAATCAGCAGTCCATTAACATACTCCTGCACAAGCTGTTCATCTGCTCTCCCGGCATTCTTCAAATATTGATCCAGCATCGGCGGATGATCCGGAGTATACAAAGCCCGCCACCATCTCTTTTTTAATTGAAAATCGATTAGCAAAACAGCTGTCAGAACCAACAACCCTAAAAGCATAAGATAACTGATTGAGGAAAAGCTAAGGTGCAGCGTTGGCGACAGCCACAGAATCAGACTAGTGAGTCCCATAAAAAACAGCCAGCCAATAACAAGAAGCCACTGATCTTTTATATATTTCCAAAATGCCATATTCTTCTCCTAACCAGTCTAAGGAACAATATATCCCTGACCTACCTTGGTTTCAATATACCCATTGATGCCGGCCTGCTCGATTTTTTTCCTCAAGCGATTGATATTCACGGTCAACGTATTGTCGTCCACAAACCGTTCATCCTCCCATAAAGAACGAAGCAGTTTTTCTCGGGTTAAAATCTTGCCGTGCTTTTTCATCAATAAATACAAGAGTCGGTATTCGTTTTTACTCAAATCGATTGTCTGACCTGCAATCTCCATATTGCCGTTATCTAAGTTCAAGGTGATGCCGTTATGTTCCATCACTTCATTGCCCGGCTCAGAATAATTGTAAGAACGACGCAGCAATGCATTGATTTTCGCAACCAATACATCTAACTGAAAGGGTTTTGTGACAAAGTCGTCTGCACCCATGTTCATCGCCATGATCATATCCATATTTGTGTTTCTACTGGAAATAAAGATGATCGGCACCTTAGATATCTCTCTGATTTTCTGACACCAATAATAGCCGTCATATACCGGCAGATTGATATCCAACAGAACCAGCTGAGGCTCTTCATTTTGAAAATCCTCCAATACTTGATGAAAGTCTGTTGTTCCAACTACTGACAGCTCCCATTTTTCCAGTTCCTTCATGATCAAGCTGCGTATAGTCGCCTCATCTTCAACAATCATGATTTTCGCCATGTGATCTCCTCCATTATTCTTCTACATTCTATTTTACATTATCAAAATTTTCTCGTCATTAATATAGGTCTTTCAGCCGATTTTCTTCTAAGCATCGGCTGATGAAATAAGTTCATCATCACTTATAGTATCAATAAAGCTCATCAGAAATAACTTTATTACTCCTGATGAGCTTGCCTATTCAAAAGCTAATCAATTTTGAAATAGAGTCGAACATTGAATAACTTGCCAACTAACTTATTGTTAAAGAAACAACTGTTTCAGCGCATCTTCCTTCATGCAGTCGAACTCAGATTATTTGATTTCCACCGATAATTCCCCACGATTTATTTTCTGGTATTCGATTGCTTTAAGCTCGAACATACTCACTAACAAGGACAGAAAATGCGCTTGCGAAGGTAGCTCACAGCAAACGAATAGATCGACTGCTGCGTAACTCTCTTCCGGCCAAGTGTGGATCGTGAAATGGGATTCAGAAAGAATGACCACACCACTCACACCCCACGGATCAAACTGATGAAAATAATGCGTTACCGCTGTCAGCTCACACTCCCTCACAATTTCCAACATGATCTCTTCCACAGCCGAGACAGACGTCAGTTTTTCTTCAGCTCCTCCTTTTAATTCGATCAAGTAATGATTGCCTAAATATTGTTTTGTTTTTAGCTCCGGTTGCTTTCTGCGTGCTGATCGCAAAAAGGTATCGTTTTTACAAACAGAACACGTTTCCCTTTTTAGCTCCTCAATTGTCTTGATTGGTTCTTGAGCTCCTATTACGTATGTTTCCCGGCAATTTTGGCATTGATAAATCGACTGTCGAGGATTCAACTCAGCAGTATAGATCCGCTCATAATAAGGCTGGTCTGCCAGAATCGTTGCATAGCTGTCGGTCTGTGTTGACAGTTCATAAAGCGTACTCAATCCGCCAATAACTGAAGCACCAGAATATTGGTTAAAGGCTGGTCTCAGCTGAACAAGCACAAGATTTTGCAGGCAGAACAGCTTCTGAATGGCCAGTTGATTCGCCGGGTCCTTTTCGCCAAACGAAAGAAATATCCTACTGTCCCCCAGCTTACTGCAAGAGACTGCTCTTGATAGAAAAAGCTTGAGCCCTGAAAGTGTATAGGGAGGATCGACATAAATGTAATCAAATTGATGATCATATCTTTCCTGAGAGCCACGACGAAAATCGATTTGCTGACAGTTGATTGTCAAGCCTAGCTTGTTTGCTGTTGTTTCTATGCAGTGAATGATTGCCTCAGACAGCTCATAAACTGTTAGAATATCTTTTCGCTCAGTAGACGTCCGCTGAAACTTCTTCAATAATAAGCCTACTGCAAGTGAAGATAGATCGTCATCTCCTAAAAACAAAATACGTTTATTGATAAAATCAGGTCTTTCCAATAATAAAAAGGCTCGTTCTACAATTGTTTCAATCGTTGCAAATGCCTGATCATAAGCCACTGCTACAACAGGACGGTCACTGATTCCTGTTCTTAACTCACGAACCATTTCCTTTTTTAAATGCTCTTGCTCTTCTTTTGAATCTACTATTTTAAGATATTCAGTCTTGTTAACTGATGCCCAGCCTAAATGCTGTTCAACATAGAGAACACCTTTTCTGGTCAGCCTCGTCCCCTGTTCTTCAGAAGCAAAATCGAGCTTGATCAATTCCTTTTTGATTGCTGAAACGATTGGCAGCGGCAGCTTTACTTTATGAGCCAGCTTTTTTGTTGAAAGTTGTTTTCGTAAATACAGTTCGATCAATAGTAAATTGATGACCGCTTCGGGTTCTCTCAAGTTTGTTTGTGTTTTGATTGTTTTTGCTATGTTCATATTTTTTCGGTTCGGTATCATTGTGCGTTGAACCAGTCCATCCCTTCGCTTTTTACTTTCGACGAAATGACTATCTACACTAACCTAACATTGTCTCTATGATTCTCTCACTTGTTGATATGAAAATAAAAAAGGCTGGGAATCTCCCAGCCTTTTAATCAAGTCAACAGTCATTACATATAAGTAAGTGTGCTTGAATTATTTTAAGGATGCAAAGATATCTATAGACACACCAAAGAAACATTCGTTTAATTGGTCATTAAATTAATCTAGATAGATACCACTACACTGCTCAAAAAGCACACCTCAATTAGTATTTTCACTTACTCTACTCAAAATAATTGCCACTACAATATAACATAGGGACTCACGTAAATCAATTTCGACGAAGAAATCAGCTTTAGTTCAAAGGGACATAGAAAATAGGAGCCTAACAGTGACATCGGCTCCTATTGAAAACTTCCCCATTTTATACGTACAGCGATTTTAAATCACAATTATTTTTCAATAAAGCTTTTTACTGTATCCGCGAAACGTTGTGTCTGTTCAATCTGTGTCCAATGTCCGCACTTGCCAAAGATATGCAGCTCAGAATTTTTAATTGTTTGCGACAGCTCCAATGATGTCTGCACAGGGATCACTCGATCCTCACGTCCATGCACAATCAATGTATCATGAGGAATATCTCGTATATAATCCTTGTTTCCAGCCATAGCTTCCACACTGTTTTGACGCGGCTCAGGAAACATCGAAGAAAAGCTTTCATGAAATTCTGCTTTTTTGCTGGATTCATAGCGTGTTTTGATCAAGTCAGCTGTAACAAAAGAATGATCATAGGTAAATATCTCAAGTAACTCTTCCATGTTTGCTAATGACGGCTGATAGCCCCATACACGATCCAATCCGTAGGTGATTGGGAAGCTGACACCCATACTTCCCATCAAAATCAATTTATTTACTCGCTCCGGATGATTGATTGCCATAGAAAGAGCTAATGCTCCGCCAAAGGAATTGCCAACCAAATTCGCCTTTTCAATACCGACTGCATCAAAAAAATCAATCGTCTGTTGAACCCAGACATTCATGTTATAGCTGATATCTTCCGGTCTTTCTGTATAGCCAAATCCAACCATATCAGGAGCATACATATGATACTCCTTGTCCCATAATGTAAAGAGCTTGTTCCAGTTCGCCCATGCGGTCACGCCGGGGCCTGATCCGTGAAGAAGCACGATTTTCTCCCCGTCTTGATTACCAACATCATGGTAGTTTGTTTTAAAATTTCCTGTTTGAATAGACTTCGCAATTTCCGGTCTTTTTTCCATTCTTCTCTCTCCCTACAAATGTAATAGTCAATGGAACTTCTCTTCGTTCCATTTTTTCTAAACTCATATAAGCGGCAGGACGCAAGCCGCTGCTTTGGTGTCGTTTGACTAAATCCCAAAGAGGTATTTGCTTTTGTCCCAGCCGCATTTATTTAGTTTTCCTCATCAATAAAATGGGGTGATTTCTTGATCCTCAATCACTGGTGTACCGTAACGAAAGTAGCTGTGCGGTAAGCCTGCACCATACCAGATGATTGCTTTTTCAGCATCGTGGATATTCCACTCCACCGGTTCCCACGTTGGATCGAAAATGAGATAGCCTGTGTCGCCAAAGAGCTCGATACGGTTTCCGCCAGGCTCGATCGCGTACATACATTTTGCCTGAGAAACACCATGCTTCAATGGTCCCGCTTCAACTGGAATCCCCAGTTCAGTCAATGCATCTGAAAGGTATTCTAAATCCTGAGGATCACCAAACCAGTAAGCTACGTGGTGCAAGCGTCCTGGTGCTGCTTTTTCCATCATACCATCAGTCATAAAGGCGATTTCATGAACTAACGGGGAAACAGATAGCCAAGCTGCACCTTTTGTTCCATCTTCTTTCGCCAGATACTCCCGCACATTGAAGCCAAGATGCTCTGTAAAGAATGCCACATTTTTATCTACATCCTTTGCCAGACAGTTCATATGATCCAGACGACGAACAGGTACACCCGTCAGCGGACGACGTTGTGGACGATTGTTCAATTTGGACTTCAGCTCTTCAGGTGCTTCATAATATTCGACATCAAAGAAGATTTCGAACAGATGGTTATCAGGACTCGTAAACTCATATGCTTTTCCTCGACCGTATGCCGGTTCTACCCAGCCTTTTCCTTGAGGCAGGCTTGACAGTACTTCAACACGTCGATCCATCGCCGCCTGACTGGTTGCCCGCCAGCTGGCTTTTACTAAGCCAGCTTCATGATGGGGTGTCAGCTTCATGCTGTATTTATATGGGTCCTCATAGGCACGCATATAGACACTGCCTTCTTCGTCGGTATGAACAACAAGCATGCCCATCACTTCAAAAAACTTGATTGACTCTTCCAACTTTGGTGTATAAAGGTTGACCATTGCTAACTGAGCGACTTCGAATAAAGGTTCTAAATTTCTAGTTGTCATCATTTTTTTCTCCTTTTATCTTCCTAATTTTTTAGCAGAAACTCCACCGATTCCCCAACGGGATTTCGGTACTTCATTAACAATTACACGAATACTTTGCTGTGGTGAACCCAGTACATTTTCAATTGTACCTGTTACCTCAGCGATCAATTCCTCGATTTTTTCCTCAGAGCGTCCTTCAAGTATTTCAATGTGAACAAACGGCATCTTTCTTTCCTCCTACTTTACAAAAAGACGAACCACTCCCAACTTTTCACCAAATTTTACTTCAACGTAATCCCCGGCTTTGATACTGACAGCGGCTGTCAACGCCCCTGTCAGTATTGCTTGTCCCGGTTTTACGGATGTTCCTTTTTCTGCCAGCATATTGGCCAGTCGAGCGACTGCTTCTGCCGGATGCTCAAGAACCGCTGCACCAGCACCAACTGCCTGTACCTCTCCATTGATTTCCAAAACTACACCAATCGTTTCTAGATCCATACTGCCGACTTTTGTAGTATGTGTTCCCAGAACAGCCCCTGCAGCAGAACAGTTATCCGCAACAACATCAGGCATCGTAAATCGAAAGTCCATATAGCGGCTGTCAATCACTTCAATTGCAGGAAATAGATAGTCAGTTGCTTCTAAAACAGCTTCTTTTGTTATGCCGGGTCCCCTTAGTTCCTTTTTCAAAACAAAACCAATTTCAGGCTCGACCTTCGGATGAATATAGCTATCCATCTTCATCGCTCCGCCATCTTCAATCAGCATCGTATCAAAAACATACCCATAGATGGGCTCAGTAACAGCCATCTGCTGAAGTTTTGCTTTACTGGTCAGTCCCATCTTCGGACCAATGATTCGCTCGCCTCGCTTCAGTCGTTGACTGATCAAAACTTCCTGAACCCTGTATGCTTCACTCATGGTTAACTCCGGACATAGCTGCTCAGTTATTTTCCTGATTTCCGTATGCTCATCCTGTGCGTTTAGTACATAAACAGCCAGTTCTTTCCGTTTCTTTTCCTCCAAGAGTGTCCCTTCTTTCTCTATTATTTATTCAGCCATCCTTTTTGCGACATCAAGGATCATATCCTCCTGTCCGCCAACTACCTTTTGTTTTCCTAGCTCGATCAGGATGTCTCGTGGATCAACGTCATATTTTTCTCCTGCTCGTTTTGCATGAAGCTGAAAACTGGAATAAACACCTGCATACCCCATTGTTAGACTATCTTTGGTGATCTCTTGCGGGCTCTTCAATAATGGTGCCACAACATCTTCTGCCGCATCCATAATATTATATAGATCGATCCCTGTACGAATCCCTTTCTTTTCCAATACAGCAGCCAAGACCTCTGTCTGAGTATTGCCTGCTCCGGCACCTAATGATCGAATGCTTCCATCGATACGAGTCGCACCTGCTCGGATTGCTTCCAGTGTATTCCCCATCGCCAATCCCAAATTATTGTGTGCATGGAAGCCCACTTCGACATTCAATGCTTCTTTTAACGCAGTGATTCGTTCGTAAACCTGATCAGGTAACAAAGCACCTGCAGAATCAGTCATATATACAGCTTCTGCACCATAGCTTTCCATCAACTTAGCTTGTTCAACTAATTTTTCGATTGGTGCCATATGAGACATCATTAAGAAACCAAAAGTGGTTAAGCCCATTTTCCTTGCTTCGTGAATATGTTGAGCAGAAACATCTGCCTCGGTTACATGAGTCGCCACTCTTACGAGAGATGCCCCTAGCTCCCTAGCTCTCCTCAATTCATGAACAGTACCAATCCCCGGTAATAGTAAAACAGCAATTTTTGAAAACTCCGCTGTTTCAACAGCTGCTTGAATCAATTTGAATTCATCAACCTTTGAAAGACCATACTGCAAAGTACTTCCCCCAAGTCCGTCACCATGGGAAACCTCGATATAAGGAACTCTTGCCTTATCCAGCGCGCCAACTACATTACGAACCTGTTCTTCAGTAAAACTATGACTAACCGCATGACTACCATCACGTAAGGCGACTTCAGTGATTACAACATCTAAATCATCAAACATGTTTTCCCCTCCTCCTATCGGCTATTTCGCGCGATTTCTTCCGCTACCCGAGTAGCTGCCGACGTCATGATATCAAGATTCCCAGCATAATTAGGAAGAAAATCTCCAGCTCCTTCAACTTCAATAAAAACAGTGATTTCATGACCTTCAATGATTGGCTCTGTTCTTAAATGGTAGCCTGGTACATACTCCTGTACGGAACGAACCATTTCTTGAATAGCTGTGAGTATTTCTTTCTGTTTTGCCTCTTCCTTGACTAGCACACGAACTGTATCACGCATCAGGATAGGTGGATCAGCTGGATTCAAAATAATGATTGCTCGTCCTTTTTCGGCACCGCCGATTGTTTCGATTGCTTTACTGGTTGTTTCAGTGAATTCATCGATATTCGCTCTGGTTCCGGGACCGGCACTTTTACTTGAAATCGTTGCAATGATTTCTCCATACTCAACCTGCTGCACACGATTGATCACTGCTACGATTGGAACGGTCGCCTGTCCACCGCAAGTGACCATATTGACATTTCTTTCATTGATATGTTCTGTCAAATTCACAGGTGGGATCACAAAGGGACCTATGGCTGCCGGCGTTAAATCCAGCATGATTTTCCCAAGCTCTTTTGCTACCTGATCGTTATGAAGATGAGCGTTTGCTGAAGTTGCATCGAATAGGATATCTGCTGTTTCCGGTGCTTCCTGCGCCCATTGGTCAATTCCTCTGGAAAAAGTTCTTAACCCTTTCTCTCTTGCCCGCTTCATTCCTTCTGATTGGTCATCTATGCCAATCATGACAGTTGGTTCGAGCATCTCAGAACGAAGCAGTTTCATCATGAGATCGCTTCCAATATTTCCCGAACCAATAATTCCTGCTTTCAATTTTGCCACGTAGCTTCCTCCTTTTTAAAAGCTGACCTTTACACTCCCCATTTGATTAAGCTTCATCTCAAAAGAATCTCCCTGTTCCGCTGGAATAGCTGCCGACAACGCCCCAGATAGGATAACTTCGCCCTTCTTAAGTGAAATGCCATAGTCGGATAATTTGTTTGCCAGCCAGACAACTGCATTTATCGGATTATCCAGACAAGCTGCTCCTGTCCCTGTATTTTGAAGATCACTATTCTTATAAAGTGCCATTCCAATCAATCTCAAGTCTATATCTGTCAAAGAAAATTTTTTATCTCCTAATACATACAGTCCGGATGAAGCATTGTCTCCTACTGTATCCGGTAGTGTCAGCTTCCAGTTTTTGATCCTGCTGTCTACGATTTCAATAGCTGGAACAATATAATCTGTTGCCTGAATTACATCAAAGCTTGTAACATTCGGTCCTTTTAGATCATCCTTCAATATAAAGGCAATCTCTCCCTCCACTCGCGGCTGCAAAACCAGTTCTTTGGGAACTTTTCCATTATTTGGAATTTCCATTGAATCAAGTAAATGACCGTAATCCGGTTCATCAACACCTAACGATTGCTGCATAGCTGCTGAAGTCAGACCAATTTTTTTCCCTGTGATCACTTTTCCCTTCTTCAACTCATTCTCGATCGTTGCAAGCTGAACTTGATAGGCTTGCTGTACGGTCAAATCCGGAACAAGCTCGGTCAGTGGAACACTACCATTGTTATTAAAAGCTTGAGATAAGTGTTCAGCTAATCTATACGCCTCTGCTGTCATTGAATCTCCTCCCTTCATTTTGCTGTTAAATAGTCAGTGATAGCATTTGTTGAATAAAGAGCTTTTTATTTCAGCTCTTCTTTTTTTTCATTATAGGATCTCCTGAATAAAACAACAATTCAACTTTCCCTGTATACGGAACAGTTCTTGATTTTCCTCAAAATTGTTTTATAATACCAATATAGTTAGCGCTTTCATTTATTGTTTATTCACTATAATGTTCCGCATAGAGGAACAAGGAGGTTGGAATCATGTCCCAAGAGTTGCAATCCGTGAAAAATGCTTTAACCATACTGAAATGCTTTTCTCCTGAAAAAAATAAGCTTCGTGTTACTGAGATCAGTAAAATGACAGAACTGTCTAAAAGCACTGTTAGTCGAACCCTTGCTACACTTGCAAGTGAAGGCTTTGTCCGCAAGAGCAGCGACGATCAATCATATATGCTCGGCTTAGCCATACTCAGCCTTGCAGGAATTACATTAAGCGCTATGCATATTCAGCAAGAGTTAGCTCCTGCCTTGAGTCAGCTCGTTGTTCGAACCAATGAAAGTGGGCATATCGCTATTCTCGATGGAATGGAAATCGTATATATTCAAAAAGATGAATCCGCCATCCATACGAAAATGAAAACACATTTAGGCAGACGCAATCCGGCCCATGCAACCAGTTCCGGCAAACTGCTTCTGGCTTATCAGGAAACCTCTTTTTGGGATAAGATCATTGAAAATAACTTAACCGCCTATACAGCAGATACAATCACTAACCCATTTAAACTGAAGGAAGAACTGGAAGCGATTCGTGCATCAGGGTTCTCCTATAGTAAAGATGAGCTAACAGAAAACGTTTCTTCGATTGCTGTACCAGTTCGGGATTATACAGGAACAGTTGTTGCCTCACTTTCCTTAGTCGGTGCCACCACTCGTTTTACTACGAAGAGAATCAATGAGCTGATACCGTTACTGAAGCAAGCAGCAAAGGAATCCTCTAAAAATCTGGGGTATTGGAAATAATTTGCTAACACTGAATGCTCTAGAAATCGATTTTATGAAAAGCAAGAAATCATTGGTAGATAATTCCTGCTTAAAATGCTGAAATAAAACAAGGCTGTCACAAAAATCGACGAAAAATTTTTGTGACAGCTTTATTTTGAAATTGATGAAACATATCGTTTGATGATTATCTTTTGTTTGTAGACATCTTATTTTCTCTACTTATTCGAATACCAGTAAAAGTGTTTTTCGTGCCATCCTTCTTCTGATAGCAAAATATACACGAATATAATGAACGAATCAGGATATTTTTTTGATTGGTATCTGAATTTCTGTTAAATAGTTTTCCGGATCTGTTTCTGTGTCCGGTCCGCGATGACTCACTTGTCTTGTCGGTTTCTCCATCTCATATTCTTCATTCTCTGCCAGCCATTCAGCGAAATAATGGTAAGCACCTTGAATATTGTCATATGATCCCACAACAAATATTGATGCAACTAGAGGGATTCGCTCCATCTCATAACTAGTCAGCGGTTCCTGTACCTGTGTTGCTGCTTTCAATTTTAAACAAATTTCAATATCCACGCCTTCTTCCAGATAACATTCATCATGAAATACAGTAAAGTTATCTGGTGCCTGCTTAAGATAGTCCAGCTCCTCCTGTTCCAGAAGCTCCATGAACTCCTGCCATAACGGGCCTTCATGATAGTAGGAAGGGATCACCTTTCGCAGACTGACGATTGCTTCTTTCGGCAATGCGCGAAAAATGACCTGATGATTTGCTTCCATCGGTTTCTCTATTTGTTCGATTGTTTTCGCCAGCTGCAGCAAGCGTTGCTGCTCCTCCATGATTTCCTGCTCAATTTGTCGATACTTCTTTTTAAGCTGCTGCTGAAAGTACTCCTCTGTCAGCTCTTCCTCAACCAGTTCCTTGATTTCTACTGTAGAAAATTTCAAATTCTTCAATAAAATGATTTTTTGCAGCTTTGCCAGCTGACTGACATGATAAAAGCGATAGCCGCTTTCTCGATCTACTGCTGCCGGCAGCAATAACCCCTGCTCATCATAATATCTGAGCATTCGAACGGATACTTGAGATAATTTTGAAAATTCACCTATTTTAAACATTTTTCCAGCTCCACTTACTAATTTTAATTCGCCTTAAGACGCGGCACCTTTTTCAATCAAAACAGCCATAACGATGAGTGCGCTATCCAACAGTAAAATGAGCATATTGATGCCAAAAATAATAGCCAGCTTCTCCATCCCTTGAATCTCCCGCTTCTTTTTAAAGAAAGTGTAGAGAAGGAAATTACCACCGTATGTCACAATTATCAATAAAAGAACAACTTCTATACCAATGATCACATCTATCGCCTCATTTATTTACTTTCTTCCATTTTATGCCAATAAAGCAATTCTTTAAATGTTTTTTTAATTAGGAAACTTTCTCCATGTTTCAAACAACAATAAACCAGAGAATAAAAAACGAGACAGGAAATCCTGTCTCGACTTTTCATATTATTGTACAACGACTCTTACGTTGTGACGGCGTCCCCATTGACGACACTGTTCAACTGAATTGAAATGAACATCAATGATGTGCCCTTTGATTGCACCACCAGTATCTCCGGCTACTGCATATCCATATCCTTCTACTTCTACTAGTTTACCTAGAGGGATAACACTTGGGTCAACGGCTATCACGTTGCTTTGAACACGCAGGTCGATTCCAATCGCTGTGATATATCCTGAACCAGGCTCATTCAGTGAATAAGCGGTAGATTCCATATACATCACTTGACCAGCCTCTGCACTGCCTCCATTGTTTTCAGCAGTACCAGGATCAGATGGCTCAACAGCCGGTTCTGATGTCTGTGATTCAGAAGAACCTTCTGCTGCTTGTGCAACTTCCGAGCTCAGGCGCTCTTGCTCTGCTTTTGCAGCGGCCTGTGCTTCTTCTTCTAAACGATCTTGTTCAGCAATTTTTTTATTCGCAATCAGCTGCAGTGATTCTTCGTTGTTCGCAAGCTCCTGTTTCAAAGAAGCGACTTCGATATCCATAGATTGTGCTTCTTCCTGCAATTTTTCCTGATTTACTTGAAGCTCTGCCTGCTTTGTTTGTACGGTTTCCTGAAGCTCGTTCAGTTTTTCCTTCTCAGCAGCAAGGCTTTCGATCTTTTCTTTCTCGGCATTTTGCAATACTGTCATTGCATATGCTCTGTTGAAGAAGTCTGATAAGCTCTCAGCTTCAAGCAGAACCTGCCACGTACGAGTTTCCCCATTCAATTGGATCGATTTCATTCGATCACCAATCGCATTTTTACGACGATCGATATTTTCCTCTGTTACGATAATCTCAGCTTCAGAGCTTTCAATCGTCTCTTCTGCACTGGCAATCTCTTCCTTTAACTTTTCAATCTCAGCATATTTTTCATTTACTTCAGTCAATGCTGTATCAATATTTTGATTAAGAATTTGTCCCATTTCTGTCGCTTGTTGTTCTTCACTTTCCAGAGAATCCAATGATTCTGCATGAGCAATAACAGAAGGGAAGGCCAGATTTAATAAGATGATTGCCGATAATACAGGCATCAGCTTTTTAATTCCCACTGAATCCAACACCTTTCCTATAATAAATCCTAACTCTATTTATTATACTAATCTTAAGAGTTTATTTTGTTTCAGTCACGTTACAAATTATTACAATTTAAAGAAAACTTAAGAATAGCTGTAATATTGATCTGTATCTATTTGAAAAAAATCCAGATCATATAGGAAGAATTTATTCGGTCATCTGGTGCTTTATGCGTAATAACACACATTTTTGTAACTGTTACAGTTTATTACTTTTTCTTTTTAAAGGAAGTAAACAGGCGTTTGACTGTTTCCGGATTTTCCATCCCTCTAAGTGTCAGCTTAGGATAGTTTTTGATCCAGCGTCGTTGGCTGAAATTCAAGCGTTGAAGTCGTTGGCTGACTGCGCTGTTCTCTTTGAGCTCGTCAATAAAAGCCTGCTGCTTGGCTGTTCGCTCTCCGATTTCCTGCTCCAGCGTCTGCTTCCACTCCGCCCATTCTGCCTTCAGAGATTCGCCTTTTTCAGCAACACTTTCCGACAATTCCTTTGCTCGTGTTTCGAACAGCTCGTTGACTTCCTCTGTCATACGTTTGAATGCCTGCATATTAGTCACAGTATAAACTAGGTCCACTAAAAGTATCCCTGTAAATAAAGCGGGCAGTACCCAATGGAATTGGGCAATTAAATAATCTGAAAGCAGTTGTATCCGCGGATGGATCACTCGGACGATCAACACACAGGCAATTCCCCAGAATGCTGAAATCGGCAATGCGATTCGACCATTCAAATTCAACGGCACATCCTTGTAGTCCCACCACGAGGCATGAAACAGCTTTTCCAATATATAGCTGGTTACATATTCCAATACGCTGACCAAAACAGCTGAAAACAGATAGAGTAAAACCAGATTATTTTTGAAAGGCTCTAAGAAATACAGTACACCCAGAATACCGAATCCATAAATCGGACAATAGGGGCCTGTTAAAAATCCTCTGTATACAAACCTTCCAGCTTTGATTGAGCAATATATCGTTTCCCATACCCACCCGATGAACGAATAAATAAAAAATAGCAAAATAAGTTCTGATAATTGATCCACACTTTCCACGATCCCTTCTTTACACTGCGGTACCTGATATTTATTTTGATTTTCTCTCTTCAAACATGATCTGCTGTCCTTCAATTTTTTATAAAGGCAGGCTATTCCTTTCTTAAGACTCCTATCCATTGTAGCAAATAAGTGACGAAAAAAGCGAGCAACTTTAATTGCCGGAGGGATTGAGATACAATAGAACAGATAAGGGGGAAAAAGATGTTTCATTTATTGATCTATGCAAAAAAATACAAAAAACAAATCATTCTTGGTCCATTCTTTAAATTCTTAGAGGCTTGCTTCGAACTAGTTCTTCCTTTAATGATGGCTCGACTGGTAGATAACGGCATTCAAGAAAACGACAAGGACTATGTCATAAAGATGGCAGGCTTGATGGTTCTTATGTCTGTGATCGGTCTGATTTGCGTGATGATCTGCCAATACTATTCTTCGATCGCTTCTCAAGGCTTCGGTACTGAGCTGAGAAATCAGCTGATCAAAAAGATCAATTCACTGTCTCACGCCGAACTGAACGATTTCGGTACAGATACATTGATCACACGAACAACAAACGACATCAACCAGCTGCAGCTCGCACTGGCGATGCTGATTCGTTTAGTGATTCGGGCACCCTTCTTGAGCATTGGTTCAGTGTTCATGGCCTTTTATATCGATACTCAGGCAGGACTCTTGTTTCTCTTACTGCTGCCTGTATTTTGTCTGATTTTATTCATCATCATCAAAATCACTGTTCCGCTATATAAAAAAATTCAAGGAATGATCGACAAGCTGAACTTACAACTAAGTCAGAATTTGAGTGGGGTTCGGGTGATTCGGGCATTTGCCAGAAAAGAAACAGAAATCAAACAAGTGGACAAAACAACAGATGACTTAGCAGATGTTTACTTGCGTGTTTCAAGAATTTCCGCTTTTCTGACACCGGCAACGACATTGATCATGAACGCCGGAATCATCTTCCTACTCTATATCAGCGGCTGGAAGGTTTCTCTGGGGTCTCTACAACAGGGAGAAGTGTTGGCACTGATCAATTATATGAATCAGATGCTGCTGGCACTGATCGTCGTTTCCAATCTCGTACTGATTTTTACTCGCGCATCAGCTTCCGCTTCAAGGGTCAACGAGGTTTTGGCTGTTACGCCAAGTATCGACACGAAAAGTGATGCTGCCTTCGACTCTGCTGCTGTTGAGCATACAGGCGTCCTTTTTGATGCCGTCTCATTTCGGTATCAACCAGATGCCGGACTTGCTTTAAAGAATATCACGCTGCAAATCCCCAATGGTACCATGCTGGGAATCACGGGAGCTACAGGCAGTGGAAAAAGTACCTTAACACAACTGATACCTCGATTCTATGATACCTCAGAAGGCATCATCACTATTGATGGTCAAGATGTTCGCAACTGGCCGTTGGATCAGCTGCGTCGAAAAATCGCTATGGTACCTCAAACTCCGATACTTTTTACTGGTACGATTCGTGAGAACCTTCAGTGGGGGAAAGAAGATGCGAAGGACAAGGATTGTTGGGAAGCCTTAGACATTGCCCAGTGTAGAGAATTTGTGGAACAGCTGGAACAAGGCTTGGACACACCAATCTATGAAGGTGGGAAAAACTTTTCAGGCGGACAAAAACAACGTCTGACGATCGCACGTGCATTGATTGCTAAGCCGGATATCCTGGTTTTAGACGATTCATTAAGTGCTCTTGATTATCAAACAGATTTGAATTTGCGAGCAGCACTGAATACACGCTTGGAAAAAACAACCCTGATCGTTATCTCACAACGAATCAGCTCCATCCGTCATGCCCAGCAAATACTTGTTCTGGATGAAGGAAAAACTGTTGGTTTAGGTACACATGAACAGTTATTGAAGAGCTCTCCACAGTATCAAGAAATTGTTCTCTCACAGGAGGCTGACAATGATGAATAAACCAACGACTCGTTCATTTAAGAAATTCCTTCCTTACCTGCTGCATTATCGGTTGGAATTGATCTTGTCCCTGCTGCTGGGTGTCACTAGCGGTCTGGCTACTGTTTGGATGACCTATGCGATGGGAAAAGCAGTCGATACGATGGTTCAAGCAGATCAGGTAGATTTCACACGTCTCTATGGCATTCTCGGTCTTCTTGCAGGTATTCTGCTTATAACTGTCATCAGTCAATGGCTGCTTCAGCTGCTGGGAAATAGGATCTCCTATCTTTCTGTCGCACAGCTGCGAAAGGATACCTTCGCCAAGCTGAATCAGCTGTCGCTAAATTATTATGATCGTCATTCTCACGGAGACATCATCAGTCGTTTTACAAACGATATGGATAATATATCCAGTGCCGGAACGGTTGTATTCAACCAACTGTTTGCAGGAGCTGCGGTAGTGATCATTGCTTTCATATTCATGATTCGCCTCAGCTTTACCTTGACTATCGTGGTCTTGATCACTACACCGATCATCTTTCTTGTTAACTGGCTGGTGGCTTCTGCCTCGCAGAAAAACTTTGCAGCACAGCAGAAAATCGTCGGAACAATTTCGGGCTTTGTTTCAGAGATGATCGGCAATCAAAAAATCGTCAAGGCTTTCCAACGGGAACATGTTGTTCAACAGCAATTCGAAACAATGAATCACGAATTATATGTAGAGGGGCAGAAAGCTCAGTTTTCTTCCTCTTTGACAAATCCTTTGTCACGATTTATCGATCATCTATCTTATGTTGCGATTGGGTTGGTCGGTGGGCTATTGATCTTAAATGGCAACACGGCTGTGACAGTTGGGGTCATCTCCAGCTTCACCATCTATTCCGCTCAGTTTACGAAGCCCTTTATTGAGCTATCTGGAATGATCACTCAAATTCAGACAGCATTGGCTGGGATTGACAGAACCTTTGAAATCCTTGAACAGCAGCCTGAAACACCGGATGCAGAACATGCATTGATCCTCAACGAGATTTCAGGCGAAGTGACCTTTGATCGGGTTTCCTTTTCCTATGTTTCTACAAAGCCGTTGATTGAGGACTTTACACTGAAAGTCAATGCCGGTGAGACGATTGCTATCGTTGGGAAAACTGGTGCTGGAAAATCAACTCTGGTCAATCTGCTGATGCGCTTCTATGATGTGGATAAGGGTGTAATCTATGTTGATGAACATCCCATCAATGAAATCACAAGAGATAGTCTCAGAAAAAGCTTTGGAATGGTGCTTCAAGATACTTGGCTATTCGATGGAACGATCCGAGAGAATTTAGTCTATGGAAACAGCGAAGCAGCAGACACAGAAATCTATGAAGCATTGAGAAAAACCCACACTGCGGAATTCATCCAGCGTTTGCCTAAAGGATTGGACACTGAGATTGGCAGTCAGGGGATCAAAATATCCGAAGGACAACGGCAGCTGCTGACCATCGCTCGAACCATGATCAGTAATCCGCCCATGTTGATCCTTGATGAAGCAACCAGCTCAGTTGATACGTTAACTGAAAAGCATATCCAATCTGCCTTTTTAGAGATCATGAAAGGGCGCACCAGCTTTGTTATTGCTCATCGGTTATCAACAATCAAAAATGCGGATAAAATCCTGGTAATGGAGCAAGGAAAGATCGTAGAAATCGGTAGTCATCAGTCACTGCTTGCCATTCCAAACGGCTATTATCGGACGCTCTACGAAGCTCAGTTTCAACAGTAAGCATGTAATCCTTCTTGTGGCGCATACGGCTGCCGCGAAAAAAAAGGAACCTTCCGGGGATGGCGGAAGGTTCCTTTTTCTATTTATTATGAAGTGGTGTTAATTTACTCAACAATTGCTTGTACGGCAGCTTCGTTCCCATATAGTAGGTAACCACTACCTGAATTGGGAAGAATATTGCACTTTTAACGATACGTGGTATCCACCATGCAACAATCTTCAGATCCACACCGTACATCAAGCCCAACCATAATGGTGTCAGGAACAGATGAACGATAACGGTAACAAGGAACGTCGCCATAATGACTCTGAACCATGTCAGCTCCTTCTTATAATAGAAAAAGCCATAGATCGCACCGGTAATAAACGCATTAAGCGTAAATCCCGGGAAGTAGGCACCGGTTTTCGGAAAGAGAATCACCCCGACACCATCTGCAATGGCGCTTCCGATCCCTGTCCAAAAAGGACCAAATAGGAGTCCCATCAAGGATTCCGGTATAAAAGTAAAGCTGATTCTGAGAAACTGTGTTTCGTAAGAAAAGAAACGTGTAAAGACAACGATCACTGCGATCAGTAATGCCAATACAGTCAGCTTCCGTGTTTCTAAAACTCTTTTTTTCATTCCTAGCATCTCCTTTAAGAGCTGCTACAAGTCAATGCAGCGAATGCGAAAATAAAACCGCGGATTTTATCCTTCGTCCACAGGGCGACATCCCATCCCCACAGCACTTAACGCTTTATTTTCTACTCTGTATTTATTTTTAGGCGACAAAGCCTAAAAGGACTATAGCATAGACTTTCCTCAAAGGCAATCAGCTTGTGACTGCAATAAGCACTTTATTCTGACAATTCTCTCTTTTTCACCCCCTGAAACGAAAAAACCGATTTCTCTATAGAGAAATCGGGCGGTTATCTGTTTCATGCACAACCTGTCTAAAATCAGCAAAACCAGCTTCTAGCCCACGCAGAAGAATCTCTGCGGTACCAATGTTCGTTGCCAAGGGAATCTCATAGACATCGCTAAGACGAATCAATGCATTCACATCCGGCTCATGAGGCTGTGAAGCCAAGGGATCACGCAGAAAAATCACCATATCTATCTTATCCTCTGAGATCATCGCACCGATCTGTTGGTCCCCACCAAGCGGACCTGATTTAAAACGATGGACAGAAAGCCCTGTTGCTTCAGCAACCCTTAAGCCTGTCGTTCCTGTTGCGAACAGCTCATGCTTTTCTAAAATCGGCAGATACGCCAAAGTCATTTTTACCATTAAGTCCTTTTTTCGGTCATGGGCAATCAAAGCAATTTTCATTTTCTAACATCCTTCCTTTTTTCCAGCTATGCTCTAGTCAAGAGAAGGACAATCGCTCTTCGCACCTGACCATTTTGAAGCCGTTTCAACAAACAAACCTGTTCCGATTCATGAACCCTGTATCTGGATTCCTTTTACCGGCACAAGAGGGTATTCCCTCTTTAGTCAGCACATGAAGGGCTACTTTACTCTATTCGCTAAAAAGCTCTCAGCTTCCTTATTGACTTGCTTCAAATCGATCCCTTGCTTTTGTGCAGCAAACAAACAGCCGCAATAGCATTGACGATAGACATCGTATTCTCTGCACATCTCGATTGAACGCTTGTATCCATTATTCTTCTTAAAATCCCCTGGGAGATAATTCGTCTTGTAAAATTTTTGGATATCAATGCCAATCTCATTGATTAGCTGACTGTTTTTCTTCGGTGATAAGGTCAATGCACTGCCAAAATAATCGTACCCTAGCTCCTGAGCCTTTTCCGCAACAATATCCAGTCTCATCTGAAAGCAGGAGCTGCAGCGTTTCCCACCTTCCGGTTCCTCCGTTAAACCATCCTCTCGAACAACTCGAATAAATTCATTTGGTTCATAGGGAGCCTCCAGAAAACCAACCTGCTTGCCGGTTTTCTCATTAAAATCCTCTACAAATTTTTTCTGAGCCCAAGCTCTTCGTTCATATTCCGTCCGTGGATGAATGTTGGAATTAGCGAAATAAATCGTGACCTCTGCATACTCGGTCAAATACTCTAATGTGTAGGTACTGCAAGGAGCGCAGCAGCTATGGAGTAGGATCGTTGGCCGAATCTCTATCCGCATCCACTCATCAATCATCTTCTTTAGCACACGATCGTAATTGACCTTTTGGTTGCCAGCCATTTTATCGGTAATTTCAGTTATATCATACATACCTATTGTTCCTCACTACTATAATCTCCACCTTCAACACCTAAGTATTCCTCCAGCGTGACCTTTTGCTTATAGATTTTTTCAGCATCCGTTTTTCCTACATACCGAACATGCCACGTCTCAGCCATATATCCTGTGATTGCTTCTTGCCCTTCTTTGTAGCGAACGATAAAGCCGTACCTATGAGCATTTGCTGCAATCCAGTCAGCCTCTGTCTTTGAGCTGACAAGTTCTCCTGCTGTATTGATAAAGTCAAAAGCCAGCCCAGTCTGATGCTCTGAATACCCCGGACGTGATGAATACTGCTCTGCTTCAGATTTCCCATCATCTGCCACATAGTTTTGGTACAGTGCTGCTTGATCCTCATAGCTTCGATAACCGCTGTATTCTGAAGTAATATCCAGACCTAAAGCTCTCATTTCTTCATTCATTTTTTTAAATGCACTCAGTGCTTCCTTATTCTCTCCCGGTGCGTAAGATTCCGGCAGCGGGTATCGTTTGTTTACAATAATAATTCCATTGACTTTCATAGGTTCCTTCATTGTTTGAGGAGATAAATTCTCCGCAGCATTCTTTGTCGCATCTTTCGTAGAAGGTGTTGTTGATTCTGCTGTTGCCTCAGTTGATTCTGTCACAGCGGTCGTTGATTCATTTTCCTGTGTATCAGCAGTAGCAATGATCCTTGTCTCGCTAGTTTCCGGATATGCATTATCCTCCATCGTTTTTGCAAGCCTTCTCTGATTATTCTCATAATAGAAAAAAGACAACAACAGTACAATAATAGCTGCTACACTGAATTTCAAATATCTGTTGTTTCTTCTACCCATCTTTGTCCCGCCTGTCCTGTATAAAATAAATCGTTTCCTAATATTCTTTTTCTATTATACTGATAAAAACCTGTTCTGGCGACTCAAAACAAAAAACACAAAAAGAACTTAAGAATTGATGCCCTTCTTAAGTTCCCCTTTTGATTATATAGTTCAGTTCTATTATTTAGCGATAAATAGGCTACCGTTATTCGAGTTCTTCTCGATTACGTTCGATCAAGTGTGTCTTTCTTGTATTCCCGATGATCAATGGTACAGACTCATATTTTACATCACTGTATTCCAGACCAAACCAGTTTTCCGGCAAAATCGTCAGCTTCTTGATAGCAAGCTTCAGCTGCATGATCTGGCGGTCCCATTTCCTCAGCTCCGTCACCTTTGACAATTCCTCACGAATCAGGATAAATTGGAAATCACCGACTTCACGTCCCGGTGTGATTGTGTATTTCTGCGGCTGTTTCGGCAATCGCCCTTGCTTCATTAGGTCATGGACAATCTGACGCAGGTAAACATTTACTTCCTGAGCTACCCGGAAGCCCAGATACAGCTGTACCTGTACCACAAAATCAGTCCCCAGCATATCTACGGAATATTCCTTTGTAAACGGCTCATCTGTTACCTCTACATTGACGAACCAATAAACCTTCGCTCGTTTCGGGCGCTTGTCCAAAATCGAATACATCACGGCTCGCCCAATCTCATCACTGATCAAATCAGGTGTCATAAAGACAACATTTGTCTGATAGTAGGAAATCCCCTGATCCTCACGAAGCATTCGCAGCTGGTCGATGTAATTTCGAATTGGCACTGTATCTGACGTCTTCTCTTTGATGATATTACCCCATTCCCAAATCGTCATGATCGCTAAAATTGCCAATGCGATCCCAACTGCCACATAGCCTCCGTGGAAGAATTTCGCAATACTTGAAATAAAGAAAATCGTTTCGATACTTGCAAAAAACAGTGTGATCAAGTATACAAACGCATTCGGTAATCCTCGCTGCTTCAAGAAGAACATCAGCAGGATCGTTGTCATCAGCATCGTAACAGTAATAGACAGCCCATATGCAGCCTCCATATGTGTTGATGTCCTAAAGCCGATAACCACTGCAGAGCAAGCTAACCATAGTATCAGATTCAACGTCGGAATATACATCTGCCCGATATTCGTTCCAGGATAAATGATTTTCATTCTAGGTAAAAGCTTCAGCTTGATTGCCTCTGAAACAAGTGTGAATGAACCGGAAATCAATGCCTGAGAAGCAATCACAGCTGCTAACGTTGCGAAAACAACACTAAACAGTGTGAATGATTCCGGAATCATTTGAAAGAACGGATTCAACGATTCTATTTTAGCAATTGCAGGATCTCCCTGTGACTTCAATATCCAGGCAGCTTGTCCAAGATAATTCAGTAATAGACAGATTTTTACATATGGCCAGCTGAATCGAATATTTTTCTTCCCGACATGCCCTAAGTCTGAGTACAACGCCTCTGCACCAGTCGTTGCCAGAAAAACATTCCCCAGAATAAATATCCCCAGATGATTCTCAGAGCTGAACAACAGCTCAATTGCATAATATGGATTCAACGCACGAATCACTGTCCAATCCTGACTGAAATTGATCAGGCCCATGAGCCCCAAGAAGCTGAACCAAAGGAACATTATAGGTCCAAAGGCTTTCCCAACCGCATCCGTCCCAAATCGCTGCACAGAAAACAGGATCAGGATAATGAACAATGTGATCCAGACAATAATATTTTGATCCATCCCAAATTTATCGAAAAATAATGGGATTCCCCTAAGTCCTTCAATCGCTGTCGTAACAGTTACGGCAGGTGTAAGCACACCATCGGCCAGTAATGCCGCGCCTCCGATCATTGCCGGGATGATCAGGTACTTCCCGCTTTTCCTTACCAATGTATAAAGTGAGAAAATCCCGCCTTCACCATGGTTATCCGCATTTAATGCGATCATTACATATTTTACAGTTGTCAGAATCGTCAACGTCCAGAAAATCAGGGACACCGCCCCGATGATAAAATTCTCAGACACTTGTGAAATACCGCCATTATCACCAACAATGGCCTTCATTACATACAATGGACTTGTTCCGATATCCCCGTAAACAACCCCCATAGCCACCAATACACCCGCAGCAGTCAACTTACGGTGATTCTGTGACGCTTTAAACTGCTTTGTCACTATACTCTCCTCCTACAACAAAATCAAACCTGTCGAAACGGATATTCCCTTGCTTTATCTTTTCTCAAAAACAATGAATGGGAAACAAAACATACACCCTTCACTCACTGCACCTATGGGTATCAAACTGCCTTCTTCCCTACAGTCTTCAACGCTAGGACAGGAATACCGGGATGCATTGCTTCCACATTCCACGAATGAACAAAAAGTACGATTTTCATTTAAGTCTCTCTTTTGCTTCAAGTCTACACAAGGTTTCTGTCTCGATATTTATCCATGTTTCAAGCTGAAAATAATTGCTGTATCCATCTATGCTTCAGCTTGTTGCGTACGCCTCGATCATTGCTTCAGTTGACTGGCTGTTGCCGTCTTGGCAGTACTTGATCCTACTTTTTTCTTCCCATTGATTATTGGTTGAAAAACGGTGTAGAATCATTTGCTACCCACTATAATACTCTTCCCTGTATTTGGCAACTTATATCTTTAAAAAATAGAATTTTCATGACTTATTTTCAATTTTCATGAAAAATCAGGCTTTCAAGTAAAAACAGACACTCAGAATGGTCTTTTTCTCTTTCGTTTCTATCAAAAAAGATCAGACTTTCTCGAGTCTCGTCGAAAAGTCTGATCTTAAGTTTTTCTTTTGTTGATACGTTTTATCTAACGCTTAGCATCGATTATTCGTTTATGCCTCTTCTTCCTCATCATCCGAATAATGGAACTTGATCATTTCATTGACAAAAATAGGAACGATCGACAGACCTATTGCCAATGCCCAATGTGTCAGACCAATAGGAACCAGATAGAACAGCTCCTGAGTGAAGGGAACCAAAGCAATCACGGTTGTGATCACAATAGCGAGTATCGCCATTTCAAACAGCGACTTGTTAGATGATAATCGAACTCTAAAAATAGATTGAGTACTTCTGACATTGAACACATGCAGGATTGAAGAATATGCCAGAACTAAAAATGCGACAGTTTGACCAACATCAAGGCTGGCACTGACCCAATGAGAAACACCATCAACATAGGCACCTAGGTAGAAGCCCAGCAAGGTAACGATTGTAAATACAAATGCGTTGATCCCAATCTTTTTCCAAAGACCTCTTGCAAAGATCCCTTCGTTTCTTGGGATTGGCGCTTCACTCATGATGTCCTTTTCAGCTGGTTCTCTTCCTAATGCAAAACCTGGAAGCCCATCAGCCACAACATTGACAAACAACAGCTGAACCGCAGTAAATGGTGCGCCCCAACCAAGAAGCATCGCAATGACTACGATGAAAATCTCAGATACGTTACAGCTCAGAAGAAAATTGATTGCCTTTCGAATGTTTCTATAAACTGTCCGCCCTTGCGCCACCGCATCAACGATTGTCGCAAAGTTGTCATCTGTCAAAATCATATCAGAGGCGCCCTGTGCAACGTCTGTTCCTGTGATTCCCATGGCACAGCCAACATCGCTGGCCTTTAATGCAGGTGCATCGTTCACACCGTCTCCGGTCATGGCCACGACAGCACCTGTACGCTGCCACGATTTGACGATCCGGATTTTGTCTTCAGGTGTTACACGAGCATAGACCGACAGATCCTTCACACGAGCATCAAGCTCTTCATCACTCAGCTTGCGCAGCTCTCCGCCAGTCATCGCTTCATCCTTACTGGTTAGGATTCCCAGCTCCTTAGCGATTGCTCCAGCAGTCACAACATGGTCCCCTGTGATCATAACTGTTTTGATTCCTGCTTTTCGGGCTTTTTCGATAGCCCCTTTACTTTCCGGTCTAGGGGGATCGATCATTCCGACTAAGCCGGACAAACGTAGATTTTTCTCCAATGCTTCAGAAGAAATATCCTGCGGCTCCTCATCATACACCGCAAACCCTACAGCAATAACACGAAGCGCACGTTTACCAAAACGATCGTTGACGATCGCTGCCTGATCGACATCTCCATATCGGAATTTTGGATACAAAACATCGAAGGCGCCTTTTGTAATGGAAATATACTTCTTCCCCATTTGATGAACAGTTGTCATCATTTTTCGATCAGAATCAAAAGGCAGCTCAGCAATTCGAGGGTATTTTTCTTCCAGCTCCTCTTTTGTATGGTAATTTTCCTCCACTGCACGAACGATTGCCGCCTCAGTAGGGTTCCCTTTGATGATCAGCTCATCGTTTTCTTTCTCAACAGTGACATCAGTACACAGCGTTGCCATCTTCAATACTTCCATGGCTTCGTCTGTCATTGCATCCTCCGTATCTGTGACCTCGTCTCCGCGAGACCAGACACGACGGACTCTCATCTTGTTTTGTGTTAAAGTCCCTGTCTTATCAGAACAGATGACATTTGCTGTTCCCAACGTTTCCACTGCAGGCAGTTGGCGGATGATTGCATGCTTCTTCGCCATTTTTTGTACGCCGTATGCCAGAGTCAATGTAACAATCACTGTCAATGTTTCAGGAACTGCGGCTACAGCCAGCGAGACCGCCGTCATGAACATATCAAGCATCGGCTCCCCTTGCAGTTCACCAATAATAAAGACTAGAGCAGCTGCCACCAGAGCAAGGATACTGATACGTTTTCCTAACTGATTCAAGCGTATCTGTAACGGTGTTTTTCCAGCCTCATGATCACCCAAAAGACCGGCTATTTTCCCCATTTCTGTATCCATTCCAGTTGCAGTGACAATTGCTCTTCCCCGACCATTTGAGACAGTACATCCCTTAAAGACCATATTGATTTGATCTCCAAGCGCCTCTTCATCGTCAGCTATGTATGCCGCATCCTTCTCTACAGGCTCACTTTCTCCTGTTAACGCAGATTCCTCCACTCTCATCTGAGAAGTTTCAATCAATCGAGCATCAGCTGTGATCATTGATCCTGATTCCAACACCAGAATATCGCCAACAACAACTTCCTCCGCATCGACTTCTTCAATTTTTCCATCTCTCAATACTGAGCTTGTCTGCTTGTTCATATCCTTTAACGCATCCAATGATTTTTCAGCGTTGCCTTCTTGAACAATCGTTAATACAGAATTGATGATAACAATTGCAATGATCAGAATTCCTTCGAAATAGTCTCCATGTTCTGTGACTACAGCAGTATAAAATGAGATTGCTGCAGCAATCAATAAGATGATTGTAGTAAAATCTTTTAGACTATAAATAAATTTTTTCAGGGTCGATTCCTTTTTTATTTCCTTAAATTTGTTCGCCCCGTATTTTGCCAGACGCTCCTGTACTTCTTTTTGTGACAAGCCGTTGTTTTCATCAGCGGCAGTCTCTTTAAAAACTTCTTTTATGGATTTTCGATAACTATCCATCCTATCCCTCCCATTAGTTTCTTCCTATTTAAATAGATGTGCTTTACATTCACTATAACATGAATTTTTTTATTCCTTCAATAATAATGCTTGACGAATCATCTATGCCTGAACGAAGTTTTTCAACTTTTACTATTCAAAATAAGTATGGATTCTTTTTGGCAGCAACGTTGAAAACGCTTTCTTTTTATGCTATTATATAGATGAAAGGAAGGTGGCAACTCAGTTATATTGAACAATATTCTCGAGTTTCAATAAATACAGTACAATCAAGTTAAGTTTGTTGGAAGTAAACTATTCAACTTTATTACATTTACAGATATTGAAGTAAAAAAGAGAACATGTGCATTACACGAAAAAGTATGTCTATTTATCAAAATGAACTTGGTGTTCGAGTACCTCACGAACATTTAACTAGAAAAGAAACAGATTTGTGTTAAACTAAAGAAACGATCAACACATTTTAGGGATAAAAAATCAATATAACTGAAACCTTCCATTTATTTAAGCCAAGCTATTCGAGAAGCTTGGCTTTTTGCTATGTTTTATTTGTAAGAAAAACAAAGATATGGTATATTGACTATGCACTTTCTATTATTTGACCACAAATTCGAGCATTGGAGGGATTTGCATTGCCTAAAAAGAAGAACTCATCTTTTGAGAGTTCCATCCACGTCTACAGAGCTATGAAGCGTATGACCCAACAGGAATTAGCTGATAAAGTAGGCGTATCAAGACAGACAATTATCCAGCTTGAGCGTAATAGATACAACCCTTCTCTATTACTTGCTCACGATATCGCTGAGGTCTTTGAAGTTCCAATTGAAAAGATTTTTACTTTCAAAAGATTGACAGACCAACCACAAGAAGAATCAGAATAAATATCCAAACTAGCGGAAGGAAAAAACATTCATGACAGATTCTTTAACAAATTTTTTCGATAACCTACCTGTGAATCATTGGTCTAGCTTATTAGTAGGAGCGCTATCACTTGTATTTTTCGTCTACTCCATCTACTTCTTTTTCAGTAAAGAAGGCAAAGATGAACGCGGCAGAAAAATTTTAGCAACTGCCAGCTTTACGGCTTTTATCGTAACTGTCGTTGCACTGTTCACATTCAATATCGTGTTCTATGAGGTAGCTACTCATAGCTCTACTGCTTATTCTTGGATGATGAACTTTATCATGTTGATTGTCTCTGCTACAGAAGCTTTAATGATTACTTCATTAAAAAAAGTAATTTAAAAAGTTTAACCCCGAAGTCTCCCCGACTTCGGGGTTTTTAGTTGTCATAAGAAGCCTTGCTGCAAATGTCCCATATAAAAACATGTTAAAAAATAACCAGAAGTGTCACCGGAAAAACTCAGCTCCTGCTCCAGCTTTCGTACACGGAGAAAGAAAGAGCTCGCAGTTGAGCTTTTGATTGTCTAGGCGTTCCTTCCAATCTTTAAATGCTATAGAAAAAGCCGAAGTCTATAGACTTCGGCTCATATGATGTTATATTATCGCTTTACTAGAATAAACAAATAATTCTTGACCAACCATAAAAGAAATCAGATTTGGTTTCATCTGCTCTTTTTGACTCCTGCACAGTATCTCTTTCAAACCCTGCCCCCACTACTCTATCCATTCTCTTTTCGTCTGTTTTCGCTTCCATTTTTTCAATCGATAGTTCTCTCATTCTAAAAAACTCCTCCTCTTGTTCCCTTATTCGGTAGTTCACAAGTAGATTATAATTCTTTCCTCATCGAAAGTAAAGTAGTTTTTTCATCTTGTTATAGATTTACTCAAAAATAAAATTGATCTAACCTTTAAGTCAAGGCTATCAATCAGTAATTGATAGCCGATTCCAGAGATGCCAGTAAAGAGATCCAATGGCAGCTGCTCCTCATCCGAGCTTAGAAATACAGTGTTATTTTGCTGAAGTACGCTGTTTAACAGCTTTTCTCCCAGCAGTACACTTGAGCGTCCATGGCAGATACAGTCATCCGAATCAGGATTTTCAGGTGCCGCTAAATCACTTTGTTTGCCGTCTATAGTCATAACACTCTTCAACCCCGTTATCCCTCTACACCAAGAATGATTGTGCATTACTTCATTTGTATAGCTGCTCAACAGCATAAATTTGCATTGACCTATTTTATTAAGCAAACGGTCATCTTTCAGAAGCTCATTTGCCCTTTCCATACTATATAATATGCCGGCATACCCATGAGCAAAGCTGCTGTCTAAATCCTTTTCAAGAACAAATTCATCCGCATAGCGTGTTACAAGCTCTTTGGCAATCGGATAAGAATAGACACGATAGATTTCACATAAAAGAGCACATATACCTGCACTACCATAAATCCATTCACCATTTTCGGGCAGCTCTCTTTCAGCAAGCGTCAACAGATTTCCATACAAGCGACCTTCATACTTCTTATCGTTAAGCAGTTCTGCAGCAAAAAAATCCAGCAATAGTCTCATGCCCAGCCCTGTAAAGAGACCTTGAACCTTCGCATCTTCTCTACTATTGAAAATCTGCTTTTCCAGCTGATCGATCATACATTGGTAGGCTTGTTTCGGTACAAAATGATTGAGTGTCATCAAGAACAGATAGATACCGCCAAGTCCATCATACAAATTAGTACCCGGATAACAAGCTGCAGGTACTGCTTCATCCTTCAAGCTCACCTTCATCCACAAAACACGCTGCTCTTCTTCCCCCCATAAAAGCTTTTCCACCACCAAATCTCCAATATCAGCGGCTTTTTGCAGAACCCCTGACTGAATGTGATGGTTTCTTTCTGTAATGAAAAATGGTCGGACTTTGTAGCTTAGCAGTTGAAGACTCTCCTTCAGCAGAAGCAGAGAATATCGAATCGAATTCTCATTGATTGCATTCATATGTTGAAGCATTGTTTCAAGAGGACTTTTTGCAGCTCCTTCGATCCTCAAGCCAGCTTCAGTGCGGATTACGGTTTCAGAAGAATTGATGGTAAAAAATGGAATATCATTTACTAGCATTGCATCGATTTCTTCAGTAATCAGCTTCTTCGGTACAACATCGGTTCGCCACAAATTGGCGATCACACGCTCCCGTTCAACATAATTAGACATACATTCAGGATGCGACGCAAACATAAGATAATCAGCATAATCCTGCGTATCTCGATAAATCACTCGTACCTCAATGTCGGAAAACAGCATCTCTGCATGTCTGACAGTCAGCTCTTTTTGTGCCAGCATTTCACTGTTTAGCCTATTGAACCCATCAATGATTTGCTGACGATAGTTCCTATAATCAACCACCTCATCGTTTAAAAGAGGAATGTTCTGAGCACCTTCCATATGCCCATCCACCCATTCAAAGGCAATATCACTGGAACTGGTCTGCTGAAGCTGCCGGATTTTATAAGGTAATTTTTGTCTTTGTCCTGATAAAGCATCAATATTGACTGATTGACTACTACTATATTTTTGCGGCACCAAACCACTGACTAATATAGAGGCATTTTCAATCATTTGCTGATCTGTTTTCTTTCTTCCCTCAAACAAAAATGTCGGGCGAATGATTGTTTCAACATCGATCAGTACTGGATAAGCCCCGCAGGCAATGATATTTTCCATATGCAGATCGGTTGCTCCCAGCCAATAAGCAACTGCCAGAAGCTGTCCATATCGTGAATAGAAGACCTCAATTTCTTTCTCATCCACACAGGCAGTATAGTTAATATGCTCCTCAATGGCGTAAGATTCCTTAGATATCCGTCTGATTTTGTAAAAATCAGCGATTGGAATAGTTTCCTCTAAACAATCCAGCAATTGGTTGAAGCGATCTCCAATGACAAGACTTTTAAATTTAAAGACCAGCTTCTGACCATTCAGCCGAAATTGAATCACTGATTTCCCCTTGGCATGACTATCCCCTTGCCCGAAGTTAAGCTGATCGATCGTTAATGGTAAAGTGATCTTAAACTGCTTTGCCAGCGATTCAGCACTGCACACGACGCCAGCAATAAATGCTTCGAAGTTCTCACAAGCAAACTGCAGACGAGCGGCTAATAGCTTTGCCAAAACCGGATAGGCACTGAAAAAATTATACACACTTTCTTTTGTCCCCAAATACTCATTAATGTAATGCTCAAATTCTTCTTCCTTTGTCAATCCTGTAAACTGACAGGCTTCAACAACCTGATGGACATCCCAGGCAAGTGTCTTACGCGCCAGCATAAACAGCTCTTTTTCAAATTGCTCAACAGCAGCTGATAAAGCGGCGGCTGTGATCGACAGCTGTCCTTTATATTTTTCCACACTTTGAGCCATCTGCTCATGATAATACTTGATGTGGAACCGAAGAGCAGTCTCGAGGGCGCCATCCTTCATAGGCTGTTCTTCAGTGAACAGCTGTTTATGCAGCAAAAACCATGCTTCCTTCTCAACTCCATCAAGCAGAAGCATTGCCTTTTCTTCATTTAAGGAAGAAAGTCCGATATCCATTTGTTCTTCATCTAAACCACTCAGTTCAAGGAATGTTCCATAATCGTCTAAAGTTAATAGAGATTTACGTTCCTTCAGCCGCTCAAAATAATGATGATCCTCAGTTGCCGAGTATAGTTTTTGCCAGCAGTCGATCCTCTTTCTCAGCGGCGCAGCATAACTGTAGGTAATATTTTCCAACTAAATCCCACTCCTAATTTCAATCACATCGCTTCTATTTCAAGTAATTCCACAAGAAAAATAGAATGCCATCCAATGCTATTATACTTCATACCAAAAGTTAAATATACGTTTTCAATAAAATTAAATTTCCATTCATTTACTTTAGAAATAAAATTAAAGACAGGCAAAAAAGGACTGCGGCATGTCTATGCCGCAATCCTTTGAAATGGAATGGGGGATGTTTCTTTTATTCGTTTATCTATCCTTATTTAACAAACATGGCATCGCCAAAGCTAAAGAACCGATACTTTTCATTGATTGCATGCTGATAAGCAGCCAACGTCAAATTTCTACCTGCAAATGCACTTACCAGCATCACTAAAGTAGATTTCGGCAAGTGGAAGTTCGTTGAAAAAGCTTGTACGATTTTGAATTCATAACCAGGTGTGATAAAAATATTTGTCCAACCGCTGTCTGCCTTGATCTCTCCATCAAATTTCGTGCCAATTGTCTCCAAGGTCCGAATCGATGTCGTCCCAACAGCAACAATCTTTCCACCGGCTGCTCGTACATTCGTCAACGTCTCCGCAGCTTCCTCCGTCAATCGATAGAACTCACTATGCATCTCGTGTTCAGCAATATTCTCTACTGAAACTGGACGGAATGTCCCTAACCCGACGTGAAGAGTCAAATAAACCAGTTGAACCCCCTTCGCCTGAATCTTTTCCAACAGCTCCTGTGTAAAGTGAAGTCCTGCTGTCGGAGCGGCAGCCGAACCATTTTCTTTGGCATACACAGTCTGGTAACGATCAGGATCATCCAGACGCTCTTTTATATATGGTGGTAACGGCATTTCCCCCAGCGACTCAATGATCTCCAGAAAAATCCCTTCATAATCAAAAGTGATGATTCGACCACCATGCTCCAGCTCCTTGATAACAGTTGCGCTCAGGCGTCCGTCTCCAAAGCTGATCTGCGTCCCTACCTTCGCCCGCTTTGCTGGTTTGATCAAGGTCTCCCATGTATCCCCTTCTGTATTCGTCAGCAGAAGAACCTCTAAATGTCCGCCAGTGTCAGGCTTCTCTCCATATAAACGTGCAGGAAGTACACGCGTGTCGTTCATGACCAACGCATCTCCTTCATTAAGCTCATCAATGATTTCGCTGAAATGCTTATCCTCTATTTCACCAGTCTCACGATCCAATACAAGCAAACGTGATGCTGTTCGATCCGCAAGCGGCGTCTGAGCAATCAGCTCTTCCGGCAAATCAAAATCAAAATCCTCTGTACTAAACATATATTTATCCTCACTCTCTATCTCTTATCCTTGGTTATTCTAACATTTTTAAGCCTCTAAAACAAAAGCAAAAACTTCCTGTTCAGATTGTAGTCAGCTGATCCGGCATCATGACTTTCATAGTGGATCATCTATAGCCTATTCCTGCTTCTCATAAAATTTCTTCTATATAAATTTCTCTTAAGCAAAAAAGAGTAGATAGCTACTTATGATCAATTCATGTTTCCTGTCTTTTTATAGACAATCTCATAGCCATCATCTCTAATGCAATAATCCACACAAACAAACCAACAATTCCATAATTTGTTGAAAACATTTCATTTTCATCTAATCTAAAAGCACTCATTCAACTATACCCATTCTTTCGCCGTATGAAAAGTACCTATCGAGAATAATCCAGCCTTCGAAGGGTACAAAATGGAACAAGTTTCTTGGCAATCAATCGAAAAGAGCTTATACTTATTTTTAGTAAGTTAAAAATCTTAAGGAGGTATTTATATGACACCCTTTATCCATCACGTTTCTCTGCTCACACGTCACAGTGACGAAAATCGAGCTTTCTATATTGACCTCTTAGGACTACGCCATGTAAAGCACACCGTCAACCAAGAGAATCATCGCATGATTCACGATTACTACGGCAACTACTATGGTGCTCCCGGCTCTGTAATTACCTTTTTTATTGTTCCTTTACTGGGGAACAGATATGATAATGATCATTTTTTAAACACGATTGGTTTGAAAATCCCAATGGGCAGTCTTTCCTTCTGGAAAAATAGATTATCCAAAGCAGCTGTTGCCTACACAGAAAAGCCAAATGAGCTGCACTTCTTTGATAAAGATCAAGTGGAAATTCACCTTGTTGAAGTTGCCCAGGAGCCGTCGGAAGAACAGCAACCTGTTGACAACAATATCCCCAGCAGTAAGCAAATCCTCGGTCTACTATCGACTGAGTTTCATGTATCGGAACCGCAGCAGACCATAGATTTCTTTGGGCGCCTACTTGATTGGAAGGCTCACAACCATAGGATTGCTCTGAATCAAACAGATTTCATTGATATCCTTCCATCAGCAAACCAGAAGAACATGCGAATGGGCCGCGGCAGTATGGACCATGTTGCGTTTGCGATTGCTGACGATGAGGCATTAGATGTCCTCTATGAAAAAGCCAAGATGCAAGACTGGCAGATCGAGAAAATTGTCAACCGAGGCTATTTCAAAAGTCTATATATTCGAGAACCAGGGGGGAATCGGGTGGAATTTGCTACAGTCTCTCCCGGCTTCACCATCGACGAACCACTGGAAAGACTCGGCGAACAACTTGCCCTACCACCATTTTTAGCAAACCAGCGAGCTGAGATAGAGAAAAACATCTATGAAGAAAAATAAACAGTTCCAACGTATCCGCATAACTGCTAATCAGCCTAACACTTAATGCTGCATCCACATCATAAAATGTATCACTATTTTTTTCTCAAAAGGCAAACAGTCGACGCTCAAAAAATGAGGAGCTGTTTGCTTTTTTATCTCTTACAAAGGAAAAGCGACCCTACAAAAAACCTCCGTTTTAAAAACTTTTCAAAAAATCGTCAATTTTTAAGCAAAAATACTTTTTTCCAGAATTTTTTTCCTGATTCTTCCCTGCTCATTCTCTGTAAAAAAAAGCTCATCTAAATAGGAAAAATTTTTGTATTTTCAAACTTTTTCTGACACGCTGAAAGCACCAAGCTTATCGCCTTTCTAGGAGGTTTCTTTTTCCATTCTTTTAAGTCAAAATATTTTTTCTGAAAATCAATTTGAAAATCATTTACGGAAGAAAATTTTGAGAGAATCCAGCAAATTTTATCTCCGGATTTTTTTATTTCATTTATTGAAAAAAGCTGTATTATCGCCAAAACTGAAGCCTTCTCATTTGTTTTTACAATTTATTTGAAGCATACTATTATTGAGGACTATTAGAAGTTAGAGGTGAGTATATTGATTGAATTTCAACATGTGTACAAGATTTACAAGGGCGGAAAAGTAGCCGTCGAAGATATCAATTTATCTTTTGAGAAGGGTGAATTCATTTGCTTTATCGGAACGAGCGGAAGTGGAAAAACTACTTCCATGCGTATGATCAATCGAATGACTGATCCAACCAAAGGCAAAATAATGATCAATGGGGAAGATATTCAAACAATAAATCCGGTGGAGCTGCGTAGAAAAATCGGTTATGTGATTCAAAATATCGGCTTGATGCCCCATATGACCATCAGAGAGAATATTACTATTGTACCTAAGCTGCTTAAGGTCGATCAGGAGCATCGCAATAAAATTGCCGAAAAAATGATCGATTTGGTTGAATTGCCAAGAGAAATGCTGGATCGTTATCCTCATGAGTTATCCGGCGGACAGCAGCAGCGGATTGGTGTCGTTCGTGCGTTGGCAGCAGATCAGGACATCATTTTGATGGATGAGCCTTTTGGTGCCTTAGACCCAATCACCAGAGATTCGTTACAGGACCTAATCAAGGATCTGCAGGAACGCTTGGGTAAAACAATCATTTTCGTTACTCACGATATGGATGAAGCATTAAAACTGTCCAATCGAATCGTCATCATGAGCGAAGGGAAGGTTGTTCAATTCGATACACCTGACAACATTCTGAATGCACCCGCAAATGATTTTGTTGAAGAGCTGATTGGTGAAGATCGCCTGATTCAAGCAAAATCCAACACCACAACAGTTGGCGAAGTGATGTCACGCAACGTCATTACCATTACCCCTGAAAAATCTTTATCCGATGCAATCAAAGTCATGCGAGAAAAGCGAGTCGATACCTTATTGGTTGTTGATGCTTTAGGTGTTCTAAAGGGCTTTATCGATGTAGAAACATTGGATAGACAGCGAACAAAAGCAACCAGCGTCAGCGATATCTTAAATAAAGATGTCTTTTTCGTAAAAGAATCTTCTTTATTACGAGATACGTTACAACGAATTTTGAAGCGTGGTCTAAAATATGTACCTGTTGTTGACAGCAAGCAAAAGGTTGTCGGTATCTTGACTAGAGCCTCTCTTGTTGACATTGTTTATGATGTTATCTGGGGTGAGGAAGAACTGGCTACGATTGCTTCTGAAAATACAGCTGAGGAAAACAGCAACGCACCTCAAATGGAGGTGTAGAAGCATGAATCAGTTCTTAATGGAAAAGGGCGGCGAGTTGATCGCCAGAACCGGTGAACATATTTTTATCTCTGCGGTATCTTTGGGGCTGGGTATCCTATTTGCAGTGCCTCTAGGTATCCTATTGACTCGAACTAAGCGAACTGCTTCAATCGTTATTGGCCTGACAAGCGCTTTACAAACCGTTCCATCCTTAGCGTTACTGGCTTTGATGATCCCAATTTTTGGTGTCGGCAGATTTCCTGCCATCGTCGCACTGTTCATCTATTCTCTCCTGCCGATTTTACGGAATACCTATATCGGTATAAAGGGTGTTGATCCGGATTATAAGGATGCAGCCAAAGGGATGGGCATGACAAATACACAATCGATTTTCATGGTTGAGCTGCCAATTGCGATTCCTACGATCATGTCCGGTATTCGTCTCGCAGCAGTTTATGTTGTTGCTTGGGCTACCTTAGCTTCTTACATTGGTGCCGGCGGTTTAGGAGATTTCATTTTCAGCGGATTGAATCTCTATCGTGCCGACTTGATTTTCGGCGGAACGATTCCGGTAGCATTGATTGCATTATCTGCTGATCTGCTGCTGGGACTACTGGAGAAAAAGTTGACTCCAATAGCTTTACGAGGTGAATCAGAATGAAAAAATTAAAAACAATTTTATTAAGCGTATCTCTTCTTGCGGCAACAGTCTTGCTGAGCAGCTGCTCGTTACCGGGACTTGCAAGCGGAAATGATAAAAATACAATCAGTATTGCCGGAGGTTCAACCTCCGAGATCCAGATCCTTGCAAATGTTGTAAAAGGAATGATCGAGCATTACACAGATAAAGATGCTGTTATCATCAATAATCTAGCAACGACAACTGTCATTCATCAGTCTATGATCAATGGCGACACCAGTATTTCAGCCGCTCGTTATACAGGAACAGACTTAACAGGAACACTGCAGCTTCCACCTGAAAAGGACCCTGCCAAAGCATTCGATATCGTCGAAAAGGAATTTCAGACTCGCTTTCAGCAAACCTGGTTCCCTTCTTACGGCTTCGCTAACACATACGCTTTCATGGTCACAAAGGAAACTGCTGAAAAGTACAACCTGAAAACCATCAGCGACTTGAAAGATGTTGCAGATCAGCTGACTGCCGGTGCAGATACTTCTTGGATCGACCGTCAGGGTGACGGATATAAAGGTTTTACTGAAGAATATGGCTTTGACTTCAAACGAGTCTTTCCTATGCAGATCGGTCTGGTTTATGATGCTGTAGCTGCCGGGAAAATGGATGTCGTGCTTGGCTATTCTACAGATGGACGAATTGGCAGTTATGATCTGGTCATGCTGGAAGATGACCGCAAATTCTTCCCGCCCTATGACGCCAGCATCGTAGCAACAGACGCCATTTTGAAGGAGAATCCCGACTTAAAAGATATCCTGAGCAAACTATCTGGAAAAATAACTACAGAAAAAATGCAGGAATTAAACTATCAAGCAGATAATGATTTGATGGAACCGGCAATCGTTGCTGAAAAATTCTTGAAGGATAATCACTATTTTGAAGCTGACGGAGGTGACAACTAATGGAAAATCTGCAGAACATGAACCTTATTGAGCAGTTCTTTTACTACTTTAGCCAAAACGGCAGTTATGTCTTCAGTCAAGTAGTTCGACACTTCCTGATCTCCGTTTATGGTGTACTTTTTGCAGCTATCATTGGTATCCCTATCGGAATCTTCATCTCTCGTCGCTATAAGTTGGCGGGCTGGGTCATCAGTATTGCCAATCTGATCCAAACTGTTCCATCATTGGCTATGCTGTCCATCTTGATGCTTGGTCTCGGCTTAGGAGTCAACACGGTTATCGTTACAGTTTTTCTCTATTCACTGCTTCCAATTATTAAAAATACCTACACAGGAATGCGTCAGGTAGATAATAACATTCTGGATGTCGGCAAAGGGATGGGAATGACCAAGCTTCAACGACTCTATATGGTCGAGCTTCCATTATCCGTCTCTGTTATCATGGCTGGTATTCGTAACGCCTTAGTAGTTGCTATCGGGATCACTGCGATCGGTGCCTTCGTTGGTGCTGGTGGTTTAGGGGATATCATCATACGGGGAACCAACGCAACAGACGGAACCTCGATCATTTTGGTTGGCGCTTTGCCGACAGCCCTGATGGCCATCTTCACTGACTGGATATTAGGGATGATCGAACATCGACTTGATCCGGCAAGTAAACATTCTTCATGATAAACTAGAAACCTAAATACCCGTGTTTTGGCGATCATCAGAAATGATGCCAAAACACGGGTATTTTATTCTGGGCAGATTTAAGCACAAAGTTATATCCTTCCCCATTGCGGTGTCCAACGGTCACTCCTTCATCTCTGTGTTTCCCGTCTTTACAGCTATCCAGATTTCTTTCCTGTTATCCTGTAGATAACATTCGATGACCGGCAGCGGATTCAGCTGATAGCCTGAACCCAGCAACCATTCTGAGTAGGTCCGTTGGTATATGTGTTCGGTCGTCCCGGGGATTTTTTCATTTCCATCAAAAACTGCCCAGGTTGCAGCAGGAATTTCGATTTCCTTTACATCAAGAAAATCTGTCGGCTCAACTGCCACGTGCTTCATGACACCTACCATGTATTCAAATGCTCCTTTTGACAAATCTGTCGTTACCCCGAGAAGTCCTGCCGGCCGATGCTCCAGATTCTGAATCAATTCCATCAGCTGGTCGATCTGCCCACTTTCCCAGATATTCTCCCAAACATCCGAAATCGTTTGAACCGACTCCTGTTCCCATATAGCATAACGATAGCCCATGATTTTAAATGCCGGCCAGTGTTCGATTTTATAATTCATATACTTCTCCCCGTTGATCTTGATCTGAAAACGAAGTTTCGGACAGGACCTAAGCTGTACAGTATGCCTTCTTACCTTGGAAGGCACAATTCCATGAAAGTTTTTGAATGCCCTGGCAAAAGAATCCTGTGAAACATATCCGTATTTCATCGCAATATCGATCAGTCGACATTTTGTATTCATTACTTCATAAGCAGCCATCGTCAAGCGTCGGTTTCTAATATATTCAGATAATGGGCGGCCGGCCACATATGAAAAAATTCGTTGAAAGTTATAGATCGAACATCCGACGATTCTTGAAATCTCCTGATAAGATATTTCACTGTCCAGGTTTACTTCGATATAATCGATTGCCTGATTCAACTTTTCTATCCAACTCATTTCTTCACCACCATCATTAGTGTAATCCAAAACAAAATAAAACTTCCGACATTTTGTGTCGCATTAAGTCGGATATGTTCGCATTTAGATAAAACAGGACTTTTTTATCTCCTATTTTCTATCTTTTAAAAACAAAAAAGAAGCATGATGATGAGCGCTCATCCATGCTCCACAGTAATAGACATAGGAGAAATCTGTGTGAGTTCTTGCCTTAGAAAGTCTACACTTTTTAACTATTGATTTACTCAGTGGATTTCTTCGCTTCCAGCTCTGTTGGAAAATACAATTCTTTCTGGCGTTTTAATCGATACTTGATCTGCCGAATAAACGAATCCGGCTCAATCACCTGCAGAAAGGGCCCAAACGATAGAATGTTGATCAGCAGCTCGGTTTCATCCTGTGAAGGATAATAAATCGTCAGCTGATATTCTCTCTCCTGCTCCGTCTTCTGTGTGATTTTACGGTAGTTGGAAAAGTGAAACATTGCTCTTTCCAACGTATCTCGGTCATCCTTCAACAGACAGACGATCTGCTTGTCCTTCGCTTTCGTCGCTTTCTGCATTGGTTCGATTATGCCCATCCGCTCCACGCCTTTGATTTCAGAAAGGTTAAAAACCACTGATTCCCAACTTTCAGAGCGTGTTTTTCTCTTCCCTCTCAGTCGGAACTTATCATTTTTCTGAGAGTATTCCAACTTTTCAGGGAATACAATATGCTGTGACCCTTCCTGACGATCCAAAGTCTGGTACTGGATCGTGACCAATTCCATAGATTGAATCGCCTGCAATAAGCACTTCGCATTTTCTGTATAAATTGGTTCCTCATAAGGATCGCCTTCCTGAAACTGATCAAAATAATCAATCATTTCAGAAGAAAACAAGCTTTCCACATCGACTAATGCTTCTTGAAGCGCTGAAACACGATCCGGTTCCAGAAAATTATGAATACGCTGATCCTCTAACATCGTTTTCAACCAGCGCTTTTCTATTTGTGTGATTGGCTGCTTTGATGCATGCTGAAGGATTCGATGATAGTCCCCATCTGCTTTCGTGAATAGATGCCAATTCTCCTCTTCCGACACCAGAGAAGGCAAAAGACTGAAGGCTGTTTCTCCATAGCCCTCCTTTTCCAGTATCATTCTGATTGCTTCCTCACTGTGGCTGTCAGAATGCATCAATGTTGAAATCAGTCGAAAATATTTTCCATAAATCTCATGAAAGAGTGGATTCATTCTGCTCACCTCCATCGTACAGCTGATACATCTGCTGATAATCTTTCCAAAATTGCTGTTCCCAGTTGCGGTTGCTGCATTGGATACGCTTGATACGCCCAAAAAAGGTACGTAAGAATGGATTCAAAGCAACCATATCCACCACAGCAATCGAAAATGAATACTCATTCTCTCCCGTGTGCTCAACCGTTCCCATCCGCTTCTCCTTCTCCAGTCTGCGAATCAAATAGCGTTCCTTTTTCTCATCAATTGCCAGATAGACCTTCAGCTTCTGTGTCTTTCTAGAAGTAAATGCCGCATTCCAGGTCAGTCGCTTTTGTTTCAAAAATTTTTCATTGACTACTTCAAACTGTGCTGTTGCTTCCCCAATTTGCACCTTCGTGATGAAATTGATTCGAATCGAATAAAGGTGCCGCTTGCCTGCCACTTGACCAATTAGGTACTGGCGTCCGGATTCACAGCTGGAGCAGATCTTCACTGGGATAAATCGCTCAAACTGATGCCTGTCCGTTTCAAATGAAACTTCTTTACGTGTTCGAATAGCCTCCAACAGCTCCAAAACTACCTGACTATCTAATACCTGAACTGGAAAAACATGCTTGAACTGGAATAGGGATTCTTGTTTTTCTTGCCCTCTCAGCAAGTATTCACCTAGAATACCTACCGGAAATATCTCTTTATAAAAATCGATTGCCTGATAAACATCTTCTTCAAGCTCCAAAGCCGGAACTTGAGCGTATAGACATTCTCTGCCGTTCTTGGTTTCATTAAAAATCCCCAACTCTGTGTATTCCTTGATTTTTTTTCTAACCGTTAAGGAGTCCAGAAGATAACCATCTAAAAAATGAATCAAATAGACCTCATCAATGACGTCCACCACCTCTTGTATGGTTCGCTGTTCTCCATCTGCAAAGATATCCAGAAGGACAAAATGCAGGAACACGTCGTTTTTTGTGAACGACTTTGAATGCCAGACCTGCGCTAATGGATTACTGCTGTTTTTATGAGGATCGATTTCCAATCGGACTCTTTTCTTTCCATAGACGATATCGGTTTCGATCCATTCAGACAGATAGCTTTCGATCCTCCGACGCTCGTTGTCGTATCCCCTCTGACTGCCATAGGAAAATTCATCTCGTTCTTTAAAGCCATACACATAAAAATCCCTTGTATATTTACGAATTGTATCAAATTTCTTGACCAACTCCTGAAATTTCTTCGCCATCCTTCAACCCGCTCCTTTTCATCTATTTTAAACAAGTGGACTGCTACTGCGCAACCTTTTTTAAAAGATAGTTCCTCCCAACTCCGTTATGATTAAGGTACAAACTTACAGGAGGTCCTATCATGGCAATTATCAAACTAACATCAGCGAATCCGGAGCTGTCTTATATACTTTATAAAAACCCAGCCAGCGGTATCCAATTGAGACGAATCAGAAAAGGGATGGGCTACGGCTGGTATGACGGAGCTCAGAGCTATCTAGCTTATTTTACAGATCAAGGGACGACCTCATTGTCCTTTCGACCAAATAGAGAAGAAGAATTTCACTATCTGAACGCTTCTCAGTATCAGGCACCATTAGTCTACCTTTCACTGATCACAGAGTTTTACGGTCATCCATTGAAACCTCAAGAGCAGGACAAGGAAGGGTTTGAGCACACATTGGAGCTGCCCTTCATTGCAATCAAGCGAGAGCATTTTCTGGTATTCTTTCAGCGGCAGTTTCCAGATATCCAATTCGATTATGAAGAGCTGACTCCTGGTCACGGTCGTCTTGTAATTCAAACGACACGTACACTTCATGATCTGTTTCACGCAGCACAGCTGTTCCTGCTTTTTCAAGCCTTGTTTGCGAAAGAGTTTTTGGATGAATCTGAAACACTGATCCAGAAATATGTACAGTCCTTGAATGCAGTAGACGCACCATTTTACATCAGAAATCTGTTTGTACGTAATTTTTTGAGTCGCAGAAATTATTTTAAGCAATTTATTGAAGAAGCTGCTGCGACAGATCGCTACACCATCGAGTTCAGCTTTGGCGGAACAGGCTTGCAGCGAAGAAATCTGGCAGAGTCTCTTTTGGATTTCAATTATCCGATTTTAGATATCGGTTGTGGAGAAGGCTTCTATATCGCATCCTTCAGTAAGCAGCTAGGTGCTCTGCCTTATTATGCAGTAGATATCGATCCTGAGGTTCTCGAGATTGCACAGAAAAAAGCAGAGAAACGTGAACTGGAAAATGTTTCCTTCTATCCATCGATCGCAAACTGGGAGAAATTGAACATCACTGAACCGATCGATGTACTCCTGATGGAAGTGATTGAGCATATGCCAAAAGAAGAAGCAGCAGTATTGATCCAAGCTGTACTAGAAAAGACGGTTCATCAAGTTGTCCTTTCAACACCAAACAAAGAGTTCAACCCATACTATAGCTTGACTGACGATAAGAAGCGCCATGAAGATCATTGTTGGGAAATGACCCAATCGGAATTTCAAGAGTGGCTGTCAGCTATCGTTGATCAAGAACTGTATTCTCTTGAGTTTCTGGCAATCGGCGACAAGGTTGACGGGATTCCTACTACTCAAGGTGCTCGCATTATTAGAAAAGAAACGGAGGCATGATTCATGCTTATTCAAACGAAAACACATACGATTTTTCTATTGATTGGTCCAACAGAATGTGGGAAAACCACATTTTCCAAAGATATCTTGATGAAACAGTTGGGCTTTCAAGATCAAAAAAACAACTTTTACAGCAATGTTCAATACATTTCCTCTGATGATCTTCGTCAGGAAATCTTGGGGCATGCTTACGATAAATACGATCAAGTCATGCTGGAAGCCAGTAATGTTGCCTTCCCTTACTTACGCAAAAAGCTGGAATTTGTCACAACCTATCCTGTATCAGCAGAATTTGTGATTGTGGATACAACAGGCTTAGCTCCGGAATTTCGACAAGAAATCCTTGAAATCGCTAAAGTTCAGAATTATGGGATCGAAGCAGTCGTTTTTGATTACAAAGACCGCGATGACTATTATGCCAGTGAGCGTTCACGCCGTTTGATCAGCAATCATATCCAGCGTTTGAAACGAGAGGTTCTTCCTGCCTTATCAAAAGAGAACTATCGCGCCATTCACCGGATTCCCAAAAAGGATTTTTCCGACATTGAAATCGAGGTCACAGATAAAGAAGAATACCTTTCTTGCATCCTTCCTCCGGAAAACGATTATACGGTTGTCGGAGATATTCATGAGTGTCTGCATACTCTTCAAGCACTATTAACACGTTTGGGGCATACGGTTACTGATGGACAAATGACTATCAACGAGTACGTGGGTAAGTTGATTTTAAATGGAGACTGGATCGATAAAGGAAAACAAACCAGAGCGATCATCGAATTTCTCTATACGAATCAAGACCACTTCCTGCTGACGACCGGTAACCACGAGCATTTTGTTTATCATTATTTAAAGGGAGAAATCAAAGGCGTTGATTCGCACACATTGAACAACTATTTCGATTCTGTTCCAGTCCTCCAAGCAGACGAAGAGCTAAAGCAAAAGTTTTTCACATTGGTAGAACAATCGAAGCCCTTTTATCGTAGGATCGGAGGAGATCAGCAATCTTTTATCGTGACTCATGCACCATGTAAACAAAAATATCTGGGAAAATTAGATACTGCGTCTAAAAGAAGACAACGGAACTTCAGGTTGAACCGGGAAGCAGAGATCGAGCCGCAGCTGGCATTTTTAGAAGAGGAAAGCTACTTCAATCTTCCCCTTCATATCTTCGGACACGTTGCTTGTGAAGAACCATTCCGTATCAAGAACAAGCGCAGTATCGATACAGGGGCTGCTTCCGGTAACAGACTGACTGCAGTCAAAGTCCTACCATATAAAACCATGCTTTATTCTGTTCCAACGTCAGATGGAGAAGGTCAAACAGAGAAGCTGCCCTTATTATTTTCAGCTCCCAAAAAGCCTTCTTGGCAGTCACTGCCTGAAGATAAACAACGTCGCCTACGTTACATGGCCAGACATCGGATTCAATATTTATCCGGAACAATGTCACCTTCTGCTGCAGACAATGAGACCCATGATCTGGAATCCTTGGAAAAGGGACTCTCCTATTTTAAAGAGAACGGTGTGAACAGTGTTGTTCTACAGCCTAAATATATGGGCTCTCGTTGTAACATCTACCTGTTTTCTGATTTGGAACAATGCTTTGCAGTTTCCAGAAACGGGTATATCATCCAACGCTTGGACCTGCAGCCTGTTTACCAACAACTGCTGCACAAGTTTGAATCCTACATGAGCGAACAAGCAATTGATATGTTGATGCTGGACGGAGAACTGATGCCGTGGAGTGCATTGGGACAAGGTTTGATTGAAAAAGAATACCAGCCAATCGCTTTAGGTATTGAAAAAGAGTTAGCGCTTCTTAACAGCAGCGGATTTGAACGAGTCTATCAAGAAGCTCTTCAAAAAATGACACAAACGAATTATCAACAGGATCGTCATCATAAGGATAAGAAGACCTTGTCAGCTACTTATGGAAGCTATCCGGCAAGACAATTTTCATTATTGACAGAAACAGAAAAGCATCAGGTCAAATTAAGTGATCAAGCAGAATATCTAGCTGTTTATAACAAGCAGATCGAGCTTTATGGTTATGAAGGAGAGCTGACTTACAAGCCCTTCAACTTGCTTAAAATCTCGTATAAGGATGGCCATCAGGAAATCCCTGAAATGAAAACATCCGCATTATATCCCTTCTTATCAGATGATCCGTATCTATTATTGGATTTGACACAAAAAGATGCATTAGAGAGAGCCAACAGCTATTTCAAAACGATCACTGTGGAAAATCAAATGGAAGGAATCGTCATCAAACCGGAGACTATTGATAACAGCAAAATCGCTCCATTTATGAAGGTTCGAAACAAAGATTACCTGACGCTGATCTATGGCTATGATTATTTGTCTGAAAAACGCTATAACAAGCTGATTTCAGACAAAAAAATCAAAGGAAAGCTGGCTGCTTCCATCAAAGAAGCTAAACTGGCTGATGAACTGTTAAAAATTTCGAGTACAGATATTTCCGAAGAAAATTCTGAGTATATGGATATTCTTGCTGGTATGATCTATGAATTCGAAAAAGAAAAGGATTTGGACCCACGTTTATAAACAATCATACAAAAATACGTTTTATTATATAGATACCTATTGACTGTCTACTAAAATTCAATAGCAGTCAGAGGTCTTTCGAACACTGTAACATAAGTGACACAAGCATTTTGAGGCTGTGATGCACACCTGAAGGACCGCATCACAGTCTTGCAAATCAATTACTCTTATGAAGGAGGCAGCATCATGAAGGAAACAATCGTTCAAGAACTACTACGGATCGAAAAAATGGAAAACATTCGTATCCTTTATGCAGTAGAATCCGGCAGTCGGGCATGGGGCTTTCCCTCCAAGGACAGCGATTATGATGTTCGTTTTATTTATACACGTCCGAAGAACTGGTACTTACAACTGCAAAAAACAAAAGATACCTTAGAATATCCAATTTCAGATCAGCTGGATATCAGTGGCTGGGATTTGGATAAAACCTTACTCCTTCTGAAAAAATGCAATCCTTCCTTGCTGGAATGGCTTCACTCACCAATTATCTATTATGCGGATGAAGATTTTCTACAGGAGCTTAAAAAACTTTCGGAACAGGCGCATAACAGCAAAAGCTTAGTTTATCACTACCTGCATATGGCAACAGGAAACTACAGAGAGTACCTGCAAGGGGATCAGGTCAAGATAAAAAAATACTTCTATGTTTTACGCCCGCTGTTAGCTTGTCGCTGGATCGGTTATTATGACCAAGTACCGCCAGTCGATTTTGACACACTACTGAAGCAGCCTCAATTATCCGAGGAATTTCTCATGGAAATAGCCAAGCTGCTGAAAAAGAAACGATCAGGGGAAGAAATGGATCTTGAGCCGAAAATACCGGCAATCGATCGATTCATAACAGAGCAAATCGACTACCATACAGCTAAAGCAGCTTCACTTTCAGCGACACATCAATTAACTGATGAAAAGATCAATTCTTTTTTCCTAAAATGGTATGGCATTGAATAAATTCAAAGAAAAAAAACAAAAGAACCTTTATAAGAGTAATTTACTCTTATAAAGGTTCTTTTCATTGTTGAATCATTTGCTACTCTTCTCTTCGAAACAGTTCATCTTCATATCGTGACAGTGTTCGATTATTCAAGACAATAAAAGGCTCTTCCTCTTCCATGTCTCTAGGCTGTTTCTCTCTTACTGGTGTTCTATCTAAATTCTCTTTATCAATCATTCGCTCTTTAGATTGTCTCCGCTCTACAGAGCCATTCTCAGCAAAAACTGATTCAAGATGCTTTCTAGTTTGTGGTCTTTCCTCGATTTCCTGCTGGAATTCTACTTCGTACTCTGGTTCATCATCCGTCAGATGATCCATTTCCTCTTCCTCCATGTATGGGTCATGGTTCAAACGAACTTTCTCTATCCTCAATGCTTGAAGGTCTTCCTGTAAGATATCCCGTTCGTCCAATAGTCGATACATCAATTGCTTTTCCTTCACCAATAGAAAACTCAACACGATGATAACAACGACAAAAAAATACATGATTGCTAAAAATGCTAAATCCATCTCTCTCAACTCCTTAACGTTAAGAATAACATGGAAATATCTTATTTATTTATCAGATTTTTTTAAGAAAAAGAAATTATTTGAGAAAAAGAGAACTACCGTTCTTTTACAATAAATAATTATGGTCAAATGTAACGTTTAAAAGGCATGAACCAACGGATTTATTTATATTTTCTTGTATAACTTTCAATATGTCTTCATCAGTCATTTTATATTTACTTGGCACTACTAAATCAAAATATAACACATTTTCTTCATTATGCGACACAAAACGAATATCATGTGCTTTCAAAATCGGGTCAATTGCAGTGATGATCTTTTTGAGCTGTAGATAGACAAACTGCTGCTGCTCATCGTGCAGATTTACCGGATCGACGTGACAAACCAGCTCTACACCCAGTCTATTTTTGAATACTTCCTCGATTTGATCGATTACCTGATGAGCTTTGTTCAAGTCCCAGCGATCATCTACCTCAATATGCACAGAAGCAAAAATCTTATTCGGTCCATATTGATGGATCAAAAGATCATGGTAGCCAACGATTTCATCAAAGGAAGAGAGAAACTCTTTCATCTTATCGATTTCTTCCTGATCCGGTCGGATTCCCATCAGTTCATTGATAAAGCCCCAAAGCAGCTGAATCCCACTATAAATAATGTATACCGCAATCGCTCCGCCGATATACCCATCCAGACGAAGGCCTGTAATCCCTTCAATAGCAGTCGATACCAGAACAGCAATCGTTGTATACACATCATTCAAGCTGTCCTTTGAAGCCGCGACAAGTGTATCAGAATCAATTTTCTTCGCAATATCACGATAGACACCTCCTTGCCATATCTTCAAAAAGACTGACAGAAGCAACACAATCAATGTGACCCAAGAAAAACTGATGCTTTGCGGTTGCCTAATACGATCGATAGAGGTAAGGAGAAATTGGAAACCGACAAATGTGATCATCAAGGAAACAAACATCCCGCTGATATATTCAAAACGTTCATGTCCATAAGGGTGTTCTCTGTCTGCTGGCTTCCCGGCAATATAGAAACCCACCAAGGTCAACACAGAAGAAATCGTATCCGACAGGTTATTGATTGCATCGGCCATGATCGACACACTTCCAGAGAGAAAACCGATAGAGAATTTCCCAATTACTAAAAGAAGGTTTGAGACAAGCCCCATAACACCGGCAAATATCCCAAAACTCGTTCGAGGATCTTTTCCTCCTCCGTATTTTTTTTCAACTTTATCAAGCATTCCTTTTATCATAGCCATCCCAACTTTTTTTAGAGTATTTTAAAAATATACCGCAATTCCCTTCGATTTGCACACGATATTCTGCTTTTTTTACCATCTTCTTACTGTTTAGAAAAACCGAATGCTTTAGTCTTAGTCTACCATTTCATTAATCTTAGGACTGCCTAGTTTTTTTACTATAAAAAAACAGTGCACCGGTCCTTCGACTTCGGTACACTGTCTGCTTCATTATTCTAATGGAAAATATGGCTCTTATGGGATATTTCCGCAAGCTTCTTCATTTTAGGTTCAAGAATCGGATAGAATATCGTACCTAAAATCCCGACAACAATCATTAAGACTGTCAGAATGATGATTGCCTTCCAAGCATTCGGCCAGTAGATCCCGCCTGCTGACTCCCTCAATAGATTAACTGCATGTGTAAACGGCAGGAAGGGGTTGATCAATTGGAAGAACTTTCCGGAAACTTGAATTGGATAATTCCCGCCACCTCCTGAAATGGACAGAACGAGGATAATGATGGCGATCCCTTTCCCGACATTTCCAAAGAGTGCCACAAGGACATAGACCAGTGTCATAAAGCTCAATGCAATCAGCAAGGCGAATAAGACACTGAATACGGGGTCTTTAACATCCACACCAAGCAAAAAGTAATTTCCCAGTGTAACAATCAATGCTTGTGCCAACCCCATAACGATAAAGGTAAGCATACGTGCAGAAAACGTTTCTCTCTTAGAATAACGCTTCTTGTCTTTTCCTTCCAAGTAATAATCCGTTGTCGCAATACTTGAAAATAGAACTGCTCCAACCCACAGACATAATGCTGTATAGAACGGCGTGCTGGCAGAACCATTATTAGCGATTGGATAAATTTGATTTTCTTTTACCTCTACAGGTTCAGTGAAGAATTCACTCTCTGATGTGGCATCCAGCTTCAACAGCTTGATGACCTCACCCAGATCGACTTCACTTTCTCCTTTTCGAATCGCATCAGCCGCTTTATGAAGGCCTGCTTTGATATTCGGCCAGTCATTCTTGATCAGATCGTTCGCTTGATTCAGAACCGCTTCTACCTGAGGAAGCTTTTGATCGACCATGGACAAGGTATCGGTAATATCTGATTTTATGCCGGGGTAATCATTTTTGATGAAATCTGCCGCCAGTCCCAGCTTCTCTTCTACAACAGGCAGATCGTTGTTGTACAGATCTGCACCTTTATTGATGCCATTTACGATGGTGTCCATGTTGTCATTCAACAATATATTAGCATCATGAACCTCCTGCTTGATCGCCGGCATTTGCCCCTGATATTTTTCAAGAATGCCGATTGCCGTTGAAACGGTATTTTCAGTTTTAGCTAACAGTGAGGTAAAATCGATCTGCTGTGCTTGTGACAACACACCTTTTGCCGTTGTGATCGTATCGATCACGCTTGTCAGCAAGCTATTGACTGTCGCTGTGATCTGATCAGTATCGATGCTTTCCGCTGTTGCAGCTATGCTATTCGCTGTAGTAGTGATTTCACTTAAGATCGTCTGAAGCTCCGTCGTAGAAATCGTATCTACATCTATCGCATCTACTCGACTCTTTATCCCTTGAATCAGTGTACTGATACTGTTTAACTGATCAATGATTCCTTGAAGATTCTGATTACCGGCAGATTGCTGAATATTGGTCAGCAGCTCTGTCAACTGTTGGATAGCCGTTGTTTGACCACCCAGGCTTGTTGAAAATTGTGTAAGCAGCTGCTTCAGTGATGTTCGTTCCTCCGGCGTCAACTCATTGTCGACCAGCATCTGTTCTATTTGGCTGGTGATCGCTGAAACATTCGAGCTGATTGTTTTAACTGACTCTAATGTAACCTTGACGCTGCTGGAGATGCTCGGCAGCGCTGTTTGAAGCTTCGTTGCCCCATCCAAAGTAAGAGTCCCCAACTGATCAGCTTGTTCGCCCAGCTTTTGAATATCCGGCAATGATTTCTGAACAGTCTGAATGATCGTCAGTCCTTGCTTAGCTTCCTCGATTCCATCATTCATTACCTGTTCCACAGACGCAAAATCCTCATCGATCATCGCCAGCTGATCCCCGGCACTTTGAATTTCCGGTATTTTTTCCTGCAAAGTCAGGATGACCTTTGCCTGTTCCTTGATTGTCGGCATCTTATCATTCAGCTCAGTGACTTTTCCAGCCAACGCATCGATTTGAGGAATATAATCGACAAATTCGTCAGCCTTTGCCAGCTTGCTTTTGATCTCCGGCATCTTGTCATGCAGCTCAACGACCTCTTGCACATAGGAATCGATCGTATCTATATTTTCATCTGTTGACAGGATCAGATTTTTGACCTTGTTGATACTGACTAGGTTAGAATCGATGTCATAGCCAATTTCGTTGAACACCTTGATCAAGGTACTGCTGGCTGTACTGATAAACTGAGAGGAAATCTCTGACTGCAAGGAGGTAGCACCCTTATCTGTAATTTTCGGTGCAATTGCATTGATTTTTTCATTGACAGAATAGATGATTTCCGGCTTTTTTATCTCTCCGGTAGTAAAGCTCAATAAGTCCTTTGAAAAATTTTTAGGCAAATAAATACCTGCATAATATTTCCCGGATTTCACGCCTTCATCCAATTCCTTTTTCGAATCAACGAATTTCCAGCCAAGCTGCTTGTTCTCATGAAGGTTCGTCAGAACCTCATCACCGATACTGATTGTTTTCCCTTGAAAAGATACAGACTGATCATCGCTATAGACTGCAATCGGCAGCTCGCCTGTATTGGCATAGGGGTCCCATAATGCCTTGATGTTGAACCATGCATATAAAGAAGGAATAATCATCAATGCTACAATCAATAACGCCGCAATCGGATTCTTCCAAATTCGTTTCCAGTCCAAAATAAATAATGTAAACGTGTTTTTCAAATGTCTCATATTCTCACCTGCTCCTTATAACGGACTTACTTTAGCACATCTTCTTTTACTGCAACAGCTTGAATGCTCGTCGATAACCTGATTTTTAGACAACCTTTTTGATTTGTCGTAAATCAGACCTGTTGTTTTAAAGAATCTCTAAAGTTTTATCTACATGAAAAAACTGAGGGGCAGACAGCTCCGGCTTTTTTGACTGTTTGTTTACTCAGGGAGCTATTGCTGCACCACAAGCCAGACAATGACAGTTCTTTCCACCAAAGTACCGCTGTCCCTCACGACGACGCAAGAGATGCTATCTTATACAGCTGTTTCTTCTTAAGATGGTTCTCTTCTATTTCTCCACATGGACAACTGCCGTTATTTTGAGAATGTCTCAATGACTCCTTTTGCTTCTGCCACCTTATCGGGATTTAAATACGAAAAAAGTCGCGGCATGATTCCGGCTAAATATGCTTTATCCAGCTCGCCTCTATGCTTTCTTTGAGTCATTTCCTGAAGAACTGTTTTCATTTCCTCTTTATGCTCTTCCAAAGTTTCATCCATCATATAATCAGTGAAAAGCTGTTCCTGTTTTTTCATAAGTAATTCCTCCTTGTAACATTTTCCTTATTATAAGATGAATCAGCCATAAGTGATAATAATTTGATTTATTCCTGACCAATACCGAAAGCTTTTAAAAAAAACATAAAAAAACTTGAAGCATCCTTCCTATTCTGGAAGGATGCTTCAAGTTTTTTGTATCTCTATTTATTATTTCTTGTACTTTCTGATCATAAATTCATAGGCAGCCTGGCTAATGATTCCCATTGGCTTATTCAGCGTTGGATTGAAGTAGAAATCCATTGTTACCAGCTCATTCAAGGTTACTTCCTTCTCGATCGCCAACGATAACGTATTGATGATCTGAGTAACATCTTTGGTAGACATGATTTGACCACCAATCAGATAATTCTCTCCTTTAGAAAACACCAGCTTAATATAGACATCTTCCTGTAATTTCAAATATGGAAGTTGATAAGGTATTTTCAAAAAGATACTTTCTACATCAATTCCCTCAAAAACCGCTTCTGCTTCCGTTAGTCCGGTACTGACAATGTAGTGGCCGAAAACATGCGTTGCTGTTGTTTTTTGTGTCGTTGTATAGCTCATCGGATTACCTACGACGTTCATCGCCGCCACAGTAGCACTCCGGACAACATTATTCACTAATGGAATAAATGAATGACGGAAGCTGTTATGAACTGGATAAGACACAACATCACCCAATGCATAGATATTTGGATCACTGGTCTGCATATGCTCATTCACACGAATCGTACCATTAGAATTCAAATCCAGAAAATCCTGAACAAGCTTGGTATCAGGACGGGCATTGACCGCAATCACGACATACTCATTCTCGATTTCTTCTGTTGTAGTTTCACTTACAAAAGGAAGCTCTTCTGTATTTTTGAAATTCAATACCGTCTCATTCAGATGAAGCTGGATACCAGCTTCCATCATCTCTTTTTCGAGGATTTCTGAAAGCTCCTTATCTATATAGCGGAATAATATCGTATCCGCACTTTCAATCAAATGAATCTCTTTTCCTTTGTCCTTCAGCGCATCACAAAGCTCCACGCCAATGTATCCTCCGCCTACGATCGATATGCTTTTTGCTTCTTCTAACTTATGTAACGCTTCTAAAGAGCTTGTATAACTCTTAAAATAGGAAATTCGATCATTATTTGGTAAAGTTAGGTTCAAAGAGAATTGATTGGAGCCGGTTGCGAGGATCAACTTATCATAACCTTCGACAGATCGCTCTCCTGTCGACAACTCATAGCTTACTTCCCTACGTTCCGGGTCAATTGCTGTCACTGCAGTTTCTAAATAAATATCTATTCCAAGACTCTGCAGCTCTTCTGCAGACGTATAGCGAACGTCATCCAGTTCGTCCACCATCTCATTCAGTTTTATAATAATACCACTAGAGACAAAGCTGATATTATCTCTTTTCTCTATCAGGACTATTTTGATTTTCGGGTCTAATCTCTTTATAGTCAAGGCCGCCTGAAGACCGCCATGAGAAGCTCCAATTATTATTACTTTCAAAATTCCATTCTCCCTTCAGGTAAACTCCATTAATACCAGAGTCTGAAACACCCATTGGTTCTATTATATATAACTTCTATGAAAAAGGAAATCGGCAGTTTTAAATAATATTCTTTTCTCAGATTAATATTGCCATTTTATCATGAATCAAGTATCCTTAAAGTGAGGTGTCTATCATGCTAAAACGAGATTTTTTAGAAAAGCCCTATGACTATATGAATGATATTCTATTGTTCTTATATAACAATCAAGGTCAGTCAACTAAAAGTAAACTAATTGAAGCGTTCCAAATAAGCTTACCTACTCTAAATGAGTATCTTTCTTTTTTGCGCCAATTTCTTGATGAAAACGGCATTGCTGACAAAGTAAAGATCACAGCTGAAGGGGATAATCTTTATTTAAGAAAAGAACTCGGATTTCCTTTGAAGAAAGTAGTCCTTCTTTTTCTTGATAAATCCATAAAATTTCAGATGGTCAATCAGCTTTTCCAAAAAAATGAAGTAAGCTGCGATTATTTCCAACTAACCTATGCCATCAGCTCTGCAACCTATTATAGAAAGGTAACTGAACTGAACGAGCTGTTGAAGGAATTTCGCTTACAAATCAAGAGAGGAAAACTGGTTGGTGAGGAGAAACAGATTCGTTATTTCTTCTTTAACTTTTTCTGGTTCCTTTTTGAAGACAAGGCAGAGTTGGAAAAAGAGACTTCAAATCAATATCTTGGATTCGTAGATACATTGAAGGAATCATTAAGTGTGACCTTTGATCCTACTGAAGTCTTTCAAATAAAGCTATGGATGAAAATATCTTTACGTCGAATGACTACAGAGTTCAATCCAGTTATCAGTCCGAATTATGATTATCCGGATCGTCCTTTATTTGAAGAAATCAATCTATCTTTCCATACATATATGAAAAAAATCGATCGTCCATACTCTATTTATGAAGCATATATGTTTTATGACTTCTTTTGTTCAATGAATAATTTTTCTCCTAACTCAGCTTTTGCTTTCCGCTTAGCTGAAGCACAGAGAGAAAATAGTTCATATCTTAATTATATGAACAAAGTAATCTTAAAATATTTGAAGCAGCAAGGATATTTATCCAGCTACGCTTCTTCTTCAAGACTAGCTTATATTGAGAACTTGCTTTTCCAGCTTCACTCAAGACTCTACTATTTCGACGGATTCATCCTGCCTTTTGACAACTGGACCATTGAATCGATCATCCATGCACAGCGTCATCCGTTTTCCGGAAATGAAGTGCACGAAATCATGGAACTCGCTTCCGAAAAATTCGATTCCAGTGAAGACAAGGATCGTTTTGAAAACAGATTCACAGAAATCAACTACACGATCATCCTGAATCATATCGCCGAATTGAATGAGGAAAAAATCGTGATTGGTGTCTATCATTCCCTGAATCCTTTTATCGGTGAACTGGTTATTCAACATCTGGATAACGTGTTGGGGCATAAATACCCAATCAAAGCAGAGCTGTACCAAGAGGATAGCTACTATGATATATTACTGTCCAACATTTATAGTGAGCATATCTCTGAAAAGCAGAAAATCACTTATGTATTTTCTGATATTGGTAATAATTATGATATGAATGAAGTTGAGCAATTGATTTTACAGCTGCTCAATAAATAATTTAGGCATCTATCTTGACAAATTCATTATAGCAAAGAAAACTTCTTAAAGTTCTCTATTTTCTAAGTGAAATCGTAATTTACTGAGAATTGTTGCCAGAAATAGCGTCTTTATCTTATTTTTACTAATTGAAAGAAATCACAAAAAAATAAAAAAACATTGTATAAAGGCCTTAAGTCACTGTCCTTTATACAATGTTTTTTGTTTTTTACAATTTTTATTAAAATTCTATCGAAGGAGTTAACACAACTATAAATTATTTCTGTTTCAAAAAATTATTTTTAGCTGATCCAACCAATAGAACTTAATGGGCCGTAACGGAAAGAAACGATCCCTTCGATCGAACTGCTCCCGACAAGTCCAAAGTCACGGCTGTCTGTTGAATTCGTCCGATTGTCCCCTAAAACAAAGTAGCAGTTTTCAGGAATCTTATCAATCTGCTCCATCTGCTCTAGCGCTTTGGAGGAGAGCGTCACCTTGATTGTACCGTCAGGCAGATTATTAGCTGCAGTTTCTTCAATATTCTCAGGCATATTTCCGCCCTCATTGATGAAAAGATCTGTACCGTTGACCCACACCGCATCCCCTGGCATCCCGATTACACGCTTCACATATTGAAAGTCGCTGTCAACAGGAGGATCGAACGTAATGATGTCATAGCGTTCAGGCTGCTTAGTACGTGTTACGATCACTTTGTCGCCATTGATCAAAGTCGGATTCATTGAATCTCCATCGACCATGTGGGGAGATGTTTTGAAAATGAAAACAAAGACTATCGCAGCCATGATAACAACCGGCAGAACAAATTTTATGATTTCCAGTATCTGTTCCTTTTGTCTCTTCTTTCTGCGACGCTCGATTTCCTCGGGGCTCAATTTTCGTCTTTTCTTTTTAGGCCCTGTTTTTCTTTCTACAGGCTTTTTCTTCTTAACCTTATTCTCGATCACCCGAGGTCTTTCAGGTGCTTCCTGAGCCTCTGGACGCTGTTTAAGCTCACTCTCAGGTTTTCTTTTTAGTTTTCTCTTCTCTTCAGTCTTTTTAGTTTGACCAGCGAGATCTATTTTTTTTCTTTTATTCGTCATTGGGCGTTTTCCTGCTTGGGAATCCCCTTCACGTTTCATTCTTTTCAGGTTTTCTACAAACTCATCCATGTTGCACCTCAATTTACACTCTTATCTTTTTAAGGATAACAAAATGCTGTCTAATTTACCATATAAACAGCTAAAAACTAAAAGAGTTTTCAGCTTTTGTTGACCAAACTGAAAACTCTTTTATACTTTTGTGTAACTCGTGTCTATTTTTCTACAAGCAATTCCTGCCCAGTAAAGACGGCGCTATTGCTTAACTGATTGATATTCATCAAATCCTGTAGAGACATCTCTGTTGTCTGAGCAATTTCCCAAAGGTTCTGACCCTGCTGAACAGTATAGATTTCTGTTGGCCGTTCCTCTTCCGAAACAGGCTGCTGTTCTTCTGATGCAGCCGGCTGCTCCTCTACTGGCGGAGTGCTCTCCGCAGCAGCGTCTGTAGTTGACTCAACACTTGTACTGCTTGTAGTAACTACTGCATCCTTATTTTCTTCACTGGATACAGCACTTGTTTCAGGTGTCGACCCTTCAATTGCCGTCGTATTCATCAAGTAAGTAGACAGTCCAAGGATTCCACTAAAAAAGAACAATGCAGCAGTTATCTTCAGTTTATTCTTTTTCATATCGAATCACTCCTCACTGGCTCTTAGTTTCCATTTTTATCTAATCGAGAAAGCTTGTTCAATCTTTCTTCCAATTCACGATAGATAGTCATAACTTCATTCTTAGATTCTTCCACTTCATTTGAAATGTTTTTCGCACGATTACCGATATTCAGCATTTCCAACTCAGCCGAGTTGATCATATGCTTCGCTTCTACCTGTGCTTCGCTGATGATTCTATTTGCTTCCTTCTTAGCAGAAACCATTACTTCACCGATCTCTTGTTGAGATTTAAGTGCATCTTCCTGTAATGATTGGTTCTTCAACAGTAAATCGTTGATTTGCTGTTTCGCTTGTAAAAGTTCAGCCAGCTGTTCGCCCTTCACTTCACCAGTTGCAGATCCGCTTTGCAGTGCGCCCAGATCAGATTTAACTGATTCCAGCTCAGCTTCTTTCAGTTTATAGCTGTCTCTTAATGTTGCAAGCTCAGCTTCAAAAACATCCTTCTGAACAGAAAGCTTATCGTTTACTGCTTGAATTCGTCCAAGAGTGCTTTCAACTTCACTCTTTTCTCTAATAACAGATTCCAATTCTTTCTTCAATTCTTGTACATGTTCGCTTGCACCAGCAACAGATGTGTCTGTTGTCAGAGATGCAGCTCTGTTGCCCAGTTGTTTATTTTCATCTTCCAATTGAGTCAGTTTCTGTTGAAGATCGGCAATTTTTTGGGTAAGAGCCTGATTTTCTTCTTCACGAGTTTGAAGTTTTCTATTTAATTCTTCTAATTCCATTTTCACCGTCTCCAATGCTTCTTGTTTTTCCGTCACTGCCCCACGAGATGATAGTTGCGTTTGCAGTTGTGAAATTTCCTGCTCTTTTTCTGAAATCTTCGTTGTCAGCTCTTGGTTTTTCACTAAAAGCTCAGCTTCCAGATTACTGATTTGTCTTTGTGCTTCAGAATTTTCTTCCTGCAACTCTTGAATTTGCTGTTTCAGGGTTTCAGCTTCCGCTGAAGAAGATACGCTTTGTTCGCTCTTCAGTTCATCGATTTCAGCTTCACGCTGATTCAATAGTGTTTCCAGCTCATCGTTCTTGTCTGCCAAGGCTTCCATCTCATCCTGATGGCTTTCAACCTTAAGTGCCAGCTGCTTATTTTGCTGAGATAGTTTGAAATTTTCATCTCTTTCTTTCTCATAATCTTCTTCCTGCAGACGGTACTCTTCAAGCAGTTCTCTTAGATGTCTAATCTCCTGCTCCTGTTTTTCAAGCTGTTCATTCAAAACAGCAGAACTTCCAACAGTCTCTGTACTGCTTTCCGAATTCAACACATCCTGTGCCAATTCTTCATCAGAAACTTCGTTAATCTTTTTAATTAACCGTCTCTTTGCCATTTGTTCTACACCCCATCTTAAAATTCTCTAAAAAATTTATTATTTCGATCACTTACTTAAGTTCTACTTTTTTTAGCCCTTCATCTTGAGCGTCCTTCGAGTAAACCATTGACTCTTTCGTCAACGTGTTTGTCTTATCACGATATGTAAAATTGAAATCCAGCACAGCGACTTCCGGCACACTGCTCAACTCTGTCACAAATTTCTCTACATTTTTTTCCGCTGTAGTAAACCCGGAATAAGCCAGAGAAGAAGAAAATACAGAAATCGTCAGTGAATTCGTGTTCTGACTTCTGACGATCGTCACACTTACTTCACCAAAAAAAGGCTGCCATTCTCTGGAAAGCTGCAGCTCATAATTCTTTAAAGCTGCAGCATCTTGACTTTCCACGATTTTTCCCCACGAAAAATCAGCTAATTTCAAGCTGTTTTCCGTGTATTCTTCAACTGTAGCACTCTTGCTGCCTCCAAGCGTTTCCACTTCCGCTTTCAATGATTCATTATCTTGATCCAATGTGTACTGTTGATAAAGAATCCCTAATAAAAACAATGAAATGAGAATTAGTGCAACGATGATGGAAACGATCAGGCGGCTATTTTCCTGCTGCCTGTATACATTGATTTTTCTCTGCATCTTTGTGTTGTCTGCCGGCAGCCGATCAAGGTTAATTCTTTTAACCAGTTCGTAGCTGAAAAAGGCCAGCATGGCGATGACTAAGATGCCTATAATGATTATGACCAAATAAAAAACCCCTTTATAACATAATAAAAACACTAATCATTTGTGTGAAGTTATCTATTTTCTACCCAATTATACATAATCCATTGTAACATTACACTTTATTCTTGCCAACTTTTTTTTCTATTCGCTAGTAACTGTTCAAAAAAGCCGCGTTATCAAGATTCCCGAAGAGGATAATTTTAGAAAAATTGTCCTTCAGCGTTCCTCACTATGTATAGCCATTGGTCGATCCATTTCTTAAATGTCAAAACCATTATATCTGATATGTATCCACTGCTTCTTCCGCTTCAAGTATCCCTATGCTGATTCCTAAAGCTCGGTCTACATCTGTCATTACATCCATTCCCAGGTGACAAACTTTTTCTTTCAGCCTGGCTTTGTCAATTGTTCGTATCTGTTCCAATAAAATCACTGAGTCTCTTTCGATTCCCGTCTCCCCTGAATTGATTCCGATATGTGTAGGTAATTTCGGTTTAGCCATCTTAGCTGTGACAGCCGCAACAATGATTGTCGGGCTGAAATGATTCCCCAAATTATTCTGTATAACCAAGACCGGTCGAATACCGCCTTGCTCTGAACCAACAACAGGAGAGAGGTCTGCAAAATAGATATCTCCGCGTTTGACCATGGTAATCCTCCCTATTTATATTCTCTGTGTATCCGTTGTGAAAATGTGCAGGCTACTTCATAATGAATCGTCGAAAGTTGATCCGCCACCATCTGCAGGGTGATCACTTCTCCACCGTTTTTTCCAACCAAGGTAACCTCTGTGCCGTTGGGTACATATCCCGGCAATCGAATCATACACTGATCCATGCAGACTCTTCCGATAATTTCACATTTCTCACCATTAACTAAAACATAAAACCCCTGCATATGTCTCAGCCAGCCGTCAGCGTAGCCGATCGGCAATGTTCCTATCCATTCCTTCGGTGAAGCAACGACATATGTCTTGCCATAGCCTATCCCTGAGCCTTGAGGAAGCTCCTTCACTTGGATCAACGCTGTTTTCAGCTCCAATGCAGGTTTCAATGGATAGGTCTCAGAAATCGTCCTTCCGGAAGGATTCAAACCATACATCGCTATACCAAAGCGAATCATATTCCCGGGACTTTCCGGATGCCACAATGCTGCAGCGCTGTTCTCACTGTGAATATAGCGCGGCCGCTGCGGCAAACGTTCGATGATCTCGTTGAAAAAAGTTTCCTGCTTCATAAAATAAGCTGGATCGATTTCATCCGCTGTTGAGAAATGTGTGAATATTCCTTCGAATACCATCATGGGAGCTTCTTGAACCGTTTTTACAGCAATAAGCGTTTCTTCAATAGAGAGAAAACCAATGCGTCCCATTCCGGTATCTACTTTTATATGTATTTTCAACTGCTTTTCAGCAGATATCCCCATTAATATCTCCTGTGCTTCCTCAAGCCATTCTTGTGTCGCTGCTGTTACTGATAACTCATATTCCAACAATAACTCTATGTACATTGCTTCTACTACACCTAAAATCAAAATAGGCTCCGTAATACCGGCTTCTCTTAATTCTATGCCTTCATCCAATAAAGCGACACAGAACCCCGTTGCGCCTCCTCTACGTGCACTGTATGCTGCCTCAACAGCTCCATGCCCGTACCCATTCGCTTTAACTACAGCGAAAAGTTCTCTATCTTTTGGAAGCCTTGCAACTTCTTGAGATACATTTTCTGTAATTGCCTGTGTATCAACGATTATTTTTGTAGGCCGGTGAATGCCGCTGACCATCATATATCCCCCATCCCGTGCTTAATCTGTATTCCTATTCCTCTAAAGTAATCTGCGCGATCGCCAATGTATCTGTGTGGGAGATCGAAACAAACACTTTCCCCGGATGCGGAGATTTTGTAACGACAGGTGCGCCGTTCTCATCTCGTAAAATCTCTATTTCCTGAAAACCAACACCGGAAATACCTGTGCCCCATGCTTTTGAAAAAGCTTCTTTGCAGCAGAAACGTCCGCCAAGAAACTCGATCTGTCGGCGCAGGGAAAGTTGATTGAAAATCTCCAATTCATTTTCTGTCAGAACTCTTTTAACAAAAGAAGAACGGTTCTGAATGATTTTTTCAATTCTTGAAAGCTCAACAATATCTATGCCAATCCCTTTAATCATAATCTGTCCTGCACTCCAAATCAATAAATTAACTACATTCTATCAAAAAAAAAGCATTTTTCCTACAAGAACCCTTAAGAAAAATCAGAAAAGAAGGAATAAAAAAATCAGACTGCCGATAGCAGCCAGTTAAGGCTATACCCGCAGTCTGAAATAGTAGATGTTGTTTAGTTGTTTCCTTTTTCGCGAATGACAAAGCCACGACCCTTATCATTTCCACGTTTGGAAGAGTAGTTCTTCTTCCCTTTGTTATAGCTGCCGCCGTTGCCGCCGCCATTGCTATTGCCGTTACCGTTATTGCTCTTATTATTTTTACCTCGGTATGAACGACCGTCTTTACGTTGACGGTTTCCGCCGCCTCCGCTGTGACGCTTGTTCTTATTGAAGCCGCCGCTTTTCGGTGAAGGCAATGGACGTTCAGGCGTGATTTTTACTGGTACTGCATCTTCCGGATCATTTGAGATCGTCTTAAGAAGCAAAGCAGCCAGATCTTGAGAAGAATACTTCTCAAGTAACGCATCAGCTGAATCAAGATATTTATCCAAACCATTTTCTGCCAGTTTATCGCCAACTGATTCTAATGCAGCACCCAATTTTCCATGGAATGCTTCTTTTGCGGTTGGCGGCTTCAATGGAGACATTCTTTTCTTAGTCAGTGATTCAATCACGTGAAGGTAACCCATTTCGCTTGGTGTAACAAAAGTAACAGACATACCGCCTTTACCTGCACGGCCGGTTCTACCGATACGGTGAACATAGCTTTCAGGATCTTGAGGAATATCATAGTTGTACACATGGGTAACACCGGAAATATCCAGTCCTCTGGCAGCAACGTCTGTCGCTACTAAAATATCCAGATTCCCATTTTTGAATGAACGCAGAACGCTCATTCGTTTTTGCTGAGACAAATCACCATGGATTCCTTCAGCTTTATAGCCGCGCGCTTCTAGTCCACGTGCAAGCTCGTCTACTCTACGCTTTGTACGACCGAAAACAATCGTCAATTCAGGCGTCTGGAAATCCAATAATCGAGTCATGATATCGAATTTTTCATAGTCCTTTGAACGAACGTAATACTGGTCGATCAAGTCAGCAGTCATTTCTTTTGCTTTGATTTTAACGTGTTGCGGGTCTTTCATGAACTTAACACCGATGTTCTTGATTGCCGGAGGCATTGTTGCTGAGAACAGTAATGTTTGACGCTCAGAAGGAACTTGAGAAATAATTTTTTCAATATCCTCCAGGAAGCCCATGTTCAGCATTTCGTCTGCTTCATCTAATACTAATGTTTCCACAGTACCCAATTTCAATGTACGGCGGTTGATATGATCCAACAGTCGACCCGGTGTTCCCACGACGATATGTGGATGGTCCTTCAAGCCTCTGATTTGGCGACCAATATCCGCGCCTCCGTATACAGCTTGTACACGAATTTTTTTATCTTTACCAAGACGGTAAAGTTCTTCTTGTGTTTGAATAGCAAGTTCTCTTGTTGGTGCAATGACCAAGCCTTGCAGTACACGATTAGCAGTATCGATTTTTTCCAGCATCGGCAGACCGAATGCTGCTGTTTTACCTGTTCCTGTTTGTGCTTGTCCAATAACGTCTTTTCCCTCTAAAGCCAAAGGGATTGTTTCTCCCTGAATCGGTGTTGCTTCTTCAAAGCCTGATCGTTCAATAGCAGATAGTAATGTTGATGATAATCCAAGTTCGCTAAATTTCAATGTGATCCTCCTAATATCTTATTGTTCGGGAGCTTCTGCCCCAATTTCTAAACATTTCAACAAGTCAATAAATCCAGCCGCGGAGTTTGTTCCGTTGAATGAAACGGACCACCGAACCTTGAGGGTCTGCTTCACTCTATGTGAAATAGAGATATACTCTTTTATCAAACTATCTTATCAACTCTATCGAAAAATCCAATCGTATGAAGATTGACAACAGAAAAGCCAAACGGAATCGTTCAGCTGTTCAAGTTTTATATAAATACTTGGGGGGTATTTCCCGCCACCTATTTTTATTCAAATCTTCTGACAACAGCTCATTTTAGCACGAATTGAGCTTTTCAGCAAGTTTTATGAAAATCAACTTTCAGTTTGCAGAGCGGCAACAACTTCGGCTAAGCCCATCCCATTGCTCCCTTTCAATACAACCATATCCTGAGGTGCAAACTCTTCCTGCAAGGCCTGAATCAGCTGAGCTTTTTCCTCTTTTTTATAATGATGGGCATGCTCTTTATACCTTTCCTTCAGGTCATCATACAGACTGCGCATTTCTTCACCATACAGGAAAACCTCTGAAATTTCCTGTGGATTCAAAAATTCCCCTACAGAGCGATGCATGTCTTTTGATTCTGGTCCAAGCTCTAGCATATCGCCTAAAACAGCAAGACGTTTTCCATTGCCTGCCATCACTCTAAAGTTATCCAAAACCAGTTTCATAGCCGTTGGATTGGCATTATAGACATCACTTAGGATATCCGCTCCATTGGCAGCCTTCAGCCATTCCGTACGATTCTTTGTTACCACCAGCTCAGCCAGCCCTTTGGCAATCTCCTTTTCAGAGAGACCAAACCATTGACCAATCCCGACAGCAACCAGTGCATTTGTCACATTATATGATCCTGGCACAGGGATTCGAAACGGTTCCTTAAATCCGGTAATCGTGAAATCTGTATACTCTTTTCCAGCTTCGCTGACTGTTCCCTGATAGACAGCGTCTGAATTCCAGCCAAAGGTTTTGATTGTCTGGCTTCGTTCTTTTATCATCGGTTCCAGCAATGGTTCTTCGTTGGGAACCAGCAACAGACCATCTGATTTCAGTCCATCAACGATCTCCATCTTTGCAGCCGCAATCCCTTGCCTTGATCCCAGATATTCAATATGTGCCTCACCAATCATTGTGATAGCAGCTACATCCGGTTGGGCTAACTTAGATAGGAAAGAAATCTCTCCGGCATGGTCCATCCCCATTTCAAGGATGACTTTTTCTGTATCCTCCGGCATATGTAGGATCGTATACGGCAAGCCGATGTCATTGTTATAGTTTCCTTGTGTTTTATATGTTCGAAACTTTTGTGCTAAAACAGCATCCACCATGTCCTTCGTTGTCGTTTTTCCGTTACTTCCGGTGATGCCGATAACAGAGGGTGCCATCTTTTTCAGATAATAGACAGAAAGCTGCTGCATCGCTGTCAACGTGTCTTTTACCTGCAAAATCGGCAAGTCCTTTGGTGCTTCTTCTATGCTGCCCCAAAAAGCAGCGGCTGCGCCATTTTCCTGCGCTTTCCTTACAAATCGGTGTCCGTCAGCATTCCCAGCCAAAGGAACAAATAGGTTGCCCGATTTAATGATTCGACTGTCGAACTCTACTCCTGTCACAAAAAAATCTTCCCACTGTTTCCAGTTATTTTCAGCTTGTACCGCTTCAGCGATTTCCCAAAAACTTAATTTCACTGCGTTCTTCCTCCAATTGTCTATTGACTCAGATTATTGCTTTTTCCTCATCATTGCGTATAAAACAGCAAAAAGCCGAGACATCTATCTACGAAAAAATGTCCCGGCCGTCATTTCCTAATCAACAGTATTTTAAAATTTATGCCAACCGATCGACGGACTCAGTCAATCCTCTGTCATATGTCGACGCTGCTTGTATCGGTTCAAAGCCAGTTGGATCAATTCCTCGATCAGATCACTGTACTTCAGTCCCATGTTCTCCCAAAGTAATGGGTACATACTGAACTGTGTGAAGCCAGGCATTGTATTCAACTCATTAAGAAACAGTTCGTTTTTACTTGTTAAGAAGAAATCACAACGGCTCAATCCGCTGCCGTCTAAAACCATATAGGCCTTTTTCGCATAGCGTTGTGCCTCTTGATGTACCTCTGCAGGAATTTCCGCAGGAATCTGCATTGTGATTTTGTTGTCGATATATTTCGAATTATAGTCATAGAATTCAACATCCTTGACGATTTCACCTGCTGAAGTCGTTCGAACATCTTCATTCCCAAGGATCGCTACCTCAATTTCTCTTGCCTCGATGCCTTGCTCAACGATTACTCTTGAATCGTATTTATAGGCTTCCTTCAATCCATACTGAAGCTCTGCTCTGTTTTCCGCTTTACTGATTCCAACACTTGAGCCCATGTTCGCCGGCTTGATATACATTGGATAAATCAAAGAGCCTTCACATTGCTCAAAGATATGCTTTGGATTTTCTTTCCATTGATTTTCCAGTACCGGAACAAACGGCACCTGAGGAATCCCAACAGTTTGCAGTAAATATTTTGTCATGATTTTATCCATCGCTGTTGCACTAGCCAAAACGCCGGTTCCAACATAAGGAATATCCATCGTTTCTAAAAAGCCTTGAATCGTGCCATCTTCTCCATTTGGTCCATGCAGGATTGGGAAAACGATCGAGTCTTCTTCTTTGATTTCACAAGGAGTAATGACCTTCCCGGTAAAATCATCTTTTTCTGAGCTTTCGCCTTGAGGATTCCAAGTTAGATGTAAAACTGATTCGTCCTCCGGAGCCTCTGTCAAGGTAGGACCTTTGACCCACTGCCCTTCCTTACTTATATATACTAGCTGAACTTGATAATAATTATAGTAAACTGCCTTTAAAATAGAAAAAGCAGATAAGATCGAAACCTCATGTTCCTCGCTTTTCCCTCCATAGAGCAATACAATTTTCAAATTCTTTTCCTCCTAAATCATCCTGCTAAACCCAAGTTTGTGCAGACAAAAATACTTTTTCATTATTTTAGCATAAAAACAAAAATTGTAATAGAAGCAAATAAGAAAAGCTGAACGAGTTTGATCAGACTTTGAGTAAATTAGGAAATCCATTCAAAGATGCTCTTTATCTTTGTAATGGATTTATCTATTTACCGAAAAGTCTAACTCGTGAAGCTAGACAACTAGAAAAGCTGAACAGACTTGCTCAACTTCCGAGCAATAAAGGAACTTGACTCAATGATGCCCTTTATCATTGAAGGCAAGTTATCTTATTGTTGAAGAAGTTAGTCTGTGAAGCTGGACAACTAAAAAAGCTGAACAGACTTGCTCAACTTCCGAGCAATAAAGGAACTTGACTCAATGGTGCCCTTTACCATTGAAGACAAGTTATCTTATTGTCGAGGAAGTTAGTCTGTGAAGCTGGACAACTAGAAAAGCTGAACGAACTTGGGCAGCTCCCGAACAATAAGATGAAACTGACATGTAGTGCCCTTTACCACAAGGCATGTTTTGACTTATTGTTGAGAGGAGCTATGCCAGTTCGACTTTCCTGCTTTATTAGTCGAATGGTATGCGTGACGAACATAAGAGTAAATACTGTAGCAACAGCATTTACTAATCATTAACATGAGATAGCTGTTCGTGAAGCTAACTCCACTCATCAATCCATCATCCTACCTCATCAGCTTCTATTTACAAAGACCTGATTTTTCTATCAAAAATTCAGCCTTGTACCTCTTCATCTCTTCTTTGCTCTCTTTGAATCACTTCAATCAGCTTCTCTTTAAACGCTGTTCGATCTCCTTCAGTAAACGGCTTAGGCCCTTTTGTTCTACCACCGCTTTTCCTAACCTTCGCACTGAAATATCTTTGTTCCAATAACTGATCGATCGTCTCTTTCGTATATTCCCGGCCCAGTTGATGAAGGACAAAGGCCCCTTTAGGTAAGACTAAAGAAGCCAAGCCATAGTCCTGAGTAATCAGAATATCGCCTTTTTGGATCAGCTTGAGGATTCTAAAATCTGCTGAATCGGCACCTTTGTCAACATAAACAAAAGAAACAGCTTCCGGATATTCCTTCAATGAATAATGATCAACACTGGTAACAATTGTTACTTCCAATTGATATCGTTGTGCAATCTCTATCGCGGCCTCTTTGACCGGCGAACCATCTCCGTCAATAAAAATCTTCATGGGCTCGTTCCCCCTTAGCTCAGTCTCTATCAGCTGACATACCATGATGGATGTCGCGTCATAAAGCGAAATACTTCTTCTGAAATCGTCTCCCGCAGAATTTTGTATAGTTCAGGATTCCGAATTTTCTGCTTGACTGCTCCAGCATAACGCGGCCTTTTGACCTGTATAGAAAGGACAAAGTCAAAACGTTCGGGAAAATTCTCAATCGTCATGATTTTCATGCGACTGGTTTCTTCAAGAAATCGATTCATTCCATCCACAGCTCCCTGAATAAAACCATCCATATGTGTACCACCTTCGATTGGCAAATGCCCATTCACAAAACTATCTCTGATACTGGCCGATGGATTTTTAGATATGACAGCTTGAATCAGTACGTCTTCTCTGGCAGTCTTGATGATCAACGGCCGAATCCCTCGTGTCAGCGCATAATCCTTTTGAAAAATATACTCTACCAAGCCTTGCTCATACTGCAGGTGATTCTTTTGTCCTTCTCCATTAGCCAAGTTGATTTCCAAACCGCTATGGAGCATCGCCAGTTGCTGACAGCGATTGAACAGAACAAAATAGGAGACCTGCTTCGAACCTAAGTAAGCAGGGTTTGGTGTAAATGCCAGCTCCAGCCGATACTCTTCACTTTTTGAAGCTACCTCTGCCGCTTTCACCAATTTTCCTTGTTGATAAATTCGAATCTCCCTTTTCCTAGGTGTTTCCAGACTTAGTCCCACCTGTTCTGACAAGGCCAATAGTACCTGAATAGGCAAATGAGAAGAATACCCGTACTCATTTTCCAGCTTTAATCGCCATTCTCTCTTACATGTCAGGGAAAGAATGATCTGATTTTTTGAAAGTTCAATATTCAGTTGTGCTTTTTCCGGTAAATCAGCCAGCTTCAACAATTCATCAAAGAGCTGGATCATCATATTTTCAAACCCGGAAAGACCAAGCGCACCAATGAACATACCCGGACGTTTCCGAATATTTTCCAGTGCCTGCTCATCTTCTAAAACTTTCCAGAAATCCTCAGACATCTCGCTTCCTCCTGCATTTACTCCAGCTCCCAGTGAGCCATCTTCTCTATTATAATGAAAAACAGTCTGAAACGAAAGTAAGTTAGAAAACTATCTGAAAACTCTTTTCCTTTTTCAACAATTTCACCCTTATCTACTACGATTTTCTTTGTTTCCACTCTAGCAATTCTCCAAAAAAAAAAGACCGAAACACCTGATTAAAAAAACAGACGTTTCGGAAAGCCTCATTCACTGAAGATAAAATAGAAAGAATCTTCTTTATATGATTCGCTAGGAATCAAATCAACGAATCAGATCAACAGTCGGATGCTCCATGATGTGTTCAACCTGTTTTCTGGTTGTTAGCGGAACATCTCCTTGGATCGTATGCGCCAGTACACCATTTGCTGTGGCAAAGGCCACTGTTTTTGCAGGCTGCCAGTTTTCTGCGTAACCTAAAAGAACTCCTGCAGCATAGCCGTCCCCTGCACCGATACGGTCAAGATTGATGATTTCTCTTGGTTCTGCCAACTCATAGCCTTTTTCAGAAAATAGGAATCCAGAAAGATAATACTTGTCGTCCTGTCTCGTTCTAAAGGTTCCGGCAAACTGTTCAATCTCGTACTTAGCCATGAAATCTTCTGCCAGCTTCTTGAACTGCTCTGCACTGTCTAAGGCTTCATCTACACGCATATTTAGAAGGTCTGTCAAATCCCTTTGACTACCGAAAACAATATCACAATATGGTAGGATCCGCTCATATTGCTCACGCATAAACGCTGCCTCATTATTCTTGTTCAAGCTTGGACGGAAATTGAAATCAAAACAAATCTTCTTGCCTTGTTTGTGGGCTTTTTCTGCTAGTGCAAAAGCTGCTGCTCTAGTTTCATCTGTCAGGCTCAACGAGATCCCGCAAATATGCACAAGGTCTGTTTCCTTTAAGAAGTCATCAAAGGCATAGTGAGAAGCACTGCTGACACCAAAAGAACTGCTGTGACGATTTTGGTAGGTTACCTGAGTCGGACGTGGTCCATAGCCCATTTCGGCAAAATAAGAGCCAATATGATTGCCTTCTTGGCCAATCCATTTATCACTGATTCCCAATTGACGGACACTTGCTTTCGCGGCTTCCCCCAAACGATTATCCGGAAGATTGGTGATTAGACTTGTTTCACAACCAAAATGCGACAGATTACTTAAAATATTGACGCCTGTTCCTGTAAAATCCATCCGCAAATCCTTCGTCTGCTCAAGCATCAGGTATTCAGGAGGGGTCAAACGCATCATGATTTCTCCAAAAGCTGAAATTCTCATTTTTTCATCCTGCCTATCCAGCGTCCTGAATCAGCCCTTAAACAATCGTCATCCGTCTTTCAACGTTTTGCGCTTTGATGACTTAGTTTAAGGGCTGTTCGATCAGCTTATCTTTTTATTTCAATGTGTTTTTCATCATGTCCAGCAATGTTTTTACATCCTCTGGTCTTGTGTCGCCTGTTTCTGAGTCGATAATTGAGCTGTACACGTGTGGAATGATTTTCTTCACGCCGGCATCTACAGCGATTTGTACGATTTCTTCAAAGTTTTCCAAGTCGATTCCGCCAGTTGGTTCAAGGTAGAAATCATATTTCGCACAAGCTTCTGCTACTGCTTTATACTCTTCTTTATGAGCTAAACCCTTCATTGGGAAATACTTGATCGAGCTGCCGCCCATATCCTGCAGCAGCTTGATTGCTGTTTCAATTGGCACGTCACCAGCAGGTGCTTGAGAACTCAAAGGGCCTGTTGCAATATTGACATAGCCTACTTTACCAGTCGGTGAAACCAGTCCATTAACAACTGTTTCGTTTTGGCCAATCAATGCACGAGAAGTACCGACACCAGTAAATACTTGGTTTACATGCTGTGGCTGTAAATCCTTAGAAATCCGTGAAACCATTTGGCTCTGGTTCGGGTCACCGGCACCAAGTCCTACAGATAGAGCATTTTTTGTTTCTGCTGCGTATTTCTTCATGTCTTCGATAGCTGCTTCATCACTATCATAGTTTTTAGAAAGCACACCCAAAATCACGTGCCCATCTGCTGCTTCATAACAAGCTTTAGCATTTTCCACTGAATTTGCTAAAACATTTAAACATAAACGATCTTCTAAATAATTTGGTGTAATTGACATCATTCTATTCTCCTCTTAAATTCTATCTATTTCTAGTATTAGTTTCTATTTTTAAAACGACAGCTGTTTTACCTACTGTCTAGTTCATGATTTCTGTCAGACGTTTGGTGATTTTCGTCATTTCTTCGCTGTTCACAGAACGAACATCAAATTCAATGATGCCGTTATTTGCTTGGTATTCTCTCGTGTAGATTGCAGGGTCTTCTGTCTTCAGCTCAGTGATAACGTCCTTCGCTGATTTTTGTCCTGAAATCTTGATGCTTGCACGATAGATATCTCTGCCTGCTCCATCCTGAACAACAGATGCATCAATATTAGTAATTTCATTCAAAGCAGTAATGAATGGTTCCATCCGCTCCTTCATTGAAGCACCAGATTCACTCCCGTTTTTCAAGTAATCTTCGACAGCCTGAGTAAAGCCCAAAATATTGTCTTTGCCGATCTTCATGGCACGCCCAATGCCTTTACCCTGCAAACGAATCCATTCAATGTATTCTTTCTTACCAATCACCAGACCAGCACTCGGTCCTTCAATTGCTTTTGCTCCACTATAAATTACCAGGTCTGCACCAGCTTCAGCATATTTGAACAAATCCTCTTCTGCAGCAGCATCTACAATCAGCGGCAAGTTATTTCGACGAGCAACTTCCGCCGCCTCAGCCACACTCAACATGCTCTTTTGAACAGTGTGATGACTCTTGATATACAAAATAGCTGCTGTCTGCTCTGTGATCATCATCTCAATATGCTCTGCCGAGCACATATTGGCATAGCCAGCTTCAACTACTGTTCCGCCGCCTTGAGCAATCATGACCTCTACTGGCGTGCCATAATCTACATTATGCCCCTTAGGCAGAATGATTTCTCTGTTTTCGATTTTTTTTGTATAGGGATGGTAGGCATGATACATAGAGCCTTTTCCAATCAACGATGCAACACTTTGTGCGATCCCTGCCGATGCAGAAGAAACGATTTGCGCATCTTCCACCTTCAAAAGATCTGCTAAATACTTGCCTGTTTGTATGCTAAGCTCACTCATCTCAAAGAAATGCTCTCCGCCAAATTTCTGAGCAGCTAATACATTTTCAGAAACCTTGGATACGCCTAAAATCGTCATTCTTCCCGATGCGTTGATAACTTCCTTCAAACCGAATTTCTCATAACTAATTGTCATAAACCGTGCCTCCAATAATGGTTTTCACAGGTTTGATCAATTCTTTTGCCTCTCTGGTAAAGCCATTTGAATCCGTCAGCGTTTTGCTTCCTTCTTCAATCGTAAAAATTGTCAAGTCTGCATCATAGCCCGCTTCAAGACGACCTTTCGTATCTAAATGGAAAGTTGCCGCCGGAACAGCTGTTACTTTCTCAATAATCTCTGTCCAATCATAGCCAACAACATGTAATTTTTCCATTGTTGTTGCCAAGTCATAAACCGGACCATTTTCACGATTACGAATATAGATATCCGTACTGATCGTTTCTGCTTTCATACCTTCTTTCAATGCTGTTTCAGCCACATTGAAGTTAAAGCTGTCTGTCCCATGACCGATATCAAAAACAACACCCTTGTCGAACGCAGCCCATGCAAAATCTTTGATTTTCCCTGTCTTCTGGTCTAGGATACCATTCGGCTTGCCGTTAAAGCAATGGGTCAAGATATCCCCTTTAGACATATGCGCTAAAATCTCATCCAGTTCAGGCGGTGCTGAGCCAATATGAACCATCAAAGGCAGGTTATTGTTATCCTTTTGGATTTTTTTTGCCAGCTCCAACGGTGTGATGCCATTGTCGCCAATGACCGTTTTACTCATTCGTGCTTTGATGCCAATCACAAAATCAGGCAGCTCAGCCAAAACCTTTTTGATCAGGTCTTCTTTGATCTTCGTCAAATCTGCCAACTCATCTTGTTCAACAATGCCCCATTTAGAAATGTTTGCCAATGCATAGACATTGGTTTTTGCTTGAACAGCTAAATCGTAGAATTCATGGATATTTTCTGCACCAGTCGTTCCGGCATCGATCACAGACGTAACACCTTTTTTCACACCAATTTCATCTGGAAAATCATAGTACAATGTCATCTTTTCGAAGCAGTGCACATGATCGTCGATCCAGCCGGCCGAAACAAAGGACTTTCCTTCTAAATCAAGGATTTTTTTACTTTCTTCGTCGATGACAGCAGCTGTTTTTGCAATCTTACCATCTGACAAGGCAATTTCTATCGGTTGTCCATCGATCGTCTTTCCATTTTTTATCAGTAGATCATAAGTCATTTGCTATCCCTACTTTTCTTTCAATCTGAATTTTGTCCATGGTTTGATAAATTCCAACAGCATCCGCTCATTCGCTGCAACACTGCCGATCTTATTTTTTCGTGTATCTTTATGGGGCTGCAACACCACTTGCAGCTCATTTTTATATTTGCCGAAACCATCATTACCAATAACAATGTCGCCGACCTGAAATTCTTGTTCATTGTCATGCGCTGGGTTTGCATTATCTTTATACTTTTTACGAACCTCTGTAGAACGTGCCATCAGATCAGTGATGTCTCCTCGACGGAAATGCTGCTCATCCAATGCAATCGTCTTTTCTACTTCATTGACAGCTTCTGTAAACTCGATGTCAAATTCCAGTTGATAGCGATTCAATTCCCCTAAAACTTCCAGCTCTTCATCTGAGGCATAAGCATTACCAATAATGACATCGTCGATCAGACCTGTAGCAAAGAAATGCTTCGCCTGAACTTCTATTGGCAGATGACGGTGACTTTCCAAGGTTGGAAGTCCATCATTGATATCCCAAGGGCCGATTGATCCTTCTTGTGAGGTAACAAAAGCCGCGGTACGGATACCGTTCTTTTTAAAACGAACACTGCACTTTTCGAAAAAGTCGTATGGAAGAGCGGTACCTTCCTGAGGATAAAAATTATGACAGCCATATAAAAATGGTTTATTCGCTTCATATGTCAAAATATTATCTAAGTATGCGACATCATTACTCATATTCAATTCAATTGCCAAATCAAACGGGTTGAATGTTAATTTTGCTTCTTTATTGCCGTCAAATCCAGCATCCAATCTGATTCCGTCTGCTCCAAGTTCATGGAAAAAGGATAAATCATCATAGGAAATTTCTAATTCGTCAAACAAGGAAGGAACAACATCTAAAATCGTTTCAAATCCCAGTCCTTTCGCATAACCGATCAGCTCCTGAAACTTCTTCTTCACTGCTTCTTTACCATCTGTTACTTCCAGCATACTCATAAAAATTCTAGTAAATCCGCACGCTGCAGCCTTTTTCAAATAGGCCTTGTCCTGTTCTACATCACTGTGATCAGGATACACTGATACACCTAAAGCTCTTTTCATCCGATTGTCACACTCCAAATCCGTCATACTTATTTCGATATTTCCAAGCAAGTATCGAGCTGCTGAAAATCGTTACTGTTCCAACAATCAATACAGGTTGTCTGAAGAGCACACCGATCACTGCGGAAACCGTGATCACCAGAATTGCTTCCAGACAAAGAACTCTGAGCCCTTGCCCAATAAGCCTATCAGGCAGCCATTCTTTTTCCAGTACGACCTGCATACCTATAAAGAAAGCGATAAACCATACTACCATATTTCTGTGCCTCCAGACTTCATTCTTTATGTAGAACAAGGAGGGGCGAACAATAACTTTCTCGTCTTGTCTCCCCTCCTGCATTCAATTACTTGTTACGCTTCCACAGACTCTTTTGAAGCAAGTTCTTCTGCTTCTTTATCCAACTGCTGTTTCTCATAGACTTTAAAGAATGGATAGTAGATCGCCAGAGTGATCGCAAAGTTCACAATAACAAGCAAGCCTGCCATGATACTCCAGTTGGTACTCATCCAGGCAGCAATTGGTGCCGGGAATGCAAATCCAAGACGTGCCATCATCATTGGTACGACGTTAGTCACAGTTAGGAAGTAAGATAAAGTTGTTGTTATAAGAGGTGCTATGATAAATGGTATACCCAAAATCGGGTTCATAACGATCGGTGTCCCGAAAATAACCGGCTCATTGATATTAAATAATCCCGGCAGGAAGGACAAACGACCTAAGCTCTTCAAATATTCTGATTTGGAAAACATCATTAGTACAACCAGCGCCAAAGTCGTTCCAGCACCACCAATCCAGATGAACCATTGCAGAAACTGCTCAGTGAAAATGTTCGGCAAGCTGTTGGCATCTACCCCGTTGGTAAAAGCATCAACGTTTTCCGCAATTGACATATCCCAGAAAGGACGAATGACTGGTCCCATGATTGCCGGACCGTGAATCCCCAATACCCAGAAGAAACAAATCAGGAACACTGTCAGCAAGCCGCCAAACAGACTGTTTCCGGCAAGCACTCCTTTTAGCGGCATCAAGATCGTACTTAGGAAGCCGTTCAAATCGAAACCAACAATATGACGCAATGCCCAGAACAGCATCAGGATCACTGCACCTGGAATCAATGCCACAAAAGAGTTTGATACTTCTGGTGGTACACCCTCCGGCATTTTGATTGTCACGTTCTTTTCAACAAAGAAGCGATAGATTTCTACAGAAAGTATTGCTGTGACGATTGCACCAAACAATGAAGCCGACCCCAAGTTAGCTAAATTGATATAGCGCCCTGCATTGATCACCCCATCGATATCTTCAAATACCCGTGTAGGCGGTGCAGCTGTAACCAGAAAAGCCATCAGTGCCAAAAGCCCGCAGCTCAATGAATCCAGCTTATAGCTTTTTGCCAATGAAGTAGCAATTCCATAAGTAGCATATAATGCTAAAATTCCCATCGTATACCTTGATGGAATATCCAGTACCGGCAGATACGGTGCAATAAACTCCGTGTACGCCTCAATTGGAATATTTTGAAACACTGTGAAGAAAGAGCCGACAATTGTCAGCGGCATTGTTGCGATTAACCCTTTACGGATAGCAACCATGTGACGCTGCGAACCAAACTTATTCGCTGTCGGCATCAAATGCTGCTCCATCCATAATACAAACCCGTTCATCCTGTTTCCTCCGTTCAAAGATTATAATATTATAACTAGTTCGAGTACATAATACCACGATAACATTATAATGTAAACGGATTTCCACATATAAGAAAAACGGGTTTTGCACTAATTATTGTGTCAGTTCAACTGGGAAGAAAGCTCCGAAAATCATTGCACCAAGGATTGCTCCACCTGCAATTGGTTTTTTCCATGCGTAGAAAATCATTGCACCAATTGTTGAACCAATTCCGATTGGAATAGAAGCACTTGCTGCACTTAGAATGATCAGCGGACCTAAGAAACGGCCAGCCGCATTTCCGGCACCCATCATGATGTCAGCACCGAAAGTTGAATTTCCTTGATTGATTGTAAACTTACGAATCAAGATGATCACGCCGCCAACCATCAGTCCTAAAACAGCTCCTGTCAATAATGCCAGTGGGAAGTTTTTGATTGGTGCGTCAATATTCATACTTAGCAAGATTGCAGGTACACCGATACCCAGACCTGTCAGAATAGATCCGCCCAAGTCCAAAATCCCTACCAATGATCCTTCTAAGATACGTGCAAACAGGAAGCTTGCACCGAATGCCGCTGCTGCACCATATGAACCGCCATCTAAACCAGCTTTCAGCATGGCAACGATTGACACTTCATTAAATGCTCCTACACCATGAACGACATACATATGTGTTCCTGCAAAGACTGCTGCTGCCATCAATCCAACGATAATCGGGAAAGAACAGTCAGCATACCAGAAGCTTTTTGCTTTTAACGCTTCTTGAATTTCTATTTCATCTTGTGACCATTCTGTTTTTTCTTTTTCATCCATAATTTTGCTCCTCCTTCTGCTCTAGGCTTATTTCACTGTGAACACATCATGCAGATTGTTCAACCAGTTCGGTACAGTCATCTTGAAGCTTTCGATCAGCTGCATGTCGAATCCACGGAAGAATCCGCTGAATACGAACAGTAGAATAATTGCTGCCATCATACCTTTTGTCATACGAGTCCAGCCTAATTCATCGACACCTTTACCAATCAAGATACCCAGAACAACACCGGGAACGGCATTACCCATTACTAATTGAGATAGTCCGCCAAATAATGTTCCCCAGAATCCAGTACGTTTCCCTGCATCCAAGGCAGCTAACCAGAACAATACAGGCATAACTGTGTTGATCAAAATCGTTGCTGCCGGAACCAGTACTGCTACTGCTGTAACCTGAAGAGACTCAGGAATCGCTGCGGCTGTACTGTTTAAGAAACCAACTGTGATGATACCGGCAATAGCTCCGGCGATCCCCATTTTTTTAGGATCATGCATCGTTTTTGTTACATCTTTATCCTTGACCAGCAAAGCTGCTGCTGCCCAGTTAGGAATGATTCGGTGTGTCACATCCTGTGTGAAAGCACCTGCCCCTACTGCAGAAGCCCACGCGTTGAAGAAGAAACCCAGACCAAATGAGAAATGTGATGCTGGATCTCCCTCTGCTGCATTCATTTCCCCTAATGTTCTAAAAGCACCTAACCCTTGTGTTTGAGGTGCATGGAACATTCTTGCTGCTCCGACACCGGCTGCAAAACCAAGTAGTCCGCCAATAATAACTGATTTAAATAGAATAACAATTAAGTCCACTCGCTTTTTCCTCCTTATTTCTTTTTGTGTGTACATTTTTTCGATACATTTTACTTGCTACAGCTGTTTATTACTTAGATTTTTTTTGTTGTAAATGGAACAGAAACCCCGTTTGGATCTTGTGCATCTACTTGTTTAAATGGCACGTCTGCCATTTCGATCAAGCTGATTTCCACTTCAACACTTAACTCCACTTCATAGGTCGTGCGTTTTCTAGGAAAGAAGAAGAACAGGAAGCGCTCAGTGTAATTCTTCTCTACCGCTGAAAGGATTTCCACGTCCTTAGGTTCGATTCTCAGCAATACATCCGTTGATTCCTTCAGAACCTTTTTTGATACATTGCTTAACGCACTAGCAAATGCCGCCGCCTTATTTTCCCCTTTTCCTGAAACCTTCACGATCTGAGATGTCCTTTTCGTTGCACTCACAGTTCTTCCTCCTTGTTATTTTTGTGAGAACAGCTTTGATTCTTTGCTCTGCTGTTCTTTTATTCTGGAGGTCCGGTGTCCCTTATTTCTAAGCCAAGACACTTGGCAAGAATAATGGCCCTCCTTGTTATTTTTGTGAGAACAGCTTTGATTCTTTGCTTTGCTGTTCTTTTATTTTGGAGGTCCGGTGTCCCTTATTTCTATGCCAAGATACTTGGCAAAAATAATGGCCCTCCTTGTTATTTTTGTGAGAACAGCTTTGATTCTTTGCTTTGCTGTTCTTTTATTTTGGAGGTCCGGTGTCCCTTATTTCTAAGCCAAGATACTTGGCAAGAATAATGGCCCTCCTTGTTGGGTTTGTGAGAACAGCTTTGATTCTTTGTTTTGCTGTTCTTTTATTCTGGAGGTCCGATGTCCAAGCGGTCTAGGCTTAATGCTTTGTGTCGAGAATCGTGAGACTCGTAGACACAATTAGTATTGCCTAACCACAAGAACAATGCCCCTCTTTGTTGGGTTTGTGAGACCATGTTAATCACACAAATCCCAATAAATGGTGTTCTAGAAGCAGCTCAGTCGGAAATAAACCGAACAATGTTAAAAATATGAGAACCTTTTTTTAAATTGTCCTTTTTATTTCTCAGGGCTAAACACTTCTATCACAACCTCTTCTATTCACCATGTTTTTTAACAAATGCTTCTGTCAGGCGTTTGCCTAGTTCTTCTTGATCCATAAAACCAAAGCCTAATACAGTTTTTCCATCGTTGATCGCTGTGATTCCTTCTTCAACAGAACGCATACCATGACGTTCCGGATAGCCGTATTTATTCGCTGCTGTCAAAGCACCTGCTCCGCCGCTTCCACAGAATGAAATCCCCATATCTGCATTTTCCTGCTGCATCACATCGCCTAAACGCATATCTGCGCCCATGCCCGGAACAACAACGGCACGTCCGCCCGCTGCTTCTACACCTTTTGCTACATTTTGTCCTTTTCCTAAACGATCTGCGATTACTACTGTTATCATGGTTTCTTCCTCCTAGTTTGTTTTTATTTATTCAGCTGCGTTTTGCTTGGCAGCCTCAAAGTGTATGGATAGTACATACATTTCGTCAGTCGGCAGATTGCCAATGTGCTTCACCAGCTCATCAGCGATCGACAAGGCATCCTTCGATACCTCATCAAACATTTCCGGATCGACACCCGCCATCTTTTCATTCGCCTTCGAGCGTTTGATCATTTCATTGACATGGTTGATCAGAATCGTCCATTGCAGCTCAGTCGGTACAATGGCTGCTGCTTTTAAAAGTTCTTCTGTTTTTGCGATTGAAGCCTCCAGCTCCTCACGGTTCTCAGATTCATTGATGATTTTCTTTGCGTCTTCGGTTAAATTCATATTCTCACTCCTCTCTGATGTAATTCAATAAAGCTGTGATTTCTGCCTGATTGACCGTCAGATTGTTCTTGGCAAAAATTCGCTCGATCTGCTCTACCAGTTTTTGTTGAGCCATCAGGGTCTCTTTTACAATATTCCCTTCATTTTCATACTGACCATCGAAAATGATCCGGTGGACCATCAGCATTACATGGAGTAAGAAAGCCTCTTTGTATCCATCATTCAACTTTTCGGCAAAAGCCTTCAGCAGCTCCTCGTAGATCACATAGGACCGAACCAGAATGTCTCTGCTTTCCGCTTCCAGCCCTCTGTTTTCCTTTAATGGCTGACGTGGTACCAGCCTTGGAATACTGCCGTCACGAACACTGGTCAATATTTTATTGACCTCTTCCTGAATCTGCTGGATATCACTCTCAGTCGGCAGAGGATTAACCTTGATAAACGGTCGGTTCAACACCTCTATAGGAAAAATACTGAGAACAAGATCAGGGTTCTTTTCTTCAATAATATCGGTCGCATTCAGCACTGAAGCAAAACCGGCAATTTCAACATTGGAAACTTCTTCGAGAATTTTCTGCTCGATCAGGCTGGTTACACCAAGGCCTGTTGAACAGACATAAACAATTCGAACAACATTGATTTCATGCTGGTTTTTCTCATAGGCAACAAGAAAATGCAAGGCAATATAGGCAATAAATGAGTCATTAATAAACAACGCCGCATTTTCAATATCTCGACTGCTGGCATGCTTGATTGCATCAAACAGCTGCGGATACTTTGCTTTGATATCATCGACAAAAGGATTGTATTCGTTGATGAATAGATGTTTCTTTGTCAACCGTAAGGATAAATGAGCGAATAAATTTGTGAACAACTGTCGATCCCGATAAAAAGGAAAACTGATTTCCTCAGATACATCGCGAATCAGTTCTTCTGTCAGTTCTGCTATATCCTGGTGACTGTTCGTCACGAACACATCACTGTAAATATAGAAGTACTCGTCTGCTAAAAGCGGCAGCTCATAATGCTCAAAGACTCTGTTCATCAAAAGAAACGGCAGCTCCTGCTTCTTCATCAGCTCCTCTTGATTGGGTAAAATCTTGTAGCCATTCATTGTGTGCTGCAGCTGCATCCGTGATGTAGCAATTGAAACTCTGAGCGTAATAGAGAGAATTTCTGCATAATTGAACTGATCCAATAAAGAAGGATCAAGGAGCTTGGTCATCTCATTCAGTGAAACCTGATAGATCTCCTGAAAAATCGTATTCCCTCCTACATGAACGTCGATCATCCTCTTATGGTTCCCCGCCTGAACAAAGTGACTCATGATTTGATAGATATCATATTCAGTAATCTCTTTCTGGCTGATATATTCCATCAATAGACGGATTTTGCTCTCTTCCCCATGGATAAAGAAACCTCTACGACTTTGCCGATCCAGCTGAAGCTCATATCGCTGAATGAATTCCTCTAGTCGATCCAGATCCTTTAAAATCGTATTCCGACTGACTTGAAGTTCATCGGCCAGCTCCTGAGAAGTCAAATGATCCTTTGAAAGAATCAGATGAAAAATCAATTGATTCATTCTCAACTCCTGATCCGGATATGTTTCAAAGCGATCGACCTCCAGAATTTCATTTTTCAGCGTCAACCTTTCAGAATCCGGCAGCTCCAGCCAAACGCCTTTGTTTCGTCTTGTCTGTAAGCTGATATTCCGTTCCTGAAACCATGCACGAACATTTTCCAAATCATATTTGATTGTTCTTACACTTACACTAAAAGCCTCGGCTAATTCCTTCGTCGTGATGCTGTTTTCCAAGTCCAAAAGCATCAGTAAAATATTTATCTCTCGTTTTGATAAGTGCAGTGACATCTTCTACTCACCTTCATTTCTTCCCCTTACAACTGCAACTATAGCTCGATTTTTCACAAGTAACAACACAAAAAAGTTGCACTTTTGTAAGTGCAACCTTATCCAGAATTTTTTCTATCAAACACAAAAGAAGTCATCTGTTTTCTATCTATAAAAACAAATTCCTTTCGAAAACCCCTTATATTTAAGGCTTTTCAATAAAAATTAAGTGCAAACTTCTTTGAAGCTTTATCAAAAGAAGGGATTGCACTTAACTCAGTTTCAGGATAGTTGCTTCTTTCTATTGCAAAAAAAAAGAAGACTTTCATCTTCTTTTTTACGCAGTACTCATATTGCTATAAGCAGATGAATTTTCTCCACAAAAACTTCATCCGGCACAACTACAATGCGGTAGTTGATGACTAAACATCGGTGCCTCTGCATCAACCAACCACTAGCCGATAAAATCGGAACAATCAAAAGATCATCTGGTTGAGTCAACTCGTCGCATGAGACATACTTTATCACAGTTCAGTCAATAATACAAACAAGCTTAAAATTTTTTTATTTTATAGCCATCGACCATACATATTTTCAACTAGCTTCACTGTATCAACCGTTATTTTTTCCGTCATCAGCGGACTTTCCAACAGGCCGTCAGCCAAGCATTGATTGACATGATCAACTTCAAAAGCGAACTCACTACTGATGGTACTCGTCAGCTGCTCCTCACGCCCGTCATTAGAATAAATTGCGGCATGATCCGTTTTCCAAAAATAAGGGATGACTATTTTCCCCGTTTCTCCATAAATAACCATTTCACTAGGGATATCCAGCTGCACTGTAATAAAAACACTAGCCAGTATCTGTTCAGGAAATTTTAAAGAAAGTTCGAATTGATCGTCACTCCTGCCTTTTTCCATCGAGGAATGTCCGGCATAACCAATTGGTGATTCTCCCAAAATAAACTGGATATACTCTAATGGATAGCTTCCAGAGCTGTGAAGGACTCCGCCTCCTGCGTCAAGAGAATGAAACCATTTCAAATGATCGATATTCGGATAAGCAGTAACAGAACGAATATGGCGTACCTTGCCGATTTTCCCCTGCTCGATTGCTTTTTTTACCTTTAGTGTAATTGGTAAAAAAACAGCCTTTTGCGCCTCCATCAAAAAACAATTATTTTTCTTTGCTAAGTCGAACAATTCCTCTGCCTCTGCAGACTTTAATGTAAATGGTTTCTCCAAAAGAACATGCTTCTTATGCTTTAGCGCTAACTTTGCCGCCTCGTAATGTCCTTTATTGTATGTAGCAATATAAATAATATCTAATGATTCATCCCTACAAAGCGCTTCATAACTGCCATATGCCTGCGGTATGTCTAAATCAGCGGCCATCTTCTCCGCCTTTTCCAGCTCTCTTGAAGCGATTGCTGCAGCTTCACCAACTGCACTTTCACGTATCCCCTTCACAAATCGAGGCACGATCTGTGCCGTACTTAAAATGCCGTAACGAACCTTTTCCACCTAGATCCCTCCTGTATCTTTCTATGTTCTACTATACCTTGAAATAACTATTCTTGAAACCCAAAAACGCTTCTATATACTTCTTAATCAGTTTGACTACTATCGAAGCTATGAAGTAGTGAGTATCTCTTTGGCAGAAGATGTGTCTAGATACGTGCAGCTCAATAAGTCTATCTCTTTTTCCTTTTTAGTCAATGGTCTGCACTTATCCAACTGTTTTACATAAAAAATTCTGCAATAAAAAGCCGAGATCAGACGATCTCGGCCATCGATTGCAGTAACCTCACATGAATAGCGCTGCAAAAATTGACTTCTTACAGCGATTCCAACTTACTGTCATTCTTATGTATTTAGCTAAACTAGCCTATCGAATTCCTATACTGACCTTCAACGCCTGATTGACCTTTTCCATATCACAGTCCTGAAGCTTACAGATTTTCTGCAGCATCCGTTCCTTATCCAACGTACGAATTTGTTCTAAAAGAACCAATGAGGGGGTCATTTCTTCCTCATGAGGAATATTGACTTTCACTTGTGTCGGCTGCATCTTTTTCCGAATATTCCTTGTAATAGGCGCAACAATCAATGTGGGACTGAATAAATTCCCTTTGTTGTTTTGAATGATCAAAACTGGACGAATCCCTCCCTGTTCAGATCCAATAACCGGCGAAAGATTGGCGTAAAATATTTCTCCCCTTCGCATCATTTTTTCTATCCCCCCTTTTCAAGAAAAAATCTTTTTACAAATTATAACATGATTCATACAGCAATATTTTTCAACATTTTAATGGAAAATGCAAAAATTTGATAATTCACATCAAAATAGCTGACAAAATATCTAGAAATCTCGCTCTTTCTTCTATTCGAGATTCCTTTGCACTTTTTGGGCAAAAATCCGGCTTCTGCTGTTTTTCGTCAAGTTCATTAGAAATCTGTCAAGACATATGATAAAATTAAGTAGGTGTGTGATTCTTCATATGCATCAGGGGATGATAGGTTTAGAAATGCGAATATTTAGAATAGAAGGAGCTATGCATGAATATATACTCAATCAAGATTTCACCTAATCGACCATTTAACAAATCCGAACTGACTTACTTAATGGAAAGGTGCTCAATACTTTCAAAAAAAGCCGCAGCGTTGGATTATGTTGAAGAATGTTCTTTTGATTATGCTGAAAAAGATGAGTCATTTACGTTCAATTTTCTCTGTACACACAACAAAAGATTTTCTTTTAGAATCATAAAAGGCGATTCTACAGATGATTTCAATTTTTCTATGCAAAAGTATGATAAATGGGCGATTTTGCGGAAAGATTTTATTAAGGCACTTGAAGTCATCAATGATCTTCACAACAAATCTCATGAAGAAGAGAATTAAATACGAACTGAAAAAGGCAGACGAATTTTTTCCAAAAATCGTCTGCCTTTTTCTATTTGATCTTATCGTTTTGCTATATCTAGCTGACGCTCAAGGTCCACCAACCAGCTTGTCCTCTATGCTCAATCCTCTTGATCAGCCGCGCAATACTAAATCATTCTAAGATACTCTTGACCTTTGTCGTGATCAAATCAATGGCTACATGATTTTCTCCACCCTCAGGCACGATAACATCCGCATATCGCTTGGTAGGCTCGATGAATTGATTATACATAGGCTTGACCACTGTCAGATATTGTTCAATCACAGAATCAAGTGTACGACCGCGTTCTTCCATATCTCTCTTAATTCGTCGAATAATGCGGATATCATCATCTGTATCCACATATAATTTTATATCCATCAGTTCACGTAAACGAGGATCTTCCAAGATCAATATTCCTTCAAGAATGATCACTTCTTTAGGTTCCTGCACGATAATATCGGAACTTCTCGTATGCTCCACATAATCATAAACAGGCTTCTCAATTGCTTCATATTTCAACAGCTGCTTCAGATGCTCGATCAGCAGATCTGTATCAAAAGCAAAGGGATGATCATAGTTGGTCGTCAGTCTTTCCTCAAAGCTCAAATGACTTTGATCTTTATAGTAAGAGTCCTGTTCCAGCATCATGATCGAGTGATTGGGAAAATGATTGAAAATCGCTCGGCTGACGCTTGTTTTCCCGCTACCAGAGCCACCAGTTACCCCAATGATTATCGGTCGATTGTTTTTCATGCAAATAAACCTCTTTCTTTTTCAGCAAATAGCCATTGTCATCCTTATCTATTATAATAAAAAGTGAGAAGAATGCCACTGAAAATTGAAATTTTTCTTTATGGAAAATAAATTAAAGGAGATACTATTATGAAAATCACCTCTATTACACAGTTAGAAGAAGCACATTATGAACTTTTACTTGATGCCGATCCTTCAAAAAAACTTGTAGATGATTACACACAAAGAGGACACGTATTTGCCCTGACTGATCCTGAAACAGTGGGTATTATGGTGCTGATCCCGACACGCCCTGATACATTTGAACTCGTTAACATCGCAGTACGTGAGGATTCTCGTGGGAAAGGTTATGCGCAAAAACTGATAGCCTTTGCTTTTGAATTTGCAAAAGAGCAAGGAATCAAAACAATGGAAGTCGGTACTGGAAGTACCGGCTATGAGCAGCTCCACCTGTATCAAAAATGCGGCTTTCGCATGACATGGATCGATCGAGACTTTTTTGTTCGTCATTATGACGAAGAGATCATCGACAACGGCATTGTTCTCAATGATATGGTTCGCCTAAGTATCGATCTATAGCCCTGTACCAAACAAAAAAGACATCACTTCGGCTCACAAAGCCTTGCGATGTCCTTTTTCGTACAGTATCATCTATCAGTTACTGCTTCTTCTTGTCCTTTATCAAGCATCCACGTTCAATATAGTAAACAGCTCGTCCAATTGTCGGATTTCATATGTCGGCTCGATGCCTGAGCTCTTCTCCTGTTTTGACGGATTCAGCCATACAGTTTGAATGTCTGCTTTTTGCCCACCGGCAATGTCAGAGTTCAACGAATCTCCGATGATCAATGCTTTCTCCTGCTCAAATGCAGGGATACGCTCGAATACATAATCAAAGTATTCCTTCATCGGCTTCTGATACCCGATTTCCTCAGAGACAAAAATATCATTGAAGAATGGACGAATTTTGGAGTCATCCAGCCGCTTGTATTGAATTTTTGCAATTCCATTTGTAACAACATACAGGTCATAGTGCGGCTTCAACTGTTCCAGAATTTGACGGCTGTTTCCAAGCAGATCATGTCCTTCGCTCAGAAACTGCTGATACTTCAAGCCCATTTCTTCTCCGTCAACCTTCTTGCCAAACTGCTCAAATAGAACTTTAAATCGAGTATTACTGATGGTTTCTTTGTTAATGTTCCCTAATTCAAATTGCTTCCAGAGATTACGGTTGATCAGCTGATACTGCTGCTCAACTTCCTGTGTCAGTTCCAGCTGTTCTTCAGAAAACAACGTATACAACGCTTGCTTTTCCGTTGCTCGAAAATCCAATAACGTATCATCTACATCGAATAATAGTGTTTTAAATTTCATACGATTCACTCATTTCTATTTTTTGTTTCAAAGTAAGGCAAAAGCAGTTCCAGCTCATCACGATTCAACCTTCGATACTCTCCCGGCAGCAGCTCAGGAGTTAATTGCAGCGGTCCCATGCTGATTCGTTTTAAAAAAATTACTTTCTTCCCTACAGATAAGAACATTTTTTTCACCTGATGGAATTTTCCTTCCGTTATATCCAGATATGCACGGCTTTCTTTAGGCGAACTCGACAAGATCGTCAGCTTTGCCGGCTGACACCGTGTCCCGCCAATAAACGTGATGCCCTCAGAGAATCGTCGACAGTCTTGTGAATGAAGTGCTTCATTCACAACCACTTCATAACGCTTAGTCACTTTCTTACTAGGATGCATAAGCTCGTAACCAAGCTGACCATTATCCGTTATCAGCAATAAGCCCTCCGTATCACGATCTAATCTGCCAACCGGATAGAGCTTTGGTGTTCGTTCCCCATCTTCGATCAGGTCAATCACTGTCATATGCTCGCTGTCACTTACCGCAGTTACAGCTCCTTGCGGCTTATTCATCATAAAATAAGTATGACCCGCAAATATGAGCTCTTTTCCAGCAACTTCGATCTGATGAAAAGCCGGCTCAACATTCAAGCCTTCGTTTCTAACTGTTTGACCATTAACACAGACTAACCCACGCTGAAATAAACGCCTGACAGCCTTTCTAGATCCTATCTGCTGTTGTTCTAAAACTTTATCTAAACGCATAGCTTCTCTCCATCATAATAATCCTAAATTATACAGGAAAACAGTGAAAAAACAACTTTAGACAATTAGCTACACAACTAGACTCCTTTTATTAACAAGTCTCAATCCGCATTACTCTTTCACTAAATTTTACTTTAATAGAAAATCGACCTGAATCCGAAAATTTCGGAATCAGGTCGACTGCCTTGACTAGTCAACATATGACAACAACCTATTTATCAAGAGTATCAATTTTCTCTGATTTCGGTTACTTGGTTTTCCTTAAAGAGAACCTCTACTCTCTCAGTATCATTCTCCCAAGAAAGTATAGTGAGGTTATCCTTATCTTTGCTCATCCCATTTGGATCACCTAGCTCTTCAATGACTTTATCAAACGAATCGCCTACAGTTACCTTCTCAAGCTTTTCTTTTTCAGGAACTGCTTGATCACTTTGAGCCATTATCTTAAACCATAAACGTTGTTCATCCACTGAGTACAGAAAATTTTGCAAGTGATCTTTGGAAACCACCATTACTTTAGTCGTACCAGATTCATTCACAGCTGTAAAATCATAGTCATTTTCCTTAGAAAACGCCTCAAGCTTTTTGATATTTTCTTGTTCACGTTCAGCAGATACATCCATCTCTTTTATGATGTCGACAAATGATTCATAGCTGTTTCTTCCCAACAATAAGTAGGCACAACCACCAATAATTATAAAACCTAACAAAATAATCAAAAATCCTGTTTTTCTTTTTTTCATACTAGGCTCCTTTTTACAATTTGATTCTTATCAAACTTATCGAATCAGTATAGTGAATCACTTCAATCCGACTAGAAGCGCCAGCACTGCCAGCAATATATTCAGTCCCAGACTCGCATAGATTGGTAGTCTAAATTTTTCTCGACTCTTGTATTTGCTGTACAAAAGTATCCCAATCGTTATCAGTTGAATCACCAGACACAATACAGGTATCTCCAAAAAATAGATCAACGAAATGAAAAAGCTGATATATGAATACACGACACTGGTAAATAACCAAGAGTCATTTTTAAGATTATCAAAACCGCTGTTACCCATAGATTTGCTGCACTTTTTCAAGACTTTCTTTGTGCCATGGTACACGGGCAATTTTTTTGTTGATTTTGAACAGCAGTTTTTTTCCATCTCTATTTACAATGATCAATTTATCCTGTAAGATATCTTTTTTAAATCGAATGGTATCGATCTCATCATTGGAAATAAAATTACTTTTTTCCGGTAAAAGCTCATTGTTCATCACATTACGCTGAATAAAAAGTAGCCCATTTTCTTCAATACTTAAATTGTACATTTTTAATGATAAGCTGGCCAGTGCACCAAAAAGCGCTACTTTTCCAAGCGAGCTGGGGTTATTCATCACAGATAAATTTAGTGATTCCGGATCATGCCCTATTTCCTTTTTTATACCATTAACATAGTGTTCCTCAAACCATTTTTGTGTTTTTTTCATCTACTTAATACTCCTCCTTAATCGTAAAGTAAAAGTATATCCAATAATCCATTCGGAAGCAAACAGATTTTCGACATTTTTCATCGTCATTATACTGACTAAATGGTGACAGGATGCGTCTGAACTAGCTGTTGTGATTAGAATCTCGCTTAGTTTTTTTGAGGATCGTCTACGCTGCTTCTCCTCCTATACAATGAGTCTTTATACAAACGATGAGGACCAATCAATAGTCATGATTGGTCCTCATCGTTATTTGGTCACTTTATTTCTATTTAAGCTCAATTGAAAATTCTTCAGCTGGAATTGTATAGTCATCTCCACCAATGACTGTAACTGGTATTTCAGAACGGTCACATCTAAAGGTTAGAGGAGTATCCATTTCCGCTATATTTAAAGCAAAAATTATCCAGCCTTCCTTTGTTTCTCCGGATCTTACTGAGCTATCCAGCTGTTTCCATTCCTGCTCTTCAGCATACTCAGAAAAATAAGAGAAATAGCTTAAGGGCTTAACTACTTCGTTTCCTACTTGAAGTTTGAAATCGCCTCTAAAATTGCTTGATAATTTCTTTTCAGTACTTGCAACTAGTACCTTAATCGCTACACCAAAGAGTTCGCCTTCATAATTATCCCCTTCGCGCTTGCCGGGAATATTTGTCACCATTTCCTGAACAGTGACAGTATAGCCTTGTTCTTCATCAGAAAAAGACTGATCTATTACTTTCTGAAGAACATCCTCCTCTGTTACACCGATTTCCTCTGAGCTCTCACTTGAAACTGAAAGGATTTCACTTTCACTTGTTGTTTCTTCTGTGGCGCTCCCCATTTTTTCAATTGCTTCTTCTGAACCGCAGCTTGCTAAGAAAAAAAGCACTCCAACTGCTAATAACCCCATACTAATTTTTTTCATTTTGTTCTCCTTTTTTGATCAATACTTCCTTATGTACCATATAAAACATGAATACATTGCAAACATTGTACTATAACAGACTTTAAACAACAAGCGTTATTAAAATTGTTATCTACTACTCTCTTTGGTTTAATCCCGATGAAACAAGCGTTGAATACATTGAGTGATACTATGATACTTTAATTTTGTCGTTAACAATTCCAGCCATTACATTTTTGGTCACTGTTAAAGTGCTTGGCTTTAATCTCACGACAGCAGTAGCCCTTTTATTTGTGCAACTAAGTGTCTTAGATTGAATAGTTCCGTTGACTGCAGTTGCCGTCAAACTGTCTGTACCTACACAGAATTATTTTTCACAGTAATATAGTATGATATGTTTACCACATCAGTAATAACTTTTGAAATATTGTATTTATCATTGGAAATCTTTAAGCTGCCTAGTAAATTTTCAACTGGTTTTTGGCTTTCTGCTGTTTCAATGATTGTTGCACATGAAAAACATAGACAAATGGATTGTGTTCAATTAAGAAAATTAGAAAAACATTGAATTAACAGCGTTTCTCTAGTCTAGTAACTTGCATCATACAAAATTGTCAAAATTCTGGCGGTACCTCATTTTATAATTTATAGAAGAAAAGTCGCTGAAATCATATCGATTCAAGCGACTCTTTTAATTTGATTACATAGGGTACGCCTTGAATAAGTCCTAGAGGAGTCCCTAGTCCCTATTTATATATTACTTGAAATTCCGATAGGGTTTTCAATCCCATGGTTCTTCTTGTACCTCTATTAAAGATACTTCTCTTAAACTTAAATTACTTGCCTCATCAAAAGTTAAGCATAATATCTCTTTATGTTTATTCTCAAAAATCTCAACAGACTCCCAGTTATCTAAATCTGTATCACTGATTCTCCCACCTAAATCTTTTGCTAGCTCTATTGCCAAAATATACATAGCTCGCTTATCTACTGTCAATATATCTATATGCTTTGAAACTATTTCTATGATATTATCACTTTTATGGTACTCTAGTTCGATTTCCTGAAATTGAAGTGGTGAACGAACTTTTTCCCATCTTTTATCATTTAGCCATTTATCCAAAGATAATGTTAAGTAGAAATTTTTTTTCAATGTTTCATCATTTCCAACATGAGATATCTCTAATTCTTTTCCATTCTTCTCCTTAAACCACATTTTTTCAGCTAATTCGCGATATCCCCACGATGTCTTATTTCCATTTGTTTCCACATATATTCTCATATTTTTCACCTCTAATTTGCTTTCAGCCAAACCCATGCTCGATAAATGTTATTTACCAATTCATCAAGCTTTCCTTTACTAATCCCTTTTTTTATACTTCTAGGTATCTGATTATAAATACTGGTACGATCTGTTATTTCTTCAACCTTTATCCTAAAATCTAAAGGAGATTTTTTACCGTGTCCAGTCTGGATCTGAATTTTATTTCCATCTGGCTCTGCATCTACCCTAATTTTCGATTTGTTGCCATCAACTCTACCTTCTATCGGCTTACCAAAAGTCTTACTAGTTATTTTCCCATTATTAGAAAATTGTACAAAATCTTTTAACGTAAGTGAATCAGCGACTATAGCAGTATTTCCTTCAATTGCTATACTACCAGAAATAGCAAGCGTACCATAAGAATTATCGTTGAATCGGACTAGTAGCCTGTTGCCTACTATTCCAACTACCTCACTTATGATTCTTTTTATACCGCCACTAAAAGTAACGACTGTCCCTACAAAAGAAACAAATTGACTGAATTTATCTTCGTCTATACGTTGTTTTAACAGATCAGCTAGCTCACTTTTCAAGAGATCATTATATACAATTGTTGCATCTTCATCAAAAATTCCATTAGTATAGACTTCGTATGTTGTCCCACCTAACGAATTTTTTCCTTCCTTGACTTCTAATTGTACATTTTTTCCTTTATTTTTCTCTCGTTCTTTCCATTTTTCTTGAACTGACTTTACCCAAGTCATATCCAACTTAGAAATATCAAATGTCCCGGAAGGAGCATTCCATGCGCCACCTTTGTCCAAAGCAGCAATCGCTGCCTCCAAGTTTGCTATATTTGCTTCTGCTTCAGAAAATACGCCAGCGGACTGGCTATTAAACTCATAAAACTTATCTAATCTCTCCTGCAACTTGTCAATGCTAGCCTGTGCCCGCATGCATGCCTGTTCCATCCGTTGATTTGGCTTCTCTAGTTTGTCTAATACTTCAAGATACGAATCTCTTAGTTGCTTTCCTTGCTGTATTTGGTCAAGCAGTCGATCTTCCTCTGTATCTCCGCCACCAACGAGTTCCTGATACTTGGCCGGATACTTTGTATGGGCTTCACTAAGTGATTCTCCAGCTAGGATCAATGCATTCGATAAAGGTGGATACACAACCATAAAATAATTCCTAGCCGAATCATACGTTTTACTTGATAGTGGTGCATTCAAAAAGTAATTCACACTATCCTTCAGTGTGCCGGCATGTTGAATATATTCATTGGCCAGGTTTACTGCCGCACTTGATTGCGCCTGAACTTCACCAACAAAATAACTAAGCCCCATCTTTCTTCTCCTTTTCATCCTCTTTACTCATAACAATGCGTTTTCTTTCCCATAATAGTTCATCTTCTGCTATAGATAATTGCTTTTCTTCCTGTTTTAGTTCCCCAGTAAACAAGTTCACCTACATGTAATTGTGAAATTAAAACAGATCTGGCCTTATTTGAGAAAAATAGTATGGTCTCTTTTCAATAAAATCAATAGCCTTATCCCCAGTATAGATAGTTGTTTTTCTTTCTTCATATCTTTCATTTTCTTTTCCATCAAAAGTTTTACCTCTTGATACCTTTACAACCTCAATAGTACTTCCATGGACACTCATTTCGAGTTGATAGCTTTCATGTTTGTTATAACCACTGTACGGTTCATAAACATGACTTATACCATCGAATTCTTCATTCTCTAATGCAATTAATACTTTCTTTCTATTCATTTTAAATCACTCCTTAATCATATTTATTTGGCTTCAAATTATCTCACCCATCGCAGCTATTGATCCTTTTTGAGAAGCAACCTTTTTTTAACTTTATTTATATATTCTTCTAATCGGTTAAATTCTTTAGCAAATCTTTCAGTAGTGAAATGAAACACTCCAGTGCTTGTGTAAATAACCAACTTAGAACTTTTCGATTTTGATCTGTAGCCCTCATGCGAGAAACTTACCTTTACTTTATCAATTTCGTTCATATCAACTGTCGTTACCTTATTGTTTATGCTGATTGTTAACCCATTTCCATTTGGCCGTCCAGTTATTAAAATATCCTTCTCAAATATTTTCTCATAGATTGTCCCAGTCAAGTAAAGTCCTATCGATACATGGATCGCTAATAGTACAGCTGCTACAGTTCTATTACTAATCACAATTCCATATTCGTTCATAATTTTTATTGCAAAAAACAGAATAATAATAATGGCCACCCAAGAAAAAATGTTTACTAACGTTTTATTAAAAACTGAATTTGAATATTTAAACTTCCCCTTCAAAAAAACTTTTGTACTCCCATTCATAGTGTTTCCCTTTCTACTGATCTTTTAGAATTTTATTATACAAGTCTTATCTATTTATCCTTTATCATATTTTTCAGTACATAATCTAACATAATAACTGAACTTTTCTTCTCCCACTTCAGCAATCAACCGCTCTCCAAACCCATGAATCTCTTCAGGATGAATGCCGATTATTTAATCGTCGTCATCACTGTAATAGTATCTAGTCTTTCAAGTGCCTGATCTAGCTCTTTCATTTCGAACATAGTTGCTAAGAACGAAACTTTTAAAAATAGACCATTATCAGTTTCTGCATAATCTTCTATTGCCTTCTTGATTAAAGTTTCTTCCAACTCTCGAACTACGATTAGTTGTTGAACCCAACCAGGATTGGAATACCCAGCTTCATTTAATCGCGTTTCAATATTTTTTGCTGTTGCCACAACTAATGTGTACTTATTTCCGTCATCTAATGTTACAAATACATCTATATTATCATCTGTTATATCTTCAATTTTATCCAAGGTTGTTAGATATTCAATGTTTACTACTTTCATTCAACTTCTCCACCATTATGCATCAGACGCCTTCTTTCAAGTGCTGCATCCAACTCTTTCATTTCAAATCCTGTAGCCAAGTTAGATACTTTTAAAAACATCCCATCTTCGTCTTCAGCATATGCCTCAACAGCAATTTTTATAAGTTCTTCACTCAGCTCTTCAACAATAATCAATTGTTGTACACAGCCTGGTTCAGAGTATCTTTTTTCATTCATTAATGTTCCTACATTTTTTAGCGTAGATACTACCAATGTATAGGTATAACCATCATCCAATGTAACAAAAATATCTATATTATCATCCGTTAAATCTTCAATTTTATCTAAGGCTGTTGGGTATTCAATTTTTGCTACTTCCATTAAATTATTCCCCCATTTACTTAGAATATTCAGATATATCGCAAAATTTCGTATGACTGTTATGGAACCTCTACTATCCTAATAAAAAATTCTTTATCGATACAAATTCCCCATAGGCGCTCGAAATCTTAGAAATATCAAACCTCTCCGTTAAGAAGTTTTTGATTAGATAAATTAATTCTTTCCATTTTATCTTGCAGATACTCTTTATCAAGTCCTGTTACTAAAAAAGTTACTTTTAACCAGTATGCATCATCCTCAGCATATGCTTCGATTGCTTTTCTAATTAAAGTTTCCTCTAATTTTTCAACAACAATCAATTGCTGAACCCATCCAGGTGTCGAATACCCATTTTCTTTCATGTACATTTCTATGTTTTTAGCTGTTGATACAACAATTGTACATGTGAACCCATCTTCTAAATCTACAAATACATCTATGTTATCATTTGTAATATCTTCAATTTTATCCAATGTTGTTGGATATCGAATTGCTTTTATTTTCATAATAATATCTCCAGTACTATTCTATTTATACAAGTCCATTAATATTTTTATTACTACATCTTCATTATCTTTGTTTGCTTTTCCTAATATTTCGATTACCCCATCCACTTCTCGGAAAAATACGCGTGCTCCATTATCTCCCCTAAGATAACATATATCCTTAAATAAGTTTTTGTTCCCTTTTCCAGGATTCGTATTTCCTTTCGCTAATTGCTCAATCAAATGATCTGCTTCTCTTTGTGTACTTTGATTCTTTCCCATTTCTTCTGCACATTTTTTCAATCTCGTATTCTCATCAATCTTCGACACAATTTTTGGACCACCATCGCTTGGTGTTTGTCCCCAGTTGATTGCACTGATCGATACTCCTGTCAATAATTCTGAGATCCCTACTGATACAGTGACTAATGCTTCTGATATCACCGCACCATCTGCTCGAACAAGCAGTTGTGTCGCTTCTCCTGTTGCTGCATTTACTCCGTAACCAATAGCCAAGCCATTGCCTAAATTCACCAATCCATTAACAATAAACTTCGTGCCATCAACTATAAAAAATGCACTGGTAACAAGGGTATAGACTTTTCCTATCGGGCTATTCTGAAGCTTTTGATACTCTGATAATCGGAACTCCGCCATCAAGCCTGCCAGTTCTGTTGTCAGTTTTGAATCGAGCTTGCCATTTTTATAGACAAAGTAGCTTGGGTTGCCGAATTCATCAACAGTGACCTCTACATCGTAGTTAACATTTCCACTACTTAACGCCTCTGCCAATGTTGTTGCATCTCTTTTATCTTGACGTCTCTTCCATGCCTCATTCACTGGTCTAACCCAAGTCATATCCAATTTTGTCATATCAAACGTACCAGAAACAGGATTCCAAGCACCACCTTTACTTAACGCCGCTATTGCTCGTTCCAAGTTATCCAAATTAGTTTCTGCATCAGAGAACAGCGCAGGCGAAATACTATTGAATAAATAAAAGTCTTCTAGCCTCTCCTGCAGCTTGTTAATGCTGGCCTGTGCCCGCATGCATGCCTGTTCCATCCGTTGATTTGGCTTCTCTAGTTTGTCTAATACTTCAAGATACGAATCTCTTAGTTGCTTTCCCTGCTGTATTTGGTCAAGCAGTCGATCTTCCTCCGTATCTCCGCCACCAACGAGTTCCTGATACTTGGCCGGATAATTTGTATGGGCTTCACTAAGTGACTCTCCGGCTAGGATCAACGCATTCGATAACGGTGGATACACAGCCATAAAATAATTCCTAGCCGAATCATACGTTTTACTTGATAGTGGTGCATTCAAAAAGTGATTCACACTGTCCTTCAGTGTGCCGGCATGTTGAATATACTCATTTGCCAGTTTTACGGCTGAGCTTGACTGTGCTTGAACTTCACCAACAAAATAACTAAGCCCCATCTCTTTTCTCCTTTTCATCCTCTTTACTCATAACAATGCGTTTTCTTTCCCATAATAGTTCATCTTCTGCTATAGATAATTGCTTTTCTTCCTGCTTTAAGTCCTCGCGATCATTTTCTATTTCAATAAAATTTTGTCTGTGCAGAGTCTTGACCTCATCCTCTTCAGATAGAAAGTAATGTTGTAGTTCCTCATCCTCTGTTGTCTGAAGGATAATAGAAAGAAAGTCCTCGTGTTGCATCGATAAGCTCTGGCAATCTTGCTCCAGCTCTTCTAAACGCCACTGCTGTTTACGGTTCAGCTCTTGATTTATTTCCACCTTGGAAAGCTGCTGATTGACGTGTTCCTCTTCTGCTGTGATCTCCATCAAAAATTACCTGGTCCAGATAGAACTGATAACCCATCGAACCCCTTTCCTAATCTCTGATCGATTGCAGCGAACTCTTCGGCAACCGAGTGTATATTATTCCCATCTCTGGTTAATGCTCCTGATATCTGTTGACCAACAACACCAATCCGCTGAATTGTGCTTTGTGCATTGCTTTGGCCGGAGACATTGGTCTGCCCAGAACTAGCTGCCGGTACAGAAGCTCTGTTCAATGCACTCGCCGCTTGGCTGAATTTTTGCGAAGCTGCTCCGGCAACTGTTAGATTTGAATCTACACTACTCATTTGTCATTCACTCCTTTTTTATAGTTTAATTTAGCTGTCTATTCGTATCAAGAACTTTTGACAAAAAAATACCAGTCATTTGACTGATACTTCTTGATCACTATACTGCTTCAGATTGTTTTTCAACGTCTCTATTCAATAGCTCTACACAATGCTCTGGTAAAATTGCCTTAGCAAGTGCTGTACCTACCTGTGGAACGACCATATTTCCTATTCTTGCCAGTTGCTTTTACTTACTAAGTTTCTTACCTTTAAGATACTTATAATCCATCAAGACTTGTTAATGTGCTGAACACTGCTTCAGCAGCTTTCAATTCGGTTAACTCTTCATCGATATTTCTATGAGCATGATATATTTTGTATTTCTCACTAGTAAAATCATCATATGTTGCTGACGATTCAAGAGCGACAATCTTTTCGGCTTTGAGAACATGAAGCCTATAACGCTCTGGTTACTTCCATTTGAGAATGGTTGTCTCAAGTGTCAATCATTGAAATAGCTCTCTACCTTTTCTACTGATTCAACATTCTCATTAATAGAAAAATGAAAAGCCTCATTTCTTGAGTAGATACTCAGTTTCGTTTTTTCATCAACAGCATTGCTATGAATAGTTGTATTTCCAGTTACTTCACTTTCGATTTTAACTATCTCGCTTTTATCTATACGTCTTTCGTTTCCATTAATGATCAATGTTAAACCATTACCATTATCAATTATTTTTACCTCTTTTAAGAAAAGTTTTCTGTAGACTTTTTTTCCAATGAAAGTACCGACAAAATAACTAATTATTAAGAATACTACCGCTATTGCCGCTTCATAGTTATATAGCCCCATCAAAATCGCTCTATTTAGAATATTCGTAATAGCAACGTAAGAGATCATTAGCCAAAAAATTATGAATAATCCTACCAATCCTATACTCACTAACTTCGACTTTGAGTAATTAAATTTAGATTTCACAAGAACTCTTTCCTTACTTCCCATTTTTTCTCCTCCTATTAATTGCTTTTGATTTCGAATCACTCCAGCATTTCAGACTACTGATCATTTTGAGAAGCCCAATTATTTTCTGAAGCTATTTTTATTGCTTCATTCTCTTACCTAAAATTTTACATGTATTGTTTGAGTGTTTTACAATTAACAGTCCATTTGTAAAGTCAATGTCCACAAAAGAAATATTGTAATCTAGCTTACCAAACATTTGAGAATTTATTAAGACATGTTCCTTTAGTTTTACAACATCCAAGTGTTCTACATTCTCTATTCCACCTAATGGAAGTAGCGGAACAAATCCATAGTCTGTTGAATTTGAAGACAGCTCTATTTCAACACCGCCAAGTCGAAGAACAAAAGGTTTATATTCTCCTTCTAATATCCACATCCCGCCGTTACGCTTTTACTTTAGCGTTGTTCTGGGCGGGTGGTTCTGGTACAATGTTACTAATTTCTTGGTTCGACTATTGCCGATAAGGTGAAGCGATTACATAGGACTATTTCGGAGGATAAAACATGAATTCAACAGTTACTTTCTACGTTACTCGACATGGGGAAACATTACTTAACCATTTACATAAAGCACAAGGTTGGGTAGATTCCCCATTAACTGAAAGAGGAATCCAAACAGCCTCACAACTAGGACTGCAACTGAAAAATGTCCAATTTTCGGCTGCATTTTCCAGTGATACATCCAGAGCTTTACAGACTGGAAAAACCATATTAACTGCACAGGGGCAAAATGAACTGCAAGTTATTACTGATAAAAGGCTCCGTGAGTGGTGTTTGGGCTGCTGGGAAGCAGAAAATAATAACAAGTTTATTTCCAGTATGATGAATGAATTACAGATACAAAATGATTTTTCAGAACTTAATTTCCGTCTGCCGGAAGTTCATGAGATTATTTATAAATCCGACATAACAGGTATGGTTGAACCGTTTCAGATGATTACAGATAAATTGGAAAGTTTTCTCAAAGATACAGGTGATAATTTTATTCACTTGAATAATCCAAACGTCCTGATTGTTACTCATGCTTTTACTATTAAAACATTGATGTATTTGTTTTCAAAAGAAATGTTGCGAAAAAAACCTAAAATCAAAAATGTCGACATTATTACTATTAAATGGGATGGCAAAAGTTTTTCTATCCTTACATGATAAGCATAATACGCCTTTGCGGCTCAGGGCGATAATGCGAATTAAGAAAGGAACTGGAAATATGGCACAAGATGTTTACAACAGCCAATATGGAAATGTGAAATATATCGAAACGGATAATGTCGCACTACTTACATAGAAACAGAAATGCAGTTATGATCGTTTTTAAGAATCCGAACGATTTTCAGCTTTAGGAACTTTTACCGTTCACTTTTAGAAAAATTATTTCGGTAGATCCACTACTGTTGCCGGAGAATTTTCTCTAAGATTCCGAACGATCATTTTTGACGTACTCCGAAAACACATGTTTGTTTACTGTATCCGAATTATCAGCAACAAAATCATTCATTTCATGTTGAAATTTTATGATTTTATCCAGATTCATTTCTTTTTCATCTAAAACATCCACTTTTTCCATAAATATGAATCCTTCGCTCCCATTTTCTAATTTGTAATCAAATGGACATAGCGTAATAAGTCTATATTTACTTTCCGCTAATTCAAATTTCTCTTGAAAAATTTCTGAATTATCCAAACTAAATGTATTAATAAAGGGGGTTCCTTTGTTAAATCCAACCAAAACTATATTAATCCTCGCCATTGCATGTTGCCTGTACTTATCAAGACATTTTTCAATAAGCGTTAGAAGTAATTCTTTATTTAGAATACCTAACCCAATAACAACACCTGTTTCCTTAATTGCTGCTTTTATCAATTCAATAGGCGCTGTACCATTTCCTGTAAAGCCAACCAGAAAATTATTTACCTTGATTATCTTCTTGTAATCCTCTTGTACTGCCCTTTTATTGTTTCCTGTCACTTGTCCATCTGACATTATAGAAGCAAAATCTTTTGAAATAAATGCTGAAACAAAACTCAATATTTCTCCCTCCCGCTTACATTTTTGAGATATATGTTAACGCTAGCCTTTTTTTTTACTATCCATGGTACAATTTTTTCAAAAAAAAAACATTCATATTTCCATTGTACCTGAATTGTATTTCAATTCGGGTACTTTGTTTTTTCCTGTCAACGTATCTTTTAGAACTAAGTCATTCCGATTCCATCTAGTGATCCTTTTTAGGAAATGGAACTACTTCCAACTGATCCCAATTACCAACTTTCTTTTTTAGAGCATTCATTGCATTCTCAGCACGTTTTTTACTTGTGTAAGGTTTAGCTTCTGTTCGTCTATTCCAATCTATGAAAACTCCGTACACTTCACCTTGAACTTGGTAAGTTTCTCCAGTATAGTAGCTCAAATTCACACCGCCACCAACACCATAGATTTTATCTGTTCGTTCTATCATCCACATTCGTATGCTCCTTACTAATTGTTAATCAATGAAGCTTCAAGATCACATTTATTCCTGAAACTTTCTATTATTGTTTGTTTAGTCTGCTTTCTTGGTTCATGAAGAAAGACGCTCGTTCGCTTTATAAAGAAATATACTTATTGGTACCATGCAAGATACCCACCAACATGTCCATTAGAAGATGGGTTGCCGTATTGATTTTGGAAAACATTCGACGTTTGTTTGACCTGCTCTTTCGTACCATATTTCACGTGGATTGGGTACATTCTTTTATCATCAGTTTTATCAGGAGTACGAATCGTTTTATTAAAGGTATTGCGATAAAAATTTAACTCTGTATACGGCTTATTTTCATCCCCTGTGTGCGAGCCGATTGCAGTAGCAGAATAATTTCGGACAACCGTTTCCTTCGTCCCGTCAATATACCCCTGAGCTGAACGACCATCATAAGTGGTAAACAACGAATCCTTTAATATCACTTTTGTTGTCGATTCTTGAGTAGGCTGTATATTTTTGAAAAAAGATTTATCCTTCAAAGAGCCACCGAAAGCACCGTCAATTGATAGATCCAACTGAATCGCTTCTGCATAAAGATTATGAGGATTTTGCTCATATAAGTTTCTTAACTGTGTAGTACTGTATTCACTATGCCCATAGCCATAAGTTTTAATAGTGTCAAAATTGATGTTGGTACAACCCGCAAGATCAAACAGATGGTGCTCTTGCAAATGAGCATTTTTAAACACTAAATTTTTAAAATACCAATGTTGACCGTTTAGCATTTGACCGATAAATCCGCCTTTATTGTTGGTATTACTACTACCCAAAAAAGTACCATTTCTAATTGACTTCATATTTTCTTCTGTTCCACCACCATTAATTTTCAAATAAAAATTACTTTGGTTACTGATCGCAAAAACTGCTTCATTCAAATCAACATCTGCACCATTTGAAATACTTTCAAACCACCACTCTGTTGTTTTATCTTTCACAAAATACCATTTATTTGGAAATGTCAATGTTGATGTATTTCTAAAGGTCACTATATCGCCACTCAAATCAGTCCCTGTTGCATTTAAATATGCGTCCAAATCTTCCTGATTTACAATCGTTGCTCTAATGTTTTGACCGTTTGTTCCGCTATTGGTTATAGCTGCTTCACCCGTTTCTCCATAAATAAACACTAGCAATAACAAAACAAGCCCAAACCATTTTTTCATGATATACACTCTCCTTCTATATGATAATTAGAACATTCCAAAATAAATTATACTAACTTATTTGATTCTTTCATTTTTCAGTCTTCTTTCTGATCCTTTTTGAGAGTCCCATCCTATTCTTCCCGCTGATTATAAGTTTAATTTGTTTACGCAACATTCAACCCTTCAAACATTTGAGAGCCAATGTGTAAGGTATCAATTCATTATATCTAGCTAGAATCATAAAGAAGCAAAACTCCTCGTCCTAACTAGAACTTATCGTTCCACAGCCAATATGTCTACCATTTCTCTAATGATATCTTCAAATTTTTTATCTGAGATAGGAAATCCACCAGCTTCTCTGTATTGTATTGCTGCTTCAAGTTTTAGTAGTCTCCCTTGTCGTACATCAGCCTTCCAATTATTTTCCAAATTGTTTTTTATGGCGCTATCAATATCCTTTTCAAACCAATCAACTAAATTTTTGTATAATTCTGGACTTCTATGTTCATTTATTAAACGAATAATCTCTGCGCTATCTTTATTTCTTCCACGCAATCGCAATATTCTTGCTTTAATACATAAGGCACTATCAATATTTCCCCACAATGTATAGTCGCCGGTAAAGGGGACATCTTTAACAAGATCACATACTGAAATCGCTTGGTCGTAAAATTCATAAACATAAAGCCAAACCGCTAATTCCGTAATATTACCTAAATCTTTACTAGACTTAAAACTACATTTTTTTAATATCTTTTTACAGTTACGTTGAACACCTTTCTTGTCAATTGTATCGATAATATGGTTGATCAAATCGTTCATCATCAACTCTCCTTAATTTCAAACTTATATAATAGATTTTATCAAAAATATTGGTTCTTCTCACTTTCTTCTTTGTTAAATCGATTTTTCCTTTTTTCTATTGTCACATTTAGAAAATATGAATTAGTAATAACATTTTATACCATCACAACTATGTCGTTAATAAATCTGTAGCCCTCATTCCGATACCTCACTTTTTATTAACGAAACGATCAAATTTAATGTCCGATCCAGAGTTTAACCTTTTGATCCTAATTAAATTATTCTCGTTTTTAGAATAACTATCCTAGTAGAACAACAGCTGTTACCGAAGAATTTTCCCTAAGGTTCCGAACGATCCTTTTTGAGAACTTAATTTTTTTCAATGGCTTCTGCGATTCTTTCAAGTTCATAAACATAATTATGTTCATGGTATGTGAAAGATATATTAAAAAGTATTCCTCTTATTGTACTCAAGCTATTCAAAGAAAAATCAAATAGACTTTGAACTTCTGATACATAAACTGGATTTGACTTAATCAAGTTTTCTCTGCTAATACTATTTGAGATACGTTTGTCCAAATGAGCCAGATCTCTATTTCTAATTTTCTTTAAATGTGATATCGAAACTGAAAAGTAAGTTTTGATAACACAACTCCAATCAGCGACAATCACATTTCTTTACAAATAGTAATTTATACGTTACTATAAGATTGTTAAACAACTATATAGAAAGAAGGTATTAAGTTTATGAAAGCAAAAAAAATTATTATTAGTTTACTAGCTGTTCTAACAGTCTCTTTCATTTCTGGCATTGTCCCTTTGGAAAATAACCCATTTGGTGCTGAAACTGCTGAAGCAGCAAGTGCTCATTATTCAGAATGGGTTACAATAAATGGTATTGGTTGCCCTATTGGTTTTAAATCTGGTACAACATCTTGGGGTGCACCATACAGAATGTATTTGCAAAATTATTATCATCAGAATGGCAAAACATACGCTTACTATTCTGGATACTATTATTATTAAAGAATAAACTCTCTCTTGTTAAGCATTCAAGAGAGAGTTTTCCTTTATTATCTCTACTCTTCACTCTGCTTTTCTTATAAACCCTCGTTTTTGATACATGATATTTTATCAATAAGTCTCCCTTATCCACTTAATTCTAACAATTATACTTAGCAGCATTTTTTCTCTTCAGAACACTTAGTACACTCAAACAAAAGAAGACAACAAAAGTTATCTTCTTTATATATGTCATCATTTACATTTTTCTTATAAATATTTACTCAACTATACTAAAATAGATTCTATCTGAATAAGACATGTATTCTCCCGAACAAAAAAGAGCATCTAACACATCAGTATAAGTACCTGAATAAGGTTTGAGTGCCGTTAGTTCCCCTGTTTCACTAATGCTTACATAATCTTTCGCATAGTTATAAAAAATAGAATCTGGGAAGGCTCCGTTATTTGCTCGTGCCTTTATTTGTACTTTGTCACCGACTTTCAAAACCATACCATTTAATTCGTCTTTGTTTTCAATTGTTGGTTTTGCATTTGTAAGTTCCGACAAGGTGAAACTATATTTTTTTCCAATCAAATCATATCCCCAATCTACGAATCCAAAACCACGAATAGCATCTTCAGGCTTTTCAAATCTCAAATATCTTTTGCCATTTGCTGCTGTCCGACTAGTTGGGTTCTGATCAACAGTCCAAGTATATTTCCCGTCTTCATTAAAAATCGTATAACCTTTATATGCTGAATTGTTTTCAATCTCTATTCCATATATTTTATTTGCTTCTGCTTGGAATTGGAAACAATCATAGTCACCATAAAAATCATAAGACCCAGAGTAACTGTTTCCAACTTCTATGGGAGTTCCTGGGAATTTCTGTGGATGATCGTCTTTGACTGATACTTCGCAAGTTGCTACATGTCGACCATCTTTGGTTGTAGCTGTTATAGTAGTTTTTTTATCTGACGATTCTATTCCACTTTTTATGATTCCATATTTATCCACATTAACAACTGAGGAATCCTCACTTTCCCAAACAATTTCTTGAGTTTCAGCGTTTTCAGGGTAAAACTTAACATTCAGTTGCTTTGATTCAGCTCCTCTTGGTATCAATTCAATCGATTCAGGTTCAATAGCAATTTTTTTGATTTCTACTGGTTTAGTAAGTAAATGTTGAATCATCGCATATCTTTCAAAAGTTATTCTAGTTCCTATACTAGCAATTGGCTCACCGCTTGGAGTTTCAGTGTAGGCTGTCATTACACCATAAATAATCTTTTCTGAATTATATAAAGCCGAACCACTATTTCCAGGTGTTGTGTCAAAATTTGTAAAAACAACAAACGGATAATCAATTTCTTGAGACCATTCTGCTTTTGTATCAGTGTACATATCCCCGTTAAACATCCCAGGATAGCCTGTTACGGTAAACGAATCATTATTTGGAATAATACTTCCAACATGATACGACAACCCCAGCCAGCCTGTTTCATATCCCTTTGGCATAGATAATTGTACAATGGCTAAGTCAGTATCTACACTTGGATTTTCAATGTAAGCTTTCGGTAGATACACTTTTTCTACATATGCCGGTGGGTTTGCAAATGGATATGGATTATCAATTGACGCACCAGGTGAAAAAGAACCATAAGGTTTAAACCCTTGATTCCAAACTACATGAGCACAAGTTAGTACGGTACTTGGACCAATCATTGTCCCGGATCCTTGACCCCCAGCTCGATACAACCCAATAGAAGAATATGGATATTGGGTTGGAAATTCTACTTTTTTTCGCTCGTCTTCTCCAATAACTCCTGGAATCTTACTACGCGAAAGTACACTTGGTGGTACTGGAGATAAGTACCTTGGAAGATTATCTTTTTCAATATCTTCAAAAAGAACTGTTTTTTCAGTACCTGTGTTCATATCATACTCAACCCAATCATATCCTTCATCTGCTAAAGAAATGGATGGAACAACTAGCGAAAAAACAGAGAATAGAATACCAATACCTAACATTTTAAGAACTTTTTTCATTTTCATTTCCCCCTCAATTGAAATTTGGAAAATTAATCTACTTATTTGTTAAACAAATAGAAACGCTTACAAACCAAGTATATCAAATATCATTTGAAATAGTGTAATTATTTTATATCTTTAAGTTTTGCTAGTTTACTTCAATAAAAAAGAGCACAAGATAAATTGTGCTCCAATTACTACCCTTCCTTCTTTCTAAATTCGTCTCAAAAACACTCGTTTTTGATAAACGATATTTTACACTTACAACTGACGTCTTAATTACCTTCTGTCATCTTTTGATTTAAATGGCATAGTTTCTTTCGATTGATTTGGCACAACAGATAAATAATGAACATTAAAAAGCTATTTTTCTGCAGGAGTCACTGAGAATATAGGGTTATGCTATTTTGATAGATCACGTGAATTATTGAATTGTTTGGACTAATGGGAAGTATTATTGGGTTTTGCTTCTTCTTATTCATTTCAAGTGGTCGTTTAACTTTTTATATTATATAACATGATCAACTATAGTTTATTAGTAATAAGAATCAAATAAAAACACTCCTGAAGCTAAGACCTCAGGAGTGCTAAAATAACAGTATTCAAGATTTACATATCTACAGGATTTCATAGAATAGTTATTCTTTTAAATTGCTGACTTTCAAAATTTATTAAAGTGTAATAACCTTATCAAAGTACAGATCATCGATGATTTTATTTCCTTTCGAATCTGTCGCATATCGTGCAAGGACTTTTACCTTTCGACCTTTTAGTCCTGTTGTATCGATACGAACATCGAAGCCACTCTTGCCGGCAAATGGTTGACCTGGATATGCCTGTGCCACATCGGGACGAGAAACAGAAACAAAGGTTTGTCTTTTCACTTCCTGCCCTGTGCTTGCATCGAGTAGGAATAAATATCGAAAGGTATCATTGTCCCCATAGTTAGATATATGCCAGCCACCTAGTTGTACAGAGTTACCTTCTACCTTGATACCATTCAAACTACCGCTATTCATACGACCAAGTGTTGCTTTCACAGGTTTATAGTCGAAATCGCTGACCTGTCCGTTCCCGCCAGCTTCTTTGGCATACCGTGACATGATTCTGATTTGTTTACCTAATAGCTTGTCAGTTACTGGAATACTTAAATAGAAGCCGCTGTTTTTGGAATTGGGAATAGTTGGATATGCTTGTGCGATATCGTTTCTAACCAATCGAGTGATTTTTTCTCTATGCAGCTCCGCACCGGTTGCAGCATTTAATAAGAAAATATAACTGTGTGGTCCTGAAGCGCTGTTACTTGTCGCATGCCAGCCGCCAATCTTAATCTCTCGTGCTTTGATATCGAATGTATCTAAATTGCCCGCTACAGTTTCTGTTGAAGGAACTTGTTTTAAAAACAAAGCTGCTTCATCATTTCTGCGATTAACCAATCCTTGAAGGATTTGACCGCCAGCGTAAACGTATTTTTTCATTTCGGATGCAGCATTTTGCCACTCTCTATTATTTAGATAAATTAATAATTGTGATCCTCTAAGTATCTCAGCGCCTAAGTTAAAATGGAAGCTTACCAGAGCATCGAATTGTCCCTGCGCTAGTTGCACAGATACATATTTAAAGATACCTGATGCATGAGATTTTATGTCTTCATCCAAAAAGACATTTGCCTGACTTTCTGTAATCTGCATACCAGCATAAACCCCACTAGTATGCCCATAACCAATCGTCCACACCCCCACTGAATCTTGGTAGGCTGTTAGGCGCAAGCCTTCCCATTTCTTAATTAGATTTCTTCCTTCTTGAGAAATTTTTAAATTTTCATTTGCCATAATACTTTCCACCTTTTCTAAATATTGCTAAAATAACTAACATTTTACATTCTTAATTCTTGAATTTTACTCGTATTAGCTGAAACTAAAGCGTGATAACCTTATCAAAATACAGATCGTCGATGATTTTATTCCCTTTTGCATCTGTTGCGTATCGTGCAAGGACTTTTACTTTTCGACCTTTTAGTCCTGTTGTATCGACACGAACATCGAAGCCACTTTTACCGGCAAATGGTTGACCTGGGTATGCCTGCGCCACATCGGGACGAGAGACAGAAACGAAGGTTTGTCTTTTCACTTCTTGCCCTGTGGTTGCATCGAGTAGGAACAGGTATCGGAAGGTGTCATTATCCCCGTAGTTAGATATATGCCAGCCACCTAGTTGTACGGAGTTTCCCTCTACTTGGATGCCATTCAGACTTCCGCCGTTCATTCGACCAAGTGTTGCTTTCACAGGTTTATAGTCGAAATCACTGACCTGACCATTTCCACCCTCTTCTTTAGCATATCGCGACATGATTCTGATTTGTTTCCCCAACAGCTTATCAGTTACTGGAATACTTAAATAAAACCCACTATTTTTAGAATTGGGAATAGTTGGATATGCTTGTGCGATATCGTTCCTAACCAATCGAGTGATTTTTTCTCTATGCAGCTCCGCACCGGTTGCAGCATTTAATAAGAAAATATAACTGTGTGGCCCTGAAGCGCTGTTACTTGTCGCATGCCACCCCCCAATCTTGATCTCTCTTGCTTTGATATCGAATGTATCCAAATTCCCTGCTAAAGTTTCTTCTGTTTCATAAACTGGTCGAATAACTCCCCAAACGCCTATCATATTATGAGTGATTTTGGCAGCAGGACTACCATAATCCAGACTTGGATTGATTGCATTTTGATCAACTGATACAAAGGTTCCAGAGCTCTTCCCATCTTCTATTGCAATTGCTGTGTGTCCATATGTTGAATAGTCAGCGCCTACCGCCCAAACTAATACATCACCCTTTTTTATCTCAGTTGCGTTATATACTCTAAGACGTTTAAATCCATTTGGAATTGCTTGAGTTGTCAAAGCGATAGCATTACCATATGGGTGCCAGCCATAGTATTTTTTCATTACATGTACAGTTAAATCCATACACTGAGCACCATACATACCGTCTTCATCAATTCTGTCACCGATACGGCTGATTAGGTAGTTAACCAATTCATTTTTCTTTACCATTTTGTACTCTCCTTCTCTTCAATAACCTAATTGGGTGATACAAACTGTCATCCATCATACAATTACTTTATTCAGTGTATTCTGCCCTTTTTTAGGTAGTAAACTTTCTCGTTTTCAAACGAATATTTAGGATTGTTAGTTACTGCAGTAATAATTTCCCCTTCTACAATTTTGTACCAGATATCTTGTTAATCAGTATAAGTTTTTTTTAAGCCCTATGAATTCGTATCTAGTCCGAAATAATCTATGTGTTCATATTAAAAAGTGTCCAGAAAATGGTCATTTTCTGGACACTCTCTATTTCTTGAAGATTTCTGTTGATTTGAAAGAAATTTCTTTACCTATAATTTCTAAGGAAATAGGTATTCCTTCAACCCATTCTGCAGATACTGAAAATCCTAAAAATCGTGCCACCTATTTTCAAATTAAGGATATGCTCATGAGCGGCTTTCCAATTGCGACTATTAAAGAAATGGCAGGGGTTACTCGTTCGACAATTTATCGTATAAAAAAGAACTAGAGCAATGACTGTACCGCCCCAAAAAAGTTAGATTTTCAGGTCTAACTTTTGGGGGTCGGTACAACATAGTAATATTTTTTCAATCTACTGACATCTTGAGGATGTCCAAGTATTTTTATCGACACAAAATTGACGACCTTCAATTTTATTATGATGCTCACTATAGCCGAAACTATGAATACCCTAGTTAAAAGAAGTAATGAATTTTGTAAGTAATTGCTTTTCGAAATTACAATCAACAATACTGGTGCTGCTGTTACCTGAGTAATCAATTCCAGCAATAATATAGCTGTACTCTTAACTATTTTCCCCATCATTCTATCCTTAACAACCTCTTGCTCATTACTTTCAGGAAGCAAAGTCTTTATCCACCAAACTATCCAAAAATACTCTCTGGCCATTTCCTAAGGGAAGTATTTTAGCTGGTATCCTAAAGGACCATTTTTGTCCTCGTCCTGTGAACGTCCATCGCTCATCAAGGAATAAACCCGATTTCAGCGTACTGTTTGACAGTTCCACTCGATTGAACATCATCTTCTGAATCAGTTTATTCGTTAACTTACTGATGAACAAAATAATTACCTTTTGATTGTTCAACAGTAAAACAGCTTCCTGGGTCGGTACATTCATCCCTTGTGCTTTAGCGTAGCAACTGACCATATCTGTTTCTCCATACTCCATTTTCAGTGCTTCGATAGCTGCCGCACTTATGATCAACATATCTATTCCTCTCCTTCACCCATTGGACATACCGTCAGCCATTTCGCTTCCGCCTGCATCACACCATTTCCATCTAACCCCCACTGTCCTTTATAATCAAGATCGATCATGTCGCCTTTTTTTAGACTCGTCATTGGAAATGCTCGACCATCCAGATAGCTGCATGAAATGCTGGTAGAGGCTTTGATTTCCGCCTTTGCATCAGAATTGATGATGTTCGCTTTTATAATAACTGAACTCCCATCTGAATCGACCACTATTTCATTGACATAACCCCTAAAGTCGAGAGTCTGCGCTTTAGGATAGAGTATATTCGGTAAATAAATGACTGCCGCTATCAAACAAACAGATAGAACATATATCATGACTAATTTCCCAGCCCCTTTTTTCATTCAAACTTCCCCCTATCACTCGTACTCACTTTGTGTTCATTTTTTCAACAATAATACGGAGGAATTTCTTCCTCCTTCGGCTCACGTACATACTGGACCAGCCGCTCCTGACAGGCGCCGAATTTAATAAAATTCTTTTCCCCTTCTTGTAAAGTCATGCCATGATTGCAGACACTTCTATGCGTATGCTTTCTCAAAAAAACATCATTCTCCCAAAAACAAACCGGACAAATATAACCAACTGCTTCCCTATCCGGTACCGGTAAGGTCAGATGACCGCAACACAAACAACGATACCCCATTTTTATCCTCCTTTATTTCACACATCCAACTAAAACATATACCTCTATTATACCTTATGAAAAAGAACAAAAAATAGTGCAGCATCATTTTCTACCTTTGCCGGACATGCACTTATTAGCCGACCGCTGCCATAAAAAATACCTCTGCGGTAGTCATTCTGTAATGAGTCCCGCAGAGGTATTTTATTCAATGAAGATGGTTTTTCAGCTTGTTCTTCGTGATAGCAGCTTCTTTCATCCGGTGGAGCATATCCTAGGAATCATCCTCCAGCACTGTTTGCTGCATTTGCTTAAGAGTCTGAATAGAGTGCTGCATCTTTGTCATCTCGTCTTCATCAAGAGGTATCTCAATAATTTCTCGAACACCCTCTCGATTCAAGACCGCATTAGATCCAATACAAACATCGCTGTTCTCGTATTGCCCTTCTAAGTGAACAGAAACCGGCAGCACCGCATTTTCATCCTGCAAAATCGCTTGAGTGATTCGTGCTAAAGCAATGGCAATGCCATAGTGGGTGGAGCCTTTGTAGTTGATGATTTCATACGCTGCATTTTTTACATTTTCCGACAAGGTAAGAAGATCCTCCTGTGAAAACTCGGGATGCTGAGTCAGCCATTCTGTGATCTTCAACCCTCCGATATTTCCGTGAGACCACACAGGAAACTGCGTATCACCATGCTCGCCCAGAATATAAATATTTACATCTCTTGGGTCTATCTGAAACTTCTCGCCTACTGCACTTCTAAGCCTTGCGCTATCTAATGATGTACCTGAACCAATCACCTTCCTTGAAGGAAACCCCGTCAGCTCTTTTACATAATGGGTAAGGACATCCACAGGATTACTGGCAATCAAGAATATACCATCAAAGCCATTGTCCATGACTGATGTAACGATAGACTTGATGATACGGGCATTCCGCTTAACCAAATCGAGTCTTGTCTCATTTTCTTTTTGAGCCGCACCAGCTGTAATCACTACTAAATCGGCTTGAAAGCAATCAGAATACTCCGCAGAGTAGATATTTTTCGGACCAACATAGGCTAAACCATGAGTCAGATCCTGAACATCCCCGGCAACTTTATCCGAATCCAGATCAATAATCCCTACATCGCTGCCTAACCCCTGTGCCATTAAAGCAAAGCTGTAGCTTGAGCCGACATCGCCATTGCCAATTACTATAATTTTGTTCATAATAAGTCTCCCTTCCGTTTAATACATCGACTACGTTTGACGGTCATAACATCCATTAATTTATTAACCACTTTACAGAATTGGGACAAACAGAGCACTGATTTTTTCCTTGAACTTCTCTAAAAGGGTCCGCTCATTCTGCATTACTTCATCAATCCTATGAGCATTTTCTAAATCAGCAGCGAACTGTTGTGCTAAAGTTTCGACAGCTGGAGAAGGACCATAGATAAATAGTGACAGCTCATGATTCAGGTAAAAGCTGCGGATATCAAAATTGGTCGATCCAACTGTTGCTATGTGCTCATCAACGATCATACATTTACAGTGAATAAAAGAGGATCGATCATAAGCATAGACCTCGATTCCGGCAGAAAGCAACTCATCAATAAAGGAATTCGTCCCATAATAGGAAATACCTCTATCTCCTTTTCCGGGAATGATCAACTGCACCTTGATCCCACAACGAGATGCTCGTCTTAATGCACCTAAGGTTTCCTCATCTGGGATAAAGTACGGCATAGCAATCTTGATTGACTGGGTTGCTTTACCAATTAGATCAACAAAGGAATCCTTGATGGTTCGTTCCTCATCGTAGGGACCTCCATACAAAACCTGAACAACCTCTGAATCCAGCGATTCCTTGATGGTCGTCAATGGGAAGTAGCGTTCCTTATTCCCGATGAACTGGGTCAGCGTATCATGATTTTTGTCAAGGAACAGCCAGTCATAGATAAAGCATTCCTGCACCTCGATCACTGCTGGTCCCATAAGCCGTATATTAGTATCCCGCCAATACTTGAATTTTTTTCCTTGCCCTCTGTATTCGTTTCCTATATTCATTCCGCCAACATGAGCAACTTGACCATCGACGATCACCATCTTCCTGTGATTGCGCCAATTTGCTTTATTACTTAACAAAGGCGAATTCAAGAGATCGTATGTCCTTACTTCCACCCCTTTGTCCCGCATGTCATTCAGCAGTTGATTAGGAAAAGCAATGGAACCCAGACTATCATACATAAAACGAACCTTGACTCCTTGACTCGCCTTTTTCATTAAGGCGTGTGTCAATTCGGTCCCCGCCTCATCTCCCTTGATGATAAAGAAGAAAACATGTACATGATCCTTGGCGTTCTCTATGTCCTCAAGCAATAGCTCAAAAGCTTCTTTCCCTTTATTCAATACCTTCACATGATTGGCAGTGGTTGGATGCTTCGATGAGAGATGATAGATTTCCCGTGACAAATCGTGTTTCTTATGAATCGCCTCAGGATGCTCCAACAGCAAGTTGGAAACAAAACCCTGCAGTTTTTTTTCACTTTCCACTTGGTGCTTCGGCAACTTACGTTGATGAGGCTCTTTTCCTATCAGAAAATACAATAGGATTCCGAACAGAGGTAAAAAGAGCAGCGCCAGCATCCATGCAAATTTTGAAGAAGCTTCTCTTTGATCGAAAAATACTAAGTATCCGCAAAGAACAATCGCCAAAAGCTCAAGTGCACCAAAAATATAGCTGAATCTACTGACGGATACTGCTAGTAAAATCACACTAAAAATCAGTAGAATAAGCAGTACTTTATAACGCTGCAATTTGTTTTTCACACGAACTCCTCCAATCATAAGCGGCCTTGTCTTTCACTTCTTGATAAATCACTTTCTATATTGTCGTTTCTAAGTAACGAATGATGTCCTGTATATTATTTACGGGAATGATCTCCATATCTGACTGTAAAAAGTCTCTAGTCCTAACAGCTTCAGCATAGTTTGACGTAGTCGTCAGATCCAGCTCTGCCAGATCAGGTACGAAAAATAGTTCTGCACCGGCAGAATGTGCAGCGGCAACCTTTTGTGAAATACCACCAACCTGTCCTACTCCACCAGCGGACTCGATTGTTCCTGTTCCTGCGATTGTTCGTCCATTCAGCAAATCCTGCCCGGTTATTTGCTGATAGATACTCAATGTCAGCATAGCTCCACCAGATGGGCCTCCAAAGCCTTTCGAGTCAATCGTTACTGTCGGTGTTTTTTCTTCAATTGCCAGCACGCCATTTAATAAATAGCCATCAAATGAGATTTTATCTATAGATAAGTCCTGAGTTTCTCCATTTCTGATAACGGTTAGGCTTGTTGTATTTGCTTTAAGTGTATCTGTCAATGTCGACAGCATCTCTTGTGTCACCGGCTCTTCATTCACTGCTGTCAAAATATCGTTGACTCGAAGTTCATCCAAATTCGACACGTCACGATTAACAGCCATGATCCTCACACCTTTGATCGTTAACTCATTTTCTATTTTAGCGGCTCGATAAGCTTCTACGATTGCTGCTTGCCGGGAGTTGGCCATGAAGGCCTGTTGGATATCTCGATTATCTTTCCCCATGATTCCTTGATTCGTGTAATCTGTCTTCACGTCGGAATAGTAGGAAGCCAATGCAGCTAGATAGCTCGCTAAGGTCGCCGGTCTTCTACTGACAGTCGTGACATAGATTTTACCATTGATTTCTTCTGATTCATGTTTCACGGATACCATTTGAACTGCATCACCTAATGGTCCCGGCTTCAAGATATACCTGTTAGGTATCTTGAAAAAAAACACAAAATATATTGCTGTCAGACCTATGATCAGCATCACTAAAAATTTCTTATGTACTCGCATGTCTCCACCCCTCAACCAGATAAAGATGAATGATTGAACTGCATGATTTTCTCTCTTAAAAGCAGCATCTCCTTATCAAGCAAATGGGCTTTCTCAGAGCATTGCTTCAATTCATTTATCAGTTTACGATCCTTATATTCATTTTTATATTTCAACTCATGTTCAAGATTTGCCCAAAAATCCATTGCTGCTGTACGTATTTGGACTTCTACATTGACATTTTCTTTCATATTGGATAAAAATACTGGGATTTGTACGACTAAATGAAGACTTCTATACCCGTTTTCTTTCGGCGCTTCGATATAATTTTTTTCTTTGAGGAGCACTACATCATCCTGTCCTAAAAACATCTCTCTTACTCGATAAACATCATCGATATAGGAACAAATGATCCTAACTCCGGCACCATCGAAAATCTCTTTTAAAATAGTGTCAGCAACTACAGGAATATTTTTTTTGCGGCATTTTTCATATATTGAATGATTGCTTTTCACTCTGGAGCTGATTCGTTGTATCGCTGTCCGTTCATTTCTTAAGGATAGCTCTGAGAGTAGCACACTAAACTTTGTCTCACATTCCTTCATGACACATTCAAAGAAAAATTGAGCATTCTGAATTTCCATTTGATATTGGGGTAGTAGATGCTTCATTCGTTTCATCCTTTCCATCAACCGACAGTTCAAATCGTTCATTACTGCTGTTTTTACATAAAGAATAATGAGAGACAGGGCTTCTGCCCCTCACTATCCCCGTTTTCTTATTGCCTGTTTTAACCAATCATCAACCCAACAATCAATCCACCGGTAAGTACAGAGGTTATTGTTATCGTTGAAAATCCGGCTGTGACCATGATTGGCAGGAGGTTCTGTTCAATTACAGCAATCTCCTCTTCTGATTCTCCTACAGCGGCGGCGGCCTCCTTTGTCAACACCATTGTTCCTGGGAAGCCAAATAGTGTTGTCATCCCAACTGCGATGGACAATGGTCCAGAATAGCCCACTGCTTTTCCAAGAAAGTAAGAAGCGATAAAGATGACCAGCACTCCTGCAACGAGATAGAACGCAATCGGTCCTATCAGCTTCAATAAATCAGCTGGCACAATATCTGCTAAAGGTCCAAAGGCGATGACCATGATTGAAATCATCAGTAGTCCAAAAGAGTCTGTAGATGACAAGGCATTTGGTTTTAAAATCTTGAAATGTCTCAAGATGATCCCTAGAAGCAAAGCAATTACAAATGTATTGACATAGCCATTACTCAAATCACTTAAGAGACGAGAGACATAGACTGTTGCTCCTAAAAGGAACAAGGTTCCATAAGCTGTCTGTAAAAACGCTGGAAGAATGCTTTCTTTTGCCTCTTCAACATTTTCCTTTACTTCATTTTCATAGAAGGTCAAATTGCCTTTTCTATATTCTCCCCGTACCCGAGTAGCTTCTTTCTTCAAGATATTCGCTGTTACTAAAAATCCGACAAGATTCTTCAGGTTGAGTATCAATAAAGGGAAAACCGCTAGTAAGTAACCTGTCAACAAGCCCAAATCTCCGCCTGCTCCCATGATTTCAGCAACCTTATCTTGTACCATCAATATTGACAACGTGCCTCCGGTAATTGCTGCAGTTCCTGCAACAGCAATGTTTCGATCGAAGATGATCCCTCCGATAAAAATCAACACCAGTGTCAATACAACAACAGTAATCGAGCCGATGACGAACGTCCGCCATTGCGCCTTCAGGTCTTCAAAGCTCATCATCGTTCCTAAATGTACGATAATGATTCCCACTACTGCATTTCCGATGCCCAATAATCCTGAGCTTTGAATAAGATCATGCGGCAGCCAGTCTGCAGCGAAGCCGATAAGAAAAATCATGGATGCAACAAGCATCATTGAAATCAGTGCTTTTGTTTTTGATGATACCAACTCTCCGACAGTCCAAATCAACATAACAATTGTAAAAGCTAATATTGGTTCCATTTTTTATTCCCCCATTCCCATCATTGTATTGGATGATACGTAAAGCCTAAGCCATGAACTTCTGCAACATTATAGGTGATCACGAAGCTTTCAGGATCGATCTGATCAATAACTTTTTTCACTCGAGGATACTCCTGATCAGCAACAACGATCAAAATCATTTCCCGTCCCTGCTCATCTTTTCCACCACGAATATCAAAGAGCGTCATGCCGCGATTCATCTCATCTTGCAACTGTGTTCTCATCTCAGTTGTATGTGTCTGACTGATGATCATGATGGCCTTTCTTCGTTTCAGCCCAGTCTCAATATACGTCATAACTGCTGAGGTGATTCCGATAGATAGTATGGCAAACAGAAACTCTTCAAAGCCAAAAACATACAGACTCATAAAGACGATCACAACATCGGTTAAAAAGAGCCCCATAGAAGTATTCAGTCCAAAGTATTTTTCAAAAATCAGCGGTGGGATCGTTGTTCCGCCGCTTGAAGCTTGTATTTTATATAAAAGTGCTACGCCGACTGCAAAAATGACACTTCCAAAGACCACCGATAATAAACGATCCGTTGTCAATGTGACTTCTGGAACCAGATGTAAGCAGATAGGGAAAAGGATACTGCCGAACAACGTATTCAAAAAGATCTTTTTCCCTAAGAAAATCGCCGCTAGAACCAATAGAACAACATTGAATCCCATAACAACCCAGGCTCTGTCGATTCCCAGCATGTACTCTAGTAAAATCCCAATTCCGCTTACGCCGCCTGCCGCAATATGATGCGGCCCTAAAAACATATTGATACTGATCGCCAGCAGTAAAACTGCGGCAGTTATTTTTAAAATTTGCATCCCTTGCTTCTTCATTACTGCACCTCTGTTCTCCTCGGAGAATTCTTAGCCAGCTCAATAACCAGCAGAACTGCCTTTTCCATCTCTTCAACGGGAATATATTCTTCTGTGGTGTGAATTTTTTCATAACCTACGGATAGATTGACTACTCGTTTGCCTTTTTCATTAAAGACATTGGCATCACTTCCTCCTCCGCTTGTTTCTCGGATGATCTCATACCCTAGCTGTTCCCCTGCTGATAAAAGTAATGTCATCACCTGCTCATCATCACTGACATCAAAGCCTGTAGCCATTTTTCTGATATCAATCGTTACCTCTCCTCCATGAAGCGAAGCTGCTTCTTCAAATGCTGCAACCATTTCTGCAATCAAGGTATCCGCCTTCGCCGGATCAATTGCCCGAACTTCCCCCTTCACTAAAAGTGAGTCCATTACGATATTCGTCGCCTCTCCTCCTTGGATAACACCTATATTTGCTGTTGTCCGTTCATCGATCCTGCCCATTTTTATTTTCTTTAACGCATCAGATAAAATCGCAACAGCTGATACTCCTTTCTCCGGCTCAAGTCCGGCATGTGCCGCCTTCCCGGTTATCGAAACGTCATACATGAACAGCGTTGGGCTTGCAATAGTCACTCTCCCTACTGAACCGCCGCTATCGAGAACATAACCCATTGACGCTTCTATCGTGCTCATATCCAATGCAGAGGAACCAATCAAACCAATTTCTTCACCTGGAGATAAAACGAATTCTAAATTGCCTGTATCAATCGAGTCTTCCTTAATCCTTTGAATTGCTTCAATCATGATCGCAATTCCAGCCTTATCATCAGCACCTAAAATTGTTTCACCTTTAGAATAGAGAATTCCATCCTTCTCTATCACTTGAATACCATTCCCCGGAGTCACAGTATCTGTATGTGATGAAAACATCAACGGTTCTTTCTCACTGTCTCCCTTGAGCGTCGCAATCAAGTTATTCGCTCCTAACCCTGTGGTCTCCATACTCTGATCTTCTTTGATGTCCATTCCAAAAGAGAGAAATTTTTCCTTTAGCAGCGCATGAATTTTTTCCTCATTACCTGAAACCGAATCAATGGTTACCAATTCCTCAAACGTTTTGACTAATCTAGCTTTACTCATTCCAATCACTCCTATTAATTTTTATTTTTTGAGATTTTTTTCAAATCAAATCTTTCTTCGCTTTAAACTATAGCAAAATTATTAGTTAATTTAGAATCAGCTTTTTCACAAAGCACTGAAAAAAACTACTTATTTTCTCTTTTCAGCTCAAATCGAATTGAAGAGAAATTCCTACTATATGTTTTATTGATTTGAGTATAATCCTTAGAGAAAAAGTGGTCAAAAATTAGGATTTTTCACATTTCAAAAAGAAATTTCAATATAAATCTGATTTCTTATCTAAAATTAGATAAAATCCTAATGTCAGAATAAAATCGACTTGACGCTATTAGAATGAAGATTGTTAATTTTTTAAATAACAGTCATAATTTATCCTCATTCATTTCCAATAAAAAACAAATTAAATTAAAAAAATCCTCACTTTTTCCTAACATAATTTAAGTATCACTAAAATCATCTGCAATCCACATCACAACTTTTTGCAATGCACATAGAAAAAATTCTTGGGGAAGAACATACATTTTAGTGATAATTTTTTTGAAAGGGTGTGGTTATACGAATTATCTCAGAATAGGCGTACTTCATATTTTTTGTAAGAAAACGGTACAAAGAGAGTTCAAATCAACATCCTTATTGTTAACGACTTAGAAAAGAATTTCTCACAAAACTCTTTTCAAAACAAAAAGGCCCTCCAGCAGGAGAGGCTTTTTGTTTTTGATCACTCGATTGATAATCAATGATTGAACCTTATATTGTAGCTAAAAAGCACTGTATTGCTCTTAGCGCTTTTCTTGATTTAGAACGCTGTTAAATCATTCAGAGGCAATAATCGCATAGTTACAATACCAATTATCTGTCGACTATCGATCAGTCCATAATCCCGACTATCATACCCATAATCCCGATTATCGCCTAAAACCAGATAATGATTTTTCGGTATGACCGTCTCACTACTTATATCCTGTAGTTGGAAATCTTCTGTGTACTGACCACCATTCTTTTGCGCTTCATTGATTTCATCGATGATAAATTTTTCATCGATCGGCTCTCCATCAACATATAGGAAATCTTCTGAATATGTGATCTGTTCCCCAGGTAATCCAATAACTCGGCGTACCTCTTCAATCTCCCCTCGCTTAAACAAGACAAGATCAAACCGATGGAATGTTTTTGTTTTTTTGACCAATACAGTATTTTCAGCACGTATAGTAGGCAGCATACTGAAACCTGATACTTTTGCTGTTTTTAAGAAAATCGAACTGACAATAAGAAAAATAAGAGCTGTAGATAAAACAATTACCCCCAGCTCAAAAATTCTTGCTTTTACATTGCGAAAAACACGTTGTTTCTTTTTGCCTGTCGCTACTTTTCTCTTTCCCTGTAACTTTGACGATTTCTTCTTACGGCTTTGGATATCCTTCATCGATTTTTCTTGACGAGCCGCTCTCTGTCTGTTTTTACCGTTATTCTTTTTTTGTTCACCAGACATATTTTTTTCGGCACTTCTGTTTTTGAAAGAGTTTGTACCAGAGGGGTTGCCTTTCTTTATCCCTGTTTTTTTTCTTGAAGGTGCTATTTTCTTACCTGATTTCAGAGTTCTCTTCGAAGGCTTCTTTGAACGACGTACAGCACTCATTTCCTTTTCTTCTCGCCTCATTCATCATCACTTGCTCCTTCTTCCTCAAGCTCGGACTGATTGACCTTATAATACTCAAATGCGGCAGTTTCATAGGTAATCGTCTTTTCAATATCCACTTGAAATTCTTCTACTAAGCTGCTGTTCCCATAAAAGTTATTGCTCTCTCGTGTCGCATTAACGCCTAGCTCGGATAAAGCCGCGTAATAACGATTTAATGCGGACTGCCCTTCCTGCTTATTTAAATTGCTTGCCTGTTTTGTAGAATATGCTGCTAATGTTGTCGCCAAATAACGAATATTCTGTTGCGAAGCAAGCTCGTCTTCTTCCTGTTGTGCCGCCTTATTCAATTCTTCCTGAAAATCTCTCAACAAGTAATAGGAACGAACAATCAGAACTGAATCATCTGACGATAAGTTGATCGACTGATAGTAGCTTGCATACGCTGCCCCGCCGCCGCAAACGGAGACCAGCAATACCATAACTACAGCTGCGATCATCGATCTCTTTCGGCGTTTTTTTAATCTAATTTTTGTTGCTTCCCATCTTCTGCGCTTTTTCTTATTTTTAGGTGGTCGTTCAGGAAGCCGCTTAAGCCTGCTGCTTTGAAAAAAGATTTGACCTAAAAAATAGATGGTTAGAAGCAGAAAAATAATCGCTCCAGCTATAGCTCCCATAATAATCCAAGCAAGTATTGTCATTTGCACTGCTCCTACTCTTCTTTAAAGTCTTTTCTTCTTGATTTGTCCATTATCTGCTTTCTTTGGACTTCTCTTTTTCTTTCCAGCTTTTTCTGCAGCTGCACGACGGTTTTTCTTCTTATGAAAAACAACGATCAGTAGGAAGATAATGGCTACTACTAATACAAAGCCGCCAACAATCAAACCTACCAGCTTCCAATCGATTCCAGTTTCCTGAGTTAATCCGACATCTCGCTCATTATATTTCTGAGCCTCTTCCTCTGTAATCTCAAAATCCTCCGTCCACTCCCAGCGTTGCTCTCCGGCCGTCGCCAAAACATGTACAGTATAGTCCCCAGACTCCATTCGTTCCCCATTCATTGCTATCGGAAATTCAATAAAAGAAGTTGGTGCCATCCGCATGGAAGTTTTCTTTGTTTCATACAAAACTGTATTGCTGCCTTTTTTCATCACTTGTGCTTCAACAGTCAAATCATTTAGATACGCAGCAATAACATTAGAAAAATTTACATACACTGAGTTACGATAATTCAGCTGTCCAGCATAGGCACTGTTAAACTGCAGATCTGGCGTCAGCACAGCTTCGCTTTCCTGCAGCAAAATGGAAATCACGTATGCGTATTGATTGATTACAGTGGAACCACCCTCTGGATTAGCGTCTTCTGTCTGTCCTGCCTTCATCAATTGCAGACCACCGGCAATCACACCTTCAAAGCCAGTTTCCGGCATCTTGATAGCTAAATCAACCTGCTTTGTTTCTCCAGCCGCTAAATCAACGGATTCAGGGCCAGTTACCAGATCTTCGAAAGCAAAAGCTAACGAAGCATCATTTTCAATCTCATTGTTTGCATATTCGATCACACCGTTTTTATTTGTTTTTGCACCATTCAAAGCTAGATCAACAGTGATATTCTCAGCTCCCGGATTACTCAAGACAACAGCTATTGTCTGCTCTTGCCCTGGATTCATCAATAGTTGGTAATAGCCAAGATTTTTATCCATTTGATTTTCCGGAAATTCAAGAGTATAGGTAAATCCTGCTGCTGTAGTAGGATCAGTTGCTGTATCTTCTCCAGATCCCCAAGCAGTTATGTTTGTTACGCCTACAAATAAACATAGCAGGAATAAACTGATGAACACTGTGAAAAATGTTTGTGACTGTTTTTTTCTAAACTGTTTGCTCATATGATTGACCTCATTATTCTATTTATAGTAAAAACGATAGAGAGTGTTCTATGTATATGCCCAATATACTTGCTTCCTGACGAATTGAAATAATAAAGTAAGCTGGCAAAGTATTTACCAGCTTACCCTTGAAACATGAAACTAATGTCACTAGATTATGCAGTTGCACCCATTGTCCAAGTAACTGTAGCCGTATATGTTCCCAATGTCATTGCAGAAGCAACGCTTGTAGGGATTTGTAATTGAACAGAGTCTCCGTCAGTTCCAGCACCAGCACCTGAATAAGATGCACTTTGACCGAATTCAAGTGTCCATAGACCACTACCTTCGCCAGCCGCTGCACTAACAAATACTTTTTCTCCACCGTCTGTACTCAAAACTTCTGAGGTAGGTACTGCTGCTGCAATTGTACCTGTACCAGAGGTTTCCAATAATGGATTTGTATATGTGATGCTTGCTCCGTCAAGAGTTGTTGTACCATTAGTGAATTGGCTTGATAATTTACCTGTAATTGTATAACCAGTGTAGTTACCAGTAACATCACCAAAAGAAACGATGTTTCCGCGAGTTTCACCAGTTGCAGTACCTGCATCATCAACTAAAGCAATAGATGAAGCGTATGCTGAAGTTGTTCCAACAGCGATGTTTCCGAAATCTAAATCTGATACAGCAATGATCCCTTTGTTGTTAATATCTGGGTTTGGTGTAATTCCTGGTGTTTCTGGATCAATACCAGGTCCATCTGGATTTTCCGGGTCAACGACGCTATCTGGATCTGTTGGGTCGATTGTACCACCAGTTACAGTTACAGTTCCTTGAGAGCCCAGAGATGTTTCATCCGCACTTACTGCTACTGTTCCTACTGTTGTTGCTCCGATAGCTGCTACTAAAGCAACTGCACATAATTTTCTTAATTTCATTTTTGTTCCTCCTAAATTGTCTGTGATATATACAAATGGACATAATCCAAATTGCCTAATTTTATTTGCTGCTTTATTCTGTTGGTGCAGCTTCCAAGCTCCATGTTAAAGTCGTTGTATATTGAACCGGATAAATAGTACTCGTTTCCGGAACAGTTAGTGAAACCGCTGAATTACTGTAGCTCTCTTTGTTAAATGTTGGATCAATGACTGCCTGTCCATTTTTATCTGTCAAAGCAGTTAACGTATTTTCCTGAGCGAATGTATTTTCGCCGGACGCACCAAATGCAATCGTCCAAACACCTTTTCCTTGATTACTACCAGCAGCAGCCACCGTATACGCTGTATTCATTTCGTTAATGGCCAATGTATCGCGACTAACAGTCGGGGTATTACTATTTCCAGCAGTATTCGCCCAACCATTTCCAAAAGACAACACTGCCCCTTTTAAGCTTTGATCCTCAAGGTTTTGAATGATCGAGCTGTGGAATTGTGTATCTTGCGACAAGGTCAGATTCCAACCATACGAGTCTGAACGAAAATCACTGACTTGAATATAATAACCACGGGCTGACGTATCACTATGAAACAATTGTGCAAGTGAATCGAATGTCCGATTGGTTTTCGTGATTTCAGCAGAAGAAAAATTTAAGCTGGAAACAAAATCAATCCTTAGATCCCCTTTAGTTGAAGGACCTTCTCCAGGATCTACTTCCACAGCCGGATTTTCCGGATCTACTGGTGTACTCGTTTCTTTTCCTTCTACAGTAACTGCGCCATTGCTGCCAAGATCGCTGGCACATACTTTCTCTTGCCCAATAAAGATACCGGATAAGAAAAGTGGAAATAGGGACAACTTGAAAAGTACATTCATTTTCATCTCTACTTCTCCTCCTTATTCTTTTTCCGACGATAAAGGAAGAGCAGCATGAAGCCCAGTACAAGACAAATACCAATGAGACTATAGTTGCCTAGCTGTTCTCCTAGATTTGCCAGCTTTCCGCCAGCAGGCTTTTGTTCTGAAGGAACAGTCGTACTGGGAGTTGTTGGTTCCGAGGACGAAGGGGTAGTAATCGGTTCACTTGACCCCTCATAGAAAGTAATCTGTCCTTTAGAATTAACTTGTCCACCTGTACCAGAAGCTGCTGAAGTCGTATCGGCAAATCCTGCTGCCGAAGATAGCAATAGCAAGAAACTTAGAAGGATAACATATCTTTTTTTCATATTCTTCTCTACCCTCCTATGGTTGTCCTGCCATGATTGTCCAAGTAACGACACCAGCATAAGTACCTACACTTGAAACAGTCGTTTTTGTAGGATCGGCGATCAGTTTCAATCCCGGATCTTCCGATGTGCTGCCCCAAGTACTTGTCACATCAAAGGTACCGCCAGATGAATTCGTATAAATGGTTTGGTTTCCGTAGTCTAAAGTCAACGGGATTTCATCACCATTACCATTTACATACCAAAGAGCTTCATTCATCACGGAACCAGTTGATGCGTTCGTCATGTTCGTTGTCAGCGCCGCATACAATGTCCAACCATCTGATTTATTTGCTCGAGTGTCTGTTACGACCAAATCACCGTCAGTTGTCGGATTGTCGACTCGTTGTACCTTGGCATTATAAGTAATATTGCCAAAATCAACTTTTAGTGGTGCTGATTTCAAAAACAGCTGTCCTGTCACTGTATACGTAACCGTCTGCTCTGTTTCTGTGATCGTTAAACTCGTCTCATCGGTCGGCCGTATACTGATTTCATACCCGGCTGTTTCCAATGCTGCTAATTGGTCCTGTACAGCCTGAAACGCACTGCTGGTCAGATCAATAACATCACCAACATTCAATGCTGTGTCAATATCTTGTCCTTCACCAATCGTGATTGTATAACCGGACAACACAGTGCCGCTTTCATCTTCAAATTCAACCGTCAAAACAGCATCCATATTGATGACTACTACATTGATTGTTGTAGAAATCTCAGTAGACAAGCCTGTTGTTGCATTTGCCGGAACTGTCAATGTCACGACATATGGTGTATTAGGCTGTAGGCTGCTGTAATTATTCAATCCGCCAAAATCCGTTACCTCAATATAGTCCGTCAAATCTTTCAGAACTCCGCTGACAGTAGTAAATGCTGAAGGATCGCTATTTGCCAGAATATATGCTGCCAATTGTTCGTCTGTCAGACTGCGAATATCAACATATGGGACTTCTAAATCATTTGCTGTAATACCTGAGGCTGATTCAAGAACAATCAGAGTCGCTTCGATGACCGCTGTATTAGGTGCAGCATTCCCATCAGCATCTGTTGCCTGATCAGACACATTGATTTTGATGGTATGTGTCCCTACTGTATTTCGTTGGCTTTCAGCTTCAGCCGGATCCGTAAATGCATAGTCGAAACCAGTATTTACCGGACTCGTATCTGCAACATCCTTCACGAAAGCACTTGGATCTGGCAAGCTCTCACCCTGACTAATGTAGTAAGTCACAGGCGTTGCTGTTGGTGGTGTCTTATCCAAAACTAACTGTGTCGGTTCCTCCGACTTCAGATTTGAAAAACCATACGCATGGATAATATTTCCTGCAGTAAAATAGTTGCCGGAACTGACCGTGTAGGACCAATCACCGTTGCTATCTGCTTGAACAGTAAAGTTATCACGCGTTTCCTGTGCCATCCCAGTATCTTCAACAGGAGATGCAACCGTATCATTGACACCCTTTTCCTTTGCAGAAGTCGTACCATTCAGTGCTTCTTCCCAAAGTCGGATGTAGGCGCCCGGAACTGCATAGCCATAGATAGTGTAAGAACCAGGATCGTCTGGATTATCATTCGATATGCTATTGATAGAGACGCTTGGGTCTGGAATCCGTGTGAACAACACACGCTGCTGTCCTCGAGTAGTAAAGTTTTGATTAAAACTGTTTAGCGTTGCACTCGTCATGGAATTGGCAGAAGTGATTGTTGGATTATAACCACCGCCATAACGAAGGACCATACTTGACATTGGCACGTAATCAAAGTCATAACCAGTGTCAGCGGTTGTCCCGCCATTCATATTGTTCAAAGTCCATTGAAAAACATTTTGTACGGATACTTCCAGATTTCCTCCGGAATAAATCAATCCGTTATTCGTACTAGTGCCGCTTGTCAGCGCAGACACACGCTGCAAGTTCACTCTTTCAGCATCTGAAAACTTAAAGGTTGAGCTCGACCCTCCCATATAGATAAGCCGCTGATCGATCGAAGTACTGTCACTCTGGATGTCAAGAGTTCCCTCTTTCCCAATAACAAATGACACATTACTTGTCGAATAAATCATGTGGCTATTTGAGGATGCCATATTCGTTCCCTTGATATTCAGTGCCCCATTCACGTTGATAGAACCGCCGCTCATATAGATAGCATTTTGTGTATTGCCGTTCCCATTAGAGCTATTGGCAGTCTGCGAAAGATTTACCTCTGCTCCGTTGCCGATATCAATTGCAGCAGATGAGGAATTCAAACTGATAACTGCCGGCTGACTGGAATGATTGGATGTCAAATTAACTACCGAATCGTCACCAACAGTGATACTTCCACCTCGTAAACTTAGTACAGCTCCGGTACCGTCTCCAGAGTTGCTGGGACCATTTCTGACCGCATCCATCTGGACATTTTTTCCAATGACCATATTCCCGCCAGAGTATAAATCAACAACAACACCGCCAATTGAAGAAAGGAAAATTGTCGCATTATCTTCAAAGGTTGCGTTAGAAACACCAATCGTCTGGTTATTGCTGTTATTTACACGCCAGTATGAAGAATCCGTACTTCCGTTATAGTTCGTACCATCAGACCTCAAAGGATTGCCGTCTTTACCAACAGAGCGATAATACTCTTGCTGCTCCAAGTGGATATTTCCACCAAAATAAAGGGTAGATGCTTCCGCTTGAACAAATTGCGCACCATAATCGGTAACATCAACAAAACGCTGCCAGCATTGCCGTTCATAAGTATCTGATAAATCCTGAATCTCAATAGGTCCCCAATAATTTCCATGGAAAAAATTGACATTCTGATAGGTTTGATACCAACGTAAATTATAGCCGCTGCCATCATTCAGTGTTACATCGTAGACACACAAAGTAACGGTACCGAAATCAATAGAATACCCATTTCCTTCAACTGTCACCGCTCTTGCTGCTCCGCTGATATTTGTATATAAAAAGGTTGTACCGCCGGATGCGTTGCTCATACTTGTCGCACTGAAAATGTTTGTGGCTGCATTATTGATGTTTGGTAATTGATAATTTAAGCTTGTTGTTCCAGCTGGGAATACAATGTCGTTAGCGAAATTGATTTCTGTAACACTACGATTTGCATAAGCTAAGAAAAATGTGATCATATCATTAACAGACTTAATATGAGTATAATTATCGCCGTAAGTCAGCTTTGAATTACTTAAGTACGAAGTCATCCCCATCCCGCTCACTGCCCGAGGTAACACAGGATAGTAAAACGGTGCGTAAGGGTTGTTAGACTTGACTGTAATGTTCTGCAGCGTGATGTTCCAATAACTGGATGTGTTCGTTGCTGCATTCACAAAGCCTATCGCTAAATTTCCAAAATCAAAGGTATATCCATTTCCTTCTATGACCAATCCTCTGGAAATTGCAGCCTTGCTGACAAATAAATACCCATATCCAGCATCTAGATCAACAGAGTCTTTATCAAACAAACTTGCATAATTGTTGATCGTTCCTGTAAGCTTAATATCATTGCTCAAAGAAATCGTTGTGATACTTGAATCTGCCAGTGCTTCAGCAAATGTTTGCCAATCTGTTACTTCAGCAGTACCTACAGCACGCAGGCTTCTGGTCTGTTTTTGAACGACTGCTGAGTTTTCTGTCTCCAAATCAGAAGAATCACTCTTCACAACAGTGACTGTTAATTCCGCAGCATTTTCTTTCTCATCTCCGCTGCTGAAACTAATTTGATGGTCACCGCTCTTTTCAGCTGTCAAGATCAAACGAAGTGTTGTTTGTTCACTCGCTGCAGAAATCGTCAGTATCCGTTCATTTTCATTCCAATTAAAAATAGGAAGCTCGGCATCTCCATCCTCTTCTAAGAGCATGGCGTTCTCTTCTGTTTCATCAAAAGTCAGACCCTCTGGAACGGTTAATCTCCATTCTCTTTTTGCTTCAACTGCTTCGTCAGCACCTGAATCTTCCGATGCTGATGAACTGTCAAAGGTCACAATTTCCCGCGGGTCACTCTCCAAGGTATTCCCAAGCTCCTTGACATCTCTTTCGTCAGATAATTCCACAATGAATTTCTGATGCTCTGTCACTTTCACTTCGTCAACCATTGAAATGGAAAGCGGTGTTTTCGCAAACAAGGTCGATAGATTACCATATAATTGTGTAAAAACAGCCCCACAAAGAACCGCAACCATCAGCACATTGACCCAAAACAGCCTTATTTTCTTTGTTTTCTTCATTTCATTCACTTTGCCTCCTTACTAGATTAGTTGGTTACAGCCCATCCTATTCCCCCTTTCTAGGTGATAACTGCTTATATGACATGCCTTCTTTTACGGCTGATTTGCCTTTCATCGGCACATTGTTCTTTATGTTGTTGGGTGTGTCCAAGGATGTGTTCTTTAGTCCTTCAAATCCAACATATATCCTTTGGAACGAACTGTACGAATCAACATAGGATTGACAGCATCGTCTTCAAGCTTTCCACGGAGATGAAAAATTAAATTTGCCACTCGATAGTTATGATTATTGAAACCCTCACCCCATATCGATTCAAATAATTCTTCATATGTAACTGTGTTATTCTGAAACCTATAAAGTAACTCCATCGTTTTGTACTCCAAACGAGTCAGAGGGATTTCTTTTCTGCCATCAATTTTTACACTATGGTTTCTAGGAATCATTCGAAGACCCTTCGTACTTGAACTGTCATCATCATTGACCGCAGGCTCTTCCACTTCACAAGACTGATTCGTTTTGATTTTATTCAGACTATTAGAGACAATCAACGCCAAATCTTCTGCTTCATAATCATCCAGCAATACATCTAGTGCCCCTAATTTTAGATAAACGGTTTTTATAACTTTCTGAAGATTAGAGGAAAGCACCCATACAGAAACATCGGATGTTTCTTTGAGCTTCAACAAAATGGAGCATGTACGTGCAGTATCCTGTGCAGAATCTTCACAGATGATTACTCCATCACATTCAGATACTCCTTTTTCAAAATTATCTGAAGTCAATAAGACTACAGGGTTGTCATTTTGCCTGAGTGCTTCTGAATAGGAATCTTCAAACTCTACTGATAAATTAATAACACCTACACACATAATCGGATTCTCCTTCTTTAAGTTTTCACATTTCTTCTATTGTAAATTCCCATTCAATGTGATTATTCTTTCATAAATGAACTTACTTTGAGAAATTGCTTATTTTCCGCGAAAAAAAAAGTATTTATTTCAAATCGACGGCTTAATTGACGGTTTACAAGGAAAAATAAAATCATTTTTAATGTCATTTTTGATGAATTCTGCCTCTTTTTTCCTCGTATCAAAGCAAGCCATTCTTGTTTTCTGACGGCTTAATTGACGGTCAAAAATGATTCTCAAAAAGTATATACCAGAACAAAACGTTGTTATACCAAGGTTTCCTATAAATTCTTCATTTTTTGGTTTTTCTCAAAAAAATCATTTTTTTTGAAAAAAATTGATAAAATATTCTATAGACTTCCGAGATAGATTGATTTAGAATAGATTTACGATAAAAAATAAAACATTTCTCAAAGTAAGTTCTTTCGAGAAATGTTTTTTGTTTTTATTTTTAATATTTCTCTTGTTTTTATGTTTACCGAAAAATATACGTCATTTAGATATTTATAAATTTTTCTGTTTTCCACTGATCAATAATACCTTCTCATTAGTTCAACAAAAATTAAATAACAATTCAGCATAAGATTATAATAAAATAACAAATGTTTTACCACAGGTTTTTCTTCGATACTTCAATGATAGAGTAAATGAATCTCTCATCAGCGATGAATCGCCTCACAAAGCTGATACAGTCTATCTGCTTCATCAAATACTTTCTTATTCCAGCTGCTCTTCAGAATCAATAATAGTCGCTTTCCTTGACTTCATGTCAAAACCGCGTTATGGTTAAATAGTAAAGTGAATATCATAGGTTTCTCAAAAACAGCGTAATGACCTGGAAGAGAAAGGTATCATAGTGGAATTTCCAGAGGACGATTATGTTGTAATCGCCCTCTTTTTGCATTTTTTGAAATTTCCTGTATGTTGCATTTTGTTTAACCAAATAAATTCACTCACTATTGAAGGAGGAATTTAGGTTATGTCAGTTTCATTAGAAGTTCAAGAAAGAGCCGTCCGTCCCCGTTCACTGAGAAATGAGCTACGTCACTCCGGAAAAATCCCTGCTGTCGTTTATGGGTATCAGATCGAGAGCACGCCTATCACTGTAGATGAAAAAGAGTTAACAAAAATTCTGCGTGATAATGGCGCCAACACAGTTATTTCATTGGCTGTTGGCGGGAAAAAAATCAATACATTAGTATATAAAACACAGCTTGATACATTCACAAGTAAAATCAAGCACGTAGAGTTTCTGGCTGTAAATATGTCGGAAGCAACCGAAGTTGAAGCAGAAGTTGTTTTGACCGGGGAATCTGTAGGTGTGAAATCAGGTGGCGTTCTAGCACAAAACCTGTATTCCGTTCTCGTTTCCGCTACACCGGAAAATCTTCCTGAAAGTGTTGAGGTTGATATCAGCAGCTTAGCAATCGGTGATGCACTAACTGTTGCAGATATTCCGAAAAACGATAAGTTTACAATCGTTACTGACGGTGAAGAGCAAATCGTCAGCATCGTAGAAGCACAAGAAAACATTGAAGAAACTCCGGCAGAAGCTTCTCAACCAGAAGTTATCGGAGAAGATAAAGAATAATATTACCGAAGTGGTTGGGATTTAATGATCCCAACCACTTTGTCTTTTAGACTTCGGAGCGAAACACTTGTTCCAACCTTATTTTGGGGTATACTAACAGTAAGCTAATAAGGGAGGGGTTCTTATGTTTGAGTCATTTGACAGAAGCCGCAGCCGCTATGCTTCACTGGGGGTCGTCTCCAGTTTACCCGGAGAACTGATCGACAGTATTTGGCTGATCATTGATCTGAATTTGAAAGGTGTTATACCTTTAACAAACATGCTTGCATTCGACGTAATCAATAATAATGGACAAGTCACACTTAAATTTTCTCAGGAGTTCAGCGATGTGGAGATGGCTGTTGACTTAGCCTATGCTTACTCTTCTGAGTTTCCACAACGTGTTTTAGCCTTTGATGATGGGACGAGAGAAACTATTTTACTACCGACAGAAATATCTGAGCATTACTGATATCGAACGCCACTCCCCTTAAATCGAAATTTAACACATCAAAAAAAGAGAGTGGGACAATAATCTGTTGCCACTCTTTTCCATACCCTAAATCCGAATAAACGGCGAGTCAGAAGTAGCTCCTACGACAATAAGCCGGAATTCAACAAAAATTTGTGAAACAATTTTCGTGAATTCCGGCTTATTGCTTGTAGCTAAACACTTCTGTCTCAGCCTCTTTTTTGATTGAACAGTTTTTATTTTTGATCCCTGTCCTCAAACTGACTATTCTTCTACATAGGCTGTCCGATAAGAAACGGTCCGACCAAATGAGAAGACTTGCAGATCTTTTAGACGGTCAGTCTTCAAGTAACCGATCGCCCCTTGATACAACGGCAATACCGCAGCATCCTCTTGGACCAATGTTTTTTCAAGCTCCAGCAGCTTTTCCCAACGTTTATCCGGCTCATTCGCCAACGTGATTCTTGCTTCGTTCAAGCCTTTATCATATTCTGCATTATCATAACCGGCTGTATTCAAGCCGCTCTTCGAATCGTAGAACTCCAAAAAGTTGATTGGATCAGCATAGTCTGGCGTCCATGTACCGAAAACCAAATCAAAGCTTCCCTCTGATTGTAAATCCAATCTGTTTTGTAATGGAATAGATTTCAGTGTGATTGTTAACCCGGATAGGTTTTCCTGCAGCTGCCCTTGTACATACTCGATCGTCTTTTTAGCAAGTGCAGAATCCGCAGACATCAGTTCCAGATTGATCTCATCTTTTCCAAGCTCCTGCTTCGCTAATGCCCACTCTTTCTTCGCCGCTTCTAGATCATAGGGCAGTAAATCGCCATTTTCATCTCGGAAGTCTTCTCCTCCATCTGGATCTTTGGCAAAATCCTTAGGAACAAATCCATTCAATGCTGTTGATCCATCACCCAAAATATCTGTGGCAAAAGCCTCTTTATCAATAGCCTGAAGAATTGCCTTACGTACATGAACATTGCCTGTTACTTCTCGTTTTTGGTTTGGGCTCAAATAGCCCACCATTGCTTTAGGAATGAAATAAGCCTGTGGCGAATCCTTATACTGCAAAGCATAGGTGTCAGCCAAGATCGTGTAATCCAAATCGCCATTATCAAAAAGGTTTGTCCCTGTCGCAAGCTCCTTAACAACCTGGACATTGATTGTATCCAATTTTACATTTTTTTGATCCCAATAATCAGGATTCTTTGTCAACTTCCAGCTTTCTGTCGTTCCATCCCAGCCAGAAATCAAAAACGGGCCATTTCCCACGAAATCGTCGGTCGAAGTCCCATAAGCTTCGCCTTTTTCCTCAGCAAACATCGCATTTTTCGGCATGAAGGGAGTTCCTACCAAGGCTTGAGACAGATACGGTGCCGGATACTCCAATGTCAGCTCTAAGGTTTGATCATCAATGGCCTTCACACCAAAATCATCCAATGAAAGCTCGCCTTCACGTATTTTTCGACCATTTTTGAAGATGTCCATTTGATTGCTGCTGGTTGATCCATATGCTGGATCAACAACATTACGAAAAGCATAGACAAAATCGTCTGCTGTTACAGGATCGCCATTCGACCAGGTTGCCTTTCTTAGCTTAAAGGTATAAACCAGCCCATCATCGCTGACTGTCGGTTCCTCAGCAGCCATCGCCAGCTCAGGGTCCTGATCCTTGTTCAATCGATACAAGCCTTCTGAAACCTGACCAATCATATCTGAACTGTAAACATCCGTGTAATGCGCACTATCCAGTGTAGATAACTCTCCACCAGATGCAACATTGATTTCCTGCTTCACTTCAGTATTTCCGCCGGAAGAATCTCCGCTGCTTTGTCCTCCAGTACTGCAGGCACTAAGCAGCAATGCCGATACGACCATCAATAAACTAAATTTCTTCATTCCCTCTCCTCCTTAGAATGATTCACTCATCCCATTCTCTTGTATGTATCCAAAATTCAAATAACCGGTGATCCAAAAGCTGCCCCTTCCGAACGAATCAGAATATAGAAACACTGCAGATAATCCATTTTCGTATAGCCCACTCACTTTTCAGACCAGTTCACTTTCGGAACAACCTTTTTCAAAAGCTCCTCATTGTTTTATCTACTTATCCGTTGCTAACAAAATGACAGAGTCACCTTGAAAAAGTAAAAAGTTAAGAACGTCACAAAAGCATTTTTGTTCTTGCTCTTCCTACTATTTTACCTGAAAAGAATTGAATGCTTAACTTATATGCCTGATATTTTACCATATTTTCCAGTTGACAGAATCCGAGTCCGATGATAAAGTAATAAAAAACAAAGAACAGAAGAGTAGCTTGATGATTTGTCAGTAGAGAGTCTTCGGTCGCTGAAAGAAGATACAAATCAAAGTGAACCACATCTGGGAGTTGGTGTACTGAATGACTAGTAGGTATATCCGGGTGCGCCCGTTACAGCAGAAAGTCTAAGACTTTACGAGGCTGTTATCGTGAGATAGCAGTAAACAAAGGTGGAACCACGATACTTCGTCCTTTGGCATTATATATGCCAAAGGACTTTTTTATTTTATTCAAGACATGTCCGAAAGCTAACCATGTCAAACTGATTCCAGCATATAAGTAAAAACAAATGGACAGAACAAGTAGCCATTGTCACTTTTCTGAAAAGAGAATGCTTCATTCGCTGAGAGAAGCATCTGAAAACCAATGGAGAACACATCTGTACCCGTCAGCTTCTGAACATAAAACAGTAGGAAGCTGCGGCACTCACCGTTACCTGAGGAAGCATTCGCCTATTTGAATGCTCACGAGACTGCTCTCGCAAGACAGCAGTAAATTGAGGTGGAACCACGGTCTATCGTCCTCTTGGCAGTTATGCCGAGGGGGTTTTTTTATTTTTCGGAAGCATTGATGCTGCTGGAGCACAAAGACAGATGCCCATTTTAGAAATACGATGATTTTGGTTTTTATGAGAGGAAGGATTCCTACCACTCATTTCAACGAATAGATATCAAAAGATATTGGAGGATGTAAGATGGATTATGTATGGGAAATTTTGCCCGCTTTACTAAGCGGAGCCGGGATGACAATCAAAGTGTTTATCTTTACTTTACTTGGTTCGATTCCACTAGGCGTTTTAGTTGCCTTTGGTTTACAGACACGCTTCAAACCACTGACGTACCTGATCAATGTATATATATGGCTGATGCGGGGAACGCCATTATTATTGCAGCTGATTTTTGTCTTCTATGGACTGCCTTTGATAGGCATTGTATTTGAGCGTTATGACGCTGCACTATTTGCATTTATTCTTAATTATGCCGCTTATTTCGCAGAAATTTTTCGCGGCGGTATTCAATCGATTCCACAAGGGCAATACGAAGCAGCTAAGGTTTTGCGTTTGACAAAGCTGCAGACGATTCAAAAAATCATTTTGCCTCAGGTGATCAAAATCGTTTTACCTTCGATTGGCAATGAGGTCATCAACTTAGTCAAGGATACGTCCCTCATCTATGTTCTTGGTCTTGGCGATTTACTGAGAGCAGGGAAGATTGCTATGAGTAGAGATGTGACGATTTTACCGCTTGCTCTGGTTGGGGTCATCTATCTGCTGTTCACCGCAGTATTGACTTTGCTTTCAAAAAAAATCGAAAAATATTACCAATACTATAGATAATCAGGAGGAAATGCGTATGTTGACGATAAAAAACTTAACCAAGAGCTTTGACGGACGAACGATCATCGATCGTTTGAGCCTTGATATACCAGATGGAGAAATCCTGACAATTGTCGGACCCTCCGGCGGCGGGAAAACAACGTTACTGCGATGCCTTGCCGGCTTAGAAACCATTGATTCCGGAGAATTATTGATTGATGGCACGTCATTTGATCCAGTGGCTATGGATAATGCTGATCAGGTTGTCGGGATCGTTTTTCAGGATTTCCAATTATTCCCACACCTCTCTGTTCTTGACAATATTACACTTGCTCCTGTTCTATCTTTGAAGCAGGCAAAACAAGAGAGTGTGGATGAAGCACTCGATTTACTTGATAAATTCGGCTTAGCCGGAAAAGAATCGCTCTATCCTTATCAGTTATCCGGTGGTCAAAAACAACGGGTAGCATTAGCAAGAGCTTTAGCTATGAAGCCTAAGGTATTGGGCTACGATGAACCCACCAGTGCATTAGACCCTGAGCTGCGCCAACAGGTAGAAGAAGTGATTCTCGGCTTGAAGGAACAAGGCATCACACAAATCGTTGTTACCCATGATATGCAGTTTGCAGAAAATATTGCTGATCAATTATTGACTGTCGCCCCCGTCCAATAGAAAGGAGTCCTTTGATGAAAAAGAACTTATACTGGCTGTTGCCAACCATCCTGCTCCTTTTTCTAAGTGCCGGCTGCGGCCGTAAAAAATCAGATACCGACCAGTGGAACCGAATCGAAGAGGAAAAACGGGTGATTGTCGGACTGGATGATTCCTTTGTTCCGATGGGGTTTCAAAACAAAGCCGGTGAGATCATCGGATTTGATGTTGACCTTGCCAAAGCTGTATTTGACCTCTATGGGATCGAAGTCGATTTTCAACCAATCGATTGGTCCATGAAGGAAAATGAGCTGCAAAATCAGACAATCGATCTCATCTGGAATGGTTATTCCAAAACAGCAGAACGAGAAGAAAAAGTACTATTCAGTGATGATTACATGAAAAATGAACAGGTCGTTGTTTCCCTTAAGAAAAACGGGATCGATCAATTTTCAGACATGAAGGGAAAAATTCTTGGTGCACAAAACGGTTCTTCCGGTTATCACAGCTTTGAAGACCAGCCGGAAATCTTAAAAAACTACGTAAAAGATCAGACCCCTATACTGTATGACGGCTTCAATGAGGCCTTTATGGATTTAAAAAGCGGACGAATCGATGGGCTTCTGATTGACCGTGTGTATGCAAATTACTACCTTTCACATGAAGATAATTTGGCTGATTATTCTATTATAGCCGGCGGGTTTGAAAGTGAAACATTTGCCGTCGGTATTCGCAAAACAGACCCTCAGCTGGCAGAAAAAATCAACGCAGCCTTCCTCGCACTCCGTGAAAACGGTGAGCTGGCAAGGATTTCTGAGAAATGGTTTGGAGAAGATGTAACTGCCATCAAAAAATAAACAGAAACAGCTGGACCAGCTCATTTTAAATGAGTTGACCCAGCTGTTTTGGCTTTGATTCTATTTGCAGCATACGATTAGTTCTCTACTGTTGATACGCCTGAGTAGCTTCCAGTTACCTTAGTGACTCGCTGTTGATCGATCACCAAAAAGTGCTGAAACATTTTCTCAAGAAAGAAGCGGTCGTGGGAAACCGTTAATAATGTTCCCTCAAACTCTTCCAGAATTTCTTCTATTTCCTCTCTCGTTTCAATATCTAGATGATTCGTCGGTTCATCCAGCAAGAGAAAATTCACTTCTTTCTGCATCAGCTTAGCCAATTCCAACCGTACCTTTTCCCCACCGCTTAAGAAACGCAGTTGAGTCATCACATCATCCTTATAAAAGGAATAGCCCGCCAATATACGGCGACTTTCCTGTTCGCCTAAAGAACATTCATACATAAATTCCTGTAAAATCGTTCGCTGCGGCTGCTCAAATTCAATCATCTGAGGCAGATAGCCAATGACTACCTTACTTCCCAGCTTCATTTCTCCTTCATCCAGCTTTTCATTTTCCATGATCAGTCGCATCAAGGTCGTCTTTCCTGCACCATTTTCGCCAATGATTGCCAGACGCTCTTTCCAGTAAATCGAAAAACCACTTTCTTTGAATAAGGTACGAGAGGCATAGCTCTTTTGGATTCCTTTTCCTAAAAGAACCTCTTTTCCAGAACGATCTGCCTGTTGAAAATTCTTGTTTCCCAGCTTATTGCTGTCATCCTTCGGCTTCGCAATCTTTTGGATTTTTTCCAGTCGGCGCTCCAGCTGTTTGGCCTTCTTGAAGAACTTTTCATTATCTCCTTCGTGTCCCCACTGTCGAAATCTGCGAATCGCCAGCTTCATCTTCTGAATTTCCTTCTGCTGCTCAGCAAAGTCTTTTCGAAGCTTTTCCAGACGTGCCTCTTTTTGCTCTTTATATGCTGAATAGTTCCCAGGATAGGCCCATGCCTGACCATCCTCTATTTCAACGATCTTTTCCACCACATTATTCAAAAACTGACGGTCATGGGAAACGATGATGCAGGCTGTTTTTTCATGAACCAGATAACCTTCCAACCAACGAATCCGCTGAACATCAAGATGGTTTGTTGGTTCGTCCAACAAGAGAAGATCCTTTTGCTGTAAAAGAATACGTGCCAAGTTGATGATCGTCTGCTCCCCACCGCTAAGATCAGCAAAGGATTGCTCTAATAAATGAGCGACAGCCAACCCATTGGTGATCATTTCCAGTCGACTTTCGATCTCATAACCGCCTGCTGCTTCAAACTCCTCCTGCACTTTTCCATAACGAGCCAGTGTTTTATCCAAATCCCCGTCCGGATCACACATTTGCTGTTCCAGCACCTTCAGCTGTTTTTGCAGATGATTGACTGCTTCAAAGGACGCAAGTAGATATTCACGCACGATTTTCTGTTCCGGCTCAGGAACCTGTGCCAGATAGCCCACTGCCGTATTTTTTTGAATACTGATTGTTCCTTTATCCGGAGCTTCTAACCCAACGATCATTTTTAGAATTGTGGACTTCCCGGAACCGTTCGTTCCAACGATACCGATCCGTTCCCCTTTTTCAACCTTCAAGCTTACATTTTCAAATAATGGATACGTACTATAATTTTTTTCTATTCCTTGTAATTGAATCAACATTTTTTTCCTCTTCCTGCCATTCAGCCTTGCTACAGGAATCGAGTAAATACTCTAATAAAAAAAGCCACAGGAAATAATACCCATGACTTACGTGTTATTTAATTCATCTATAGAATTCATATGAATAAGTCTGAATGGTCTCTTTATTTGATTTTTTCTTCATTTTTGGACACACTGATGCCTTGAAGGAAAAAATCGGAAATAATGTTATAGCAAAAATAAATGAAACCTAAAAAATCAAAAACTCTATATGTTATTTTTGACATAACGACCATCACGCTTACTCACCACCTTGTTCTTTTTTGTTATTGTATCATGAAGCGATCTTCTTCGCAATCTACCTTTGTCTATATCGATTCAAGCGTTCCTCCAAAGTACCTGTGTGCAGTTCAAACAAATGCTTGTCATGGTCATAGAAATAAATGGACTGCCCTTCCCCAGTAACTCGCACACGGCCGTCCTTGATTTCCAAACCTAAAGAGCTGATCCTTTCCAAATAATCGTCCACTTCAGTCGAATCGATTTTGAAGGCAATATGATTGTAGGTTTTCGTCGGTAAGCTTTCCCCCTCCATGATTGCAATCCACAACTCACCAATCAAAAAGAATTTTTCTCGAGCTACTGAAAAAGTATCCTGCCCACTTGAATAGACTTCTACTGCTGAAAATATTGTTTTAAAAAAATGAGCGGCTTTGTCCAGATCATGAACGATGAAGGTCATATGGCTGATTCCCTGCATTCTTTGTCTCCTTCTCTACTTTTATTATTTTGCTTATTATAGGGTATTTTTTTTGTAGCGTCCAGACCAAAAAAAAGAAGCAGATAGGTTGAATCCCCTACACTGCTTCTTCATTTTCTAGTTAATTCGCAACAATATTGACCAGCTTATCTGGAATCACGATTACTTTGCGAATCGTCTTTCCTTCAAGGAATGGTTTCATATGTTCTGACGCTTTTGCTTGTGCTTCAAGCTCTTCCTTGCTCAAGCCTCTAGCAACAGTTGCTTTGTCTCTCACTTTACCATTTACTTGGAAAACAACTTCAATCTCATCTTCCACCAATTTGCTTTCATCATAAGTCGGCCACGGTACATATGTCAGACTTTCGTCATTACCAAGAATCGACCATAGCTCTTCACTAATGTGTGGTGCGATTGGTGCAAGTAGTTGAACAAAGCCTTCGACGTATTCATAAGGAAGTACCTCTGCCTTGTTGGCTTCATTCACGAAGACCATCAATTGCGAGATAGCTGTATTGAAATGAAGCTGTTCGTAATCCTCCGTAACCTTCTTCACTGTTTGATGGTAAACTTTTGTCAGTTTGTCATCATTCATCGTTGTGATACGATCACGCATTTTTCCATCCTCGTCTACGATCAGACGCCATACACGATCCAAGAATTTACGGCTTCCTTCCAATCCATTCTCACTCCAAGCAATCGCTGCTTCCAATGGTCCCATGAACATTTCGTACATGCGAAGTGTATCCGCTCCGTATTTCTCGATCACATCATCGGGATTCACGACATTCTTCAATGATTTACTCATTTTCGCCGGAGCTTCTTCCAGTTGTTCTCCTGTTTCGATATTCACCCATACACCATCACGTTTTTCAACCATGTTTGTCGGAACCAACGCCCCGCGAGAATCTCGGAAGCTTTGTCCTAGAATCATTCCTTGGTTGAACAGCTTTTGATATGGTTCTTTTGTTGGTACCACACCGATATCATATAGGAACTTATGCCAGAAACGTGCATACAGCAAATGCAGTACCGCATGTTCTGCTCCACCGATGTAGATATCTACCGGAAGCCAGCGTTCCAGCTTCTCAGGATCGGCAATCGCTGTTTTATTATGAGGATCGACATAACGCAGGTGATACCATGAACTCCCTGCCCATTGAGGCATGGTGTTGGTTTCACGACGCCCTTTCTTCCCAGTTTCAGGATCGACAACATTGATCCATTCTTCAATATTTGCCAGTGGCGATTCACCAGTACCGCTTGGCTTGATATCATCTGTTTTCGGCAAAGTCAATGGCAGCTCTGATTCTGGGACAGTCGTTGTTGTACCATCTTCCCAATGGATCACAGGAATTGGTTCACCCCAATAACGTTGACGTGAAAACAACCAGTCACGTAGACGATAGCTAGTTTCCTTTTTACCTACGCCCTGCTCTTCCAGCCATTCATTCATCTTCTTGATTGCATCTTCCTTGTTCAAGCCGTTCAGGAATTCAGAATTGATATGAACACCGTCACCAGTATAAACAGCCTCTTCCACATTGCCGCCCTCTACTACTGGCGTAATTTCAAGACCAAATGTTTTCGCAAATTCATAATCCCGCTCATCATGGGCTGGAACAGCCATGATTGCCCCGGTTCCGTAAGATGCCAACACATAGTCAGCGATCCAAATCGGGATACGCGCGCCATTTACCGGATTGATTGCATACGCTCCTGTAAATACACCTGTTTTTTCTTTTGCAAGATCAGTTCGGTTCAGCTCTGATTTTTTAGAGGCCTCATCGATATAAGCTTCAACACTTGAACGCTGCTCTTCTGTCATGATTTCCTGTACCAATGCCAACTCTGGTGCCATTACTGCATAAGTCGCACCAAACAACGTATCAGGACGTGTTGTGAACACCGTGAACTCTTTATCTGTTCCTTCGATTTTGAAGGTCACGTTTGCTCCTTCAGAACGACCGATCCAGTTTTTCTGCATTTCCTTGATGTTGTCCGGCCAATCCACCAGCTCCAGATCATCCAATAGGCGATCTGCATAGGCAGTGATTTTCAGCATCCATTGACGCATTGGCTTGCGGATCACATCGTATCCGCCACGTTCACTTTTTCCATCAATAACTTCTTCGTTGGAAATAACTGTTCCTAGTTCAGGTACCCAGTTTACCGCTACTTCTGCTTCATAAGCCAAGCCTTTTTCATACAGCTTCGTAAAAATCCATTGTGTCCATTTATAATATTCCGGATCTGTTGTATTGATTTCACGATTCCAATCATAGCTGAAGCCTAATGAATTGATTTGACGCTTGAAGGTTTCAATGTTTTTCTTCGTGAAATCAGCTGGATCATTTCCTGTATCCAGTGCATACTGCTCAGCTGGTAAACCAAAGGCATCCCATCCCATTGGGTGCAGGACATTATAGCCTTGACTTCGCTTCATACGTGATAGGATATCTGTCGCTGTATATCCTTCCGGATGGCCAACATGAAGCCCTTGACCTGAAGGATAAGGAAACATATCCAATGCGTAAAACTTCTTCTTTCCAGGTTCATCATGTGTGTTGAACAGGTTGTTTTTCGCCCAATACTTCTGCCATTTTTTCTCAATCTGCTTGTGATCGTAATTCATGTTCTTCCTCCTGTTGTCATTTATCTGCTGCCGTAAAGATGATGCTCCAACCTCTAAAACTAAAAACCGCTGCGATCCTTCAGCTTCAAGCTGTTGATCTGACACAATCGACTAGAATAAAAAAAAGTCCCATGGGAAAAAATCCCATAGGACGTTCTAATCAACGTGGTACCACCTAAGTTCATTCGCTACTTGCACAGACGAATCTCCAGCGTTTTAACAGCCGCCGCCGTCTTCACCTACTTAATGTTCAGCAAAGAGCAACTTCAAGGCGAGTTCAAAAGCTTCTGTGCGTATTTCCACCAACCATACGCTCTCTATCACAGAGTTCTTTCTACTACTCCTCATCATCGTTGTATTCGTATACGAGACTCATACTATCAAATTTCTCATGAGAATTCAATCGTTTTGACAAATTTCTCACGAAAACATCAATAAATCAAAGCAGTTATTTCCTGTCAGTCAAATATACTGAGATTGGATTTTCAAAAACTCAATGCTTTAGCACCTTCAAGATCGTTCTCAATTCTCCAACTGGAACCTGTCCCGGTGCAGAAGCTTGTGCAGCGGCACCGAAAGTTGCATCTGAACCAAAGGTCTGACCAGACACTCGGCTAACCATGCCCAATGCCCCCATTGACATGGTGATCAATGGACGATCCGCATGCTCACGCTTCATCTCTTCAGTTGCAGCAAGCAACGTCAACACATCGGCAGGACTTTGCGGCATCACTGCAATTTTACAAATATCTGCATTTTTTTCCTGCATCATTTTCAATCGATTGACGATTTCAGCTTGCTCAGGCGTCGCATGAAAATCATGGTTGCACATAACTATTTTAACACCCTGTTCATGAGCCTTGGCAATCAGCTGAGCAGACTCTTCTGATGGCATAAACAGCTCTACATCAATCAAATCTGCCTTTCCAGAGGCAATCACTTCTTCATAAATCGAGAAATACTGCGCATCCGGCAACTCCAGCTCGCCGCCTTCTTTTTTCGTACGGAAAGTCACCAACAAGGGTTTATTCAGAACATCTTTTAGTTGTTTTGACAGCTCTGCTACTTTTTTCTCATTTGTTACTTCTTCAAAAAAATCAATTCGCCATTCGATAATATCGCAATCCAGCTCAGCCAATGTTTTAGCTTCCGCTAGTATCTCAGCTTCTTTTCTTCCTACCAAAGGAACAATGATTTTAGGCAAGCCTTCGCCAATAACTACATCCGCAACTTTTACAGTTTTCATTTATTTACGCTCCTTATCTATTCTTTTAAAGAGGCTGGAACATAAGTAAATTCCCATGCCCCCTCTATACTTAGAACCGAATAAACGGTGGGACAAAGCTCCTCCATGCTTCGAGGATCGAAGCATAGTCCTTCAATTCTTAGTAGTTCTACTACTTAGAGATTGATGAGATCGGAACAACGTGTAGCGAGAACCCAGATGCAGAAAAGCGGATAAGGGCGTAGCATTTTGTCCCGACCTCTTGTGCTCATCATTATCATTACTTTTATTATACTAAACCAACTGATTGATGGTATAGCTATATGGTTCTCTCAATTTTTTAGTTTGTTTCACTTGTATCAACTGTTTGACGATAGCGAATAAAGATTACTACAGCAAGAACAAAACCGATCCCTGCAATGATTGTATCAAATAACATGATGTTGCGGACACTGCTTTTCGCAATTTGTGCAGCAGCTACGGGAATCACAAAGGAAGCGATACTACCAAAGGTATAAAAGATTCCTGTAATTGTCCCTTTCCCTGTCGGAAACATTTCCCCCATAACAGTTAAGCCTAACTGCATCACACCACCGGCTGCGAAAAATCCAACCAGAGCAGCGCCAATTGTACAGACCATAGGTGTTGGGAACATCCACATCACCAGAATCGTTGCAAAGGAAACCAATGTATACAATAATACCAAGTAAACTGGACGGATCTTTGCTGCCACGATTGCAGTGAATGCAACGCAGAGTAAGGAACCCATTGAATAATAGGAAACTAAAACTCCGGCATCCGCTGCAGCCATCCCTGCGGCTTGTTCGCCGTAAGTACCAATAAACTGACTGATCAGGTAGAATGTTGCCTGTGAGATAAATCCATAAATCACAAAAGCAACACCTTCAACTGCCATTTTTGGTTTTGTTTTAAACTTAACTGTTGGAGCTGGTTCTGTACTGCTTTCTGTTGCTTCCTTTTCATCCTGATCAGGAAATGAACGTTTCCATAGATAAATACTGTTCAATACCAGTATCACAGAAGCAATAATAAATGACCAGCCAAACCAAAGTCCTGAAGACATCAAGAATTTGATGATCAACGGCAATGCAAACTGACCTATTTGCACAAAGGCTTTGATCAACACATTTGCTGTACCTGCTGTTTTGGGAAACGACTCCATCAACGCCGGATAAGTTCCCGAATCCAAGAAAGAGTTGGATATTCCGGCAATCACTGCAAAGAACATCGCAAGCTCAACACTCGGACTGAACAAAATCCCAAAGAAATAAGCAATATAAGTCAGCATACCCAGATAAACAAACGGCTTTCTACCAAACTTATCAGACAAACGGCCGGAAATCATGATTGCGATCAAGCGTCCGATCCCAAGCATTGAAATTACTTTCGCAATCCCCATTAAATCAGTATCCCATTGCGTCATTAGTGCACTCTGATTTTGAGAGATAATAATAACGCCCATTCCATGAACAATATAATTGATATACAACCCAATTGCCGTCGGCATATATTTGTTTTTCATTTTCATTCCCCTTAATCCTTAAATAGTAATTCTCTGATATAGTCTACCGGCATCTCTTCACCCGTAAAGAGATTGAAGGCTTCTGCTCCTTGATACAGCATCATTCCAAGCCCATTGATGGTTTTCTTTGCACCATTTTCTTTCGCGAATTTCAAAAGCTTTGTTTCTTTTGGCATGTAAACCACATCAAAGACGACTAAGTCATCATGGATCATTGCTGGATCATTGATCAAGCTTTCACTTTCCAACGGTTTCATACCAACACTCGTTGCATCGATGTAGATACTGCTTTCAGCAATTGATTTCTTGAAGGCTTTCTGGTCCTTCAGAGAAGTCACGGTTGCTTTACAGTCTGTTTTTTCATTGATTTTCTTAACTGTTTCTTTTGCTGTCTCAAACGCTGCATCTTCAATGTTGAAAATTCTCAATTCCTTCACACCATCTAATGCCGCTTGAATCGCAATTGCTGTTCCTGCTCCACCGGCACCAGTCATTGTAATGATTTTACCTTTGACCTCAACACCTTCTTCACGTAAGGAACGCATCGCACCTGTGCCGTCAGTGATATGACCGACCAAATGCCCTTTTCCATCTTTGTTGACAACGGTGTTGACTGCTCCTGCTAATTCAGCCGCCGGTGACAGCTCGTCCAGATAAGGAATGATTGCTTGTTTGTTGGGCATAGAGACATTCGAACCTCGAATCCCCAGCGCACGAATTCCTTTCACTGCATCTTCCAGTTCTTCATTTCCGACTTCAAAAGCCAGATAAGCATAATCCATTCCCAATTTGGCAAATGCCTCATTGTGCATTGTTGGTGACAAACTATGTCTGATTGGTGTTGCAATCAACCCAATCAATAATGTGTGTCCGCTTAATCTTTCTGTCATGCTCAGTTCCTCACTTTTATGTTTATTTTGATAGGATGTAGAAAAGCGGGATAGAAAAAGTTGTTTTAAGAAATTAATAGTGTATGTACATGAAGATTATCTCTCCATGCACATACATTGGCTTTCCAATCAACGCAACTTATCTCTTCAGGCAAGCAGCCTGTCGCTTTTTTCAATCCTTGATTCCTTGTTTATGCTTCTTTTATCGTTGAGAATACTGCTTTTTGTGTAAGGTCGTATTCAACCTTTTCGATTGTTTTGAGGATATCTCTTGCTTCTTTTGTTCCTTCGATGATTCGTCGAGCAATTTTACTGTCTCCGATATTTACCAACTCTGCATCATTCAATCGTGCATACTGTCTTAACTCATCCATCAATGGTGCTTCGGCTTTCATTCCCAGACAGACAAATCCCAAATCGAAGAACAACTCTTTCTCTTCACCAGTCGGCAATTCGACTTTGAAATGGTCAGCATTTACCTGCATCAATTTAGTAGAAGTGTATACATTCACGTCATAGTCTCGGACAATTTCCATCATGCTCAGTTTAGTGATCAAATCCAAATCCTTCGCAAGCTCAGGCTGCATCTCTACGATACTAACGGCTTTTGCACCACGTTCAGCGTAGTATTCCACCATATCAAGACCGACTGCGCCGCCGCCGATAACCACAACTTCTTTGCCTTCAAATTCATTGAATTTCGCCATATCACCAAGTACATCAAAGATGGAAAAGACTTTTCTGTTTTCTTCTGCAAGAACTTCATGCAAGCCATTGATTGGCGGTAATAAGGGTTTTGCTCCACTGGCATTGACAATGATGTCTACATCCTTGCCTGCCAAATCAGCCATCGTAAAGGTATGATTCAAATGAATCGTTAAGTTATCCAATTCCTCACAGCGATTTTTTAAATAGGTAATAAAATCGTTGATTCTATTTTTATCAGGTAAGCGGGAAATCTCCTGGCCCAAGCCTCCTAGATAACCTTTTTGCTCATACAAATCAACTGAAACGCCAACCTCTGCAGCAGTAGCAGCAGCTTCCAGTCCTGCCGTTCCGCCGCCGATAACAACCATTTTCAACGGCTGCTTGACTTGATGCTCCTTGTATTCATCTTCATAATAAAGATCTGGGTTCACTGTACAACGAATCGGACGTGATTTGTTGATTCGATGATCCGCACAGCCGATATTACATGAAATACATTTTCTCAATAAATGCTCTTGATTGTTTTCCACCTTGTTGACCCAATTAGGCTCAGCAATCAAGCCTCTTCCCATAGCCAACAGATCTGCTTCGCCGTTTTCCAAGATTTCTACTGCTCGCTTAGGGCCGCGAATATTTCCGGAAGTCACGATTACTTTCTCTGGATAGCGTTCTTTTACCGCCTTCGCCATGTATGAACGCCAGCCGTCCTCTAGGTTCATTTTATCGATTTGATATTGCAGATTGTCATTCAAAGCAGATGACACATTCAGAATATCGACTTCCTCTGCAAAATATTTAAGAATGTCGATTGAATCATCCAGTGTATTCCCACCTGCCAACAATTCATCTGCACTGAATCGTAAAGATATCGGGAAGAATGGGCCTACTGCTTTACGAACAGCTTCTATTACAAGTGTCGTGAAGCGTGCACGGTTTTCTGCAGAACCACCAAACTGATCGGTTCTCTTATTGTATAAAGGAGATAAGAATTGGCTCAACAGATACGAATGTCCCGCATGGATTTCTACACAGTCAAAGCCAGCTCGCTGTGCACGAGAAGCCGCTTCTCCATATCGATCAACGATTCCGTAAATCTCTCCTTCTGTCAGAGGTCGGGGTGTCGGATTACCAGTTTTACTTGGAACATCTGACGCTGAAACCGCCTGCTGTCCATTCAAACGCAAGCCATAGGCTGAAGCTCCTGCATGGTTGATCTGAACAGAAGTTGACGCACCATAGGCATGCATCACTTCATTGAATTTCCACAAACCTGGAATATATTGATCGTTGTCGATTCTAAGTTGAGAGGTTCCATTTGTCCCCATCGGATAATCGAAACAGACATTTTCTAAAGTAATCAAGCCGGTACCACCCTTGGCTCTTTGTTCATAATAAGAGAGATGCTCCTTATTGAAGGTTCCATCCATATTCGCAAAGTTTGTACCCATCGGAGGCATAATCACTCGGTTTTTCAGCGTCATTCGTCTGATTGTCAATGGTTCAAAAATCGCTTGGTAGTTATTCATGATTATCCTTCTTTCTTCAAATTAATTATTTCACAATCTAGTCAAATACAGTTTAATACATCCATTCAATAAAAACTAATACTTTATTTAATCAATATTGATAAATAATTTCTATCAATGAAACAAAAATAAAAGTGTGGGACAATAATCTGTTCCCACACTTTTTGATTCCATAAATCCGATTTGAAGAAATAATCCACTTGGGATTTTCTCTATTTATCCAGTTGCAACACACTGCTGTCCTTCACTATCGTTTTATAGCGGAATGCGATGACGATTGTTGCCATCAAGCCAATTAACGTTAAGCTGGCATTATACCAAAAGACAGTTCGAATATCTGATTCCGCCATTATTCCAGTTATGTAAGGGGTGATCATCACTGAAACAGAAGTTGCCAGTGAATAAAGACTGGTAATGCGCCCCTTTCTCTGAGGAAAGAACTCCAAAATCAGCGCCAGACCTAACTGCCAAATCCCTCCTGCAGCAAATATTCCCACGCATAAGGAAGCAATCACTAAGCCTATGAAGGTCGGCTGTAATATCATATAAATCAAAGAAACCGCAGTGATCCCTGTGCAAACAACCATCAAACCAGTCACACTGGCACCCTTTTTAACAATCATCGAAGTCAAAAAGACGGACACAAATGACCCTATACTAAAGACACTGACAAAAATCAGGCTATCCTGCTGACTAACAATGTTCATCTGCTCCCCAAATTTAGGAATCCATAGAATAAAGATGTTGAACATTGATACAGAGACAAAAGAAAAAACAAGCAGCGCAATACCATCAATCTTAAATTTTACTCCTTCCGGACCCTTGATTTCTGTCTCTACAGTCTCATTTTTGACAGTTGTCAAAGGTGGAAAAGGCTGCTTTCTCAAAACCAGTAAATTGGCAAATAGGCAGACAATACATAAGATGAACGGCCAGCCATAATATAAATTTTCAGTAATGATTATTCTTGTCAGGAACGGCAGAATGAACTGTCCCAGCGAAATAAACGCCTTGTTTAACACACTGAGTGAGCTATTGTCCTTCTCACTTGGATAGGCCTCTACCAGTGTCGGATACGTGCTGGTATCCAGAAATGCATTACTGAAACCGCCAAACATCGCCAAAATAGCAGCGATTTGATAATTAGGGCTCAGAAGAATACCGGAAAAGAAGATGAAGTAGGAAACGATTGCGATAATCACTGTTTTCTTCCTGCCATATTTATCAGAAAAATAGCCTGAAAAATAAAGACTGACGATCCGTCCCAAACCAATAGCACTCATAACCAGCGTCACCTGTGTTGTCGATGCCTGCCACTGCATTTTTAGTGCATCCATATTCTGAGATAGGATGATCGCTGCCATCCCCTGAAAAATATAATTGAAGTATAAACTACAGATCAACGGGAAATACCGATTTTTTCTGCCTGTTTTTTTTGAGATTGTGATGTTTTTCACTTTAATACCTACTTTCAGACGCTGTAACTTTACACTAGAATACCTCATTGGAAAAAGAAATACCAATGCTTTTTTTATTCGTATATGATAAAATTCATTTATCATTTCAAAGGAGACGATAAATATGAATTTTCGACACTTGGAATATTTTGTCAAATTAGCCGAAAATGAACATATGAGACTTACCGCTGAACAGTTGAATACCTCACAGCCCAATTTGAGTCATGCGATTTCTGTTTTAGAAAAAGAGCTGGGTGTAGAGCTGTTTGAAAAAAAAGGACGAAACATCTATTTAACAAGATATGGAAAAATATTCTATGATTATGTATCATCTGGTCTCTATCAGCTTTATTCTGGTAAGCAAATGCTGCAGGAAATAGCCAGTCCCGAAAATGGACAGATTCAATTAGGCTTTATCTATACAATGGGCTCTTCTTTGACACCTCTATTAGCAAAGAAATTTTTAGCCCTTAGTGGAAATGAACATATTCGATTCAGCTTTTCTCAAGGAAATTCCAGCGACATTCTTCAACAGCTGAAATCTGATGACATCGACATAGCGATCTGTTCAAAAATCGATGACGATCCTGACATTCAATTCGATATTCTGACAGAACAGAAAATCATTGTTGTCGTGCCGAATACTCATCCTCTCAGCTTTGAGAATACTGTTACCCTTGAAGAGCTTGCCGAATATGCTTTTGTCTATTACAACAAAGAGAGTGGACTACGACCATACATAGATGAAATCCTTCATGATAAGAGTATCCAGCCTGTCGTTACCTGTGAAGTTGAAGAAGACCACAGTATGTTGGGCTTTGTCGGCTGTGATTACGGTGTTGCGATCATGCCGGATATCCCTTCGATTTCTGCCTATCCGGTGAAAAAGCTGATGATCTCTGATAAAATCCCTTCCAGATATATCTATGTAGCTACCAAAAAGAACAAGAAAAAAACACCTGCCGTACAAAAATTCTATGATTACTGCTTAGAACAGAGCCTCACAATCAAAGATACCTTGAACTAAAAATCAGTACTATTTCAGATTATTTCTATTTTCTTCTATAATAAACGCTATCAGATATTCAACGCACAAAGTATCTAGCCAAAGAAATAAAAGCTGCTTCTATTTCTTTATAGAATCAATATAGATAAATATAAGCCAACACGACAAGGGGTACTCCTTATCGTGTCGGCTCTTTTTTAGTAAAATAATTTACGCAACTTTCAACTGCTGTCCGATGAATATAACATCACCAGATAGGCTGTTTAACTGTTTCAGCTGTTGAATTGATGTCGAGTACTGAATTGCCAGTCCCCACAACGTATCTCCGCTTTTTACAGTATGTGTTTTTCCACTTGTATTGTTTGTGGATGAACCGCCGCCGGTGCTGCTGGAAGAGCCGCTGCCCTTCTTCACAATCAAGCGTTGTCCCGGATGAATGATATCTCCACTGATATTGTTCCAGCTGCGAAGATTGGCGATACTCACACCATTCGCACTGGAAATTGCCCATAGGCTGTCACCGGATTTCACTGTGTAGTACGAATCCGTTGTACTTGTTGAGCCGCCTGATGAACTGCTGCCTCCTGAGGACGAGCTGCCGCCAGCGCTTCCCGTAGAACCAGAGCTGCTGCCCTTCTTCACGATCAAGCGTTGCCCCGGATGAATGATATCTCCACTGATATTGTTCCAGCTGCGAAGATTGGCGATACTCACGCCATTTGCACTGGAAATTGCCCATAGGCTATCACCGGATTTCACTGTGTAATACGTGTCTGTTGTACCTGTTGAACCACCAGTGCTGCCGCCTGAAGATGAGCCTCCTGTGCTTCCCCCTGTACTGCCGCCGGATGATCCACTACCCTTCTTCACGATCAAGCGTTGTCCCGGATGAATGATATCTCCACTAATATTGTTCCAGCTGCGAAGATTCGCAATACTCACACCATTTGCATTGGCAATTGCCCACAGGCTATCGCCGGACTTCACTGTGTAGTACGTATCTGTTGTACCTGTTGAACCACCAGTGCTGCCGCCTGAAGACGAGCCTCCTGTGCTTCCTCCTGTACTGCCGCCGGATGACCCACTGCCTTTTTTCACAATCAGCCGTTGACCAATGTAAATCGTATCGCCGGAAAGATTGTTCCAGCTTCTGATATTCGCAATTGTTGTACCATATCTACTTGCAAGTGCCCATAAGCTATCACCTGAAACGACCGTATGGATCGTATCATTTGTGCTGCTGCCTGTTGAGCCGCCTGTATTCCCGCCTTCATTTCCGCCAGTGCTGCCGCCATTATTCCCGCCAGTCGATGGTGTATCATACTGTGTCAGATTATTAGCCACAATCAATGAATTCAGTTTTGTACCATAATTAGGGTCTGTTGCGTAACGGCCTGTCAACCATGCTGTTGCATCTGCATATGAATTCGTGTTGCTCTTCCATGTACCGGAATAGAAATATACGCCGGATTGGAAAGAGGTATTTCTTAATACATAAGCATTATCATAGAATGATTCTGTATAAGAAGGATACTTTCGGAAAGCAGCATTGACGATGACATTTTCGCCGTTGATTACTTCCCATGTGTTCATATACACGCTTTGACCATTATAAGAGCCTTTGATACCGAATAAATTGTAATATGGCGCCCGTGATAATGAGCTTGCCCCAGATCCGCTTTCAAGAATTGCCTGTGCAATCATTACAGATGCATACAGGTCATTAGCTGCTGCTACGGTTTGCGCCTGTCCTGCAATACTGGCAATAAATGAAGAAGTACTGACTGCACTTCTTGCCGATGCATCAAGTACGTTGATTCCTGCAATAGACTCTACTGTCGTCGGAATGTCTTCAGTAGAAGTAGTGTCATCTGCAACATCTTCAGCAGGTGTAGTCTCTGTGGTTTCCTGTCCTGTTTCCCCAGTACCCCATTCGGTTTCTGAAGAATCTGTGGTTTCGTCGGTTTGTCCAGTTTCATCGGATGTACTTGACTCTTCTGTTGAAGTCAAGCCTTCGTTGCTGTTCTCCTGTGTATTGGCTGTCCCCTCCTGCAATTGCTCTGAATATGTATCGACAGTTGGGGTGATTTCAGCGCTGACTGCGCCACCCTCGGTAGCCTCAACAATGAGTGAGCTCAACACAGTTGAACCTGCGATAGATGAGACAGCTAAAGCTGAACTGAATACAGTGGTTCCCTTTTTCAAATGCTCTGAAGCCTTCTGATATTGCTCTGCTTTTCTTCTTTCTTTACGTGATCGCTTTTCCATTATTAAGTCCTCCGTATGTTAATAAAAGCATAAAATTGCTCAATAATAAGTATACCTCTTTTCAATATAAAATTAAAGATATATCATAAGATAACACTTATTATTAATTTTATATATTATTAACATTTAAATATAAAATTCCTCCTATTTGTCTTATCTAAATCTAATAATTTGAACAGCAAATTCCTTCTAAAATTCCCTCTAAGACTTTAGACCGATTCGCCTCTTTACCTTAGACTGATTTTACCCAAAACCCCTTGTTATTCCCTCAATAAAAATTTATAGTGTACATGAGAGAAAGACAACAGTACGAATAGAAATGAGGGAATAAAAATGAATAAAGAGCACTTTTTGATTGAACTTAAAATATACCTAAAACCCCTTTCCTATCAACAACAGGCTGCCATACTGGATAAATACGAAGAAATATTCGATGAGCGTGCAGCAACAGGAGAGACAGAAGAACAGATTGCCAAAAGCTTGGGGAAACCACGTGCGATCGCTGAAGAGATCCTTCAAGAATTTGATATCGATGTTCCAGACAAACGTCTAACTAGAGATGGCTGGCAGGAGATTTCTTCTTCACAGGCACATGATGACTACGATCAATATGAAAATGAACATCCTTATGAGTTTGATGATGACTATTACTATAAGAGGAGACCACAAAGTCCCGGTATGCGGGCATTGAAAATATGCGGATTGCTGGCATTCGATTTCCTATTTATGTTCTGGATGTTTTTTGCATTTGCCGCTGTTGTATTTTCACTTTGGCTGGCGACAATCATCTTCGTCCTGTCACCAATCTTAGGTACTTACTCATTGATTGTCGGCTTTAACGATGCTGGTATGTTCCAATTATTCTTTAGCATCTTCCTATGCGGAGCAGGTATCATCGGTACCATGATCCTATTGCCGTTGACCAGATTATTCTTTTCATCTGTGAAACGCTATATCGGCTGGCATGGCGTTGTGTTTGGAGGGAGAGCTTAAAATGAAAAAAGTGACGATATTCTTTTTGATTATCGGTGTACTGACTATGGCTGTCGGCGGGGTCGGCAGTGCGGTCTTCTATCAAAGAGCGCAGTCTTCTATGGTAGAAAACATCGAAGAAAACTATACGATCAAGAATAAAGAAAAAATCAAAAAAATGAACCTGAATCTTTCAGGAAATGCTGACTATGTCATTCAGGGAACAACTGGAAATGACATTTCAATGGACGCACGAAGCAGTGTCACTGAACCACTAAAAGGCTCACTGGATGTTGAAGAATCCAGCGATACATTGACTGTTTCAGTTAACGGTAAACAGGGCAATGGCAGCCTTGGAGAATTTCGATTTGGTTTCCATTTTGAGAATTCACAAATTGTTCTGATGGTGCCAAACGACATTGATGTCATAACAGTCAACGATGAAGCTTCCGGGTATATCAATCTTTCCGATTTTTCTAATGAAGAATTTACCATGAATATCAAGAACTCAGATATTTCTGTCAGCTCTATTTCCACAGATAAAATGAGCGTTACTGGAAGCAGCAGCGATATCAACTTCTGGGGAGATTCAAAAGTAGAAGAATTAAGTCTGAAAACTGAGTACGGCAGCATCACTCTTAATGATTTTGTTGCTAATACAATTGATTTATCTACTTCTTCAGGAGACATCTATCTGTCAGAAGTGAAGAGTGTTACGTCAAAAATCAGTTCAAAAAACGGCGAGATTTCCATCAATAATCTACGCGGAGAGGCAGATATTTCAGGTAGTAACGGATCGATTTATCTATCCGGCGAGGAATTCCCAGACAAGTTAAATGCAACAATGGAGCATGGCGATATCGAGCTCTCTGTCTACGGAGAACTTAAGAACCTGTCAATTGATGCAGAAAGCGACTTAGGTGATATAACGATTTTTGGAGAAGAAACAGATTCTTATTCTATCGGTAATGGCAAAACAGAATTTGAACTAAAAACAAAAACTGGTGATATCAACGTTTATGGTGATTATTATTATGATAATGAAGACTATGATGACGAAGAATAACATTAGATAAAATTAGAAAAATGATAAAAGGTTGAGATAAGCACATCTCAGCCTTTTTGTTTTATAATATTTACACTCATTTTTTTATTTTTCTACACCAGATTTATGTTACTTCAGCTTCTTCATTAACATTTCATTAAACGGCAAACGCTCTGGTTTTTCTAACCTCCTCCTTGAGGTATACTAGTTAAGATACGCAAAAAGACAGTGATTTAATTTGAAAGGACGCTTAATAATGAAACACAAAACCTACTACCGAACAGCAGGTATCTGCTTTCTTCTCGTATTTATTATCCTGGGGACTATAGTAAAGCTTGCACCGGATCAATTGAATGGCTTTGATCAGACGATTACAGCATTCATTCGTACCCCTTATCCTACTCTCAATCAATTCACCATTTGGTACACGAAGCTTGCCAATCCAATGACCGTCGCAGCTCTTACTGCAATTGCTGCCGGCTTGATGGCTTTGAAAAAATATTACACAGAGGCACTCTGGCTTGTGATAAACGTTGGCTTTACAGCTGGTGTCCTCAATTCGCTGATCAAGCTCTTTTTCATGAGAGAACGACCAACGCTAGAGCATCTAGTCGTTGAACACAGCTATAGCTTTCCAAGCGGCCATTCAACAGGCAGTGTTCTGCTTTATGGTACAATCATTATACTGTTGCCGCTATTTATCAAGAAAAAGCCGCTTACTCGTCTATTACAGCTGCTCCTTGGTGTCGGCATTCTATTTATCGGAATCAGCAGAATTTATTTAGGTGTTCATTTCCCAAGTGATATCCTTGGCGGCTTCTGTTTTGGTCTATCGTGGCTGCTGATCACTTATCCAATTTACTTAAAATTCCGACATAGCAAACAGTCAAAATACAAGCATTCAAAGAAAGAAGAATCTCAATGAACCCATTTCCTTATACAGACGATTCAAATAAACGTTACCATACTTGGAATTATGCACTTAGAGAACAGTTCGGCGGGAAAATATTTAAAGTTCCTGTAGACGGCGGCTTCGATTGCCCCAATAGAGATGGTACAGTTGCCAAAGGCGGATGTACATTTTGCAGCGTCTCAGGCTCTGGAGATATGATCGTTGCACCTCACGATCCGTTACCGGTACAGTTTCAAAAAGAAATCCAAATGATGCATGGTAAGTGGCCAAACGTAGAACAATACATTGTCTACTTCCAGAATTTTACCAATACTCATGCGCCTGTTGAAGTGATTCGTCACCGTTTTGAGCAAGTGGTCAATGAGAAAGGTGTTGTCGGTTTAGCGATCGGCACCCGTCCCGACTGCCTCCCTGATGAGGTTGTAGATTACCTTGCTGAATTGAACGAGCGTTACTACCTCTGGGTGGAGCTGGGCTTGCAGACAACCTACGAAGAAACCAGCTCAACAATCAATCGTGCCCATGACTATCAGACATATCTTGATGGTGTAGCTAAGCTTAGAAAACATAATATTCGTGTTTGTACCCATCTGATCAATGGACTGCCTGGTGAAAGCATGGAAATGATGCGGGAAAATGTCCGCAGAACAATCCTTGATTCCGATATTCAAGGAATTAAGCTCCATCTACTTCATCTGATGACAAATACAAAAATGATGCGGGACTACAACGAAGGACGCTTACAGTTGATGACACGTGACGAGTATGTGTCTGTTATCTGTGATCAGCTGGAAATGATCCCTCCTGAAATCATTATTCATCGCCTAACAGGAGATGCTCCTTACGATTCATTGATTGGTCCAATGTGGAGCCTGAAAAAATGGGAAGTCTTGAATGCGATTGATAACGAGCTAAAAAAACGGGACAGCTATCAAGGGAAAAACAATGTTCGAATAGATAAGAAGGTGCTTGTATAATGCTGCAGACTGCACTTCATTTCAGTCACACCCTCTTGCGGGAAATCATTCAACCGGGAGATCATGTGATCGATGCCACGATGGGCAACGGCAATGATACAGCATTTTTGGCAGAGCTTGTTGGAAAAAGCGGGAAAGTCTACGCCTTTGATGTTCAAGAAAGCGCACTTCAAAATACCGCACAACGATTACAGGAAAAAAATCTATCTGAACAATCACTGCTTTTCCATCAAGGACATGAGACCATTGACTCAGTGATTCCAGCGGAAATCTCTGTCAAAGCAGCTGTTTTCAACCTAGGCTATCTTCCGAAAAGCGATAAAGAAATCATTACGAAGCCTGATACCACTAAATCAGCTATAGAAGCAATTTTAACTCGTTTAGCTATCAAAGGACGCATCATTCTTGTCGTATACTATGGACACGAGGGTGGCGAACAGGAATTAACGATGGTCAAAAGCTACTGTGAAGCACTACCACAAAAGCAGTACAATGTTCTTAGCTATCAGTTCGTCAATCAAGCAAATCAGCCGCCGATCCTCTACTGTATCGAGAAAAAATAGCGAGAACCATAAAAAAACGCAAAAGAGGCTGTGACAGAAGTGTTTACCTGCAATCAATAAGACGGAATGAACTAAAATTGTTCTATAAATTTTAGCGGAGGTTCGGTTTATTGTCGTAGGAGCTGCTTCTCTCCCGCCATTTATTCATGTTTAGGACGTAAAAGAGTGTAGGAACAGATTATTGTTCTACATTCTTTTTTTATCAAATATTTTCTCCAACTAATTTTAATGTGTAAATTAGTTTAAGCTCATATTACTTTCCTTATGAATTTTATTGGACTATAATTATTATTGGATTTGTTTAATCCAATAATAATTAGGAGGGACAACTATGAATAAGTTTGTGGAGTTTATGGAAAAACGCTTCATTCCTGTTGCATCAAAAATTGGTGCACAACGCCATTTAGTCGCGATTCGTGACTCATTTATGGTCAGTATGCCATTAATGATTCTGGGTGCATTAGCAGTTATGATCAATAACCTGCCGATTCCCGGTTTTCAGGAATTGATGAATTCGATTTTTGGCGGAGAATCCTGGAAAGGCTTCGGTGGTGCTGCGTGGAACGGAACATTTGCTATTCTTTCTGTACTGATTGCATTTTTACTCGCTTATAATTTAGCAAACCACTACCGTAAAGACGGCGCAGCTGCCGGAGTTATTTCATTAGGTTCATTCTTTGCCTTAGGCGGCGCTACAGGAATGAGTTCTACAGGATTGTTTATCGCAATCATCGTTGGGATTATTTCAACTGAGATCTATATTCGCTTAGCTGATAATCCAAAATTGATCATCAAAATGCCGGAGGGTGTACCACCTGCAGTAGCGAAAGCCTTCGCTTCTTTACTGCCTGCTATGATCACCATCTCACTGTTTGCCTTGGTTGCTGCAATTTTTGCCGGCTTCGGCGTAACAGACATTGTTGGATCATTCTACACATTAGTTCAAGAGCCATTCATGGGCTTGGCTAATTCTTATCCATCAGCATTGCTGTTGGCTTTCATTGCACCATTCTTATGGTTCTTCGGTTTACACGGTGCCAACATGATTGATCCGCTGATGCAGACAATCAATGCACCTGCTATCGAAGCAAACGTTAAAGCTATTTCTGCTGGTCAGGACGCACCATTTATCGTTAACAAACCTTTCTTTGACAGCTTTGTCAACTTGGGAGGAACGGGTGCTACAATTGGTTTGCTGATTGCAATCTACTTAGTAGGACGTAAAAGCAAAACAAACATGATCATTGCCAACCTGTCTATCGGACCTGGTATCTTCAACATCAATGAACCTGTTTTGTTCGGTTTACCAATCGTGTTGAACCCAATCATGTTTATTCCATTTATCTTGACACCAATGGTTCTAGTAACTGTCGCTTACTTCGCAACAAGTCTGGGACTTGTTCCAGTAGCAACCGTTATGCCGCCATGGGTGACACCACCGATCATCGGCGGTGCTTTAGCAACAAGTAGTATTTCCGGCGGTGTTCTAGCTGCTGTCAACGTAGCACTTTCAGTTCTTATCTACATGCCATTCGTTAAAATTTCTGTTATGCAGGAAGACAAACGAATCGCAGAAGAAGAACAAGCTGAAGCGCAAGCACAAACACAAGATGCATAAAAAAATCCCTTGCCTGAAAATCAGGCAAGGGATTTTTTCTATTCTAATACAAACTGATTATGATAAAGCTCTGAATAGAATCCATGCTGTTTCAACAGTTCGTGGTGATTTCCTTCTTCGATCACTTCACCATTTCGCAGAACAACGATTCGATCTGCATTCAAGATCGTTTTTAAACGATGGGCAATCACAAAGCTGGTTCTGCCACGAATAGCTTCATCCATTGCTGTTTGGATTTTCGCTTCTGTAACAGTATCCACATTACTGGTCGCCTCATCCAGAATCAACAGAGAGGGATTAGTCAAAATTGTACGAGCGATACTGATCAACTGTTTCTGACCGGTACTGAACACATTGTTTTCCTCAGTGATTTCTGTATCGTAGCCCTTCTCAAGTGCAGTAATGAAATCATGGATATTCGCCTGTTTGGCTGCTGCAATGATTTCCTCTTCACTGGCATCCGGCTTCCCGAAGGAAATATTTTCTTTGATTGTTCCGGAGAACAGCACTGAATCCTGCAGCACGATTCCAACATGGGAACGCAGACTGCTCAGCTCGATTTCACGAATATCTGTCCCATCAAAGGTAACCGAACCATCAGTAACATCATAGAAACGATTCAACAGATTCATGATTGTTGTTTTCCCAGAGCCTGTCGGTCCGACAAGTGCGACCATCTCACCTTTATTCACATTGATTGAGACATCTTTCAGGATCGGCACCTCCGGATCATAACCAAAGTCCACATGATTCAGAGAAACAGATTCATGTACGCCTGTGATCTGCTTGCCGTTTTTCGGATTGATTTCATCCGGTTCATCAAACATCTCGTTCAATCGACGTGCCCCTGTTACTGCCAACTGGATCATGCTGTAGCCAGAAGAAATCTGCATCAGCGGCTGGTAATACTGTTGTGAATACTGAACAAACATCACAATCAGCCCAAGACCTGCAGCACGTTCCACATCACCATTCAATGCCAACCAACCGCCAAAGAAAATCACGATTGCTGTATTGACTAAAGACATCCCCTGCATCAACGGAAACAGTAAGCCGGAGTATACCTGACCTTTAAAGGTTGCTTCCCGCACCTTCTTGTTCTGCTTAACAAAACCATCGATTGTTTCTTCCTGAAGTCCGTAGGTAATGATCACTCGCTGACCACTGATTTTTTCATCCATGTAGCCATTCAGCTTTCCTACTTCATCCTGTTGGATATCCACATATTTTCTGGCTTTTTGAATGATCACAACGGCAATCAGTACTGCTACTGGAGTGGAAGCAATCGTTGCCCACGCCAGTTCAACATTTTGACGGAACATCATGATCAACACACCGACGATCAGCGCCGCATTGGTCAAAACCTGCAGCAGTGCCTGATTCAGGCTGTTTTGAATATTATCCAAATCACTGGTAAAGCGGCTTAATATCTCGCCGTCTTTATGGGAGTCAAAGAAGCGAATCGTTAACTTCTCCAGCTTATTGAACAGACCGATCCGCATGCGGTTCGTCGATTTTCCAACTACTTGTGTGAAAAGAATGCTGTAAATGAAGTTCGCCGCACTGGTCAAGACATAAAAAATCAACAGCTTTTGCAGTACATTGACAAAGGCACTCTTATCATCTACACCCTGACTTAAGGCAAACACATACTTCGTCAGCTCTTCAATCGCTTCTCCAATAAACTGAGGCGCCTTGACCTGCAGATAGGTAGCTGCCACGATCGTGATGAATATAATCAGAAAGGATAGCTTGTACTTCTTCAGATAGTGGTAAAAGAATTTACTTGCTTTGATCAAATCTGTCATTCTACCTCATCCTTTCCTTTTTGAGTTTCATAAATCTCCTTATAGACCTCATTATTAGCAGCTAATTCCTTATGGGTTCCTTCGCCGACTAACCGTCCTTTATCAAGAACAAAGATTCGGTCCGCATTGACCACTGAAGAAATCTTCTGAGCAATAATAATCGTCGTTGTATTTCCTAAATCATTTTCCAATGCTTCCTTAACAAGACTCTCAGAACGTGCATCTAAGGCACTTGTACTGTCATCAAGGATCAATATCTTCGGTTCGCCAATTACACCACGTGAAATAGATAAACGCTGCTTCTGACCACCTGAGAAATTCGTACTACGCTCTTCCACCGGTGCTTCGTACTGTAACGCCAGCTTCTCGATAAACTCTCTCGCTTGAGCAACCTGAGTTGCTCTGGTCATGTCTGTTTCATCTGCATTCTGTTTCCCATGACGCAGATTTTCAGAAATCGTCCCTGAAAATAGAATCGCTTTTTGCAGAACAAAAGAAACGGTTTTACGCAAACTATGCTCATTAACATCATGCAGATCCACTCCGCCAACCTTAACTGTTCCTTCTGTCGGATCGAATAATCGCGGGATCAGCTGAGCCAAGGTTGATTTTCCGGCACCTGTTGCTCCGACGATACCAATCTGTTCCCCAGGTTTGATAGTAAACGAAACATCTTTCAATGTATCTGTTTCATCGCCGGGATAACGGAAGCTGACATGCTCGAATGCCACGCTGCCGTTTAGATTCTCTTCCGGAACATCCGGATAAGTGATTGCCGGAACTGCATCCATTACTTCTTTGATCCGTTTGATCGAAACAGCAGCACGTGACGTCATCATCATCATCATTCCGCCAATGATGATGGCCATCATGATCTGCATCAAATAGTTCATGAAGGAAGCGATACCGCCAATCAAGGTCGGATCATCCTTTGCCAGATCGCTGACAAAGAAAATTGCACCGGCAACAGCCAAGTTAGCAACCAGCATAAAGGATGGGATCATTACAGAAAACAATGTCCCAACAATCACATTATGCGTCGTCAAATCATCGCTGACTTTACTGAATCTCGCCAATTCATTTTTCTCCTGAACAAAGGACTTCACTACACGAATGCCCAATAAATTCTCTTTTGCCAGACTGTTGACCTTATCGATCAAATTCTGAATGATTGTAAAGTGCTTGCCCATTTGAGAAAAGGATAAGATCGTAATGATGATTACGGCAACCACTAATAGAACGATGATCCACCAAAGCTGAGGCAATGTCGTCATCGCTAACGCAAAGCTTCCTATAAAGAGAATCGGTATTCGAAACAATGACTGCAGTGCAATCATGATTGCATTTTGAATCTGAGTAATGTCGTTCGTTAACCGAACAACTAAGTTTCCTGCTGAAAATTCTTCAATATTTGCAAATGAAAATGTCTGTATTTTTCGAAAAGCTGCTTCTCGAATGTCTGCACTGACTCCCTGCGCAACTTTAGCAGAGAATATCGTATTGAAGACTCCCGCAATCAATCCGAGACCGGCTATGACGATCAGATAGATCCCCAACGAATTCATTTGATCATTATCTTCTTTGATGATTGCTTCAAGTACCTGCTGAAGCAGCTTAGGCTGCCATAAAGCAGACATGACCATGATAACTACTGTAAATAGAGCAATCGCAGTTTCCTTCTTGTATTTCTTTACATGGTCCATAACAATATTCATTTTACCCCCTACTTTCCACTATAACTAGCCTGTACTCCCCTGATCAGGCAACACTTTTATTAAACGGGGAATGTGTTATTATAAATATGAACAGACGCTCCGCGAGACACTGACGGACCGTTTGATGACCACTTATTTAACACTGTAAAACAGACTGACCCATAATTTACCATATTTCATAGAACAAATACAAGTCATTTAACCAAAATTCAGACTAAAGGATGAAAAAAAATGGAGAACAAGCTATCTCGAGAAAAAATCATAGAAGCTGCCTTTCAACTTCTGGAGGAGACACCGGATATTGAAAAATTATCCATGCGAAAAATCGCAAAAAAAATTGATGTTCAAGCCCCCGCTCTGTACTGGTACTTTCAAAATAAGCAGGCACTTCTACAAAGCATGGCGGAAGAAATCGAACGCCATTTTCAAACGCCGGAGCATACCGATGACTGGAAACAAGTATTGTTTGCATACATGGAAAATTATTACGATTTGTATCAGCAGTTTCCCTGTGCCCTTGAAATAGAGATGAATACGATCCCTTCCTCTCCTCTCCGGCTGACGCGCTACAACGATTTACTCGGTATCCTAAGAACCGCCGGTTTTTCAATAGAAGCAAGCTGCATCGCAGTCAGTGCGCTTCAGCATCTTTTATTCGGCTTGTTGATCGATATCACAGAAGAAAAACAGCTGTACAGCAAGATTCTCAACGGCGACAGCTATCTGAGCCAACAGGTGGTATTGATGAAGCAGTATATTACAGACAATCAGCTCACCTATGTGGAGGAGAGCTTTGCCTATCGACAGCAGAAGAAGCAAAAAGACACCTTCAAGCGAATGATCCGTCTGTTTCTCGATTCTTTAGAAGCTGACGACTAATACACCTGTTTTTTCGATCCGCATCAACTGAATGAATAGACAAAGCCCCATCAGAGGATTATCCACTCTGATGGGGCTTTAGATATATTTCGGACCCACTTCACCAGCTCCGTATACACCCATATTCTATTAACTTCAATTAGCTCTGGCTATTTTCTTCCAAAGAAGAAAGAAACAACAGCTACTAGTATGACCGCACCTACGATTGATGGAATCAATGCCATCCCTGCCAAGCTGGGACCCCAACTGCCAAGTAGCGCTTGCCCAATTGCAGAACCAATCAGCCCCGCTGCAATATTTGCAATCCAGCCCATTGAACCGCCTTTATTTGTGATAGCTCCTGCTATCACACCAATCAATGCACCGACTAAAAGTGACCATATAAATCCCATTTTCAATTCCTTCTTTCTTCTGTTTTATCTATAGTGATATACTTGCCGAAGTTTTTGTTATTGAACTCGCGGCTCCATTTGTTCTTTGGCCTTATCTGTTCCCTTATTGATTGCCTTTTTTGCTTTATCTGTTTGATTAGAAGCAAATTCGCCTGTGCTTTCAGCCGCGCTTCCCACTCTATCTTGAACAGTCACAGAATCTTTTTCGTATTGCTCCTTCGTCTTGATGTCTACAACATTTACGTTTACTTCGATCACTTCAAGACCAGTCATTTTTTTCACTTCTTCTACGATCAACTTTTGAATATCTGTAAACAATTTAGAAATATCTTTGCCGTATTCCGCAACGATATCTAAGTCAACAGCAACTTGTTTCTTTCCTACTTCCACATCAATCCCTGAAGTAACGTTATTTGTATTGACTAATTTTTCTGCAATATTTGAGAAGAACCCGCCATCAACTGTTAACAGACCATCAATATTTTCTAAAGCAATCCCAATGATTTTTTGAATCACTTTATCATCATACGTCAATTCGCCTTTTACCTCTTGTACTGGTGTTGTTACTGATTTAGTTGTATCCATTTCCATTACCTCCTGATTTATTTGATATATTGTTATTATATTATAACCATTACAATGTTGAAATTATTATGACTTATCATCGAAAAAATGTTCAGCCAACCCTGAGCGTTTCAGGTAGAAACCTACGTAGACCCCTGCCGCTGTTAGAATAAGGATCAAAAGTGTTTTAAAAAAACCTACCGTAAGAAACAAAATCGCCAAAATAAATCCGCTCAGTCCGCCGATGATCGACCATCTATACTTCTCAAAAATCTCTTTCATCTTTATTCACCTCTTTACTCAACTCTGGATTTACGCTTTTTCTTTTCTACGTAATCGACAAAATCAACTACCACATCAATCGGCCGATCCTTTATGCCTAAAAGATTTTGTATATCTGCTTTAACATCAGCGATCATCAACTCCGTACTAGGGACAATCCCGCCGTACGCTTTAAATTTACCGAAAATATTAACGGCTATTTTATTTTTAGTCATCTGAACCTTGATTTTCGGCTGTTGAATGAATTGCGTTCGATCCAAATTAGCTGAGACATAGCTTTCGATACTCTTTCCTTCGATTTTCAATGCACCGTTCTCTTCCTTTATGATCAGTGCCTTTTCCTTTTTCGGTAAAAAAAGAACAGCAAAGAACGCTCCGACCAGCAGCACAAACACAACAACACTTGCCCAAAACAAGTATAGATTAAGTGCCGGATGGATGAATAAAGAGTAATTTGGATATGCCAACGGCAGTGAAAGAACAGTTGCTTGATTATTGAAGAAGATCAGTGGTGCTATAAGTGTCAACCCAACCAAGATAATCAAACACAGAATCAACTTTTTAAATTTACTCAATGCCTCTCCCTCCAATCACAATGAATTAGAAAATACCTTACACTATTCATTGTAAGGAGCTTGGATTTCTTTTTCAAAAGTAATGCACTTTTTTTTATAAATGTGAAAAACAAAAAAAACAAGCCAAAGCATATTTTATAAATGCTTGACTTGAAAAATATTCATTATTTAATTTTTTCATTTAGGAGGAATCAATTTCCACTTCGTTCAAAAGTCTCCGCTTCATCTAACGGTAACCAATCGATTACTTTTTGAATCCATTCATCCCAAAAATGCCAATCATGACCTCCCGCAGCAGTTTCAAAGAAATGTGGTATTTTTGCTTCACTCAATGCTCTGGAAACATCTTCGCTGGCATGGAGCAGCGGGTCCTGTTCTCCGCAAGCAAGAAAAATATCCGGCAGATTTTTCTGCTCCTTAAGAGCCTCTTTCAAAAGAAAGAGCAAGTCATGTTCTGATTCCTTGAACTCATCCAACGGTCCAAAGACTCCCGTCCAATAGGCTTCATTACGAATAAGAAGCAGATCTTCCACCCGTGCAGCAATATTTAGCGGGCCAGAAAGCGAAGCTATCGCTGCAAAGCGTTCCGGCTGACGCAGCCCGAGCTTAAATGCTCCATAGCCCCCCATTGACAACCCGGCAGCAAAGGTTTTCTCTCTTTTTCGACTAAGCTGAGGAAACAGTTCCTGACAGATTTCAGGCAGCTCCTCAGATAAAAAGGTCCAGTATTTCATGTCATACTGCGTATCAGCATACCAGCCCAAATCGGTTGACGGCATGATCACTGCCAGTCCCCGATTAGACACATAGCGCTCAATATTCGTTCTTCTTTCCCAAACGCTATGGTTGCCTCCCATTCCATGCAGAAGATAAAGTACTGGTACATCCTCTGTGCTCCCAGCAGTGCTTGTTCCAATCAACTTCTCTGTTCGCTGCGGCAGAACCACATTCATCATTACTTCCATTCCCAATACATTTGAATAAATATTTGCCTGTAAAAATGCCATGACGACCCCTCACTTTTTATTGTGTTATCTCATTTTAACACTATTCGCTGTTTTTGGTCGTGACAAAAATAAGATCATCAATAGTGATACAACAACTAAACCAATTCCAACGAAAAATACCTGATGAAGACCGGAGTATAAAATCCCTCTTAGCGGCTTCAAAAGCTCACTGGAAATCTCATTCGCAGTATGGGGATTGACCAGCTGATTCATTACATCAGCTTCTACCTTTAATCCGCTTTGAGATAAATTTGAATGCATCACCGTATTCAACAATACACCAAAAACAGAGATCATTACGGTCTGTCCGATCGTGCGGGATAGGGTATTGAATGATGTAGCTACACCAACATCACTATGGGGTACACTATTTTGAGCTGTCACTGTCGTCGTCGTGATCGTTATCCCAAAACCAATCCCTAAAACAGCTGAAATTACAAAAAACAGAAAGACCGGTGCATTGACAGAAACTAGAATCAAACAAGCACCGCCAAATAAGATAACGCTCAAACCAATCATCAACACTCTCTTCACATCTGATTTTTCAAGTAGGCTGCTGGCGGCAAAGGAACCAACCATCCATAAAACCGACATCGGCGCCAATGCCAAACCACCCAAGCCTGCAGCAGTTCCTAAAACCCCTTGCAGCCACATTGGAATATAAACCTCTACTCCCATTAGAAAACCACTAATCAGCGCAGCAATCAGATTAACAAATACAAACGTTGAATTTTTGAATAGGTGTAATGATATAACAGGATCTTTTGCTCGTTTCTCCACGAAAACAAATGCTGCCAAGGCAGCCGCAGAACCGAAAAAGAAGAGCAAAATTTTTATTGAAAAACCACCATCACCAATCAGTTGAAAACCTAATAACAGCAATAAAAGTGACACCATCAACAGCATGCTTCCAAGAATATCCATCGGCTGACCTGCTTTTTCACGCTTCGGTTCCACCAGATAGATGGAGATGAGCAGCAGCAACGCCAAGCCAATCGGTACATTGATAAAAAATATCCAATGCCAACCTACTGTATCTACAATAAAACCACCCGCTAACGGGCCAAAAACGCTGGCAACTCCCCAAGCTGCACTATTCAGCCCCAATATTTTTGCTCGCTTTTCCATCGGATAAATATCCGCAATGATCGTCAATGCAACAGGCATCACTGCTCCGGCACCAACTCCCTGAACTGCTCTGGCGATGATCAATGTCTCCATATTCGGAGCAAAGCCGCAAAGCGATGAGCCTAGAATAAAAATAGTGATCCCAATCAGAAAAACCGGCTTACGACCGATTTTATCTGCCAGCTTGCCGTAAATAGGCGTAAGCATCGCATTAGTCAGCAGGTAAATGGAGAACACCCAGTTCATGATCTCCATTCCCTGTAGTGAACCGACGATTGTCGGCATTGCTGTTGAAACGATGGTTCCTTCGATCGCCGTCATAAAGGTCGCTGTAAAAACACCTAAGGTAACCAGTTTAATATTCGTTTGCTTTTCCATAAATCTTCCCCTCTTAAAAAATCAATTTTCCAGCTGCTGCAGTTATTTTAGGGCAAAGAAAAAGAAGCTCCCTGTCAAATAAATGACAGGGTCGCCTCTTTATTCCCCTAAACTTGCCTTCAATGCATCGACTTTATCTGTCTGCTCCCAAGGAAGTTCAATATCTGTACGACCAAAATGTCCATATGCTGCTGTTTGTTTGTAGATTGGACGACGAAGATCCAGCATTTCAATGATGCCAGCCGGGCGCAAATCAAAGTTTGCACGAACAGCTTCAATCAATTTGCTTTCAGCAATGTCGCTTGTTCCAAATGTATTGATAGAAATTGAAACTGGCTGTGCAACACCAATTGCATAAGCCAACTGAACTTCAACTTTTTTCGCTAAGCCTGCGGCAACGATATTCTTTGCGATATAACGTGCTGCATAGCTTGCTGAGCGATCGACCTTTGTTGCATCTTTTCCTGAAAATGCACCGCCGCCATGACGCGCATAGCCGCCATAAGTATCGACAATGATTTTACGTCCTGTCAGACCAGCATCCCCTTGAGGACCACCGATAACAAAACGTCCGGTCGGATTGATAAAATATTTTGTTTCTTCATCCAACCATTTTTCAGGTATCACTTCGTTTATTACATGTTCTTTTATATCTTTTTGAATCTGTTCCAGCGTCACGTGTTCATCATGCTGGGTACTGATAACAATTGTATCTATTCGCTTCGGTTGTCCTGCTTCATCATATTCCACAGTTACCTGAGACTTCGCATCCGGACGAAGGTACGTCAGCGTTCCCGCTTTCCTCAGCTCTGCCAGACGACGAACCAGTTGATGACTTAATGAAATCGGTAAAGGCATCAATTCCGGTGTTTCATCTACAGCAAAACCAAACATCAAGCCCTGATCACCGGCACCAATTTCGTCTTTCTCATCGGCATCTCCTCGGACTTCCAGTGCTTCATCCACACCTTGAGCAATATCCGGCGATTGTTCATCAATTGCTGCAAGTACAGCAACGGTTTCACCATCAAAACCATACTTTGCTCGCGTATAGCCGATATCCTTGACTGTCTGACGGACAATCTTCTGAATATCCACATACGCTGTTGTTGATATCTCACCAAAGACTAACACAAGACCTGTTGTTACAGATGTTTCGCAGGCCACTCTGGCTTTTGGGTCCTGTTCCAAAATTGCGTCCAAAATCGCATCACTGATCTGATCCGCGACTTTGTCGGGATGTCCTTCTGAAACGGATTCTGATGTAAATAAATGTTTCTCTGCCATAATATATTATTCCCCCTAGTTACTATTCGGTTACAAGGCATCTTTGCTCAAAGCTGTTGTCTCTTACAAACATAGCTCCTCATGCAAATCCTTTCGGGAACTTGTAACGATATCAGTATAGCAAATTATCTTAGAAAAAGCTCATTTTATCGTCAAATAAATCCTTAAGTATTCTGTAAGGTCAGATTTCTGCAAAAAAAGAAGAGGTCTTCAGCCGCAGCTGCCTCCTCTAAAAACAATCAATCGTTTTGGATAATTAAAATAATGACGTTACATCTTGTGTACACTGTGAGCACTCTCTATGCCGCCGCATGCTTCTTTACACGCCTGATTGATCAGCTCAAATGATGATCTGATCCCGCTTTGACCAAGGGAATACTTGTCTACATCGACTATCTCACAATTTTCATCCATTGCATCCAACCATAAATAAACACCTTGCTTGTACTCATCCAAGCCTTTGCACAACAGTAGAGTTGCTGCCTTTTCGTCATACGGATTCAACACTTTCCTGAAATTCGAATCTTCGACAAATAAGCGGTTGATATTGTTCCGACAGAAGATATAGGTATCCCTTTTCTTTCTGTCCGCAGTCAGCTTATACCCTTCTTGCTGAATCTCCTTGGAAATTGTTGCGAAAATTTCGTTGTATACCTCAACTCTCTGCATGACCGATAGAACCGTATCTGTATAATCAAACATAAAAATCTCCCCTTCCAAGCAAGTCAAACGAACTGCTCATAATGTTATTATAAGGGTAAAACAAGATTTCTATCAAGTAATATGGCTGTTTCAGCTGCTGAATCATTGAAAAGAAGCTCGCCTCACTGCCGACCGTATACCAGATATTTCTTGAAAAAGATCCCTTTAATACAACTTAGCTTTTTATTTCTTTTATTGCTTCGATCTGCTCTTGAACCTCACCCAGCAATTCCAGTTGAATATTCTGAATCTCAACTAGATGCTGCCACTGATCATTCAACAGATAATCCATTTTTTCATGCAGCAAACTTATTTCAATTTCTGCCTTCAAATTTACCTTGTAATCATTTTTCGCCTGTTCACGATCGCGAGTCTCTTGTCGATTTTGACTCATCATGATGATTGGTGCTTGAATCGCAGCCAAACAGGATAAAGCTAAATTCAGTAATATGAATGGGTATTTATCAAAAGGCTGAAAGAAAATGGCGATACTATTCAAAATGATCCATAACAGTAAGACTGTCAGAAAAATAAAAATAAACGGCCAGCTGCCGCCAAACTTGGCAATGCCATCTGCTGTTTTTTGCCCCAGCGTCAGCTTCTCATCGATTGTTTCATTCAGATTATCCGCAATGACTTCGTTATCCTTCAACTGCTTCTCGATCAACTGATTCAATTGCGCACTCTTCAGCGTCTCATCCTTTAGCAGAGTGCGGACATATTCCAAACGATAGCTTAACAATTTCGGATAGTCAATTGAGGATGACTCTGTCAACTGCGGCTCTTTTCGTAAAATGAATGCTCGAATTTCTATTTCTATATCGCTGAGCTTGACACTTTCAAGCGTCACCGTTTTATTTGTTTTCACCATTTTGTTCGACTCCTCTTACTCTTTTCTTTTATTCTACCTGTTTCCTTTGATTTTCAACAATAATATGTCTTTCTATAGATGACTTGTGAATACCGTACTTTCCCTGCATTTCAACAAAATGTGTTGATGAAAATCATACTAAAAAAATCAGAGGGCAACCTAACAGGTTCTCCCTCTGATTCTCTCTTTTGTTATCTTATTTGCTGTCTACTCTTCTTTATATACATTTTTCAAGGTCAATGGTGCCGCGAAAGTATGATAGTTCAAGCCTTTGACCTGTGGATTTTGTAGAACAGACTGCTGGTTTTGACTAATGATGATCATTCCAGCGGTTGTCTCAATCACTTCTTTTTCTGCCGCAATCAATGTTTCCCAACGCTTCTCTGCGTCCAATGCATATTTGGTAGATGCATCATCCAGCAGTTGATCATAGGTTGGATTTGAATAGTTACGATCATTGCCGCTGTACAACATCTTCAACGTAGAAATAGGGTCCTTGTAATCAGGCGTCCAATAAATCAGGAACATATCATAATCACTTTCTCTCCCAAAATTCAATGCTGTCTCTGTTGGTAAAGCTTTGACATTGATTGTCAGACCTTCAAACAACTCCTGCAGTGCACCTTGGATTCCCTCGCCCATTTTCTTATACGAACCATCGTCTGTTACCATCAGTTCTAAGGTAACCTTATCTCCCAGCTCAGCTTGTGCCTTCTTCCAGTATTCTAATGCCGCTTCTTTGTCGTAGGTCATCAAATCGCCGGCTTCTTCTCTGAAATCTTGACCTGTTTCAGGATTAGAGACAAAGCCTTCTGTAACAGCGCCGTATAATGGTTTAGAACCATCTGCGATAATGTTATTGACCAATGTTTCCTTGTCAATTCCTAAAGCTAATGCTTTTCTCAGATTCTCATTTTTAAGAGGTGTATCTTTTCCATCACGCTTCTGATTCAAACGAATATAGTTCATTGTTGCCGTCGGATATGAATGGAAATCCTCATTGTTTTGATTCTGTTTCGCAATCTCTCCGGTGATTGTCGCAACGTCTAACTGCCCATCTTCAAACAAGTTCAGCGCTGTCGATGCTTCTTTTACCACTTCATAGTGGATTTCATCAGATTTTACACTGTCCTTATCCCAATATTTTTCATTTTTCACAAGATCCCAGTTCATATCTGTCTGCTTCCAATTCTCCACAACAAATGGTCCATTGTACACCACATCTTCACTGGTTGTTCCATAGGCATCGCCGAACTCCTCAACAGCCTTTTCATTCTGTGGAAAGAATGTTGGAAAAGCCAATAGCGAAGTAAAATACGGTTTAGCGTCAGTCAGTTTGATTTCCAGTGTATAGTCATCCAGTGCTTTGACACCCAACTCATCCGGTTCCATTTCCCCGTTAGATATCTCTGCACCGTTCTCAATCGTTTCAACTACTAAGAAACTATAGACTAATCCATTCGCAGGGTCGATCATTTTTTTCCAGGCAAATTCAAAGTCATGAGCCGTTACTGGATCATCATTACTCCAGACAGCATCTTCTCTCAGTTTGATCGTATATGTTTTTCCGTCCTCAGAGATTTCCGGCATTTCTTCAGCAACTGCTGGAATGACTTCATCTTCTTCATTCAATGCGTACAGTCCTTCAAATGCCGCTGTCTGAACGATTGCATCCGGAAAATCCAGCATTACAGATGTATTCAGTGACGTAAGCTCTGAAGCGGACATTAGCTGTAATGGTGCAGCCTCTTTGGTTTCGTCTTTTTTATCATTACCCGAACAGGCTGTCAGCAGCAAACCAGCTGCAGCAAGCCCGATTATCATTAATTGTTTTTTCATTTTCTTATCCCCCATACCTTCATTTTTACTCGCGTTCCACCAGCATCCAGACAACAACAGCGGGCTCTTCCCCGTCGTTATAATTGATATGCCCTTCTCCGGCCTCGATCAGCTGTGCATCTCCCGGTTTCCCAACTAGATCCTGACCATCCTCTAAAATCGTATGTGCTGCTCCCGAAATAACATAGGAGTACTCATCCTGATCATGTCTGGAAAAACCTTCAAGCGGACGCTTCTCTCCCGGCTGTAATGTGATCACACCCATTTGCACTCGTTGATTCGGTTGATTCTCCTGATCAAAAAATATATTCATTTCCTGTGGTAGTGTTGGCTTTATGATCATTATGTCCCCTCCCATTCATCATTCATTCTTACTGTGATAGTATTTATTATTGCTTTATTAAAAGTAGAAGTCAATGTTTTTTTAGAAAATTCAGAATTTTTTGTATTTATTAAATAAATAACTACTTGTCTGTCTATTCTTATTGAAACAAAAAAAGACAGGACCATCATCGAAATGAACATTGTCCTGTCTTTTAATAATCGTCTAAAAATCATACAACTCTGAAGCTAGTCATTAGATGAATGAAAAACCCCTTGTAGATACTTCTCTACATTCTTGCTTCACATCCATCAGCCAACTATCTGGAATATCCATTTTTATCACGTTTTTCGGATTATTCCTGTCCTTTTTCTACATAACTCAGGTCATTAACTTTATCCAATGTGTACTCGCCGTCTTTATATTGAATCGTACAAACACTGGCATTTTTTAACCCGCCCTCTGGAATTGTGAAATCATCAAACAGTGTATCCAATAGAGCAGAAATACTTAGACCGTGGGAAACAAGGAGTACATTTCCTGATCCTTCATTTTTCATTTCAGCTTCAACCAGCGCATCAAGTCCCTCAGTCAAACGATTGGTAATCGTTTCATAGTTTTCGGCTGGCCAGTTCACACCTTCTTCATCACGGCCTTCATCCAATTTTGCTACACTGTTGGCAAACGATTCAGGTGTCATGTTCTTCATGAATTCTTCCAGTGTCACGCCTTGATCATCTGCAATATCCTGCCACATAGTATGGTTCAAATCGCCTTCATACGTACCAAAGTTGAACTCTCTGAAACGTTCATCTGTAGCTAACTGTAATTCAGAAGCCGTTGCATTTTCTGCTAGGATCATCTTTGCCGTCTGCATCGCACGTCCGCTGTCGCTGCTGTAGGCGCTTTGGAAATCTACATCCTTCAGACCAACTCCAGCGGCAGTAACTACTTCTTCACCAGCTGGTGTTAACACAGCATCTGACCAGCCCTGTACACGATCCGTTGTATTCAACATTGTTTTCCCATGACGAACCACATAAATCGTCAACTCTTCCGGCGTTTCTGCTTTCGTTGCTGTATCAGTCTTCGCAGCGTCGTTTCCACACCCTGCAAATAATAATGATAATCCCAGTATTCCTATTGCTTTTGCTATCTTTTTCATTTTCTCGCTCCTATTCTTTTTTGCGGTAACGAGGCCCTTATTCCCCAATCCTCGTTCCAGCATTTCTTCTATCCAATACCCATTTTCCACGTATTATTTTGACAAATCTTCCCCATTTGACGCGATTGCCTTTTGATACCAGTAAAATGATTCTTTTCTTGAACGTTCTAATGTTCCATTGCCTTCATCATCCATATCCACATAAATGAAGCCGTAACGTTTCTTCATCTCGCCAGTTCCAGCACTGACCAAATCAATACAGCCCCAAGGAGTGTAACCAATCAAATCAACACCATCCAACTCGATTGCATCCTTCATTGCTTTGATATGCTTTTGGAAATAATCAATTCGGTATTCATCCTTGATCGTTCCATCCTCTTCCAGCTTATCAACAGCACCAAAGCCGTTTTCCACGACAAACAGCGGTACATTATAACGATCATACAGGCTGCTTAATGAGATTCTCAAGCCCAACGGATCAACTGCCCAGCCCCAGTCTGATTCTTCCAGATACGGATTCTTCACAGCAGGCATTTGGTTACCGCCGACGTACTTCACGTCTTTTGGATCGGCACTGGAAACTGTGGACATATAGTAACTAAACCCGATGTAGTCGACTGTTCCTTCTTTGATGATCTCATCGTCTCCCGGTTCTTTCTTAATAACTATGCTGTCTCGCTCAAACTCTTTTATTTTATGTGCCGGATAATAACCTTTTACCTGTACATCAATGTAGAATTCCTGCTCACGATTGAATTGCAGAGCCTCCATCACATCTTCTGGTCGACAAGACATTGGATAGCTTGGAATGTAAGCAACCATCATACCGATTTGGAAATCCGGATTGATTTCGTGTCCTAACTTTACAGCTTTCCCACTAGCAACGAACAAATGATGTGCTGCTTGGTACTTCGACTGACGATCGTTGTTATGGATACCGATTTGCGTCCAGCTTCTCAGGAAATTGATTTCATTGAAGGTCATCCAATATTTCACTTTATCTTTATAGCGCTTAAACAATGTCTCACAGAAAAATAGGAAGTAGTCAATTACTTTTCTGTTTGACCAGCCATCCAACTCATCAGCCAGATACATCGGAATATCAAAATGATTGATTGTCACAATCGGCTCAATCCCATGCTTCAATAATTCATCAAACACGTCATCATAAAATTGAAGGCCTTCTTCATTGATCTCTTCGGTTCCCTTTGGACAGATTCTTGACCAGGCAATCGATAATCTGAAGCATTTGTAGCCCATCTCAGCAAACAATGCAATGTCCTCTTTATAATGATGATAAAAATCCGTTGCAACATGACTTGGATAATATTTTTCCGAATCGATGTAGCCCGTGGCTCCTTCTGGTAATGCCTGATCTCTAGTGCAGGATTCGATTACGCCATCCTTGGTCTTATAGGTGATCATACGAGGCTCTGTATGGCTTCCTCCTGTAATCGCATCTAATGTGCTTAATCCTTTGCCGCCTGATAGATAGCCGCCTTCATATTGATTGGCAGCGGTCGCTCCGCCCCATAAAAAATCTTTTGGAAATGCCATCTTTTCGTCTCCTTCCAAACTCCTCTGTGATTCGTTTTCTAAAACCATACCAATCAATAGGAAATGTTTTTTGTTAATAAAGTAAAATATAAATCGGTTTCATTCCATCAAAAGTAAAAGGCTGAAATCAATAGTAGAAATCATCTCAGCCTTTTATTCTATTTTACTTAGTTGGTTAAGTCTTCTCCGTTAGAAGCAATAACCTTTTTATACCAGTCAAATGATTTTTTCTTCGTACGCTTCAGCGTGCCATTGCCTTCATTGTCACGGTCAACATAAATGAAGCCATAGCGTTTCTTCATTTCACCAGTACCGGCACTGACTAAATCAATACAGCCCCAAGTCGTATAACCTAATAGATCAACACCATCTTGTTCAACTGCATCCTTCATTGCTTGAAGATGGGCAGCAAGGTATTCGATTCGATAATCGTCCTCTACATAACCCGCTTCATCCGGCTCATCTACAGCGCCTAAACCATTTTCAACGATAAATAATGGTTTTTGGTAACGGTCATATAAGTCATTCATCGTGATTCTCAGTCCTAAAGGATCGATTTGCCAGCCCCATTCACTTGCTTCCAAGTAAGGGTTCTTCACTGATGCGAAGATGTTGCCCGCTGTTTGTTCCAATAATTCCGGATCTGTTGTTGCAACACGAGAAGAGTAGTAAGAGAATGAGATAAAGTCTACTGTATGAGCCTTCAGTAATTCCTTATCGCCTTCCTCCATCTTGATTTCGATTCCTTTACGTTCCATTTCCTTCAATGCATAAGCAGGGTATTCCCCTCTAGATTGTACATCGATAAAGAAGTAGTTTTCGCGATCATCTTGTTTCCCAGCCCAAACATCTTCCGGCTTACATGTATAAGGATAATAGTTTCCAGCTGCCAGCATACAACCCACTTGGTTTTCCGGGTCTACCTCATGAGCAATTTTCGTTGCGATTGCACTTGCTACCAACTCATGATGTGCTGCTTGGAATTTCACTTGTTCTTCGTTGTCGCCCTCTTCAAAATAAAGACCGGCACCCATAAATGGTGCATGTAAAATCATGTTGATTTCATTGAATGTCAGCCAGTATTTTACTAATCCTTTATAACGGTTGAAGATCACACGACATAGATTTTCATAAAAACCAACTAATTCTCTGCTGCGCCATGCACCATATTTCTCAATCAAATGCATTGGACAGTCGAAGTGAGTGATAGTTACTAACGGCTCGATGCCATATTTGCGGCATTCCTTGAATAAATCCTCGTAGAATTTCAGACCTTCTTCATTCGGCTCAGTCTCGTCACCATTTGGAAAAATTCTTGTCCAAGCAATAGATAGACGATACGTCTTAAAGCCCATTTCTCCAAATAGAGCAATATCTTCTTTAAAGCGATGATACATGTCAATTGCTTCTTTTGCCGGATAAAAATGCTCATCATCAAAATCAAACATCTTCATCTTACCTGAGATAATTGGGAATCTGTCTTTTCCAATAGGAACAACGTCTACATTGGCAAGTCCGCGTCCGCCTTCGTTATATCCGCCTTCACATTGATTGGCCGCTGTTGCGCCGCCCCATAAAAAGTCTTTTCTAAATGCCATCTACAAAATCCTCTCCTACCATAAAAATGATTTTATTCAGCAGCCGAGAGCAAGCAACTCTAAGCTATCCTCATCCCTTACTCTCAACTGCCGATACATATCATTTTCGTTTTTTATTCCTTTATATGATCTAAGCTAATGCTGTGATCAGTGTATCATTCGATGTAACTTCACCATTTTGCGTCTCTACGATATCAAGATAGTCTCCTGTATTCGTAACAATTACCGGTGTTTCAACACTAAATCCAGCGGCTTTAATCGCTTCAATATCAAAGGTAACTAAAACATCACCTTTTTTCACTTTGTCGCCTTGTGCTACCTTTGCTTCAAAATGCTTTCCATCCAGTTGTACTGTGTCCATTCCAATATGAATCAACAGCTCCATCCCTTGGTCAGAAATCAGACCAATGGCATGCTTCGTTGGGAACAAGGTCATTACAGTACCATCAAATGGTGCTCTTACAATTCCTTCAGTTGGTTCAATCAATACACCTTTTCCTAATGCACCTTGAGCAAATGCTTGATCTGTTGCTTTAGATAATGGTAACACAGAACCTTTAACCGGGCTTAATACAGCTTCCTTCATTGCTTTTTGCGCTGTTTCTTTTGCAGCTGTTTCTTCTACAGCATCATCTTTCCAGAAGAAGAATGTCAAAGCGAAACCAATTGCCATTGAAATAGCGATTGCTACAAATGAATGAATCATGCCGCTTGCATCGTCACCATTGATAAAGTTCAGGACACCGAAGATTCCCAAACCACCCATTGTGTAGCTTGTTACTTCGTTGATCATCAAGTAAAGACCACCAACTGCCGCACCGATCATTGAGAATACGAATGGCGTTTTCTTAGGTAATGTAATACCATAAATTGCCGGTTCAGTTACCCCAAAAATACCTGAGATGATTGCTGGCGGACATAATGCTTTCAGTTTTTTATCTTTCAGTTTGAAGAACATTGCCATTACTACTGCTGTTTGTGCAAAGCTGGCAGCGAATGAACCTGTCAACACTTGGCTGAAGCCTTCTTGCGTGATTTGCATGATTGCCAATGGCACAACACTCCAGTGTAAACCGAAGATAACCAATACTTGCCAGAAGAAACCAAGAATGATTCCGTATAATGCTGGTGAGAAGCTCATCAGAGATTGGAATCCTGCACTCAACAAGTCTGTTGCCATGCTGATGATTGGACCAATTACTAAGAAACCGATTGGTAATGCAATCAATAATACAAAGAATGGTACCAAGAATGTTTGCACAACTTCAGGAATGATCTTTTTGAATAGTTTTTGAATCTGTGCAGCAAATGCAACAATGAAGATAATCGGTACAACACTACTTGTATAGCTGGCACCAACCCATGGAATACCTAAGAATGTATCGTACGCTGGTAAGCCTAGTAAGCTAAACGGCGCGCCTCCATCTGCACCTGCAGTTGCTTCATAAGCAGCCTGTAATGCACCGCCCTGAACAGAAGGGTAACATAACGCGGCACCAATAACAATTCCGACCATTGGGTTCAAATTGAATTTTCTAGCCGCTGTATATCCCAGGATCACCGGCATAAAGTAGAAGATTGCATCGCCAATCCCATTTAACATTGTATATGTTCCAGAAGTATTTGAGTATAAATTCAAGAAAACTAATAATGCATTTAGACCTTTCACCATACCGGCAGCTGCTAAAGCGCCCAAGAATGGTTGGAAACAGCCACTTAAAATATCAATTAGGCGGTTGAAAATATTTCCCCCAGAAGATTCTTGTTCAGCATCCGCAGATATTCCTGCGATACTTACCACCTCTTCATACACTTGAGGAACATGGTTCCCAATAACAACCTGATACTGCCCGCCGCTCTTCATCACTGTTACAACGCCATCCATGTTTTTCAGGATATCATCGTTTGCTTTGCCTTCATCCTTCAACTTAAAACGCAGACGAGTGATGCAGTGTGTCAAGCTATTGATATTTTCCTTTCCTCCGACATTTTTTACTATTTTTTCTGCTAACTCATGATATTTACCCATTTTTAATTCCTCCAGTTTCTATTTTTCAATAGTTATTTGAAGGTTTAGCCAACTTAATGTCACTATCCAAGGCCACGTCTTTTCAGACATCGCAGGGTATATTATTTGTTTACTCACTGCCCTCCTTCGCTACAGGATTTCTATAAACAATTCAACTATTCTTCTGCACCAATCGGGCAATATGAATCGTCAAATATAGTTTCTCATCGTTCGAAATTTCATAATCATAATTATCATTCAAATAAGTGCCGATTTTACTTATACAACTATACGCATTTTTATATTTGATTCTTACAACATCCAATAATTCGCTATCCGTTTCTTCCAAATACTGACTCTTAGAGGTCAATCGATAGGCAAAAAATTTCAAATGTGTGGTAAACCGATAGAAATAGACAGAGCTCTCATCAAATGAGATCTTAAAATAATATTTAATAATGTTCATAATTTCCTGCATGATCTTTGTGATCTCATATGTGTTGCTAGACCCCTCGCTATCTTGCTGCGCATTTACAATATGCAACGCAATAAATCCTGCTTCATCCTCCGATAATTCCACATCATACTTTTCTTTGACCTTGTCAATTGCCATCATACCAACCTTGAATTCATCTGGGAAAAAACGCTTGATATCCCACAGCAAAACATTTTTGACTTCAACATTCTTCTTCACACGCTCGATCGCGGTATGCAAGTGGTCCGTCAATGAAATATAAATCGTCTCATTCAAATTCTCATTGATTTCCTTCTTAGCATACTCAATGATTTCATCGGATATTTCCAGATACTCCATCGGCAAATCTTCCAGCAGCTCCTGAAATTGTAGGGAAATTTTTTCATTCGTCAGCTGATACACCTTATCGACATTGTCCTTGGAAATAAAATCACCGGGCTTTTTTTTAAACCCCAGACCTTTTCCCATCACTATCAATTCACGGTTATGCTCATCGACAGTAATAATCACATTATTGTTAAGTATCTTATGAATTAACATGTTTTCCCCCATTCTGAATAAAACAAATACTTATTTTACCCGTTTATTCAAAAAAAAACCTAACCACTTCAAAAAAGACGATAATTCATCTCCTTAGAAATAACTAGGTTTAGCTTGTACTTAAACAATCACTATCCAACAACTATTCAATTATGTTCCGCCTATACCCATAGATTACATGATATATAAGTGTTTGTCAACGCTTCCAATAAAAATAAATAAAAAAGCGGTAAACAACCGCAAGTATGACCCGTACGGGATTCGAACCCGTGATACCGCCGTGAAAGGGCGGTGTCTTAACCACTTGACCAACGGGCCAGCCATAGAAATATTTAAATGGGCCTAAATGGACTCGAACCATCGACCTCACGCTTATCAGGCGTGCGCTCTAACCAGCTGAGCTATAGGCCCATAAAAAAAGCGGGTGACGAGAATCGAACTCGCGACAACAGCTTGGAAGGCTGTGGTTTTACCACTAAACTACACCCGCAGTAAAAAGGACGGTCCCGACGGGAATCGAACCCGCGATCTCCTGCGTGACAGGCAGGCATGTTAACCCCTACACCACGGAACCTTTATTTTTTCAGAAAAAAACGGCGTTCCAAAAGCTACTCACTTAAAAGTAAACTGCAGTTCTCTGAAAACCGAGGTACGATTTCCGATAACTCCTTATTACTTCACAGAGCTAAACGCTTTTCTCACAACCTCAATTGCGGGGGCAGGATTTGAACCTACGACCTTCGGGTTATGAGCCCGACGAGCTACCTGACTGCTCCACCCCGCGATAATTTTAAAAAGGAGGATAAGGGATTCGAACCCTTGCGTGCTTTTACACACCTGACGGTTTTCAAGACCGTTCCCTTCAGCCGGACTTGGGTAATCCTCCATGCTGATAAAATACTACTATGACCCGTACGGGATTCGAACCCGTGTTACCGCCGTGAAAGGGCGGTGTCTTAACCACTTGACCAACGGGCCAGCAATGAAACGGAGAAGGAGGGATTTGAACCCTCGCGCCGGTTTCCCGACCTACACCCTTAGCAGGGGCGCCTCTTCAGCCACTTGAGTACTTCCCCAATGGGCCTAAATGGACTCGAACCATCGACCTCACGCTTATCAGGCGTGCGCTCTAACCAGCTGAGCTATAGGCCCATTAAAGCGGGTGACGAGAATCGAACTCGCGACAACAGCTTGGAAGGCTGTGGTTTTACCACTAAACTACACCCGCATAAATGGAATGGCGCGGGACAGAATCGAACTGCCGACACATGGAGCTTCAATCCATTGCTCTACCAACTGAGCTACCGAGCCAAAAACGGTTCCGACGGGAATCGAACCCGCGATCTCCTGCGTGACAGGCAGGCATGTTAACCCCTACACCACGGAACCTTTATTCATATTTCAATTGCGGGGGCAGGATTTGAACCTACGACCTTCGGGTTATGAGCCCGACGAGCTACCTGACTGCTCCACCCCGCGATAATTTTAAAAAGGAGGATAAGGGATTCGAACCCTTGCGTGCTTTTACACACCTGACGGTTTTCAAGACCGTTCCCTTCAGCCGGACTTGGGTAATCCTCCATAATAAGCTGATAGTATTACAATGTCACAATGGACCTTGTAGGACTCGAACCTACGACCGGACGGTTATGAGCCGTCTGCTCTAACCAACTGAGCTAAAGGTCCTGGCTCTAAGTAAAACAATCGCGGCAGAGGGGATCGAACCCCCGACCTCCCGGGTATGAACCGGACGCTCTAGCCAGCTGAGCTACGCCGCGTAAATATTAAAATGGAGCCTAGCGGGATCGAACCGCTGACCTCCTGCGTGCAAAGCAGGCGCTCTCCCAGCTGAGCTAAGGCCCCAAAATCTCAAAACAAAATCGGGAAGACAGGATTCGAACCTGCGACCCCTTGGTCCCAAACCAAGTGCTCTACCAAGCTGAGCTACTTCCCGAATAAAACTTAACGCGCCCAAGAGGAGTCGAACCCCTAACCTTTTGATCCGTAGTCAAACACTCTATCCAATTGAGCTATGGGCGCAAATATTGTTTCTCATGCCGAGGACCGGAATCGAACCGGTACGGTGATCACTCACCGCAGGATTTTAAGTCCTGTGCGTCTGCCAGTTCCGCCACCCCGGCTGGTTGCCGAAAGCGGAAAACGGGGTTCGAACCCGCGACCCCCACCTTGGCAAGGTGGTGCTCTACCACTGAGCTATTTCCGCATTTCTATGCCGGCTAAAGGACTTGAACCCTCGACCCTCTGATTACAAATCAGATGCTCTACCAACTGAGCTAAGCCGGCTTCTATGCGGGTGAAGGGACTTGAACCCCCACGCCGTAAGGCGCTAGATCCTAAATCTAGTGCGTCTGCCAATTCCGCCACACCCGCATGGTATGAGTCGTACAGGGCTCGAACCTGTGACCCTCTGATTAAAAGTCAGATGCTCTACCAACTGAGCTAACGACTCATATGGAGGTTAACGGGATCGAACCGCTGACCCCCTGCTTGTAAGGCAGGTGCTCTCCCAGCTGAGCTAAACCTCCATAATTACAACAATCGCGCGGCGGCGTCCTACTCTCACAAAGGGAAACCCTTCACTACAATCGGCGCTAAGAAGCTTAACTTCTGTGTTCGGCATGGGAACAGGTGTATCCTTCTCGCTATCGCCACCACACTGGTGT
>NZ_JAEDXU010000004.1 GCF_017830045.1 Enterococcus larvae | reverse complement strand
GGCTCATTTGGGGTTCCATCGTTTCCACTTGCGTGGAAAACAAGGAGCGAAGATTGATGTTGGTTTGGCACTGATGGCTCTAAATCTAAGGAAATTAGGGAAGCACATGGAGAGAAAGAGACGAAAAGAAGAAAAAACAAGCCCGATTTTGATATTGATCATCAAAATCAGACTTGTTTTCTTTTTGAGAGTAGACTATTGTCCCACTCTCTTACTGATTCTTTGTTTGATTGTGTTGACTGCACTATCATTGATGAAGCGATAAGCTGTTTAAGAGCCAACAAACGTCTCGCTTAAGCCGTCCGCTGTTCCATTTGGAAGGCATTCAGCATATCATCGTTTGCATCGTTGATTGGTGTGACAGATTCCAGCTCTCCTTGAACGGCAATTCTTGTGATTGCTTGTATATCTCCACAGGTGATCAGAGTGATCATTTTCTTATCATCGACATCTTCAATCAGCTCCACTCGGCTAGGATCTACCTTTTCCTTATAAGTGATTTTATAGGTGTAGATACTGGTCAGATCAGTAATATAAATCAGTTTTCCGATTTCTACATACTCTAATGGAGAGAACAAAGAGACACCGTCTAATGTTCTGTGACTGGCTAAGGCGTAGTTTTTTTCGCCCATTTTCTGATCTTCCTTCATCGTTCCAGCTCCAGTTAACAGAGCAACGTTGGACAATCCTTTGAAAATCGGCAGATTGATTTCTACGCTGGGAATAGCAATCGCTCCGACCACAGGCAGATTCTTGTTCTCAAACTGTGCTCTAAGTACTGCTTCAGTACTGATGGATTCTACTGAATCGAAATCAAATGTAGTATCTGCGTCTAAATTTTTCGCCACATCCTCTTTGGTAAAGGATTCGACATTATAGGCTTTTCCGTTAAATTGGATCAACCAGTTTCTGATTTGTGTATTAAAAATTAATGCAAGGCCTACAACAAGCAGTAAAAACAGCAAAATATTGATCAGCCAATTTGTCTTTTTTTTCTTCTTTTTACGAGGCGCCGGGCGCGTGTTTTTTCTTGAACTCATGCTTCACACTCCTATTTTTTTATAGTTTATCATAATTTAACTTGAAACTATATATTTTTATCTGAATCTTAAACAAAAAAGGTACGGATAAAAAATACAGTAAATAGACAAATGTGACTGAATCAGTAGATTTTGTAATTGAATTTTAAACAAAAAGAAATAAGCATTTTTGTAACAAGTAATGTAAAATGAAAGAAGTAGAAATCTGTAAAGAGGTGATCGGTAAATGTTGGACTTAATTTATGTACATGTGGATATTACAAGTAATGCTGTTTTATCTAAAGGGATCGACCACACTGACTTTGTTAAGTCAATTGTGCATACGCCCAAAAATCTGCTTTTGCTGAACCCTTATACAGAAGATGGGGAATACGAACGCCACAGTGGTTTGAAGATCATTCGCGGTGAGGAAAGTGTCAATCAAAACTTTTCAAGTATAAACCGCAGAAGGAAAAATGAAGAAATCAAGTGGATGGACTTTTCAGATGTTGCTATGCTGAAAGAGCTTACGCCTCTGGAAATTTCAGAGCTACTGTATTTTGGCCATACCAAAACCAGCCTGCATTCGCCTTTTTTCTATAAATTACAAAACAACTTTGTCTTTTTTGAGTTTGCAGATCAAATGACGCGCGTGTATTATCGCTATATTGATGAATTCTATCGGATATTGGCTAACAAGATTTCAGCAGTCATTCTGGAAAAGCTGAATGATAAAAAGAGCTTTTTCCGTAGAAATATTTCTATAGATAAAATGAGCAGTGAGCTGTTGAAGGAAATGAAACCAATCCTGCAAGAAGGAGTTGTTTTCAGCTTTGATGACGCAGAACAACGTGGAAAAGAATACCGAGTGCCTATCCATATGATCGAGGATTCTCTATGGAAAACAAAAAATGCAGCGTACAAGGAAGATCCGGTGATTGCTTCACTGGTTTATAACTCTGCAAAACGTACATGGTATTTTGAAAATAAAGAAGAACCTTTAGGAATTCAGCTTCCTAAACATGCATAAAGAAAAGAGGCCGAGACAGAAGTGTTTGGCTACAAGCACCAGGTAGGTACTTTTCAGCATCTGCTCTGCTTACTTTGTAAGCAATCACAGTAATTCAAAAGTAATAAGCCGGAATTCACGAAAATTGTTTCATAAATTTTTGTTGAATTCCGGCTTATTGTTGTAGGAGCTGCTTCTGACTCGCCGTTTATTCGGATTTAGGGTATGGAAAAGAGTGGCAACAGATTATTTGTTCTCTTCATTCTTTTCTAATTCTCTTGCGGCATCTTCTATTTCTCGATGCAGGAAGTAGGAAATCACCGTTCGAATCACAACCAACGCGGCCAACTTGGAAATATCCTGAAAGGTTGGTTTGATGATGGATTCAATGATATCAGCAGCAATCAGGATTTCCAGGCTTAGCAGAATGTAGCTGCCAAGCAGGTTTTTGATTAAGTTGTTGCTTCTGACTGTTTCCAGCTTCTTTTCCTTGGACAGACTATCCTTGAAAAAATTATAGGCTGCCAGAACGACGCCCCAAAGTAAAATAATGATCGATAAAATATTCAGACAGAGAATAAACAGATCAAAGACGGGGATCAAGCCATTCAATATTGTTTCGGCTAAGTGTTCCATAAAAATCACTCCTAATTATGCCAATGGTTATTTTTCGCCTTCTTTTCCATGCAGCATCTTCTTTTTTTAACGTGATCTGCATAAGGGAAGGCGAACGGAAGAAAGAGGGATTTTGTACCCACTGTCCTTCATAGGTATTTCCTTTTAAAGCAGATAGAGGCTTAGCTGAACGTATGTCCGGCCTCTTCTAATACTCGGATCGTTTTTTCTTTCTCAGTTGATTTAATCAGCAAATAATCTGTATTATATGTTGACAATGCAAAAATGGAAATACTGTTTTCAGCTAATGGATTTGCCAGCTGTGTAAGGATTCCAACAAGTGAAAAATCCAGCTCACCGACGATCTGGATAATAAACCAGCCTGGATCAACAGCAAGTGCAGCATTCAAATCGATTGTATCTGTCGGAACGATCACAGAGCACTCTTCCTCTGTGTAAGAAATGCTTTTAAAGGATTTCAGTTGTGGGAATTCTTTTGGTACAGGTGCTGCAGCTGGGAACTTGATAACAGAATAGTCAACAGCATCGTGAATTTTTAATTTCATAATAGCGCTCCTTTTATTTATTGTTGTAAATTCTTGGATTGTTAAGTATCGGATTTCTTATTCCGATAGTTCGATAATAGACGGTGATATAAGCATATTATAATTTCTTAAAACTGAATAAGTGGTATTCCAACCACTGTATGCTTCGAGAATCGCACGAAATAAGGCTCGTTGAAGCATGGAGCAGCTTTGTCTCACAACCTATTTTCTTCCAGTCTATCATAGATAGAATTTATTTTGAACAAGGAGCACGGCGATTTACAGAGCATTTTCTTTATGCTACACTATTCCTGTCTTTAAAAGACAGACTAATTGAATAGAACACCATCACATAGGGGAGCTTTGCTGCTGAGAATGAGGTCACTCTAAACCCTTGAACCTGTTACGTTAATACGTGCGTAGGAAGTTGTGATGGAGTAGATAGATAATTACTCCTCCTTTGTTGAATGGTTCGTTCTAATTTAAGGGAGGATTTTTTTATGTCAAAAAAAATGGATTTACGTGTATGGATCGAAGGGACAGTTATTGCGGCAATGGCGATGGCTCTATCCTTTATTCCGTTGGAGTCAGCTAATGCGGCATTTGATCTATCTTTAGGTCTGATTCCGTTGGTGCTGTATTCATTTCGTCGAGGGGCGCTGCCGGGGATCACAGCTGGGTTTATTTGGGGCTTGTTGAGTATCGTATTAGGTTCTGCAATGAAAAATTTCATTTCCGTGCCGCAGATTATTTTTGAATATCCATTTGCGTTTGCGTTTGGTGGAATGGGCGGTCTTTTTTCAGCTAAAATCCAACAGGCAGTTTCTTCTGAGGAATCGGGGAAGGCAGCACGCTATATTATTTTAGGTAGTGTAACAGCGGCATTGTCTCGCTGGTTCTGGCATTATTGGGCAGGTGTGTTTGTCTGGGGAGCATATGCCCCTGAGGGAATGAGTCCTTACTGGTATTCTTTTATCTTCAATGGCGGAAGCGCAGTTGCCAATGCTGTGATGGTCAGTGTTGTTTTAGTACTGGTCGTGAAAATTTCACCGAAGCTGCTTTTACCTAAGGATGGGCATTATATTATCGGGCAGTCTCGAAATAAATAATTTTTTAGGTAGTCAGGCTGTGTGTTGAACAATTATAAGAAAACGCCTGTACATCGTTACTCTGATGAGTGATGGTATAGGCGTTTTTTGTATTATTCATTTTTAGTACAGTGGGGCTTGCTGTGAAGACGGATTTATGCAAGAAGCAAAAAAGACCCCTCGTCTTTATAAAGACGGGGGTCTAGTATATTTATAATCAACTATTTGATATGTCGCTTGTCAGCTATAGAAAGCATGCTCATTTTTTTGATTTGCTTAACAGGGATCATTTTGATTTGTTGTGAATCGTTCTGAGTCCGAAGCATGATTGCGTCGACGATATTTTTGGAAACGATCCAGCCGGAAACTGTTTCGAATTTCTGATTGGGAGAAGAACCTTTCAATTGTAAAACAACCAAGGCCTTCTGTGCAGCAGCTAACTGCAGTTCTTTAAGAAGCTCTTCCCGCTCTTTAGAGTGATTCTTTTTATCTTTACTGTCTCTGTCTTCCAAAAAAGACGAGAAGAAGTTATGGGAAGACTGAGTAATAAGCTTAGAAATACTTTTCATCGTTGATTTATGACCTTTATCCATTCTTCTACCTCCATTGTTGTAAAGATAATGTATTTGAGCAATTTCCCGCATTTATCCTTATTTTAACTAAATTTTGTTTAAATTTCAAGAAAATATGTTCCCTTTTTGGTAGGATATTTAGAGTTGCATTTTTTCAGTGTTTAGGTAAGATTAAAAGAGATACATTTAGTTGAAAAATTGATGACCATTTATTTTATAGAAGAGAGAGTGAAACGATTGGGACAAAATCAGAAGATGAACCCTAAAAAATTAATTATCGGATTATTGGTTGCTGCGGCTTTAGTGGGAGCCTTATTGGGAAAAGTTGCACCGATGGACGCTGGATTTTCCAGTTTATTTAAGGAGAAAGAACCCGCAGAGCAGAAAACGAAAACAACAGAATCTACTTCACAGCCGGAGCCGGAAGTACAGTTAAGCTATGTGGAGCAAGTCAATCAAGATATTCAGCAGGATAAATTTGCCGGACGAATCAAGGTGCCGTTGCAGCTGCAGACAGACGAGCGTTGGAAAGCAACGCCTTACGGGACAGGAGAAAATAATACGCTTGAGAAGAATGGCTGTGCCATCGTTTCATTATCTATGGTGGCTTCCTACCTTGATGGAGTTGAAGTGCTGCCGCAAGCGGTTCTTGATTGGTCACAGGATAATTATTTTGTTGAGGGACAGGGAACCAACTGGACGATATTCGGCGACTTTGCGACAGTAAAAGGCTATCTGTTTGAAGAAGTGCTGGACATCACCGCTGTGGAAAGTCATTTAAGTCAAGGTCATCCAGTGATTATTTCTGTACAGCCTGGGAAATTTACAGAAACCGGACATATTATGGTACTTACAGGATACAGTGATGGTAAATTCTGGTTGAATGATCCGAATGACTCGGAAGAAAAAGGACATTCAAAAACTCAATATACGGCAGAAGAGCTGACTAGTGAGGCAATGAATTACTGGGCGATTTATAAGTAAGTAGAAGAAACAAATATTAGTTAAGAGCTGGAAGCGAAATGGCAAGAATCGCTTCCAGTTTTTTAATAAAAATAAAATTATCTATTGGTGGCATAAGGGATAGTGGATTGAGAAGGCAATGGGAAAAAATCTAGATGATCGTATTATCTGATAATTAAGAAGCTGAAGCCGTTGATTTCCTGCTCTCTAATTTTGGTTTGTAATTGTATGTGTGATTGTGAAATGCTGCATTTAGAGTGATTTAGCAGAATCTAAAAAATGAATTAGGAGGGTGATTTTCTGTGGGGATAGTATTTGATAAATTCAGCAGCTTTTCTAAGGGAACGATGTATGAATTGCTTAATGACGCCTATTCATTTGATGAAAATATGGCGCGTGAGTGGGAATCAAATTGGAAAGAGGCAGATGAATTTTTCTATGATAATTTACATATAGCAGATGCATGTGGTTTTGTGACAGCTGTGGACGGCAAGCCAATCGGTTTTATTTGTTGGGACCCTAGAAATGTACCTGAGCATGTTGAAATCGGTCATAATTGCATTGCTTCAGAATATAAGGGGCAGCGATTTGGACAGCAGCAGCTGCAGGAAGCTGTGAATCGTATAGCTAAATTAGATGCAAAAAAGATCATTGTAACTACCAATGAGTATCTAGTTCCTGCCCAAAGGAATTACATGAGTGTAGGATTTACGCTTGTTCAAAAGCGTGAAAATGATCAAAATCCAGATGTCGCCGGAATGGCAATGGATTACGAAAAGATTTTGTGATAAATATAATAGAGATTCGAATGCTGCCTGTTTTTAGTAAAAAGAAGAGAATTCGATTTACGAACGTACGTTCCTGTGGTATCCTAGTTAAAAAAGCGATAAGGAGATCACTATGGAAAGAATGCGGTGTGAATGGGCTAATAGTAACGAGCTGGATCAGATTTATCATGATGAGGAGTGGGGTGTACCTGTTCATGATGATCAGAAGCTGTTTGAGTTTCTAATTCTAGAAAGTATGCAGGCTGGGCTGAGTTGGTCGACGATATTGAAGAAGAGAGCAACCTTGACAGAAGCGTATGATCAATTCGATTATACAATCATTGCTGAGTATACAGATGAAAAAAAAGCTGAGCTGCTTCAGAATCCCGGTATTATCAGAAATAGACTGAAGGTTGCAGCTGCGGTCACAAATGCAAATCGATTTATGGAGATTCAAAAGGAATTCGGCAGTTTTGACACGTATATTTGGTCTTTTGTTGACGGTCAGCCAATCATCAATCAGTGGTCAACCATGTCAGAGGTTCCAGCTTCGACGGAGCTTTCTGATAAAATCAGCAAGGATTTGAAGAAAAGAGGCTTCAAGTTTTTAGGTACAACAACGGTTTATGCTTTTATGCAGGCGATGGGCTTGGTAGATGATCATTTGCCCCATTGCTTTAGAAGAACAGTTTAAAAATAGTTGTTTTTTTCAGAGGATTTGTGCTATTCTGGAATCCAATACAAATAACACAGGGACGGTGAAGCATCCGACTCTCCTTGATCCAGTGTTGTCATCTGGGTAAGAAGAATTGGAAACGAGTAGATAAAATCAATTTGAAGAAGTACAGAAGCATTCCATAGGGAGTGTTTGTTTAAGTGTACGTTCATTGATTTTATTTGCTCTAGCCACTCCGTTACTTTGCGAGCCATAGGGTAAATTACCCTATGGCTTTTTTGCTGTAGTCAAATACGAAGCGTAGAAACGATAGTTGACTGCAGCAGCAGAATAGTGGAATGGATTGAAACGCCGTTACTGTCAATTAGGAGGAAAAGCAAGTGAACAAAGAACTATGTATGTATCAACTACCACAAATTTATCAGAAAGGAACGGAAAGTATCTGGACAGATCCGTATATCTCGGGTCAATTGCTGCAGGCCCATCTTGATCCGGAATTTGATGGTGCCAGCAGAAAGCGCTCATTTATTGATGCTTCAGCAGACTGGATCGAGGAACAATTTCCACAAGATAATCATTCTGAAATCATTGATTTCGGCTGTGGGCCTGGTCTTTACACAGAACGAATGGCTGAAAAGGGCTACACTGTCACTGGAATCGATTTCTCCAAACGTTCAATTGAAAAGGCGATTGCGTCTGCGAATAAACAACAGCTGCCGATTCGCTATATTCATGGGGATTATTTAAGCTGGCAGCCGGAGGAAAGCTACGACCTGGCGTTGTTGATTTATTGTGATTATGGGGCACTTTCCAAGGAAGAGCGTAAGACACTGCTTAAAAATATGTATGGGGCGTTAAAGAACGGCGGCCAGCTGCTGATGGATAATTTTACAACCACCCAATTGACAGCATTCAATGAAGAGACATCGTGGAGTGTTCATGAACAGAGTAGTTTTTGGGCAGAAGGAGAACATGTTGTGCTCAATCGTTCGAAAAAATATGAAGAAAATACTGTGTTGGAGCAAGCTATTGTTTTAAAGGAAAATGAAAAATGTATCTATAATATTTGGAAATATTTCTCTACAGAAGAGACATTGACACGTGAACTGGAAGAAGCAGGGTTTACTGTGAAAGCAGTATACAAAGATGTAGTGGGGCGCTTGTATGAGGAGGCAGGAGAAACATTAGCTGTTGTTGCGGAAAAATAAAATAACGATTATTTTGTAAGTGGTTATTAGGAGGCTGACAACTTTGTTGGAAGAGCGGAAGAGAGAAATATATCTAGGGGAAATAACTATTTTTCTCTCTTTCAATTTAAAAGACTGTTACAATAGGGTTGTCAAAAAGTTTTATCAGTGCTTTTTTGCATATGTCAAAGAGCTTTGGTAGAGTAAAGAATACCTCTCAGCTATATTTAAGGTGTCGAAAGGAGATTTTATGAAAATCAGTGAGCAATTAAAAAAACACCGAAAAGTAAAACAGATCTCTCAGGAAGGGCTCGCAGAGGTTGTCCATGTTTCAAGGCAAACCGTTTCGAATTGGGAAACAGGTAGAAGCTATCCTGATTTACAAAGTCTGTTGCTGCTTAGTGATTATTTTGAAGTCTCTCTCGACGAATTAGTGAGAGGAGATGTTTCAATGATGAAAAAGACAGTCGAAATCAGAAAAATGAATATTCTTGCGGGGGTCATGGTCGGAGGATTTGTCCTGATGATTGCTACACTACCCTTGGTTCGTAGCTTTGGATGGTTGGGAGCAATCGCACCAGCAGTGAGCTGGATCATCGCAATGGCTGCTGCTATAGCAGTGGAAAGAATGAAGAAAAAATACGATGTTAAGACGTATATGGAAATATTGAATTTTATGAAGGATGAAGAAATGACGCCGGCACAGAAGGCAGCGGAGAAGAAAAAATTGAAGCAGCAAAGAATTCTTTTGCCAATCGGAGCAGCAGTGCTGACAGGAATTTTAGCGTATATTGTACTGACGTTATTTTAAAAGAAGAATCATCAAAGGCGGTTTCGTTTTTGGTGATTTTTTGTATGATCCTGTCTAATTTACTTTTTTTAGCTAATCTGTTGACTCTCTCCTTAACGTCATGGTTTATAATAAACAGGAAGAGGTCGGTATAAGACGATCAAATGAGAGCAGGTAAAATCTAGGAGGTAATAGTATGAAGCATGAATGGCGTAAAAAAGAAAAGGAACTGTACTTACCGAAGCAAAAACCAATGGAACTGACTGTACCTAAGCAGAAATTCTATACGATTACAGGAAAGGGCAATCCGAATGGTGAGCTGTTTGGAGAACATATCGCTGCATTGTATGCTATGTCTTATGGAATTCGAATGATGCCGAAAAATGGTTTTACACCAGATGGCTATATGGAATATACAGTTTATCCATTGGAAGGGATTTGGACGCTGGATAAAGAGGATGTTCAAGAAGACGGCAGCTTCAGTAAGGACGACCTGATTTATAAAATCATGATCAGACAGCCGGATTTTATAACAGTGGATTTGGCGTTGATGAACAAGGAACAGGTCAGTAAAAAGAAACCCAATCAGGAAAATGAGCATGTACAGTTTGAAGAGCTGGAAGATGGTCATTCAGTTCAGATGCTTCATTTGGGCTCCTATGATGATGAGCCGGCCAGCTTTAAGCAGATGGATCAATATTGTAAGGAAAATGGACTGGTTCGCCGTACCTTGGCCCATAAAGAAATCTATTTGACAGATGCGAGAAAGACTGAGACAGAAAAAATGAAAACCGTGCTGCGGTATTTTGTAAAGTAGCAGCGTGTGTGAACAGAAGAATAATAGACACCCACTTAATCCAAAGGGGAGTCTATTATTTTTTTGTTAATTTTGCTCTTGTGTTGAATAGGATATTCTGAACTTTTGTAAACTGATATTTACCATAAAAAAATAATATGTTACTATTAAAGTGCTTACAATATGGATTTTATTAGTGTACATAAAATATATTATACAAAATAAGGAGGGATTTATTTGAGTGTCAGAAGTAATGAAGAGGTAGCTAAGCAGTATGCCACTGAAATAGCTTCAGCTTTGGATTTATTGTCAGATTGTTCTGATCCTGAGCTAGATTCAAAGACAACTGTTTCTGGTAATGATAATGCTCATCAGTCTTTTGAGAAGGAGAAAGCGACAATTGAGGCAATCTGTTCTGTTATTTCCACCGACAGCAAAAATTTTCATTCGATTGCCAAGGAATTTAAAGCGATGGATGAGCGAATTTATGAAGGAATAGCTCCCGCAAAGGACTGGTGGTAAATATGAAGGATGATACAAGTGGACAAATCGATCAACTCATCTCAGAGGAACGTGAGCTTCAAGAAACAATTTATGATTTAGAAGATAGGAAGAAAATTTTTGTTAAGTTATCCGAAGATTCAGAAGATAACCAGCGAAGGGCTTTGAGTCAGCAGGAACGAATTGAGGATATGTTGATGGGAAGTAGGATCTTTTATCAATTAAATGAATTGAAGGAAGAGGAAAGGACATGCTCTAGGCAATTAATGGGATCTTTGACCGAAGAGCTAGAAGATATTAAAAAGAAGGAAAATGAGTTGAGAGATGAGCAGCAGGAAATCACTCAACAGCGAAAAGCCCTTGATTATGAGCGAGGTGAACATAAATGAGCATTGATATGTATCTGGACTTATCTCAACAACAAGGTGAAAGTATCTCTTCTGTTTGCAGCACCAATCAAAACAGCTATAGTAATTTGAGTCAGGCAATCAATGCCTTTGTAAATGACAACCAATTAGAAGCGGCAGCTTACAAAAATGCAAAGGGATATTTTTCTCAAGTCCATGTTCCTTTAATCAAAGGAGCTATTTTATTAAGTGAGAAAATTGCAGAGTGTACACAGAAATTTCCAAAGGAGTATATAGAATCAGTTGATTCGATATCACTAAAAGAATCAGAACTGGAAAGTGAACTTCAAGCAGTTGAAGACACTATAGTCTCATGGAAAAGATTAAGGGATGTCCTTAAAAAAGCAGACTCGAATAGCTCACTCTCTTTTTTTGATTGGATAATCAGAATCAATGAGAATAGAAAAAATAAATTGAAAGATTTATTGGAAAAATTAAGGAGCTTTCACGCAACATCACCAAGTATTTTCTCCGAAATCGCTGATTTAGAGATTGATTTGCAGAGTGGACTGGCCGAAGCTCAAAGTGGAAAGGGATGGGATGCGTCAACAGGTCGATTTTCGGTTGATAGTCTAGATATGAATTGGGCAAAGAAAATAAATAGTACTTGGGACAACATTTATTCAAGTGAGAAAGCAAAATTTATTTTGATGCTGCAGGAAAGGTATGGCTATGACGAAGAGACCGCAGCATTGATCTATAAGATGAGGCAAGGGCTTGATGAGAAATTCCCGGAAATGTCAGAAGAAGAAAAAGATTTTCTTTTTAATCGTATTTTAGGAGAAATCAATTATTCAGGTTTCAACTGGGATCATACTGCTGGTGACTTGGCGAGTTATTTCTCTAAGATGTATGAAGATGAGCGAGGATACTCATATAGGATAAAGAAATCATTGGAAGAAATTTTTCAGGATTTGGGAATTTCCAAGGAGGAGTTTGCAAAACTGCGTTATAATATAGCTGTTCAACACGAGTTCTCTGGAAGCACGCCTAAATCGGCAGAAGATATTTTAAAAAGTGATAAGGATACTTACAACAGCTATAAAAAGAAAGCAGAGGCCGCATATGGACCTTTAACTAATGAACAGTTCAATCGGTTATGGAATAATAATCGGAAAAATTTCAGTAATAAAGCAGATTATACGCATCAGTCAGTAACGACCGCGACCATTTTGAATGATAACTGGCTTTTAGCAAACTTGATGGGGAATAGAAAAGAACTGGCAGGTTGGCGAGGAGATGCGACGAGAGAAGCAGAGAAAACACCGAGTATGGGAAATGACGATTATAAGGCTGATTTGGATGCAGTCAACATCAGTGCTATTATGAAAGATAAAAATCTTTCATATATTGAAGCTTCTAATCAATATTATGCAGCTATTAGTGATGGTGACTATACTCGTGTGGAAGCTTTTGATAAAAATACTGGAATAGATTATACGACAAAAGAAGTCTTGAATTCTCTATCACCACCTAACTATAAGAAAGTAGGACAGAACTATGTGCCTGTAGAAAAGACTGAGCAGGAAAAATGGGCATATGTGAAAGAACATTATCCAGACTCGTATAATTTCTTGATGAGCTTGAAGGATAATCAAAATGAAATGCAAAGTTACTATGAATAGATTTTCGGGAGTTATGAGCATGAAAAAAATAATTAGTATCGGTCTGATCGTTTTGTGTCTGGGGCTGGGAGGTTTTGTTTTAATGCAAAAACGAGAAAAGAATATTTTTGATGAAATGTATCAAGAAGAACAAACCGCAATCAAATCGAATCAAAAAATAGGATTTGCTGCTGTGCCGCAAATAGAACAACAATCATATAAGGATGTTGGTCCAGATTTTCCTATTTTGAGAAGTTATAAAAAACAATATTTGCCGGAAAATATTGACAGTGTCACAGTAAGTTTTGATTTTGAAACGAAAGAGATAGGTTTTTCGTTGTCAAAAGAACTGACAGACAGCTTGATCTTAAATGTATCTTATCACTACTATGTTCAAAAAAAAGAACTAATAGAGAAGGTTCGGATTGTACAGAGCCAGTTAAATTCGGACGGAAATTATCCAGAAGATATAGAAAATCCGAAAAAGGTAACCGACTATTTAGAAAAATATAAGATTTCTATTACAGATTTAAAGGAAGAAACAGATAAAGTTTTTAACCAATTGATTGTGTCGGATTGGTTAAACGTGAATCAGAGTAACTATAGCTTAGATGATTTGGGTGACGTAAAATATATTCAAGCGAGTATCTTTGAATAGGATGAGCGAGATAAAGGCAAAATATTCTGCGAATGGAAAAACCAACCATAAGGTGTATAGGTTAAAAATAAAAAAGATATACCCCTGAAAAGCTGATATTCTCAAGCTTTTCAGGGGTATTTATTCGACGTTAGTTGGTTAAGTGTGAATTGTTTTAAGGAGAAAAGAAGAACCTGCAACTATCATTGAGGTAAAATAATAACAAAGCTTGAGCCGCTGCCTAGCTTGGACTTCACTGTGATTTTGCCATTGTGGAGATTCACGATTCTTTTGGCAATCGGTAATCCGAGCCCGTTCCCCTGGCCTTGATGGGAGCTGTCTCCTTGATAGAACTTATTGAAGATATGCTGTCTTACTTTATCTGACATACCGATGCCGTCATCTTTGATATTGACTTTAACCTCGTTGCCGATTTTGTAGCAGTTTATTTCTATTGTCCCGTCCGGTTCTGTATAGCGAATCGCATTACCAAGGATATTCAGCCACACTTGCATAAATAGGTCGGGATCGGCGATGATGGAAATCGGTTGGAGATTCAATTCGATATTCAGGTTCTTTGTCTCCCAATTTTTTTGCAGTAAAATCAGGGCATGGCGGAGCTGTTCGTCCAATGAATACCGTTCCTTTTTTAAGGTGATGCCTTCTTGATTTTCTACTTTTGAAAGAAGCAGGACATTGGAAGCTAATGAGCTTAACCGTTCTGTTTCTTCTGCGATGATTTGCAGGTAGTCGTTTCGATCCTTATCGGATATGTTTGGATTTTGCAGCTGTTTGGCAAAACCGTTGATCGAAACCAGCGGCGTTTTCATTTCGTGAGAAAAGTCATTGATGAAGCTCTTATGAACCAGCTCGACATTGCTTAATTCTCTGGCCATCAGGTTGAAATTCTGCACAAGATCCTCTAGGTCATTGTTCATGCCGGTCGGTTGAATCTGAATATCAAAATTACCGTTGGCTATTTGTCGAGTTCCTTCGACAACTTCATTTAACGGACGCAGGATTCGTTTACTGAAAACGGCAGCAATAACTGTACCGACGACTGTACAGGAAAGCAAAGTGATGATCAATCGAATGACTGGGTAACCTTTTAAAGAATTGATGATTCCCAGCTGCATCAGTAAAAACAGAAAAATCCCTGCAACAATAGATGCAACTAATAAAATCATCGCAATGATAAAGGAAAAATGAACATACATCGATCGGCTATTTCGTCTCATTGGCTACTCCTTTGTATCCTAATCCACGAATCGTGATGATGGAAAAATCGCCTGACTCGGGAAATTTTTTTCTCAATCTTTTGATATGAACATCTACGGTTCGCTCGTCAGTCAGTGAATCGATGCCCCAGATATCGTTCAGCAGCTGTTCTCTGGTAAAGATTTTATTTTGAAAAGACAACAGCTTGTATAGTAACAAGAACTCTTTTTTCGGAAGCTCGACATAATTTTTCCCTTTAGAAACAGAAAGGTTGTTAAAATCAAGGATAGTTTCGCCGACAGTTAGTCGACCCTCGAGGTTGATTTGTGCTCTGCGAAGCAACGCTTTGATTCGAAGGAGAAATTCGTCGAAATCAATGGGCTTCACGATGTAATCGTCCACACCAGTCAGAAAGCCGTTTTTCTTGTCTTCGGCCGTTTCTTTAGCTGTGACCATGATAATCGGCAGCTTCAAATTATCTTTGCGAATAGCTGTTACGACCTGATAACCATCAAGCTTTGGCATCATGATATCTACGATCAGTAGATCGACTGGATGTTCTTCCAAGGCTGTTAGCGCATCTTTTCCATTATCGACTTCTACTGTATGGTAGCCCTCCTGCTTTAATAGGGTGGTCATCAGTGTGCGAATATTGCGATCATCCTCAGCAACAAGAACTGTGATCATGTTTTCCCTCCGTTCCATTTCGTATATACACTAAAATACCCCAGAATTGCAAAAATATCTATTGTTTTCGATAGATGATGTCTTATTAAGTTTTCTTTAAGAATGAATTGAAAGCGTTTTTTATTAAGAGAAAGGAATTTTGTTCATATTGAGTACATAATTGAGTGATAGCCTGAGTGATGTAGAAAAGTCCTGATTGCATAATACATTTTTGCGGTGCTTGTATAAAAATGTAGGAAGAGGGGCGGATCATCGGTAAAGAGGAGCAGAGGCCCTTGGAACTGATTGGTTTTGAATGATGAGATGGAGGAGATAGTACTATGCTTCAGGTAAAGGACATAAAGAAAAGCTATACAACCGGAGAATTTACACAAATCGCGTTGAATGGTGTGAGCATCAATTTTCGAGAAAATGAGTTTGTTGCGATTCTAGGACAAAGTGGTTCCGGGAAAACAACCTTACTGAATATTATCGGTGGATTGGATCAATACGATAGTGGTGATTTGATCATCAACGGGAAATCCACGAAGAATTTCAAGCAGGGTGAATGGGATGCGTATCGAAACAACAGTGTCGGTTTCATTTTCCAAAGCTATAATTTAATCACTCACTTGAGTATTCTGGATAACGTTGAGATGGGGATGACGCTTAGTGGTGTTTCTGCCGCTGAAAAGAAAAAGCGTGCCTTAGAAGTGCTGGAAAAGGTTGGCTTGAAAGAGCATACCCATAAGAAGCCGAACCAGTTGTCTGGTGGACAGATGCAGCGGGTTGCGATTGCCAGAGCCTTGGCGAACGATCCGGATATCATTCTGGCAGATGAACCGACCGGAGCTTTGGATACTGAAACCAGTAAACAGATCATGGATCTGATCAAGGAAATTGCTGATGATAAGCTGGTGATCATGGTTACCCATAACCCTGAACTGGCAGGCGAATATGCAGATCGAACAATCAATTTCCGTGATGGACATGTTGTAGATGATTCGAACCCCTATGAAGAATATGAAGAAGACCATAACTATCAGCTTAAGAAAACTAGCATGAGCTTTTGGACAGCGTTAAAATTGTCTGGAAAAAATATTGCTACTAAGAAATGGCGGACAGGTTTGACGGCTTTTGCAGCAAGTATCGGGATCATCGGGATTGCGTTGATCTTGAGCTTATCCAATGGGTTCCAAAAGCAAATTGATTCATTCCAGAATGATGCACTGTCAGAATACCCAATCACGATTTCTAAACAGGCAATGAACATGGATGAGGAATCTCTTCAGGAAATGCAGAGCAATTCTAGCGGCAGTAAGGATGAATATGCCAAGACAGATAAAGTAACGCTGTATAATCCGGAAGAATCAAGTATCATGCATACGAACAAAATCACCGAAGATTACATTGATTACTTGAACAAGATGGATAAAGATTTAGCAAGCAGTATCGGCTATACACGTGTAGTCGGCATGAATCTTTTAAGAGAAGTAGACGGTAAGGCGGAGCAAGTGAACTTCAGCTCGGATGCTTCGACTACCGGCGGCGGAATGGGTGCATTATCAAGTATGAGCAGTGCAGGCTTGTCCTCTTACCCGGTAACAACAAATGGTTCAACCAATGAGTATCTGAAAAAAAATTATGATGTGATGGCTGGAAGCTATCCGGAAAGCACAGATGATATTGTATTAGTGCTGGATAGCAAAAACCGTGTGGATGAAAGTATCCTGAAAAATATGGGCTTTGATATCACAGATAAAGACAGCATCAATTTTGATGATATCGTTGGAACAGAGCTGAAGCTGGTAGGTAATGATAGCTACTATGAAAAAACTGATTTTGGTAATTTTGTACCAAAGAGTGACTATGATGAAATGTATAAAACTGCTGCAAAAACATTAAAAATCAGCGGAATCGTTCGTCAGAAGGAAGATACACAGGTTGCTGTTTTGAGTAGCGGGATTGCTTATAGTGACAAACTGGTGGAAGAAATCATCGATCTTGAAAAAGATTCTGAAATTGTTAAAGCACAAAAAGATTCTGATACAAATGTGATGACGATGGAAAAATTGGATGATACAACGAAGCAGTCAACATTGGCTTACATGGGCGGAGACAGTATGCCGCAAATGGTCTTTATCTATCCAACGAACTTTGAAGCGAAAGATGAAATCGTTAAATACTTGGACAAATACAATGACGGCAAAGACAATGCAGATAAAATCGTTTACACTGACTTGGCTCAAACAATGACAGATATGACTGGCGGCATCATGGATGGAATCACTATCGTGCTGATTGCTTTTGCTTCTATCTCATTGGTTGTTTCCCTAATCATGGTTGGGATCATTACGTACATTTCTGTATTGGAAAGAACCAAAGAAATTGGTGTTCTTCGCGCATTAGGTGCACGTAAAAAGGATATCACCCGAGTGTTTAATGCAGAAACGTTGATTATTGGTTTGTGCTCAGGTCTATTAGGTATCGGTATTGCCTACCTGTTGACGATTCCAACAAATATTGTGTTAGAAGGAATGACAGGGTTGACAAATGTTGCACAGCTGAATCCGCTTCATGCGTTATTGCTGATTACAATCAGTGTTGTTCTAACATTGCTTGGCGGCGCACTTCCAGCCAAATGGGCAGCGAAGAAAGATCCGGTTGAAGCTTTACGTACAGAATAATCGTACACATACTTTTTAAAACAGGAAGAAAGTATGCGGAACAAGATTTATAGAAAAAACGAGAGTGGGACAATAATCTGTTCCACTCTTTTCCATACCCTAAATCCGAATAAACGGCGAGTCAGAAGCAGCTCCTACGACAATAAGCCGGAATTCAACAAAAATTTGTGAAACAATTTTCGTGAATTCCGGCTTACTGCTTGTAGCTAAACACTTCTGTCTCGGCCTCGTTTTGTATGTTAGTGATTCTATAAACCGGCTTTCACAGGTTTTTGATCCAGCATTTCCGGAGGGATACCCGCCTCTAACTGTTTCAGTCGCTTGATGGCTTTGAAGTAGGAGAAGACTAATACGACAGTTGAGCCGATCCAGGCAAGAGGAGAAGCTGCCGCCGCTCCAACATAACCAAACATTGCGGTTAAAAGGATTGCTGCAAATGAACGCATGACTAGCTCCATGATCCCTGCAAGAGTTGGAATAACACTTTGTCCCAGCCCTTGAAGGGTGTAACGAACGACCAGTAAGATAGCTAATACCCAATAAAGACTACCATTAATGTTGAAATATATCTGTGACAGATGAATGACCTGTGTTTCACTGGCACTGACAAACAGTGTCACCAGCTGACGACCGAAGAAAATCACGATACCACCGGCGAAGAAGCTGAAGATAATACTCAACCCTAAGGCGCTTTTCACCCCTTCAAGAATTCGTCCATATTTCTTTGCGCCATAATTTTGAGCAGTAAATGTCGCCATGGTGATCCCAAAGGACATCATAGGCTGAATCGCAAACTGATCAATTTTCCCAGCAGCAGCTTGAGCCGCTACGGCATCTGTCCCTAGACTGTTCAGCGCACCTTGCAGGACGATGGCACCGATAGCGATGATCGATGTCTGAAAGCCCATAGGCAATGCTGCATTCAAGTGATCACGAATCTCTCTTCTATCAAACGAAAAGTCTTTTCTACGAATCTGCAAGTTAGGGATGCGTCGTTGAATATAGATCAGACAAAGCAGACTGGCAACGATCTGTGCAGTAACTGTGGCGACTCCGGCCCCGGCAACACCCATATGGAAATTAATGATCAAAACCAAGTCCAACACCACGTTGATGACACTTGCGATAATCAAAAATACAAGTGGTGTCCGGCTGTCTCCTAATGCCCGAATCATGTTGGACAATAAGTTGAAGGCCATCGCAGCAAAAATACCAATCAAAATAATAGAAATGAAGGTTTGTGCATCGGCCAAAATTTCTTTTGGTGTTTGCATCAATAACAGCAGCGGACGAACAAATACTAAGCTGAGAACCGTTAAGATAAACGTAACGACCCCACTGATAAAAATACTAACAGCGAAGCTTTTCTTGACCCCTTGGTAATCCTTTGCTCCAAACCGCTGAGCAGTGATGATGGATAAACCGGAAGTCAGTCCTTGAGCGAACCCGATGATCAAGAACGTGATACTACCAGTGGCACCAACCGCAGCCAACGCATTTTTCCCTAGTGTCTGTCCGACGATGATCATATCGGCCATATTATAAAACTGTTGAAAAATATTTCCTATCAATAGAGGAATTGTAAATAAAAATATCAGCTTCAACGGTTTACCATTCGTTAATTCTCTCATAAATAAAGAACCTCCTATTTTTTATTTCCCGAGTTGTTTTGTTAATACTTTAGCCTATGATACTCAATCTGATGGAAAAGTCTAGTTGTTTTTTGAAAAATGTTAATTTTTTAATGGAATTTTTGGCTGTAAGCCAGAATTGAAAAAGAACACTGGTTTTTACTGCTTATATAGAAGGGAGAAGCTGGATGAGTAGTGTGTGAAATCAATGAATCATAATAAAAACTATTTTCTTCGTGTATGCTGACTGATTTTTAGATAGGAAGGATAAAGACTGTTCATGTACTTTTTAAGGATCAACAATTCTTAGCAAGTAAATGATGAGAAGCTTACTGATTTTATTAATAACTATTGTTATACTATTGAGGAAAAGAAGTGAAGGGATTGGTATAAATATGGTGGAGAAATCAAAGATACAACCGATTGAATTTTTGTGGCTCGGGCTATACGGCTTTGCCGGATTTAGTCTGGAATTGATCTTGGGGATGGTCGTCGGTCTATTTCAAAAAGAAGGCTTGAGTATTTCTATGAATGGCGCATTGACAGCTGTGCTGTGGTTTGGTGCGGCATACCTTCTTGCTCGCTATGCAAAGAATAAGTTTGGCTTTGATTTGTTTGAAATAAGAAAAACGCCTGAAAGTAAGGCACTACTTCTAATTGTAGGGCTGGTTCTGTTGATCATTGCTGTTTCAACCTTCGGATTTGGCGGCTTCAAACCAATCGTCGAGTTCAATGGTGATTTGCAGCAAAGTGTACCAGCATTTATTTTTAGAAATATATACTATTTGGCGGAAACAGGCTTGATTGTCGTAACCGTGGCTTTTGGGCAGGCATTTTTTGAACAACAGTTTTCTTTATCAGAAAAATTCCCTACAGGCGGTCTTTTTCTTGCGTTGACATGGGGCTTGATGCACTTTTTATTACAAGGATTTTTCGGTGGGCTTTATACAATATTCTTTTCATTAGCTGCAGGCTGTATCTTTGTCCTATGCAAAAAGGATATTCGTTGGGCATATCTGTTTGTAGCGATTGCCTTTATTTTGTAAACTGAAAAAAAGAATAATAAAAAAGGACTGGTGAAGGATTCAAGAGAATAGCTTACCAGTTCTTTTTATTGTCTACTATATGAATTCGGACTATTTATCAAGAGGCAGCTGGTAGATCAATTCGCCGTGTTGATCTCTTTCAATGAAAGTAAAGCCGAGCTTCTCCAATAGCCGTATTGAGACCGTGTTTTCCGGTTTAGCTCCTGCATTCACAGTGGCGTATCCTTCTGCCATCAAATGATTACATAGGGCTTGGACGACTTCGCCGGCATAACCTTGTCGTGCATAAGCTGGAGCAATTGTGTAGCCTATCCAAATGGTATCTTGCTCCTCTTTTAAATAGATATCACCAATCAATTGTGTTGTAGCTGATAAAGTGATGGCGAGCTGTGCACCTTCTGTTAGTTTTTGTTGAACCAGGAGTATTTCCCGATAGGCCTCTTCTGATAAGCCTTTGAAGCCTTGGTATTTCATCCAGTCAAGATTATTCCGATACGTAATGAACGCCTTCAGATCCTCTTCTTCAAATGGACGGATGTGACAACGGTTTGATTTTAAATACATGATCATTTCCTCGATTTTCTTAAGCTATTTTGATTGTACAATACTTATGGAGTTTCACAAAATCCTTTTAAAACATTATAGGCGTCTACTGATTTTTATAGTACAGTAGAGAAAAGCAGAAAAAAATCGGTAATGACATTCAATGGAGCGACTCCTTTTCTGCGGTAAATCAGGAGGATAGATGAGAACTATGATGATTGAAGAAGTACTGCTGTTTTTAGAAGAGCATGCCTCAGAAAAATATAAGAAAAATGTTGTGAAGCTGGGAATACCAGAAGCGGAAACGATTGGTGTTGCGACAGCGGATTTGAGGAAGCTGGCAAAGAAAATGCCGAAGGACAAGGTGTTTATTCAGGCGCTTTGGCAGACAGGGTACCATGAATGTAAAATTCTTGCCGTGCTGGCACTGAGACCTGCTGATTTTAGTGATGAAGAAACTGCCTCATTTATGGAAGAAATCTATTCATGGGATTTATGTGATTTATTCTGTAAAACTGTGTTGATCAAAAAAGAAGACTATGGGCAGTGGATCAGAAGCTGGATTGGAGAGGATCGTCTGTACTATAAACGTGCAGCGTTCACACTGATTGCCAGTACCTCAACACATGCAGAACTGACAAATGATGAAATCGATACGTATCTGGAGTTGATCAAGACAAATAGTGAAGATGATCGTCTATTGGTAAAAAAAGCTGCCTCGTGGGCACTACGAGAGCTTGGGAAAACCAATGAGGAAGCAAGGGAAATGAGTATAGAGGCCGCTGCTTGGCTAACTGAGCAAGAATCTAAAGCACAGCAATGGATCGGAAAAGATGCACTGAAGGAGCTGCCTTTGTTAGTGAAAGTCAGTGGTCGCAGTCGCTTGATTTCCTCCAAGTCAAAAATGGGTAAGGAAGTATAAGAATAGTATATGAAGAAGAGGCTGAGCCAAAAGTGGAATGCTCCGAGAATTAAGAAGAAGTATACGAAAATAGCTTTTCCTATTTTCAGTATCCAAGTAGGTACTTTGCCACATCAGCTCTACTGCGGTGGTTGCTGTGTGCTAAAGCAATTTCGGCTGAATTTCGAAGGAGCTGCTTTTGGCTCGCCGTTTATTCGTGTTTAGAGTGTGGGACAATTCCTAATTTGGTTATTGTCTTACACTCTTTTTATTAGCGATAGGGCAGTTCAATGATTGTTTCCTGCTTTGACAGGTCGATTTCTTCGTCGCTTAGGTAATATTCGTAAGAGCGATTCATGAAGATCCCGCCGTTTGCTTTGATTTCTTCAAAAAGCCGGCGATAGATGTCGATCATCCCCTGATCATAATCACCTACATATAGGACAGATACAGCTTTATATGAGGGTAAGCGATAGGCTTTGATCGACTCGTTTTCAGGAATCAGCTTGTCTACAGGAAAACCAATCTCCATTTCAATTTGTGATTCGTCCAGCTTGCCGGTTTCATCCATGTTTTTAAAGGAGACAAATGGATTACTGAGTATGGCGGCGCCCTGTTCAGAAATATATTTCCCGATTTCCATAAAGGTTGGTCCAATGATTTTTGGAAGCTCTGTAACGTTTAGACCTGTATGGGTAATGGAGATGATGATTTGCTCAGGCTTTGTGATTTTTTCGATGTTCATGGTCATGCTCCTTTCGTTTTTAAGGAAGAATCACTATCAGAGTAATCACGCTCTCTAGAAGGTGCACAAGCTGAACTCTGATAAAATAAGTGAAACAATGCATTGTTTTCTATAGTCTATCATGGCAGAGTGCCGAATCATGTCATATTATAAATTGTTTTCTAAAAAATACTTGGCATGAGCACAAACCGTTTCTTTGACCCATTCCGGTTCGATGATTCGAACATTTTTTCCAAAGGGGAGCAGAAAGCTGTAGAGATCGTCGATTCGGGAAAATTCAAAGGTAATATTATAGCTGTTGTCCGCATTGACCGTAGCTTTTTCGTGGAAAAAGCGATCATAAAGATTATAGGCGATCCGTTTGCTGAATTGCAATGTGACTTGGAAGGTATCAACTAAGGCGTCGATATCCTCGGGTAATTCTGGATGAAAACTTTCATCCAGCAGCTGAACAGATTTGATACTCTCTATTGGGAAAAGGCGGTATTGCTGTTCTTCTGAAAGGTGTGCAAGCAGAAACCATGATTGCCCTCTAAAAATGATTTTTAGCGGCTCGACAGTCAGCAGCATCGTCTGACCGTGCTTGCTGTAGAAAATGAATGTCACTTTTCTTGTCAGCAAAACAGCTTTTCTCACTATCGAAAAGGTATCGTCTCCGTCAGGGAGCGAGGAAGGCAGGCTGATTTCAATCCAGTCTTTCAACTGGAAGACAGATTCAAATTTATGCAGGAGCTTATCTGTTTCCAGAATTCCTAAGGATTTTAGGAGGTTGAGTGCTAAAAAAAGATCTTCCTGCTGTGACCCGTTAAGTAATGCTTGATCCAATGTAAAGGAATCGTCTAAAAAAATTCCGCCGTTTTTTCCTTTGATGGAATAAACCGGGATTCCGGAAAGGCTTAACGCATCGATATCTCTGTAAATCGTGCGAGAAGAGACCTCGAAGCGTTCTGCCAGTTCTTTGGCAGTAGTTTTCTTGCGGTATAAAAGGATCAATACGGTTTCCAGCATTCGATTGATTTGCATCATATCACCTCGTTATAGTTCATTTATTTAAACCGTTGCCTGCTGAACATCGAAAATAATCAACAAGAGCTTAATGGAAAATTATTTAGTGATGCCTAGGATTTTCTTTTCAGCAGCTGTAAGTGGAAATTCTGTCTCCGTCGGCAGGTCTATTTTTCCTATATCCCCTGTACCCAACAGTTTCTTAGCTTCACGAACTTCGGCTGTGATATCTGTGATTTTCGTTGTCCATTGATGGACATATTTTTCCACCATTTCCCCACGTAGTCCAAGCTGGATCGCTTTTCTTTCCATTGGTTGAGAGTAGATATCTTTGTCCGGGTCCCATTGACATCTAACTAAAGCCTGTTTCCCCTTCTCCCGCCAATTTTCATCCGTCTGATAAATTTCTTTATTGTAAGTTGATAAAACAACTCCCTGAAGGATTTCGCGAAACCCTTCAATCGATAGGTCAATTGCGAGTATCCGCTCCTGTCCTTCTTTCGATGCCCATCCAGCCCGATACATCATCCAAAGAAAGGACGGCTTGATCCAAGTCATTCGCTCCATTTTGAAATGCGGACCGAAATGTCCAAGTTTAATGGCCTCGTCAGCAATTGTATGATTATATGCTTGATAAACACGAATGGTCTGCGCATCAAAAGATGCATAAATTTTTTTCTCCATGATTTTTCTCCTGTAAAAAAGTTGTTATCATTATTGTATAGTAGACGATGCGACTTGAAAAGCGTTGTTTAAACAGCGTATCCTGTGTCAGAAAAAAAATAAATTTATTGAAACCAATCGCGAACTTTTCGGCACTATTATAGTAAAGGGGTGAAAAAAATGGGGAACAGCAAAAATGAAGAAATCGTTTGGGTGAAAAGGGCAATTAAAGGAGACAAAGAGGCGTTGGGCCTCATTTTAGAAAAAAATCAGGCGTATATCTATAAGATGGCCTATATTTATACAGGCAATCAACAGGATGCACTGGATATTTTGCAGGAGGCAGCGGCACAATCAGTTGATGCAATCCGTACGCTGAAAGAACCAAACTATTTTTTAACATGGTTTTGTAAGATCATGATTCGCCAAACTGGGAAGCTGTTCAAGAATAGACAGCATGAAGTGTTAGTTGAGGGAAATCAGGAATGGGTGGATCGAGCAGGCCTTATATTTACGGATAGTACTTCCATAGATATACTGAAGGCGGTCATGATGTTGGAGGATAAGTATCGATTGGTGCTGCAGCTGTATTATTATCAGGATTTTTCCGTCAGGGAGATTGGTCAATTATTGGAGCTGAAAGAAGGGACAGTCAAAACAAATTTGAAACGAGGGCGTGAACAGCTTCGTAAAATACTGGGGGAGGATTATTATGACAGATCAAGATAAAGAACTTTTTCGAAAAGCCGTTGATCAGATCAGCGTTCCAAAAAATGAAGTTCAGCGAGCATTGGCTCGCGGGCTTCAAGCGGCACCTGCAGCTAAACCAAGGCGAGCTGGCTTGTGGGTTGAGATCAGTGTGACATTGGCAGCGGTGGCCAGTATCTTGATTTTGGTACGTGTCACTATGCTGAAACCAGAAACATCTAAACCGAACGACTTGCTTACTACAGTTTCTTCAACAGTAACCGAACCTATGATAAGCAGAGGAGAACTATCAGCGTATAATTGGCGGACAGCAGATGAAACCTTTTATTCTTTTTCAGTTGGTGAAGTGCAGGTGAAAGCACTAAATCAGGAGTCGGTATTTTATGGCTATACGATTGTGGGGGATACATTGCAGTTATTTGATTCGACAGAGACGATTCAATATTCTTATACACTGACTAAGGAAGGTCAAGCTATTACTTTGACACCAGTAGAGGATGAGTCAGAGAAGATAGTGCTGGAGCCGATTATTGTAAAGAGATATACACAGGCAGACGTGGATGCGTTGGAGACTGAGACAGCTCCTGATTTAATTGCTCATGAATGGATGATGGAGGGCGATGATGATGAGGCTTTCAGTATTTTGACTTTTGATGCTGCGATATTGAAAAATACTCTGGATGATAATGACACGGTGATTTTTGGTACGTATACAGTCAATGGTAATGAAATACAAATTACTTATGATGCGATAGGCGGGCTTCATTCGAGTTATCATATCTATAGAGATGGCGACAGGCTTGTTTTTTGGCCATCAGATGCAAATGACCATAAGGAAGAGCGGCAAATGGTTCTGGAGCCTAGAAAATAAAAAGTTGAAACCATTTCGGTTGTTTTCGGCACTATTCTAATGAAGTGGCTATTTTCTGCCGCGGATCAGTAAACGAGGAGAGTGACAATGATGAAACGAACAATTGGGAAGTGGGTAGTTTTAGGAGTTAGTGTTGTATTGATGGGCGGTACTGTTTTGTTGTATACCATGAATAATTCAGCAGATGCCGGTCAGGAAAGCGGACCGGGAGCAAAGCTGAATAAGGTAGCGAAGAAACCATTTGCTTTACCGGAAAAAGCAGAAACAAGTGCGGTCGAAGAACCAACTGTTGCTGGGACAGCTGCTGTACGCCCAATCGAAATTGAGCATGGAGCGCAGGTAACGAAGGAAGATCTGATGAAATATAAGTGGATTGTAGTAGACATGCACTCGGAAGCAGGGGAAGAAGGTTTCGCGTCGACTACATTTGCAACGCTCCATACGTTTACTGAAACGGAACGGAAAATGATAACTATAGACAGACAAACAGGCGAAACCCTCGAAAATGTCAAGGGAGCCGATACAGGGAGTATCTATACGTTGATTGGGGACATATTCCATGAAGAGTTCCAACGCTGCAGGCGACCTATCAGCTAAGCTGGCAAGGGAGCAGGATACTTTTTAATCCCTATGATGAATACGATCACAAGGAAGAACGCCAATCAATGCTGCAGCCGGTTGAAATCGTAAAATAGGATAGTTTTTACAAATGTGAAAAAAACACTTCGAGTCGTGAATAAATCAGGCGACTCGAAGTGTTTTTTCTAATTTTTCTGAACGGGGAATTGAATTTCTGTCAGCCATTCTTCCTCGGTGTCTTTGTTCCATAAACCATCGATGTAATGCTCTCGAGGCGCGCCAATGATTTCATAGCCGTTTGTCTCAATAAAACGAATCGCAGCAGCATAGGCCTTCGGAAAGCCTTCGTAGGCACCTTGATGGAGAACACAGATGGCTGTATCGACTTTTGGAAATTCTTTGAAGGTAATTCTTTCGCTGTCTTCCTTCTTCTCAACAACAGCTTCACAGATTTCCGCATCAATATCTTCTTCTCGGTATTCGCCGTCATGATAGATATTGAAGCAATAGCCGGGCTCGATACATTCACAGCCCAGTTGCTCCATTTCCGCACCCATTGCCGGTACATGAGAAAATAATGCGCCGTAATTAGGCAGCTGAATACGCATTGCAGCAACAGTGACTTCAGGCAGCTCCTTGATGACTGGATGATAGGCTGTTTCTTCATCCTTCGTCTGGACATAGCCTTCCAGTAAAGAGAGCATCGTCATTCGATCAGCGATTTCTTTCATTAGCTGCTGCTTTTTCCTTTTCAGAAGATTTTCTTCATGAGTACCGCTTTGTGCCTGTTTGATCTCATCTAACGAGAAGCCGATTTTTCGCAACGCAATCAGCTGATGAAGTACAGGCAGTTGGCTGGAGCTGTAATAACGGTAGCCGTTTTCCGGATCGATGAACTGGGGGTTTAAAAGACCAACGTCATCGTAGTGCCGCAGAGCTTTGATGGTGACGTGATTCATACGGGAGAACATGCCGATACGGTAAAGCTTTTCCTCTTCTTTCTTGCATTCGAGATTCATAGATGATCCCCTTTCTTATTACTCTATTTGATTTGTAGGTTAATTTATTGAGCTGATCCCCGAAAATCGGGGAATCAGCGTATAGTTGTTATTCCCAACGAAACAGCTTGATGGCTAGTGAACCGCAAATCAAGGTGATGGTAACCATCAATAAGATGATCATCAGCGGATTTCCAATCGGTTCATTTAGTGTGATCGATTTTAACAGCTTGATCCCCTGTGTCAGAGGCAGGACGCTTGCGACATTCTGGAAAGCCTTTGGAAATAGCTCAAAGGGAATGACTGCTCCGGATAAAAACAACATTGGAAAATAGACAAAGGTGCAGACCAGATTAGCGATTTTCAGTGTTGGGCATAGACTGGCGATCAGCATACCGATACTGTACATAGAAAGCATAACCAAGAAGTACGCACCAATCAATAGCAGCCAGCTGCCATTCATCTGATAGCCTAGAAAAACCGTTGCGGTAAAAATGATCGTAAGTGCAGAAGCAACAGCCGTTAGCGTGCCGACGAAAAACTGAACCGTCAGGATTAAGGTCGGACTGGCAGGAGTCACACAATAATGCTTCAATATCTTTTTATCGCGATAGTCACAAATTGTCAATGGTATCCCCATAAATGCAGTGGCACAAATCCCGACTGCAAGCAGGGAGCTGAAGCTGCTGTCTAAAAAAGTATAATCGCCGTTTGCGACCTGCTGATTGCCGGCGATAAAAGAAATAAGTACGAGGATTCCCAGCGGCATACCGATACCAAAGAGTACACCATCCAGAGAACGTAGGCCCAGCTTTCCTTCGATTTTGACTAATGTTAGAAATTTACGCATAGCTTACACCCTCCATATGATATAGATACGCATCCTCCAAAGTAGAGGCTCCGCTTTGTTCGATCAATTCTGCAACTGTTCCTTCAATCACTTTTTTTCCTCGATTGATCAGATAAAGGTAATCACAAAGTGCCTCTGCTTCTTCCATGTAATGAGTGGTCAGAAAGATCGTGATACCAGATGCTTTTAGTTTCTTCAAGATTCCCCAAACTTCTCTCCTAGCTTCTGTGTCCAAGCCGGTAGTCAGCTCATCTAAGAAAATGATTTCAGGATTAGGGATCAAAGCAAGAATGATCGATAGCTTTTGTTTTTCACCACCAGATAATTTTTCAACCGGTTGCTTTTCATAGTGGGAGAGATGAAAGGTCTCCAGTAGTTCTTTGTAATCTTTCGGATGATCGTATAAAACAGCAATCTCTTCGCATAGCTCGGCCACCTTGATATTGTTCTGATAGCTAGAGGCCTGCAGCTGAACACCGATTTTCTGAAACAGTGTCTTACGATTTTTTCCAGGGGCCTCCCCAAGTATCTCAACCTGCCCGCTATTGAATTTTTTGATGCCTAAAATACATTCGATCGTTGTGGTCTTTCCAGCCCCATTCGAGCCAAGCAATCCAAAAACCTGTCCTTTGGATACGGAAAATGAGAGCTGATCAACAATTGTGCGATCCCCTATTTTTTTGACTAAGTCGTTAACAATAATGTGATTTTTCATTAGAATTCCTCCTCTCAGTAAGAGCATATATCCTCCCCTAGCGGGAGGGTCAAGGAGAGTTATAAACTTTTTTAAGAAAAACGAAGAGGAAAATTAATTTTTTGAGGGTAAACTGTTGACTTAAAGTTGACTCTAACCTTTAAACTGTGATTATACAGGTGTTTCGAGAAGATTGAGATGAGCGTCGTTGCTCATATAGTTGCATAAAAATATGAAAGGATGGCTGAAGGATGACTAAGAAAATACGTGTCCTACTTATGGAAGATGAAAAAAACGCAGGCTTTGATATAGTCAAAGTTTTATATGAGAAGCTGGTTGGGTTGTTGGAAGAGAGTAGAGAAATTGAGCTGATGGTTTCGTCTTATTCGGAAATGAAGCAGCGGTTTGTCTCGGCAGATGTTGTATTGGTGGGTTATCCAAATAGAGAACTGATTCCGCGGTTGGCTTATCTATATGGCAAAACGACCTATGTGGATATGATCGACCTTCCGGCGTACAGTGTAATGGATGCAGAGGGAGTCATGAGGCAGATCATGGCAATCAAAGAAATGGACCAACAGGATTTTACTGTGCATCATCAAAATAAATGGAGCATCTTATGTTCATTTAAAAAGGAGAAAAATCGTGTGTAACAATAGTTGGAAATAAAAAAAGAGGCTGAGCCGAAAACGGGCTGCTCCTTCAGCGTAATTCCGAGGGAGCAGCTTTTGGCTCGCCATGTATTCGTGCTTAGAGTGTCAGACAATGTCTGTTTTGATGATTGTCTGACACTCTTTTTTTCATCTCGTTCAGTACATTGATTTTTGGCTGCGGATTGCATAGGCATCCAGCAGGATTCTGGCAATGACAGATAAGGGGAGTCGAGAGCGAACTTCATAATCTGGAAAGTAAGAGCCCTCGGATTTAAAACCGATACATGCCAGCTCTGACAGGTTGACCAGCTGACTTGTTCGATTGGCGGAAATCGTCAAGGTACTGATTTCCTGATCGTAGCAATTCTGTGCAGCAATAACCAATTCAGGTGTTTCCCCATTTAGAGAAACAAAAATCACAAAATCGTCCTTATCCAGCTTTTTACTGATACTTTTGATGATATTTGGATCGGTGTGCATTTGCGAATATTTTCCGGCAAGCTGGAATTTGACCATCATCTCTTCGGCTATCAGCTCAGAGAAGCCGCGGGCGAAGATGACGATGCGTTTTGCTGAGTAGCATTTTTGAACAACATCTTCAATCACGCCGCTGTCGATCATATTGATCGAGCGAATGACCTCCTGTTCGTTTTTCAGGATTGCCTTTTTTATTTCATTATCTACTTTTTCAACGACTGAAAAATTGACTGCTGTGTTTGCCTGATCTTTTAGGGAGTGCTTAAAGGAAGTAAAGCCCTCATAGCCCTTTTTCTTCATAGTTCGAACAATAGTAGCAGTAGATACATTGGCTTCCTCGCTTAGCTTAACGATTGAGTAGGAGGGAATCTGTTCAATATTTTCCTGAATAAACTGCCAGAGATATTTTTCCGTTTCGCTTAGTTGGGCACTCATAGTTTTTCTCCTCTTTCATTGGTAGATAAAATGATGCTGCTGTGTATCGTGGATCAAAAACACGATAGAATGATTTGTCTTTATAGAAGGTATTGTACCTTCTTTTTTTATTTTGTAAAAGTTTTCATCGATCCGTACCGTTTTAGAAAACATTTTCCGAAATTTCTGTAGCATAATAAAAGCAAGAAAGAGACAGGAGGAAGGGGATACGATGGCAGCAATATATACCTGCACGATGAATCTGGCAATCGATCTATTTATCGAAACAGATACAATGCAGCCGGATGTCGTAAATCGAAGTGTCGATGATGACATTCAAGCGAATGGGAAAGGCGTCAATGTGTCACTGATTTTGAAACAACTGGGGTTGACCAGCACAGCACTTGGTTTTAGTGCTGGCTTCACTGGGGCCTATATCAATCAGTTTTTAATAGAAAAAGAGATTCAAACAGATTTTGTAGAGGTGGAAGGGATGACTCGAATCAATGTGTTTACACAGGTCAATCATCCGAAAAGTGAATACAAACTGGTGAATAAAGGGCCGAATATCCCAAAAGAAAAAATCAGTCGATTACTGGAACAGGTTCGGAAAATCCCTGCAGGCAGCTACCTGTGTATTTCAGGAAGTTTGCCGCAGGGGGTAGAGCCGGAGATTTTTCGAGAAATTGGTAAGCTGACAGCACAAAATGGTGTTCATTTAATTATTGATACCAGTTATCAAAATGTATTGGATTGCTTGCCCTATCATCCATTTTTACTGAAGCCGAATGAAGATGAGCTGGCAGAATGGTTTGGCAAGGAGACGCTAACCTTTGAGGAGTGCATTATTTACGGAAAACAGCTTGTTGCAGAGGGCGCCCAGCATGTATTGGTATCCCTTGGCAGCGAGGGCGGTCTGTATATAACAGAGGATGCAGTATTTCACGGGAATGCGCCAAAGGGAAAAGTAGTAAATACTGCCTGTGCCGGCGATACGTTATTGGGTTGCTTCATCGGAAATTATTTGAAGGAAATACCTGTGGAAGATAATTTGGCCTATAGCTTAGCTGCCGCCAGTTCGACAGCCTTTCAAAAAGGATTGACAGATTTATCAGATGTAGAAGCGTTGGGTCGACAGATACAGATCAGAAGATTATGAGAGCATTTATCAAGGGAGAAAGTTAGTTAAGTAGGAAGAGGATCGCATCAACAATAAGAGGGAGGAAAAAGTAATGAGTAGTTACAAAATAGTTGCGGCAACAGGTTGTCCGACAGGGATTGCCCACACGTATATGGCACAGGAGGCATTGGAGCAGGCTGCGAAAAGAAAAGGTGTGACGATCAAGGTCGAGACGCATGGACAGGTCGGAATAGAGAATGCACTGACGGACGAAGAAATTGCTGCGGCAGATGCGGTGATCATCGCAGCCGATAAGGATGTACAGGCAGAGCGTTTTGCAGGAAAACGAGTAATCGAAGTTTCTGTAAGCAAAGGAATCAAAGAACCGGATCAGCTGATTGAAGACGCATTGGCAGGAAAAGGTACAATCAGAAAAGGAACTGGGACAAAAAACGATGACACAAGCAAAACTATTGAGACAAAGAGTTCTACAGGAATTGGACACAGCATTTATAAAAATTTGATGAACGGCGTTTCTCATATGCTGCCTTTTGTGGTCAGCGGTGGGGTTTTGATTGCTATTTCTTTCTTGTTTGGGATCTATTCAGCAGATCCGAGCAGCAGCCAATACAATGAATTTGCGGCACAGCTGAAGGATATCGGTGGTCTGGCTATGGGGATGATGGTACCGATCCTATCAGCGTTTATCGCAGAAGGAATCGCCAAACGCCCAGGCTTAGTTGTAGGTTTTGTCGGCGGGCTCGTTGCTTCGAATGGCGGGACAGGCTTTCTTGGAGGAATTGTTTCCGGATTCTTAGCAGGATACGTGATTCTTGGATTGATGAAATTATTCAGCTCATTGCCAAAATCTTTAGACGGACTAAAAGCCATTTTCCTTTATCCGGTATTAGGTGTCTTTATCACAGGGATGATCATGACACTGGTTTCTGAACCGATGTCATCGATCAATCAGGCGATGATGGATTTTCTGGCGGGTTTCCAAAATTCAAGCCCATTGATCCTAGGCGTCATTGTCGGCTGTATGTGTGCTTTTGATATGGGTGGACCAATCAACAAAGCTGCTTATGTAACAGGTACAGCACTACTGGCAGAAGGAAATACCAGCTTCATGGCGGGCGTTTCAGCAGCATGTATTGCACCCCCTTTGATTACAGGCGTTGCAGTGATTTTATTTGGAAAATATTTTGATACGAATGATAGAAATGCCGGATTGGTCAATATTATTTTGGGCAGTACCCATATCACGGAGGGGGCAATCCCGTTTGCGGCAAAAGATCCGATTCGTGTGCTGCCGACAATGATGCTGGGCTCTTCAATAGCTGCTGTATTGACTTATATGTTCAAGGTTCAGGTGCCTGCACCTCATGGAGGTTTTCTGGTACTGCCTGTTGTGACTCACGGTCTGCTTTGGGTAATTGCCATTTTAGCCGGTTCACTTGTTGGCGGTGTGATTTTAGGGTTGATTCAAAAGCGCAGAGTTGAGAAAGCTGCTGCATAAATGCAACAGGTACATTGGCGTATTTCAAGTGTGTTAGAGAAATGACTTTCAGGAGGAATAGTATGAGCATGATCACAAAAGACCATATATTTTTAAATCAGACACACGCTAGTCGAGAAGCTGTCTTCCAGTTTCTCGCAGAGAAGGCGGTGGAATTGACTATTGCTGCTTCTGCTCAACCGGTACTTGAAGCATTGGAGCTGAGAGAATCGGAAGGAACAACTGGTATGATGGATGGTTTTGCGATCCCACATGCTAAAAGTGCAGCGATTACAACGCCAAGTGTTATGATCGTCAGCTTTACGGAAGGTGTGGAGTGGGATAGTTTAGATGGACAGTCGATTCGTTACGCAATTGCGCTATTTATTCCAGATGGCGAAGCGGGTACAACACATCTGCAGCTGCTGTCTAAAATTGCCCGAATGCTGATGAAGCAGGAGTTCAAGGAGCAGTTTGCCGCATCACAGACGTCAGAAGCGTTATGTGAGCTGTTTACAAAATATTTGGATGGAGAGTAGAAGATGAGAACAATCAGTCAGGAAAAATATGAAAAATTGAAAAACACAGCGAATGCTCAGGGGGTTATCGGTGCTTTAGCGATCGATCAAAGAGGAGCCTTGAAAAAGATGTTTCAAGCAGAAGGAAAGCCTGCTGAGCAAAAGGATATCGAAGAGTTCAAACGTCTGGTATCGCAAGAGCTGACCCCTTACGCTACATCAATTCTGTTAGATCCTGAGTATGGGTTACCGGCATCTCAGGCTCGTGCTGCATCGTGTGGTTTGTTGCTGGCCTATGAAAAAACCGGCTATGATACAACGGTGCCCGGTCGTCTGCCGGACAGCTTGGATGTTTGGTCAGTCAAGCGTTTGAAGGAAGCTGGAGCAGATGCTTGTAAGTTCCTATTATATTATGATGTGGACGAGGCACAAGCGATCAATGAGCAAAAGAAGGCATATATGGAAAGGATTGGTTCCGAATGTGTCGCAGAAGGACTGCCGTTTTTCCTTGAGCTGGTTTCTTACGATGCTGAAATGACCGATTCCAGCAGTGAAGCATATGCGAAAATCAAACCAAAAAAAGTGATTGAGATGATGAAGGAATTTTCTGATCCGCGCTATAACGTAGATGTTTTAAAGGTGGAAGTGCCGGTAAACATGAATAAGGTAGAAGGCTATGGTGACACTGTCTGTTACACTCGTGAAGAAGCGTTGGCCTATTTCAAGGAGCAGAGTGACGCAACTGATCTGCCCTTCATCTTTCTGAGTGCCGGCGTTAGCTCACAGCTGTTTCGTGAAACGCTTCGATTTGCCAAAGAAGCGGGATCGACCTTCAATGGCGTATTGTGTGGACGAGCGACTTGGGCGCAAGGTGTCGAGCCTTATGCTGTATCAGGAGAAGCAGCAGCAATTTCTTGGCTGCAAAAAGAAGGTAGAAAGAACATCGAAGAGCTGAATGAAGTGCTGGCTGAAACTGCCGCTTCATGGTTTGATAAGCTGAAGATGAAATAAATTGAGAAGAACACAGGAAAGTATTCTGTAAAGAATGCGATCCTGTGTTCTTTTATGTGTGAGTAGAGCAGCTTTTAGTTGTCATTGAAGAAGATGTCACTCATTTCTCACTGTAACTATTCTGTTTAACTAATTTTACCGCTTGTTCCTTGTTACCATCGATCAATGCCTGATAAAGGTCATTATGGATTTCTGTATTATCCGCATAATCCTTCAGTTTTAGGACTTGTCCGCTAAGATAGGTTTTCAATTCAGGTTTGATTTCCTCATACCACTTAGCTAGAAAAGGATTTTTAGCCAGCTCGATTATTTTTTGATGGAAAGCTAAATCGGCAGTGACATATTCGGAAAATTTCCCATTCGCCAACAACTGATTTCTTAGAAATAGTTTCTCTTTCAGTGTCAGCATCTCTTCCGGGTCGAATCCATACGTGATGATCGAGGTCACAGCCTGAGTTTCCAGCATTTCTCGAGCAGTTAATAGTTCATCAGAAGAATAATCTCCTGTATAAGCCAGATTTTTTATATATGTGCCTGAGCCATGTCGGACATCAAGCACATTGGAGAATGCAAGAATTTTGACAGCCTCTCTCAGCGTAGAACGTCCAACATTGAGAGTAGAAGCCAAGATGGTTTCATTAGGCAGCTTTGTCCCTACAGGAAGCTCCTTGTTATTGATGTAAATAATCAATTCTGAGATCGTCTCGTTTACCAGGTTTCTTTTAGTGTCTGTCATTTGTCGTCAACTCCAATTTTTTTGCTAGATTTCCCCCGACCAATGCCAGAAGTAGGCTGCCAATGATGATTTGATAGGTCAGGCTGTTGTAATTATTGGTCAAATCAATGATAACACCCATGAATATTGGGAGCAAGCCGCCAATGATATAGCCGAAGGACTGCGTCACACCTGTCCAAAGACTGGCTTCATCAGGGGTTTGTGTTGCTTGGATAGGAAACAGCATCGCTATTGGGAAGAAGCCTCCTGTTCCGATGGCCAGCAGAATCACACCGATAGCATACATAGTTTCGATAGAAAATACTATAAGTAAAACTGAGCCAAGCATTGTACACAGAGAACAAAACATGATCCAGCTGCTGGTTTTCCCATACTTGTCCATCAATGCAGGGATAAGGAAGCTGCAGAGCATCTGAACACTGGTGAATGTCGTCAGTAATAAAATGCTGTGGGCAGAAGAAATCTGTTTGAATCTGAAAAATTCAGTGATCCATGTAATCAGACCATAAAAAATCCCCGACTGTACACCAAAGAAAAGAATCATCTTCCAAACGCTGCTGTCTTTCAGAGGGAAAGGCTCCTGTTGATTTTCTTTGTTCCCTCCTTTATTGTCCTCTTTTGGTGCATAGAGAAACCAAATAATTGCCGTTAAAAGAGCGGGTACTCCCCAAATACCTAGAGCAACAGAATAGTTATCAGAAAAATTACTTGTCAGCCAACTCGTCATGCTTGAAGCACTTACTGAGCCCAGCCCCATTCCCAGAGAGTAGATGCCGATCAACAAACCAGATTTGTTGGGAAACTCCTCCTTGATGAATCCGGACAATAAGGGCCCGGTAATTGCAACGGAAAAACCGATGAGAAGTGCACTGCTCAGCAATCCAAGATAACTCTGTACAAAAATTCTACTCAAGGTAGCAAGGCCTAACAGCATCAGTAACCCTAATATGCCGACACGTCGACCAAAGCGCCTTTGAAAGCGACTGATGAAAAATGCAAAGAGACCCATGCAGATCACAGGTACACTGGTCAGCAGACTAACCTTGAAATTAGTAAGCTGAAGCGTCGATTTGATAGCAGCAATAAGCGGCGGTACGCTGGATATCCCCAGTCGTAAATTGAATGAAACAATAAATATCAATAGAACATTTTTTAAATTCTTATTCATGAAACTCTCCTTATAACCAAAAATCATATGACGACTTTTTATACATCATATCATTTGTGGAGGGAGAAATGCAAGCTTACGTCGACTCGGTTTGATAAAGGAGTATCAAAGAGGCTTTCTTAATAGAAAATCTATACGAATTCTATTAAAGATTCATCACACGAAAAGTGACCGCTGTACAAAGTGTATAGCAAAGGAATTAGAAGCAGTGGCCATTTATTTAAACGGATTTATATAAACTTTTCTTGTAATGTTGACAGACTGTTGTCAGTATTTGTTTGCTATCATTGTATTGAAAGGAAGGGATTATTATGAAAAAAGAAATTACTGTACTACTTACAAAAAATTATGCGGATTGGGAAATCGCGTTTATCTGCCCTGAATTGAACAAGCGTAGTGAAGCGTTTCGTGTTACTTATATTGGTTTAGAGAAAACAGTGATCAGTATGGGTGGTTTGCCAGTGACCGTTGATTATACAATTGAGGAATACATGGAACAGATACGTAAGGAAAATCGGAAAATGGACATGCTATTGCTTTGTGGCGGCACATTCTGGGCAGAGACGAAGTATAAAGAGGCAATTGTTGAGGCACTTGTTAACGAATGCCTTGCACAAGGAAGTACGATTGCAGCAATTTGTGATGCGGTAACATTTTTAGCTTCCTATGCTTATTTGAATGAAGTCAAGCATGGAGGGAATTCATGGGAATACATAGCTAGTCAGTGTCCGGAGTACTCAGGTTCGTCCCTCTATCTAGAGAAGCAGTGTGTTCGTGATGGTCAGTTTATAACCGCAAATGGCACTTCTACATTGGAGTTTTCTGCTGCCATCATGGCGAGCTTTGAGGACTGGTCAAAGAAGGAAATTGAGGAATGGTACCTGCTTCAGAAAAAAGGTTACTATGAATCCTGATTAGTTCAGGTCATGATTTGAAGAATTAGCAGTCAGAAGCATGGGCTGTTTTTTTCTATTGTCAGCTTTTTTCAAGATCGTTCTAAACTTTACGGGTCGGCAAAGCAAATGATACTATATACATACTGACGGGATGAAGGAAGAAAAGTGGTGAGACAGCATGGAACTAAATGAAAAGCTGAAACAGCTAAGAAACGAACAAGGTTGGACACAGGAGCAGTTGGCAGAAAAGCTGTTTGTCTCAAGAACTGCTGTTTCAAAATGGGAGAGCGGGAGAGGGTACCCCAATATTGATTCGTTGAAGAATATCTCTCAGTTGTTTTCAGTTTCCATCGATGATTTGTTGTCCAATAAAGAGCTGCTTCTTGTGGCAGAAACGGAGACGCGGAATGATCGACTGGAAACTTTAAGTCTGGTGTATGCCATGCTGGATTTTCTGATCTTTTTATGTCTGTTTCTTCCGTTGTTTGGTCAACGAGATGGAGAGATCATTCGTATGGTATCCTTGGCCTTTTCTTCAGAGCTGACAACGACGAGAGGGATTATTTTTCTAATTGTGTTTATCATGATCGGGATACTTGGGGCAGTCGAGCTGTTCGCTTATTTGTTGAAGAAGAGTCAGTTGATGAAACGGGGGAGAGAGGCTTCTCTTATCCTCCATACAATGACAGTTTTGTTATTTTCTCAAGCACAGCTGCCGTATGTGACAGCCTACCTGTTCATGATCTTCATAATAAAAATTATTTTACTGATAAAAACAAGAAAATGATAAAACCAGTAACAGAGCCTTTGATACGAAAAGTATCAGGGCTTTTTTCTATTGATACGATTCGTTTCTTGTGGATCAGACAAAGAGAACAAATAATGAAGCTGTACCCCTTAAACGTATTTGGAAGGAGTGAACGTGTTATCCAATAGGATCTATACCTATTGAATAACAATTAAACGAAACATAAGGGGATAAAAAATCAGAGGTGAAAAAAATGAATGCGATAGATATACAATTGTTTCGAGGAATAAATAACTGGGCCAATCAATTTTCCGGACTTGATACGGTCGGTACCATCATAGCAACATATTTTCCAGTTTTTTTAGCAGTTTTTCTGATTGTGAAATGGTTTCAAAAAAGAAGGGATTCGGCGTATCGTGTCATGCTGTTGATTTCGATCATATCCTTTATTTTTTCGGAAATTATAGCGAAATTGGTAGGAAAACTGTACGAGCATGTCCAGCCGTTTGCGGCATTATCAAATGTCCATCAGCTGATCGAAAAGGAGGTCGGTAACAGCTTTCCCAGTGACCATACAGTTCTGATCTTCAGCTTTATGATTGTTTTGTTTCTTTATACAAAGAGCAAGGGACGTTACTTCTATCTTCTTGCGGCAATAACAGCCGGCTTATCTAGAATTTTTGTAGGTGTGCATTACCCTTCCGATGTAGCAGCCGGTGCAGGGATCGCAATTGTTGTGGGAAGCTGCTGTTATTATTTGATGAAGGATTCGGCGTTTTTAGAAAAGGTAGTTGACTTTATTACAGGAATTGAAAATAAAATTTTAGGGAGCTGAAAGGATAAAAAAGTTATCTCTTTAGCCGATAGATAAGGCGGGGCTAAATCCCTTTGTTATCCCTGAACTCAATGATCGTGCCTTCCGGTGCTGCAGCCTTGCATAGTGAACCATTGGCAACATGATAGATGATAGCTCCATTTTTCTTGATAAATACTTGTTCAGGTAAGTTACTGTTTTGAATGAACTGTTCAAGATTTTCCACCCAAAGACAGACATGGGCAATTCCTGTATACTCCTTGTTTTCGTGGCGGGATAATTCTCTTTTTCCAGTTTGCAGCTCGATATAGAACGAGCCTAGCTGCAGCCATGAGTTATAGCTTCTGCCATGAAAATTCGGTGTTTCTTCCGTCAGAGTGAATCCAATATGTTGATAGAAAGCCAGTGATTTTTCATAATCATTGGTTTGAATGCAAATATGATGAACAAATGTCATCGCCGAGGACCTCCATTATAGACTCTATTTTTGTACGTAGTTAGCTCCTATTTAGGAAAATGCTGTTGGATTTTTTTTAGAAGCTGCTTTGTTGTCGCTTGCTCTGATTTTGTGAGAAGGCTGGAAAGTGCCTCCTCCAGTTCAATGAAGATGGCTTGGATCTCTTGAACGGCGGTAATACCTTTATCTGTTAAATAGAGCTTTTTCTGACGCTCATTATTTTCAGGGATTTCTCGTGTGATATAGTGTTTTTTTTCCAAGGTCTTCAGCAGATTCGTGATAGTTGCATCCTGCTTTCCAAGGTAGATTGCCAGCTCTTTTTGAATCGTACCTGAGTTTGAAAAAATATAATTGAGTGTACGTGCCTGTTGAGTATTGAGATCGATTCTTTTCAAGCGATGCTGAATATATTCCTGCTGCAAATTATTGATTGAGTAGAGTTGCTCTGAAAGACTGTTTTCCATTCCGAATGTCATCATTACCACCTCGAATTTAATTGTTTGTTCTTCGAATAGTTTAAATCACAACCTTTAAGTTGACAACTATATTTTATCGTATTATTATGTGTATATCTAAAAGTTGTATTTACAACTTTTGGGCTTTGGAAGGAGAATGCCCTATGTCATTAACAGTGGAGCAACAAGAAAATACGATTGAAGAATTCAAGGAGAATGTTGCGTTGACAGGATTGACGACAGAACAGATCGCATTGGATCTGCATACGGATACAGCAACAATTGAACAGATTTTACAGTTATCCAGCCGCTCTATTGAAGATCCTTGGATCGTGAAAAATTATCTGACCGAAAAAATCATGGAGCTAGGCAAAGAACCGATTCCATTTTCAGCATTAGTTGGAGACTATCATGATTATTGGTTTTTAAATGCGAAAAAAATCGATCGAAAAAAAATACGTTGAACTTCGACAGTCCGGACGGCTATGTTGAATAGAAAGAGCTTCAAACGCCGTTTATTCAGTTTTATAGTAAAGAAAAAGCAGGACACTAATCAGTGCCTGCTTTTTCTTTACTATTGGTCGAGTATTATACTATGGATTTTCTAATTTATAGATCTGCAACGCCATAGGTATAGCCGAGTGCTTCTACGAATCGAAGGACATCCTGTGTGTCAAGAAGGATCGTCTTTGTGTTGTCATTTGGGTGAAAGCTCATCCTCTTTTCAGCTAAGATATCCTTTGCGAAATATACGTGAACATCTTTTTCTCCATTGTTCAGCAAGCCGAAAATGGAGACAGAGCCAGGTGTCAGTTGGAGTTTTTCCATGAGACTTTCAGCAGAAGCCATTTTGATGCGGTTCGCACCAACGATTGTCTTGAATGCGTCCATATCAAGGCGCTGTGCATCATCCATGATCAGCAGATAAAAGGCCGTCTTCTTTTTATTGGTTAGAAACATGGATTTTGTCCGAACGCCCTCAAGACCTTCAATGTAGTGGTCTGCTTCTTCCGTCGTGAATACAGGGGGATGCTCCACGCAGTCAAAAGGAACAGCGAGTTGTTCCAGCATCTCTTTTACTTTTTTGTATTGCTCATTCATCCTTGTCACCTCTTCTTATCAAACCTCGTGTTACGGTCAGTTGCTATCTCTGTAGTCTAAGTGATTGATTTCCTCTCTTTGCTTTTGTGTGAGCAGCCCTATTCTATAGCTTTTCTTTTTACCGCTCTGCTGATTTTCTATATTCAGATAATAGTTAGTGCTCCGATTACTACCCTGTCCATTTACCCGTGTTATTGCATTGAATGTATATTCTCCATATGAATATAACGATGAATGCTTCCTTCGAAATTGCTTGATTTCTATATGATCCTCTGTAAAGGTAAGTTCTTTGACGAAGCCGCCTAAAAAGAAAAACAAGAAAGAATTGAAAACGGTAAGAAAGAGCGCAACATATGCTAGTGTGTTGACTATACTATAGTTGTTCGATGTACTTAAAAGAATTATTCCTACACAAATCATTAGTTCAACGAGTGAAAGCCAAATGGCAAAGAAAATTTTGATTCCTTTACGGACATTGATTTTTTTCACGTATCCGATCCCTCCTAAAAACAGACTTTATGTTCCGTCCTATATTTAAAGTAGTCTTAACTCTGTCACCTTTCTATTCGGCGGTTATTTGCTAATAAGTATACTGAAGATTGGGAAAAAAGGAAGAGGTAAATAGAGAATCGCTGGATGAATTCAGAGGTCAGATAGAAAAAATCGTCAATTCTTAAGCAGAAGTAGGTACAGCCCTATTTAAGTATGGGCTCTATGTGTTAGTGAAGATCGATTTTTTGAATTGCCTAGCTGGGATTCATGCAATAATCAAAGTAGATAAATTTTGGAAGAATGTGAGCCTATTATAATGGGCTTCACGTATGTTTGACCTGTTAGGTAAATGGTGGTAGACTGATGTTGACCTGTTAGGTAAATTAAGGCTTTTAGACTATTTGATTATGTATATAACAGAAGGAGAGGTAGGTTTGAATCTTTCGAAATTGGATGAGGAAAGAAGACAGGCACTGTTAAACTCGGCTTTAAAGGAGTTTGCTGTCAAGGGGTATGATGACGCCTCAACGAATACAATTGCTAAAAATGCGTGTATCTCCAAAGCATTGATGTTTCACTATGTTCATAGCAAAGAGGAACTGTTTCTTTTTCTGATGGATTATTGTCAAGAAGCAATCGATAGAGAATATCTGAGTAAAATGGATTTTACAGAGAAGGATATCTTTAAAAAGCTGCGTCAGTCGTACTTGCTGCAAATCAATTTGCTAAAAAAGAATCCGTGGATTTTAGATTTTAATAACTTGTCCGATCTGACGAAATCAGAACAAGTAAATAAAAGTATGAAGGAAAAAGCAAATCAAAAGGAAGCCATCTGCTTTGAGACGTTGTTTCATGCAATCGATGAAACTAAATTTAAGGAAATACTCAATATTGATAGCTGTAAACAGTTGATTTTCTGGGGAAACATCGGTTTTACGAATCAGCTTATTGAGGATATGCGAAGTCTTGAATACAAAGAGGTCGATTATCATGGGATCATTCGTAAAATCGACAACTATTTTGCTGACCTGATGGAAGTTTTTTATGCGTAACATGGGATTAGTATGATAAGGGAGGCGCTCCATTATGAAGGAAAGGGCAGTAACAATTGAGTTCCCATTGCGTGGAGAATGGCAGGCACCAACTACTCCGGCGAAACAAGTACCCAGTCATGGAACAAATCGGATGGGATTGAGGTATGCATTTGATTTTTTACAGGTTGATTGGGAGCAGAATAAAAAGCCGTTCCATCGACTCAGTTCGTTACGTTACTTGTTGATAGGCGTTCCTTTAGAGGCCTGTTACTGCTGGGGACAGGAAATATTCGCTCCTTGTGATGGTGAAATTCTAACGGTAACAGATGGTATTCCTGAACGGAAAACGGTTCACTGGCTTGTAGATTCGGCGATTGCCATAAAGAACGCAGCAACATTTAATGAAAGAAGGGATAAGTACAGTCAAATCGCGGGCAACTATCTCGTGATGAAGTGTGCGGAGGATGTCTATATCGCCTTTGTTCATCTGCAAACCGATTCTATCGCTGTAGCTCCTAATGAGAAAATCAAAAAAGGAACTTTTTTGGGAAGAGTGGGTCATTCAGGTAATTCAACATCGCCGCATCTGCACTTTCAAGTCATGGATAGCAGCGACATAGCAAATGCCAAGGGGATTCCCTGCCGGTTTGAAAAATACGAGATTTATCAAAAGAATACATGGCAAACAGTCTATGATCAAATGCCGGACGCAGATGACAGAATCAGGTTTATAAAAGAATAAGAATCAACTGCTCTGATTCGAATAAGAGTAAGACGAAGCAGAAGTACCGAAACCCTTTTTCAACCAACGGTTTTCTATACTTCTGTTTTTTTTCAAAAAAATACTCGCTTTGAAGACAATCAACTAAGCAATGGCGGTGTAAAGCTTTTCTCCGTGCTTCGTTTAAAAAAAGAGTTACAGGAGAGAACTAAGCAAAGACATGTGAATCTTCCACAATGATTTTAGAAGGTGTTAACGTTGCTTGTTCAATGGTTTGTCCAGTATTCTTCAGGTACTCTTTCACAATATGATAGCCAATCGTATAGCCGGCATTTCGTGATAAACCAACAGGCGAATACCCCTGTTCACGTGCCACTTCGTCTCCGTACATATAGGCAGCTACCTGATCGAAGCCTTTTGCTTCACGTCCTTCCTTTATGACTTCAATCGTGTAAGCCATCTCTTCGTCATCATAATCCTGTACCCAAGGTCCACGATGTTCAATTCCGTAAAGTTGTTCAGCGAATACTTCTGCCAAGCCTTCAATGACTAAATATTCCTCCACACTGACATCTCCATGGTTAAAGGGTTCATAGGTGAATCGAATGTTATGGTTGAACTCGTGGGCTAAAGCGGACTTTAATCTGGTCTTGTTAAAGTCATTAGGATAGACAAGCAGCATCATATATCCTGGTATTCCTCCGAAACCGCTGTAGCCCTCACTGGCCATTAGAATTTTGTTTTCCGGATCGCCTAATAAAATAGTTACTGTAAATTCTTCGAGTGGGATGAGGTAGCCTGATTCAGTAAATCGCTGAATCCCTGTTGTGATCACATGGTCGCAGTCTTCGAAGATCCCGGTTTGCTTTAACTCATCTATCTTTCCTTCGATGAGCTGAACATCTTTTCGTGGTGTCCAGATACCCATCATTTCTGATGCCATCACAACGTCGTAACCACCCGGAGATTTTGGTGTCATGGGCGCATTAAGATACTGCCACATCTTCTCTAAGGGCTTCATCAATTCGTAGCGATAGTTCTCTTCGTTACTGTTTCCTTGAGTACATTTTTTATAAAATGACAGAGTATCTACTGTTTTTATACGTATTTCATTCATATCTAACGCCTCCTTATTTGTAAGGCTAAGCGTTTACGCGACGTGAATGTCAACAAGAAATTTGAGAGAAATCCCTCTTTTATTGCTGAGTAAAAAGGAGGCGGAGACAGAAGTGTTTAGCTACAAGCATCAGGTAGGTACTTTTCAGCACCTGCTCTGCTTACTTTGTAAGCAATCACAGTGAATCAAAGCGATAAGCCGAAATTTACGAAAATTATTCCACAAATTTTTGTTGAATTCCGGCTTATTGCCGTAGCAGCTACTTCTAACTCGCCGTTTATTCAGATTTAAGGTATGAAAAAGAGTGGGAACAGATTGTTGTCCCACTCACTGTTTGTTTTCGAAAGAATAGGGGCATAGTAAGTAGTAGTTGCATGCGGCTGTGTCTATATTCCATCCTTCAGCTTGATTGGAACATAGCGCTGCATTTGCTTGTAGCCAAGTCCTCTTTCAATGTCGTTGTTGTACTCGTTTTCTTCATCTAAAAACGGCATATTGAACATGAAACTGCGGCTGTTATCAACTTCAAAATTTGTACTTTCGACCCATTTGCTGATCTTATCATGTACCTTTTGAATACTTTCGTCATCTTCGTCTATGCTGACCGCCATTGCATATAATCCACCCGGGAAGTCAATCAATTCAAATGGACCAACATCCGCTGATGTGACACCGTCCTTCACTGCACAAATCATCTCGCCTTTATCGTCCTTTGGCAAGGCAAAATCCAGACAGTCAAAAAATATCGGCTTAAACAAGTGGAAATACTGCCATAGTTGGAACATATAGCCACCGGGTTTGAAGATTTCTTCCCACGAGTGCAGTCCGGAAGTCACAGCTTTGAATTCAGGGATTCTTACAACCATCACGTCAGGCACCTTTTTGTCCAGCTTATCCGTTATTTCAATCAAGCGATTCACATTGGAGGGTTTTCCGATATAGTCAATATTGGTCACCTGCGTCTCAATTTCCTTCGCCTTGTCATACAACTGCTTGATATCGGAATCGTCAGTGAAGTTTACTTTTTCGATGTCCTTTATGAAATCCAGTACAATGCCCTTCAGTTCATGCAGCAGAGATACTTCTTCATCAATGTTATCTACTTTTTTCCCCAGCACGTCTAAAACTACTTCCGAACCAGAAGCTTTGAAGATACGCTGGATGTCCTTTATGCTGATGTTCAATTTACGTAAGATGAGTATTTGCTCAAGTCGTCTTACCGCGTTCTCGTCATATAAGCGGTAGGACACCTCCTCGCTTCGAATGCTGTTCAGCAAGCCCATATCTTCATAATAGCGCAGTGTACGGGCTGTCACATCATACTGGCTTGAAATGTCTCTAATTTTTATCAGGTTATCCATCATTTATCTCGTCCCTTCTTTTTATGCTACATACGAAATTATAAACGCTTCCCTAAAGGAAGAGTCAAGGCGTTTTCTAATATTCTGATTATCATACGATGAAAGAGGCGGAATGCGCTATTGTCCCTTTATCTTTGCTACAGTTAAAAGCTAAAGAAATCCTCTGACAAGATTTATATGGTACTGAAGATAGATGTGTTCTATTCCTTCGAGGGTGCTATGGTGTATTTCAGCAATGTGTCTTATTCTACATAAGTGTATCATTCTGATAGAAAATGGAAAGAACGATTGTTGTTGAAAAAGCTAGTTACTGCAGACCAATTTTACTGGTAGCTACACCATTCAAATTCTCTGTGAAGAAAAGTGAGTCAAATAAGAAGGAAGTTGCGAAGGAAAATGCACCAATCGAGTCGACCAATACTACTGGGAAAAAATAGTATCAGTAATAATGACAACAGTAACGATCACAGCATAATACAAGTAGTACGACAAATAGCAACACTGCTCTTTTAGAAATACTCCTCATACTGTTGACATTTTTTATGTATTTCGAAAAAATAAAAAGAACGAAATGAGAAATGATTTCTTGTGAAAATATCTATAAAAAACGACCTATAATAAGACAATATACCGAAAATTAAAAGATACATGCATCAATACCGACAATTTCAATTTGTTGAACTAACTAAAAATTGCTGTGAAATCCTTTGTATAAAGGTTTTTTTGTGATGGTTGTATAAAGTTTAATAAACTGTAGTGGGAGGTGATAGAAAGAGAGGAACAGCTGGTGCTTCAAAAGCCGATTGGCCCAAAGTCGAATCAATGTGCATTTAATCATGGAATTCATCCAACTGCTTTAACGATAAAATATTTTTAAATCGAGATGAAGTAGATAAAAATTCTAAAAAGTATATGGGAATTATCCTATAGGTAATGTATAATTATTACAAGGTGTTAAAAAGGAGGAAATGAAATGCAAAAAAGGTTAATTGCTTTAGGGGTATGTTTTAGTGGGATCGTATTATTTCCTACGTTAGGTTTCGCAGAATCAGCGGAACAAAATTTAGACGCAGTTGTTGAAACAGGTGGATTCGGTATTCGACCATCAGGAAGTCCATTGCTAACTTTTGATTTAGGGAAGTGGGGCGAAAACACTGAAGGATATGTCAATCCAACAGTCGTTATTGATTCAATCAGTGCTCCGGATCAAAAAAGTTCCACGTTTTTACCTAACCCTTATGATGGCTCAAATCCAGTGATCGATCCAGAGCCATGGTTTGATGAAAAGGATTATATGATCAGGATTTACAATTATGAAAGTGCTGCTTCTGATTTTAAAGTAACATTGTCTAGAACGGCCTTCACGAATACTGTAACAGGGAAAGAAATTGCGGGCGAGTACCTCTATTTTGGTGATTTTCATGACAGCATAGACTTCAAAGGGGTAAATCGTACGAGAACTCTTGGAGAAGCCAATAAATACTGGTTGGCGGAATCTGCTGAAATTTCAGCAGGAGCATCCACTCTTATCGCTGACTATAGAGGAGACGCTGCTTTAGGAGAGCACTGGCTATCACCGTTTAATGTTCCTGGAACAGATGCAAATGGCTACAGACCATTTGACGATAGCGTTTCTATGCCTGGAGAAGAGAAGAAGAGCTACAAAGAGAGCAATATCTCTTTAGCAATCAATAATGACACGGTAATACCAAGTGATGGGAGTTATACGACTACGTTGGTATGGACAATTGAAAAAACACCTAACTAAGTCATTTGATAATGAAAAAATTTAGGAACGATAGAAAATAAAAAGGCCACATAAGAAGATATGCAAGAGGCATATCACTCTTATGTGGTCTTTATTGATCAAGAATTTTTGAAGTAAAGAATTATTCAAAAAGTCAACTGGAATAATTCAATGGTGCAGAACTCCTTATAACTCAATCGTATTCATCAACTCAATAAATTTATTTTGTGAGGCATCTAGTTTATCTGCTAAATCCGTATTCACTTGATTATACGCATCTTTATCTTCAGCTTCTGCTAACTTGTTAAAATAATCTGCTTGAATTTCATTATATTCTTTCAACGCAGTCTGTAGCTCAGTAAGCTCTTTTACTTTTTCTTCATTTGCATCAAATTGAAAGTCATCCATTTTTTTAGCTTCTGTTTCCCAAGCCTTGTACTCGTCGGAATTAATGACATCCTTGGCATGCTGACTTACCATCTCAAAATCATCCGATTGCCCTTCTGACTGCTTCATCATCAATGCCTGCTGCTTCTCGAAATATACCTCAGTAAGTGCAACAAAATCTTCTGCTGACGCTTTTTCTGTTTCACTGCTGCCGGCCGCGCTATTTGCATCTTTGCTCGCATCATTGCTTGCTCCACAACCTGCCATTCCGATAGTCAATAGTGTTAACAAGAACCCTACAAATAATTTTTTCTTCACGTTGATTTCCCCTTTTTCCCAAAATTCATTCATTGTCTATTAAAAAGATGCTATTCACAGGTCAGATTACCCTTGATAAATAGCAACTATTCTATAGATTAATGATACTTTATTGGCAGGTGAAATTCATTTACACTTAACACTCATTTGTCTATTGTTATTAAGAAACACTATGATTAATTCTCACCAATTAGTGAGTACTCTAAATCTGTTTTGAATTTTTATACAAGCTGTTTAAAGAATCGCTCAACATTTTTAGGATGCTGTCTGAAATGAATGCTGCAGGTTGCTGGAATCCTTCTTGAAACCACTTTTCTATAATTATAGCTACTCCCTTTGTCATATATGAAGCGTAGTAATCCAAATCTCGTTTAGAAAATTTCACATAAAAGATAGTCGGCAACACGTGGATAAAATGATTGAAATAGACAGCATATAGCTCATCCATTAACGCTACACCGCTATTTTTATTCATCAGCATTTCTATTGTCTCTTTCTGTTCGTAAAAATAACCAGTAATCTCTAATACATTTGGTAATAAGCGATCAGTTATTTCTGACTTTGATTCCATATCTATCGTCAATAAAAAAGCAGCATTCTTTTTTTGAATCTGTTTAAAGGTTTCGATAATTTCTTCTAATAATGATTCAATCACTTCATATTTATTTGCGTAATAATTATAGAATGTGATCCGACTGATAAAGGCTCGTTTAGCAATCTCTGTCGTGCTGATTTTATCAATCTGCTTTTCTTTTACCAGTTCTATGACTGCATTTTGTATAACCCGTTTCATTTGCATGCTAGTATTCCTTCTCTACCATCTTTGAGATTTTAGTATACCGATAAATAATTCGTAGGACAAGGTAAAATTAAGATTTGCTCTCAGCGCATAATCTTGCATCTAACGTAATTAGGAGCTGACATAAGCTTTGTTCTTTTCGTTTATTTCCAGCCATGATTCTAAATGCTCTTTTATTTTATAAAAAAGCCAACCATTTCTGGCTGACTTCGTGGTTATAAACATGGTCATAGCTAGATAGAAAATCTATTTGATCCTATTTTTTCGGATGGATACTGAGGGTATATGCAGCAACAGTCAGTGCTGCACTTAATAATGTGAATGAGCCGATCCCGGTATAGATGCTGAAGGGAGCCCAAATGCTCAATGCAATCCAATTACTGCTGAATATGAATGTGAACAACTCGCTTGCTGTTCTTCTAGTAATTTTGCCTAAACGCAACATTTACTGAGGTTGTTTTGCCTAAACGCCTAAGTTATACTATTTTATAAATAAAAAGGGAGGTAGACCAATGGAAGTTATTTTACTGATGGGGCTTCAAGCCAGCGGGAAAAGCACCTTTTATAAGGAGCATTTTTCAGATAGTCATTTACGAGTAAACTTAGACATGCTGCACACCCGCAACAAGGAGAAACGGCTATTGCTGACTTGTCTAGAAATCAGCCAATCCGTAGTGATCGATAATACCAACCCGACTAAGCTTGATCGTCAACGCTATTTCGAACTTCTTGATCGAGCAGATGTCACTTTTATTGGCTACTATTTTCAATCAAAGTTAACAGACTGCTTAAAGCGAAACCAGCAACGAACGGGAAAGGCGCATTTACCAGAAATTGCATTAAAGGCTACTGCCGCCAAGCTTGAATTACCTAGCTTTGATGAAGGCTTTTCAGAGCTTTATTATGTTACGCAGACAGCAGATCAAGCATTTAGTATAAAGGAGTGGGAAAATGAAGTTTAGTGAGTTAGATGCTAAAATGCGAATTTATGAAACGAATCAGGATCACATTGTTTTACCGGAAATGTATATGGTTGCTCGTATTGATGGCCGCAACTTCACAACATTAACGAAGGATCGGGAAAAATTCGAAGCACCATTCGATGTACGTTTTCGTGACTACATGGTAGAAACAGTGAAGCATTTGATGAATTGCGGCTTTCATGTCATCTATGGCTATACAGAAAGTGACGAAATCTCGTTATTATTCAGCCTGAATGAAGCTGCTTTCAGCCGAAAAACAAGGAAATACAATTCCATTCTAGCAGGTGAAGCTAGTGCTAAATTCTCCCTGCTTTTAGGCTCAATCGGTGCCTTTGACTGCCGAATTTCGGAACTACCTACAAAAAACGCAGTAATCGATTATTTTCGCTGGCGTAATGAAGATGCCAATCGTAACGCCTTGAATGCACACTGCTATTGGCTTCAAAGAAAGCAAGGAGCTAGTGTTGCAAAAGCGACAGGTTATCTGGAAGGCCTGTCCGTCAGTGAAAAAAATGAATTTCTTTTTCAGCACGGCGTCAATTTCAATGAGATACCAAAATGGCAGAAACGTGGGATCGGTGTCTATTGGAAGCAGGAAGAGAAAGTAGGATTTAATCCGGTCACCAAGGAATCCAGCAAGACCATCCGACGCAAGCTGTTCGTTGACTATGAATTACCAATGAAGGATGCATATAGTGAATTTATTGGTGAGTTTTTGGAGTAGAGTTTGCTGAATAAGTGAAGGAACTGCAGACAAGTATTTAGTTCAAGATTCGTTGTATATCGATAAATAAAGAAATAACCGTGAACCCCTCTGATAGTAAAGGGTTCACGGTTTCTTTCATTATTCCCACTCAATAATGAGTACAGGTTATTAAAATTAGAAGTATTGATTTTATGCTGTTTTTAGTAAGTTAAGCAAGGCATGATAGCTTTGAACTTCTTTAAACTGTTATCAAAGTGTTATCATTTTAAATTGTTAAATCCAGTTGTTCACCTTGGGTTCCTTCAAAATAGAATTCAAGTAAATCAGGAGAATTTTTTCTAATTTTGAATGCTTGAATTTTTGTTAGTTCTGGTGAGAACTCATAGTTAGCCTCTTTATAATATCATGAGTTTAGCCTTTCAAAAAGGCTAGTTATAAATTTATACCAATGAGGAAGGTCAATATCCTCTTTTAATAAGAAAGACAATCCGTCAGCTCGAAAGAAAATAAGTAAGGCAATAGATAAATCGCAATATTGATTGTCAAGCACTGCCTGAGGAATTTCCAAACCATTGTCCCAATTGTAGTGCCAAATAAAATAATACAAGACGCTAGAATCTTTAGCTTGAGTTCTCTTCTGAATGACTTCTTCAGGACTATCTTCATTGAAAAGTAAATTGTTCGCTTTTTTATTTTTTTCAAATTCACATACTTTATTCATTCAAAGATTTTCCGTATCCTCTAATGACTTAGACCAACTCTTTTGGTAATAAATTCCGTTTACATTTTTTATTTCATCTTCTGTTAAATCAAAAAATTCTTTATTCTCTCCTAGGGACCATAATGTAGCAATAGCGACATACTGTATTTCTGATCTAGGTATTCCTTTCGCGGAAAGAGGATCTTTACCACTCGCCAAACATTTAACACGTTGTACTATTGCTTCATTTTGGGTTTTGATTTTTGCAATTGTTGATAATGAATTGTATAGTATGCTGTCATTTTCCAAATACAAGTATTCCAGCAATTCAGGCTCAGTAAAAATTCCATTACGTAGCTCTTTATTTATTTTTATCCAAGATTTCATCGATATTATCCCCCATACAGTCAATTTTAATAGCCAAGTAAAGCTTTCCTTTCCATTAGATAATTTTCGAATAATTGATTTGCTAATTTATAATTTCCCACCTGTTCTGCTAAGTGAATTTCCTTCATGTAAGCATTAAACTCAGATCTGAATCTGTTAATATCTTGATAGTTATACTCTGGTCCGGGGAAACCATTAGCTAAATCGTCCAAGTAATGTTGTTGTTCATGCAATAATCCACTATAAGAAACATCTGTTGGTATTGTAATTTGGGAATCACGAAAATTACTTTTAGGTGCGTAGCCTTTATGTGCATTATCATATTTATAGTTGAATTCTACCCCTTGATTTGATAAATCATCAATGATTTGTTGGAATTTTAAAGGATCACTACTCTTACCAGGACCAAATACTGTTTTTGCTGGATCATCATTATATTGGTTGAAAACATAAGGTTCTTTACCAATAGGTTTCAATTTACTAATAGGATCTTCTACTCCCAAACGCTCATAGGCAGATTTCCCATCAGCTACATCTTGCCAAAATTTATTGTATCTTTCTTTATCATGCGGGCTCATGTCTCCAAAAGCACTGTTTTTCTTCCCTACATCATCCAAATCATCCAGCACATTCGCCACATTAGAAGAGGTAGACACCTTTGTCTTTTTATTGACATAAGCGAGTCCAGCCATCAATGCTAAATCTAGTAATCCAGTTTTATTTGCCATCCAGTAAGCAGATTCTACATGCGCCCCTGCTTGACCAGGCCATTCCCAGCCTGATGGAAGCTGGTTAGAATTAAGGTAATTTTTCCCATCGCCTCTGCGTCTTGCCGCGAGGTCCAACTCGTAGATTTTATCCCATCCGACAACTTCATAAATGCCTTCTAAGTTTTTTCCGTATCTCTCAACATAGTCCTGCAGTTCCTTATCAAAGACTCTCACGCCGTCTTTGTCGATAAACCACATGATTTTTATTTCTTTGGTTTCTGGGTCTTCATAAGGCCAAGCGTACACGTTATGCTTTTCAAGTTCCTTGATATTCTTCTCGTGGAATTCCTGTTCTTTTTTCTTGATATTATCGGTTCTGGTTTGCCATTTCTCTGCTACACTTGATGTCCAACCAAGGTCGGTAGGAATTGAAAATCCGCTGCCGGTAAATGAACTCCCTGCTTGAGCAGCTCCCTGATTGACGATGGATTCTAACTCTGAAATAGCAGAAAAAATATCAGGAGAAGTCCCATGAAACTCTAAGAGTTTATCTAATTTCTTCTGCAACACTTTTTTTGAATCCTCTAACAGCGTTTTTGCCTGACTGTTTTGATTTAACTGGCGAATCTTGAAATTATCGGCTAAATCCTTTCCTTCAATTGTCGCACGAATTGAATCTAACTGGCTGATGCGCATATCCAATTGGCGGATTTTTTCCTCAAGCTCATCTGATTTCAAGTCGCCGCTGTCTACGTTGGATTGATAGTCCTGAACGAACTTTTGACAAGCTTCTCCAACGGCTTCTGAGAGTAAGATACCTGCTTTTGCCAACGGAGTCAACACTGCGCTGTAAAAACCCTTCGCATTTGTGTAGGCGGTAGAACTCAACCGATCTTCATTAATAAACTGCTGCAATGCCTGCAACATACGTTCATAGGCTTGCTGATCATGTTGACTTTTTGATAAGACACTGGACGCTTGACTTTGAGAAGTGCCGACAAACATACTAACGTTCATTTATGCTTACCTCCTTTTTGGTAAGCGTGGTTTTACGTTCGTAGAAAAGCTCACTTTGCGTGTCTGTTATCGTTTGTTTTTGCTTGTTTAATTGTTGCTGTTCTTCGTCCAGTCCAGTAAAAATATGAAATCGCTGATGACGTAATCCGTCGAGTCGATCGCTTAAGTACCAGTTGAAGTCATTTTTTTCAAATTGTTCGTCCATTTCTGTGAAGGTGATCGATGTATGGTAGAAGAAGTCGTCATACTCTTCTTCAATTTGTTTTAGGTGCCTTGTCTCATCGTCAACCTGTTCCAAATCAACCTCTAATTGACGTTCTTCTTGTTGGATTTCTTCCAATGATTTTGTCATTCTCCCACACCTTTTATAGGCGAGGGGATTGAAATAGACGAAATCAATTTTCTTGTCGCTTGATCTGCGGCTTCAAATTCACTGGCAATACTTTGCAGATTGTTAGAAGCCTGCCCGATCGCCTGCACTATTTTATTCTGGGCGCCGAACATTGATTGGATCGCGTCCTGTGCATTTTGGTTTCCTCCAACGGTTGTTTGTGTGTCTGTCAGTATTGCTCCGCCACCGGCAGCACCATCTAGAGAACTAGCAATCTTTGTAGCAACTTGTCCGGCAACTGCCGAATCACTTTTTACTTCCTTTCCATCACTCATGGTAAACCTCCTTTTTGATGTTACATAAAAATTTTACCATAGGAGTGAATAGCCGGACAATGCGGCAGATAATGATTTTCTTGTTTTTAGTAAGAATTTACTGTTTTTTTATATTTTAAATTTTGAACAAACTTATGAATTTCATCAATCTTTTCATTAGAAGGAAGAATGTTCTCGTTTTTTTGCATAAGTAATATAAGGGAGCCATCCTCATAATTGAATAGCATATAAACCTTTCATCGTTAGTAGAAACTGCAGAAGAATGTTATGATATTTCATTTTAGAAATAAGAAAGCCAGCAGATTTTTCGGCTGGCTTTACAATTTCACTTATTGCTTAATATAAGATTTTGCTTTTTTATGAATTTTTCTAATGCATTCATAAAAATTTTAAGTTAACTGATTTTCCCAAGAGTAAGTTTGACATAAGTAATCATACACTCTGAGAAGTGATGTATTTATACAATCAATACCTTTTAGGAAGTCAGATTTTGAATAAGTCAAATTAATGTCTATCTGATGTATTAATCCATGACGTTGCTCTAAAATTCGATTCAATGCTTCATACAAATTTTCTTTTCTTCTCATATACAGTTTTTTTAAAGAAGATGAAATATCTAATGTTGAATCTAGCATTCCAAAATTTGAATTTATTTTTTTGATATTTTGGAAAGATAGTGTATTTGCAAAAGCTTCTTCGATAGATAAAGTCCCATTACTTATGGAAGCTAAATCAAAGGGGAAAAATCTACTACCTTTTTTTAGTATCTGTTCTTTGTTTTTTGAAAATCTAAAAATAGCTATAAAAGTGAGTTTGAAATACTGTTCAATTATTGAGCATAGATAAGTTAAGTATATATTTGCAGTAAAAATACTTGGGGATGGAATACCAAAAGTAGGAAGTAACAATTCTTGCTCTGAATCATCAGGATAGTTACTTAATGAGTATTTAAGTGTAGAGAAATTGTTCTCTAGCTTGTCTATTGCGTAGAAACAACCATTTTCAGCTCCAAAGGAGTTTGGATTCCCATCGTAAGGAAAGTAGCAATTTTTTCCATAGTCACTGTGGAAATGTGTATTAAAATAATTTTTTAAATGTTTTAATGTGAAATTTTGATGAGATATGTCATGAGCATTGGCAGCTGCTTGTGTATGAACAGCCAGAATGAAGTTATACTCTTCTTTCTCATCGTTGTCGACTTCTATAAAACAGGATCTAACACCAGAATAATGTTTAAATTCTAAATCATCCCCACAATAATAAAAATCTTTTATTTTCTTGAAGTTAAGTAATCTAAGCTGTTCAGTTATCGCTTTTTTTTGATTACCTTTTGGAATATAAACTAGAGCATCTCTTCCCATCGCAATCTTCTTCCTAAGTACTCTGATAAAAAAGCCAGCCATTTCTGACTGACTTCGTGGTTACAAACGCGGTTACACGAGGTACCAAATTTGTATAAAATTATTATTCTGGAATAATTTAATGGAGCAGAAACCCTTATAAATCAATGGGTTTGTGAGTGATTCACCTGTATATTATTCCCACTCCACGGTTGCTGGTGGTTTGCTCGTAATGTCATACACGATGCGGTTGACGTGATCGACTTCGTTTACGATACGTACGCTGATTTTTTGCAGTACATCCCATGGGATGCGGGCAAAGTCAGCGGTCATGCCGTCAATAGAAGTCACAGCACGGATACCTACTGTGTAATCGTAAGTACGGCCATCACCCATAACGCCAACGCTGCGGATACCTGGCAGTACTGTGAAGTATTGCCAGATGTCGCGGTCTAGGCCGGCATTGGCAATTTCTTCTCTAAGGATCGCGTCTGAATTGCGGACGATCTCCAATTTTTCTTCTGTGATTTCGCCAAGGACACGGATACCAAGACCAGGTCCCGGGAATGGCTGGCGCCAAACGATATTGTCAGGCATGCCAAGCTCTGTTCCTAGTGCACGAACTTCATCCTTGAATAATGTATTCAAGGGTTCGATCAATTCGAACTGCATATCTTCCGGTAATCCACCTACGTTATGGTGAGATTTGATGGTTTGAGCTGTCTCTGTTCCGCTCTCGATAACATCTGTATATAGGGTTCCTTGTGCAAGGAAGTCGATGCCGTCTAGTTTTGTTGCTTCGTCGTCGAAGACATAAACGAACTCATTACCGATGATTTTACGTTTTTCTTCCGGATCAGAAACGCCGGCTAATTTATCAAGGAAACGTTTTTGAGCATTGACACGGATGATGTTCAAGCCGAATTTTCCACCCAGCATATCCATTACCTGATCGCCTTCGCCTTTTCTAAGTAAGCCGTGATCGACAAAGATACAAGTCAGCTGGTCGCCGATTGCTTTTTGTAAAAGAACACCCACGACACTGGAGTCAACACCGCCGGAAAGACCAAGCAAGACTTTGCGGTCACCGACTTTTTCACGTACTTTAGCAATTTCCATATCAATGAAGTTTTCCATTGACCAGTTGCCTGAACAGTTACAGACATCGAATGCAAAGTGACGAAGCAGATCATTGCCGTATTCAGAGTGGCGAACCTCCGGATGGAACTGTACGCCGTAGAAGTTACGTGTTGTATCTTGAATAGAAGCGATAGGGCAGTCTTTACTTGTCGCAACAAGCTCGAAGCCTGTTGGAAGCTCTGTGACCAAATCGCCGTGACTCATCCAGACTGTTTGCGGAGATGGCAGTCCGTTGAAAAGAGCCGCATCCTTTACAGTGACTTCTAATTCTGCTTTTCCGTATTCACGGTTTTTCGCAGGTTCTACTTTTCCATCAAGAGAATAAGTCAACAGCTGCATGCCGTAGCAGATACCTAAAATCGGAATACCTAATTCAAGGATTTCCGGATCGATACGAAACGCATTTTCGTCATACACACTATTCGGTCCTCCGGAAAGGATGATCCCTTTTGGTGCAATCTCTTTTACTTCTGCAGCGGTGATACGGTGGCTCAATAATTCTGAAAAGACGCCAAATTCGCGAATACGGCGAGTGATCAGCTGGTTGTACTGGCTGCCGTAGTCTAAAACGATGATTTTTTCAACGCTTGTCATTTCGGACATGTTCGTCACATTTATTACCCCTATCTATTAGAATTTTATATAAAGAGCAGCTGATATGTTTGCCGATAAAAAAGGGACAGACGAATCCGTTCTTTTTCTGTCGACTTTAGCTCTCTTTAAAAGCAAAGTTATGGTGTTTCATTATTGATTGATTTAACACATTTCGCATCTGTCATTTTAAAAATCAATACTTTCGTAGATAGATTTCATCGATGATATGCTTTTCCGTTTTATGGAGTATGATATCAGCTCGTCCTCTGGTAGGCAAGATATATTCTTCTAAATTCTTCAAATTCACACTTTTCCATACGCCTTTTGCCATTTCAAAGGCTTCTTCACGGTTACCGATCGCATATTGATAGTAATAATTATCTGGTTCAAGAAAGGCAGTATCAAGCAATGCGCCGAAGCGATCCAGGTACCATTTTTCAATCAGCTTTGGATCCGCGTCAACAAACACAGAAAAGTCAAAAAAATCACTGACATAAATCTGTTGGTTGGCAGGCAATTGTAAAGTGTTGATCCCTTCAACGATCAATATATCCGGTTGATTGATGATCTCGTATTCGCCATCAATGATGTCATACACGCTATGTGAGTACATCGGCACACGAATCTCATCTTCGCCGTTTTTGACCCGATTCAAGAATCCAATCAATTTTTCCATATCATAGCTTTCAGGGAAGCCCTTGCGGTTCATGATGCCGCGTTCTTCCAATACTTTGTTTGGATAAAGAAAACCATCAGTCGTAATCAACTGTACATTGCGGCGCTTGAAGATCCGTGACAGAATCGTCTGCAGTAGTCGGGCAGTGGTACTTTTTCCGACAGCCACACTTCCGGCAATACCGATGATGAATGGCGGTACTGGAACATATCTATGCAAGAACAGCCCTTTGCTTAATGTCAGAGATTCAAATTCCTTCATATGCAAATGGATCAGATGAGTTAGCGGAACGTAAATGTCTTCTACATCCTGCAGTGAAATCTGATCGTTAAAGCCTTTGATATTTTCCAATTCCTCTTCTGTCATCGGGGCTTCTCCATTTCGGTAGAATCCCAGCCATTCCTCACGAGGAATACGATAATAATTCATTTTTTCGTCCATTTGATCCTCCGCCAACAGTGACATGTTTTTCTTTGCTTATTTTAACACAAACAGCTGTAATTCTACACAGTAATTAGTGAAAGAAATGTTTGTTTGGGAAAAAGTTTTTCTCAGTGGTATCATAAAGCTAGAAGTCAATTCAGCAGTCGGCAAAGATTCTTTTAAGTGCTCTTGTAGGAAGCGCAAGATCAATGTCGGGTCGTGGATGGAAACAACAAGTGATTGAGCATCCAAAGGCAGCTGTTTTTAGTGAGGAAGAAGAGAGGGTTCAGTATGACAAAATTGGTTTTATTTGGAGACAGTATTACAGCAGGATATCTAGGTGAGGCTGCTTCGCCGGTGTTGACGAATCTAGTGAAGGATGACCTTACAGCACAGGGGTTTACAGATATTTTGATTGCCAATGCCGGTATTCCGGGAGATACTTCAGCTGGTGGTTTGAAGAGGCTGGAAAGAGATGTTCTGACAGAAAAGCCGGATTACGTCACGATTTTCTTTGGGGCAAATGATTGCTCTGAAAGCTATCCAATCGATGTGCAGGCATACAAGGAAAATCTTTCTCAAATGATTGAACAAATCGGCGTTGAAAAAGTGATTCTGTTTACACCGCCGTTTATCGACACTGCGCGACAACCAAGTCGTCAAGATGAAGAGGTTCAACGCTTTGTGGCTGCTGCTAAAGAAGTCGGCGGAAAATACAATGTACCAACTGTTGATATGTACCATGTACTGAGTGCCTACCCTGGTGTGGATGAATTTTTACAGGCAGATGGACTGCATTTTTCTGAATACGGCTATGAATTTTTAGCTGCCTTGATTGTTCGGGAGATAAAAGGTAAACTTGTTGCGTAGCTTATGAAAAGCGATGATATAGAATAAACAGATTAGTGGGACAATAATCAAGATGAACGTTGCCCTACTCTCTAAATACGAATAAATGGCGGTACAAAAGCTGTTCCTTCGGAATTAAGAAATATGAGAAGAGCCAAGTCCTGCAACTCTAGCATGCTTCATGTGTAGAAGTTGATGGAGACACTTCACAGATCCTGCCTTAGTTCATGGAGCATCCCACTTTTGTCCCGACCTCTTTGAGTAAAGGAACGAGACAATGACAAACCATTATTATACTGAAAATCCTAATACAGCACATGATATTGAAGAATGGTCCTTTGAGCTGGTTGGGAAAAATTTTCGTTTTATGACAGACAGCGGCGTATTCTCACGTAATGGTGTAGACTATGGTTCGCGCGTTCTGATCGATGCCTTTGATTGGGATAGTCTGCCGGAAGGAAGAATCCTGGATGTCGGCTGCGGCTATGGTCCAATTGGTCTTTCACTAGCGTATGCGTCTGGAAGAACAGTTGAAATGATCGATGTCAATCAGCGGGCAGTATCATTAGCCGAGGAGAATGCACAAAAGAATCACATAGAGAACGTGGATATCCACACGTCAAATATCTATGCGACACTTCATGAAAAACAATACGCTGCAATTGTCAGCAATCCGCCGATTCGTGCAGGCAAGAAGGTCGTTCATGAGATATTGATCGAAGCTGAACCGTTGTTGGCGGTCGGAGGGACTTTAACAGTCGTTATTCAAAAGAAGCAAGGGGCGCCAAGTGCTCAGAAGCGAATGGAAGAAGTTTTCGGCAATGTTGAAATCGTGACGAAGGATAAAGGCTACTACATTCTTAGAAGTGTTAAGGAAGGCTGAATCAAAGGCGCTTCGCTTTTTTCGTAGCTATCCTCTATCAGAGAATATTATCTGTCATTTGAACACTAACATAGAACTTGTTAGTGTTTTTTTATTCAAAAGCTACTTGATACGATCAATGAGCTAAACTAAACTATAGAAGAAGGGACTATGAATGAGATGAAAGGTTCGCTTCTTACATATGTTTGTTGATTGTGGACGGAAATCCATTTGTTTTTTCCAGGAAAAGTTTGCATAATAAGATGCTCTCAAGGATGAATAGAGGATTCGATGTGGAAAATTGAAGGAGAGAATGACATGAGCAATGTGGAGAAATTCATTACTGCATGGATGAATGATTACAATAAGGGGATTGAAAAATTTGGCGCGCCGCAGATTTCATTAAATATAGAAGATTTTGAAGTTGAAAATGAAGAGATTTACAAGAAGTACCTCTCTCAAGAATTTCCAGATACCAATAGACAAGTCAAGATTTATTTAGGAATTCTTGGTCGTAAAATGCGCTTTAGTTACATGCATGCCATGCAACAGAGAGACTGGGCATTGCTTAATAATGTAATCTATCAAAACACTCGATTTAACTTAATCTATGGAGCCACATTGGCAAGTGGAACGGATCATTCAAATGCCCTCTGGGATTTGCTTGCGGCATTCACTTGTAACAATTTTGATGAACTTTCAATCTTTTTTCCAAAAAATTTTCCTTCAGGAAAAGGTAAATTTTATACTGAAATCTGTCGAAATTTTATGGAAATCATGATCTATCATCAGGATGAACGGTTTATTGAAACAAAAGTTCTTGCTGACAAATTTTTGGCGAAGAAAAAAACAACTTGGGAGAAAGAAAGTATTTTATATTTACTTGCACTGCTTGAGCGAGATGCAACGGCATGCAGTGAGCATTTAGAAGCACTTTGTAAAGCGTACCAACGATTGAGTGAGGTTAGTGCTCCGTTCAAATCTTTTCCACTGCAAGTTCACGGCTGGTACCGTTTTGCTTACTATGTTGATCCATCCTTTTTTATACAAATCAAACAACCAAAACATTGGAGCTTTTTTTCAGATTTTGAACGTTGGCATAAAGAATCCAGCTATCCTAAAGGTCAGTTGTTCTACCAGTATCCAGAAAAAATGGATTTGATGAATCGAATCCTCCAAGCAGAGCTGCCGGCTATTCAGCTTTATGAAAATGGAAATGGCAGACATACTGATTTTGTAAAGGATACTGATCGATTTTTATCTGAACTTACACTGGGCATTATGAACAGCAGTCAGCCTTGATTACATTGGCTTTGTGTTAGCCATAAGATATGGATATACAAAGAGCAGGAGCTGCTTCATTCTGATTGAAGCAGCTCCTGCTCTTCTTTAATAACCGAAAAAGAGCGTCCAATTATCCATTGATAACCATTAAGTTAGAGACGATCGCAATCACCCATAAATGCAGTGGATAAAAAACGTAGAAGGCATATTTTGAAAAGTCTGAAGTCTTTCCTTTTTCTCCATTGTATAGATGCAGAAAGGGAATGACTGAGATGAATGCGAAGTCTGAATTCATCCCTAACATCATTAATGTATTCGACCAGTCGCCCATCCATTGAAAGCTGGTAAAGAGTAGTAAAAGAGAAAATATGAGGTAGCAGGCATCACGCAACAACACTTTTTGGTACGTAAAGTAAGTGATCAGGATGAAAGGAAGAAGAACAGTGCCGCCCTCGGTAAACATAGAGCCCACAGCTAATACCCCCACAGCTGCTAGAATTCCGGCAAGCTTGAAGGCGATCACCGGAACAGTCTTGATCCAATCGACGATAATCAACAGCAGCAAGCCCACTGTCAACGTGAGGAAAATATTGTTGTGAGCCTGTACTGCCGGATTTTTTATCCAAAGGTTCAGTAAGCTATTGCCGATGAGCATGATGCCCGCAGCACCAGCTAACCGAAGGAAATAGTTTTTCCGATTTCTAGTATGGAAGAACCCTTCAACGATCATGTAAGCAAAGAAAACACCGACACATCGTGTGATGATATGAAAAATGATCGAGGTGGTATCTGAAACGAAGAAGGAAATATGGTCAAGAACCATCAATCCCATCATAAAAAATTTTAGTTGATTTGCATTCAAAAAAGCACGTCCTTTTCTTTTATGGTTATGTGAAATGATTTCAGTTAACAAGGTCTAAGCTTGGAAGCAGACCTTTATCAGCGTCTTCCAGTGGTCTTGTCAGAGTAGCTGATTTGCAAGGGAGAAAGGTGCTTCCAAGCTCCTACAGCTACTAATTTACCATGGGGAACTGAACTGCTCCATGGAATGAACGAACAGGAAACGAACAAAATTGAAAGGTAGGAGATGAATGGATTATAATGTGTTCTTTGATGGTGAGTGTAGGAGGTACTCTTACGCAGAAACAGAGAGGAAACATCCATTTATCACACTATCCACTAACTATTTCTTCCTTATAAATAAAAAAGAAAGCGTTGACATTTTTAGCTCTATCTTCTACAATGAAGTGGAATAGAGTAGAATATTTTCCAAATGGATAGTGATTGTTTACAGACAAGCTAAACCTGTATGGACCAAGAAACATGCCTTGCGGCGTGCCCCTTTTTGGTTCATTCAGGTCTTTTTTTATGGCTGCAGCAGTAGATCCAACAGGATTTTAAGCGTTTGGGTATGGTTGTAATCACTGAAGGGATGCACCAAGGGAAGGGGATCAGAAGGGAGGATTATTTCCTGCATGTTTTCTTTCAGGTTTATTAATTAGGATTTGAGAATGAAAAAGAGCGGAGGAATATTGTGAAAAAAGTAGGGAAATTCATCACATTGTTATCATTGTCTGTATTGTTGGCAGCTTGTAGTCAGGAAGAAAAGCTAAAGGATGCTTCTCCGGAAAAATATACGACAGAGGAAAAAACAGAGGGGAATGTGACCTATGTACAGGTGGAAAATCCGAATGGCGGAGCTGTTTTAGGGTATCTGAAGGATGGCGGCGTCACTCTTCTGGAGGAAGAAGATGGCGATTATACGTATGCCTTCAAGGATATGAACGGCAACGGCAAACTGGATGAATGGGAAGACTGGCGTAAAGATATTGATGCGCGGGCGAAGTCTCTCGCAGAAGAGCTGACTAAGGAAGAAATTGCTGGATTGATGCTGTTCAGTAGTCATGAAAGAGAGCCGGAAAACGGATTGACCGATGATCAGAAGGCTTATCTGAAAGATGACAATTTAAGGAATGTGTTGAATGCAGGCGGCAACGATGTAGAAGCGGCAGTCAATTGGAATAACGAAATGCAGGCTTATGTGGAGGAATTGAGTACAGGAGAAGGAAAGAAATTTATCCCTGTCAACTTTAGTTCTGATCCTCGAAGTACGGCTGGTTCTGATGCAGCCTATAACGCAGAAGGGGATGACATCTCCAGATGGCCATCAAATCTAGGTATTGCGGCAACCTTTGACACTGAAACGATGTTGACATTTGCACAAGCAGCTTCAGAAGAATATCGGGCAATGGGGATCGCTACGGCATTAGGCCCGCAGATTGAATTAGCGACTGATCCACGTTGGCTGCGTGCAGATGGGACGTTTGGGGAAGATACAGCACTGGCTACGGATATGGCGAAGGCTTATGTGGATGGTTCCCAGTCTTCATATGACGCAGACGGCAAAGATATTGGCTGGGGCGCAGATTCAATCAATGCGATGGTCAAGCATTTCCCAGGAGACGGTATGGGCGAAGGTGGTCGTGAGTCTCATATGAACAGCGGAAAATATGCGGTTTATCCTGGCGGCAATTTTGAAGAACATTTGAAACCGTTTATTGATGGTGCACTGAATCTAGATGGAGAAACAAAGGAAGCTGCTTCTGTCATGAGTTCGTATTCTGTCGCAATCGATAAGGATGGCAACCCATTGTTTGGGGTAAATAAAGGATCTGCTTATGATAAAGACAAAATCGATATTTTGCGCAAGGATAATGGCTATGAAGGAATCATTTGTACAGACTGGACAGTGACCTCAGCGATCGATGACCCTGATAATGTGTTGGGGATCGGAACTGCTTGGGGCGTAGAAGATGAAACAGTGGCACAGCGTCACTATGAAGTGCTGTTGACAGGTGTGGATATGTTTGGCGGGAATAATGCAATCCAGCCAGTTCTCGATGCCTACGACATCTGGGATGAAGCCTATGAAAAGGGCGATGTGGATATTTCCGCTGAGGAGCGCTTCCAGCAGTCTGGTGCTCGCTTAGTGAAGATGATGATGCTTCCGGGAATTTTTGAAAATCCGTACCTATCTTTGGAATCTTCTTCTGAGATTGTCGGCAGCAAAGAGAAAAATGAGGCTGGTTATCAGGCACAGCTGGATTCAGTTGTTATGTTGAAAAACAGTGATGACACAATCAAGGAAGCAGATGTTGAAGTAGATTATAAGGATAAAGTTGTGTATATTCCAAGCTCGATTCATCATGAATTTAAAACTGTTTTTGCAGATGCGAAAGACACAGCAGATCCGACAATGAACGTGGAAATTGCGGAAGGATACTTCAAGGAAGTGTTGACGGACACACCAGTTGAAAAAGATGGAAAAGTGACCGGCTTTGAAGCACCGGATCTGAAAGATGTGGATATGATTGTCGTAGGGATGGGTAGTCCTGATAATGGCAGCCCATTCAGCAGCGCAGGCTTGAAGGACGACACCTTCTATCCCCTTAGTTTGCAATACGGAACCTACAAAGCAGACGGTGACGCAGTGAGAAAAACATCGATCAGTGGGGATGTTCTGGCAGACGGCACAAAAGAAAACCGCAGTTACTATGGAGAAACGGCGATCATCAGCAATAGCTACGATTTGGAAGCCTTTAAGAATGCGAAAAAGCAGAGTGAAGCCATCGAAAAAGAAACAGGGAAAAAGGTTCCGGTCGTTGTGGTATTGAAAGCGAAAAATCCAGTTGTTGTCAGCGAATTTGAGAAGGATGCGGATGCAATTATCACTGGCTTCTCTGTCAGCGATCAGGCGTACTTTGATATCCTTTTAGGAAAACAGGAGCCGAAAGGGCTTCTTCCAATGCAGTTCCCAGCAGATATGGAAACTGTTGAGAAGCAGGAGGAAGATGTAGCTCACGACATGGAATCCTATAAAGACTCAGAAGGAAATACCTATGACTTCGGCTATGGTCTGAACTACGAAGGACAGATATCGGATGCGCGTACGGAAAAATATGTGAAGTGATTGCTTCCATCATGAGTTGGTAAAATAGAAGATAAAACAAAAAAAGGAACAGGAGACCGGCAAATAGGCCAGTCCCTGTTCTTTTTCTAAATCTCTATTTCTTTTTCAATCAGTTTAGAAGCCGTTCCGCCAACATAAATACTGCTGACTGCTCCATGTTCCTGTGTCAGTAAAGCGATGATTTCAGAAGGCTTATCCATCGAATAGCCCTGCTCAAAAATCAGCGGCGCATCTGTCTGTAAGGCTGAGGAATCCAACTGCTTTGTCAAATAGCAAGCGAGTGCCGCATTGGATGTACCAGTAGCACTTTCTTCTGGAATATCGAACAAAGGAGCGAAGTTACGACAGTGAGCGGTAGATGTTGGTTGTTGCGTTTCCAGTGAAAAAATATGGTACCCGGTCACTTGATATTTTTTGCTGATCTGTGTGATTTTGTCGAAATCAGGCACCAGTTCTGTCAATGTCTTTAAGTTTTTGATAGGTACTAATATATCCTTCAAGCCTGTAGAGACGATCTGAACAGGCAGTGTGTCGTGAAGTGAATCAGCAGGAATATTCAAGGAATCAGCAATCTCTTCTGATGGTAAAACATCTAGATACTGAGGAGTGTTCTGCTGAAGAAACACTTGATCTGTCTCAGTGGTTTTTACTGATAAGATCCCTGCATCTGTGTCTATTGTGTAACTACCTGCAGCGGCAATATTTTTTTGCTTTAAGGCAGAGAATAGTGCAACCGTTGCATGACCGCAGATAGGGACTTCTTCAGCAGGTGTGAAATAGCGAATTCGCCAATCGGCTTGATCCGAAGACAGCAGGAAAGCAGTTTCTGAAAAGCCAAGTGTTTTTGCGATAGCTTGCATATCTGTTTCTGAAAGCTCTTCAGCATTTAAAACGACACCAGCAAGATTGCCGCCAGCTTTCCCCTTTGTAAATGCATGTAATACATAGCTTTTTATTTTCATGAAGAAACATTCTCCGTCCTAAATTTTTTATATTCTTTCGTCAATTGCTGATGAAGGATTGATTTTTCTTGATCAGAAATAAAAGCACCATCCACAGCATTATGATTCAATTGCTCCATCTCTTCGTAGGTCAGTTGGAACCATTCAGACAGCTTCATATACTCCTCCACTAAATTTGTATTGGAAACCGTTCGATTGTCAGTGTTGACGCAAACCTTGATTTGCTCTTTTAGAAATTGTCGGAAAGGATAGTCCTCTAATGAATTGACCGTTTTTGTTTGAAAGTTGCTTGTGGGGCAGATTTCAAGCAAAATATCTTTTTCACGTAGCAAATCAAAATATTCCGGGGTATCTTTGAGCGCAATGCCATGACCGATACGCTTGGCACCCAACTTTATGGAATCAGCGACATTCTTCCCGCAGCCGCATTCTCCGGCGTGCAAGGTCAGAGGGATCGTTAGCTGGTTTGCCAGTTCAAGAGTTTCTTTGAAATTTTCAGGTGGATAGGCCGCTTCATCTCCAGCCAGATCGAAAGCTACGATTCCTTTCCCTTGATAGTCTTTCGCCAAACGAACGACCTCTTCCAGCCTTTCCTGCTGATCGTGGCGCATCCCGCAAAGCAGAGCATTGCTCTTTATGCCATATCGTGCTTCTCCAGCGTTCAAACCTCTGAGAACAGCAGTAACAACTTGAACTAATGACAGCCCCTGTTCCTGATGTTGGGTTGGTGCAAAGCGAAGCTCGATATAAGAGATACCATCTTGAGCCGCTTGAGCGAGTACATCTAATGCAGCCATTTCCAAGGCTTCTTCTGTCTGTAAACAGGATAAAATAACATCGAAGCAGGTCAAGTAGTCCTTCAAATTTTGGCAATCCTCTGGTGCATTTACCAGTTTACGTAATTGTTCGGTATCTTCAGGAAGACCGATAGTGTATTTTTTGGAAATTTTCAGTAAAGTTTCGCAACTTACAGAACCGTCTAAGTGGCAGTGTAGCTCGATTTTTGGTAATTTGGATACAATTTCTTTCTTCAAAATTCCGACCTTCCTTTTTTATGATAAAATTTTCATTTAACTATTTTTTTCCGAACATTTCTGCTATTATGTGATTGTTCAATAAGAATTTCGAAAAAAAGTATTTCGAAGAATGTACCATGTCATATGCATCATGTCAATGGGAGAGGGGGACAGGGATGAAACTGACGATCAGAGAGATAGCCAATATGGCTGGGGTCTCAGTAACAACAGTTTCTCAAATCCTCAACAATAAGGGCAGTCGATTCAGTGAAGCGACGAAAAAGAAAGTGCTGGAAATCGTTGAGGAGCATCAATATAAACCGGATTTTTTCGCCTCGAATATCATTACGAGACATTCAAAAACAATTGGGATGATTGTTCCCGATGTAACAGATTTTTTCTTTTCCAAAGTGGTTGAAGGTGTGGAAACCTACCTGAACTCTTTGGGGTATATGATCCTACTATGCAATTCCAAGCATAGTGTGGAGAAGGAAACAAAGTACGTGACTGAGCTGCTGCATCGTTCAGTTGACGGCATCATTCTAGCTACACCGAATGTACTTCCAGAGGATCATGTGTTGAAAAAACAGCTGCAGTCAGTCTTTCCTGTAGTACTGATCGATAGAGGGATCAATACTAGAGAAGAAGGGCAATTACTAGTTGAAGAATATGAAGGCGCCTCTCGAGCGATGGAATATTTGATTTCAAATGGTCACAGGCACATCGGTATGCTGAAGGAAAAGCAAGGATATTATCAGCTGACGGAACGTTTGGCGGCTTACAGAGCCATGATGGAAAAGCATGATCTTCCAATGAATGAGAGCTATATTCAAAGTGGTGAGCTGACCTTGAAGGGCGGCTATCGAGCAGCGAAGGAAGTATTGAAAAATAAAGAAGTCACTGCAATTTTTTGCGGCAATGATGAGATGGCGATTGGTGCGTATCAGGCTATCTATGAAAAGAACCTGCGTATCCCTGAAGACATTTCGGTTATTGGGTTTGATGGCTTGGAGATTTCTGAATATCTGGCACCTAGCTTAACAACCGTTTATCAGCCGGCTTTTGATATAGGCTATTACGCAGCGAAATTCTTAGTCGAAGCGATTCATGGAGATGTAGAAAAGATCCCAAATAAAATTTTTGAAACAACGTTTATAGAGAGAAACAGCACACGAACGATTGACAACACGGAAAAAAAATAGTATTGTTCGTTTTACAAGCGCTTTCTTTTTTGTTGATAAGGATCAGTAAACTGGTTTACTAAATGTTTAAAGAAGGACTTTTTTAGTGTATAATACAACATTGGGAATTCGGAGGAAATTGTAATGAGAATGGTAGATTTGATTGAGAAAAAACGTGACGGCGGGAGCTTGAGCAAAGAGGAAATTCAGTTCATCATTGATGGCTATACGAAGGGCGATATTCCTGATTATCAACTCAGCGCGTTTTTAATGACTGTTTTTTATCAGGATATGACCGATGAAGAAATTACAGATATGACGTTGGCAATGGCTAGCTCAGGGGAGATGATCGATCTTTCCGGTATTCAGGGGATCAAAGTGGATAAGCATTCTACCGGTGGTGTAGGAGATACAACAACGCTGATTTTGGCGCCGCTAGTTGCGAGTGTAGGTGTTAGTGTGGCGAAGATGTCCGGACGTGGGCTGGGCTACACAGGCGGAACGATCGATAAGCTGGAAGCTATCCCGGGATTTCAAGTGGAGCTGCCGGATGAGAAATTCATTCAGCTGGTAAATGAAAGTCACGTAGCTGTTATCGGACAATCAGGAGATTTAGCACCGGCAGATAAAAAATTATACGCATTAAGAGATGTGACAGCAACAGTCAATTCGATTCCTTTGATTGCCAGCTCGATCATGAGTAAGAAAATAGCTGCCGGAGCAGATGCCATTGTTCTGGACGTGACAACTGGCGAAGGAGCCTTCATGAAAAACATCGAGGAAGCTCGACGCCTGGCGGAAACGATGGTTCGAATCGGTAAATTGGCAAACCGCCATACAATGGCAGTGATTTCAGATATGTCACAACCATTGGGCGAAGCAATCGGTAACAGTTTGGAAATCGTAGAAGCAATCGAAACATTGCAGGGAAATGGACCTGAGGATCTAGTTGAAATGTGTTATGCACTAGGCAGTCAGATGGTTGTTCTAGCTGAAAAGGCAGCAACCCTTGAAGAAGCTCGCAGCCTGCTGGAAGAGGCACTGGCATCAGGAAAAGCTCTGGAGAAATTCAGAGAGATGATCCGTAATCAAGGTGGAGATGATTCAATTGTTGATGATCCATCACAATTGCTGACTGCGAAGTATCAAATTGAACTGCCGGCGAAAAGCACTGGTGTCGTTCAAAAAATCGTCGCAAATGAGATTGGGATCGCTGCAATGCTTTTAGGAGCAGGTCGCGCAACCAAGGAAGATGCCATCAATTATGCAGTGGGTATCAAGCTTCATAAGAAGGTCGGTATGCCTGTTGAAGAGGGTGAATCCCTACTGACGATCTACGCAGATTCAAATGAAATCAACGAAGTAAAAGAATTGATTTATAAAAATATTGAAATCGGTGATTCAGGCGAGGAACCTGTTCTAATTCATGATATAATTACCTTATAATGTAAAGAGATATAAATAGTAGTCTGATGTCAGTTACAACTGGATTTATAACGGATAAGGACAAATAAAATGAAGAATCGGACAAAGAGAAAATTTGTTCTTTCTTCTGGTGCTCTTGTTTGACAAACATGAGTGAAGAAAGCAATTGATTTGAGAAGAAGAAGGAGTCGAAATGATTTCTTCAATAGACAGGAAAGGATGTTAAACGTGGAATTAAACCGAATGATCGACCACACAATACTAAAAGCAAATGCATCTGAGGAAGATGTGTTGAAAATTATCGAGGAAGCAAAAAAATATGAATTTTTCTCTGTTTGTGTAAATCCCTATTGGGTAGCACTGGCACATGAAAAATTAGCAGGTACAAAGGTTTCAACTTGTACTGTAATCGGCTTTCCTTTAGGAGCGAATACTTCTGAAGTCAAAGCATACGAAACAAAAGATGCAATTGCCAACGGTGCAGATGAAGTCGATATGGTATTGAATGTCGGTGCGATGAAATCAAAGCAATATAAAAAAGTATTGAAGGACATTCAAGCAGTGGTTCAAGCTGCTGATGGCAAAGCACTGGTAAAAGTTATTATCGAAACAGCTTTGCTGACAGATGAAGAAAAAATCAAAGCGTGTGAAATGGCTAAAGAAGCAGGCGCAGATTTTGTTAAGACATCTACTGGATTCTCTACTGGAGGAGCAACAGTTGAAGATGTTAAATTAATGAGAAGTACTGTTGGTCCTGATATGGGTGTGAAAGCATCCGGCGGTATCCACAATAAAGAAGAAGCTCAGGCAATGGTTGACGCTGGTGCAACAAGAATCGGTACAAGTGCCGGAGTTGCAATTATGGATGGCGAAACAGGTACAGGCTACTAATCTGCGAGTTCTTTTAATATACGATTTGCGGAGTGGTGCTACATGTACTGTAGAGAATAAACGATAGAAAAGTGGGAAGAAAATGACTGCGAAAACAGAATGGGTCGATGTTGCAAGAGATGCATTAAACAAGGCATATGTACCTTATTCAGAATTTCCTGTAGGTGCCTGTCTGGTAGCAGACAATGGACAGACGTACCAGGGAATCAATATTGAAAATGCTTCATATGGATTGACTAACTGTGCAGAACGCACAGCAATATTCAAAGCGGTCTCAGAGGGACAGCGTAATTTTCAACATTTAGTTGTTGCAGGACATACGCCAAGACCGATTTCACCATGCGGCGCTTGTCGTCAGGTAATCGCCGAATTTTGTGATCCAGCTATGCCTGTGACACTTGTCGGTGATAACGGTGTAACGAAGGAGACGACAGTTGCTGAATTACTGCCGTATGCCTTTACTGAAGAAGATATGTAGGAGCTTTGACTCCACTCTGATTTAATTATTCAGCTGACGAAAATTAACCGTTCAGCATTTCAATGTCCAGCTTTACGGATCAGCTCACTCGACAATAAGTGGAAACGAACGTGTGATAAAGAACATCACAAGTTCATTCCGTACTTATTGCTCGTAAGCAGAACAATCCGTTCAGCATTTCAATGTCCAGCTTTACGGATCAGCTCACTTGACAATAAGTGGAAACGAACGTGTGATAAAGAACATCACGAGTTCATTCCGTACTTATTGCTCGTAAGCAGAACAATCCGTTCAGCATTTCAATTGTTTCATTCAGTCATCTGGCTGTTGAAAATACAAAACTATTTTATTTAGGGGGCTTTACAGAAATGAAAAAAGCGAAATTATTTGGTTTAAGCGCACTTGCAGCTGGTCTAGTACTAGGTTTAGCAGCATGTGGCGGAGGCAACAGCGATACTACTGACTCAACAGGTGGAGGTTCAGGATCAGGCGATGCGGCGCATAGTGCAGTTATCGTAACAGATATCGGTGGTGTGGATGACAAATCATTCAACCAATCAGCGTGGGAAGGCCTTCAAGAATGGGGCAAGGAACATGACCTGCCAAAAGGTGCAGACGGCTATGACTATATCCAGTCAAACGATGCGTCTGAATATGTAACAAACATCGATACAGCAGTTTCAAATGGTTTTAAAACTGTATTCGGTATTGGTTACTTATTAGCTGATTCTGTTAGTGCAGCAGCTGACCAGAACCCAGATACTCAATTTGTAATTATTGATAGTGTAATTGAAGACAAAGACAATGTTGTCTCAGCTACATTTAAAGACAACGAAGCTTCTTACCTTGCTGGTGTAGCAGCAGCTTACTCAACTAAGACTGACAAAGTAGGTTTCATCGGTGGTGAAGAAGGTGTCGTAATCGACCGTTTTGAAGCTGGCTTCCGTCAAGGTGTAGCAGATGCAGCAGAAGAATTAGGCAAAACAATTACTGTAGATGTGAAATATGCAGCATCATTCGGAGATCCTGCAAAAGGTAAATCTCTTGCAGCAGCTATGTACCAAGGTGGAGTGGACATCATTTTCCACGCTTCAGGCGGTACAGGAGCAGGTGTCTTCCAAGAAGCGAAAGATTTGAACGAATCTGGTGACCAAGACAAAGTTTGGGTTATCGGTGTAGACAGAGACCAAGAAGAAGATGGCGCTTATACAGATAAAGATGGCAAAGATGATAATCTTACACTGACTTCTACACTTAAAGGTGTGGGTGCAGCTGTAAAAGATATCGCTGATCTAGCTCTTGAAGACAAATTCCCTGGTGGAGAACATAAAGTATACGGCTTGAAAGACGGCGGTGTTGATTTGACTGCTGGATCTCTTTCAGAAGATGCACAAAAAGCGGTTGATGCTGCAAAAGAAAAAGTAATTGCAGGCGATATCGAAGTACCAGAAGCTCCGGAAGATGTAAAAGACTAATCAATTTGTTGAACAAAGGTTGTGACAGGAGCACGAACTTCACGAAAGTTGCTCATGGAACACCAGTTATACAGATTTGGAGATTGAGACTGTATGTTAGTCACAATCAGATAGCGAGAATGCTGGGACTCATAGAAGTCCCGGCAGCTCCTCGCTGATCCAATCAATGTTCCGGTTTCTAAGAAAGCAGGATAGATAAACCAGTTTACTAATCTGTTTTCTTAAAAGTCAAACAACAGAAACTGTCTTTTCAAAACGGAACCGTCCTAAAATGTAGAAACAACATCTGAAGTATGCACTTATTTTTTTCTGATTCTTTTGTAGGAAACTTCGATGTTTTTTCTTGAGTCCTTTTTTAGACATTTTCGTATCTGAATGACGGGGAGAAGGGAGACGTCCCTTTGACTTTTTGCTCCGGGTCACTATAAATCTTTTGGAAATTATTGTGGAAACAGCTGCTTAAAGTCTTTATATCAGGATAAAGTTTGGAAATGGTTGCTTGTCGCAAGTGAAAATAATGTTAGGATGTGAAAAAAACGTGACTCAAGAAAAATATGTGATTGAGATGCGCAATATTACTAAACAATTCGGCACGTTCAAGGCGAATGACAACATTAACCTGAAAGTGAAGCCGGGAGAAATACATGCTCTTTTAGGTGAAAATGGTGCGGGGAAATCAACATTGATGAATGTATTGTCCGGACTTTTGGAACCGACTTCAGGAGAAATCTACATAGACGGTAATAAAGTGGATATCAACGGTCCAACTGCTGCTAACCGTTTAGGGATTGGGATGGTCCATCAGCATTTTATGTTAGTGGATGCGTTTACTGTAACAGAGAATATTATCTTAGGAAATGAACCTTCTAAGGGTGGGGTATTGGATCGCAAAAAGGCGATTGAAGAAATTAAAGAAGTCTCTAAAAGATATGGGATGGATGTGAATCCGCAGGCTTATATTCGTGATGTTTCTGTTGGGATGCAGCAGCGGGTGGAAATTCTGAAGACCCTTTATCGCGGCGCAAATATTTTGATTTTTGATGAGCCTACGGCTGTACTGACACCTCAAGAAATCGATGAGCTGATCCAGATCATGCACGGACTTGTTAAGGAAGGGAAATCGATTATTCTGATTACCCATAAACTAGATGAAATCAAAAAAGTAGCAGATCGCTGTACGGTTATCCGCCGTGGACAAAGTATCGGGACTGTGGATATCAAAGATGTTTCTTCTCAACAGCTGGCGGATATGATGGTTGGACGCTCGGTTTCCTTTAAAACGGAGAAAACACCTGCGAACCCAACGGAAACGGTACTATCTATTAAGGACCTTGTAGTTAAAGAGAGTCGTGGTCTTGAAGCAGTCAAAGGGCTTAGCCTAGATGTTAGAGCTGGCGAAGTTGTCGGGATTGCAGGGATCGATGGCAACGGACAATCAGAGCTTATTCAAGCCCTGACTGGCTTGCGGAAAATCGAAAGCGGGTCTATTGAACTGAATGGCAAGTCCATTGTGAATCAAAAGCCTCGTCAAATCACTGAAGCAGGTGTAGGCCATGTACCTGAGGATCGTCATAAATACGGTTTGGTACTGGAAATGACATTAGCTGAAAATATTGCATTACAGACTTATTATAAAGAGCCGTTGAGTAAAACCGGTGTATTGAATTACAACAAAATCAATGAATATGCACGTAATTTAATCGAAGAATATGATGTGCGGACGACGAATGAGTTGGTTCCTGCCAAGGCATTGTCTGGAGGAAATCAGCAAAAGGCAATCATTGCCAGAGAAATCGATCGTAATCCGGATCTGTTGATTGTATCCCAGCCAACACGTGGTTTGGATGTAGGAGCAATCGAATATATCCATAAGCGTCTGATTGAACAGCGGAACCAAAACAAGGCAGTACTGGTTGTCAGCTTTGAGCTGGATGAAATCATGAATGTTTCGGATCGAATCGCAGTTGTTCATGCAGGGAAAATCGTTGGGATCGTTGATCCAAAAGAAACAAGCGAAAATGAACTTGGGCTGTTGATGGCAGGGTATTCGCTAGAAGAAGCTCGTAAGGAGTTAAACAGTGTGAAGGCAGGTGAGTCTGTTGAATAATAAATCAGAAAAATTGAGAAATATTATGGTGCCGGTCCTTTCGGTGGTAATGGGATTTATTCTCGGAGCAATCGTTATGTTGATCTTTGGTTATTCACCTGTTCAAGGTTATTCTGCTATGTTCACCTCTGTATTTGGTCAGGGACCTAAGAATATCGGAGAAATTTTTGTAACAGCTGGACCGTTGATTTTTACAGCATTAGGATTTTCTGTCGCCAACTCAGCTGGCTTCTTCAATATCGGGTTATCCGGTCAGGCACTTTGCGGCTGGGTAGCGAGTATCTGGGTAGCACTTTCTATGCCTGATAGTCCTCGATTTATCGTATTGCCTTTAGCTGTTATTGCTGGTGCATTAGCTGGCGCAGTAGCAGCAGCGATTCCCGGATTTTTACGGGCGTATTTTGGAACAAGTGAAGTAATCGTTACGATCATGATGAACTATGTATTACTGTATGCAAGTACACATATCGTTAATAATGTGATGTCACCGGATGTGATGAGCAACAAAGGTGTGACTCAGATGGTTGGTGCCAATGGAACACTTAGAAGTGACTTCCTGACACAGCTGACCAATGGTTCTCGGATGAACTTAGGGATTTTTCTTGCATTGATCTTCTTGGTTCTTGTCTGGTTTATGATGAAAAAGACAACAGTTGGGTATGAAATCCGTTCAGTTGGGTTGAACCCTTTTGCTTCTGAATATGCAGGGATGAGTAGTAAACGCACGATCATCTTATCTATGATCATCTCCGGCGCTCTTGCTGGTTTAGGCGGTGTAGTTCAAGGTTTGGGAACATTCCAGAACTTCTTCGTACAAGGCTCGTCATTGAGTATCGGTTTTGACGGAATGGCTGTTTCTCTACTTGGAGCAGGAAGCTCGGCGGGGATTCTACTGGCCGCAATCTTGTTCAGTGTGCTGAAGCTTGGTGGACAAGGTATGCCGCTTAGAGCCGGTGTGCCGACTGAACTGGTAGATGTTGTTATTGCATCAATCATTTTCTTTGTCGGAATCAGCTACTTGATTCGTTTCTTGATGGCAAGAGCATCAGGAAGCAAGAAGGAAGTTGTCGTTGTTCAGGAAATAGAGTCGTCTGGAAATGATGAGAGTCAAGAAGGAGGGAAAATCTAATGGATGCTGCATTACTATCGACAATTCAAACAATTATCAACCAAACATTATTTTACTCCACTCCTTTGATTTTGACTGCATTGGGCGGAACCTTCTCAGAACGCAGCGGTATTGTTAACGTTGGACTAGAGGGAATCATGGTTATGGGGGCATTCAGCTCGATTGTCTTCAACCTGACTTTTGGGGCGACCTTTGGAAGCTTGACGCCATGGCTGGCCTTGCTTGTCGGAGCAGCTGTCGGAATGATCTTCTCTTTACTTCACGCTGTAGCGACTATCAATTTACGTGCAGACCATATTATCAGTGGGACCGTAATTAATCTGATGGCACCTGCATTAGCTATCTTTTTAGTCAAAGTAATCTACGGAAAAGGTCAAACAGACACAATCGCAAAATCATTTGGTTATTTTTCTTTCCCTGTATTGAGAGAAATCCCAATTATCGGTGATTTGTTCTTCAAACGAACATTCTTACCAGCATATTTTGCTGTAGTTATCGCAATTATCGCTTGGTTTGTCATTTTCAAAACACGTTTTGGTTTACGTCTTCGCTCTGTTGGTGAAAACCCGCAAGCGGCAGATACATTGGGAATCAATGTATATCTAATGCGCTATTCAGGTGTTATGTTATCTGGATTTCTTGGTGGTATGGGTGGAGCAGTTTTTGCTCAATCAATCGCCGGACGTTTTTCTGCGACAACGATTGCCGGTCAAGGGTTTATCGCCATGGCAGCGATGATCTTTGGTAAATGGAATCCTCTTGGAGCGATGGGAGCGGCTTTATTCTTCGGTTTTGCTCAGAACTTGAGTATTGCCGGATCAAGCATCCCAATCATTTCTCAGATTCCGGATGTTTACCTACAAGCAGCACCATATGTACTGACAATTATCGTATTGGTACTTTTCTTAGGAAAAGCCTCCGGACCGAAAGCCAACGGTCAGAACTATATCAAGTCTAAATAAATCATTGTATGCAAAGGGCGGGACTATGGGAACATTTCTTTAGTCTTGCCTTTTTTTGCGGAAATTAGTAGAGTGAAGAAAAGAGGTTATCGTCAGTGCGGTTAGCTCTCGAAAAATAAGAAAGTATTTTGGAAAATCGTTCTGCAGATTTTATCAGAATACAGGCTTATTTCTGAGAGAGTTGCACTGAAAGATACCGTTTATCAAGAGGTTGTGCCACGTGCGTCTAGGCTTGAGAATTAAGGCGGGATTTAAAAAAAACGTTTACAGATTTCTACAAAATATCGACTTAATTCCGAGGAGTCTGCATGTGAAATACCGTTTAAAAAAGAGGTTATCGTCATTGCACTCAACCGCATATAACGCAATGCCTCCGCTTTACGAAAGAAACAATAAGTTATGAAAAAAACAGTTTCAACTGTTTTTCATCGAGATTGGATAAAGGTAGTCGACTTTAGCGCTTAGTCTTTGGGCTGGCGGAATCAAATCTCGTATAAAGCACTGAACAAAACTTGAAGAAAGAAGGATGGTTATGTTTAAACGTGTACATTTAGTAGTAATGGATTCAGTTGGGATCGGTGAAGCACCAGATGCCGATAAATTTGGAGATGTGGGTAGTGATACATTAGGTCATATTGCAAAAGAAGCTGGTCTGACAATCCCTCACTTGGAAAACTTAGGACTGGGAACAATTGCTCCTCTTCACAATGTAGAAGCCAAAGCGGATCATTTAGGCTACGCAACAAAGCTTGAAGAAGTTTCTGTTGGAAAAGATACTATGACTGGGCACTGGGAAATCATGGGCTTGAATATTCAAAAGCCTTTTCGTGTCTTCCCTGATGGTTTTCCAGACGAGTTATTAAAGCAAATCGAAGAGTTTTCAGGAAGAAAGATTGTCTGCAACAAGCCATACAGCGGAACAGCGGTCATTGATGATTACGGCGAGCATCAAATGAAAACAGGCGATCTGATCGTTTATACGTCAGCTGATCCAGTGCTGCAGATTGCTGCACATGAGGACATTATTCCTTTAGAAGAGCTATACCGTATTTGTCAGTATGTTCGTGATATTACAAAAGATGAGCCTTATATGATCGGTCGTATCATTGCGCGTCCATATCTTGGCGAACCAGGGAATTTCACACGTACAAGCAATCGTCACGATTATGCGCTAGATCCATTTGGACATACTGTGCTTGATTCTTTAAAAGAAGGCGGCAAGGATGTGATCGCTGTTGGGAAAATCAATGATATTTTCAATGGTCAGGGTATTACGGAATCAGTTCGTACGAAGAGTAACATGGATGGTGTCGATCAGCTCTTGAATGTCATGAAAAAAGATTTTACTGGCTTGAGTTTTACGAACCTAGTAGATTTTGATGCATTGTTCGGCCATCGTCGGGATGTTGCCGGTTATGCTCGTGCTATCGAAGAATTTGATCTTCGGATGCCTGAAATTTTGGATGCGATGCAGGATGATGATCTATTGATCATCACTGCAGATCACGGAAACGATCCAACCTTCCCGGGAACAGACCATACAAGAGAATATGTTCCACTGCTTGTTTACAGCAAAAATATGAAGGGTCAGGGCAAATTAGCTCAAGGACACTATGCAGATATTTCAGCAACGATTGCTGAAAACTTCAATGTAGCGAAAACTGAGAATGGCACAAGTTTTTTGAAAGACTTGAAATAGGAGGAAAACAATGACGAAGCTGAAAGAGCAATTACAGGAAACAACAGCATTTTTGAAGGAGAAAGGAATCGGCGAGGTGGATTTTGGCTTGATCCTAGGATCTGGCTTAGGTGAGCTGGCAGAAGAAATAGAAAATCCAATCGCAGTACCATTCTCAGATGTACCCCATTTCTCTGTTTCAACAGTTGTTGGTCATGCGGGGCAGTTAGTGTACGGCACACTTTCCGGTAAAAAAGTATTGGCTATGCAAGGGCGTTTCCATTATTATGAAGGCCATTCAATGCAAGTTGTTACTTATCCGGTACGTATGATGGCGGCACTGGGGATTCACTCGATTGTTGTAACGAACGCTGCTGGTGGTGTCAACGAAAGCTTTGAACCTGGAAATCTGATGCTGATCACTGATCATATCAATTTTACAGGAGATAACCCATTGATTGGCGAGAATGAAGACGACATGGGGCCGCGTTTCCCTGATATGAGTCAAGCATATACGAAAACCTATCAAGAAACAGCAAGAAAGGTCGCCGCTGATCAAGGGATGTCATTACAAGAGGGTGTTTATATGGGCTTCTCCGGTCCTACGTATGAAACACCAGCTGAAATCCACATGGCTCGTACAATGGGAGCAGATGCAGTGGGCATGTCCACAGTCGCAGAGGTTATCGTAGCAGCACATAGCGGCTTGAAGGTCCTTGGTATTTCTTGTATTACTAACTTGGCTGCCGGCATGCAAAGCAGTTTGAACCATGAGGAAGTTGTTGAAACAACGCAGCGTGTGAAAGAACAGTTTAAACAGCTGATCAAGAGAACGTTGGAGGAGTTATAATTTAGTTCGAAAAATAAGAAAAAAGGGGCGAAACAAATGAGTGTTCATATCGAAGCGAAACAAGGTGAAATTGCTGATAAAATTTTATTACCGGGCGATCCGCTGAGAGCAAAGTATATTGCTGAAACATTTTTAGAAAACCCTGTCTGTTACAATCAGGTTCGAGGGATGTTGGGCTATACAGGTACGTATAAAGGTGAGCGTATTTCTGTTCAAGGAACAGGGATGGGTATGCCGTCAGCGACGATTTATGCCCATGAACTGATCAATTCTTATGACGTGAAAAAACTGATTCGTGTAGGGACTTGCGGTGCACTTTCAACAGATGTTCACGTTCGCGATTTGATTATCGCGCAAGGAGCAGCGACAAGCTCTTCCATGATTGCGAAGAACTTCCAGCAATTCCACTTCCCTCCAATCGGGGATTTTGATTTATTGCTGAAGGCTTACAAGCTTTCAATGGAAAAGGGCTTTACGACACACGTTGGGAATGTCTTGTCAGAAGATACATTCTATAAAGATGATACTACTGAAACCATGAAGCTGGCAGAGCTTGGCGTTCTTGGTGTTGAGATGGAAGCAGCAGCTTTATACTATCTAGGTGCGAAATTCCATGTACAGGCATTAGCTATTTGTACAGTTAGCGACCATATTATCACAGGCGAAGAAACAACCGCAGAAGAAAGACAAACGACCTTTAATGAAATGATTGAGGTTGGATTGGAAACGGCAATCGCGTAGTAATGATAGTCTAGTGATATGACCAAATCGTTCTCAAAAATTAGACGATAACTCTAATTTCTGAGAACGATTTTTTACGTCATTAGAATTAGTTAGAAAACTGCTTTCTGTACGGCTGTATATGGTATGCTGTTGTTATCGTTGTTTGAGCAAAATAGGAGGATGAAATGAAAATAAGAAGTGATGAATCAAACTATATTTCCTACTTAGAAAAAACTATCCAGAAGAGGAATTCGTTTTAGGCAGATCTGTAAGATGCGGCGAGCCTGACGAGGGGTCAGCGCTTGGAGGAACGGCCTTCTTTCTTTATTTTGGCAAAAAATCCGTCTATTTTACCCCTCTAGATCCAGTTGACCTTGATTATATTGAAGTGGATTGTTGGAACTATAGAGAAAAAAATATTTTAGGGATAAGGTTAAGTAAAACATTTTTAGCGTTTGTTATTGATATTATTTTTCAAGATGATGACGAAAATGTTTGCTTGAGACAATTTACTTGTGGTCGATTTGATATATTCAATAAGTTTAATAGAGAAACTTTTGCTAAGCTGCTGCAGGGAAAAAGTAATGTTCTAATTTACAAGTCAGAACATTTTGATGATTTCATGGAACGAGTATCAAAAGATAATGGAGGGCATTACGAAGCTATTCCTTTAGGGGTTCAAGTAGATCAATGAGTGCTAGCAAGACCTAAGAGAAGAGTAATAAGAAAAATTGATTATGTAAATTATAGAAGAGGCTGAGCCGAAAGTGAATGCTCCGAGAAATAAGAAGAAATAGACGAAGATAGCTGTTCATAGTTTCAGTATCCAAGTAGGTACTTTGCCGCATCAGATCTACTGCGGTAGTTTCTGTGTGTTAAAGCAATTTCGGCTTAATTTCGAAGGAGCAGTTTTTGGCTCGCCGTTTATTTTGTGTTTAGAGTGTAAGACAATTTCTAATTTGAATATTGTCTTACACTCTTTTTAATATATTATATGTTGCTGCTTCAGTTTTGAATCTCTATCAAAAGTAAGAAACATGCCTAAAAAAGTGAATAGTAAATAAAATTTTTGATATTTATTTTTTAATTTTTGTAATATGGTAATGAGAAGGAATTCGTTCCTATTCTAAGTATAATTAATGTTATTTTTTAGTCAAATAGCGCTATTTTCCTTTTTTATTGTCTTGTTTATTTGTATATTTTTATCTAAACTAAAATAAAGGAGGAAATAAATGATGAGTGAAGTATCAGTTAAGTTGGGGGTTGCAGCCGCTGCCTCACAGAGAATGAGTCAAGCTGCCAGTGCATTAGCCAGTGTGTCGACAACAGGAAACAGCAGTAGTCGAACCACCGTATCAGGAAACAATAACGCAAAGAGTAGTATTCAGAGAACGGTTCAATCAGGGCAGCGGATTTCCAATGCTTTGGCAAGAGACGGCAATAATATTCATTCGGTGGCACAAGAGTTTTCTGCCATTGATCAAAAGCTGGGTCAGAAATTTGATGGATTCAGTATCCTTTCCGGTCCTGGTACAGGCGGCTCCTCATGAGAGAGGTAGAGGATCAGGAGCTGGCTATTCTAAAACAGCTTTCAGCAGTAGTTGCGAATCAGGAGAAAAATCGCAAAGCGTCATGGAAGCTGGAGGAACGAGAAAACGATTATCGCCTATTGGCGAAAAAACAAGAAGCGTATCTAAATGAACTCATTTATACAAATAGGGGAGAGCATCACGATTATTTTGCAGAAATGGAAGAAGAGCTGTCCTTTCTTCAGAGAAAAAACTTGGCAGAGTTGGAGGAAGAACGGGAGGCTCTTTACGAAGAGGCAAAAGCTCTTACTATAAAAGAAGAAGCGCTTCTTAGTGAGAGACGAAGCTTGTTGTTGGGAGAAAACAATCAGTTGAAGGAGATGAAAGATAAAAAGGGGGAAAAGAGTTGAGTATCAATTTTTATATTGGAGAGGTTCAGGCACAAAGCAGTTCGGCGGTATCCGTCGCCAATGCTTACATTCAACATGCCGGCACTTTGAAGGATAGTATCAATACCTTTTTAAGGGCACCGCTATCTGGTGAAACGTATAAATCAGCAAAACGGTATTTCACGGCGGTCTATCCGCCTATCAGCAGTGCGCTGATTTTGGTGGGGGAGTCCATGATCGAAGCCCATACGAAATTCCCGGAGGAATTTCAAGCGATGGTGGATACCTGTGATGTAGAGGAAGATCGGTTGAAGGCACAAATCCAACAGGGACAGAACCTGTTGAAATCCTATGCGGAGGTGCTGAACAAGGAAGAGAAGACCAACCAGCGTATGGAACAAGCCTATATGCGTATGCAAGAGGGTATTGGCAAGCTGGAGGAAAAGCTGAACGATCTCTACAGCTTTGATGCGAAATCCACAGGAATCTTTTCCGAGGTGGAAGCGAATCTGGATAACTTGGAACAAGGCTTATCAGCTATCGAAAACTGTACAGCATGGAATCCAAGCACTGGCACCTTTGATATTTCAAAGCTGAACCTATCATGGACGAAGCCGATCAATGAAGCTTGGCGGGAAAGAGAAGAGCGAAACAAGCAGGAGATCCAAAAGAGACTGGCACGATTGAATGCTTATGAGATAGAATGTATAGAGTATGGCGGCAAATATGGAAAGAGTTGGACAATCATCAAAGACGGTCAGCGACTATCCAAAAAAGACCATCCGGAGCTTTATGCTCTGTTGGAAGAATACGGAGAACATCTGGCAAAGGACCAGTATACCGTAAAAGAACTGAAGATCATCAAAAATGAAGTGACCTATCTTCCAGGAGCCGGAATATTTGGAAACCTGGGTGCTATAGACAAGCTTGTGAAAGGGCTGGGAGCACTAAAGGTTGGCCAGCAGTTTCTGGATCAGATGAAGAATGGTATCACGATATCTAGGAGCGATGCTGAAGAGGTTGAAATTGAGATACCCAAAGATGTTCAACGGAAGATAAAGAAACTTTCGCCTGAACAGAAAAAAATATTCGATGAAGCATTAGACAAATTATCTAAAGGAGATAAGACTGGTTTGAATGACCATGCTTTGCAAGGAGATAGAAAAGGTCAAAGAGCTTTTGATGTAAAAGGAAAAGGTACTGGTGGGAATAGAGGAGGGATCAGAGGGGTATACGAAAGGCTCAAAGATGGTAGTTTGAGACTTAAAGATGTTATAAGAGGACATAACTATAAGAAATGAGGAATTAAATATGGAAATGGTACATGTATTATTTGAAATCTATTATGAAGATGGGCTTGATCTAGAAAAATTATTTGATGATACTACTTCTTTTGAAGAGCTAGTTGCGAGTGGTATTAGTTTTACCTATGCTCCTTACGAGCTCGCTTATGCAGGTTCGAAAGGAATTGTTTATAATATTGAAGATTTGGCAGGTTTTGGCGGAGATATGGAGATAGATCCCGAAGAAGAAAACTATGAGGCAAAGAGGGGAAAGCTGATTGAAAAATGGCAAGAAATAGCTGTGAAAAAAATTGATGAGGCAATGAAAGAGTATATGGCAGTGAAAGACTCTGTTCTGGCGGAGTTTGATAAAGAAAATTAGTTATAGCGAGCGAATAAAGTACTGAGGTCTGTTATTGGAGAGGTGAATGAAACACGTATTGTTTGAGATATTTTACCCAGAGGCTTTGAATTTGGAACACGTTTTTAGCGAAGCAGCAAGATTTGAGGAAATTGTTCACAGTGGAATTAGCTTTACTTACGCAGAAAACAAACTGTGTTTTGCTGGGGAACATGGTATTGTACACAAGCTAGAAGACTTTGTTGGTTTTTGTGGAGATATGGATATCGATCCAAGCTTAAGTGATTACCATGAGCATAATGTACAGTTGAAAAAAGAGTGGGAGAAAATCGCTAAAAATAAAGTGCAAGAGGCCTATGAAGAATACATGATTTTGAAAAAGAACTATAAGATAGAACATGGAATCAAAGATGATCTTGAATAACTGAGGAGAGTCAAGCTGATTGAGATATTCTGAAGTCAGCTTGGCTTTTTAAATAGTATACTGTAAAAGAACTGAAGATCATCAAAAATGAAGTGACCTATCTTCCAGGAGCCGGAATATTTGGAAACCTGGGTGCTATAGACAAGCTTGTGAAAGGGCTGGGAGCACTAAAGGTTGGCCAGCAGTTTCTGGATCAGATGAAGAATGCGCCGAGTCTTGTGAAGGTAAGGGAAGTTAATGGAACTGATGAGCTTCCCCACCAAAGACAAGTTGATGGCGGTGTAGAGGGTGGTAATCCAGTAGCAGCCGGAAAACAAGGAAAGCATGTTATAGGGCATAAAAATAATAATCAGTCTAAGGAAAAAGGAGAAAAGAAAAATACTTGGACAGAAGGAACTAATGGTGTCCCTGAAACTCAAGAAGGTTGGATGAATGGGGAGGATGTTCCAGATAGAAATGGGGAGTTTGGTACAGTAAAGGAATATGATACGGGAAAAGTTGTCGGCAGTGAGGGGGAAACCTGGATTAAAGTTCATACTGATCGGTATGGAAATATTCATGGTTATCCAATACACAAATGATAGAAAGAGGAAATGATATGAAAAGTAAGTTAGCAATAGATTTTGTAAATAGAACCTTGAATGAGGGCGATTATGGTTATACACTGAGAAATTATTTAAAGATAGATACATTAGATTATCTATTACTAGATAACATGGACGGGATTACTTTTCTGCATATGACAGATTTTAATTATGGACGTTGTTTTGCATATATGTTTATGGAAGATATTCAGTTAAGTAAATCTTTTTTTACAGTTAAAGCAAGAGAAGAAGTGATTCAGCGCGGCTACATTGAGTTTATCAGTTTAAAAATTTCTGCTATTAGTCCTTTTTTTTATATGGATAAGGCAATGTATATACCGGAAGAGGGAAAATTGAGAATTGTACTCTTAGATCAATTTAAAAATGAAAAATTGGAAGAGAAATTTAGTAATATATTGCTAAATTTAGATGAAAAATTTGATAGAGTAGATCCAGACGACTTAAGGATTCCATTAGAAGGGGTTCGTTTGGAGAATGTAGAGCCAGAAGATGTAACGATAGGAAGATATCTATTCGAATAGTTGGATGAAAAGATTTCTGTTCGAGCAAATGAAGCTGACTGGATTTGAACTATTCCGAAATTTAGTCAGCTTTTTAATCATAACGATGCAATAGAGTGCAGAACATGGAATCAAAGATGATCTTGAATAACTGAGGAGAGTCAAGCTGATTGAGATATTCTGAAGTCGGCTTGGTTTTTTAAATAGTATACCGTAAAAGAACTGAAGATCATCAAAAATGAAGTGACCTATCTTCCAGGAGCCGGAATATTTGGAAACCTGGGTGCTATAGACAAGCTTGTGAAAGGGCTGGGAGCACTAAAGGTTGGTCAGCAGTTTCTGGATCAGATGAAGAATGGTATCACGATATCTAGGAGCGATGCTGAAGAGGTTGAAATTGAGATACCTAAAAATGTTCAGCGGAAGATAAAGAAGCTTTCCCCTGAGCAAAAGAAAGCATTAGATAAAGCGTTGGATAAATTGGCAAAGGGAGATAAAACTGGTTTGAATGATCATGCTCTCGGTTATGATAGGCGTGGAGAGCGAGGGATAGACATAAAAGGGTTTGGTCCGCGTAGGGGAAGTGGAAGACTAACGTACGAAAAAGACTCAAATGGAAATATAAGAGTAAAGGATTTTTTACCGAAACATAACTATTAATAAAATGAGGTGTATTGAATGCTGCGAATGAAGCATGTATTATTAGAAGTCTATTTTGATGATGAACGAGTGAAGTTGGAAGAAGTGCTTACACATACATCAAATCTGGAAGAATTGATGTACAAAGAGGTGAAATTTACCTATGCAGATAATGAGTTAGCTTATGCGGGTCAAAAAGGAATTGTTTATAACATTGAAGATATGGCAGGCTTTGGTGGAGATATGGAGATAGAGCCCGAAGAAGAGAATTATGAAGCGAAAATGGAAAAGTTGATTGAGGCATGGCAGGAAATAGCTGTAAGAAAAATTGATGAAGCGGTAAATGAGTATATGGCTGTGAAGGACTCAATTCTTGCGGAGTTTGATAAAGAAAATTAGTTATAGCGAGCGAATAAAGTACTGAGGTCTGTTATTGGAGATGTGAATGAAATACGTATTGTTTGAGATATTTTACCCAGATGCTTTGAATTTGGAACACGTTTTTAGCGAAGCATCGACATTTGAAGAAATTGTTCACAGTGGAATAAGCTTTGCTTACGCAGATAATGGACTATGATTTGCGAGAGAACATGGAATCAAAGATGATCTTGAATAGATGGGGAGAGTCAAGCTGGTTGAGATATTCTGAAATCGGCTTGGTTTTTTTAATAGTATGCCGTTAAGCTTGTGAAAGGGCTGGGAGCACTGAAGGTTGGCCAGCAGTTTCTGGATCAGATGAAGAATGCATCAAATATACAATTGAGTGAGAAAAAAGAATATAAGACACCTATATCTGGCAGTGGAAAAAAAGGCAAATGACAGGGCAGAAGGAGAAAGACCATACGTTGATGAGAATGGAAATGGGTTTGCTGAGAAATTAATGGATGGAAAATATGGAAAGGGAAACTGGAATAAAAAAATCCAGAATTAAAGAAACTTAAAAAATATGGAGATAGAGGTTTCAAATGAGGAGGGAAATAATTGGATTATAACGATGAAGAAACAGTATATTTATATCAATTGCTTATATATAAGCAATTGAAACAATACGTTATAGAATGTATTGATGAAAAAGATTTTTATGTTAGTGAGCAAGAAAAAATCCTGCTTTTTCAAAATAAAGAAGACATTGAGAAGTATGTAAAAAGGAACAAAATTGATTTAGAAGAAAGCGACATGGCAGAAGAAACAATTGATTTAGATAAATTGGCACATTGGTTAAATGAAAAACAAATAGCTTTTGATAATTCAGAGTTTTTGACTTTATGGAATTTTTTTGATGATGTATCCTTTTCTATCAAGAAAATTTTTATTGGTAATGGTAATGATTACGATAATATTTATGTTAAGCTCTTTCATGGAAATAACCTACCGACAATCAATACTTCTGGAAAAGAATATGTCCCTGAATGGAACGATAATGAAATTATTAAGATTAGGAATGTTATGAAAGCAGGTTTGGAGTTGTTTGGTGATAATATATGCATATATAACTAACGAGTTAGCTTTATGGAGTAGAATCGTTGAACTCTGAGAAAGGGAATACATGTAAAAGAATGGGAGAATATTGCTAAAAAGAAGATAATGAAGAATACATGATTTTGAAAAAGAATTATATAGTAGAGCATGGAATCAAAGATGATCATGCATAGATGTGTATTATTCGCTGCCTATAATGCTTGAACAAGCAAGAAAAGCTGAATTGATTTTGGATGTTAACTCCAAATCAGTTCAGCTTCTTCATATTTTTAACTATATATGATTAGGGAAATAGTACATAGTTTTCTATTCACCCAGCAAGGATGTTTTCACATCTTCGATGATCTTTGTGTAAGCGATAGGACCGTTGTATAGCCAGCCTGAATCTCCTCCGAAGGTGAAGACTTTATCATTTTTGACAGCAGGGAGATTTTTCCAAACCTCTTCTTGGAAGAATGGATCTGCTTCGTCGCTGTTGATGACGAAAAGGTTGTCGGCATCCAATTCAGCCAGCTTTTCTAAAGAGACGCTACTCCAATCCGCTGTGGCAGATGCTGAAATTTCTTTGACCAAGTCAGGTACCTTCAAGCCAAGATCCCCATAAAGAACAGCACCACTTGACCGAGTTTCTCCAACCATGAATGCTTGATTATTTGTGATCCATAGAACTGCAGCAGATTGATCTCCTGCTTTATCAGCCAGTTCTTCTTTTGTTTTTTCTGCAAGAGTATCGTAGTCAGAAAGGACTGCTTCAGCCTCGTCCTCTTTGTCTAAAACAGCACCGACATCTAAGAGTTGATCTCTCCAAGTGACATCGTCACCATTTTTTACCACATAGGTTGGTGCGATTTTACTGTATTCATCGTATTTTCCACCTTCTACAAGCGCAGAAGAGCTAACCAATAATAGGTCGGGTTCATATTTTAGGACTTCTTCGTACGGCAAGTCATATGAAATTGTAGGTATCCCGTCTAGTTCATCCTGTAGATAATCTTGAATGCTTGAGTTGTTAACTGTCCATTGGGCAACAGGCGTCACATCCAATGCAACCAGATAGTCTTCCAAATAGCTTCCGATGATCTTCTTTGGATTCGCTGGAATCGTTACTTCATTGCCTAGAGCATCAGTCATTACTCGTTCTTTTGCAGAAGTACTTTCTGTTGTGCTATCTGATGAAGAATCAGTTGAACCGCAGGCGGCAAGTAGTGATCCGCCTACTAATAAAGATAAGCCTAAAGCAGTGTATTTATTGAATAATTTCATGTTGTTCTCTCCCCGTTGTTTTATTGATAAAGTGAGTCAGATAATTGCCTCGTTTGTTTGATTTACAAATCTTAATGTTCCGTGTTTCTCATATAAATGATAATGATTCTCATTATCATTTATATAGATGGTTTTGTCAATCCTTATCTGAAAAATAAAGTGATTTTGAATAAGATCTTTTGTAAAATAGTTGTTCGTTTAAATATCATTGCTTTTTGAAGGAGAGTTTCTTATAATTAAGTGCGGTCTGTTGAGAATGATTCTCAATATGACGACGGAGTAAGAAAAAAATAAGGACTTCGCAGGGGAAGGAAAACTATGGCAATTTTATCTACTGAAGAGCTGGCAACAGGCTACGGTAAGGAAACCATCAGCGAAAAATTGAACTGCTCTTTTGAAGCAGGAACAATTACTAGTATTATTGGCCCTAATGGTTGTGGGAAATCGACATTGTTGAAAACATTAGCGCGAATCCAACCGGAAATCAAAGGACATGTTCTATTGGAAAGTAAAGCGTTGAATCAATATACATCAAAGGAAATCGCACGAAAGCTGGCGATCCTGTCGCAGAATCCGGAAAGCGCAATTGATCTATCCGTCTTCGATTTGGTTTCTTTTGGGCGTCATCCTTATCAATCTGGTTGGAAAAATCTGACAAACCAAGACCAGAAATATATCCAATGGGCATTGGAAATGACAGGTTTGACAGAATTGGCTCGAGAATCTGTTGCCATCCTATCCGGCGGTCAACGTCAAAGGGTTTGGATCGCTATGGCGCTTGTTCAGGATACAGAGGTGTTGCTGTTAGATGAGCCGACTACCTATTTGGACCCGGCACATCAGCTGGAAATCTTGAATGTATTGAAAATGATCAATAAGGAGCACAAGAAAACGATCGTTATGACGATTCATGATATCAATCTTGCCTCACGTTTTTCAGATCGAGTCATTGCAATGAAGCAAGGACAGGTACTGAAGGAGGGAACGCCTTCGGAAGTGATTACAGCTGAGACGCTGAAGCAAGTCTTTGCGATTGAAGCAGAGATTGTCTGTCACGGCAAAACCCAGCGGCCGTTACTTCTTTCTTATGAGATGATGAAGGAGAATGGTGATGACCTTGAAAGCTAAACTGCAGCAGCATCAATGGCTCTCCTTTATTTCCTTATTGTTTCTTCTTATCATTGCAATAATGATATCGATCAGATATGGTGCAGTTCAAGTACCGCTTGAAACATTTTGGGAGGCGCTTTGGCACTTTGATAAGCAGAATCAGCTGCATCAAGTTATCTACTCGATTCGTCTTCCGAGAGTGTTGGGGGCGGTGCTGGTTGGTACGAGCTTGGCAGTCAGCGGCGGCTTGGCTCAAGGAATCACTCAAAATCCATTGGCAGACTCGGGGCTTATGGGGGTCAATGCAGGGGCAGCTTTAGGGTTGGCGTTTGTTTTCGCCTTCTTTCCATCTGCGGGGTATTGGCAAATACTGCTGGTTTCTTTTTTAGGCGCAGGTGTCAGTATTGCGATCATCTATTTTATATCCAAACGCTCAAGCCGTGGAGCAACACCGATTCGTCTGGTGTTGGCGGGTGCGGGGATCAGTGCCCTATTTATCTCAATCAGTCAGTTTATTGCTTTGCAATTCAATTTGAGTCAAGACATTACATTTTGGTCATTGGGGGGAGTTAGTGCGATTTCTTGGAAGCAGCTGCAAGTTGCAGCACCGTTCTTTCTGTTGGCATTACTGCTGGCGATCGGCTTCAGTTCTTCAGTGACTATTCTGCGCTTCGGGGATGATACGGCTGTCAGCTTAGGAAAAAATCCGCAACGTATTCGTCTGATCGTCAGTCTGCTGATTTTGATTTTATCAGGGCTTTCGGTGGCTATTGCTGGCTCGGTCAGCTTTGTCGGTCTGATTGTTCCTCATATGATGCGCTTTTTTGCGGGAGAAAATTATCGCAAGCTAATTCCGTTCACGGCTGTTGGCGGTGCCTTATTGGTCGTGTTGGCAGACTTTGCAGCTCGTATGATCAATCCGCCTTTTGAGACACCATTCGGCGCAGTGGTAGCAGTTATCGGTATCCCCTTCTTTATTTATTTGTTTCGTAAAGGAGGGAATCTGGGATGAGCAAAAAGAAACTTACTGGATTTTACCTGAGTGTTGCTGGTCTGATTATTGTAGTAGCCTTTTATAGTTTAACTCATGGCCAATTGGCGATTTCAGCGAGTGATCTGTGGGCAGTTATTGGTGGGTCTGGAAGTAGAGCGCAGAGACTATTGATTCTTGATTTTCGCTTGCCGAGGATCATCCTAGCTGTGTTGGCTGGCGGGGCTCTGGGAATGAGCGGCACGATTTTGCAAAGCGTGACAAGGAACCCATTAGCAGATACAGGGATTCTAGGGATCAATGCTGGTGCAGGATTTACCGTACTATTGTTTATCAGCTTTGTTGAAACGACGACAGCAACTGTCTTTCTATTGCCGTTTGTGGCCTTGATAGGTGCTTTGGCTGCTGCCGGAGGGATTGTATTGATTGCTTTCGATAAGCGAAAGGGACTGACACCGGTTCGAATGATTCTGACAGGGGTGGTTTTAAGTACAGGTATTTCTGCCATGACAATTTTATTGACCACCAAGCTGGATTCTGAAAATTATCGATTTGTGACGATGTGGCAAGCGGGAAGTATCTGGGGAAGCAACTGGTCCTTTGTGGTTGCAATGATCCCATGGCTGTTGATCTGTTTCTTGGCGGCGATGAGCAGGCATCGAATCTATGATATCCTGCAGTTGGGAGATGAGACAGCTGTTTCTGTTGGCGTAAATGTTGGACGGGAACGCTTGCTTTCTCTGGTTTTGGCGGTTGTTGCCGCAGCTGCCGCTATTTCTGTGACCGGCGGCATCGGCTTTCTTGGGCTGATTTCACCGCATATCGTTCGTGGGCTGGGGATCAAAAAGCATATGAATTTACTACCGGCATCACTTTTGACTGGCGGCTTGCTGCTGCTGTTGAGTGATACGTTGGGGCGACTGCTGCTGCCCACGGGAGAAATACCTGCAGGTGTGATTGTAGCAATCATTGGAGCACCATATTTCTTATATTTGCTATTGAAAAATGATCAGTGAAATATAAAAGCAACTATCTGAGGCGGAACTCATTTCTACCTCAGTTTTTTTGTATTTATCAACTGGACACTGTCGTCGTTTTACTTTTGGTTGTTTGGAAAAATGATTGCCTCTATTAAGCATCAGTGACTGGCAGAAGTGTTGAAAAAAGTATATGATGGAATTGAATTAAAACTATACTTTTAAAGTGGGTGAAAGAATGGATAATTTTCGTTTTTATGTACCAACTGATGTCCGTTTCGGTAAGGATCGTCTGACGGACGAATTGGCGGATGTTTTGAATGTGTATGGTAAGACAGTTCTGCTGGCGTATGGCGGCGGCAGTATCAAGAAAAACGGCTTGTACGATCAGCTGATTCAGCTGATGGAAGCAAACGGAAATACAGTAATTGAGTTAAGCGGGATTGAGCCGAATCCTCGAACGGAAACTGTTGATCGAGGCGTTGCTTTATGTCGCGAACACAAAGTAGATGTGATTCTGGCTGTCGGCGGCGGGTCAACAATCGACTGTGCGAAAGTCGTTGCGGCTGGTTTCTATTTTGAGAAATCTGCTTGGGATCTAGTTCTGGCACGTCGTACATTTGATGGACCGGCATTACCGTTAGTGACAATCCTTACTTTGGCAGCAACAGGTAGTGAAATGAATAGCGGCGCAGTAATCAGTAATTTATCGACGAACCAGAAGCTGGGAGTCGGTGCTGCATCAATGATGCCTAAAGCGTCGTTTTTAGATCCGCAAAATACGTATACTGTTCCTCAATATCAAACAGCAGCAGGCTCAGCGGATATCCTGAGTCATTTGTTTGAGAACTATTTTAAAGTGACAGAAGGAACGGATGTACAGGACGGGATTTCTGAAGGATTGATGAAGACAGTAATCAAAAACTGTCCAATAGCACTTGAATCACCGGAAGATTATGATGCACGGGCAAACCTGATGTGGGCCAGCAGCTTGGCGCTGAATGGTTTGACTGGAGACGGTAAAGGGGGCGCTTGGTCCTGTCACCCAATGGAGCACGAGTTAAGTGCTTTTTATGATATTACGCATGGCGTAGGTCTGGCAATTTTGACCCCTCGTTGGATGAACTACATTCTTTCTGATAAAACAGTGGGTAAATTCCAGCAGTTTGCCCATAATGTCTGGGGGATAACAGAAGAAGATCCTTTCACAGCTGCGAAAAAAGGAATTCAAGCAACTTACGACTTCTTTAAGTCCTGCGGGATTCCGATGACACTGCCGGAGGTTGGCATCAACGAAGACAAGCTGACTGTGATGGCGGAACAGGCAGTTGAGCATAGTACAATCGAAACAGCAGCCTATGTACCGCTGAGTGCGGCTGACGTAACAACTATTTATCAGGAGTGTTTGACAGAATCTTCTTATCTGTAGATCGTCATTGAATCATCATGACAGCTCTTATGCCCTTCTTATCTGGAAAGGCATAGGGCTGTTTTTTACTGTGCAGAAATCGCTTGATAATATAACGTGTTTGGAAGATGAGTGTATGCTGTGGAGGGAGCAGTCATTCTTTGTAAGTCAATGTTTTTAGGCTCAATATTTCTATTTTAGATACTCGTTGTTGAAAATTAAAAAACATTCATTATAATTGAAATGCCGTTGAGATTGTAATACGTTTATAGTATTCAGAATTATGGAGAATGACGATTGTTTTGCCGCAATAGCATTATTGGTTTGTTGCATTTTCATCAGTGTATGTGTTTTTTGGAAGGTTTGTACCCAATCATACAGAAAATCAAGAGAGGTTGTTAAAACAAGGAATGATCAAGGATAGAGTAGTAGTGATTAAGGAAGAAATTCGAAAAAGAGAAGAAGAAACGCTGAGACAGACGTTGACGATTTTGACAAAAGCCTTCGGCAACTATCTACTAGAGGAGCTGAACGATCCTCTAATTATCAAAGATGGTTTCGTAGGGATCGCTTCTAGTCACTTATTCACTAAGCTGGGGATTGAGTCCAAATATTTGAATAAGCGGAGCTTTAATAAGGTATTCAAGTACATAAAATCATATTGTAAAAAGCAAGGCTTGAGAGTGAAGGTAATAAATAAGGAGAGTAAATTTTTCTATTTAGAGGTCGTTTTCATTGAATATCGACCATTCACTAATCGAGTAAAGGATCATTTATTGTTGCTGATCAATCGCTATCTATTGGCCAATTGATCAATGAATAGCTGGAAGATAAAAAACTGAGACTGCCGATGGGCATCTCAGTTTTTTTGATTGTAGTTGCTAAATCCCTTTCACATCCAAAACAGAATATCCTCGCTGATCATATCGATTACGGCTGCGGGAATATTCTAAAGGACGCCCATTCTTTAGGTAAACGACTTGTTCTACTTCAAGTACAGGGTCGTTGACACCGCAATTCAGGTATTCTTGATCATAGGAATCACTTTTGGCCGCTTGAATAGTTCTAAAGGCTCCAGCGAATTGAATTCCAAGCTCTTTTCTCAAGTATTCGTAAATAGAATGCTCCAGAATCTCATTTGTTAGGCCGGGAGCCAAATCAACAGGCATATATGTATGCTCCAGCACATAGGGGATATCTTCCAGAATCCTCAGACGAATGATTTTATAAACCGGCTGTTCTGCGGGGATCAGCAGTCGTTCCTGTACATCTTTACTTGGAAATTCTACTTCGAATAAGATAGCTCGACTAGATAATTTTCGATTGGCAGCGGCCATCTGGATGCTCAATCCTTGGTATTCATTCGCTGGGGAAGTGTCTTTATCCCAGAAAGAGTGATCCAATATCCGAGTACCGGCCCCTCGTTGGGAGTAGACAAGTCCTTCCATCGTCAAAATATTTACTGCTTTTTTTATGGTCATCCGACTAACGGAAAATTCTTCCACCAAATCTGTTTGGTTTGGCAAAAGGCTGTCAACCGGGTAAGTTTTATTTTTAATTCGTTCTCTTAATATATTTGCGATTTCTTCGTATTTTGGCATAAATGTTCACCTCAATCTGAGTATAACGAACTCTTTGGTTTTCTACAATCATATTCTTATTGAAAAGGTGTTTGACTAGTTATGTTCTTACTATTCTAAGAAGTTTTTTGAGTATAAAAGAGAGTGGGACAATAATCTGTTGCCACTCTTTTCCATACCCTAAATCCGAATAAACGGCGAGTCAGAAGCAGCTCCTACGACAATAAGCCGGAATTCAACAAAAATTTGTGAAACAATTTTCGTGAATTCCGGCTTATTGCTTGTAGCTAAACACTTCTGTCTCAGCCTCTTTTATGTGATAAACAATCTTTTTTTGCTTTAAAAATTAAATGTCAACATCGACCTGTTTGTCCATAATTTTTAAGAATGGGTACCAAATCACTCCAACAATCAGGAAGTCAATGATTTGAAGGAGACCACCTAACCATGAGTTCGTTGCCAAAACACCGCTGGCAATGATTGGTACAGTCCATGGAACAGACACACCAGTTGGTGCAGGGACTATTCCAGCTGCCATGACCAGATAGTTGAATGTCGTAACGACTAGTGGTGCTAACAGCCAAGGAATGAAAATCGATGCGTTAAGCACGATCGGCAGACCGAAGATGACAGGTTCATTTACGTTGAAGATTCCTGGTGCTAGAGCTAAACGACCAACATCTCTGTATTGTTTTTTCTTCAGGAAGAAGGCCATGATCAAAACAACTGCCAGAGTCATACCGGAACCACCTAAACCAACAGTGAAGGTTTCCATGAATGGTTTTGTAATGATGTGAGGCAGCTCTTTACCTGATTGGTAAGCTTCTAGATTATCCAGCATCAATGTGTTCCAGATTGGGTCCATCACTGAGTTGACAATGATTTGTCCGTGAAGCCCGAAGAACCATAGGAATTGAACGAAGAACAAAGCAATCAATGTTGCCGGCAAGCTGCTGCCTAAGCCAGTCAATGGTTTTTGGATCAGTTCATAAACGACATCATGAAGATTGGTGTTGAAAAATCCTGTTACCGCAGCATTGATGAATAGAAATACAGTTAATGTCAGCACCGCTGGGATCAATGCAGCAAAGGATTTGGTTACTGCTGGTGGAACGCCGTCAGGCATCTTGATCTGCCAGCCTCGTTTTGTGATACGGCAATAGATCTCAGCAGCAACGAATGCAGCAAACATACCGATAAACATTCCTTTAGCGCCTAAACGATCTAAGCTTAAGACACCGCTTACAGTTTCGCCGCTTTCAGTACTCATGAAGAAAGGCGTCAGGATCAGGAAGCTGGCAAAAGAAACCGCTCCGCCGAAAATCCCTTCTACATCATAAGATTTAGATAAATAATAGCCGATACCAAAAGTAACGAAGACAGTCATGATACTCATTGTTGCATTTTGCCCGTTACCGAACAAGTTTCCTAGCGTTCCTTTCAAATCATCGCTAAAAAACGGCAGGTTGTTGAAAACAACGACGATTGAACCAAACATAGTTAGTGGAAAGGAAAGCATGAAAGCATCTCTTAAAACAGTTAAATAGCGATTTTGACCTAGCCAGTTGGCCAGCGGCATGATTTTTTCGCCGAGTTTGTCCATAAAGCTATTCATAATTATCACCCCATTGAATAATTTTTGTTGCAATCGATTACATTTTAAATATAGCATCTTTATAAAATAATGTCTAGTCATTTAATTAAAAAGATTGATTTTTGTCTAAAAGTAACTTATCATGAAGTGGAAAAGAGAAAGAAAGGATAGATGATTAATGACAACATACAAATTTCCAAAAGGGTTTTGGTGGGGATCAGCTGCAAGCGGACCTCAAACAGAGGGGCGTGTTGCCGGAGATGGTAAGGGAGAGAGTATCTGGGATTACTGGTACCAACAGTCACCTGAAAAGTTTTTCGATCAGGTAGGACCGGAAAAAACCTCTCAGGTTTATACAAAATACAAAGAAGATATTCAATTAATGAAAGAAACTGGGCACAATAGTTTTAGAACATCCATTCAATGGAGTCGCTTGATTCCTAATGGGACAGGAGAGGTCAATCAAAAAGCGGTTGATTTCTATAACGATTATATTAATAGTTTGATTGACGCTGGAATCGAACCATTCATGAATCTATATCATTTCGATATGCCATTGACGCTTCAAGAGAAAGGCGGCTGGCTAAACAGAGAAACGGTGGATGCCTATGTTGCTTATGCGAAAATCTGTTTTGAGTTATTTGGTGATCGAGTGAAGAAATGGTTTACCCATAATGAACCGATTGTTCCAGTTGAAGGCGGGTACTTGTATCAGTTCCATTATCCGGAAGAGATCAACATGAAGCACGCTGTTCAGGTGGGCTATCATGAAGTTCTTTCTAATGCATTAGCAGTAAAGGCCTATCATGAATTAGGGCTGGATGGACAAATTGGGATTATCTTGAATCTAACACCAAGTTATCCACGAGATGAAAATGATCCTGCTGATGTAAAAGCAGCGGCAATCGCAGATGCCTTTTTCAACCGCTCGTTTCTTGACCCGTCTGTCAAGGGCGAATTTCCTGCAGAACTTGTTGAAATTGTTAAAGAATTAGATATGGTTCCGGCAATGGAAGAAGGCGATTTGGCTCTTATCAAAGAGAATACGATCGATCTTTTAGGGATTAACTATTATCAGCCGCGCCGGATCAAAGCGAAGGAATCTAAAATTGACCATACACATGGACCGATGCCAGATGATTATTTTGACAATTACGATATGCCCGGGAAGAAAATGAATCCTTACCGCGGCTGGGAAATCTATGAAAAAGGTATCTACGATATTCTTACAAATGTTCGGGAAAACTACGGCAACATTCCTTGTTACATCTCTGAAAATGGGATGGGTGTTGAAGGAGAAGAGCGCTACCGCAATGCTGAAGGGGCAATTGAAGATGATTACCGTATTGCGTTTGTAACCGATCATCTGCGCTATGTACATCAAGCGTTGGAAGAAGGCAGCGGCTGTCTGGGTTACCATATGTGGACATGTATGGATAACTGGTCTTGGATGAATGCCTATAAAAATCGCTACGGCTTCATTTCAGTAGACTTGGATCAAGATGGAAAACGCATGATCAAGAAATCTGGTCATTGGTTTAAAACAGTAGCTGAAAATAACGGATTTGACGACTAATAATAAAAAATACTCCAGAGCATGATTAAACTGTGTTCTGGAGTATTTTTTTGTTTGAACAGTTAATGAGCAGCAAGATAGTGATTGGAGATCTTTCGATGAATAAATAATTGATTGTAGTGTTTTCGATTAAAATATTCTTTGAAGTCGAAAACATTCAAAAAAATCGAAAAAATATTTTTTTGTGCAAAACGTATGTTATTATTTTAGTTGTAAACTTACACAAGTTGGGTATGTAAGTTACGAATAAAAAGGAGGAAATAACATGAAAAAGAAAAAATGGTTATTTGGTGCGGCTGTGTTAGCTGTTCTGACGTGTCACGATGGAATGGTGTTTGCAGATGAAACACAGATACCTGTTGAGGGTGTGATTGAAGAGGGACGAACGGAAGTGTCGGCAGATAGCTCGATAAATCCTTTGAGTGCCTCGACAGCGACAGATTTTTCTGTAGAACAGGTAAGGAAAATTCAAGACTATCAGAAAAGGTATAAAGAGATACGTAGCAAGGAAGCTGTTGATGATAAATTCGATGTTGCACCAATCATTGGTCCGGATCAGTATACGACAGGGACGTTCAAGTCATCTACATTGGAAAATGCAACAGATTATATTAATCTGTTACGGGAGAGCGCAGGCCTGACTCCTGTTACAGTCTCACCAGCAAGGGTAAGTACTGCCCAGCATGCTGCAGTAGGAATCGCTTCACTTCGCGTGATCGATCATTATATCGGAACGAAATATCCGAAACCGACGGGAATGACGGATCAATTTTGGCAGGAAGCTTCTAATGGTGCTCGTTTAAGCAATTTAGCGCGGAGCGTTCGCAGTCCGTTTTACGGAGAAGCAGTACCAACCCTAAACGAGTATAGTGATTTATATATGTTTGATTATGGTAATGGAAATCAAACTGTTGGTCACCGGAGAATTGTTTTGAATCCGTGGTATCAAACGATCGGCTTTGGGTTTGCCCAGCTGGATGTTCCTGAAAGAAGAGAGGTTGAATACTCAGCTGCCCTTTATGCTCAAGGAGATGGTTCGTATACTGTATCTGATGATTCGATTGTTACTTGGCCGACAGAATCAGTTTTTCCTTTACAAAGTATGAAAAAATATAGCTATAATCTTCGGTGGTCCGCAAGTTTTAATTCAAATGGTTACGATTTTGACCAGAACAAGTTGAAGGTCACAATGACAAATAATAAAAGTGGTCAGGAATGGCACTTTTCAAATACACAAAAAGATGGTGAATTTACAGTTGCGGCAAATAGCTGGGGCTATGATACCGTAGTCTTTGCACCGGATGAAATCAGTTATGCGGAAGGTGATGAATTCACTGTTAAAGTGGAAGGCCTGAGTGGAAAACAAGATTCTTATGAATATACAACGAGACTGTATGATTTGAATAAGGAATACAAAGTACCGTTGGAAGACATCAATTTTGAGGAGTCCTTTATCAAAATGCAACAGGGTGAAGAACGAAAGCTGAACTTAACATACTCACCAGAGGATGCGGAATATGCAGGGAAAATAATCTGGAGCAGCTCCAATGCTAATTTAGTCAGTGTGTCTCAAGAAGGAATTCTTACAGCAAAAACTGCTACAGGAAGTAGTGTCACGATTACAGCTAAAACAGAGGATGGAAAAATCAGCAAAACCATCAAGGCTTCTGTTGCAACCGTTCAACCAGGAACGACAAAAGAGGATGCACCTGAGATCAATCCAGGCTTTACGGCAGCCAGCAGTCAGTCTTCTCGGATTTTCGTCAATCAAACAGGATGGGTGAAATTCAAAGCGGATGAAGCAGCTATGTATTCATTGGCAGGCGGATTGAATGGAAACAATGTAGTCAATCAAAAATCAGAAATTAATTTCTATAATGAATGGGAGAATCGTTCTTTGGGGTATTATTCAGCGCACAGAAGAACGTCTAATTCATCCTCGGTATCGTCAAAAGCGCCAGTTTACTATGGTGCCGGAGAGTATATCTATTTGAAGCTTTCTACAAATATGGATGGCGAACCGTTTTATTTTGTTCTACAACGAACGACGAAAGATGCGCAACCTATTTACACTAAGCAAATAACGATTCCATATAGATATAAGCCGTTGCTGAATCCAGGCAACTCAGTGTCCTTCTCATACACGGTCGATAGTTATACAACAAAAGCAAATGATGTTCAGTATTTTTCTGATGATGAAACGATTGCTGAAGTTGTTAGTGATGGTGCTAATCGTTTTAAAATCATCGGGAAAACGCCTGGGAAAACAACCATTCGCATTAAAGAGATGAGTGGAAGTAATCAGGAAGAGCTTATAGAAGTTGAGGTGTTTTCTTTAGGGCAGACACAGGAAACGGCTGCAGAAGTAGAAGTAAATTTCGGTATGGGTTTTGGCATGGGTACCATTTATGCCAATCAAACAGGCTGGATCAAATTTAAAGCGCCTGAAACAGCTAAATATGATGTGCAGAGTCTTTGGTCACAGGACACAGCCACTTCAAGTCACAGAATAGAAACGAATTTTTATGATGATACCCAATGGAGAGGGTATTACTTTGCCAATTGTGCACAAGGTGGGAAAAGTGCTGGAACAGGTGGTAATCTGCCGCTAAGTTATGAGGCAGGGTCGTATGTGTATGTGCATCTGACGAACCGTAAAGCAGGAGCGCCTTATTATGTGAGCTTCAAGTATTCAAAATAGGTAAGAAAAGCTGACAGAAGCGTTGTCGATTCGATTTGCTATCGCAGCATAGGCGCCGCAAGATTTCAGCAGCTCCTTTAACTACAATAAAAAACCTCGTTCTGATTTACTCAGAACGAGGTTTTTCTTTGCTTATAAGTAGTATTTCTTCGCAACTGTCAAATCATCGTTCAAATCATAAACAAGAGGCTGACCAGTTGGGATTTCAAGATCCATGATGTCATCATCAGAGATTCCTTCGATGTGTTTAGCTAATGCACGTAAAGAGTTACCGTGTGCTGCAACTAAAACAGTTTTGTTATCTAGTAAAGCAGGAGCGATTTCATCTTGCCAGAAAGGCAATGCACGTTCCAAAGTAACTTTCAGGTTTTCTCCGCCTGGTACATCACGTTGATCAAGCATTGCATAACGACGGTCGTTAGCTGCTGATTCAGGATCAGTTGCTTCCAATAGTGGAGGAAGAGTGTCGTAAGAACGACGCCAGATATGAACCTGTTCGTCTCCATATTTTTCAGCGGTTTCTTTTTTGTTCAATCCTTGCAATTTACCATAGTGACGTTCATTTAAGCGCCATGATTTTACTTGTGGAACCCATAGTTGATCTGAGTTTTCCAATAATAGGTTACATGTTTTGATTGCGCGCTTCAAAACTGAAGTGTAAGCAATATCAAATTCGATTCCGGCTTCTTTGATTTTACGTCCGCCTTCGACTGCTTCTTCGATACCTTCTGGTGCTAAATCTACATCAACCCATCCAGTAAATTGGTTTAATGCATTCCATTCACTTAGTCCGTGACGAGAAAAAACTAATTTTGGCATGATAAGTCTCCTTTGTATATAGTTTCTGAAAATTTCATTCCTTGTTTATTGTACAATGTTTCATTAGCAATTTCCAATGAAAATTCATGAAAGGGTAGAATTTAAGTGAAAAAGTATAAAAGAGAAATAAAAACGTCTGGTTTTTGTGTAAATATACTGAAAATAATTGGACTTGGCATTAGAAAAACTACTATATTAAAGCAGAATCAATTATATAAGACAGGGAACTGATATGGCGAAGCATTGGTGGGATGTAAATGGGGGCGAAGAAATGTTGTCTTGTTCTATTTAAAATCAGCAAAGGCTTGGTTGATTGAGATGGAAAAAGATGCAGCACGGTCACATCGACGAGTGCTGCATCCTAAATTAGCTAATGCAATAAGGGTTAAGAGGGACTGGTCAGTTTCTTAAGATCCTCTTCGGATAAATTGATGTATTTGTAGCAAGTACCCAAAGAGACGTTGCATTTCGTTGCAATGGCTTGAACTGTTTCCTGCTTTTCGTAGTACATTTTCCGAATTTTAAGAACCGTTTTTTTATTTGTCTTTGGTCGCCCGCCGACTTTCCCTTTTTTGCGGGCGTTTGTTAATCCCACTAAGGTCCGTTCCTTCAGCAGTTCGCATTCCATGCGAGCCAGTCCGTCCATTAATCGAAAATAGACTGTGCCTTCTATACCTCGAGTATCTATGTTTTCTTCTAAGCTGACAAGATGAATATTGTTCGTTTCGAATAATTGCGTTAATTCTGTTAACTGTCTTGTAGATTTGCCCAGATAGTTCAAGCGGCAGATCACCAGTGTATCGTCCTCTTCCAAATCAGCAACCACTGAATCAAGTAAAGAAGCACAGGCTCTGTCGCCGGTAAGCTCAAAGGTCTCCTGATAGATTTTGTCACAGCCGAATTTCGATAAGAGAGAGAGCTGTGCATCTAAATCATTTTCATTGATTGTTGTTCGCGCATAACCGATTAAATTCATTGCGTCTTTCTCCTATAGATTATTTTCACTGATAGCTGACACTGTTATTTAGTGTCAAATTATTCTGCATTTGGATTGTGAATCGTTTTCGGCCCTGCTTCGCTGCCGATGATCACAGTAGAAACAACCTGTAAAAAGAGTCCATGTTCAACTACGCCTACTAATCGATCCAGATAATCTCCTAATGCAAGAGGGTCTTCTATTACATCCAGATGAAGATCGATGATATGGTGACCACCGTCTGTCACAAGTGTAGTATGTTCATCTGTCTCACGAAGGGTAGGATGAAAGCCTTTCTCTTCGAAAATACGCATCAATTGCTGACTGCCGTAAGGAATGACTTCCACTGGTAATGGAAAAGCGCCTAGTTTTTCAACCTGCTTTGATTCGTCAACGATCCATATATTCTTTTTAGAGTAGGTGGCAACGATTTTCTCGAAAAGCAGAGCGGCACCACCGCCTTTTATGCCATGGAAATCAGCACTGACTTCATCTGCTCCATCGATCGTAACGTCTACATAAGGAACCTCGTCGATGCTTTTTAAAGGGATACCAAGTTCCAATGCCTGCTTCTCTGTTGCTTTCGAAGTAGTGACGCCGATGATTTCGAGATTTTCTTCTTTTACTCTACGTCCGATTTCGTCAACCATATACTTTGCTGTCGAGCCTGTACCAAGCCCGACGATCATACCGTTTTTTACGTACGTTGATGCTTCAATACCAGCCATTTGCTTAAGATTCATTTCAGTGCCTGCTCCTTTCGTTTTATCAAAATAATTGTACCGTTTCTCCAAGGGAAAAGATAGAACGATTTCATAAATGAAGTAAATTTTAATTAAAAAAAAGAAGGTCAAAAAACATGGCGGAAAAACTTAGGAAAAGGTTGACAGCTATAGATTATCATGATATTCTAGCAAAGGTGCTTTATGTACAGGTCTCTTAAAGAGACGTGCTGACTGTCTATCAAAGCATATTTGATAAAGGATGCATGAATGCATTATTTTTTATCGCGAAAAAAGAACCACCTGGATGTGTGGGACTAGAAGCGAATTGAGGAAGGAGGAAAACAAGGAATGCCTACAATTAACCAATTAGTACGTAAGCCTCGTAAATCAAAGGTGGAGAAATCTACTTCACCAGCGTTGAACAAAGGATATAATAGCTTTAAGAAAACTCAAACAAACGTGAACTCACCGCAAAAACGTGGGGTATGTACACGTGTGGGAACAATGACACCTAAAAAACCGAACTCAGCTTTGCGTAAATATGCCCGTGTTCGTTTGTCAAACCTAATCGAAGTTACAGCTTATATCCCAGGGATCGGCCATAACCTGCAAGAACATAGTGTTGTATTGCTGCGTGGTGGACGTGTAAAGGATTTACCAGGGGTACGTTACCATATCGTTCGTGGTGCGCTTGATACTGCCGGTGTTACTGACCGTAAACAAAGCCGCTCTAAATATGGTACTAAGAGACCTAAAGCTGCTAATTAATTTGACATTAACTCATATATTACAAAAAGAATATAGTTTGGAAGGAGGAGTTACGGATGCCTCGTAAAGGTCCTGTTGCAAAACGTGATGTTTTACCAGATCCAATTTATAACTCAAAATTAGTAACTCGCTTGATCAACCGTGTAATGGTTGACGGTAAACGCGGGATTGCTGCTAATATTATCTATAATTCATTTGATATCATCAAAGAATCTACAGGTAACGATCCATTGGAAGTTTTTGAACAAGCAATGAAGAATGTTATGCCTGTTCTTGAAGTAAAAGCTCGCCGTGTTGGGGGTTCTAACTATCAAGTACCGGTTGAAGTTCGTCCGGAACGTCGTACGACTTTAGGTCTTCGTTGGGTTGTTAACTACGCACGTCTGCGTGGAGAGCACACAATGGAACAACGTCTTGCGAAAGAATTGATGGATGCTGCCAATAACACTGGCGCTTCAGTTAAGAAACGTGAAGACACACATAAAATGGCAGATGCCAACCGTGCGTTTGCACATTATCGCTGGTAAGACCCTCTCTGCATACACCATTAAAATGAGTATGGCAGAATAGTTATTTACCATTGATTTTACTAGAGAGAGGAGATACAAGCTGAGATGGCAAGAGAATTTTCACTGGAAAAAACTCGTAATATAGGGATCATGGCTCACGTTGATGCTGGTAAAACAACAACAACAGAGCGTATCCTTTACTATACTGGTAAAATCCATAAAATCGGTGAAACGCACGAAGGTGCTTCACAGATGGACTGGATGGAACAGGAACAAGAACGTGGTATTACCATCACATCTGCTGCGACAACGGCAGAATGGAATGGCTTCCGTGTAAACATCATCGATACACCAGGACACGTGGACTTCACAATCGAAGTACAACGTTCATTGCGTGTATTGGATGGCGCGGTAACAGTTCTTGATTCACAATCAGGTGTTGAGCCTCAAACGGAAACAGTTTGGCGTCAGGCTACTGAGTATAAAGTACCACGTATCGTATTCTGTAACAAAATGGATAAGATCGGTGCGGACTTCTTATATTCAGTAAACTCACTACATGACCGTTTACAAGCGAACGCTCACCCAATTCAATTACCAATCGGTGCTGAAGATGACTTCACTGGAATCATTGACCTAGTTAAGATGAAAGCGGAAATCTACACAAACGATTTGGGAACAGACATTCAAGAAACTGAGATTCCAGAAGATTATATGGACTTAGCAACTGAATGGCGCGAAAAATTGGTTGAAGCTGTTGCTGAAACAGACGAAGACTTGATGATGAAATATCTTGAAGGTGAAGAAATCACTGAAGAAGAGCTGAAAGCGGGTATCCGTGCAGCGACAATCAGAGTTGAATTCTTCCCAGTATTAGCTGGTTCAGCCTTCAAAAATAAAGGTGTTCAATTGATGCTTGATGCAGTACTTGACTACCTGCCGTCACCACTTGACATCGACGCTATCAAAGGTGTGGATGTGAAGACAGACGAAGAAACAACTCGTCCGGCTGATGACGAAGGTCCATTTGCTTCATTGGCATTTAAAGTTATGACTGATCCATTCGTAGGTCGTCTGACATTCTTCCGTGTATACTCTGGTGTCCTTGAAAGTGGTTCATATGTATTGAACGCTTCTAAAGACAAAAAAGAGCGTATCGGTCGTATCCTGCAGATGCATGCAAACACACGTAAAGAAATCGATAAAGTATATTCAGGAGATATCGCTGCTGCGGTAGGTCTGAAAGATACTACTACTGGAGATACATTGTGTGCGTTAGACGCGCCGGTTATTCTTGAGTCTATCGAATTCCCAGAACCAGTTATCCAGGTTGCTGTTGAGCCTAAATCAAAAGCTGACCAAGATAAAATGGGTGTGGCTCTGCAAAAACTTGCAGAAGAAGATCCTTCATTCCGTGTTGAAACAAACGTTGAAACAGGTGAAACAGTTATCTCAGGTATGGGAGAACTTCACTTGGACGTATTGGTAGACAGAATGAGACGTGAATTCAAAGTTGAAGCCAACGTTGGTGCTCCTCAAGTATCATACCGTGAAACATTCCGTGCGCCTCTTACTCAAGCTGAAGGTAAATTTGTCCGTCAGTCTGGTGGTAAAGGTCAATACGGTCACGTATGGGTTGAGTTTACACCGAACGAAGAAGGTAAAGGCTTCGAATTCGAAAACGCAATCGTTGGTGGTGTGGTTCCTCGTGAATACATCCCTGCTGTTGAAAAAGGATTATCAGAAGCAATGAACAACGGTGTTCTTGCTGGTTATCCATTGGTTGATATCAAAGCGAAGCTTTATGATGGTTCTTACCATGATGTCGATTCCAATGAAACTGCCTTCCGTGTAGCTGCTTCTATGGCACTTCGTGCTGCAGCTAAGAAAGCAAATCCGGCAATTCTAGAACCGATGATGAAAGTTACAGTTACTGTACCGGAAGATTACTTAGGTGATATCATGGGACACGTAACAAGTCGTCGTGGACGTGTTGAAGGTATGGAAGCTCATGGTAACTCACAGATCGTTAATGCGATCGTTCCATTGGCTGAAATGTTCGGATATGCAACTACACTACGTTCAGCAACACAAGGACGCGGAACATTTATGATGGTATTTGACCACTATGAAGATGTACCTAAGTCTATCCAAGAAGAAATCATCAAGAAAAACGGCGGGAAATCTGAATAATAAATGCGATTGATTTTTAAGTACTGATTCGTTGAGGGCATAACCAAAACGACAGCTTGAAAATGATTGTATATTCAATTTTCTTAAAGGGTCTGCTTTTAGACTAGGCTTTTTTCAGGATTTCAGGTAAAATAATTAAAGATGATCAGGCAGTCGTTGAACTGCCTATCAGATAAAAAAATAATCAATTGATTTTAGGAGGAACATTTTAAAATGGCTAAAGAAAAATTTGACCGTTCTAAACCCCATGTAAACATTGGTACTATCGGACACGTTGACCATGGTAAAACTACATTAACTGCTGCAATTGCAACTGTACTAGCTAAAGCTGGTGGCGGAGAAGCTGCAAGCTATGCTGATATCGATAACGCTCCGGAAGAAAAAGAACGTGGAATCACAATCAACACGTCTCACATCGAGTACGAAACAGACGCACGTCACTATGCGCACGTTGACTGCCCAGGACACGCGGACTACGTTAAGAACATGATCACTGGTGCTGCACAAATGGATGGAGCTATCTTAGTAGTATCTGCTGCTGATGGCCCTATGCCTCAAACTCGTGAGCACATCCTGTTGTCTCGTAACGTTGGTGTACCATACATCGTTGTTTTCTTAAACAAAATGGATATGGTAGATGACGAAGAATTACTTGAATTAGTAGAAATGGAAGTTCGTGACCTGTTGTCAGAATACGACTTCCCAGGTGATGACACTCCAGTTATCGCTGGTTCTGCGTTGAAAGCTCTTGAAGGAGACGCTTCATACGAAGAAAAAATTCTTGAATTGATGGCTGCAGTTGACGAGTATATCCCAACTCCAGAACGTGACACTGACAAACCATTCATGATGCCAGTTGAGGATGTATTCTCAATCACTGGTCGTGGTACTGTTGCTACAGGTCGTGTTGAACGTGGACAAGTTCGCGTTGGTGACGAAATCGAAATCGTTGGTATCCAAGAAGAAACATCTAAAACAACTGTTACAGGTGTTGAAATGTTCCGTAAATTGTTGGATTACGCTGAAGCAGGCGACAACATCGGTGCTTTACTACGTGGTGTAGCACGTGAAGACATCGAACGTGGACAAGTATTGGCTAAACCAGCTTCAATCACTCCACATACTAAATTTAAAGCAGAAGTTTACGTATTATCAAAAGAAGAAGGTGGACGTCATACTCCATTCTTCACTAACTACCGTCCTCAGTTCTACTTCCGTACAACTGACGTAACTGGTGTAGTTGAATTGCCAGAAGGAACTGAAATGGTAATGCCTGGTGATAACGTAGCTATGGACGTTGAACTTATCCATCCAATCGCGATTGAAGACGGAACTCGTTTCTCTATTCGTGAAGGCGGACGTACTGTTGGTTCAGGCGTTGTATCTGAAATCGTTAAATAATTTTCGATTAAAATATATGCATTAAATCTGACTTGGAAAAGTCGGTGTACTCGGACGTAAGACCTTGAAGAATTTCTTCAAGGTCTTTTTTGTATGTCTAGAAAATAATTCTCCTGTTATATTATAAAAGTTTTTCGTAAGAACGGAATGATTTTCAAATGGATTTGAAAGATATGATAATTGCCTTTGGATGAAGTTTGCATAACATTATGAACTGTATCTTGATTGAGGAAGTGATATAACGTATAATTTTATTTACTATAAAAGAAATTGTGGGTAAAAATATTTTTTTATCAAGGAGAAATAAATGAAGACAAAAATAGTATTACTAATAGGAGGTATTTTTTTTATGACAATGATGGGTGGTTGCGGGAATCAAGCAAAGGAGAATGCTCAAAAGCAGCTGAGGGATTTCACTTCTCTTTATCCGATGAAGGATCTAACGGAGTTTTATGATCTTGAAGGTTCCAGAGATGAGGCGTTTGCTGAAGATGATCAAGGGGTGTGGGTTATAAGCTCTGGTTACAGTTATGAGCAAGATGATGAGCTTCATAGTCATAGAGTCACACTTGACTTTAATAAAAATACTCGAAATGCAGAGGGATATTATTATTACTCCATTTTTGGTGATACTCCCGGTGGCCGGGAAATCAAAAAAATAGCAATAAAGTATGATCATGATCAGATTGTGTCAGCGGATGAGCAAACACTGCCAGAAGAAATGGCGAACTATAAATTCCTTATCCAATATGTAGAGCTTGGCAATAGTTTTCTGAATTCCTTGGATGTATTGGATGCCAGGTACAATGAACAAACAGCCATTTGCTTTGTTAAATACCAATTAGAAAAAGAGGAGCGGATGCTGGTCGCTGTAGAAGGAGCATATAGAGAAACGGCTGGTGAGACGCCCTCCTTGTTAATTGAAGGAGACGGAAAAGATGGTTGGGAGCAACATTCTTCCAGACATTTGAGTATAAGCTTTGGTACATCAAATGATTATACGGTTGATGAGAGTATTTCATTCATACCTTCTTCGTTGAAAGTCACGGAGGGGGAATAAAATGGAGAATACAAGCTATATATCAGATATTTCTTATATGATTGAAAACTGGCTTTATCAAGGGAAAAGCATAGCGCAAATTGAAGCGTTAATAAACGATAGAAAGAATAGCGGACAGTTTCCTGCCAATCTCAACTTAGTAAATGCTTTCTATGATAAAGGCTCTGGTACGAGCGGTTGTGCTTTTTACGATGTGAATACTGGGGAAACAATTGTTGGATTTGCTGGAACAAATCTCGATAACGGTCTTTTAGAAAGCGGCAAGGATCTTTTTGCTGATGGTATTGGGATTGGTGTGACAGGAATTAATCCGAATTCTCCCTTCATGAGTGAAGCGAATGCGTTTCTTAATAGCTTGAAAGAAGGTGGATATACAGTCACGACAGCAACAGGCCATTCTCTTGGTGGTTGTTTGTCAGTTCTTGTCGCTCTCCAACATGGCATTCCGATGACTGTGACTTATAATGCAGCGCCGGTTTACATCAATCCGCTATTCATTAGCATGCTAAGCGGCATTATGGATCAATACGCTGCCGATCATGATGGAAGAATCATTCAATTTGTGTCGTCGGATGATTGGCTTAATCCGTTAAGTGATTTTCTTGGAGGGACTTATCTAGGTGAGCGTTACACACTTCATAATGGCAGCGGGCACGACCGAAAAGATTTTCTTAAACAAGATGAACAAGAGTATATCATGATGATTTTGACCATGGAAAAAGGATTTGTAGAAGGGAAGTTAGGTTTTTCACTGGATTTCGATAAGGATGGAATACCGGACTTGTTGCTTGATCCTAAACAACTGCTTCCAAAAAATCTTTTGGCTTCTCCGGGAAGCGTCGGCGGAGCAGGAATGGCGGTTAGTGTCGATTCGCAATCACTGTGGTTCTTGGGGCTAAATCTAACGACTATGCGCGTGGAAGATCTCGGATGGATTCATTCTGCTATTGCTGAATGTATAAACAAGAATGATCAGATAAAAAATGATTTGGAAGGCAGGCATGATACGTTATCTGCGGAAATAGTGAGCGAATTGGAAGCAGCATCATTAAATCAGTTGTTGTCTGGAATCAATGAATCCTTTGCGAAAATAGAAAAGAAGACGGATATATTAGCAACCCTAAAAAGTTTCGATGCCTATTCTATCACTCGGAAGTTTGATGAATGGGGAGCAAGCGGGAATCGAAGGTGGTATGCAGATAATGAAACTTGGAGTAATACAGATTTTATTGACGCGGTAGCAAAGCTGAAAGATTCTGCCTTTGTCCTACAGCATAATATAGAGACGACAGGTGAGTTTGACTATACTGGCAGGAGCGGTTCGAAAGAAATTTATACCTATGATACGCTTTCTAAAATCGGTGATGCATTTGTGGAAGTTACGAATGGTTTGGAACCGAAAATTAAAAAAGTATTTACAGGAAGTGGATTGCGTGAAGGGAAGCAGGATGGGATATCAGAGGCTTTAACTGAAATTTTACAAGTCGAAAGCGATAATTTGATTGAACTTCAAAACAGCTTAGATAATACCAGTCAAATTGCGCAGGGGCTTTCGAAAAATTTTGAGGCTATGGATGAATGGATTGGAGAGGCTATCCAGAATCAAGGTACATTGACCACTTATGAAAAAACAGCACTGCCGGAGACTTACACGGCGTATTTAACAGAGGCGGAAATTTTAGATGACGTAAACGATGTTTTAGCAGCCTTTGATCAGCAGGTAGAAGAGCGGAGCATGGAATTGGCTAAGGTTCTAGTAACTGACTACGGGGATCTGTTGTCTCGTTTTAACGAAAAGTGTTCGGCTATTATTGATCATATTACTGACTTTGAAACAAGTGTGAAAGATATACATGGCTGGATGGGGAAGAGCATTACTTCTAAGTATGATAAGGTAGAGATGGTCAATAATTTTATGGAGAACGGCGATATTGACATCGTTACACCACAGAAGCCGAAATTTACTGAAATTGAAGACTATCACGGTGCGCTGTCTTCTGCCTTCCCGTCTGAAATAGTGGAGGCAATTGCTGATGCAGAAAGGGATATTTTACCTTCATTGGAAATCTTTCACAGTACATTAGCTTTATCTGAGACGTTTACTGTCAGAGTATATGATTTACAAAACTATCTTAAAACGATGGTGGAAAAAGGTGTCTACAAATCGATGGAATTGGACTGCATAGTAGCTGCTCAGAATGGTATTGGCCAAGTGCTGAACAAAATAATGTTTGAATTGAATTCTCTGAATGGTCAACTTCTTGATTCTTCTAAAGGGAGTGCAATAACTCAGTTTACTAATCTGATTAATGAGATGATTGCTTTGATGGGCTATTTTGGTCAGCTTGTTGAGGATTGCTTTGGTGTTAAGCTTGAAGAGGTCAAGCCTACAGTCAGTTCAAAATAGGGATGCTTAGATATGGATTGCAGCAGTGTTATATTGTAAAATGCTGCGACGTAAAGTGAGCTTGTTGGTAAGAGGATAGTTTGACGAGTTTTCTATTTAGTGATGACTGCAAGCCGCTTTATTTATAAAAGGAAAAGTGAAAAATGGAATTGAATGAATTTAGACAAACGGTTCATAGGCGAGGAATGTTTTTGGGTTCGGTTATGGGTGTTGTTTTTGTGTTTCTTCTTATTTATGTCTTTCTTATCTGAGGATGGGTTTAACGCAATGGGATGGAGTCTTACAGCGGCAGTCTTTACAATTGCGTGCATAATTACTTTCTTTGAGTACCTTTATAAGGAAGATAGTGTTTATTTGCGTGAACAGGAGCTTGAAGTTGTTCGTTTTAGAAAAGTGAAAACATACCATTATGAGAGAATCCAACATTTTTCACTAGTGAAGAAATGGCGTTTGGCAAGAGCTAGCAGTTTTTTTGTTTTGGTTCAACAAGAGCCTCACTTTAAAATTCAGCTTGCTGATGGGGATACGCTGGAGCTGTTTTTTTGAGCAACACCAACCATAAAGCGATTGTTGGCAATGTACATCCAGTATGTTGAATAGACAGGAAGTCTTATCAATAAGTTTACAGCGATGAGATAGAAACTAAGCGCCCCCCAAGAACCTTTGAGTTGTATATTAAGGGCTCGTGGGGGAAAGAACATTTATGGTTGCTAAAGCATACCGTTATCTCTGGCGGCGTTAGATGGGTTCGTTTTCTGCAATGATCTTATTCAGCTTCCAATAGATTCGGAGGCTCAAAACAACCAATGCAGCTGTAAGGAAAGCATAGATGATGAAAAAAATCATCCAAAATATGCTATCAGAGTTATAAGAAAACGTACTTGTAAAAGAAGAGAATACAATCAGGATTGGCAAAAGAACAACCCATTGCGAACGCATCACTTTTTTTGCCATTTCTGCTCTTGAAGCAGCATCGTTAAAAATACTGTTTTCGTTGTCATCTTCTGATTTTCTTTTTCTAAAGTAGTGCCACCCGTTCAATTTATGGAAATATTCCCATCCGCAGTCTTCAAAAAGTTGAAAGTAATCCTCTCCAACTTGTCCCTCCTCGATGAAGTCAAGCTGATAAATATATTCTTCCGGCTCGCATTTTTCAAAGACGAAAACCCAACCAAGCTTTTTTGAGCCAGTCATTTTCCACCCTGATCGGTGCTGTTCTTGCAAATATTGCTCTTCCTCCAAATAATCTGACAACCCAAAATATTTAAGTTCTTCCTTTTTCATGTCGCTTTCACTCCGATGCTGTTTTTGTATAATCGTTCAATTCTTTTGATTTCGATAAAAAGGATCTCTTTTCCTAAATCAGTTACCAAATAAAATTTTCTTCGATTCTCTTCTTTTGTTACAGTGATCAATCCATCTTTTTCCATTTTACTTAAGCTGCCGTACATCGTACCGGCGCTGATGATGATTTCTTCATTTGTTACTTCTTTGACAAGCTGGATGATTCCATAGCCATGGTTTTCCTCCTGCAAATAATAGAGGATGTAAAAACCCGTTTCTGTCATAGGAGTATAGATTCGCTTCAATTTTTCTTCTATCAATAGAATCAACTCTCTTCGCTATTCAATCTTTTGTATTGAGCTACGATGTATCGTGGTTCGATACATCGTAGCTCAATATTAACTCGATTTGCAGAGATTGTCAATAAATCGAAAAGAAAGGATTGCTTTCTCTATTGAAAAACCTTAGGATAATAGTATATATATGAATCTTATTGAATAAATGTTACTAGATTCAATTCTATTTGCGATAGCTTTTGAGCAAAAGGTATCTTTGTGTGATGAATCTTTAATAGGGTTTATATAGATAGAAAAAATTTTGGGGAGAGAAAAAATGAAAGCAAAAAGAAGAAGTGGATTATTGGGGTTAATGTTACTGGTTGTATGTTTATTGGCGGCGGCTTGTTCTTCTGGTGGAGCAGCAACGTCTAAGGACGGCAGTAAGAGTAAAGATGATGGGTTATCAACAACTGTATTTGAAGCAAATGTAAATGGTGTTGAAACCGAAATGACTTATACCCACAAAGGGGATAAAGTTGTAAAACAGGAAACGCATTCTGTGATTCAATACGAATCATTAGGTGTGTCTTCGAAAGAAGAAGCGGAAGAAATGTTCTCATTTGTTGCAGAAGAATACGACATCGATGGTGTTACTTATGAAGTGGACTATCAAGAAGAAGAAATGACTGAGAGTGTTACCGTGGATTACGAGAAGGCTGACATTCAAGAAGTCATGAGCTTGATGGGAACGCTGAATGACCAAGAAGAAGAAGGTCAAAAGGTTAAATACATCAGTATGAAGCAATCAAAGGAATTGTTGCTGGAGCAAGGATATACAGAAAAGAAGTAATACTATAGAAGCAACACAACTCAAAAGATAATGAAGACATATCGGGATTTCCTGATGTGTCTTTTTTTGCTTAATAAAAACTGAGGATCGAACTAAAAAGACATGCTTCTATGATGAAAACTTACTCGATGGAAATTTAATAAGCAGGAAGAACAGAATGAATAAGAAATGATCCAATCAAGAAATTTTATGCAAAAATTCGACATTTTTGAAATAATTTCCAGCATATGAAAAGCTGTGAAAATAATCGTGAAAAGTCTGAAAAAACCCTTGCTATTCATGTATTTCTGTAATATAATCATAAAGGTGCTGTTTACAGAAGTGTAAATACACTGGTAATTCTGAAAAAGAATTTACCGGCTGGGAAACGAGAGGTTGCGACACGCCCGGACGCTTTGCCATGGACGAGCGTGACGGAGATTTTCGTGGAGCCATGTCTACTTTTCAAAATAGGCGAAGGAGGGAAACAAGATGGCAAAACAAAAAATTCGTATCCGTTTAAAAGCGTATGAACACCGTATTTTAGATCAATCGGCGGACAAAATTGTGGAGACTGCAAAGAGAACTGGAGCTGGCGTATCAGGTCCGATTCCATTGCCAACAGAGCGCTCATTGTACACAGTTATCCGTGCGACACATAAATACAAAGATTCACGCGAACAATTCGAAATGCGTACTCACAAACGTCTGATTGACATTGTGAACCCAACACCAAAAACAGTTGATGCTTTAATGAAGCTTGACTTACCATCTGGTGTGAATATTGAAATCAAACTATAATAAAAAAATTAAGATGATGGAGGTGTACTCATGACCAAAGGAATCTTAGGGAAAAAAGTTGGAATGACGCAGGTCTTTACTGAGTCAGGTGAATTGATCCCAGTAACAGTTGTAGAAGCTACTCCAAACGTAGTACTACAAGTGAAAACTGTCGGAACAGACGGCTACGAAGCGATTCAAGTCGGGTACCAAGACAAACGTGAAGTATTAGCGAACAAACCAGCGAAAGGTCATGTTGCAAAAGCAAACACGGCTCCTAAGCGCTTCATTAAGGAATTCAAAGATGTTGAGCTGGGAGAATATAAAGTTGGAGAAGAAATCACTGTAGATGTTTTCCAAGCGGGTGACATCGTTGATGTTACAGGTACTACGAAAGGTAAAGGATTCCAAGGGGTTATCAAACGTCACGGCCAAAGCCGCGGACCAATGTCCCACGGTTCTCGTTACCATCGTCGTCCTGGGTCAATGGGTCCAGTAGCACCTAACCGTGTATTTAAAAATAAAAAGCTTGCCGGCCGTATGGGTGGCGATCGCGTAACGATTCAAAATCTTGAAATCGTTAGAGTAGATGCAGAGAAAAATGTAATCCTAATCAAAGGAAACATTCCTGGATCTAAAAAATCATTAATTACAATCAAATCAGCTGTGAAAGCTAAATAATCGTTAGGAAAGGAGGAACTAAGGAATGCCGAATGTAGCATTATTCAAACAAGATGGAACTCAAAACGGTGAAATCACTTTAAATGAAGAAATCTTCGGAATCGAGCCTAATGAAAGTGTTGTCTACGATGCAATCATCATGCAGCGCGCTTCATTAAGACAAGGAACACACGCTGTGAAAAACCGCAGTGCTGTTCGCGGCGGTGGTCGTAAACCATGGCGTCAAAAAGGAACAGGTCGTGCCCGTCAAGGTTCAATCCGTTCACCACAATGGCGTGGAGGTGGCGTAGTTTTCGGACCAACACCACGTTCTTACAGCTACAAACTTCCTAAGAAAGTTCGTCGTTTAGCAATGAAATCTGTATTGTCAGAAAAAGTTGCTGAAAACAACCTGGTAGCAATCGAAGCATTGAGCTTTGATGCACCAAAAACAAAAGAATTCAAACAAGTTCTTGCTAACTTGTCTATCGATACAAAAGTATTGGTGGTAGTAGAGCCGGAGAATGACTTTGCAGCATTGTCAGCTCGTAACTTATCAAACGTAACTGTTGTTACTTCAGACAACATCAGCGTTCTGGATATCGTTTCAGGCCAAAAAATGTTAGCAACGCAAACTGCTCTTACTCAACTTGAGGAGGTGCTTGCATAATGAACTTACTAGACGTAATCAAACGCCCAGTGATCACTGAGAAATCAATGCTTGCTATGGACGAAAAGAAATACACGTTTGAAGTAGATGTTCGTGCGAACAAAACTTTAGTGAAACAAGCTGTTGAAGCTGCGTTTGACGTAAAAGTGAAAAACGTGAACATCATCAACGTACGTCCTAAATTCAAACGCATGGGCAAATATGCAGGATATACTAAGAAACGCCGCAAAGCTGTTGTGACGTTGACTGAACAATCAAAAGAAATCCAAATTTTCGAAGCTGCTGAATAATCAGTGGAACATGAAATAACGATCAAAGTAAAGTAGGAGGGAAACAAGACGTGGCGATTAAAAAGTACAAACCTACCACAAATGGCCGTCGTAACATGACAACTTCTGATTTCGCAGAAATCACAACGTCAACACCAGAAAAAACGTTATTACAGCCATTAAAAAATAATGCCGGTCGTAACAACCACGGTCGTATTACTGTACGTCACCAAGGTGGCGGACATAAACGTCAATATCGTGTAATCGACTTCAAGCGTAACAAAGACAACGTTGTTGCTACTGTTCGTACGATCGAATATGATCCAAACCGTTCAGCTAACATCGCGTTAGTACACTATGAAGATGGAGTGAAAGCTTACATCTTAGCACCAAAAGGATTAGAAGTTGGCATGAAGCTGGTTTCAGGTCCTGAATCTGATATTAAAATTGGTAACAGCTTGCCATTGGCAAACATTCCAGTGGGTACTGTTGTTCACAATATCGAAATGAAACCAGGTAAAGGCGGACAATTGATCCGTTCAGCTGGTACAAGTGCTCAAGTACTTGGTAAAGAAGGTAAATACGTATTGATCCGCTTGAACTCAGGCGAAGTTCGTATGATTCTTGCTGCATGCCGTGCAACAATCGGTTCTGTAGGTAACGAACAACACGAATTGATCAATATCGGTAAAGCCGGTCGTTCTCGCTGGATGCGTAAGCGCCCAACTGTTCGTGGTAGCGTAATGAACCCTAACGATCACCCACACGGTGGTGGTGAAGGTAAAACTCCAATCGGACGTAAAGCGCCAGTATCACCTTGGGGTCAACCAGCATTGGGTTACAAAACTCGTAATAAAAAAGCAAAATCAGACAAACTTATCGTTCGTCGTCGTACTAAATAATCTATATAAATTTATGAACTGTATGTTTAACAGAATTTATATAATTGACCATGTGTCGCACATTTTGAGAGGAGGTTCACCATGGGTCGTAGTTTAAAGAAAGGGCCTTTCGCTGATGATCATTTGATGAAAAAAGTGGAAGCTCAACAAGGCGCTGAAAAGAAAAAAGTTATTAAAACTTGGTCTCGTCGTTCTACAATCTTCCCAAATTTTGTAGGATTTACAATTGCTGTATATGATGGACGTAAACACGTTCCTGTATACATCCAAGAAGACATGGTAGGACATAAATTAGGTGAATTCGCACCAACTAGAACTTATCGTGGGCATGCTGCCGATGATAAGAAAACTAGACGTTAATTTTGAGGGAGGGAAATATCAACATGGCAGAACAAATCACATCAGCTAAAGCAACTGCAAAAACAGTTCGCACTTCTCCTCGTAAAGCACGTTTAGTAATCGATCTTATCAGAGGAAAAAGCGTTGCGGATGCAATTTCAGTTTTGAAATTCATGCCGAACAAATCTGCTGGAATCATTGAAAAAGTTTTAATGTCAGCAGTTGCTAACGCAGAAAACAACTTTGACTTAGACGTTGAAAATTTGGTTGTATCTGAAGCTTTTGTTAACGAAGGACCAACTATGAAACGGTTCCGTCCACGTGCCAAAGGTTCAGCATCACCAATCAACAAACGTACAAGTCATATTACAGTAGTAGTAGCAGAAAAATAATTGAGGCGGAACTATTACTTTAGTGTTTTCGAACCTAAAAGTAATAGACACCACACCTCGCACTGAACTTCTTTCAATAGAAGGAAGTGTCAACAATTAAGAGGAGGGACAATCAGTGGGTCAAAAAGTACATCCAATTGGAATGCGTGTAGGCATCATCCGCGACTGGGATGCAAAATGGTATGCTGAAAAAGAGTATGCTGAATTCTTGCACGAAGATTTGAGAATCCGTAAATTCATCGCAAAAAAACTAGCTGATGCCGCTGTGTCTACAATTGAGATTGAGCGCGCTGCAAACCGTGTGAATATTTCAATCCACACAGCTAAACCAGGTATGGTTATCGGTAAAGGCGGATCTGAAGTCGAAAACCTTAGAAAAGAATTAAACAAACTAACTGGTAAAAGAGTTCATATCAACATCATTGAAATCAAAAAACCAGATTTAGATGCTAAATTAGTCGGCGAAGGAATTGCACGTCAATTAGAAAACCGTGTAGCTTTCCGTCGTGCACAAAAACAAGCGATCCAACGCACAATGCGTTCAGGCGCTCAAGGAATCAAAACACAAGTATCTGGTCGTTTGAATGGTGCGGATATCGCTCGTTCAGAAGGATACTCAGAAGGAACTGTTCCTCTTCATACATTGCGTGCAGATATTGACTACGCATGGGAAGAAGCAGACACAACTTACGGAAAACTAGGAGTAAAAGTGTGGATCTATCGTGGAGAGATTCTTCCAACGAAAAAAAACACTGAGAAAGGAGGGAAATAAGCATGTTAGTACCTAAACGTGTAAAACACCGTCGTGAGTTCAGAGGTAAAATGCGCGGTGAAGCAAAAGGCGGAAAAGAAGTCGTGTTTGGTGAATGGGGATTACAAGCAGTAGAATCTCATTGGATCACAAACCGTCAAATCGAAGCTGCCCGTATCGCTATGACTCGTTATATGAAACGTGGCGGGAAAGTGTGGATCAAAATTTTCCCTCACAAATCTTATACAAGTAAAGCGATCGGTGTTCGTATGGGTAAAGGTAAAGGCGCACCTGAAGGCTGGGTATCTCCAGTTAAACGCGGCAAGATCATGTTTGAAATTGCCGGTGTACCTGAAGAAGTAGCACGTGAAGCACTTCGCCTTGCATCCCACAAATTACCAGTTAAAACTAAGATCGTAAAACGTGAGGAAATGGGTGGTGAATCGAATGAAGGTTAAAGATATCAGAGAATTAACCACTGCCGAAATGCTTGATCAAGAAAAACAATTAAAAGAAGAATTGTTTAATCTGAGATTCCAATTAGCAACAGGTCAATTAGAAAACACTGCACGTATTAAAGAAGTACGTCAATCGATTGCACGCATCAAAACAGTATTGCGTGAACAAGCTAACTAATAGTGGAAGGAGGCCAAACGCGTATGACTGAAGAAAGAAATCAACGCAAAGTTTACCAAGGTCGTGTTGTTTCAGACAAGATGGATAAAACAATCACTGTTGTCGTAGAAACAAAGAAAAACCATCCTATTTATGGTAAACGTATGAAATATTCTAAAAAGTACAAAGCTCATGATGAAAACAACACAGCAAAAGTTGGAGACATCGTAAGAATCATGGAAACTCGTCCATTATCAGCTACAAAACGTTTCCGTTTACTAGAGGTAGTCGAAGAAGCAGTTGTTATCTAAATAAAACGAGATTTTCCTATATAGATTGAAGTACAAAATCTGAAAGGGGGATACACATCGTGATCCAACAAGAAAGCCGATTAAGAGTTGCTGACAACTCAGGTGCACGTGAAATTCTGACGATCAAAGTCCTTGGTGGTTCTGGTCGTAAAACTGCTAATATTGGTGACGTTATTGTTGCTACGGTTAAACAAGCAACGCCAGGTGGTGTTGTCAAAAAAGGTGAAGTAGTTAAAGCCGTTATCGTTCGTACAAAATCAGGCGCTCGTCGTCCTGACGGTTCTTATATCAAATTTGACGAAAATGCTGCGGTAATCATCCGTGATGATAAAAGCCCGCGCGGCACTCGTATCTTCGGACCTGTTGCACGTGAATTACGTGAAAACAATTTCATGAAGATCGTTTCTCTGGCACCAGAAGTATTATAATCCAGACACTTATCAAAGGAGGTGCGAAACAGTAATGTTTGTTAAAAAAGGCGATAAAGTTAAAGTTATCACTGGTAAAGATAGAAACAAAGAAGGCGTTGTGCTAGCAGCGTTTCCTAAAAAAGACAAAGTTATCGTTGAAGGTGTTAACATGATGAAAAAACACCAAAAACCAAGTCAGGCGTCACCACAGGGTGGTATTCTGGAAGTAGAAGCACCGATCCACATTTCAAATGTAATGGTGATCGATCCTTCAAACGGAGAAGCTACTAGAATTGGTTCTAAAGAAGTAGACGGTAAAAAAGTACGTGTTTCTAAAAAAACAGGTGAAGTTTTAGATAAATAGAATTTAAGGAAGGAGGGGCTTATTGAATGAACCGCCTGAAAGAAAAATATATTAAAGAAGTAACACCATCATTGATGGAAAAATTCAATTATAGTTCAATCATGCAAACACCAAAAGTTGAAAAGATCGTTATCAACATGGGTGTCGGTGATGCAGTATCTAACGCTAAAAACTTAGATAAAGCTGTTGAAGAATTGGCATTGATCTCAGGTCAAAAACCAATCATCACTAAAGCAAAGAAATCAATCGCTGGATTCCGTCTTCGTGAAGGAATGCCGATCGGTGCGAAAGTAACACTACGCGGAGAAAGAATGTATGAATTCTTAGATAAACTGGTTTCAGTTTCTCTACCTCGTGTACGTGACTTCCACGGTATCAGTAAAAAAGCCTTTGACGGACGCGGTAACTACACTTTAGGTATTAAAGAGCAATTGATCTTCCCAGAAGTTGATTATGATTTAGTAGATAAAGTACGCGGTATGGATATCGTTATTGTTACAACAGCAAACACTGATGAAGAATCTCGTGAGTTGTTAGGACAATTAGGCATGCCATTCCAAAAATAAAAAAAGGAGGCGAACTACGTGGCTAAAAAATCAATGATTGCTAAAAACAAACGCCCAGCTAAACATTCAACACAGGCTTACACTCGTTGCGAACGTTGCGGACGTCCACATTCAGTTTATCGTAAATTTCATCTTTGCCGTATTTGCTTCCGCGAACTTGCCTATAAAGGTCAAATTCCCGGCGTGAAGAAAGCTAGCTGGTAAACAAGTAAACTTGCATAAAGGAGGTAACTAGTTCAATGGTCATGACAGATCCAATTGCAGATTTTCTAACTCGCATTCGTAATGCGAACATGGTTAAACATGAGAGTTTGGAAGTGCCTGCATCAAAAATCAAGCGTGATATCGCTGAGATCCTGAAACGTGAAGGATTCGTTCGCGATGTAGAATATATTGAAGATGACAAGCAAGGCGTGATCCGTGTTTTCCTTAAATACGGCAGAAACGACGAGCGCGTTATCACTAACTTAAAACGTATCTCTAAACCAGGTTTACGTGCATATGTAAAAGCTGACGAAGTACCAAAAGTACTGAATGGTTTAGGTATTGCGATCATCTCTACTTCAGAAGGTGTTGTCACTGATAAAGAAGCAAGAGCGAAAAACATCGGCGGCGAAGTAATCGCCTACGTATGGTAATTTAAAAGAATACACAAGGAGGTGTCTCTAAGTGAGCCGTATTGGTAATAAAGTTGTTGTTCTTCCTGCTGGCGTTGAAGTTAAGCAAGACGGAAACAACATCACTGTAAAAGGACCAAAAGGTGAATTGACTCGTGAATTCTCTGCAGATATCAAAATGAATATCGAAGGAAACGAAGTTACATTTACTCGTCCGGATGACAGCAAAGAAATGAAAACAATCCACGGAACATCTCGTGCGAACTTCAACAACATGGTTGTTGGTGTGAGTGCAGGATTCGAGAAAGCTTTAGAGCTTATCGGGGTTGGGTACCGTGCCCAAGCGCAAGGAAATAAATTAACGCTTAACGTTGGTTACTCTCACCCAGTTGAGATGACTGCACCAGAAGGCGTAACATTTGAAGTACCTTCAAACACGCAAGTGATTGTTAGAGGTATCAATAAAGAACATGTCGGCGAATTAGCAGCGAATATCCGCGGCGTTCGTCCTCCAGAGCCTTATAAAGGCAAAGGTATCCGCTATGTTGGCGAATACGTGCGTCGTAAAGAAGGTAAAACTGGTAAATAATAAAAGATGTGTAGGAAAATCGCTTAGAAGCGAGCAACAAGAGAAATCAACTTTGTTGAAACGAAGTTTCAATCAAGTGATTCACTTGCGCCGCAGCTTCTATTTTCCGGAACTCGTTAATCTCGAGTTTTAGAGAAAATCGCTTAGGCTGATTTTCCAACTGTCGTTTATTTCCGGTTTCTGGATGAAAACTGTTGAATAAACAGTTTATCAAAACAAAGAGGTGACAATTGTGATTACAAAACCAGATAAGAATAAAACACGTCAGAAGAGACATCGTCGTGTTCGTAACAAAATCTCTGGTACTGCTGAGTGCCCACGCTTGAACGTTTTCCGTTCAAACAAAAACATCTACGCGCAAATCATTGATGACGTAGCGGGTGTAACGCTAGCAAGTGCCTCTGCCTTGGAAAAAGATATTTCAGGTGGAACAAAAGTTGAGCAGGCTGCTTCAGTTGGTAAACTGGTTGCAGAACGTGCTGCTGAAAAAGGTATTAAAGTAGTAGTCTTTGACCGTGGTGGGTACCTTTACCATGGCCGCGTGCAAGCTTTAGCAGAAGCTGCTCGTGAAAATGGACTGGAATTTTAGGAGAAGGAGGAACACCATTCATGGTTTATATTGATCCAAAACATTTGGAATTGGAAGACCGCGTTGTTGCAATCAACCGTGTAACAAAAGTTGTTAAAGGTGGACGTCGTCTACGCTTTGCTGCTTTAGTTGTTGTCGGCGACAAAAACGGTCACGTTGGTTTTGGTACAGGTAAAGCACAAGAAGTACCAGAAGCAATTCGTAAAGCAATCGAAGATGCGAAGAAAAACTTAATTGAAGTTCCTATGGTTGGTTCTACCATCCCTCACGAAGTTATTGGAGTGTTCGGCGGCGGCCGTATCCTTATGAAACCTGCAGTAGAAGGTTCTGGGGTTGCAGCGGGCGGACCAGTTCGTGCCGTATTAGAGTTAGCTGGGGTAGCTGATATCACATCTAAATCTTTAGGTTCAAACACACCGATCAACGTTGTTCGCGCAACTGTTGATGGATTGACTCAATTAAAACGTGCCGAAGAAGTGGCAGCACTTCGCGGTAAATCTGTAGAAGAATTAATCGGTTAAGGAGGACAAAAATAATGGCTGAATTAAAAATTACTTTAAGACGCAGTGTTATCGGACGTCCTCAAAACCAGCGTGATACAGTAAAAGCGTTGGGATTGAAAAAAATGAACAGTACAGTTGTTAAACCTGCTAATGAAGCAATCAAAGGTATGGTTAACACTATCTCTCATTTAGTGGACGTAGAAGAAGTTTAATTAACTTAATTTAGAATGTTTAAGGAGGTGCCAAACCACAATGAAACTTCATGAATTAAAACCTGCTGAAGGTTCCCGTAAAGTACGTAACCGTGTTGGACGTGGTACTTCATCTGGTAATGGTAAAACATCCGGCCGTGGACAAAAGGGGCAAAAAGCTCGTTCAGGCGGCGGTGTACGTTTAGGATTTGAAGGGGGTCAAACTCCATTGTTCCGTCGTTTACCAAAACGCGGATTTACAAATATTAATCGTAAAGACTATGCAGTCATCAATTTAGATGTATTGAATCGATTCGAAGATGGAGCTGAAGTAACTCCTGTTGTCTTGAAAGAAGCAGGAATCGTTAAAAGCGAAAAAGCAGGAATCAAAGTTCTTGCTAATGGTGAATTAACGAAGAAATTGACTGTTAAAGCAGCAAAATTCTCTAAAGCAGCACAAGAAGCAATCGAAGCTGCTGGTGGGTCTATCGAGGTGATCTAATGCTTAAACTATTAAAGGATGCTTTTAAAGTCAAAGACATTAGATCAAAAATCTTCTTTACAGTTTTCATACTGTTCATCTTTCGTTTAGGTGCTCATATTACTGTACCTGGGGTAAATGCCAGAGGATTACAGGAATTGAGCGGTTTGCCGTTTCTGAATATGTTGAACATTGTCAGTGGTAGTGCTATGCAGAACTTCTCCATCTTTGCGATGGGGGTTTCTCCATATATCACTGCATCGATCATCATTCAGCTGCTGCAAATGGATATCATACCAAAATTTGTTGAATGGTCAAAACAAGGTGAGGTTGGACGTAAGAAATTGAACCAGGCGACTCGTTACTTGACGATCGTTTTGGGGATTGCTCAATCGTTTGCTTTAACTTATGGATTCAATTCACTAAGCGGCATCGGGATCGTAAAAAATCCTACAGCTTCAACTTATGTGATGATCTCGATCATTTTAACTGCTGGAACGCTCTTTGTTACATGGATGGGCGAGCAAATTACGGAAAAAGGAATTGGAAATGGTGTTTCCATGATCATCTTTGCCGGTATTATTTCAGGTTTACCTGGATCTGTCAAAGAGATTATCGAAGATTATTTCATTAATATCCCTTCTTCTGATCTTGTTAACTCAATCATCTTTATTGTGATATTGCTCATTGCAATCTTGATTATAGTGACTGTTGTTACATTTGTTCAGCAGGCAGAAAGAAAGATTCCAATTCAGTACACAAAACGTGTATCTGGAGCACCAACAAGCAGCTATCTACCATTAAAAGTAAATGCAGCGGGAGTTATCCCGGTCATTTTCGCCAGCTCATTGATTTCAACACCTAATGCAATTTTGCAAGGTTTTGCATCAAGCTATTCTGGTGAAGGATGGTACGAAGTAATGACACAAATTTTTGATTACAACACTATACCAGGTGCAACAATCTATACTGTACTGATCGTCGCTTTCACGTTCTTCTATGCATTTGTTCAGGTCAACCCTGAGAAATTAGCGGAAAATCTGCAAAAACAAGGAAGTTACATTCCAAGCGTGCGACCAGGTAAAGGGACAGAAGATTATGTATCCAGTATGTTGATGAGACTAAGTGTAGTTGGTTCTATCTTCTTAGGAACTATTGCATTATTGCCGATCATCGCGCAAATGCTTTGGAACCTGCCTCAATCAATCGGTTTAGGCGGAACCAGTTTGCTGATCATCATCGGTGTTGCGTTGGAAACAGCAAAACAATTAGAAGGTTTAATGTTGAAACGTCAATATGTTGGCTTTATCAATAAGTAAGAATCGTGTGTTGAGGATTTTCCTCAGCACCATTCTCACATTTGGCTAATTTTGTGGTCAGCCTTTTAAATTAGGAGGAAGTCAGATGAACCTCATTTTAATGGGACTGCCTGGAGCTGGTAAGGGAACACAAGCTGAGCGGATTATCGACGGATATGGGATTCCTCATATCTCTACTGGTGATATGTTCCGTGCAGCAATGAAGAACCAGACAGCTCTTGGGCTTGAAGCAAAATCTTATATCGACAAAGGCGAGTTGGTTCCGGATGATGTAACAAATGGAATCGTGAAAGAGCGCTTGGCGGAACCTGATACAGAAAAAGGTTTTCTGCTAGACGGATTTCCAAGAACGCTTGATCAAGCTGAAGCATTAGATAAAATGCTTACCGAATTGAATAAAAAAATTGATGCTGTTATCGACATCCATGTTGAAGAAGATGTATTGATTGAACGTCTGGCAGGACGCTTTATGTGTAAAAACTGCGGGGCAACTTATCATAAGATCTTCAATCCTCCAACCGAGGAAGGAACATGTGATCGTTGCGGCGGACATGAATTTTATCAAAGAGAAGATGATAAGCCTGAAACGGTAAAAAATCGTTTGACAGTAAACATCAAAAGCAGTGCGCCAATTTTGGCATACTACAAAGAAAAGAACGTGTTGCATACAATCGATGGCAATCGTGAAATCGATGAAGTGTTCTCTGATGTGAAAACAATCATTGACAACTAGTTGATTCATTTGACTGCTCGCGAGTAACTGTTTTGTTGTGCTTTGATTCTCTTGCTAAATGTAATGATTTATGATAGAATGTATCAGTCCGACTTCTATAGAAAAGTTTTTGGAAGTCTAACTTGAAGATTCTAGGTGGGAGCAGCAGTTTCCGCCGTTTTATCGTGTGAAAATGCGAAACAAGTACAAGGAGGTACTGTGCGTGGCAAAAGATGATATGATTGAAATCGAAGGTACAGTCGTCGAAACTTTGCCGAATGCAATGTTTAAAGTTGAATTAGAAAATGGGCATGTTGTATTGGCTCATGTTTCTGGTAAAATTCGTATGCATTACATCCGAATTCTGCCTGGGGATAAAGTAACTGTTGAGTTGTCACCATATGATTTAACTCGCGGTCGCATCACTTATCGCTTTAAATAATTGTACTCCGTAAAATCTCAGGAGGTATTATCATGAAAGTAAGACCATCAGTAAAACCAATGTGTGAGCATTGTAAAGTAATCCGTCGTAAAGGACGTGTTATGGTCATTTGCCCAGCAAATCCAAAACATAAACAACGTCAAGGATAATAGGAGGTGTAACGAATAATGGCTCGTATTGCAGGAGTAGACATTCCTCGTGACAAACGTGTAGTAGTTTCTCTTACTTATATCTTCGGTATTGGTAACACTACTGCGAAAAAAGTTTTAGCGAATGCAGGTGTATCTGAAGAAGTTCGTGTTCGTGATTTAACGAATGAACAAACAGATGCTATCCGTGCGGAAATAGACAAATTAAAAGTTGAAGGTGACCTTCGTCGTGAAGTGAACTTGAACATCAAACGTCTGATGGAAATCGGTTCTTACCGTGGAATCCGTCATCGTCGTGGATTACCAACTCGTGGACAAAACACGAAAAATAATGCACGTACTCGTAAAGGCCCAGCTCGTACTGTAGCAGGCAAGAAAAAATAATTCCTAAGTGAAGGAGGTTAGAACTTCATGGCAGCAAAGAAAGTTAGTCGTAAACGCCGTGTAAAAAAGAATATAGAAGCGGGTATCGCGCATATTCACTCTACATTCAATAATACAATTATCATGATCACTGATACTCATGGCAATGCATTGGCATGGTCATCAGCAGGATCATTAGGCTTCAAAGGAAGCAAAAAATCAACTCCTTTTGCCGCTCAAATGGCTGCAGAAGCTGCAACTAAGGTAGCACAAGAACATGGACTGAAAACTGTCGAAGTAACAGTTAAAGGACCTGGTTCTGGACGTGAAGCAGCAATCCGTTCATTACAAGCAACAGGTTTAGAAGTGACTGCAATTCGTGACGTGACTCCAGTTCCTCATAATGGATGCCGCCCTCCAAAACGCCGTCGTGTTTAATGAGTGCAGCTCATTTTGAGTTTGAACCAAAAACGTCATTGAACAAGACACTTTTCGTTTTGAAAGGGGTATAGATAAGAATGATTGAATTTGAAAAACCAAGAATCGAAAAAATTGATGAAGATAGAGATTATGGCAAGTTCGTTGTAGAGCCTCTTGAACGAGGATACGGGACTACTTTAGGCAATTCTCTACGTCGTATTTTATTGTCTTCATTACCTGGGGCTGCTATTACTAATATCCAAATTGATGGCGTACTGCATGAATTCTCAACTGTTAAAGGTGTGAGAGAAGATGTAACGCAAATCATTCTGAATATCAAAGGTCTGGCATTGAAGCTCTATTCTGAAGATGAAAAAACCCTTGAGATCGATATTACAGGACCCGCTACAGTAACTGCCGGCGATATTATCGTTGATAGTGATGTTGAGATCCTAAATAAAGATTTAATTATCTGTAGTGTCGCTGAAGGAGCTGCTTTCCATGCTCGCTTAACAGTGAAACCTGGTCGTGGCTATGTTCAAGCAGACGAAAACAAAAAGGAAGATATGCCTATTGGTGTTCTACCTGTCGATTCTATCTACACACCAGTACGTCGTGTGAACTACCAAGTAGAGAATACACGTGTCGGTCGTCGTGATGATTTCGATAAATTAACAATGGAAATATGGACAGATGGTTCAATCATTCCACAAGAAGCTCTTAGTTTAGCTGCTAAGATCATGACTGAACATTTAGATATCTTTGTGAATCTTACTGATGAAGCGAAAAATGCTGAAATCATGGTTGAAAAAGAAGAAACACAAAAAGAAAAAATGTTGGAAATGACCATCGAAGAATTAGACTTGTCTGTTCGTTCATACAACTGTTTGAAACGTGCAGGAATTAATACTGTACAAGAGCTTACAAACAAATCCGAACCTGAAATGATCAAAGTACGTAATTTAGGTCGTAAATCTCTTGAAGAGGTTAAACTGAAATTACATGATCTAGGGTTAGGCTTACGTAAAGACGATTAATACTTTTTACGAAGGAGGGAAACCAACGTGGGTTATCGTAAATTAGGACGCACATCAAGCCAACGTAAAGCGATGTTGCGTGACTTAACAACTGACTTAATTATTAACGAACGTATCGTTACGACTGAAGCTCGTGCGAAGGAAGTTCGTTCAACAACTGAAAAAATGATTACTTTAGGTAAACGTGGAGATCTTCATGCACGTCGTCAAGCTGCGGCTTTTGTACGTAATGAAGTTGCCAGTGTTCGTGAAGAAAATGAGGCTATCGTAGTTGAATCAGCTTTGCAAAAACTATTCAGCGACTTAGGTCCTCGTTATGCTGAACGCCAAGGTGGATACACTCGTATCCTGAAAACTGAACCTAGACGCGGAGATGCTGCGCCAATGGTAATCATTGAATTTGTTTAATAATCAAACTATACCGTCACTTTATGGATGATTCTGTTAGAGTGTTATGATGTTGGAGGCGACTCCTAGTCTAGCTCACGCCATGTCCGCTGGTTTCCAGCGGACAGGCACTCATCATATAAGGTGTTTTTTTGTACATATTGAGCTGTTGAAAAAAACATAAAGAGGAAGTCAGGCATATTCTATTGCCTGACTTCCTCTTTTACTATTAAAATCAGAGACCGACGTCCTCTAGAATCAAAAACAGTGTGATTCTATCAGCGAGTTTGGAACGACGTGTAATCGCCAGTGTACTGCAGATACATTCATCTTTCAAACAGTCGCCGCAGTTTCCTGTTTTGATACAAGGCGTCTGCTGGAGCTCAAGACGAAAAGAATTTTTTGGCGCTGTTTTATTTCTGACCATCGAGATAGTTGTATCCAAATCTCCATAGACTTTATTGATGCCTACAAAGATGAATACTTTATCCGGTCCATAAGTCAGTGCGGCTACTCTGTTGCCGACACTATCCATATTAACAAGAATACCGTCATCGGTGAGTCCATTGATGCTGGTTAGATAAATATCTGATAATAGAGACTTTTTCATGAGCTGATGCCGTTCCGTGAGATCAGCTGCTAACTCCCGATTGATGATTGACTGGTTGCGGCTATAAAGCGCATCAATGATTCCAGATTGTTCAATCGTTATAGAGCCTCCAAATGCAACGACTGCCTCGGAGGGAATCTGTAAGAGCGCGGCTTCTTTTGCAGCTTCAAGAGTGTCACAAACTACAACATTAAAATTTCGCTGACTCAGCTTTCGTTTGATTTTCTCCGCTGCTGTTGAATAGTATTTCTTTTGATACGCTTCCATATGGGTGTCCCTTTCTGTAATGCTGTTTCTATGTATACTCATCTATATAAAGCCTGTAAAGGATTCCAATGTACAATAAGTGTCTGTACTTTCATAACAGAGGTAAAAGAAATCCTATCGTCTTTCAATTCTTTAATAGATTCATCTATATACTACCATAGAAGAAGTGATTAAATCAGTGAATAAAAAAATTAATAGGAATTGCGTTGTCTTGACAGTTTCGCTCCCATTTAAAGTATTCTTTTGCTATAATGGAAATTACGGAATACGCAGCAAGAAACAAGCAAAAGAACTGATTTTTTGATAGAATCAGTAAGAATAAATGATTGAAGGAGTATGAAATGGAACCAATAATCGAACTTAAAAATATATGCTTCAATTATCAACCCGAAGATGCGTCTCCGGCGTTGAATGATGTGTCCTTCAGCATCGAGCGTGGAGAATGGATCGCGATCATTGGTCATAACGGCTCAGGGAAATCGACACTAGCTAAAACGATCAATGGATTGCTGCTGCCGGCTTCTGGAAGTATATCGGTAGGCGGTAAGCAACTAGATGAAGAAAATGTGTGGGATATTCGACGGATGGTTGGGATGGTCTTTCAAAATCCTGATAATCAGTTTGTCGGATCTACAGTAGAAGATGATGTGGCCTTTGGCCTTGAAAACCAAGGAGTACCCAGAGATGAAATGGTAAAACGAGTCTATGATGCACTTGAGAAGGTTCGAATGGACAGCTTTGCTGACAGAGAACCAGCACGCCTTTCAGGTGGACAGAAGCAGCGTGTGGCGATTGCCGGAGTCGTTGCTTTACGTCCGGATATCATCATTTTGGATGAAGCAACAAGCATGCTTGATCCAGAAGGTCGAGAGGAAGTTATTGCTACGATTCGCAAAATCAAAGCAGAAAGTAATCTGACGGTAATCTCTATTACCCATGATATCGATGAAGCCGCTAATGCAAATCGAATTCTGGTAATGAAACAAGGGCAGCTGATTGATGAAGGCACGCCTGAAAAAATCTTTTCAGCAGGAACTGATTTGATTGGTATGGGGTTGGATCTTCCGTTTCCTGAAAAACTGAAAATTGCTCTGGAGGAACGCGGGATGACTGTACCAAAAGAGTATTTGACTGAAGAAAGTATGGTGGAATGGCTATGGACATCCGTTTTGAACAAGTAGATTTTACTTACCAACCCAATACTCCGTTTGAACAGCGAGCCTTGTTTGATATCGATCTGTTGATCAAGGATGGTTCTTATTCAGCGATCGTTGGTCATACAGGCAGCGGTAAATCCACACTGCTTCAGCATTTAAATGCGTTGGTCAAACCGACAAAAGGTACTGTGACGATTGGTGATCGTGTGATCGCACCAGAGACGGACAATAAAAATTTAAAACCCCTTCGAAAAAAGGTCGGGATCGTTTTCCAGTTTCCTGAGGCTCAGCTTTTTGAGGAAACAGTCGCAAAGGATATTGCATTTGGTCCGCAGAATTTCGGGGCAACTGTAGAGGAAGGGCGGAAGTTGGCAGAGGAAATGTTACGCTTAGTCGGGCTCGATGAGAGCTACCTTGAGCGTTCACCTTTCGAGCTTTCCGGCGGTCAGATGCGTCGTGTGGCGATTGCCGGAGTTCTGGCAATGGAGCCGGAGGTTCTGGTTCTTGATGAGCCGACAGCGGGTCTTGACCCTCAAGGGCGAAAAGAAATGATGGAGATGTTCTGGAATCTGCATAAAGACAAGGGAATAACAATCGTTTTGGTTACCCATTTGATGGATGATGTTGCAAATTATGCAGATCAAGTGTTTGTACTGGAAAAGGGCTATGTAGTGAAAACTGGCAAGCCAAGTGATGTTTTTCAAGATACACAGTGGTTGAAGGAAAGACAATTAGGCGTACCTACTGCTGCAGAATTTGCGGAGAGATTAGCTGAAAAAGGTTTTTCAATGTCCAAGCTGCCACTAACAGCAGCAGAACTGGCTGATTTGATCCTTAACGAAAAGGCTGGTGGGAAGCAATGATGAACAAACTGATTTTTGGTCGATATATACCGGGGGATTCATTTATTCATAAAATGGACCCGCGTGCGAAGCTATTAGCCAGCTTTTATTTCATTGCTATTATTTTTCTGGCAAATAATTGGGCGACGTTTGCTATTTTCGGCGCATTCACATTAGGCGCAATCGCCGCTTCCAAGATCAACCTGCGCTTCTTCATTCGAGGGATTCGTCCACTGTTGTGGCTGATCCTGTTTACGGTTGCGTTGCAGATGCTCTTTACACAAGGGGGCGCTGTTTACTTCCAATGGTGGATATTTTCTGTCACTGAATACGGTGTAACGAATGGCTTGTTCATCTTTTGTCGATTTGTTTTGATTATTTTCATGTCGACTCTGTTGACCCTGACAACACCGCCGTTGGCATTATCAGATGCCATCGAATACTTGCTGCGTCCTTTCAAGGTAGTTAAGCTGCCAGTTCATGAGATCTCATTGATGCTGTCGATTGCTTTGCGTTTTGTACCGACTTTGATGGATGAAACAGAAAAGATCATGAATGCACAGCGGGCAAGAGGGGTTGATTTTGGCGAGGGCAATCTGGTTCAGAAAATGAAGGCTGTGATCCCACTGCTGATTCCGCTATTTGTCAGCAGCTTTAACCGAGCTGAAGATTTAGCAACTGCTATGGAGGCAAGAGGGTATCAAGGTGGAGAAGGACGGACGAAATACCGTATCCTTCATTGGCAAAAAGGCGACACAGCTGTGATGCTGATATTTGCTGTATTAACAGCGGTTCTGATTTTTGTAAGAAGTTAAACAAAAGAAAAGGTGGAAAAAGATGCCGCGTTATAAAGCAGTGATTGCTTACGATGGAACGAATTTCAATGGCTTTCAGGCACAGCCCAATGGTAGAACTGTTCAGGAAGAGCTTGAAAAAACGTTGAAGAAAATGAACAATGGCAAGACGATACAGATTTTTGGTTCCGGTCGGACTGATGCCGGCGTTCATGCAGAGGGACAGGTCATTCATTTTGACTATCCGGAAGATAGACCGCTGGAAAGAATCAGGTATGCTCTGGACACGCAGACACCGGAAGACATCAGTGTAAAGCAGGTAGAGAAGGTTCGAGAGGATTTTCATGCAAGGTATCATGTAACGGAGAAGACCTATCAGTTTCGAGTAGATATCGGTAAGCCGAGAAGTCCGTTTCGACGTTTTTATGCCAGCTATTACCCGTACCCTTTAGACTTAGATAAGATTTATCGTGCATTACCTGATCTGTTAGGAACACATGATTTTACTTCATTTTGTGCTTCCGGCAGCAGTGTGGATGATAAGATCCGTACGATTTATGAGGCGAAGATGGAGGTCAATAAGCAGGGAGATGAGCTTCTCTTTACTTTTAGAGGCGATGGCTTTCTGTATAAAATGATTCGAATACTCGTCGGGACATTGTTGAAAATTGGTAATGGACGAATGGATGAAACATCGATTCCAGCTGTTCTAGCTGCTAAGGATCGTAATTTAGCCGGACCTACCGCTCATCCGGAAGGACTGTATCTTGTGGAAGTGAACTATGAATCAGAAATAGTCTGAGGGTGGCTAATGCGGAAGAAATCTTGTAGATAGAAAAATGAAGAAGTCATACTGGAGCGGCTTCTTTAAAATGTAGAGGAGTGTGTGGATGAATCATCGCACGCTCCTCTTTTCTAATTGCCCATAGATGAATGATGCAGTAAAAAATATCCTATAAAGGAGGAAAGAGAAATGGATGCGTTTGACTATATGAAGCATAAATATTGGTTGTTGGAGCACATGTATCAGTCACGTATATTTTGTTACACCGGTCAGGAAGAGGAACAGCTGAGGAATGAAATCAATCGAGTTTGTTTTGAAGGATTGATTGGTAAAACACAGGTAGATGAGCAATTTGCCGCATGCTATTCTACTTACTTCTATCTATGCAGCAAGCATGGGCTATCTGTTGAGAACAATCTGGTCGAACTGGATCAGTCTATCGCATTTTTAGAAAAAGGATCAGCTATTTTAAAAGATGAGCAAAAAGAAATTGTAGCTGAAGATCTTGAAGAGCTTCTCTTTATCAAGAAGCAGTTATCTGAAAGAACAGACTTGAGTGCTAATAAGCTTTCCTTCTGGAATAAACTCTTATAAGTGTTGAGATTATTTGCTTTAGGATTCAGCCAACTCTTCAAGCCGTTGATCTTGTAAAAAAAGGTATCGGTGCGCCCACATCCAAAAGGATGGGACACCGATACCTTTTAATATCCTGAGGCAGCATTCTTTTCTCTGAACAGCTTATTCAGCCGAACATAAAGATAAGCCAATTCTTCATCTCCATATGAAAGATCCATGAAATAAAGAGGCAGGTCCGGATATGTTTTTAATGGCAATAAAGATGAGCTGATCACTAAATCATAGTCAGTTGTGAGTTCATCTATGTATGGATAAGCATCTACAAATCCCAAGCGGTTCAAGAATTGATAAAGATTTCGTACCAATAAAAACTCATGCTCAAAAGCAACCCCGATTTTCAGATTATCTGAGTGCTTTATTTGGTCTAAATAAGGGAGTAAGACATTTTTCAATGATTGGATCAAATTAGCTTGAATCTTTGGCAGGTAGGGAAAGGTATCATGATTCAAATGCTGGATGAGAAACTGCCGCATTTTTTGCTCAAGAAGAATTTCCATCTGTTGCTGGCTCTTTTCCGGCTGAGTTATCAGACCTTGCAAGCTCGGAAAAGGCTGCTGAAGAACATGAAAAACGAAAAACACATTGAAAAGATTTCCCTTTAGTAATGATTGGTCTAAAAGCTCAGGTGCTTCGTAAAAAACTTCCTTCTGCATATACGTAATGAAGGTGTCCACGAATCTCTGAATGCTGTTTTCACGTCGCAAAAAGTCAGTCAGTGTTTGCTGCAGTGCCGGGTCGCTTTCAAGAGTATAGAATGGTGCATAATGAGCAAGAAAGAAAATAAAACTACTTTCCGCCTTATGTTTTTCCGGTGGGAGAGCTTTGACAGGACCTAATACTTTATTCAGACGCTCGAAATCGTAATAGGGATTATCCTTCATCAAGAAATCATACTTTGGATCGTACGTGACAAACAGTTTTTTTCTTATACGAGATAAGAAGATAGCGGCAAAATAAGAAAGCTCCTGAGCCCCTAGATAAGTTCTCGATGATGGAAAATATTCAGAGAAAGATTGAACTAGTGCGACCGCTTCGGATTTTTTTACATTCTTAAAGGGCCAGACAGTACCTCGTGTTCCCAACCATAACGTATTGAACAAGGCAACACGTACAATACGCTCATCACCAATTAGATTCGCTTCACGGTAGCTAAACCGTAAATTAAAGCGCTTTACATGCTTTTTAAGAGGCCCCATTTTTCTTGAGACAGTGGATTGGCTGACATAATGTCGGCTGCAGAAGTCTTTGATCGTAGGCTGTTCATGATTCAAGAAATATAGGATAAACATAAATGGAATAGATTTTTTTAATAGCAGATAGCGATACTCATCAATACTGACGATAAGAGACGCTGTATTTATTTTACCGGCCTTTTTTAAGATGGACGGTTGCCTTTTAGAGTAGTCGGTAATCTCCTGATTGATTTCAGCCAAAATAATCAAAGCCTGCTGATAATTCAAATCAAAAGCTGCTGCTAACTGAGCGATAGAGAGAGTTGTCTGCTTTAGGTTGTAGATTTTTTTATAAATCTTGAACTTCATCAGCGTATTACTATCCATCATCAGCTCTTCAAATAGCATCATTTGTATACATCCCTCCCTGTTGATTATTGTAGTAAAGAAAACCCAATATGCCCATTATAATACATAAAATTAATGAAAATTACTTTTTTCTTATAAAAATTATAAATAAAAAGAATCATCTGTAAAAAAACAGACAATTCTTTTGTGCATACATATTAATTGAAAGAAATTTGATTCGGTTTGAATTTGCTCCAGATCAAGCCAAGGGCAAAACCGATGATTGCAGGAACGATCCACCCCATGCCGATTGAGAAAAATGGAAGATATGCATCAGCAAAATCAATAATAGAGGAGACGATCGCTGTACCCTTGATAAAAGCCGGTGCGCTGTTCAAGGCATCAAGCAATGCCGCAAGTAGCGTGACATACGTTGTCATCCGATATACACTGGAATGATGTTTGAATAATGGACTGAATATGACCAGTAACATCAAGGTAATTGCTAAAGGGTATAAAAACATCAATACAGGAATCGAGAATTGAATGATGTTTGTTAATCCCACATTGGCGAATAGGCAAGGTAAGACGCTAGCCGGAATAGTATAGAAGGAATAGCTTTTTTTAGGAAACAGTTCTGCAAATGTTTCAGAGAAAGCAGTGATCAGTCCAATCGCTGTTTTTAAACAGGCGACAATAATGATCAACGCCAGAAGTAAGCTACCCCAATTGCCCAGATAATGATTAGCAATTTGAGCTAACGCAATTCCGCCATTATCGCTTAGCGGGAAGGTACCGACACTCATTGCGCCCATATAAGCTAGTAAAGTGTAGATGATACCCATCAGGATAATACTGACAGCTCCGGATTTGATAGTATCTTTTGCAATAGCGTTCGGCTCCTCTACCCCCATGCCACGGATCGTTGTGACAATAATGATCCCAAAAGCAAGGGAAGCGAGAGCGTCTAAGGTATTGTAGCCTTCTGTAAACCCTTTGAAGAATGGCTGTAGGCTGTAAGCTTCTCCCACTGGTGCCGAAGCAACTGAACCTAGTGGATTGATAAATGCCAGCAATAATAATATGCCTAGCAAGATCAAAAAGATCGGGTTTAAAAATTTTCCGACGTAATTCAGGATTTTGGTAGGCTTTCTAGAAAAAAACCAGGCTGTAAGAAAGAACAGCACAGAGAAAATTGCTAAAATCAGCGGTTGCTGTTTTTGCTCGATAAAGGGAGCCAGACCAATCTCAAAGGAAGTCGTTGCCAGTCTTGGTAAAGCAAAGAAAGGGCCAATCGTCAGGTACAATAAGGATGTAAAAATAATAGCATAAGATCGATTTACCCGATTCGCCAGCTCAAACACACCGTTGCTTTTGGAAATACCGATAGCGATGACTCCCAGAAAAGGTAGACCGATTCCCGTAATCAAAAAGCCGAGGTTGGCAGAGAAGATGGCGGATCCCGCTTCTTGCCCCATGTGTACAGGAAAAATAAGGTTTCCAGCACCGAAAAACAGGCCGAATAGCATGGAGCCTACGTATAGGTATTCCCGCCATGATAATTTTTTATTCAATAGAAGTGCTCCTTTTGATTTTTTGATGGGTGTCGTTTTTGGCTGCTGACGGAATATTCACTGCTGTTTTTTTACAGGCTTGTATGAATCAAGTCAGCTTTTTCAGAAAGAGCCATTTTCTTTAGTCCATCTTTATAAAAATAGCAGAATTAAAAGAGACAGGCAAGCAAGAAAATCATGAGAAGCGATTTTTCTTAAGCTGTCTGTCTCAGAGATTCACCATAAACTGTGTTGATCAATCATTCAGGATATAGGCAAATAAATAATCATCACAATAAGATCCGTTCATATAGAACTCATCCTTCAGCAGGCCTTCTTGGATGAAGCCGTTCTTTTTATAAAAGGCGATTGCTGCGGTATTGGTTCCCATAACCCGCAAAGAGATCTTGTGGATGCCATGATCTGGTGCGATAGTTTTCAAATGCTGCAGCAGTAATCCTCCTGCCCCCGAGGATTGGAAATCAGGATGGACACCAATTCCCAGCATCCATTGCTGACGATGTGATGGCAGCGGAGTAGGATGATGAACATCAATGAATCCGATAACTTGTCCATTTAAAACGGCAACAAATACTTGTTTTTCTCCCATCCGTTCTTGGTAGTCAGCCACATTGTCGTAATGATGGACAATTGGCGAATTTTCAGTTGTCCAAATCTGATTTTCAATCGCCATCAGTTCCGGATAATCAGTATCCTGTACACTTCTTACAGATATATCAGTAATCATATTCATTCCTCCTTATTGATCGGCAAACCGATCCGTCAGTTTATTTTTATGAGCAACCATGATGTCTTCCAACTGAATATCATATTTATCAGCTAAGATGAAAATATTATCGAGAACATCTCCAAGCTCCTCAGTTAGCTGTTGTTTAAGCAGTTCAGGAGATTTTGGTTCCTCATCAGGTCTGTCACGGCCGATTTCCAATGCACGAACAGCTTGGGCCACTTCACCGGTCTCTTCTGACAGGAAGCTGACACGAATGAAGGGATCAAGAGCGTACCACCCGCGTTCTTTATAAAAAGTACTGATCCATTTTTGATAAGCGTGTATATCCATTTGTTCCCCTCCTTTTTTCATTCCTATCATATCATAAGATGAAGAAAAGAAATGAATAAGACAGATAAAAAAATAACTGATATAATCGAAGGAGAACTAGGAAAAAAGCGGGAGAGAAGAGAAAATGACGACATTTTATTTTGTAAGACATGGAAAAACCGAATTAAATGTGTTAAACAGTTTTCAGGGTGGAGGGATCGATTCCCCATTACTTCCTGAAGGCATCCAGCAGGCTGGAAAGCTTGGGCAGCATTTATCAACGATTGTTTTTGAGGCAGTCGCAGTCAGTACACAAAAGCGGGCGATGGATACAGCGACCTTCATTTTAGCAGAAAATCTGAATTTAGATGGCTTATCTGTTAACTACCACGATGGGCTGCGGGAGCTTGGCTTCGGAGACAAAGAGGGAATGGTTGTAGACTTTGACAGTCAGCAGACACAGTATTTACGAACAAGACCGGATTTGTATGATCCAAGTGGTTTTTCCGGTGAAACCTATGATGAATTGATTCAGCGCTTGATCCCAATCATCGATCGATTGGAAGCCAAGCATCCGGAGGGCAATGTTTTGGTAGTCGCTCATGGCGTGGTATTGATCGTGCTGATCAACTATATGATTGGAAAAGAAAAAAGTGACTGGCGGACAAACGGACCGTTGGAGAATACCAGTCTGACAATATTGAATAAAAAAGATGAGGCATGGAGACTAGAGACATTTAATGATATTTCTTATCAGTAAGCAGAAATATCATATGGTTTTTCACGTGAATCACTAATACTTCAAGTACATGTAAAAAAAGTATGGAGGGCAGCAATTGAAACGGATAGCAGTTTATTGTGGAGCAAGTATGGGTAACAGCTCGGTGTATCAGGAACTGGCAGAAAAATTGGGGAGCTGGTTGGTTTCTCAAAAACTTGGTTTAGTTTATGGCGGCGGGGATGTCGGCTTGATGGGTGTAGTCGCAGACACTGTTTTAGCATCTGACGGAGAAGTGATTGGTGTAATGCCGACGTTTCTGGTAGAAAGAGAAATCGCTCACCCGAAGCTGACAGAGCTGATCATTGTAGCGGATATGCATGAGCGAAAAAAGAAAATGATGGATTTAGCGGATGCTTATATTGCCTTGCCGGGCGGACCGGGGACGCTGGAGGAAATTTCAGAAGTGATCTCGTGGGCACGTGTCGGAGAACATGCCAATCCTTGTGTTCTTTTGAATGCAAAGGGGTATTATGATTTACTAGCGGCCTTTTTTGATAATATGGTAGCAGAAGAATTTTTGTCTCAGGATGATCGAGAAAAGATTTTGATTACTGAATCGTTGGATGAAATGGCGCTGTTTATTGATAATTTTACAGCAGCAGATGTTAGAAAGTATGAAAAATGAAAAATAAAGGAAAGAAGCTGCTCACCCGAGAGCAGCTTCTTTCCTTTTATAGCTATTCCTTTGATAGAATCCGCTTAAGAAATTCTTTTGTTCGTTCTTCTTTTGGATGAACGAAAATATCCTCAGCAGTACCTTCCTCTGCAATGACACCCTTGTCCATGAAAATGACACGATCAGAGACTTCACGGGCAAATTCCATTTCGTGTGTCACGATCACCATAGTCAGCCCTGTATGGGCCAGGTTTTTCATTGTCTTTAACACTTCTCCTACCATTTCAGGGTCAAGTGCAGAGGTTGGTTCATCAAATAAAAGAACATCGGGGTTCATAGAGAGCGCACGGGCAATTGCCACGCGCTGCTTCTGTCCGCCGGAAAGCTGGGCAGGCTTGGCTTGAACAAAACGAGCCATTCCTACTTTTTCCAGATTTTCCAACGCAGTTTTTTCTGCTTCGCTTTTTGACCGCTTCAATACAGTTAGCTGTCCAGTCGTGCAGTTATCTAAAACATTTAAGTTGTTGAACAAGTTGAATTGCTGGAACACCATACCAAGATGCGTCCGGTATTTTGGCAGATCATACCCAGGCTCCAATACATTTTGATCCTGATAAATGATTTTTCCTGCTGTTGGTTTTTCAAGAAGGTTGATGCAGCGCAGCATCGTTGATTTTCCGGAACCGGAAGAACCAATGATCGTTACGACCTCTCCTTTTTTGACAGTCAGGTTGATATCTTTTAAGACTTCGTTTTCTCCGAAGTTTTTTTTCAAATGCTCAATTTCAATAATCGAATTCATACGCTGCCTCCTTATTTATCTTCGCCTGTTGCTACAGCCTGTGTGCTTTCTTCAACCGGAATATAGGCAGAAGGTCCGTCCATCCGTTTTTCGACCCAACGCAGGATACGCGTGATTGTAAACGTCAATACAAAGTAAATCACACAAATGATTGAGAACGTTTGGAAGAACTGATAGTTTGCTCCGGCGGCGGAATTTCCCTGGAAGAATAGATCTGATACAGAGATAACACTCAGCACGGAAGTATCCTTGATATTAATAACAAATTCATTACCGGTTGCCGGCATGATATTTCTAATGACCTGCGGCAGTACGATTTTTGTCATTGTCTGGCTATGTGTCATACCAATTGCCTGAGCGGCTTCAAACTGTCCTTTATCAACAGAGAAAATCCCTCCACGAACGATTTCAGACATATACGCACCCGTATTGATGGATACGATGAAGAAGGCGGCAGCCATTCGGTTTAAGTCGATACTGAAGGCCAATGCGATACCATAGTAGATAACCATTGCTTGTACCATCATAGGTGTGCTTCGGAAAATCTCAATATAGGCAGATAACAGCCAGTTGATGATTTTTTGGAACGCCCGTTTTCCCTTGCTTTCAGATTCAGGAATTGTGCGGACCACACCGATCAATAAGCCGATCAATGTACCAACGATTGTTCCAACCATCGCAAGCAGCAGGGTTGTTCCTGTACCACGAAGGAACAGAATCCCGTATTGATCCAGAATATTTTTGAAATCATTAAGAACGCCAGTCTTCGCTTCAGCGTCTTCGCCTGTGTTTTCAGCAGCTGGCTGATCCACGATTGCCTGATCCATGATTTTTGTACGTTCTTCAGAAGAAATGCCAGCTAGAATTTCATTGATTCGGTCAAGGTTAGGATCATCTTTACGAACACCAACAGCAATTGTCGTGTCTGCTGGATCAGTTTGGAACCCGTTTTCTTTGCTAAATTCCACCATTTTGATGTCTGGATTAACCGTTTCAGCGGTTACACCTTCAGGTCGTTCGCTGACATAACCATCGATCACGCCAGAAGCCAGAGCAGTTCGCATTGCGCCAAAATCAGCCTGTGCCTGCTGTTTTTGCACATCCGGGATTTGATCGATCACGCTGTAATGGAAGGTATTCAGTTGTGCAGTGATTTTTGCACCCTTGAAATCAGCAATGCTTGTTGCATTGGCAAATTTACTATCTTTTCGTGTAACGATCACGAGGTTTGATTCATAGTAAGCATCGGAAAAGTCGATTTCCTTCTTTCGTTCCGGTGTCGGGGACATACCCGCTATTACTGCATCTATTTTTCCAGATTGGAGTGCCGGAGCAAGTCCATCCCACTTTGTTTTAACAATAACCAGGTTTTTATTCAGTCCGGCAGCCACCTTTTTCGCTATTTGGACATCGTAGCCCCCAGCATAAGAATGATCGCCTGGAATAGGGACAGCACCGTTGGCATCTGTTGTCTGTGTCCAGTTGAAGGGGGCGTAACCTGCTTCCATCCCCACTCGGAATTCCCCGTTGGTATTCCCTTCAGCCTGACCAGTCAGTGGTGTGTAGAACATCCCTACAAGCAGTGTGACGAATAAGCTGAAAGATAAAAATCGTCTATTCATATAACTCTCCCTTTCTCTAATAAAAACAAAAAAACAACCATACGCCAGCTGGTTGTTGAAATCAAAGGATTCCTCAACAAGAACATAGCGCAACTTAGCATTACTGCTAAGACAGTCCATCAGCTATTTGCATGATGTCCCAACATACAACAGGAAGGCTGTTGTATGTTTCGGCGATTGTTCCTAGGCTTGCTTCAACATGTCCTCTCACTCCACAAGATTAATAAAAATCGCGACCTCTACCTCATATTGAGGTACTATTCAGTTGTCTTTCAAGTAGTAATTAGTCTACGTCATCTAACTAAAAATGTCAACTACTTATCGGAAAGGAAAAGCCTTGATCAAGCAATCGAGATTAGGGTAGTATGAGATATTTTTTAGAACATGCTGATATCTAATGATCACTTTCACAGATAAGTCGTTCGCCGTATTCTTTAAAAAAGGATTTTCGTGATAGGAAAATGTGAGTTTTTTCATGATTCTTAATGGATTTTCCTGTATTATAGACAATGAACGTGTGACATAAGTGTGTTAGGAGTTCATTGTAAGATGCTATGAAAGCAGTTTCTTTATTTATAAACCACATCTACTTGGAAGTATGTGAGTTTAACGTTGAGAACCTTAACGGATCACTTGAAATCTAACGCTCTTGTCACAGAAAAGTATAAATAAAAGTTGCGGTACTTTTGGGGAAACTGCAAATAATTAAAGGAAAATGTGAATAGAAATGACAAAATTAAATCCGGTATATCGTATTTTTTCAGTATTTTTTGGAACAACATTGACAGCGTTTGCTATTTTTCTGCTGTTGAAAAGCGGCTTTGGTACAGATACTTTAAGCGTCTTTTTGACAGGGATACAACAGCATGTTTCGATAGAATTTGGCTATCTTAGTATGCTGTTCAATCTGTTGGTGATCATCATTGCCTTTTTTGTTCAAAGGGACTTGATGGGTGTCGGAACGATCCTCAATGGCTTTGGTTTGGGGCTGATCCTAAACTTTTTCTTCTATATTTTGGGTGACTGGACGATGTCACAGCCCTTACTGTGGGGCTTGCTTGGTGCAGTCCTATATGGGATCGGAATTGGTTTCTATGTATCGGCGCAAATGGGTTCGGCAGCGATTGAATGTTTGACTTTTATGCTGGAAGCAAGAAGTAAGTTCAGCTTACGGACAGTGCGTATTGCCATAGATACCTCTTTTGTGATTTTAGGTTTATTACTAGGAAGTAAGGATTTCCATATTGCGACCTTTGTTTGCCTTATATTGACAGGTCCTGTGGTAGAATGGATGTTGAAAAGAAGTATGAAGATGAATAGTGTTGAACCGACGAAATAATTGAAGAGAGCTATTATTTTCTATATAGTTTGAATGAGAAGCCTTGATAATTTAAAGGCTTTTCTTCGTTTATTGACGCAGCACGATTACATGGATCAGTAGGAGGTGGAACAAGGATGGCAACATTGAAAGAAAAAATCATTGCAGAGAGTAAACGTCTGGGGATCGATAAAATTGGGTTTGCCTCAGCTGAACCCTTCGATCATTTGAAGGAGTCGTTAGAGGAACAGGCCAATCGAGGCTATACCTCCGGTTTTGAGCACCCGGTGATTGATGAGCGGATATATCCTGAGCGAACCTTTGAAAATCCTCAAACAATCATTGCCATCGCTTTGGCTTATCCTACCAAGTCAAGAGAAAAAATCCCTCGTGATGAGAAGAGAGGTCAGTTTGCCCGTGCTTCATGGGGGATCGACTATCATGATATTTTACGTGATCGGCTGAATAGGCTGATTGATTTTATCCGAGATCAAGCTGATTCATTAGAGGAGCAGGAAAAGTGGCAGTTTAAGCCGCAGGTTGATACAGGGGAGCTAATCGATGTAGCGGCAGCGCAGCGTGCAGGATTGGGCTTCATCGGTAGAAATGGTCTCTTGATCACTGAAGAATACGGCTCTTTTGTTTATCTAGGTGAGATATTGACGAATATCTCCTTTGAGCAGGATGATCCAGTGCCTTTTGGCTGCGGTGAGTGTACACGCTGTATCACTGCTTGTCCGACAGATGCTCTTTTAGGGGACGGTAGGATGAATGCCAAACGCTGTTTGTCATATCAGACGCAAACAAAAGGAATGATGCCGCCGGAATATCGAAAGAAAATGGGCAGTGTGATTTACGGCTGTGATATTTGTCAGTTGGTTTGCCCTTATAATAGAGGAAAGGATTTTCATTTTCATGAGGAAATGGAGCCTGATATTGAGGAAGTCTATCCAAAGCTGCAGCCAATGCTGAAGCTGTCCAACAAAGCATTTAAAGAACAGTTTGGACATCTTGCTGGTTCCTGGCGAGGGAAAAAACCGCTTCAGCGGAACGCATTGATTGCATTAGCGAATTTAGGTGGTAGAGAAGCGCTGCCTGATATTTTACAGTGTATAGAGGATGTTCGACCAGTGATCCGTGGGACGGCGGTTTGGGCGATTGGCAAGCTTGGTAATCGTGAACCGAAAAAATGGCTGGCGATCCTGGAACAGATGAAGCAAGAGGAGCAAGATGAAGAAGTTCTATTAGAAATAACAGCAGCTGTTGAGCAGCTTAACCAAGCGAATGATAGACAACAAAAAAGTTGAGTCATTCTTGGTGTTATTAATAAAGAATAGAAATTCGCTATATGATCTACTGTTATTACTATTCTAAAGGATAGAGATGAAGTCTAATTGACTGATTCATCTATCTTTTTTTTCTGACTGTAAATAATAAAAATCTGTACACTGGTTACAAGAGGGAAATACCCTAAAAATAATGTACAAAAATCTATAGAAAATAGCATGAGATTAAGCTATTATTCAACTAAATAAGGGAGAATTGCTGTCCCTGTTAAAGGCTTTGTACTAATAGAATTATCTTGTCCTGTTTGGAATCAGTTTTGTAAAGTAAGCATCATAAGCGATATGCTTGGCTCTAATCTGATGGAGAGAGAGCTTCATGGTAAACTACTTTAATTTATTTTGAGGGAGTGGGCAGATGGCGTACACAGTAGTTGGTAATCTATTTTCATTTCAAGCAGTATTTCTTTTCAGTGTTTATGTGACAGTGTTATTAGTAAGTATATTGATTCCTTTAAAATCTGTATTGAAAGAGGTCATCACACTGAAACTATCATTGATCGTGTATGGGGTCTTGTATTGCTTCTTTTATATCTGTGCAATTTTTTATGAACAGCTTTTTCCCTATTGCATGGTCATCAATGGCCATCAATTGATTGCTGTAGTGCTATTTCTGTTTTCTTTTTTTAATATTTATATTTTCGGAAAAGAAATCAAGGTTCAATTTTTTAGTGTATGGGTTGTGCTGCTTGCAAGTATTTGGCTATATCTAAGTCAGTTAATGAGCATTTATTTTGCAGACTGGGTCAACCAGCCGATATTGCTCATTTTTTCAGGATTGATGCTTACTTTTGTTCCAATAATAATAGCTATTAATCATTTTTTTGATGTCAGTCGATTGATAACACTCTCAAATACGATCATACTAACAGTACTCTATGTCTTGTTTTTTCTGGTAAATACCTTTTGGCTGATCATTTCTTCTGATTATTTTTCCGAACCGCTGCGAATTTTTATTTCTAGCACGTATCCGTATAGGACATTTCTTCAATCCTTAAACTCAACTGTTGTTATTGCCTCTAATGATGTGGGGTGGGAGGTAGTTTTAATCATTCTTTTTTGGGGGATTGCAACGATTCCGACTGTGTTAATATTACTTTTGCTGATAAAAGAAAACCGCGGGCGGAAAAAAATTTATGAACAGGAGCAAAGAGAGAAGGAATTGTATTCATATATTGGACTCATCGAGTCCTTTAATGATGAGCTTAGAAAAATTCAGCATGATTACAGGAATATTTTGACGACATTAGGTGGACATATTTATAACGAACAAGTAGATGTTTCAGAGCTGAAAGAGCATTATGAAACGATTATGACATCGTTAGATATTAAAAAATTCGAATTCGTTCATTTTTCGAAAATCAGAAATATCAATAACCTTGAAATTGTCAGTATCCTTGTCGCAAAGATTGTGAAGGCCTCTGACTCAAATATTTCACTTACTTTGGAAATTATTGAACCTGTTTACTTTCAGTCCAATGATATAATGAGACTAGTAAGAATACTGGGGATTTTACTAGATAATGCAATCGAAGCAGCTATAGAATGTGAAAATCCTGAAGTAGATATAGCGTTTATTCAAATAGACGCAGACACAACTGTTATACATATTCAAAATAATACGGTAAATGAACAGCTGATCAGACAACTGCTGTCTAGAGAAAAGAATTTTTCAACGAAAGGAGAGCATAGAGGGCTGGGATTGGGGATTGTTTATGAGTTGGTTGATGCCTCAGACTGCCTGAAGCTGGATTTTCAACAGCAGAATGAAATCATTTCTTTTAGTTTATTTGTCAATTGTAATGAGGGGAAACGATGGTAAGAATTTACATTTGTGAAGATAATCCAAATCACTTGAAAGAAATAAACAGACAGGTTGGCTACTATTGTTCTTTTTCTGATTGGAACATGAAGGTAGTTTCTGCGACACGTCATCCGGAAAAATTGATTCAGCAGCTCGTGGTAGATGAGGAAATAAATATTTATCTACTGGATCTGGAATATTCGATGACAAATGGAATGAGCGGTTTTGAATTAGGGAAGAAAATCAGAAAACGGGACCCGTTAGGCTATATCATTTATTTAACCTCGCACATTGAGATGTCCTATTTGACCTTCCAATATAAAGTCAATGCGATTGATTTTATTATTAAGGATGGACCTGATGATTGGAAAAAGCGTCTTACGGATTGTTTAAAAACGATCGAAAGCCAATTGGAAACGATGAAAAGAAACAAACAAAAGGATATTATTGAATTAAATGTTGGGTATGGGATGATGTCCTTTTTTTTAGATGAGATTCTTTTTTTTGAAGCGGCAGTTGCCCATAAAATCTATGTGTATACAGAAAAGAAGACGATCACCGCTATGAAGATAACGCTAAATGAGATTGAAATGATGTTGGCAACAAAATTTATCCGCTGTCATCGCAGCTTTTTGATCAATAGAGAAAAAGTAGCAGCAATAGAAAAGAATTATTCAGAGCTTATTTTGACTAATCAAATGAAGATCCCAATTTCTACAAGAAAGAAAAAAGAGGTAAGACAGCAGTTTCCGCAGAAATAACTACTGCTGAAGGGGTGGACACGCCTAAAAAATACAACGAAATCGAAAGCCATTGTTTTTCACGTTTTTCCTAACTAGGGAAAAGCGAGAAAAGCAATGGCTTTTTTTAGAAATTAAAAAATAACATGCGCTTAGGAATCTTAAACGTGATTTATCGAGAAAATTTGAAGCGCTTGGGAATGAGGAGAACATATTTTTAGAAAAAAATAAAAAAAATGAAATGTATAATTAAAATGAATGTAGAGACTGGTTGGACTTGAACAGGCTTTGTATCAAAGTTTTGATGGCTATCTATTTTTTATAAGAAAAGAATTAAAAAAATCTTGTTTCATAGAGAAACAAGAAAGAAATTTTAAAGTATGCTCGTTTGATTATTTTTTATATTTTTCTGAAAATGAGCTAAATAACAAAAAATAGGAATGTTTCACCGCTCGTTTTTCATTATACACCATTTAAAAAGAATTTTTTTCTCAAAAAATTATAAATTTCGAAAGTTTTTTGAGAATAAGCGGCTTTTTCGTTGCGTAAACCGTCAACTACGCCGTCATATAAAAGAAAGGAATGAATGGCATTGTCAAAAAAAGGCGAAAATATTTATAAACGAAAAGATGGACGATGGGAGGGACGCTACATAAAATCTAAGCGAGAAAATGGGCGTATCCAATATGGCTATATTTATCGTCATTCCTATAAGGAAGTAAAGCAGGAATTGATAAAGAAAAAAGCTGCCTATCAGTTCAAAGTATACCCAAGAGAAATATTTGCAGGCAATATTTGCGATTGGCTGAATTACTGGTTGATCATTCAAAAAAAGAAAGTACGTCAGAGCACATACGCTAGCTACAAAAATAAACTTTTTACCCATGTTCTCCCGATTTTGGGAGAAATTCGACTAAGTAAGCTTGATGAAGCAATGATCGATTGTTGGATCGATGGTCTATGCTGTTCTCTATCCAGAAGCTCTGCTAATGCGGTTGTAAAGGTTTTGAAAAATGCACTACGCGATGCTCAGAAAAAGGGTTACTGTTCAAAGAATCTCTTTGATAATGTTTCCTTTTCAAAGCCTGTAAAAAAGGTTATCGCTCTGACAAAAGAGGAGCGAATCGATGTTGTCCAAGCAGCTAAAGAAGATAGTGGTTACCTGCCCATATTGCTTGCTTTGGAAACTGGCATGCGTATTGGAGAGATTTCCGGATTAAAATGGAGCGATGTTGATTTTTCCCGAAAACGAATATCCGTTCAGCGAACCTTGCAGCGAGTCACGATAGAAGGTAGAGAGAACCGAACAGAGGTTGTTGCAACCCCGCCAAAAAGCAGACAGTCGGAACGAGTAATCCCGATTTCAACAGGCTTTTCTGATTACTTATTGAAATTGAAAAAACAAGTAGATGGAGAGTTTGTTGTCTCCCAAAAGGGTAAATACGTTGAACCAAGAATGATTGCTTATCGTTTCAAGAAATTATTGAAGCAGCTGTCTATCCCATCCTATCCCTTTCATTCTCTACGGCATTCATTTGCAACTCATTGTTTGGAGCAAGGGGTGAATGTTGCGACGATCAGTTCTCTTTTAGGTCATAGCTCCATAAAGATGACCCTAGATGTTTATACGAACTCCACCTTGCTGGAGGAACATTCTGCTATTGAGAAAATCAGTTACATAAATGAACAATAATAGTAGAAAAGTTTTACTCCTGCTCTTAAAAGAGCGTGAAGAATTGCTGTTGAGATAGTCGGGAAATTGGCTGTGATGATTCATTGAATAGAGGAAAGTAAATAGTTTTAACTAAATTGGATAGTATCAGAAAAAAGTGGAGCAGTGATTGCTTCGCTTTTTTTGCACCGTCAACTGCCGTCAGCCTTGTAGTATCTTCTTGTTTAATCAAGGCAGATAGGGAGCTTTTCTTGTTTCTCTATGAAACGAGAAAATATAGTAACAAAAAATATTTTATGTCAGGTCAGTATTTTATCAAAAAAATTATGGATTTGCACGAATTGCGCTTAAATCTAAAAGTATCAACTTATATCAAAAAGGAGGAAGAAGGAATGTATAAAATCGGGATTTTGAACATAGGTGGGAATTTGAAGGAAAGCTACATAGAAGTTCTTAAGAATCATAAATATGAAGTTGTTCAATTTACAAGAGAAAACTTGGATGATGAGTTATCTCAGGTGGATGGTGTGATTATTTATGATGATGAGCAGCAGCATGTCAGTGAAACGTGCAGCCTCATCATGAAGATCAAAGAACAGTCTGAGGCATTAGTATGGGTTGCGGCGAAGCAAACAAAGGAAGTCAACCGAATCATTTACCTTCAATTAGGAGCGGATGCCAATATTCAGGACAGCCATATCGATGAATTCTACTTGATTTTACGTAATGGACTAACTGTGAAGAATATCGATAGTTCAAATACGGAAGAGAAGTTAAATCGTGTAGAGAATGAAAAGGATGAATTGGCACATCTTTTCAAGCTGATTCCAAGCAATCAAAGTGTATTGCTGAATGGCGACCGTGAAATCATTTTGACACGATTGGAATATAAAACTCTGGATATGCTTTGCAGCCAGCCGAAAAAAGCCCTCAGCTATGAAGAACTGTATCAACGAATTTGGGGCGATGGTGAAGTGAAGAACTGCAAGCCTAGAATCGCGAACATCATTTTTCATGTTAGAGGAAAAATTGAAGAAAATCCGTTAAGTCCTAAGTATATTAAAACAGTTCGTTCGAAAGGGTATGTGTTTAGTCCTACTTTATAAAATTAAAGATGGTTTCTATTTTTCTAAATGATGATTTTCATCTAGGAAAATTGAAATAAATAGTATGTAGATTTCTGGAGCATACAAAAATCATAAAAGAAAGGAGTTGAAAAAATGGGAAACAGAAAGAAAGGATTAGGTGCTCTATTACGTAAAGGCGTTCTTGGAATGTTGAGTTTAAGCTTTGGGGCAGCTGCACTTGGCTTAGCACCACTTTACTCTGAGGCTCTCACGTATACAATGACTTTGACTGAGAGAGGCAGACTACCAGCTACTCCGACAGAAGCTGAAGGAAGTAAAGTGGATTTCCGTGATGCCTTTCTCTTTGCCGGAAAATTTGCCTCCGATAAAATTCCGCAGCCTGGTGGCGGCTTTGATGTTTTTAATGCCAACCATGCATACCTGAGTGCAGAAAGACCGAATGTCGTTGTGCTATATGATGGCGTAAATAACGATCAAAAGGCTTCAGCGTGGTACACACAAAAAATCAGCTTGAATCAGCCGTTTGAATTTGAGTCGTATGTATTTTTATCAAATGCAACTGTTTTAGCGGGCTCTTTGGGAGTACCGGATGGAATGACCTTTGTCATGCAAAATGACCCTGCTGGTATTGATGCGATTGGAACAGCAGGTGGAGGTCTAGGGGTTTTTCCAAGAAATACTTCAACAGCAAACATGATCTATAATTCAGTAGCCATAGAGTTTGATACATTTAGTAACCAAGGTACGGATGAAACGAATTTTGATCAGAAGCTTATTAACAAAGGATACCCTGTTTCTTGGCCCCATGTGGCGGTTGCTTCAACAAAAACAAGCGTCAGCTATGGATTTGTAAAGAATACAGTAACACTGGCTTATAACGAGTTTGATCACATGGTACCGACTGTTCCAGCTACAAGAGCAGAAGGGAATACTTGGTTTGGTTCATGGAAAAAGATCAATGTGAAATGGCAACCTTTAGCTGATGGGATTCACGGCAATTTGAGCTATACATTTGATAATTATCCGGAGCAAACGGTGCAGTTGGATATCGATAAGTACTTTAACTCTACACCAACAGCAACTTGGGATCGTAAAGTAACTTGGGGATTTACTGGTTCAAATGGTTTAGCCGGAAATACCTTTGGTGCAATGATCACCAAATTACCGCAAGAACCAGATGTTGATGTTACTCGAAAAGTTCGAAATGTTACAAAAGGTGAAACAGAGTACAGAACGGCAACTATTGCTGACGTGGGCGACCAACTTGAGTATCAGGTCAACGTCAAGAACCAAGTAGTTGAAGATATGGATATTCCTCTGAAAAAGGCGAATATCAGTGAAGACCTTCAAACGAATAATTATGTATCTGGTTCATTCAATTTTACTAATTCTATGAATAGTGGTGCGGTTGCACAACCTATTGTTACGATCGATGGAGATAATCATTTTACATTTGAAGATACAAACTACGAGTATTTACCGGGAGCGAGCTTTGGCTATACGTATTCAGTCACTGTAGGAAGTGACACAACAGAGTTTATCAATGATGTTGCGATGTCCAGCACCTATTCAACAGAGCGAAATTATGGTGAAACAACAGTCAACGTTTTACCGAAAAATCTAGAATTGAAAAAAACGGTGAATAATGCCCTCAGTGCGAATCCAATCGTTGGCGATGAACTGACAGTTCAAGTGGAGCTAGCAGCCGAAAACGGTGTCTATCTAATGAATAAATTGACTGACTCTGTTCCAAATGGCTTCGATATTGTACCAAACAGTACATATATCTATAACAAAGGGGCTGCAGTGCCTAATGAGCTATTAGTAGATAGTTCTGTTTGGTCTGGAAATAACTTGACTGTAGAAAGAGCACCGACTGGTTGGAACGTTATTGGCAGTCCAGAGAACAATACAATGGTTGTTGAATATAAGATCAAACCGACTAGTGCAGTAAAAGGAAAAGAAGTTACATTTGCTAAAGCTGCAACGGATGGAACCAATCAGTATATCACAGCAACGGATAAACAAGAATTTCAAACAGAATCAAATACAGTAACTGTCAAGGTTAAAACAGATGTTGTTCTTTCGTTCAAGGATTTAGATGATAACCTGCTGGCAGCGAATAAAATCATCAGCACCAATACTGATTTTAATGGGAAGAACCCAGTCACGCTTTATTACAACACAGGGGACAGTTTTGATCTGACCTCGATAATCAACGAGATTTCCGGGCATATCTTTACGAACGATCAGTTGACAAAAGTTTCAGTTGACGGCGATATCGTTGAAACAGATTTAGCGGAAGTCGGATCGATCATCACTATTTTCTATAGTGCTAAAACGACATTGACCATTAACTTTGTCAATGAAGTCGGCGCACAGCTAAATGCGCCAATAACACAGGAGCACAACATCGGTGATTTCGTTGATTTAACAACGGATCAGGATGTTATTGATGTGATTGAAGCCATTGAATTACGGCAGTATGTCATGGCTGAACGACCAACGGATGAAGATAATCTAGAGATTATCGTTGGCGGGACCGAAGTAACCTATAAGTTTAAAGGGACCCTGATCTTGAGCTCTGCACCGGATAAGATCGACTTCGGGCTCCATAATACCGGCAGTTACGGCGCCTTCACAGCAGATAAGCCTACGTATGATAATCCGTTAGTGGTCAGCGACAGCCGAGCAACCTTAACGCGCTGGACCTTGACGGCAACAGTAACTGAGGTAATGACATCTGCTGAAGATCCCTCTTACAAACTTCCTGAAGCGCTGGTTTACAAAAGTGATAGTGGTGAAGATATTCTAGAGCTGAATCAGGCAAGAGTGATCACGACGCATCAGCATGCCAGAAATGGCAGCTATAACGTCAGTGAAGAAGAGTGGGAAAACAAAGACAATGGTTTTGAAATGAAAATTTCCAGCACCCAATATAGAAAAATGAGCGAATATAAAGCAACTATTCTATTTACAGTCAGCGAAACACCATAGAAAGGGGTAATAGTTATGAAACGAAAACAGCTATTGTGTCTGCTATTATCTTCCTTTGCGCTGATAATAGTCTGCGGTATCTACATTCAACCAGCCCAAGCGCAAGAAGGCGTTGGCGGAGCTGTTCAAACCAACGGAGAGATCGGCTTCTATGAAGAAACACAGCCTAGTACCTCCAGCTCCACTAGTACATCTTCTTCGAAAACGAAAACGAGCAGCTCTCGAACCGTAACTTCGGAAACAACGACAAAGCCGACAGGGAAATATCCTTCTACCGGTGAATTGATAAAAACAAGCCTATCAATTAGTGGCGTGGCCATTATTCTACTTGCTATACTCTTTCTTTTTATTCGAAAGAAAAAGGAGGTAAGTGAATGAAGCGTTCACTGATTTATATCATGGTTTTCCTATGTACAGGAAGTGCTGCCTGCTTTTTGGCAGAACAAGTTGAGGCGACAGATGATGATGTAGCCGGATCAGGACATATCACGTTCACCGGCGATTACTCAGATGTTGGCGTCAGAGATCCGGAAAATCCTTCTACAGAAGTAGATGCCGGAAATAGTCCCAGCACACAGGGAAAACTGCGTATTGATTTTGTTCCCCAATTTCAGTTTACAAGCGTAAATAAAATTTCGGATAAGGATATGACTTATTCAGTAAATGCTCAGTTATTCAACGATGAAACCGAAGCAAGAGGGAATTTTATCCAGATTTCTGATTATCGGGGGGCGATGTTAGGCTGGACGCTTCAATTGAGACAGGAAATGCAGTTTCAAAATGCGCAAACAGCGAATAGTCAATTAGACGGTGCTGTTTTGTCCCTAGATTACTCGTGGACAAATTCTACCCAGGATGCCGCTCTATCTCCAACTATCTCAAAAGAAGTGATTCATTTAGATAACATTGGTGCTACCTATAATCTGGCTGAAGCCTCTCCGGGAACCGGCGCAGGCACCTGGTCGATCTCATTTGGCGGCTCTGCTGATAATCCGGCAGGAATTGCAGAGACCTTAACGCCAAAAGTAGATCAAAATGGTCATGCGATGCTGGATGCAGCCTATGGAAACAAACAGATGCACGAGAACAGTGCTATCACTTTATCAGTGCCGGGTGGAACGAAAAAAGATCCGGTTTCTTATTCAACGGTGTTAACTTGGATATTAGCCGAGTTGCCATAAATAAAACAGACAATCTTAGGAGGAAACAAAAATGAAATTATCACACAAATTATGCGGAGCTGCATTAGTAGCGGCTGCTGGTGTTGCATTAGCTGCACCGAATACAACAAAAGCGGTAGATACAAAAACAGGTACAGGTCACATTGGCTTTACTGTGAATACAGATCCAACAGATACATCAGGTGTTGTCCCAACTGATCCGGGTGTTACAGATGGAACAACAATCACAAATATTCCATCAGTAGTAAACCCAGGCTCATTCGGGATCATCGCAATCACACCATTGGAGTTTGAAACACATGATGTATTGACTGCAAACACACAACGTGATTACAATGCGTCATTCTTCCATGCAAACCAAGGAACGACAGATTCAAACTATCCTGCATTTGATGTGCAAAACTTCGTGAAGTATCAAGATTTGCGTACGATGGAAACACATGCGTATAAACTGTCAGCAACATTGACACAAAACTTTAAAGATACTGCATCAGGTGTTGAGCTGAAGGGTGCAAACATTACGTATAAAGAAGCGAATTTAACACAAACAGGAGATGCAGCGTTGACACCAAATGCCAGCGATGTAACAACACAAGGAACAATTAGTACAGCAAGCCCAACCTTTGATTTCATCAAGAATCAAGGGGCAGACGGAAAAGGTTATGGCCAGTTCGAATTGAACTTTGGTGATAAAACAAGTGGAGACAAAGCGGTAACGCTGAATATCCCTGCGAGTTCTGCAATCGGTGCTGGTGATTACAATGCAGTAATCACATGGACACTATCTGAAACACTTTAATTTTTAGACTAATCAATAAGTGAGGTTTGCCGACTCAAGAGAGTCGGCGACCTTCTTTTATGAGGAAGAGGAGCAGAAGACAATGAAGAAATGGCCAGTTTTGCTTTTTATCATGAGCCTGTACATAGTCGGACTTGGGTGCATTGCAGCACCAACATATGCAGAAGAAACCACGGGACAAGAAGAGAGCGGTGCCGGACCGCTAGGATTCAATTACAAGGTGATTCAACCGGAAAATCAGCAGAATACGCAAGTGGGTTATTTTGATTTGCGAATGGAGCCGGGGCAGAATCAAACAGTTCAAATCGAGCTTTCCAACGACAGCGATGCGGACACAGAGGTAATGGTCAGCTTGAACGGAATCAAGACAAACGGAAATGGCGTATTGGAATATGGACCAAGTGCAATCGACAACGACAAGTCCTTGAAATATGATTTTGTGGATATTGTTCAAGGACCGGAGTCAGTGATTGTACCAACTATGGGAACCGCTATAGTTGATCTTGTGATCTCAATGCCGGAAGCCAGCTATGACGGGATGATATCGGGTGGTATTCAGCTGAAGAAAAAGGTAGATGAAGAAGCACGAGAAAAAGAAACCGGTGTAATCAACGAGTACGCCTTTATGATCGGTATGGTACTGACAGAGACAGACACTGTAGTTGAGCCTGAATTGGAATTGAACAGTGTTTATGCTGGACTAAATAATTATCGAAACAGTGTCTTTGTTAATTTTTCCAACGTAGAGGCCGCTTATCTGAATGACTTGACTGTTGAAGTGCAGATCATGGGTAAAGATTCAGATACCGTCATTTATGATACCAAAAAGGCAAGTATGCGGATCGGACCGAATAACATGATCGATTTCCCTGTCAGCATGAACGGGGAAAAAATGGTGCCAGGTGATTATCGGGCGAAGATATTGGCTGTTTCCGGGGAACGAAAATGGGAGTGGGAGCAGGAGTTTACCATCTCAGACGAGGAAGCAGATAAGTACAATACACAAGACGTTGAACTAATACAAGAGCAAGGAATCAATTGGCTGTTGGTGGGGATCGTTGTCGGCGGAATGCTGCTTGTTGTATTGATCATATTCATTGTTGTGCGAATAGCAAATAAGAAGAAACATAAAAAAATTAAGAAGAAAAAAGCACCCAAGCGGAAGAAAACGCAGGAAAATTAGAGGAAGGGAAGGAAAAAAGAGGCATGAGTGTATTAGACTGGTCTTTTGTCATACTGTTGTCAGCAGCCCTTCTTTTTTTCCTTTTGGGTATACTCTTTTTCTTCAGCTTTTTGCTGGCAAGCAGAAAGTTTAAACCAGTAAAAAAGAAACGACCACCAAAAAATAAAAAGAAACGACGACAGTTTTTGCAATTGCGTAAACAATTAGATAAAAAGAGAAGGAGTCGACGTTTATGGAGCATCCTGTTTCTGCTTATCGCAGCCATGTCCTTAGGCGGCGGCTTTTATTCACGTTATTACCAGCAGAACAATTTAGGCGGAGACGATTCAGAGGCGTTGGTTCAAAGTTACTATCTACTTGAGGAAGCAGTACTGCAGATCAATAACGTTCAAGCAGGGGAGAATCCCCAGAAATCAATCAAGAACCTTCAGGAGGTAACGTCGAGATTGGCAAGTTATGGTGCCCGTAAAGCGGCAATGAGTCTGTCGACAGATGGTCAGACATTGTTGAATCGACACTTCACCATGCTAAGGGAACTAGGGGTGAATCTGAATGGTCAGACGGTTGAAAGTCTGCAGAATCAAGGAACATCTGAAGGCTATTTAGAAGATATTGAAAAGGTACGGGAAAGTCAAAGTAAGGTATTCAAACGCTTTAATGTCAATGAAGGCGCTTTGAAGAAAAAGCAATAGATGAGGCGATTTGAGGTGCTGAAAATGAATAAGAAGCAGCAGCAGTCATCCCCAAAAAGGAAGCCGAAACCATCAAAAAAACAAACGCAGAAGAAACATCAGCTTGTAGTCAAGAAAAAGAAGCGGAAACAAATCTCTGGAAGCCCTCAAGACAGACTGAAAAAAGGTGCTGTTAAACAGAACAGGAAAAAACGAAAGAAGCGATTGGTAAAAAGGAAGAAAAAAGGAATCATCAAGGAGTTGGCAATCACTCTTAGTGCAGCGGTCTTGGTTTTTCTGACAATTTTTACTTTGACTGTACGTATACCAAAGGTAGAAGGATATGCGATGATTCCAACAATCAATGATCAGGATCGTTTGTTTGTATATAAATGGGGAGAAATACGTCGGTTCAGTCTGGTTTTCTTTAAAGATCCGGCGGGAGATGAGTCGTTGATTCGGCGAGTGATCGGGCTTCCAGGCGAAGAGCTTTATTATCAAGAGGGGCGTCTATTTGTCAACGGAGAGGAAATACCGGAACGGTTTCTTTCAACGAATCTGGCGGAATTTTCAGATGAACCACTGACTGAAGATTTTTCATTGAAGGAAATTATTGAGACGGGACAGGTTCCGAAAGACTGCTACTTTGTTTTGGGAGATAATCGCTCCTATGCTACAGACAGCCGTTATTTTGGTTTTATAAAGAGAAGTGAGATCACTGGTGTTGTAAAAGCACGGATTTTTCCTATTCATGCTATGCGCCAGTTCTAGAAGAAATAGAGGAAGACAATGGTGCGAAAGAAAAAAACAATCAAAGAGAAGGCGACTAGGTCAAAAGGAAAGCAAGGGAAAAAACAAGCATTCAAAAAGAAACGACGAAAATCTCTGCAAAAAACTGGAAAAAGGAAACGAGTCACACTAAAGCAGCGAGTCCTTTCATTGAAGAAGCGCAGGACATGGGAAAAGCTGCTCTATTCTTTTCTGCAGAAGGAGATGATTGGACTTGTTCTTTTATTACTGGTTCTTGTTTTCTTTTTTCGGAGCTGTGCGCCGCATCAAATTGATGGGCAGTCAATGGCGCCAACCTTCCAATCAGGAGATCGAATTATTATAGCAAAAAATCGGAGAATCCAACGATACACTATTGTGACTTTTGAACCGGCAGGTATTCCCGGAGAGTCTTATGTTAAAAGAGTGATTGGTTTACCAGGAGATCAGATTTCAGTGGAAGGTACGGCTCTTTTTCTGCTTCCTAAAGAGAGCAGTTCGGAAGCAAAAGAGCAATTCTCTGAAGGGCTTCCTGACGGGACAATAAAAGTAACCCTATCAGAAGAGGTGGCACAGACACTTGCCCTCCATGATGAAATTCCTGACAACCAGTATTTTGTGCTGGGAGATAACCGACTGCATTCAGATGATAGTCGTGTGTTTGGATTAGTAGATGAAAAACAGATTGAAGGAGTGGTCATGTATCGCTATTATCCATTTTCAAAAATCGGATTCCTTCACTGAAAAGAGAAAGAGAGAAACTGAATGAAACACTTAATAGTATGGATCAAGCAACATTATCTGGCGATGATTCTCAGCTTCAGCATCCCTTTGCTGTTGATGGCTATTGCGTATTACTCTATAGGGATTTATCCGGGAAGCGAGCGCAGCATCCTCGCAACGGACTCTTTTGCGCAATATGCCAATTTTCACGCTAGCTTTCACAATGTATTACATGGAAAACAAAGTATTTTTTATAGCTGGTCAGGCTCGCTTGGTTTGAATTATTGGTCGTTGGCTGCGTATTATCTAAATGGCTTATTCACACCTTTAGTGGGACTGTTTGATAATTCTGTCATGCCGGACACGCTGTATTATCTGACATTGCTGAAATTTGGCGCCAGCGGCTTGTCCTTTTGGTTCTTTGCCTATCATACCTTCAACATCGATCGATGGTTGACGATTGGACTGAGCGTATCCTATGCTTTGATGTCTTATGCCGTTGGTTATTCAGAGGTGATCATGTGGCTGGATACATTTGTCTATTTGCCATTGATTGTTTGGGGGATTCATCGACTGATGGATGAGAAGAAGCCTGTTTTATTGTTTGTCAGTTACTTATTATTGTTCCTGTCGAACTTTTATATGGCTTTTATGGTCGGAGTATTCACCTTCTTATATACTCTGATCCGTACGGTTCTTGACTGGCGAAAATACAGAGGGCGATTTGCGGCTTACCTGCTGACTTCGTTTCTGGCTGGCGGCGCCTCAATGCTCACGATCCTTCCAACTGTGTTGGATTTGAGTAATAACGGGGAAAGTATGACGATCATTGACCATCTATTTACTCAGGATACCGGCGTGTGGGATATCATTGCAAAAAGTATGGTGGGTGTATATGACACTGCTAAATATGAAAGCATGCCCTTTATCTATATTGGTCTGCTGCCGTTGATCTTTTGTGTATATTACTTTTTATGCGGGAAAATTCCATGGAAAAATAAGGTCGGTTACGGCAGTTTATTAGTGTTTTTGATTGCCGGTGTTTATATCTATCCGTTGAATTTATTCTGGCATGGTATGCATGCACCGAATATGTTCTTGTTTCGTTTTAGTTTCCTGATCTCTTTTCTGACGATTTTACTGGCAGGATTTGGACTGGAAAAATTTTCAAAGGAAGAAAGCAATCGCCTGTTAAATGGTGTATTGGGGATCGGCGGTGTTTTTGTCCTATTCCTGATTCTATCCAACAAGAAACGCTATGATGTGATTTCCTTTGAATCACTAGCTGTGACGATTGGTCTGCTTTTCCTGTATTTATCCATCTGGTTGTTCTTTCAGTCCAGCTTCAAATGGAAAAAGTGGCTCCCGCTGCTTCTGGTTGTTCTGATGTCGGGCGAAGCATTATTCAATGCGAGGTCAATGGTAGTAGGGATTTTGTATGATTGGGGTTATCCAGATCGATCGTACTATACAAAATCGTATGAGGATGTTCAACAGTTGGTTGATGAGACAAATCAGGAGGACAGTTCGTTTTTCCGTTTGGAAAATCTGGATGTGGAGTCCTTGAATACAAGCTTTAATTTTGGGTATCATGGTGTGTCGATGTTTTCATCTATACGTAATCGTCACTCTTCGCAATATTTAAATGCATTGGGTTTCCGATCGCTAGGAACGAATTTAACGATCGACTATGCCAACAATACCCTGCTTGCCGATACGATTATAGGGATGAAGTACAACATATCAAAAAACGAACTGAATAAATTTGGCTATGATAAGGTTTCGGAATCCGGCGAGTATACCTTGTATGAAAATCAATATGCTCTCCCTCTGGGCATATTAACAGATGAGGAAATCTACGGAGAGGGATCAGTCAAAAATCAGACGGAGCTATTCAATCAGCTTTCCGGTATGGAGGGTGAGCTATTCAGCTTTGGCGAAGCAGCGTTGATCGATTCAGCAGACGCGATCGTAACCGAGACTGAGGAGATCATCAGTATTGGTGAACAGGAGGCAAGTCTGGCAAAGCAGGTTACGTGGCTTGTGACGATTCCAGCTAAAACACAAGCATACCTGAGTTTGGTTCCATTAGACTGGGCGAAAACACAGGGAGTGGATATTGAATGGACCGTGGAGGGAAACACTAGAAAAAATAAATTGAACAATACAGGTCAATACTACAATCTAGGCTACTATGAAGACCCGACAACGGTTAAATTGACTGCTTCTTTTTCCGGTGGAACGGAGCAAAAAGTAGAGCTGTATCGTCCGGATGCGGTATTTTTGAACACGGATCGCTTTGCTGAAGCGGTGGAGAAAATTCAGAAAAAAGGCGTAGATCTTCAAGTAGATGGTCGAAAAGCTAAGGGAACCGTAAACTTAGAGAAGGAACAGGTTTTACTGACCACTATTCCATATGATCGTGGCTGGAAAGTCCTGATAGACGGAGAAGAAGCAGACATTCAGACATTTAAGGATGCGTTTCTAACGGTGATTGTGCCTGCCGGAGAGCATGAAATAGAATTTGTTTTCCTGCCGCAAGGCTTTATGGTGGGAGCTGCTTTGTTTGTTTCCTGTATTCTTATTTTTACTGGCTATGTCCTGTGGGAACGGAAACGGAAAAAAACGCGCTATTATATAGAAGAAAAAGATCAAAGCGAGGCAAGTCTATGAAACAAATGACTCAACTAATCATACTCTGTTTCTTCCTGTTAACGAGTGTAGGCTGTCAGAAATATGATCTGATGAATGAGGAGGAACAATTCTCTACTGATGGGAGCTCCTTCAGCTTTCGACTACCCTCCGGCTGGCAGGTAGAGAAAGACTATAAGGAAGTATTCAACGAAGCCGCACTATTTGGTGCAGAGGATACGAATAGTCGATCGGTGATGTTCATACGAGCACAGAAAAGTGAGCAACTGAACGAGCAGCAGCTGGTGACACAAACAAAAACAGCGTTGAAACAATATTATTTGGTCGATGAAGTAGAGGAGGAGACGTTTCAGATAGCGAACTTTTCGGCAGTTTACTATCCGTTGAAGAGTGTCTACGATAATAGAGCTGTCTGGCTGGATAACTATTTTATAGCAACGGAGACACATGTTGTCGAGTTTCTATTCTATCGCCCTAGACAGGGAGGAACAGAAGGCCAGCAAGAAATCATTCGTCAATCCGTTGAAACCTTGAAGCAATTGGAAACAACTGCGAGCAGTGAAGAGAAGCGAGAAGAGATAACAGAGCAAAAAGTCACAACAGACATGCTCTCGATTCAGCTGACTGGCCATAAGATTCAAGGGGATAAACTGATCCTAAGGTATGTGTTGACGAATAATTCTGAAAAGCAGTTGATTCCTCTGAAGGAATGGGAAGAACTGATGGAGGTAACAGAGGCTGAAAGCTTATTGGACATTACGAAAGTAACGGATGAGTCGGATTCTGAGTTGACCTACCTGCAAGAGCGAAGCAGTCAACGTCTGCCCGCAGGAGACTCAGTAGAGACTGTAGTTGTTTATGAACTGCAGCAAGATCAGGGAGATATAACGATCCAGGCAGATGAGCAGCGAATAAACGGAGATAAGCCTGTAGTATTAAAAATCGAAAGATAGGGGTATGGAATGAAACGATGGACGATCTGGATTCACATGCTGCTGCCAATCCTTCTACTAAGTGCCTGCAGTCAATCAGCGAAATCAACAGTCGATGAACCGTTAGCTGAGAACGAAGCTGCCTTTACTTGGTGGGAAGAGCGTTCGCACGCCTTTGGCAGCTATGAATATACAATCAGTGATGAAGCAAAGGCCGTATCTGATTTAGAAGATAAATTTGCTCTTCAGCTGCTGCCCTCTTTTGACAGCTTCAGATCTTTGATCAAAACAGATTTTTTGATCGATGGGGTAACACAGGAACCGGAAGAGTTTTCCCTTTATTCCTCTGATTCAGAATTGAATTTTGCAAGTTTGATCAAATTTAAGGACCAACAGGGACAATTTCTTTCCTATGGAACAGTAACTGTCCAATACCACTATATAGAAAGAATCAAAAAGGTGAAGCTGTACAGTCAACGAATGGAAATTTACAATGCAACAGCTGATAATCGATACAATGGAAAAGATTTGACGAAAACCTTGACCTCCATCGGTGAGATACTGAAACTGAAGGACTTGGCTCAGCTGCTGAAAGAGTTTAGCGAATCAACTGCTGCCCCGGAAAAGTTGGCAGGCCAGGATATCGTGATTTATGAAGATTATCAAAAGGGCAAACAAAATCAATTATTCGGAAAATCATTTGGTGTAACCTATAATGAAAATGGTATTTTAGAAAAGATTTATGTGGTTACATATGACTATCGGATATAAATACCTGAAGAAAGCATAGCTAGTTGCTGATCCTTTAATAAAAATTTGAAGCTGAACCATTATCACTGTGATGAATGGTTCAGCTTTTTTGCTGATTTCCTTATTTCATAAAGATCAGTTGAAAAAAATCTTCTGTATAAAAGTAGAAGGATATCGAAAAGCGGCATAGTAATAGCAGTTGCTAAAGCATCTTAGCTGTGTAACTATTGGCGAATGGATTATTTAAGGAAGAGGGAGAGTATATGATAAAAAATGAATAGATTTATTGAAAATATCAATAGAAAGTATCTGAAAAATGACTGAAAACAGCATAAATCTTGACTTTCCACATTACATTTTTGATATAAAAGGACCTTTTATTGAAAAAATGCGACGATTAATACAAGAAAATGATTAAAAAAAGATAAGCAATTTATAATTTCTAAGATATTTTATAAAAAATATAGGTTTTTTGAAATTGGAAACCAGCTATGAAAACTCCTTAACAAAGGGTTTTGTCGCCGTTTTTTTTACAAAGTGTTACGAAAAATAAATCCTTGTAATGAATTGTCACGATATTTTTACCTATGAAATACGGAGGGATGATAAAGTATGGAAAGTCTCATACGAGAGATAACAAAACATTTTTATGGAGGAATCGATTAATGCGATCTATTAAAACAATTCTTGTAGGAACAATTTTAGCAGCAGGCTTTGGAATCTTTGCCGGAACAGCGGACGCACATGCAGACACTTTATATACAGTACAATCAGGAGATTCACTTTCTAAAATCTCACAACAATTCAGTGGAGATAACTCACTGATCGAAGCAATTGCTGCAGACAACAATATTGCAGATATCAACATGATTTTTGCAGGTCAACAATTAGTTGTCAAAACAGAAGACGGCACAGTCGTTGAAACGGCTGCACCAGCAGTACAAGCAGAAGCACAAACAGAAGTACAAACAACAACAGAAACAGCTGCAGCAGCAACAACAGCTGAATCCACATATACAGGAACTTCTTCTTCAGCGAAGGAATGGATTGCTCAAAAAGAATCAAGCGGTTCTTATACAGCAACGAACGGTAGATATATCGGAAGATACCAATTAGACTCTTCTTACCTGAATGGTGATTACTCAGCAGAAAACCAAGAACGTGTAGCAGACCAATATGTAACGCAACGTTACGGTTCATGGGAAGCAGCACAAGCATTCTGGTTAGCTAACGGCTGGTACTAATCAGAGAATAAGCAACAGCAAAATGAAAAAAGACAGCGAGCCGGCATTTAGAATCATTTCTAAATGCTGGCTCGTTTTTTGTATAAATGTATACGTCACTACCGTAGTATTCAATGAACACGCGAAAAAGACAAGAGCGATCAACGGATTTTGAGAACAACTTGCTGAGTTCGATTCAAATTAGTAGTGTTTATGGGAAAAACTTTATACAATAAGGAAAAGAAAGTGGGGGATGAAAAATGGATACACTCATTCATTCTATAAAAAAATATGCGTTGCTCAGAGGAATCATCTATATTCTATTAGGACTAGCAGTAGTAATCAATCCATCGGCAGTATTCAAAGTAGCAGTTTATGCAGTTTCAGGTTATCTGGCTTTTATGGGGATTCTTGATTTGCTGGATGGGATCAAAGAAAAACGCACTTCAGGTGTTTACAACAGCAGCTTTGTTCTAGGTATTTTTCTACTGATCGTTGCAGCAATTGTACTGATTTTTGCTAAAGGAATCGTCAGTATTCTACCAATATTTTTAGGCTTGTTGATTGCTGTTTTTGGTCTTTCGCGCATCGTGCAGTCATTTAATCTAAAGCAATATGTTAATGTGAACTGGACATTATTTTTCATTTATGGAGTCATTTTACTGATTGGTGGACTGCTCTTAGTATTTAATCCGTTTAGAAGTGTTCTGTTTCTTTTCCAATTATTCGGAGGGATTCTTATTTTCATGGGGATATCAGAATTTCTTACCTTTCTCCAATTACGAAAAATCGATGACTGACAGAATGAAAAAAGCCTCGGATGACCGGCAATGGTCTCCGAGGCTTTTTTGTTTTGAAAAGCTGAAAAACAATTGTACTAATGTAATAAACTGTTATATAAAAGCTTTGCAAAGCTATGAATAATAATGGTTTGTAGGCATAAAAAGTGTGATTTAATATTGCCGATGATATAATGAATCCGTTGTTTTATGAGCCGCTGATAAGGCTGAAAGAAATGGAGGAAAGCTATGTATTATGTACTGCTTGAATCAAGAGATATAAGAGAAAATTTAGCTGCGGAGCAGTATATATTGAATCAATTGAGTTTTGATGAGCCTTTGGTGCTTTTTTATATTCAAAAACCTTGTGTGATCATAGGTCGGAATCAGAATGCTTATGCTGAAATCAATATGACATATGCGAAAGAGAAGCATATCACTATCACAAGAAGGCAATCAGGCGGTGGTGCAGTCTATGACGACTTAGGAAATGTCAGCTTCAGCTTTGTGATGGAGGCTGCGAATAGAAGTTTTGGAGATTTTAGAACATTGACTCAGCCGATCCTGACAGCTTTGCATCGAATGGGTGCTGTGGGAGCCGAGATGAATGGTCGGAATGATCTGTACTTAGATGGGCAAAAATTTTCCGGTAATGCCATGTACAAAAAGGGCAAGAAAATGTATATGCATGGCACCTTGATGTTCGATGTTGATTTAGAAGAAATGTCGAAAGTATTAAATGTATCAAAGATAAAAATCGAATCAAAAGGAACGAAGTCGGTCAGAAGTCATGTGACAAATTTGAAGCCGTATCTTAGCAGGAAGTATCAGGATATATCAATCGAGGATTTTCGAGACCAGCTGTTGCTGCAGCTATTTGAAGCTTCTGATTTAGAAGAGATTCGAGGGAAAAGGTATGAACTGACGACCGCTGACTATAGAGAAATAGCGAAGTTGGTCAAAGAAATTTATGGAAATAAAGAGTGGATTTATGGGGAGGCCCCGGAATTTACGATCCATAGAGAAAGAAAATTTGGCGGTGGTCTTGTTGAGGTTGGACTATCAATTGAAAAGGGAAGAATCCATCAGATAAAAATCTACGGAGATTACTTCAGCCAAAAGGATACAAAGGAGATCGAAGCGTTGTTGACGGGGTGTGTATACGATCAGCCGGCGATTAAAGAAGCCTTGGCTGCGATTAACTTTGATGAGTATTTCACTAATATTTCCAGAGAGGAGTTTATCTGTCTGCTGACGGATAGATAGAGGCTGACTGATGATTGTTTTTGATAAGGTAAGCAAATATTACGACTACAAAGGAACTAGAAAATACGCATTAAAGGAGCTAAGTGTATCAATTCCTTCAAAGGAAATTTTTGGTGTGATTGGAGAAAGCGGCTCTGGGAAATCGACTCTGCTAAAGTTGTTGAGTACTTTGGAGAAACCGGATGCCGGAAAGATTCAGATCAGCGGACGGGATATTTTATCTGGTTCCAAAGAAGAACTGCAGTGTAAACGGCGCACAGTGGGGATGATCTTTCAGCATTTCAATTTGTTGTACAATCGAACAGCATTGGAAAATGTTGCTCTTCCCCTAAAGCTAGCAGGAGTAAAAAGTCAGGAGAAAGCAAAGGAAGTACTGCGTTTTGTGCGGTTGGAGGAGAAGACGGATCATTACCCGAAACAGCTGAGTGGCGGTGAAAAGCAGCGGGTTGCTATTGCTCGTGCGTTGGTAAATGATCCGACATTGCTTTTGTGTGATGAGCCGACTTCAGCTTTGGATGGTCAAAATGCCTATGAGGTGATGGAACTGCTGCGGCAAATCAATCAGGAGCTGGGGACGACGATTATTCTCGTCAGTCACGAATTAGAACTAATCAAGCAGCTCTGCACTCAGGCCGCAATTTTGGAGAATGGCAACCTATTGGAAACTGTTTCTTTATCCCCCTTGCCTAAAGAAGAGAACTTTCCTTCTTATTATGAGCGAATAAAGGAGCGGTTGAAATGAATGATTACCTGGCGCAGCTTTCCTATTATCTGCCTGAGTTGCTGAAATCATTGGTAGAAACTGGAGAAATGCTGCTTTATTCCGTTTTTTCAGCGTTGCTGATTGGGTTGCCGTTAGGCACATTTTTGTATCTTGTGAGGCGAAAAAAGAATATCTCTTCTAAGGTGATGATGACGCTATTGAATCGGTTGGTAGATGTGATACGCTCTTTCCCGTTTTTGCTGCTGGTGATTGCGTTGATTCCTTTGACAAGAGCGGTGTTGGGCACTGCTTTTGGAACAAGAGCTGCCGCCTTTCCTCTGGGTTTTGTTGCAGCTGCACTTTATGCAAGATTGGTCGAGCAGGTATTGCTGGATGTTCCGGAAGAGGTAACTGATTTAGCGAATGCACTGGGAGCCGATCGGCGTCAGCTCGTGATTCAGTTTCTTTACGTAGAAGCAAGAGCCGGTCTGGTTTTAACGCTGACTTCAGTTGTTGTCAGTATGGTCTCTTATTCCACTGTTATGGGTGTTGTAGGCGGTGGCGGGATTGGAGATTTTGCTATGCGTTATGGGTACCAAAGATATGAGTATGGATTGATGTATACAGCTATTTTTATCATGATCATAGTGGTGAGTGTTATCCAGATCGGCGGCAGTCGACTGGCAAAATATTTAGACAAAAAGCATTAGGAGGAAGAGAAATGAAGAAGTATACAGGAATAATTTTAACTATAGGGCTGATTCTATTTATTTTTGCAGGCTGCAGCAGTGAAGAGAAGGCGGATGGAAAGAATAAAGTAGACGAAAATAACGTGATAAAAGTAGCATCGCATATGCCCCCGATGACAGATGTAGTGGCAATCGCTGGTGAAGTAATCAAGGAAGACGGGTATGAAATTGAGCTGGTTCAGGTAAATGATAATATTCAATACAACGAGCTACTTAACAATAAAGAAGTGGATGCAAATTTTGCGCAGCATGAACCATTCATGGAGAAATTCAACAGTGAGAAAAAGGCTGATTTAGTCATGGTACAGAAAATATATAATGCTAAAGTTGGTTTTTATTCAAGAGAATACACAGATGTTGAGCAGATACCTGACGGAGCAAAGGTTGCACTTCCAAGTGATGTTTCGAATGAAGGGCGTGCGTTGGCAATCTTGGCAGATCAAGGACTGATTGAGATGAAGGCGGGTGTAGGCTTTGATGGAACAATCAAAGATATCACTGAAAATCCTAAAAATCTGGAATGGCTGTCTGTAGATTTATTGAATCTTGCCGAAGCATACAATGAGAAAGACGTTGCTCTTGTCTATAACTATCCTACGTATATTGCTAAAATCGGTTTGACACCGGATGATGCATTGTTCTTGGAAAAAAATATTGATGATCGTTTTGCAATTAGTCTAGTTGCCCGTAAAGATAATCAGGATTCTGATAAAATAAAAGCCTTGAAAAAGGCCATGACAAGTGAACGGGTTCGTGCGTTTTTGGTAGAGGATCATAGCGATACCTTGCTGCCCGCTTTTTAGTGGTATTGTAAATTTTCTGAGCTTTCCGGCGTTCGTTGTCAATTGCTGTTTTTTTGAATAAAGTGGAAGCGTGAGACTATTTTTTCTCACGCTTTTTTCACTATTTGTTTGTAGGAGGAGCTGTTGACGAACGGAAAAGAGTTGTATAGTATTCTTTTAGCGTGTTTTTTTGTTCTCGTCCTTTTCGAAAAATGCAGATTAATTGTTATTTTTTTTACGCAGAAATGGTTATTCAATACCACTATAGCAAGGATGATCTGGCAATTGCATGAGAAAAAAGGATATTTATTTGTTTGTCTTCAAAATTTTAGCGATTTTATAAATTTTTGAGAAGAAAACGGTCATATTTTCTGGTATAATGGTAACGAGTGTCCTGGGGGATATTGGTTATCAGTAATTAGTGGATACATAAGATAGATAAGTGTGTAGACAAACAAGAGAACGTTTATGTGCTGAAAGGAAGAAAAACATGAAAAGGAAAAAAAGTCTAAAAAGAATATGTCTTGCCAGTGCCGGACTTTTGACTGCTTCAACGGCTTCCGCTTTTACAGAAAGTACGATTATTTCTGCACAGAATAAAACTGAAGATTCCGTGATTGAAAGTACCGAACAGAATCAGGAAGTTGTATTAGAGACGGAAGTAACAACAGAGTATGGAGATTTTGAAGCAAGCCCTTCTTCTGAAACGGCAGCAACAGAAACAGCCGATGTGGAAGAGCCTATTGTTGATGAATCAACAGAAGAAAGCAGTTCAGAAGAAAGTAGTACTGAGGCGAGCAGCGAAGAAAACAGTTCAGATACAACGGAAGAGTCGACTTCTGAAACAGAGGAGAGCACAACAGACAGCAGTACGTCAACCTCTACATCAGAGAGTTCGTCGTCTTCATCAACGAGCAGCAGTTCAGGAACTTCTACAAGCTCCAGCAGCTCAACTAGTTCAAGTACATCAAGCAGCTCAAGTACGACAACAAGCTCAAGCAAACCGAACAAACCAAATAAGCCGAGCAAGCCAAATAAACCGAATAAACCAAGTGTCTCTAACAATAATCAGCAAGGCAGTACGATAACTGGAAATAACTCATCTGCCGGTATTGTTGGGCCTACACAGGTAGCGACAGAGTACAACCAAACTTCAAGTACTGCAAGCACGGGTCAGTATGGTATTTCCACAGCGGTATACTATATTCCTAGGAATCTGACAACACAGGCATTTATTGATGAGATTGGTGATGACGCACGCGAAATCGCCGGTAAAAACAATCTTTATGCTTCTGTAATGATTGCTCAGGCGATCCTTGAGAGTGGTTCAGGCAACAGTGCGTTGGCTTCGGCACCAAACTATAATCTATTTGGTATCAAGGGCAGCTATGAAGGAGCAAGTGTTAATTTCCTGACACAGGAAGACACGGGCGGCGGAGACATGATCAGTATTCGTGCCAGCTTCAGAAAATATCCGTCTTATAAAGAGTCTTTGACAGATTATATGAAATTACTGAGTGGCGGTATCAGTGGAAACGATAGTTTCTATAACGGCACTTGGAAGAATAAGACAGATGAATATAAAGACGCTACTAAGTTCTTGACAGGGCGTTATGCGACAGATACCAGCTATGCATCTAAGTTGAATAGTTTGATTGAAGCTTATGAGCTGACGCAATATGATGAGCTGACAGAAGGAAGCGAAACATTTGCCAGCATGGATAAAGATGTTAGACAAAAGAGTGCTAAAACTGACTTATCCAAAGATGGAAACGATGAAAAATCAGAAGAAAAACTGAATATTATTTATCATATTGTTAAGAAGGGCGATTCATTAAAAACAATCAGTGAGCTCTACAATATTCCGGTTTCTGCTATTTTAGAGCGAAATCAGTTTGAGCGGCGCATGATTTTTGTGGGTCAGAAGCTAGTTATTCCTACTACTGAGATAGAGGAAGAGACAACTGTTGTCAAAACAGAAGAGATCGTTGATCGCTCTCTGCGGAGTGTGCAGCGAGTAATCAATTCACTACGTGGCGAACAAAGCAATGAGAAATCCTCTTATAATCTAACTGCATCGAAGCAAAAGAGCTCCAGTGTATATGAAGTGCAGTCAGGCGATACCTTGGCGAAAATTTCCAAGAAAACAGGGATTTCAGTTCTGTCACTGAAGGAATGGAATAATTTGGATCAGTACTTCTTGACTGAAGGTCAGGAATTGGTCTTAACTCCGCCGTATACGACCTCTCTTTAAAGAACATGTAATCGAAAAAAGAAGGGCGGGACAGAAGTTGCTTCTGTCCCGCTGTTTATTTTGTGAAGCAATAGTTTTTATGATCTGTATAGTGAGAGGAACATCTTACTTTGGATTACTATGGAATCAACTGATTACAAAAATTAACGAATGCGGTTTCTTGATGAAAAATTCAATTTCATGGAAACGATCACTTTTCCAGCGGTATTCTTTTACTGGAATGAGTATGGACTATATAATGTAGGTGGCGGATAAATGAAGAAAAAGTTTGTGATACTACTCTGCATACTGTGTGTGTTGGGCATTGGTCTTTTTTCTGTAACAGCATTTAGAAAGAAACAGCCGGCTCGAGAGATCAAAGCAGCAGAGGCGTTGTTTCAAAAGGAAAAAATGAACTTTTGGATCATGACAGATCCTCATTATATTGATGAAGCACTCTATGATGATGGAACAGCGTTTGACTACATCAAAACGACAGCAGCGGGGAAAGACCTGACCTATCAGAAGGAAAGCCTGCAGGCTCTGGTTGCGGAAGTGCTTAAGGAAAAGCCGGATGGACTGATCGTTACGGGAGATATTACACTGAACGGTGAATTCATCAGCGGAGAAAAGTTTGCGGAGCTGCTTGCTCCGATAAAAAACGCTGGGATCGGAATTTTTGTTATTCCGGGAAATCATGATATCCATGATGGCTGGGCCAGAAAGTTCACAGGAGATAGTCAAGAAAGAACACCTCAGATATCATCATCAGAGTTTAAAGAAATGTTCTCTGACTATGGTTATGCACAAGCAATCAGCCAAGATGAAAACTCATTAAGCTACTTGGTTTCAGTAAATGAACGATATGATTTCATTTTTCTGGATACAAATATTTACACGCTGGAACCGTCCACACGTAATCCGACGACTGCAGGTCGAGTAGATGAAAAAATGAAGCAATGGTTGACGGAACAGCTTGAGCTTGGTGAGGAAAGCGGAAAGCAGACATTTGTTTTCATGCATCATAATCTGTTCTCGCATAATGAGCTTGTCAATAAGGGCTATGTACTGAACAATGCAGAAGAGATACGCACTCTTTTGAAAAAGTATAAGGTTCCTGTGTGTTTTTCCGGTCATATCCATGCGCAGGATATCCTGACAGATGAAGAAACGAATATCACGGAAATCGTGACTGCCTCTTATGCAATTACACCGAATCCAATTGGTTCGATCGAATTGGATAATCAGACAATAAAGTACACAAGAAGAGCAATTGATGTGGCTCAGTGGGCTAAAAGCAATCAAGTAGATAATGAGGACTTGCTGAAATATGATGAGTACCTAAAGGACTTATTCTTAAAGGAAAGTCGCAGTTTAGGTTATCGCTATTTACTGCAGGCCGGTTATACGGATGATGCATCGCTTGACTTGGCGGCTGAATTGGTAGGGGAGTTGAACTTACGATTTTTTACCGGGGAGGATTTTATTTCGGATAAGGAAGCGGAATCGATTCGAGAATCTGAGGCATATCAAATTATTTCAAATGAGTCCTCTGAGTTGAAAGACTATCTTGAATCCATCTTACAGGACAAGAATGAAAATGATATTTTGTTCGAACGATCGTTACCTTAGAAGAGGATGTTTATCCTTGCCTGATTGACCAATAAAGCCTCCTGTCGAAGTGATAAAAAATGATAAATCATAAAAATATTATAGAAAGATACGACCAATAAGCGACTTATCTCTATAATTTATATAAAACTACAAAAAATTGATGAATGGCACGATTGAAGTGAAAAGGAGGATAGGATAAAATAGATGTGTAGCGATTTTTTAATATAAACTAGGAAGGCTGTGAATACATGTTCTCTTTTTTAAAAAAAGGCAAAAATAAATCTAAAAAAGATTATGATGATTACGAAGATGAGTACTACGATGATGACGAGTACGATGACGATGATGATTATGATGATGAAGACTACGACGACGATGATTATGATGATGATGATTACGACGACGAAGATGACGACGACGATGATTATGATGATGATGATTACGACGACGAAGATGACGACGACGATGATTATGATGATGATGATGATTACGACGACGAAGATGACGACGAAGATGATGATTACGACGATGAAGATGATGACGAAGACGACGATGATGATTTCGATGAAGCACCAAAACGCTTCCCATTCAAAAAGAAAGAGAAATCAACACCGCCTGCACCTAAGAAGAAACGTCCAGTACGCGTAGAAAACGAAGAAATGGATGAGCTTCAGGAAGAAAATGAATTATTGCAGGAAGAACTGCGTCAGCTGAAAGCCGAACTACGTAAAAGTCAACGCGCAACTGCTAAGATCGAGGCAGAAGCCGCTGAGCTGAAAGCAGAAAATGATTCATTAGAGAACGAGCTGGCGACTGTCCAAGCTGTTCCAAAGGATTACGAGGCTCGTTTTGTTGAGCTGCAGCAGCTGCAGCGTCAATACGATGAACTATCAAGAGATCATACCCGTCAAACGGATGAACTTGATTTAAATCGTAAGAAAGCAGAGCGTTTCTCTCAGAAGATTCGTCAGTATGAACAAGAATTGCTTTCTAAACAAGATGAGATCGATAAACTGTCTGAGGATCGCATCGTTATTATGTCTAGTGATCCGGTAACGACAGATACCGCTACGTATGAAGAACTGTCTCGGGTACGTCAAGAGCTAGAGTCAGCGAGACGACGTTTGGCTCAACAAGAGCTTTCACATGAGACGAAGCTTTCGAAAGAAGATATTGGTGAAGTATTACTGGAAGCGAAGCGTCAGGCGAAAGAGATTATCAATCAAGCGAATCATCGTGCACAGCTAGTTAATGAAGAAGTTCAAAGAAAAGCTGTGATTTTGAAGCGTCTTGAAAGAGCCGAAAAAGAATATACGAATTACTATAACCGCATCAAGAACGTGAAAGAAGAGTCAGAATTGGCGTTCAATCAAATCATTGAATTAGTCAAAGACGACCAAATGGATATCTAAAAAGGAGGAGAAATTCCGTGAATGAGGCATTTGATGTTTTTTTCCACCAAAGAGCAATTCCCGATCATTTTGGAACGACCATAGTTGAACAAGAGTCTGTGGAAGAGCTTGCAGTTGAATGTGAAGCTATCTATAGCCGAGTAACTGGAAAAGATTTGTCTTTAACAGAAGGTGATGATCTGTTGAAGCAGCTGCAGCATTCACAGAATTATCACCACCATCTTGAAATTCAGTTTTTTCAAGTACAATTGGATGAAGAAGCATTATTAGATGAACTGAAGGAGCTTTTCCCTCAGTTTGTCTGGGTAAAAATGGCTGAAGAAATTGAAGATGAATTCAGTACGTATGCCTGCGAGTTCATTCCATTAGCTTTTCGTGCTGAAACTGAAGCTGAACAGCAGCCAATCGTGTTCAACTTGAAAGCGAGCCTTCAACAAATGAATGGTGAGCTTAAACAGTCTATCAGTGAGCAAGTAGAAAATCATCTTCATAAGATTCTAAGTGACGAAGAAGATACCAGTTTTAGTGTCGGTGAGCTTTCTTTTCCAGTAGACGTAACAGTCGCTCCGCCCTCTGTTCCTGAGGTTGTGGAAGAGCCTGTGAGCCGTGAGGTAAGTAAGAAGACTAAAGCTGCTAAGCCTTCACGCAGAACACCCAAAGTTCAGGAAGTCAGTGAACATCCTGTCGTTCGTTCGGAAGAAAATGAAGTGGTTTTCCTCAAAGAAAGCTTGAAGCGAGAAAAAGCGTCAAAGGAACGTGTGCGGGTAGCAAAAGAAAAATTGGAACAAGAGCTGCTCGCTATAGAAAATAATCTGCTGGTCAGTGGATTAAAGAGATTCAAGAAAAATAGAAAGATAAAGGTAGACGAGGAAGACTGGTATAAGCCGGTAAAAATCGATCTGATTCATTATGATGATTTATACAAAAAGGCGAAATTTATCGAGCAATCATGGAAACTAAATAAGGAATTGGTAACAATCACTGAGAAGATGACTGTCACCAATAACGAGTTGACATATGAACGAGAACGAGTTGAGCGAATCAAGAACAGCGTATCTGAAATGGATCTTCAGTCAATGATGGAGCAATGTCATTTGATTAATAATAGAGTGAGGATCAACCGAGGATTTTTCTTCCTGATCAAGCCTCATGTCAAGCTTTACCAAATTGACTATGAGCAGTTGGAAAGAATCAGTGCATTCTTTGATATCATTCAAACAGAGAATCGCTTACTGGAACAAATCATACTTAAATCTTAAAAAGTAAAGTGCAGTTGAGAGAACAGATACTCAACAGGTACTTCAGAATTCTCTTATGGAAAAGCTGAGACGATATTTTGTCTCAGCTTTTTCTGTTTATAAAGAATAGAAGAGTCTAACAGCCGGCATACCAGGTATATTGTTTGCCTGATATATTTCACAGCTGCAATCGATCGGGAGGTTTATCGCCATCCGGTCTTTTTTGTTGTGTCCGAAGATGGAAGAGCTTGTGAAGAAGGAGAACGGGGCGCATTGTCGCAGGGGAACATCTTGAAAAAATACAGTTATGTAAATAATATCCATAATTTCTCATCGAATTCACATTTTTTGGCGTGTAAATCATGAAATAAGTAGAAATTTATTTTTCATCAAGCATTTGTCTCTGAAATGATTGGAAGTACAAAGGCAATGAAATGCGGTGTTTATACGACCTTTTAAAACGTATATCAAAAATAAATTAAAACGAAAGATGAAAAAATATTGAAATCCAAATGATATTTATCATCAAAATATATTTTTTAATGATAAAAAAGTGAGAGCGAAAAGAGAAAATAATTTGATATAATTAACAAGAAAATTTGTTTCTTTTGATAAAAAAGCTAAAGTAGGTGAGTTAATGAGCATTTCTTTAAGGTTCGTTGATTTCTCAAATGAGGGAGAAACATTTGAGAAGATACAAAAATTTTTAAAAAAAGATTTTTCGATACATAGAGTCGGTAAGGATGATTTGTTTGATAAGGATGAATTGGCTCAAGGAAACGCAGTCATTATAAACATAGGCGATGAAGATAGTTATGCTGTTTGTGAAACCATTACGAGTATCAGAAACAGTCGTTTTGGAATGCTTCCGATTTGGGTTTTTGGTGATCGTGAATTGACGTATGAGCGCCTGTTATTTCTGCAATTAGGCGTGAATGGCGTGTTTGATAAATCATTCAGTCTATCAGAGCTATTCCTGTCTATTGATAATTCTATTAAATATCCTCATGAGCTTCAGGAGCAGACGAAGGGGATCGATAGTGGAGAAGAAAACTGTGACATAAGATTGCTTCATAGTAATTTTTCAGTCAGTCTGGAAGGGAATTCAGAGATAGAGCTCACTAAGATGGAATTTAAGCTATTGGAATTTCTATCAGCGAAGCCTAAGTGCACTTTTGCTTATAAAGAAATTTATGAACACTTGTGGCATCAGGAGTATCACAGTAGTAAACGGTATCGAATCAGTAATACGATTTTTCGTATAAGAGAAAAACTGGGGGACTTGGACGGCTCCCGATATATCAAAACGGTCCATTCAAAGGGGTATTTACTGAATGTAGAAGAGGTACAGAGGTAACAATCGTTCTATAACTAAGAGGTAAAAATGAATTTGGTTTCTCTTTTTTGGAATTGGCAGGTTGAGGTTGGTTAGGCGGTATAAGGATTTAGCTTCCGATCAGCCATCCAAAAAATTGAAATATATAGTGTGTTGGACAAGCATGCGAATAATCTTTTAATTGGAAAGGAGTTGAAATAAAAAATGAAAATCGGAAAAAAGTCGTATCTGTTGATAATTATGGCGCTGGTATTATTGCTTGGCAGCATTCCTTTTCTGGGGAGTACAAATTCCATCAAGGCATCTTCAGAGGACTATAAATTAGAAATCGTCAGAGTGCAGGAGTACAACAAGCTGGTTATTGCAAAGTTGAGTGTAGCGAAGCTGTCAGGGCAGAAGCTGCAATTGAAGGCAGAAGGAACGACCTATGTTCCTGTCGAAGGGCTTTTCGAAGAGTTGGCTTTAGAAGATTCCGAACGGCTATCTACTAATGGGACCGATCGGAGAGACTTGATTGATATTGAGTTTGTCGATGACGGCAAAGCTTTTACAGCCTTTATCACAATGGATATTGACCGAAATAGTACTTTGGAAGAAGGAAATATTCAATTGCTGACAGAAAGCGGAAAGGTTGTCGCTGAAACAACGTTTGAAATCAATAATCAAGGTGAGTTGAAAAAGGCAGCTGGGAATAGTCCGGCAGCTGCGCTAAAGCAGGAGCGGAATGCAGCAGAAATCGCAGCTTTTGATTTAGCCATACCTACTCCCGGTGTGACTGCAGATGTAACGAACTGGGCAGATTTTAAATCTGCAATGGAATCTCCTACTATAGATTGGATCAATATTAAAGGAGATTTAACTGCAAGCTCGACAATAAGTAATGTAGGTGTTTCGAAGGTCATCAATGGTAATGATAACGGGACAATCAGAAAAATCGATATGGGCTCTGAGAAAGTTACCTTGGTAGCAGCTGCAGCGGGTTCACAACTTATTTTGACGGATGTTGATTTGGTTGGAACCTCAGATGAGCCTATGCTCAGCGCATCTACTCCAGCCAATAGTGCCAATTGGACGGTTGCGACAAATAATGTCAATGTCCTTTCAGGGAATCAACGGCCGCTCGCGCATCTTGATGAAGGAAACATTACGTTAGCTGGTACCAGTGATTTTCAATCGACAGGCTTTGTACTGACAACATTTCTTCGAGCGAAGAATCTATTAGTGGAAGAGAATGCAGATATAACAGCAAATTTGACAACGAAATTTTTTGAAGCAGTAACAGACAACGCCAGCATGAATGTAACGAATGGAAAGTTGGTAGTTTCAGTTGATGCTGAAAATGCTGCGGTCAGTTTTACTGGTAAAGCAAGCTTGAAATTTACCGGTAGTAAAACGAATGTTATATTTTCTGCCAATCTTACTACTTTAGCAACGACAACAGGATCTAATCCTAATGCTATCCATGCGAATACAGCAGCAGCTCTTGCAATCAGCGATCTAATAGGCGGATCTGAAATTTTGCTTGATGATCAGGCGCAAGTAGTTATTGAATCGCGTGCTGTTAGTAAAGGAACGCCTGCATTGTTGATTTTAGGTATAAACAGCAAAATTGAAGTATCGAATGATTCTAAATTGACGATCAGCGGAGAAAGTGCAGATTCTAATAGTAACGCCGCACTGATTCGTTATGGTAACTCTACTGCCAATGTTGGTGGAGGAAACAGTATAAAAGCCTCTAATGATTCAGAAGTGATCATTGATAAAAAAGGTGGTGCATCACCGGGGATTCGGATGTATGGAGATGCAAATGAGATCAACATTGAAAGTGGTTCAGACTTTATTCTTCATAACGTTGGTGATGGACAAGCAAAGGACCCAGGTGCGAATGCCAGGAATCAAGGAATTCAATATCGGAATGGAGCTGCTGGAAATACAAGTAGTTTTTCCGTTACTGGCGACCATTCCAATGTATCGATCATCACAACTAGCGGTGCAGCAATTGACTGTAACGCACAAATGTTGGATGTGACTGCAGGAGAAGGTTCTTACTTCATCGTTCGTGGTAAAACTGAAAGTCAGGCAAGAGGTGTTTTCAGTGCCTCTGGGAATAAGCTGACCTTTAACATGGACAAGCCGAAATACTTCGATTTCCGAAACGATCGTTCTGGCGGTGGATATATCTTTGAAGGATCCGGTGATTCTGAATTCAATATGATTCAATCGGATTTACAGGTGTGGAAATCCGGAATAAATCTTGATGGAAACCCAAGTGATTCATGGAGCTTGATCAATAGTAAGTGGTCGGATGTAAACTTCAGCACGGGGATTACAACGAATGGCGTTGAGTTTGGAAATTTTGAAGGAGCACCTGCTTATTCAAGGATGACAGCAAACAATCAAAAAGCCATCATTGATGAATTACGTGTTCCGACAGATGCGGACAAATACATCTGGGGACATGCGACTGTGCCGGAAGGGAAATACGATCCGATTCGTGCAGCTTATACAGGCGAGGTTGGTGTGAGAGTTTCTGTATCTGAAGCAGGTTCAGTTGCGGCATCTACAGCTGCTGGAACTATTGTTGAAGATCCGAGCGGAACAGGAGCAGTATCTGTTTATGGCGATGATGCACGTGCAGGGATTTTCAAAATTCCAACTTCAAATGGGGACTTTTTAGTTAAGGGCCAACGAATAGAAGTAGTGACGGCTTGGCGTGGCGCGCTGGCAGATGAAGGTGGTTCGAATGTACATATCAGTGATTCGGGCGACATCCAAACACCACAGCGTACAGTTCTTGATGTAACGCCGCCGCAGCCGACCAGATTAACGGATGAGAATTTGAACAATGCAGCAAATATTCTTTCCGGAACAGGAGCTGAAGCAGGAGCGACTGTCTATATCTATTATGATACCGGTGATCGAGCTTCTGGGACTTTGTTGGGAACAACAACGGTTCTTCCTGATGGTTCTTGGTCTTATCAGCTTACAGATTACTTGATTGACACAAAAGAGTTAAGTGTCTATTTAGGCGATAACGTCATTCAGCATGCTGCTGCCCAAGTGGTATCAGGAGCTGGAGAAACACCCATACTTTATGATCAAACAGGATTGATCAAGCCGCCAGCTACAAATCAAAGCGGAGGCAACATCAATCCATATACAAACTATTCTTACCACGATGCTGTGTTTGAAGGTGTCAAAAAGTACATTGTGGCAGATGTATTGCCGAATCTTCCAATCATGACCAAAACAGTAGTTGCGGATAGCGGAAGTACTACTGATGCGGATATTGGAGAAGAGCTTACCTATACATTAATTGCTAAAAACGATAAGCCGACTTCTGTTGCGACAACCTGGAAAGGTGTCGTGGTTACAGACGTACTGCCAAGAGGACTGACATTTACACCTGCGACTGCTGAAGTTGCAATCAACGGAACCCTTATTAGCCATGCGGCAGGGACTCCAAATGTGAATGAATACTCCTACGATGCAGGAACACGTTTATTGACAGTCAATATAGGCGATCTGAACAGTGCAGCAAGTGCGACAATCACCTTTAAAGCGGTTGTTGCAGGAACAGCTTCCGGCTCGATCAACAATACAGCAACGGCTCTTGGCGAGTCGCCTCGTTTTGCTGATGGACCTGAAAGTGTGACTGGTGAGTATGAAAAAATATCTGAAACAGATAATGCCTTGCTGACAGTAGCAGGTACCTTGAGTATTGCTTCTGTGCCGGACATTGATTTCAAAATCGAAGAAGCTAAGCTGAACGAAGGGACAAGGGTGATCGATCCTAAGATTACTGGAAACTTGGTTGTGGCTGATAATCGTGTGAGTCAAAAATCATGGACGTTGACAGCTAAGCTATTGGCACCTATGAAAGCGGTCGGTGAAACAGATTCAAGGTATATCCTTGAGGATGCTGTTCGCTATGACACAGGGACAGAGGAAAAAGTCATTACAATTGATGGGACGAATATACTTACCCATACACATGATAGTGCGGGGGAATATAACGTTAATTCACGATGGAGTACGACAGGCGAAGGCTTCAAGTTTTATATTGATGGTGGAAAAGTGAATAAACTAGGTAAATATGAAGCGATTCTTGAATTTACCCTAGAAGATACACCGATACCACCTACACCATAGGATGGGGGAAGATACATGAAAAAAATGCAAATTGTTTCTTTGATTGCTTCCTTCATTCTGGGGTTTGCTCTTTGTTTTGTCATTCCTGTAACAAGTGAAGCAACCACTAATGGTGGAGCGGTTCAAACAAATGGAGTCGTTGGTTTTTACGAAGAAGGCTCAAGTGGCAGCAGCTCTTCTGACAGTTCTTCTTCCGATGGCAGCAGCTCTTCAGAGAGTACGTCTCAATCAACACTGCCTCCAACTGGCGGTACAACCAAGCCGACAGGCAGCTATCCTTCTACCGGTGAGCTAGTCAAGAACAGCTTGACGATCAGCGGTGCAGCCTTGCTCGTTATTGCTGCGGTATTCCTGTTTTGGAAGAAAAAGAAGGAAAAAGAGACGCAGGGAAAGGGGAATCGATGAATGAAGAATAGACATTTGATCCCCGCTGTCCTTTTTATTGCCTTGTTTGGCTTATGTGGAACAGAACAGGTGCAAGCTGAATCTAATTCTGCAAAGAATAGGGCAACAGTTGAATTTTCCAACACAGATACAGAAATAGATGATATTCGAGATCCGGAAAATCCGGATGTTTCAGTTGATCCGGGAGAAAGTCCAAGTACAAGCGGTCCGCTGCGGATCGATTTTGTCCCGCAATTGAATTTTCATGTCAATGCAATCTCGGATAAGGATGTTTCTCTTCCTGTCAATGCGCAGTTGTTTTTAGATGGTCAGACGACAGCCAGGGGAAACTTTGTGCAGGTGTCGGATTATCGAAAAGCTGCAAAAGGATGGACCTTGCAGCTGCGTCAGGAAAGTCAATTTAGTAATTTTGATACAAAAAACAGTGTTCTGAATGGTGCAGTTTTGTCGTTTGATAAATCTTGGACAAATTCTGTCAATAAGGATACTGTTGCTTCTCCGTTGGTTTCAAAAGAGATCATCCGGTTGGAGCATGTAGGCGAAACGTACAATCTAGCAACTGCTGAATCGGGCGGAGGCACAGGTACATGGAGTATCAGTTTTGGTGCTTCTGCTGAAAATCCGGCAGAATTGATTTCTACGCTGACTCCAAAAGCTGACAAAGAAGGAGAGCCGGTTTTGGATGCTGTCTTTAATAATCAGCAGGTACAAGAAAATAGTGCGATTCGTCTGTCTATACCGGGAAAGACAGAAAAAGACCCGGTCAATTACTCAACGGTGTTAACTTGGATATTAGCCGAGTTGCCATAAATAAAACACACACAATATTTTAGGAGGAAACACAAATGAAATTATCACACAAACTATGTGGTGCAGCTTTAGTTGCTGCAGCAGGAGTAGCATTAGCTGTTCCAAATACAACAAATGCATTGGAGCATGCTCATCAAGGGAATGCGTATATCGAGTTTACTCGTGACTCTTCTCGTGAAACAGATGTGACACAAATCACTAAACCAACAGACAGCACTGGATCTAAAGCAACAGATATCGATCCTACTGATGTACAACCAACAAATCCAGGGGACTTCGGTATTATCTTTGTAACACCATTGAACTTTGGTCAGCATGAAATCATGAACGGTACAGTAACAGAAGATTACTTCGCTGCACCATTCACAGGAAATGCGAATGCAGCAGACGAGTGGTCTTCACCAAACTTTGTTAAATTCCGTGACGATCGTCAAACATTGGATCACAAATACAAATTAAGCGTTCAAATGATTTCACCATTTACAGGAACTGTTGATGGCGGCACACACACATTGAACGGGGCGACAATCACTTACAACAACTTGAACTTGGCTTCAGTTGATAACCCTGCTCATTATCCGACAACACCACAGTTTGAAACAAACATTACGATCGCTGACGGACTTGAGAAGCAACTTGCTTACACAAACGTTGAAGCAACAAAAGGTATTGGTGTTTATGAGCTTTGTTTCGGTGACGATACAACAGCTGATACATCTGTAAAATTCCACCTTCCTAGCGATGAGTTGGCTTATACTTCTGCTTACCAAGCAGTAGTTGAGTGGACAATGGAAACAGTAAACTAATCCGTAATTGAATTAAATTTTAATTTATGTGAAGCAGAAGAATCTACCGGTTTTATACAAATCGGTAGAGTTCTTTCTGTTTTAACTGAAAGAGGTAAGAATAATGGTAAATAAAGAAAAGAAAATCATTCCCTTTTTTCTTCTGTACATAGTTCTATTTTTTATGGCTGGTATCCCTACATATGCAGAAGAAGCAACTACTGAAAACGGCGCAGATGCCTATGGAGAGTTTAACTATCGGGTGATCCTGCCGGAAAATCAGTATGATCCGGAAGTCAGTTATTTTGACTTGATGATGACGCCGGGACAGCAGCAGACGCTTCAAATCGAGCTGGAAAACGCCTCGGATCATGAAATGCAAATCGAGGTATCCCTCAATGGGGCGAAAACAAATCGGAATGGTGTCATTGAATATGGCCCTTCAGATATACAAGATGATAAGTCGTTGAAGTTCAAGTTCACTGATTTGGTCAAAGCGCAGGAGCGAGTAACGCTGGCCCCAAAATCTAAGACAATGCTGGATGTGACGATCGCTATGCCTGAAACTCACTATGATGGATTGATTGCTGGTGGTATCAAGCTGAAGCAGGTGATTAAGAGAGATGGGGCACAAGGTGGTGTCGTCAACGAATTTGCGTATCTAGTCGGCATGATTTTACGAGAAAGTGAAACGCCCGTTTTACCTGAGTTGGAATTAAATGATGTTTATCCAGGTCTGTCTAATTATCGGAATGCGGTGTATATCAATTTTTCCAATATAGAAGCTGAATACTTGAATGATATGACTGTTGATGTGCAGATATCACCAAAGGATTCTGAGGAAGTGCTTTATGATACGAAAAGTGCGGGGATGCGTATGGCGCCCAATTCTCTGATTGACTTTCCTGTCACGATGAATGGAGAGCGGATGGTTCCGGGTGATTATAAAGCTCATATTATTGTAACCTCTGGGAATCGAAGATGGGAATGGACCCGAGAATTTACGATAACGGATGAAGATGCGGATAAGTTCAATGGACAGGATGTTTCTTTAGTTCAGGAAAAAGGGATCGACTGGAAGCTGATTGCGTTGCTTGCCGGAATCGCCTTCTTATTGTTAGTTTCGATTTTCTTTGCTGTGAAAAAAGTAAGAGAAAACAGCAAGAAGAACAAGAGAAAAAATAGACCCTCAAAGAAAAAATAATCGATTGTTTTGAAAAGTCAAAACAGGAGGAAATGAAATGAATTTGAATATGAGTATGCTGGATATGACTTTTGTAGGGTTATTATCTTTCGGCGTTCTCCTACTGTTATTTACTGTTTTGTCTGTTGTTTTGGGACTTAAATCAGGTAGCCAGTTGAAACAAATGACCCGCAGACGTCCGAAAATGAAGAACAAGAGAAAGCGCTGGAAACGTGCATGTCATACGTTGAATAAACAGAGGAAGAGTCATTATCGAACGGCGATAGTCGTCTTTTTACTAGGACTATTACTAGGTGGAAGCGGTTTTTATGCCAGACATTATCAGCTGACGAATTTAAGCTCTCCGAATGCTGCGGCGATTTCCAAATGCTACTATTTGTTGGATGAAGCCCAGCAGCAGTTTGAGAATTTGAAGGGTGGAGCGAGTCCGGAGAAAACAGTAAAAAATCTACAGGAGCTTTCATCACAGCTGGCTTCGGCAGCTTCAGAAACGCCGTATGGCGGTATGTCTGCTGACTATCGCTTGCTGCTGAATAAGTATTTTAAGAAAAATCTTGATTTGGCTATCAACTTGAATGCGCAAACGGTTCAAAGCCTTCAAGACACAGAAAACATAGAGATTTATATGAGTGATATCCAAAGTGTGAAGGAGCAGCAGCAGAAAATCATCGAGGAATTTGAAGTCAATGAGCAAGCCTTGCTGCAGAAAAAATAGAAGTGGGGTGTAGAAGATGACACAGCCCCATGAGAAAAAGACTGTAAAAAAGAAAAGAAAGCCCGTTGAGGGAATAAAGAAAAAAAAGAATGCATCTTCGAAGACGAAGAAGACTGTTGCAAGAGGACGTAAACGATCTGAGAACACCAAAAAAGCACCGATTAAAAAGCACCGAATGACTCCTGTAAAGCGTAAAAGAAAAAAGAAACCCGGAAAACAAGGTGTGCGAAGGAAAAAACAATCCCCTAAAATCATTCTTATAGAAATCGGAATCACGGTGTTCATTTTCCTTTTGGTTGTATTTGTTTTGTCCAAGGTGACATTTACAACAATCAAGCTGGAGGGGTATTCCATGACGGAGCAGTTGAATGATGGTGACCGCTTGTTCATCAATCGAATGAAGTCGCCTTCTTCCTTTGATTTAATTGCGTTTAAGGATAGCAAGGGCGACGTGTTGGTTCGGCGTGTGATTGGTGTTCCGGGAGATCGGCTTTATTATAAGGATGATCAGCTCTATGTGAATGAAGAAGAGAAGCTGGAACGATATTTGGAAAATGCTGTATCCCTTGCTCGACAAGGTGGTATGAAGGCAACGGAAGATTTTACCTTGACCCAATTGACGGGTGAAAATAGTGTGCCGGAAAATAACTATTTTGTTTTAGGTGATAATCGTCAGTATGCGACAGATAGTCGATATTTTGGTTTTGTTGATAAGAAAGCTATTATCGGTGTTGTAGAATTCCGCTTCTTTCCATTTCATACGCTAGCTGGATTTTGAGAAAATCAGAGGAAAAAGTGAAATGAATAAAATACCAGATCGAAAAAAATTTAAATTGACTAAACCTGAAAGAATAGCGTCGAAAAAGCAGAAAAAAACAATTCTTTCTGCTTTTTTCTTTCTTTTTATAGGAGTGGGACTCATCTTTTTTATACGAACAGTTCGTACGTATCAAGTTGATGGAATTTCGATGGCTCCGACGTTTGAGGAAGGTGATCGGCTATTTATTCATAAAGATAGGCAGCCGGAGCGCTATGACCTGATCACGTTTTATCCCAATCAGGAAAGTAAAACCTCTTATGTCAAAAGGATAGTCGGTATGCCGGGAGATAAGATCCATACAGAAGGGAATGCTTTTTATATCAATGAGCAGCTGTCTGAATCAGGAGAGCTGAAGTCTGATTTATACGCTAAAGAATTACCGGATGGTACGTTGAAGGTAACGATCACAAAAGAAGTATGGGAGATGTTATCAGAGTTGAAAGAGATTCCTCGAGATAGCTATTTTGTGTTAGGAGACAATCGGGGCAATTCTACAGATAGTCGACATTTAGGATTTATAAAAAAAGAGCAGATCGATGGAGTAGTGATCTTCAGGTACTATCCTTTTGACTCTATTGGATCAGTGAAATAGAACAAACATGAATGTGAGGTTTTTATGAAAAATAAGATAGGATGCTTCTTAAAAAATAGAGGGGGGTTTCTGCTGCTCAGTTTTTTGATTCCCTTAGTGGTGATGATAACTGTCTATGCATTAAACGGTATTTATCTGGGAAGCGACAGGATGATTTTAGCGAGTGACGGTTATTCCCAATATGCTAACTTTCACGCCAGCTTCAACAGTATGCTTCGTGGCGAACAGAGTATTTTCTATACGTGGTATGGCTCCCTTGGGCTGAATTATTGGTCCTTCTCTGCATATTATTTAAATGGTTTATTCACGCCGTTGGTATTGCTTTTTGATAATCATTCGATGGCGGATGCGTTGTATGTGATCACGCTGATCAAGTTTGCGTGTATCGGTTTATCCTTTTGGGTATTTGCGGTCAATACCTTTAAAAAAATGGGTCCTTGGTATCAGCTGTCTTTCAGTATCGCGTATGCCTTGATGAGCTATGCAGTAGCCTATTCTGAGGTCATTATGTGGTTGGATACATTCGTTTATTTGCCGCTGGTTATTTTAGGGATCCATCGAGTAATGGATAAACGTAAGCCTACGCTTCTATTTATCAGTTATCTTGCTTTGTTTTTATCCAATTTTTACATGGCATTTATGGTGGGGTTGTTTTCATTCCTGTATTTCTGGGTGCGTCTATTAACGGATAGAGAGCGTTATAAAGGAAGTATTTTCAGTTATTTGATTACCTCGTTATTAGCTGGCGGTGCCTCGATGCTGACGATTTTGCCAACTATCTTTGATTTAACGAACAATGGCGAGGGATTAGATCCGCTGAATAGCTTTTGGACAAGAGATACCGGTGGCTGGGATTTTATTGTAAAGAATCTGGTGGCTGTCTATGATACCAGTAAATACGGCAGTGCACCGTTTATCTATATTGGACTGGTTCCATTATTGTTTGCCATCTATTATTTTTCCACGAAAAAGATTCCTCGGCGGAATAAAATACTGTATGGAAGTCTGCTGCTGTTTTTGATTGCGAGTGTTTATATCGACCCGCTAAATCTGTTGTGGCATGGTCTGCATGCACCGAATATGTTTTTATTCCGATTTAGTTTTTTATTTTCATTTGTAATTATTCTGCTAGGAGGATATGGGTTTGAGCATTTTGAAAAAGAGGATATCAATCAGCTAGTCAATATCGTTTTGGCTGTCGGAGCTGTGGCTATTACTGCCATAGTGTTATCCAACAAGAAACGCTACGATTACATCACTGATTTTTCTTTATATTTAACAATCGGCTTTTTGGCTCTCGCTCTTCTGTTGCTTCTACTGAAAGGGAAACAAGGTGTTTTTCAGAAATGGGTTCCGGTGTTGTTCTTAGTAATGATGGTATCGGAAGCATCTCTTAACGCTAATGCAATGATCCAGGGGATTGGTGCTGAGTGGGGGTATCCGTCAGAATCGGCATTTGACTATGATGAGCGTTCTGAGTCGATACAAACGCTTGTGGATAAGACGAAGGCTGAAAATGATGGTTTTTACCGATTGGAGAATTTGGATCGTATCACTTTGAATGACAGCTTTCGCTTTGGGTATAGCGGTATTTCTATGTTTTCTTCTATTCGAAACAGGCATTCATCGGCATACCTGAACAATTTAGGCTATCGCTCATTAGGGAGCAACCTAAATATAAAGTATGAGAATAATACGCTATTGATGGATTCTCTACTAGGGGTCAAGTATAACCTTTCGAAAAGCGATATCATGAAATTTGGTTATGAAAAGATTGGCGAGGAAGGCGATTATTCCCTATATGAGAATCAATATGCATTACCTCTGGGGATATTGACTGACGATGAGATATTTGAAACAGATGCCGTTAAGAGCCAGGTAGGCTTATTTAACTACTTATCTGAGGAAGAAGAGGAGATGACGAAAGTTGTTGAGCCTAGAAAAGTGGAAATGAAGAATGTGATAGAGACCCAATCAGGGAATGAAGTGACCTATACAGGTGCTGGATTGACTGAACCGAAGGAGATCACTTGGGAAGTATACGTACCGGCAAAGCAGCAGGCGTATCTTAGTATGTATCCCTCTAGCTTCAGCTACTTAGAGGATTGCACCGTTGAGTGGACGGTGAATGATGTTACTCGATCAAGTCCTTTATCCTCAACAGGCCAATATTACAACCTGGGATATTATGAAGAAGGAACAGCAGTCGTGGTGAAGGTTAGCTTTACAGGGACTAGGCTGGTCAATCTGTTTCAGCCGGATGTGCTGTTGATCGATACGCAGAAGTTTGAACAAGCAGTTGAAAAAATCAATGAAAAGGGAATCGATCTTGATGTATCTGATCGAAGAGCAATGGTAGAGGTTGAACTTGAAAAGGATCAGGTACTGTTTACGACAATTCCTTATGATGCTGGGTGGAAGGCGTATGTGGACGGAAAAGAAGTGGGAATGCCGAACTTGAATAAGGCCTTTCTTACGCTGAATATTCCGAAGGGGAGTCATAGGATTGAATTTGTCTTTTTACCGCAGGGGTTTAAACTTGGGGCAATCATGTTTGCAGGATGTCTAGCTATGTTTATTGGTTACAGTGGATGGCTGTATTCTAAAAGAAGGAAGGCATATGATGAATAAAAAACGAGTGATTTGGTTGATGGCAGTGATCGTACTGGTCTTATCAGGATGTGGAGCAAAGCTTTCGGAAGAAAAAGAAGAGTTCAGCAGTAATTCTTATGTATATCAATTTAATTTGCCGAGTACTTGGGTGAAAAGAACGGAGGCTGATTATAAAGCGGAATTTGGCACCCGAACGGTTTTTGCTGCAGAAGATAAACAGAGTAAGTCTCAGATGTTTATTCAGATTTCTTCTAAGGAACAGCTGGACTTGACTGATTTTGGGAATGCTACCCGAGAAAACCTGAAAAAAATCTATGGATACTCCAACTTAGAAGATATCTATATGATGGATTATGAAGCGAATGGAAACCAGATATATAAATATACGTTGAATGGAAGCTATAAGGATGAAAGTGTCTGGGTTCATTCTTACTATGTGATTACGGATGAAGAGGTATTGGAGCTTATCTTTTATTCCGCAGATGATAATAGGTATGAGGATCGAGTAAAAATAATCGATGAATCTGTTGATACGTTGGTGGAGAAAAAACAGAAAAACGAATCAAAAACGAAGGAGTCTGATGCGGCAGTTACGGAAGAATCAACAGAGCTTCCGGAAACTGCAGTTGAAAGTGAACAGATGACGGTTAATGTTGCTGGATTCCGTAAAGTGACTGTAGAAGATCAGGAATATCTAGCTGTTCGATTTAGTATTTTGAACAATAGTGAGAAGGACATCAAACCGCTGATATGGTATGAGAAAACCAATGTGAAGCAAGGAGAGTCTGTTTTGAAACAAGCAGAATTTCCGGATAGCGACGAGGTCGGAAATCTTAAAGTGTTGGCTGAAGACAATAAGAAAACGCTGAAACCTGGCGAAAGTAGTGTTGGACTGGCCTTTTACTCACTTCTTCCTGATGGGGAACAAATGGTCTATGTCGAGTTCCTTGAATCTGAATTTGAGCAACCGGAGCCAATTGGATTTGATCTGAGCACATTTGATTAGGAGATGGATAAGATGAATACATGGAAAAAGATGTTGCTTATTACTGGATCAATATTGGCTTTGGCAGGATGCAGTGAGAAAGAGACGGCTGCAAGAAAAGGACTTTCTGAATCAGATGAATCACTGATCACTATTATAACGCAAGCCAAACCATTCTCGGTGTATCAATTACAAAATGTTGGTAAAAAAGAAGCGGAACAAGCGGTAACGGAAAAGCTGAATCTTAAAATTCCCGATTTTTTAGAAGCGATTGAAGCGCTGACTATTCAGCATCTTGAAGCAGATGAAGGGTTGATTCTGGATGCCGCTTTCTATTCAGTTTCGTCACAGGAGCGAGAAGCGACGTACAGCACAGCTGTTGTTATGAAGAACGAAGAGGGACTATATCCTATCTATAGCAATAGTCAAATTGATTATGCTTATAATGCTGAAAAGGGAACCGTCTACATGGATATTTATAAGCTGGAGGTCATCAACAGTGGGGCAACCGAAAAATACAATGGCGGAGACCTTCAGGAATATATCATGAAGCTGGGAGAACAGGCTGGTATCTCAGAAGAGGACATCGCCGGTGAAGTAGAACTTCTAATGGCGAAATCAGAAGAAGAACTGAAGAACCAGTATATTGTGTTGTATGATACCTTTGAAAAAGCGAAAGAAAAAGGAGTGCTAGGAAAACGACTGCGTATCGCATATGGAGAAAAGGGTATTCCGGTTAAGATACAGCTTTATTTGAAAGATTATTATAGCTGATTCATTCGCTAGTACTGAAAATAGTGGTATTGTATAAAGCATTGATAATAGTATCGCTTATCTTTGGGCGAGTAATAGCGAAATCAAGCTGATATTTTATAATTATATTTGATATCTGTTTAATTATTTCATAGGTAAGTCATAGTGGAAATCACTTTTTTATAGGGGGAGAGCCTCGATAATACGTGATTTTTTACTATGATTTTTTTGTTTTATCAGGCAGCTTACTTGATGATGAGTTCTGTGGTGTTTAGAAAATTATTTACTTCTATTAGTAAATAATCATCATCAATTATAAAAAGTTGAAAAGTAAGCAAAGTGCGATAGGTTACCTGGTTTTAGTCTAGGATGATAGTATAGGTGTCCATTTTATTAAATTGGAAAAGAAGAGATAGAACAGAAAAGTCGCTTGGTTTTATGCGTTTTATATCACTTTATGTATGTAATTTTCCTCGGAAATTAAGAAAATTTTAAGCGCATTTTTTTTTAAGTATAACCTTTGACTATTTTCAGAACACAAAATATAATCAATTAACAATTTGTTAGGAGGAATCAACGATGAAAAATAATGTATACCACGATTATTTAGTAGAAACATGGCGTCCCATCGAAAATGAAACCGTTTTCTCTGCTTTGGAACTAGGATTATTTGATGACATTTCGCATGGATTGAATACTCCGGAAAAATTAAGCAGTAGCAAAGGGTATCATTTACCTACGATTGAAAGAGTTTTGCTAACGTTAAAAAATTTAGATTTTTTAAAAGAGGTATCAGGTGAGTATCAAATTGGGGATAAATATTCTCCATACATACTAAAAGAAAGTCCGTTTTACAATGGGGATATTTGGCTGCTGCACAAACAGTTGATTAGAGATTTAGCAAGTCATTTATCGGAAATGATTGTTAGCGGACAGAGTGGCCTTAATGTATTTGCTTCCAAAGATAGTAAGGTTTGGGAAAGCGCGATGCCGTTTCTAAACTCTTTAGCTAAAATCAGCGCTAAAAGCCTAATTGACCAATTGAAAAATGGATTGCTTGAAGAAGATAATCTGAAAATATTGGACTTAGGCTGTGGAACTGGAATCTATACTACGACATTGCTAAAGGAGAATGAGAGCTGGGAAGGCTTTGCGATAGATATTGATAGCGTTATTCAAATAGCGAAAGATAGAAATGAAGATTTAATATCCCAAAAACGAATGACCTTATATCAGGGGGACATCTTTGATGTAAATAAAGAGGTACCGGAAATTGATCTAGTTATCCTAAGTAATGTGATGCATGGGTACAACGATCAAGAAAACATTGAACTGCTAAAAACGGTCAGTCATTATTTGAAGCCATCAGGAAAAATCATTGTCAATGAATTCATGCTGACGAATCCTTCTGATAATTTAGAATCTATTTTTGACTTGTTCTTTTCGTTAGTTGGAACAGGCAGTTCCTTTACACCTGCGCATTTGCTTCAACTATTTGATGAAGCTGGTTATAAAAAAGTTGATGAGATCAGTTTAAGTGGACCTTCAACGGTTTATTGCTTTGCTAATGATAAGAATGAAAAAATAGATTAACAGGGATGCGGCTGTGGTTAGTACGCTGGAATCATAAAGAAGTATTTTGGTAGTTATGTGCTGGTTCATAGTGTGAAAATTGAACAGAAATGCCATTGATACTATCGAGTCGAGGTGTTTGAATTAAGGGAGCGACAATCAGATACCTACACCGTTGATGAATTTCCCTGGTTGGAAAGTTGAATGGCTAGATCATGTCTTTTGTTAATTGTAGAAAGTTTATCTGGATAAGCAAATTGAGGACAACTGAAGGAAAGTATGATAAGCCTTTAGGTATAATAGCTTTGAAAAATCAGTGTTGAAAATGGAGGTTGACTCTGTTTTCAGCACTTTTTTTGCTTAACTCTGACTTTTATCAATCTCTAAACATAAAGAGTGAAGCGGTTCACTTGTTTTATGACACGAGTTTTACCGAACGCACTGCAGCGTCATCCTTTTTTTGATTTTTCGGGAAAGTTCTGTTTCGTTTTGTTATTTTTTAATCAAAAATGTTATTTTTATATATTTAATGATTTTATTCAATTATTTACCTTTCATTTGTGTAACGTTGGTTTAAAAGGGTTTTTATTTTATTTTATGAAAGAAATAAATTACTGACTTATCATTGTTTTGATTTTATATACAAAAATGTGATAAAACTTATGTTATTTATTATGGTAATATTGTGAATGTAAACAAAATACTCGTTTTTGAAAGGATGAATGTAATGAAAAAAAGAAGTCTTGCAGGAATGCTGGCTCTAGGGTTTGCCGGTGCAATGTTTATAGGAGCAAGTGATGCTTCGGCAGCACAAGTACTAACAGGAAATGTTGATTTGAAAGGGGCGGACTCTACAATTGTTGTAGAGAATGGCGTAAGCTTGTTAAAAACGAAAAGCGCTACTTACGAGTTGACAGAAGATAGTATGATTTACAGCTCGAAAACATTGAAATTAACTTTGAATAACTCTGCTCCAGTAAGTATTGATTCAATCTATACGAAGAATCATTTGAAAATTTACGGAAATGGTGAATTGAACGCAGATGCTGATGGCCAATTCGGTATCAATGTTGGGGACGATCTGGTCGTTGATTCAAAGAGTAAAGCGGTTATCAATTCTAGAGGGAATGAAGCTGGTGTACGTACTTCTTCTCAAATTGAGCAGCATGGCGGAACGATCAATGCTTACGGAAAACAATATGGCGTTTGGGTGAAGAGTGATGTGCAGACGTATACAGGTGCTGTGTTGAATGCGAACTCAGAAGAGAAATTCGGTGTATATGCCGGAGAAGATGTTTTTGTACGCTCAGGCTCAAAATTGACTGCTGAAGGTGAATTAGCTGGTATCTTTACTGGTGAATTGATCAAAGCGGATCATGAAGGCAGTGTGATCACTGGTATTTCACGTAACTTTAACAGCGGTTATGCAGCGTTGCATAATTCAACAACACTACGTGCGAGATGTGGCGGAGTGGTTCGTGAAGTGTACCAAAATCCAACAATTGTTGTAGATAAGAAAGATGGAATCAAAGTAGAAGATATTACACAAGTTGGCTGGCATTTGAAAAATGCTAAAAACTATACTTGGACATCTGATCCTGCTGGTTTAGTAGAATTGAACAATGGAAGATTGTATAGTAAAGAGGGTGCGCCGATCAACATGACGATCACTGGTACTCGTAAAACAGGTTTCTACGCAATCGTAAACAAATATGTTAAAGAAGAATCTGTATGGTTGACATACAACGGTTCTCATCAGGTTGTTTTTGAAGGTGTGAAAACTGCTAATGAAGTAACGATCAGTGTGAACTATCATATTGATACTGATGGCGATGGCGTTTACGATATGACTGAACCGAAAGAGTTCAAATTTGAACCAGGTTCGACTGTATCTATCGAAGAGTTAAAAGCGCAACATCCATTTAGTGCTAGTGCAGATTTTGTTACTGGTAGTGAAGCGGCTGATTTCGATGCAACTGATGATAAAACAATTGATTTTTATTATGAAGGCGACGCGTAACAGATAGCTGTTGAAAGTTTAAAGGAGATCGGTTCATCCGATCTCTTTTTTTGTTTTTTTATCAATTTTTAATTATTGATAAGTGTTTATTTATATATATAATAAACGTAATTAAATTTTATTAATGATTAATTTATCCTAATTGGTTAATCTTATTTCTTATAAGTAATAAATAAATTACTTTTCAATCAAAGGTTTAATTAGTTTGTATAAAAACATGATAAAACCTTTGTTATTTATTGTGGTAATATTTTAGTTGTAATAAAATATTGGTATTTTTTTGAAAGGATGGACAAAATGAAGAAGAGACATCTTGCAGGAATGCTGGCATTAGGATTTGTCGGAGCATTGTTTATTGGTGGTCATGAATCATCAGCAGAAGTATTGAGAGGTTCAATCGATTTAAAGGGTGGAACAACAACGATCGTTACGGAAAATGGCGTAAATGTATTAAAAAAAGGAACGAAGAAGTACGAACTGACAGAAGAAACAGTTATCTACAGTTCTTGTGCGCTTACAGTGAACTTGAATAATACGATTCCTGTGAACATTGATTCTATTTATACAAAGAGCTCTTTGTATGTCAATGGGAATGGCGAACTGAATGCTGATACAAAGCAGGGGCAGTTCGGTATTAATGTAGGCGGCTACTTTAAGCCTTTCTATTTTAGCGGAAAAGGAAAAATCACTGCTAAAGGAAATGAAGCAGGAATCCGTGTCCATAATGAGATCCGTATGAAGGCTGGTACTGTGGAAGCTTATGGAACAAATTATGGTATCTGGTGTAATAACGATATCAAGCCTTTCTTAAGCTCAGTTCTTAAAGGGACTGCAACTGAAGGAACTGGTATCTGGGCTTATCGCGATATCTACGCATGGAGTGGCGCAACAGTTGTAGGAGAAGGACAGGTTTCCGGTGCTCGTTCGGCAATTGCGCACATTCAAGCAGAAGGTAAAGGCAGCTCAATCACCGGTGTTTCTAATGATATCAACAGTGGGGTTTCAGCATTACAAGCAGACAAAAAAATGCTGCGTGCATACTGCGGAGCGGTTGTCCGTGAAGAATATAGAAAACCAACATTTGAAATCAGCTTTGATACGCCAGTCTTCGTTACAAATTATAAGACGGTAAAACGCAACATGAACGACATGAAGAATTACACTTGGGCTTCAGAGCCTGGTGGTGTTTACTTGAATAGTCAGGGTGGACTATTAGCAGATCCTGCTAAAGGTTCTCCATCTTCTATGAGAGTTGTTGGAACACGTCAGGCAAAAAACTGCTGCATCATTAACTACGGTGTGAAATGTGAGCCGACACAATTGAAATATGCAGGTGTTCATCAAGTCGTATTCTCAGAAGCTCCGACAGCATTTAAAGTAACAATCAAAGTAAATTACTGGATCGATGCTGATGGATCAGGGAATTATCATTTGGAAACGAAAGAATTTGAATACAATTTAGGCGAAAACGTATCTGTTGATGAATTGAAAGCTCAACATCCATACAATCCGGGTGCTGATTATGTATCAGGTAGTCATGCTTCAGACTTCGACGCAACAGAAGATACAACGATTGACTTTTACTACGAAGGCGATTTAATGAAAAAATAAAATCATCTATGAGAGGTTGGAAGCTTTTCCAGCCTCTTTTTTTTATGAAAAAAAGGCTGAAATATATCTTTTACTAATTGGAAGGGGATACAAGACTTTAGCCGAGTAAGAAATACATCTCAAGTACCATGACAAATAATCAGCGTTACCTCAAAATGAAAGATGTGATAAAAATGTTAGTGAGAATGATGGAGGGAAAAAATGTCTGTAATTGAAGCTAAAAATCTGAAAAAGAGCTATGGGCGTAATGAAACAAGATTCGACGCCTTGAAAGGAATCGACATACAAATCGAAAAAGGAGAGTCTGTTGCAATCATTGGGAAAAGCGGCTCGGGGAAATCTACTCTGATGCATATCCTGGCACTCCTCGATAAACCAAGCTCAGGGGAAATACTATTGAATGATAAAAGCGTCAGCAACATAAAAACGAAAGAGCTGAATCGTACGAGAAATGAGCAATTCGGATTCGTATTCCAGCAGTTTTTTATGAACCCGAAGGATAGTGTGTTGAACAATGTCATGCTGCCGCTAAAAATAGCGGGTATATCCGGTAGACAAAGAAAAGAAATGGCGCTAAAGGCGCTGAAATCTGTTGAACTGGAAAGTAAAATCCATAACAAGGCAAATGATTTATCCGGTGGGCAAAAACAGCGTGTTTGTATTGCGAGAGCTCTGGTAAATAATCCGGAAATTATTTTTGCGGATGAACCGACGGGAAACCTTGATTCCAATACAGGGGAAAAAATCGAGAATTTATTATTTGATCTAAATAAAAAAGAAGGAATCACGTTGATCATCGTAACACACGATGAGGATTTAGCCGCGCGCTGTGATCGTCAGATTCATATTAAAGACGGATTGATTGTTAAGGGAGAGTTACTATGAAGATAACAGATATTTTAAAGTCAGCAAGTTCTAATTTGTGGAGAAATAAGGGAAGAACGATTTTAACGATCATCGCGATCTTTATTGGTGCGTTCACGATTACCTTGACGACAGGGGTCAATATCGGGGTAAACGATTATATTGATAAACAGATCGGCAGTGTCGGGGGAGAAGATCAGCTGATGATCTCACCGGGAGCGGATTCGATGGGGATCAATGTAGGTAACAGTGATGATCCGGTAGAGTATGATGCAGATAAAGGGAGTGCAACAGAAGCAGAGACCTTGACGCAAAAGGATCTTGATAAAATCAAAGATACAGATGGTATCAAATCTGTGAAACCGTTCTTGATGGTTTCGCCTGATTATATCGAAGGAGAATCAGGAAAGAAGTATGAATTTTCTGTTGCCAGCTCCAGTGATATCAAGATTGATTTAGAAGAAGGAAAAGAAGTTAGTACAACAGGCGATGCGTATGAAGTGAATCTAGCACCTGAATATGTTAAAAGTCTAGGGTATTCTTCTGCCAAAGACGCACTGAATAAAAAAGTGAAAATTGCGGTCACTTCTCAGGCAACTGGGGAACAGGAGATTGTTGAAGCAACAATCGTAGGTGTTCGTAATGTCAGCTTGGTCCAAAACGGGCAATCAATCATCAGCAATGGTCTGACAGACAAGATTGTTGAAATCAGTGAAAAGGGATTGCCGGATAGCATGAAGAATGTGTACTATATGGCTTTTGCTACAATGGAAAAAAGCTATGTAGGAGATAATGATAAAATCGACAAGTTGAAAGAACGGTTGAGTAAGCAGCACTACTCTGCAATGACTGTAGAAGATGAAATCGGTATGATTCGTCAAGTGGTGAACGCAATTACCGGTGTTCTGACAATGTTTGGAGCGATTGCTTTATTGGCAGCCAGCTTCGGGATTGTCAATACATTGTATATGTCAGTACAGGATCGTACACGTGAAATCGGCTTGATGAAAGCTATGGGACTGGGCAGCGGAAAAATCTTCCTGTCATTCAGCGTGGAAGCATTGCTGATTGGTTTCTGGGGCTCCATTATGGGGATACTCGGTGCAATGGGAGTTGGTAGTCTGCTGAATGAGTATGCGTTGAAATCCTTCCTTGAAGGAATGACAGGATTTACGTTGCTGCAATTTTCAGTGCCTTCTATGTTTGTCATCGTATTGCTTATCATGCTGATCGCCTTTCTTGCAGGAACGTTGCCGGCAAGAAGAGCTGCAAAGCTGGACCCAATCGAATCTTTACGTTACGAGTAAACAAGAAAATACTGTATAAATCAGGATCTGACGCCATATTTATGGTCGTCGGATTCTTTTTTTGAAATAAGTGAGCATATTCTTTTACTTACTTTTAATAAGTTAGTATACTGATGTAGTAATAGTAATTATTGACTTGTAAATATGAAAGGATGAAATTAATTATGTCAAATTTTGTTAATCAACTAAAAAACCGTCGTTCTATCTATGCTTTGGGAAATAACTTACCACAATCAAAAGATGAAATCACAGCTTTGGTCAAAGAGGTCGTAAAAGAAAGTCCTTCTTCCTTCAACTCTCAAACACAGCGTGTGGTCTTCCTATTCGGTGACGCACATAAAAAATTATGGGAAATAACAGAAGAAGCATTAAAACCACTTACACCACCAGAAGCTTTTCCAAATACACAGGAAAAATTAAAAGGCTTTGCAGCAGGAGCCGGAACGATTCTATTCTTTGAAGATCAAGATATCGTGAAAAATCTGCAAGAACAATTTGCATTATACGCAGACAACTTCCCAGTTTGGTCTGAACAAGCAAGCGGATTGACTCAGGCGAATGTCTGGACTGCTTTAGCACAAGAAAATATTGGGGCAAACCTGCAGCATTACAATCCAGTTATCGATGAAGCGGTAGCCAAGGAATGGAATATCCCAGCGAGCTGGAAGCTGAGAGCACAGCTGGTTATTGGTTCAATCGAAGCACCAGCAGGTGAAAAAGAATACATGAACGATGCAGATCGCTTTATGGCATTTGGTTAATACAAACTTAGAAAATACCGAAACTGATTTATCATGAATCCGTTTCGGTATTTTTTGTATAGCTGCTATATTAGCTTTAGGAAAAAGAGAGGAACGAACGGTAGGAAGTAAAGAATCAGCAGTTATTTTATATAAGAAAGGTTGATAACTTAAAAACATTTACTCTGACGAGATTGTTCTTTCTAAGTCTATGATACAATAATGTAGGTAAGCACTAACAATAAGGAATTGACGAGCTAAAGGATAAATAACTTTTCTCATATAGGTGTTAGCAAGCGATTGATTGTAGAGTGAAGGGGCGTTTCTAATATGAAAAATTACCAGTGGTATAGTGATCAGTGGGGAGAGCCGACACGAGATGACCGAAGGCTTTTTTTGCTTCTTACAATAGGAGTATTTCAAGCGGGATTAAGCTGGAAGGCCGCTGCCGCGAAAAAAGATGTTTTTCTGAAAAACTTTTGTGATATGGATTTTCGACAGGTGGCTGCACTGTTTCCCGATGATATTGAGCGCATCGCTCATGATCCTGAAATGATTCGAAACCCAAGAAAAATCAAAGCAGTTATCCAAAATGCTCGAGCAATCGTTAAACTGCTTGAAGAGTATGACAGCTTTGCAGATTACCTTTGGGATTTTGTTGGTGGCGTTCCAATCATAAAGCAATATGAATCTGTGGAAGAGGTTGGAAATACGTTGCCGGAAGCGACTGTTATTGCAAGAGATATGAAGAAGCGTGGTTTTTCTTTTGTCGGGCCGGTAATTACCTGTATGTTTTTGAAAGCTGCAGGAATCATTCAGGATCAGGTGCTGATTTAGCGACTTTTCAGCTGGGCTGTGTCAATGATAGTGATAAAATAGGCTAGCACTTCACTCTGTGGTTATTCTCACAGAGTTTTTTTGAATATTAAAAAATAATTTTATTATCACATTTACTTCTCTAATTTATTTGATATAATAAAATTAAATTACCACAAGGAGACCTTTTTGTGAATAAAAGGATGAAATTTTTTTCGATGTTTTTGATAGCGCTAACAACGCTCTTGTTGGGGGTGGGACTTTGAATGCTGGGTTGTAAATAATGTCGGCGAAATCGATCCAGATCAAGAGCCGGTAATCACAGCTGATGGGGGGAAAATCACTATCAGTAATATCGACGAGCAGGTAATGAAGGTAGCGATAAAATTTGGAGCCTACTCCCAAAATGGAAATTTTGTGGCCTTTACAACCTGTGTCGTACCAATTATCTGGTATTAATAAATAAATTAGGGTGAAGGAGTGTTTCAAATGAAGAAGAGTGTGAAAGTATCGTTATCATTTTTAGCAGTATCAACAGCAATTGTTGCTAGTTTCGTGTTGGGGCAAAGGACAACAGCCGATGAGAAAAAGGTTTACATTCCTGACGAAAGCATCCGAGCAAGCGTTATTGGACAGGCTGGGTGGAATCCAGAAACAGGGGAAGAAGAGGTTATAGAAAATGAGCTGCCGACGGTTAGTCAAATGGAGAGAGTAGAGTCGCTTCAATTTGGTGGAGTAAGGTCCTTGGAAGGGATTCAATATGCAAAAAATGTGAGGTACCTTTCATACTCGCTGCCGGCAAATGATGTCGTAGACTTTCGACCGCTTGCTGAAATGGAAAACTTAGAAACACTGTCTATTCATGCTTCTTCTGAAGAAGGAGATAAAGTTCTGGATATTTCTGCTTTTAGTGAACTGAAGAATTTGAAACGTTTAGACTTAGGTTACTACGTTCAAGTACTTGATTTCAGTCCGCTATCTGAACTAGAGAATTTAGAAAAAATATTAGTGACTGGTACCGGCGGCGTAGAGCTTCCAACTATGTATGTGAGCAGAGCCTCCAGAGAACTTATCATGAGTCACCCAGTTACTTACTCTACTCAGCTTGATGGTGAGCAGAGTGTTCAAGCTTATGGATTGGACAGTAGCGGAGAATATGGAGACACTGTTGAGGTTCATTTAGATGGAAATAGGGTCACTGCTAGTAATCTTGATGAAAGCATAGCAAGAATCGAATTTTCTTTTAATGTATTTTCAACGGATGGGATGTCCGGCGCTCAAACCAACTGCTCTGTGCCGATTATCTGGTATTAAATAAATAGAGGGTTACGGTTAGAAGTTAGAGGGGATAGTATCTTACTGTCAATAATCTCTTAACTATAAAAATATGAAAAGGGAGTTGGAAGCAAATGAAGAAAAGTGTAAAAATTTTGTTATCAATGTTTGGAGCAGCAGCGATTCTTTCGGCAGGGTTTGCATTGGGGCAACGAACAACAGCGGATGAAAGAAGGGTCTATATTGCGGATGAAAATCTTAGAGCAGCTATTATAGATGAAGCTCGCTGGAACCCTGAAACAGGGGAAGAAGAAATAATTGAGAACGAGCTGCCAACAGTTGACCAAGTAGCAAGAATTGAAATGATTGATTTTTCTGATGTAAGATCATTAGAAGGGGTTCAATATATCAAAGATGCACGACGCTTTTCTTACTCAGTGACTCGTAATGATGTCATTGATTTTCGTCCGTTGAGTGAGATGGAAAATTTAGAAGAGCTTTATATCTATTCTTCTGAGGAGTATGGACATAAACCTTTGGATATTTCATCCTTTGGCAATTTAAGTAATTTGAGACGCTTAGACTTAAACTATTATGCCCAAGTGCTTGATTTCAGTTCCTTATCTAGTTTAGAAAATCTAGAGACATTAAATGCAACAGGAGGTGGGATGATAGAGCTTTCTCCACTATATGTGAGCAGAGAAACGAGAGAAGCTATAATAGGTCATCCGGTTACTTATTCTACTCAATTCGATGGCGAGCGGTCAGTATTCGCAGATTTGGTTGATACCAATGGGGCGTATACATTTGATGTCGAGGTTTCTTTAGATGGAGATAAAGTTACAGTTAGCGATCTTGACGTGAATACAGCTAGAATAGAATTTACATTCTATGCATCTGCTGAAACTGCAGGTTTTGGCGCAAGAACAGGATGTTCTCTACCAATCATCTGGTATTGAGTAACGGAGAACACATAACATAAGCTAGTTATCGATAGAACAATAAAAGAGCGGTGCTGAACACTCATGGTGTTCGGCACCGCTCTTTTTGTTTTACTGGGACTAGTCAATAATCAACTACGTTCCGGTCGTTCAAAATCATAGATTTCCATGCCGGGAAAATCAGTGAAATAATCCGGCGATAGAAAGGCAATCAGTTGATAGAGGTATTTTTGCGAAATAAAAAGTCGCTCTAATCTCGTATTCAGCATTTGCAGAGAGCGCTCAGCTAACTGAATCATCTCAGTTGGTGTTTCTGCTCGAAAGGTTGTCAGAATATCCCGCACAACATCCAATGACCAAGTAGAGGCACGAATCAGTCGAATCAGAAGCAGCTGTCTTAACGCCTGCTCATCAAACTTTCGATAGTTGCTCTCCTCATCTCTGGCAACCTTCAGGAGTCCTTCTTTCGTCCAATGACGGATAGTTGTTTCTGTGATAGAAAGTCGTTCGGCTGCTTCACCGATCGTGATCCAGCCTTTTCTGGGCATTTGGGTGATCAAGTCGCTTTCTTCTTCATGGAGTAACGCCAATGTTTGGTTGGATATTTCTTTTTGCTGGTGCAGCTGGTATTGCTCTTGATTAACCAGCCAAAAGGCCTGCATATATTCTCCGCTGCTTACTAAGTCCATCAGCTTTTTAGTAGTTCGGTAACCATAAGCCAGTGTAGCGGTGCGTACAGCTTGAATATAGAGAAAGCTCGCATCAGAATAGATCCTATAACCACTGTCTGAACGCTCCGGAGCCGGAAACAGTTCGTTTTTTTCATAATGCCGCAGCAGGCTGGTGCTGATGTTTAATTTTCTTGCAATATCAATTGGCCGATAATTCATCTCTTCTCCTCTGGGTACTAAACTTGATGATTGTATTTTACTATAAAATAAGCGATTTTAAAATGAAAGTTTAGAACTTGCACTAAAGTGGTATTATAAGGTTGTCGCTGTTTTTTAAACCATTCATTGAAATTGATGGATGAATAAGAAAAAGTATCGGCATGGATTTGAGTAAAGGAGGATATTGAAAAGAAGGAAACAGTTGAATTGACTTGACGGCTGTTTCGCACAAAGAATCAAGGGGGAATTGATATGACAGAGTATCTACGAATTACTGGAGCAAGAGAAAATAATTTGAAAAATGTGGATGTGGTGATTCCAAAAAGAAAAATCACTGTATTTACAGGAGTTTCCGGATCTGGAAAATCATCCATCGTTTTTGAAACGATCGCCAGTGAGTCTCAGCGGCAGTTGAATGAAACCTTCAGTGCTTTTGTGCGCTCTTTTCTACCTAAATATAAAGAGCCGGATGTGGATGCGATCGAGAATTTGTCTACTTCTGTAGTCATTGATCAGAAAAGACTGGGTGGAAATTCTCGCTCCACCTTGGGAACGATTACAGATATCAACTCGTTACTGCGGGTCCTGTATTCAAGAGTCGGCAAGCCAAGTATCGGGACAGCCAATTACTTTTCCTTTAATGATAAGGAAGGCATGTGTGAGGAGTGTCATGGAATTGGAAAGAAAGTAGTTGTTGATGAAAGCAAGCTGCTTGATCCCACCTTGTCCTTGGCAGAAGGAGCAATCACCTTTGCTCCAATCAAGAATACTGACTGGTATATGAAGAGTTATCTAGATTCCGGTTTGTTTGATGTGAACAAAAAAATCGAGGAATATTCAGCAAAAGAGTATGAGCTGCTGCTTTACGGCAAGGATTTGAAGGTGAAGATCGATGGTGTGAATTCCAGCTACGAAGGATTGGTAACAAAGTTCAATCGCCTTTATCTGCTCAAAGAAGGCGAACTCACACCTCGGGCACAAAAAATTCTAAACGAGCATAGTCATGAAGCAGTTTGTTCTCTTTGCGAAGGGAAAAGACTGTCGCAAAAAGCGTTGAAGGTTCAAGTCGCCGGATGGTCGATCACTGATTTGTTGGAAATGCAGCTGACGGAGCTGCAGAAGATTTTAGCAGCCATCCAGCTGCCGGAAGCTTTGCCGATCTTAAAAGGACTTCAGGAAAAAATCGGCAATCTGGTGGATATTGGTTTAGGGTATCTTAGTTTGAATAGAGAGACCTCTACCTTATCTGGAGGAGAATCTCAGCGAGTAAAGATGGTCAAGCACTTGAACAACAGTCTGGTTGATTTACTCTATATCTTTGATGAGCCAAGTATCGGGCTTCATCCAAGGGATGTTCATCGGTTGAATGAGCTGTTGATGAAGCTGAGAGATAAGGGGAATACGGTAATTGTCATTGAGCATGATCCAGATGTCATCAAAATTGCCGATCATGTGATCGAAGTCGGCCCCCACGCCGGAAAGCATGGAGGGGAGATCATGTTTACCGGGACTTATACCGAGCTGCTTGCGTCAGAAACATTGACAGGAACGTATCTAAACAATCAGGTAACGATCAATGAGGAACCACGAAGAGCAAGCGACTTCTATCAAGGACGACCTTCCTCTAAGCATAATCTGAAAAATATTTCATTGAAGATTCCGAAAAAGGCGTTGTCATTGATTACCGGAGTGGCTGGTTCAGGAAAAAGTACCTTGGTAAAGGACTCTTTTTTGACACAATTCCCTGAGACTATTTTGATCAATCAGGCAGCTGCTCAGACCAATTCTCGTTCGAATCCTGCCACTTACATTGGCATTTTGGATAACATAAGAAAACTATTCAGCAAGGCAAATGATGTTTCACCCTCCCTATTTAGCTACAATTCCAAGGGAGCCTGTGAGAATTGTAAGGGACAGGGTTATATTGAAACAAACTTGGCGTTTATGGATGCGGTACGAAATGAATGCCCCGTGTGTGAAGGAAAACGATTCAGCAAAGAGGTATTGGACTATCGTTTCCAAGGGAAGAATATCAATGAAGTGCTGAGCTTGACTGTGGAAGAAAGCCTGGCATTCTTTCAGGAGAACGCTATTGTGAAAAAGCTGGATGCAATGTCTCAAGTTGGATTAGGCTATCTGGCAATTGGTCAGCCAATGAGCACCTTATCGGGGGGTGAGTGCCAGCGAATGAAGCTTGCTAGTGAATTTTATAAAAAAGGCAGTATCTATCTTTTGGATGAGCCGTCTACAGGGCTGCACTTATCGGATATCGCTCATATCATGAAGATCATGAATCATTTGGTGGATCAGGGCAATACTGTGATCGTCATTGAACACCATGTGGATATCATCAGACAGGCGGACTGGATCGTAGACATTGGACCAGACGGAGGAGACAAGGGCGGAGAGCTTGTCTTTGAGGGCTACCCTACAGAAATCAAAAAGACAGATTCATTAACAGGTCAGTATATATAGGGGAGTGGAGAATGGTGTCTGTAAAAGGCGAAATAATCTGCTGAACAAAAATTAAGAGTTGAGCTTGGGGAAATGGTCAAAGTGAAATTTCTCTCATCCTCTAAATATAAATAAACGGCGGGCCAAAAACTGCTCCTTTGACGTATTTCTCGGAGTGCTTTGTTTTTGGCTCGCCGCTTTTTTTGAACGGAGTTTTTTTATAGCAGGTATATTACTGTAGACTGTTTAAAAGATTGTTTAAAGCTCTTCGCCGTTGGTGGCGATCACTTGCTTGTACCAATCGAAGGATTTTTTCTTATAACGTTCCAGAGAACCGTTACCTTCATTGTCTTTGTTCACATAGATGAAGCCGTAGCGTTTTTTCATTTCCCCTGTACCGGCAGAGACTAGGTCGATAAACCCCCAAGGTGTATAGCCGATCAGGTCGATTCCGTCATATTCGACAGATTCCTTCATCGCTTCGATATGAGCGGTCAGATAGTCAATTCGATATTGGTCATCGACAGTCTTGTCTTCTGTTAGTTCGTCAATCGCGCCAAAGCCGTTTTCAACAATGAATAATGGCAGCTCGTATCGGTCGTTGAACCAGTTCATAGCGTAACGTAAACCAGTCGGATCGATTTGCCAACCCCAGTCAGATGCCTTAACATAAGGATTTTCTACCAGATCTTTTGATTCATCATAATCATAGGCAGGAGCCTTGTCATGGTCTTTGACCGCGAAAGACATGTAATAGCTGAAGCCGATATAATCAACACAGCCGTGAGCCAACGTATCTAGATCCTGAGCAGTGATATCCAGGCGATAGCCTTTTCGGTCAAGATAACGTTCGATATAGTTCGGGTAATGCCCTCTAACATGGACATCTGTAAACCAGTAGCGTTTTTGCATGGCGGTAACAGCGGCCATCATGTCTTTAGGATTGCAGGAATATGGATAAATCGGAACCATGGCAATCATACAGCCAATCTGGAAATCAGGGTTGATTTCGTGGCCGATCCGAACAGCCTCGGCACTGGCAACCAGCTCATAGTGAGCGGCTTGATACATGATTTCTTCTCGATTTTCACCTTCAGTGTATTTGATTCCTGAGTTAGTGAAGGGGGCAAAATCTTCTTCGAAGTTTGTTTGATTGTTGATTTCGTTGAAGGTCATCCAATAGGTAACTTTATCTTTGTAGCGAGTGAAACAGACCTCAGCAAATTTAGCAAAAAAATCGATGGTTTTTCGATTGCGCCAGCCTCCATACTCTGTCACTAAGTGATAAGGCATTTCGAAGTGAGATAGTGTGATCACTGGTTCGATGCCGTATTTCAGACATTCGTCAAACAAGTTGTCGTAGAACTGCAGTCCTTCTTCGTTAGGCGTTTCTTCATCCCCTTTAGGGAAAATACGTGTCCAGGCAATCGATGTACGGAAACACTTCAAGCCTAGTTCAGCAAACAGTTTTACGTCTTCTTTATAGTTGTTATAGAAATCAATGGCTTCGTGGTTCGGGTAATTTTCTCCAACGACTACACCGTCAGTGATCCTACGGGGAACCCCGTGAGCTCCGACAGTCATGACATCAGCAACACTGATTCCTTTTCCGCCTTGATTCCAACCGCCTTCCAGCTGGTGAGCAGCTACAGCGCCGCCCCAAAGAAAATCATTTTTTAAAATTGACATAATAATCGTCCTCTTCAATCGTTAGTATATGCAGCAAGCAAATTGTTCTAATAGAAAACGGAACAGAAACAGAATCAGTGATGGTATCTTTCGATTGATTCCGGCTTTCTGTTCCGCGATGTTTTTATTGTCTAGATTCACTCAGCAATAAGCCAAAATTGGTCTCATAGCAAATGATACCATTGCTGGTGATGCTCTTATTGTTCAGCTTCAATTTTTTCCAATACTTCTTCTTCAATAGGCTGCCCAGTTTCTTGTGCATAGTTGATTGCATCCATTTTTCTTGCAAATGGCAGATAGATGAAGAAACCAAGAACTAATACAAATGCTTGTAGAAGTGCCGTACGCCAACCGCCGATCAACAGCCCGGAAAGGATGGCTGGTGTAGTCCACGGCACCTGAACGGCTGTAAAGAGCGGAACCAAGCCTGTATAAAGAGCAAAGTACGTGATAACAGAAGAAACAACAGGTGTCAGAATGAACGGAATCACCATGATTGGGTTCATTACGATCGGTGTAGCAAACGTGATTGGTTCATTGATACCGAAAATGGCAGGTGCTAAAGATAAGCGACCTAATTGCTTGAACTGTGCTGATTTCGCGAAGAATACCATGAATACAACCAGTCCAATTGTCATACCGGCACCAGTTACTGTTTGGAATTGATCCATAAACTGTTTCGTAACAATGTGTCCGCCGTTTTCAATTGTCAATGCTTTTCCGGCATTCAAGATTTCAGTATTTTCCAATGAGTTAGCCTGTAGGATTGGTTCCATGATACCACCAACGATGGTTGAACCGTGAACCCCAAAGAACCAGAAGAATGGAACCAAGAAACCAATGATCAAGGCGCCGCCCAATGTATCTGTTACCCCTTGCAGTGGTGACTGCAGGACATCGTAGATAAATTGGAAGAATGTTGTATTAAATACTTTGTCAAAGAAGATATAGACAAGCATAGCACCAGTGATCAATACAGAAGCAGGAATCAACGCAGTAAATGAGTTTGCTACGTTTTCAGGGACCTGTTCAGGTAATTTGATACGGATGTCGTGACGCAGGAACCAGCTATAGACCCAACCGACAACTAGACCGACAAGAATAGCAGTGATCATTCCTTTACCGCCAGTCCAGTCTTTATTGATGATATTACTGATAGTTGCACCGCTCTCAACATCTGTAATTTCAGCCGACATGAACATGATGAAGATAACCAGACCGATCATACCGGCAGGAAGACCTTCAAAGCCCTCAGACTTAACATACGAGTAAGCGATACCCATAACAGCGAAAACAGCCATAATAGCAAATGAAGCGCCAAAAGCTTGGTTGAAATAGACAGCTAATCCGGAATCAGTTACCCAGTTTGCTGCAGGCTCATAAGGGATGTTGGCTAATAGTAGAAAAATCGAGCCGACGATCGTAAATGGCATCGTATAAAGCATACCGTTTCTTAGTGCAGTAATGGGTTTCGTGTTTACAAATTTCAGTACGGGTGGAAGAAGTTTTTCATTAATCCATTCGTTCATCTTTAACTCATCTCCTCTTGAATAAATAAATATAAGTATAAGTTCATGTAGAGTATTCGTGAAATAATCATGGTCCTCCTTTTTTATATTGAATACGTTTACACATTCAATATAAAAGATTTTGATCGGAAAAGAAACAGTTTAGGCGCTTTGAGAAACATGTTACGCTCGAAAAAACAAAGCAGATCAGAAATGCTGATTTAACAGCATTTTCGAATCTGCTTTTTTATAAGCTGGAACAAAATTGAAAGATTTGAAGCATTGCAGCTTCAAAAATCATGTAGGTCATTTTTGTGAAATAGGGTTATTCTTCGGCTGATTTTTCCATCAAAAGTTGTTTTCCGGCTTGGTGGGCAAGGAGCTCAATCAAAGCAATCACCGGTATCTGTGTTGTCAGGTTGATAAAGGGATCTGCGTAGGCCGATTTTTCCTCCGGCATATAATAGGAAATATTGTAATTCGCAAGCTTGGCGATTGTTGAGTTTTCATCATTTGTAATACTGAGAACATCCGCATTTGACCGTTTAAAATCAGAAACCATCTTCAGTATCTCTGACGTTTCGCCTGAGACGGACAGGACAATCACTAAGGTGCTTTCAAAGCCTCGTGGCGGGATCGGAGTAAACGGATCACTGACATTGTATGAGTTGATGCCAATATTTGAAAAGTAACGACTTCCATATGCGCCGAGGACACCACTGGTACCAAGTCCTATAAAGACCACATGACGTGCTTTTATAATCAAATCAACGGCTGGCTTGAAGGTATCTTGATAGTTTCCTTGATTGATTTTTTTCAAAAAAGAATCGACATGAACAGCTGAAGCATAATAATCTTCAAAACCATTGGAATGCTCCTGTGCATTTTTTACAGCAAATTTCAATTCAGAAAAACCTTCAAAGCCCATTTTAGTACAGAATCTAAGAATAGTTGATGTGGATACATGACAGTTTGCAGACAGCTCACGAATCGTTAATTTAGGAATTTGATTGATATGCTCAAGAATATATTGATAAACAATCATTTCCAAATCGTTCAACGACTGAACTTTTTCCAGATCGAACAACGTAAGGTCACCTCTTTTTTCTCGATGTTTCTTCCAGTTTACAATACAAAGAGTGATTGGTATAGTAATTCCTTTAAGAGAAAAACGATTAATAGATTCTGCAGTTGTTTTTCGCTGGAAAAATTGTTAGAATGGTTTGGAGTTCAATGTTTTGAACGGATATCTGAGGAATTCAGATGGAGAATGATCATAAACTGCATAGAAACAAAATCGCCGGGTTTTGTATAAATAATGAGTAGAGAAATTATCCGATAGGCCATCGAAGGATAATTGATCTGCTCTTTTTTTGGAGGAACAGAGATGGAAAAGACGGAAAAAAAAGAGCTGATAGGGTATGTCAGTAGAAATGTATTGAGTATGCTGGGGCTTTCCCTATATATTTTAGCGGATACCTATTTCATAGCCAATGGGGTAGGACCGTACGGGTTGACAGCCCTTAATCTGGCATTGCCGGTATTTAACTTGATCAATGGTTTGGGTTTGCTGATGGGAATGGGAGGAGCAACCCTGTTCTCTCTAAATAAGAGTAGTGCGCCTGAAATGGGAAAAAAATATTTTTCTCAGCTGGGAATTATCAGTATCATTCTAGGACTACTTTTCACATGTTGCGGTTTCTTCTTCGTAGAGCCTCTGGCGAGACTGTTAGGCGGCGGGGTGGAAACACTGCCCTACCTGATGACCTACTTAAGAGTGATTCTGATTGCTGCCCCATTTTTCTTAGTCAATAACTTTGTTCTTAGCTTTGTAAGGAATGATAACAATCCGCATCTGACGATGGTTGCAATGATCGCTTCGAGTTTGTTTAATATTGTATTTGATTATATTCTGGTTTTTCCTTTAGGGTTGGGGATGTTTGGTGCAGCCTTAGCTACTGCCGCGTCACCGATACTAAGTCTGCTGATTTTGACAATGCATCGCCGTAAGCCAAATCGCCTGCTTGGACTGGAATGGGCACGACCAGTATGGAAAACGGTCAAGGAAAGTGTCAAACTGGGGATTCCCTCTTTTCTAACGGAGATGAGCAATGGTGTCAGCATTTTAGTTTTTAATATCGTACTATTATCATTAGCGGGAGATATAGCGGTTGCCGCATTTGGTGTTCTGGCAAATATCTTCTTGATAGGTCTATCCATGTTCACGGGAACAGCTCAGGGAATCCAGCCAATCGTCAGTCGAGAATTTGGTAAAAAGAATTTCACCGCAGTTGCCGCCGCATTAAAGTTTGGCAGTCTGGTCAGCGTAGGTATCGGTGTGGCTTTATATGTATTGATGGTGCTCTTTAAGCTTCCGGTCATTCAATTTTTCAACAGTACAAATAATCAGGAGCTGATTCGCTTTGCCAGTCAGGGGATTCCCATCTATTTATTCAGTTTTCTCTTTTCCGGTATGAATATAGTATTCAGTATCTTTTTTGCTTCGATCGCAAAACCAAACTATTCCTTTGTCCTGGTCCTGCTTCGCGGGTATCTGCTGATTATTCCCGCAGTCTTTATTATGGGAAATGCGTTTGGCGTTCTTGGTGTTTGGAGCAGCCTTCCTGTAGTTGAGCTAGCGGCCTTTTTCGTCAGTCTGTTTCTTCTGGTAAAAACAAAAAAACAGCTGCAGCAGGAAAAAGAATTTAGATGAAATAATAAAATTGCAGACATGTCTTGAGCATCATATAGCAGGAGACCTCCGCGTATAACGTATAATGAAAGCAATGACGAAATAAAGGAGGAACCACCATGTCCAGAAAAATCATTTTATATATCGCAGCCAGCTTAGACGGCTATATCGCAGAAGCAGACGGATCGATCGATTTCCTGACAGACGATACCAGCTCTGAGGTCGAAGCATTTGATAGCTACACTCAACTATTGGAACGAATCGACACAGTTGTTCTTGGGCGGACGACGTATGATCAGCTGGTGAATGAATTATCCCCAGATCAATACCCATATGAGGACAAGATATCATATATTATCACACATCGTCCAAAGGCCGGGACCGATCAATTGATTTTTACGGAGGAACAGCCGGAACAGTTGATTCAACGATTGAAGCAAGAAGAGGGAAAAGATATTTGGATCGTCGGCGGCTCCCAAATCATTGCTCCTTTAATTGCCAATAACTTAATTGATGAGTATGTGATCACGACGATTCCGATCATCCTTGGAAAAGGCATCCCTCTATTTAGTGAGACAGATACAGCGATAAAGCTGAAGATTGTGGATTCTCAGATAGAGCATGGTTTGATCACCTCATTTTATCAAGCGTAAAGCAGGTGTATAATTTAAAACAAAGAAGCCCATGAAGATAGTGAATTCATGGGCTTTTTGTTGATTTAAAATACAAGGGTGAGGGCTTAAAAATAAAAACTTTGACAGGTCAAAAGAAATCAGTTAGAATGAAAAAGAATAAACGACTACAAATGTAATCGATAAGTTGAAAGAAGGGATAACTGATGACTGAAGCGAAAATAACCGATGCTGAATGGGAAGTGATGCGTGTTGTTTGGGCGCAGGGAGAAACCACCAGCAATGACGTCTATACGATCCTGAATGAAAAGATGCAGTGGAAGAAAAACACTATCAAAACATTACTGGGGCGTTTGGCAGAGAAAGAAATGTTGGCAACGAAGCCATCTGGAAATAAATTTATCTACTATCCACTTATTGAAGAAAGAAGAAGTCTTCAGGATTTATCTGATGAGCTGCTGACAAAAGTCTGCAGCCGTAAAGTCGGGCAGGTAGTGGAGCAGTTGATTCAGGGTAGTGTATTGAGCTTTGCAGACATTGAACAGTTGGAGCAGCTGCTTCAAGAAAAGAAGCAGTCAGCGGTCGAGCAGGTGCCCTGTAATTGTATTCCCGGTCAGTGCCAGTGTCATTTGATCGAAAGAAAAGGAGTGGAATGATTTGGAAACAAAAACTTTTGATATAGAAGGAATGAGCTGTGCTTCCTGCGCCCAGTCAGTTGAGAAAGCGACTGGCAAGCTGTCAGGTGTCATTAAGTCCAGTGTCAATCTTGCGACAGAAAAGCTGACGATCCAATATGATGGGGAACAGCTTAAGGAAGAAGAAATAAAGCAGGCGGTATCAGATGCCGGTTTTCAGGCAATCAGTCAAAGTATACAGCGAACATTTGACATAGAAGGAATGAGTTGTGCTTCTTGTGCGCAAACAGTGGAAAAGGCAGTCAGTCGTTTGAATGGCGTGGATCAAGCTGCTGTTAATCTTGCGACAGAGAAGATGACCGTTCATTTTGATCCGACTATTTTAAACAGTAGTGAAATCTCGGCGGCAGTGGATCAAGCAGGTTTTCAGGCGATTGAAGAAACGACCGGGAATGAGCAGGAGAAAGCCGATGCAGATCAGGAGAAAAAGCAGCAGCACATTCAGGAAATGTGGCGTCGCTTCTGGTTATCCGCTGTGTTTACAGTTCCATTACTATACATTGCTATGGGACATATGATTGGCTTGCCATTACCGGGCGTACTTGATCCAATGATGAATAGCACGGTGTTTGCTATGACACAATTGGTTCTAACGCTGCCTGTTCTCTATCTAGGAAGAAGCTTTTTCACTGTTGGGTATCGTTCATTGTTTAAGGGGCACCCGAATATGGATTCTTTGGTTGCATTGGGAACAAGTGCGGCGTTCCTTTATAGCTTGTACGGCACTTATATGGTATTTGAAGGACATGCGCATTTTTCAATGGAGCTGTATTATGAATCAGCGGCAGTGATCCTTACCTTGATCACACTAGGTAAATACTTCGAAGCAGTTTCAAAAGGAAAAACCTCTGAAGCGATCAAGAAGCTGATGGGACTTGCTCCTAAAAATGCTCGAGTGATTCGAGAGGGTCAGGAAATAGACCTGCCTATCGAAAACGTTCGTGTGAACGATGTGATCATTGTACGTCCCGGAGAAAAAATTCCTGTAGATGGTGTTGTACTGGAAGGTACGACTGCCATTGATGAATCGATGCTCACCGGAGAGAGTATCCCTGTCGAGAAAAAGCCCGGCGATGCAGTCATCGGTGCAAGTATCAATAAAAATGGGAATATTCAATTTAAGGCAACTAAGGTAGGGAAAGATACTGCATTGGCACAGATCGTCAAGCTGGTTGAGGATGCGCAAGGATCAAAAGCACCGATTGCTAAAATGGCAGACAAGATATCCGGAGTGTTTGTACCTATCGTTATCGTGCTGGCTGTGTTATCTGGTTTAGCTTGGTATTTCATCGGTCAAGAATCTTGGATATTCGCATTAACGATCACGATTTCTGTCCTGGTCATCGCCTGCCCATGTGCATTGGGACTGGCAACACCAACGGCAATCATGGTAGGGACAGGTAAAGGCGCTGAGAATGGTGTACTGATCAAGAGTGGCGATGCGCTGGAGACGACGCATAAAATCCAGACGATCGTATTCGATAAAACAGGCACGATCACTGAAGGAAAACCAATAGTTACAGATATTTTGGTTGCAGGGGACCTATCAGAAAATGAATTGTTACAGTTTGCGGCTTCAGCAGAAAAGGGTTCTGAGCATCCATTAGGCGAGGCAATCGTATCAGCAGCAGAAGAAAGAGGATTGGAGATCCATCCTATTGACAACTTCCAAGCTATTCCGGGTCATGGGATTGAAGGAGACATCCAGAATAGTCGTTTCCAGCTTGGCAATAGAAAGCTGATGGTGGATCAAACGATTGAATTAGGAGAATATTACGAGCAATCCAATCAGCTGGCTGAGCAGGGAAAAACACCGATGTTTATTGCTAAGGATGGTAAACTAGCTGGAATCATCGCTGTTGCAGATACCATCAAGGAGAACAGCAGACAAGCGATTGAGAAGCTGCATCAGATGGGAATCGAAGTGGCAATGATCACCGGAGATAATAAGCGGACAGCGGAAGCAATCGCAAAGCAGGTAGGGATCGATCGTGTCCTCAGCGAGGTATTGCCGGAGGACAAGGCGGCTGAAGTGAAGAAGCTTCAAGAGGAAGGCCGTAAAACTGCGATGGTCGGAGATGGTATCAATGATGCACCAGCGCTGGCACAGGCTGATATCGGTATTGCTATCGGCTCCGGAACAGATGTTGCCATGGAATCAGCAGATATCGTGTTGATGCGCAGCGATCTGATGGATGTTCCGACAGCGATTGAATTGAGTAAATCGACAATCAAAAACATCAAGGAAAATCTGTTTTGGGCATTTGCATACAATACGCTGGGGATTCCGGTAGCCATGGGTGTCTTGCATCTGTTCGGCGGTCCGTTGTTGAATCCGATGATTGCCGGAGCGGCAATGAGCTTCAGTTCGGTCTCTGTTTTGCTGAACGCACTGCGGTTGAAACGGTTCAAGCCATCAAAATAAATGATTTTACTCTTGCGGAATTTTAAAGGAAATGCAAAAATAAGAAGCATGAATGTCTGTAACTCATTAGTAGAGAAGAGTGTTAAATGATAACAAAGCCTAAAATCTGTAGAGACTGTTTAGAAATGATTTAGAGCTGGTCTATCAAGTTGACACATAGATATTACTACTAAATAATGTTACTCAATAAGGAGAATTTTTATGTGGTTACTGCTATTTTTTTCTAAATCCAAGAGAGAACTCATCAGCCTGATCATAAGTAATGTTGTAAATATCTTTATTTCGATTTTGACAATTGTCTTTGGAGTAAAAGGTTTACTGAAGGGTGAGACAATGGGCGGTCTCATTCTTTTAGCTATTGGTTTACTTGTCGGCAGTATAACTGTCTATCTTATCCAAAAATCAATTAGAACTATGAGTAGGGAACAAAGTAAAACAAATTCGATGAACTAATGCCGCACCCCCGTACAAAGCTCGTTTGTTTTTGAAGGGGAATCACTAGAGTACAGCTGAAATTTACAGTAAAATCTAAATTTCCAGATAGGTCTCAATAAGAAAAGAGGAAAAAAGAATGAGTCAAACAGTAACGATTGAAGGAATGAAATGCGACGGTTGTGTAGGGATCGTCAAAGAAAAATTTGAAGCGATCAAAGGCGTGCAGTCTGTTGATGTACAGTTGGATACAAAGCAAGCAACGATTGATGCAGACAGCGAACTATCTAAAGCGCAGCTTGATGCAGCCTTGGCGGATACGAAGTTTACAGTGGTCAACGAATAATAAACCGAAAACAACCAGAGGCTGAGCCAGAAGTGTTTAGCTACAAGCAATAAGCCGGAATTCACGAAAATTGTTTCACAAATTTTTGTTGAATTCCGGCTTATTGTCCTAGGAGCTACTTCTGACTCGCCGTTTATTCGGATTTAGGGTATGGAAAAGAGTGGCAACAGATTATTGTCCCACTCTCCGGTTGTTTGTTTTAAGCTAATTTTTTAAGAAGCAGTTCATATTCTTTTTGTGTTTTTTCCGGGTCTTTATTCGTATAGTAATAGGTATATTCTTTAGTTGTGATTTTCATAATCGGCGTTTCTTTTTGATACACCAGCAGATAAGCAGGCTCATCGTCTACTCTGAATTCCCCAGTCAAGTAATGCTCTGTTGCTGCTCCGTATACCCGTAGACTGTTTTCCGGCAGCGTATCTACCAGTACAACCGATTCGATGGACTGAATTGGGATTTCTCTGGTTTTTGAGAACGGAGCAGACAAGGAAACCTCATTCGCTGTGAGCTCCATACGGAAGGGATCGCTGGAAAAATCATTGATCAGCAATGGCACACTGGCGATGAAGGTAGTTGCTATGACCACGATCGATAAAACAACCATGGAGATTTTTCCCGCCGGACGTCCCAAGTTCACTGACATGTTCATCCCCAACCGATCAGGAACCATGATTCGAGGGTCTTCCGGATTGATGTATAGCCCATAGCGCCAATATTGATCGTCGTCGCCATAGCGATAGTCAGAAGCTTGTAAAATCAACTGATCCTGTGTTTTTCTCAGACGAAACATCAAGAAAAAAATGAACCCGATATAAATAAACAGCAATGTAAAGTAACCAATCACCAGATACATCATTTTTCCGTACGCCATCGTGAGAGACAACGTTGGAAGGAAAGACAGCGGACTGAAGACAAAGGTAGAGGAAACCAAAAGCAAAGACCAGTAGTAGCGCATTGCGTCGTTGACCTGTTGGTTGGTCTGTTCATCACTGGTCAATGCTTTGACTGGTAAACGGCTGACTAAATAATAAGAAAAAATGAATAGTCCGGCTGTCAGTAAAGAGATGCTGCCGAACAGGAGCATACCGCCAATTGGCTTCACTGAAAAAATAGTATAGATGATGCCGCTAAGAGAAATCAGGATACTAGGTAAGAACCAGTAAGCCTTGAGCATTTTTCGATTTTTGTTCAGTATCAGCTTTGTATCAACTAACAGAGGTTTTGTTGGCAAAATCCAATTGTTCTTCATTTTGACAGCTGTCATTTTTCGAATATAGAGAACCTGTGTGTAGTAATTTACACCAATCATGCCGAACAGTGACAACAACAAGAACAATATCGCAATCGAGTCATAAGGAATAAGGAGTAAGAGCAAGTCCATTAGAGAAAAGACGACAGCTACGATGAGCAGTGTCTTCTTATAGCTTTGCCTTACTTGAGTAACCTGTGAATCATTGAGTTTGTCCTTTGGCAGAGTTGTTTCCAAGATGATATTTTTATGTGGATTGGCAACGATCCTGCCAATAAACGCCATTAGGAAATTCATACTGATAAGTACTAATAGGAGCATTATATTCATGTTCATATGGACCACATCCTTTAATTAAAATTCTGCAAGATTTGACTGACGATCGCGTGAATATCTACTTCGTCCATTTGATGAATGGCAGCTTCAGCTAATAGGAGCTCAAGAGATGTGCTAAATTGTTCGATGAAATATTCGGTCGCTTTTGGGAATTCAGCAATCTTGGTCCCGTTCCTTCGGTCGGTTACAATGTATCCTTCCAGCTTCAAGGCATTATAGGCTTTTGAAACGGTCATCATATTTACACCGATTTCATCAGCCAGCTGTCGCACTGACGGCAGCGACTCATTTGATTCCAGCTGACCTCTTGCGATCCCCAAAATTACTTGGTTGCGGATCTGCTGATAAATGGGGGTATCGCTCTTCATATCTATTTCCATTAGCATTTGAAGCACCTCACTATAGTTTATCGTCTTTGTATTATAAAGTATAATACAGTATATGCAAAAATGCAATGAGATGATAGTTGAGAGTTTCTTGAACGAGGCATATAATAGAAAAAGAGCAATCAGGATATGCAGGAAAAGCTCGAAGGAATCATACTCTTTCAGGTATATCCTAGTGAAAGGATGGAAGTTATGACAGAAATAAAAAATGAAACAACTAAAAAATTTAGAGAAGCGTTTGCCGCAGATACAAAACAGCGGGCACTGCAGAATGCGGTAGTAAAAAACGGCATTATGCGGTCAGCGGAAACACAGGAAGCAAGAGTAGAGAATGTTCAGGTTTTTTCTGTGGATCTAGAGACTGGTAAAGTGGCTAATCAAAAGAAAAGCGGTCGTTGTTGGATGTTTGCCGCATTGAACACCTTTCGCCATAAACTGATCAACAGCTTCCAGCTGAAAGATTTTGAACTGTCTCAGAACTATACGTTTTTCTGGGACAAATATGAGAAATCAAATTATTTTTATGAAAACATCATTGCAACAGCAGATCAGGAGCTGGATTCTCGTAAAGTAGCTTTCCTATTAGCTACACCGCAGCAGGATGGCGGACAATGGGATATGATCGTATCGTTGTTCAAAAAATACGGCGTTGTACCGAAGACTGCCATGCCTGAAAGCAAGAACAGTTCAGATTCCAGTGAGCTGAACAACTATCTGAATAAAAAGCTGCGCAGAGATGCCGTTGTCCTGAGAACGATGCTTGAAGAAGGACAGTCAGCAGAAGCTGTTCAAGCTAGAAAAGAGGAACTGCTTCAAGAAATTTATAACTTTTTGGCAGTATCATTAGGGACACCTCCTGATGTCTTCGATTTTGAATATAGAGATGAAAACAAAGACTACCATCTTGACCAAGGCCTAACGCCTTTATCCTTTTATGAAAAGTATGTAGGCGTAGATTTAGATGAGTATATCAGTGTGATCAATGCACCAACAAAAGATAAACCCTTCAATAAAACCTACACGGTAGAAATGCTGGGGAATGTTGTAGGCGATAAGCCAGTCAAGTACTTGAATGTGGATATGACTACGTTTAAAAAACTGGCTGTTCAGCAGCTGGAGCAGGGAGAGTCTGTCTGGTTTGGTTGTGACGTAGGTCAATCGTCAAATAGAGAGAATGGTATCATGGCACTGAATGCGTATGAAATCAATGAGTTGTTCGATATTGATTTTACAATGAGCAAGGCGGAACGCTTGGATTATGGTGAGAGCTTGATGACCCATGCAATGGTTCTGACAGGCGTAGATGTTGTAGACGGAGAATCAACAAAGTGGAAGGTTGAAAACAGCTGGGGTGAAAAAGTCGGTGAGAAGGGCTTCTTTGTGATGAGTGATGCATGGATGGATGAATACACGTATCAAATCGTTGTACGCAAGGAGTTCCTAAATGCTGAATTGCTGAAGGCTTGGGAGGAAGAACCAAAAGTTCTAGCACCTTGGGACCCGATGGGGGCGCTGGCATAGCAGTAGCCTGATGAAATGAGACAGCTACCTACTTTAAGTAGGTAGCTGTCTCATTTATTTTTTATGTATCTCCTCTTAGTTTCATATGTGTTGAAAGCAATCGTAAAAGAGTTGTGCGCGCTGAAAATCAGGGAAGACCAGCGTGTCAAAAAATGAAGCTATTGCTTCTGCGGCACTCTTTTTGTTTTTATGTGTGTGGGTCTGCTTAAATTTCGCTTTCTGATGTGGTTGTATACAGTAGGGACCGAGATGTTGCATTTCTCAGCAATCTCGGAAACAGATAGATCAGAGGTTACGTATAGCTCAAGGGCGTGGTTGACTTCATCTGTACGTGGAGGCCGTCCAAGCTGTTTGCCATTCTCTCTTGCTGCATCTAGTCCGGCAAGGACACGCTCACGAATCAATTCGGCTTCCATTTCTGAAAAGGCACTCATGATCGTGAAGAAAAAACGTCCCATAGCGGTACTTGTATCAATATTGTTTTGGATACTGACAAAATTGATGTTTCTTCTATCAAACTCTTCCAGAAGTGCAAGAAGTTGTCGTGTACCACGTGCTAAGCGATCCAGCTTGAAAATGACCAAGGTATCTCCTGACCGGAGTTTCTGAAGAACAGTATTCAATACACTTCTTGCCGGATTTCTACCGCTTTCGCGTTCTTTGTAAATCTTGTCTACACCATAGTGATTTAAAGCCTGTAGCTGTGAATCGAATTTTTGTTGGTGGGTGCTTACCCGCATATAGCCGATAACTGCCATTTTTATCACACTCCTAATAAATTCGAGCTGCTGCCAAACTGAAAATCCTGCTGAAAATAAATAAATACTATTTTATTTATATAATTAGTATTTATTTATTTTGGATTTTCAAATTTGATAGATGTTGAGATCTCCCCGGAGCCCTTTCCCTAAATAAGCAGATATATCAACTGTTTATCGAGGAGTGAGGTCACTCATCTCATCTTATATCTATCAAAAATCATTCACTCCTTTCAAAAATAATTTGCAGGATCAAAAAAAAATGTTGACGGCTCGATATCTTTATAATAAACTAATGTTTTTTAGAAAGTAGAACCACTTGTTATTTAAATTAGGCGGACACACTTCAGAATATGGATAGAAAGGACTTTTCCTTTTTGTCCATATTCTTTTTTTGCATGTTAGTTGCATTTCTCAATATCATTAGTTTTTTAGAAGGTTCTAGTCTGTCAGAACCTTCTATTTCTATTGTTTTTCATCCATATGCATGAGTAGAAAGTCTGCAAAGATAAGTAGCATTAAATAACAAAGTTAGTTGCTTTCTCAGTTTAAAACTATTTTCAGGCTTGTTAAATCAATTGATTTAGCTTGCTACATCGGTAGCCGGGGGGAATCGTCGTCAATCATGGATCAGGAAAAAAAGCGAAAACAACAAAAAAAACGGCAATTGCAACATCCCAAAAAAAGAAAAACTTCGACTTCGCTCGTTGAAAGAGAACAGGTTGTTGGAAATCCTCAAAAAATCAAGAAGAAGAAAACTGGGTCAACAAATGGGTCAACTAAGAAGAAAAAGAGAAATACACAAAACACTTCTAAAAATGGAAAGAAAACAACGAAAAAGAAAAAAAAGCAACCCAAAGCAATATCTTTGCTGCTAAACGTTCTCTTTTACGTGTTTATCCTATCTATAGTTGTCGGTTCGGTTCTATTTGCTACCAGCAATGACGAAAATAAATCATTTCTCGGCTATCGCTTCTTCGGAGTGTTGACGGATTCAATGGTTCCAAGGGATCCCAAAACACAAAAAGGCGGGTTTCATTCCGGAGACATCATTATTGTAAGGGATATACCAGGTGAAAGTGCTGAAGTGGGAGATATCGTTACGTTCCGTCCCAGTATCACAAGCCAGGCTTTTCTGACCCACAGGGTGAAAGAAAAGATGGATAAGCTAGGTGAGACGGAGGGCGTATATTACATTACTCAGGGTGATGCCAACAAAGCAGAAGATGTTCCAATCAGTGCGAAACAGGTAGTCGGGAAAAAAGTGTTTGTTATACCAAAAGTCGGAGGGGTCTTGAATTTCGTTCAAGATAATGTGGTAGTTTCTGTCGTCTTTATCCTTTCAGTGTTTGGGTTTATAACAATCATACGGTATTACTTTTTGAACAATTAGGTATTTTCTCTTTGGGCGGGACTGCGGCATAAGCTAGTTGCACAGAAACAAGTGAGGCGCGAAATGATATCAAACAGTGCCTAGCTGATTCTCGGAGCTAAACGCTTTTGTCACAACCTCAAGCAAGGAGTCAATAATATATTAAGAGGGGGAACTCTACAAATGAAAAAAAATCTGAATAATACTCAGAAGAAGAGTCAGAAGAAAAAAGTACTTGCTGCAGCTGGGGCTTTTGCAGCAGTAGCCGCATTATCGGCAACATTCGCTTGGTTTACAAGTGAAGATTCAAAAACCAACCACTTTGAAGGTGAAATTGCTTCAGGTAAAGACATCGAGATCGTGGAAACATTTGAACCACCGACCGATTGGGAACCAGGTTCAGAAGTAAACAAGGATGTACAGGTAGCCAACGTTGGTAAATACGATGCGTTGATCCGTGTTGGGCTGGATGAGTCATTGCAATTGTTGGATGACCATGTAGCAAAACAAACAACAACTGGTACTGAATTGAATGGATTAACTGAAGCTCAAGCTTATGTTGTTCCAGGAAGCTTACCAACAGATCCAGCTTATGTTGCATCTACATTCCCAACTGCACCAACAATCACAATTGCTGGCGGAGACTACGCGGGTACGTACACATTGAAAGTTGTTGAGAAAACTGAAACAACTGGTACGGCTCCAAATATCGTAGTAACACACACGTATCGTCAAGTATGGGATAACGGAACAAAACAATTCCATGCAACTGGTATCAACGGATATGATCGTGACGAAAACACTGGCGCAATCACTCTGAAAGCTGGTTCTGCAGCAGCAATGTCTTATATTGACTTGACTTATGCAGCAGCAATCACAAGAGATTGGACAGCTCCAACAATTTACAACCCAACTCCAGCATTTGTTGATGGAAATAACGATGTATTGACTTCTCTTGTTAATACAGCTGTAACACCAAATGAACAACACCCAATCGAATTGTTGTTCAACAACATTACAACAAACGCTACTGGCGCTGACAAATGGTTCTTCAACGTTGATGATGGTTACTTCTACTATACAAGTGTAGTTGCACCAGGCGCGTTGACTACTCAATTATTGGATGCTGTAACATTACTGGGAGCTGCTGACAATTCATACAGCAAGCTGAAATATGACTTGACTGTAAATGCTGAAGGAATCTCTGCGTTCCAAGGTGCGGTTGACCAATGGTTGCCTACACCAGCAGCAGGAAGTGCAAGTGCACAAATTGCAAATGCATTGAAAGCTATTACACCAGAAAAATAAGCACTAATTTGATTTGATTACCGACTTAGGAGGAAGGGAAATGAAAATGAAAAGCAATATTAGAAAGGCAATATATATGAGTGTGGGGATTCTTTTCCTACTCTTGTCACTAGTTATTGCTGATACAGCGAAAGCCGTTGAACTTCCTCCCGGTATGGTAATCGGAGACGATCAGGGAATAAAAATCGAAGATGATGGAGAGTACTTGGTCGATGTGCGAGATGTGATGCCGGGGAAAGCCTGGTCAATGAAAATCACAATTACTAATTTAGAAAGAGATATTCCGTATCATTTAACGATGCGGGTCAGCAAGCCGACCCTGATTCAGGGGACATTGGACTTGTCAGAAGCAATACAGATGCGCTTAGTTTACGACGGCGAAGTGATTTATTCTGGTCCATTATCTGGAGATAACGGCAAAATCAATCTTCAGGATGTTGCCTCACCAGTCGATCTTGGAACCTTCAAAAGTGGGGATACACGAATGCTGGAAGCGTATTTCGAGTTAGATGGAAAGAAATACGGCAACAAGGATTTTGCTGAAAAAAATGTTTTTGAGAATATCTGGTATTTCAAAGCAGTAAAAACGAAGCTGCCTGATACAGGAAGCAGCAGTAGTGATGATCCGAAAAAACCGGGGACTTCAAGCAGTACGACACCGGGGAAGGATTTGTTAAAGTTGCCGAATACTGGGGAAGAATGGCGAAACGCCATGATATTTGTCATCATAGGTATGTTTTTAGTTATGGTGGCTCTGTTGATTGTTAAGCATAAGGTTTTAGACAAAAAGAAATCATAGTCATAATCAAGAGGTTGATTGGTAATGGATGTACAGTAAATCATATGTATTTCCGGAGAGCGATTAAATAATAAGGGGGAAGCAAATGTCAAAAAGAAAAAGAATGGGTCGTTTGCTAAAAAAGAAACAAAAGAAAAAGCGGAGCTTTCCTTTGAACAGTAACAAGCTTCCGATACTTTTGCTGGTTTTCTTTTTTTCCAGTTTAATGGTTCTGGGAAGTACGTATGCATGGTTCACTTCAGAAGCTGAGAAAGAAAATAATTTTATCGGTACGCGCTTAGCGGCCGAAATAGATGAAGACTTTGAGGCGAACTATCAATGGCAGCCTGGACTGACGACTCAGAAGGTCGTTCGAGTTAAGAATACAGGAAATGTCCCAGCGTTGATTCGTGTAGCATTTTACGAATACTTACTATTATTCGAAATCGATGTGACGGACCAAACCGGAAACGGGAATCTGAAGCTGGCTTCTGGGGAAATAATGCCAAGTGTTGACAGTAAAAAGGTAGAAACCTGGGCCCCTGCTGCACAGGCAGGTGGTACGTATAAATATGATGAGAAGTTCTATATTGCAAAAGAGGCGGTTGTACCTGATCGATCAACAGGAACTGAAATGTTCAAATTTCAGGATGTGAACAGGGAAAGCAGTCTGTTCAAGTGGTTTGAATTGAATATGCCAAACCATATTTATACGACGACTCCGCCAGCAGGAACCACAGATTACTGGCTATACAGTGATGGTTATTTCTACTATTCAGAGTTGGTAGATCCGGGTCAATCGACAGCACCGGTATTGAACAGTATTCTGCTTAATGCCAGCGCACCAAACAAATACAAAGGAGCATTGTATCAGTTCAATCCTGTGATGGATGCACATGATGCAACAGAAGTGATCCTTGACACATGGGGGCTGCCTCAGTTAGGTGCTGTTCATGAAATGTACAGAGACTATTTGGAAAAATAAAGGAGGGGCATCGTTGAAAAAAGTAAGACGTAAACCGAAAAAAAAGCTGCTTTTGAACAAAATGTCCTTTGGTATTCTTGCTATAGTCGCTGTTATCAGTTTGATTGCCTATAAAGGTGTGCAACAGACCTATGCAGCATTGACCGATGCGGATGAGAAGCAAAATGAGTTCCGTATCAGCGATTTAAGGACGGAAATTGAAGAAGAATTTATTCCACCTGGCACATTTGAACCGGAGATCGATTATACAAAAATAGTGACCGTTAAGAATGCCGGCGAGATGAACAGCTTTGTTCGAGTGTTGGCCTTGCCAGTCATTACAAAAACCAGCGGCAGTGGTGCTGTTACTTTACTACCGGCAACCACAGAAGGAGCAGATGCTGTTTTAACGATCGACTACAATTTAACGGATTGGATCGATGGTAAGGATGGGTACTTTTACTACAAAAAGAAACTGACAGCAGGGGAAAAAACCACTCCGTTATTCACGACAGTGCGAATGAATCAGGCCAATATAACTACTGAATATACCGGTGCAGTTCTTGATTTTGAAATCAAGGTTGAAGGAATCGGAGCGACGAAATATGCATATCGGGATGCTTGGTGGAACGGCCAGACACCATCTGCAAATCCATTATTAGCAGTTGATGATTTGTTGAAGGATCAAACAGATGGAAATTAAACGGAATACGCACTAGAGGAGGAAGATAATGAGCAAAATAAGAAATAATAAGGGTATGTTCAAGCTTGCTGCACTTTTTCTTTTCTTTATCAGTATGATCATTTTTTCCCAGTCTTTGTTGACAACGAATGCGCCAATCAAGGCAAATGAGTCTGGCGAAAGCGCAGCAGCAAGAAATCAATTCGGCTTAGACTATGGAGAGGTGGGCGTTAGTAAAACAGCAACACCAGTGGATGGTATGGTCAATCAGTGGGATGTTACCTTACGTGTTGAAGCACGCCACAGCTTTCCGCCACCAGCTGCAGAAGTAGTATTGATTGTAGATACTTCTGGAAGTATGTCAGAAGGAGATCGAATGCCTAAAGCAAAAGAAGCCGCAAAAAGCTTTGTTGAACAGTTGCTTCAGGATAATTATCTTCATAAGATTTCTTTGATTACCTACGACAGTACAGTTACAACACATAACTTTTCTACTGGACAATGGGTAGGTGCATCAAATAGGACTGAATTGATCAATACGATCGAAGCATTGGATTATACACGCGAGGGAACGACATTTACACAAGCTGCATTAAAAGAGGCAACAAATATCATAAAAACAGCTACTTCGAATAGTAGAAATATTGTATTGGTTTCTGATGGTGTGCCAACGATTAGTTATGCACCTAAATCGCCATATAACAGTTTAAGCGGGATGGAAGCATTTAATCAGGACTTTTATCCTGGTAAAAATGCTTATCAAACGGTTCAAACGATACCAGAAGATAAGTTTGATTACAGTGTTAGATATGGCTTTGGTAAAACCTATTTGTCGATTGGAGAATCACCAATATTTGTTCCATCTACAAATAGTGATGATGTCCTTTTTGGAAACCATGCAAACAGTGCTATTGCTGAAGCAACGATAAGTAAAGATATAGATAAATCAGCTGGAGAAAAGTTGATCACCAATATTTATACGATTGGGCTGGACTTAGATAAACAGATTAGTGTGGATGGATTGGTTGCTTCAGAGATTATTCGTACATCGAAAGAAGTAATGGAAAAAGTCGCTTCCTCACCAGATAAAAGCTATGATGCAACGCCTGATGATTTAGAAGAAATTCTAATGGGGATCGCGGGAGAATTTGTCGGAAACGTAAAAGTAGCGAATGTAACAGATCCAATGGGAACAGGGTTTACTGTAAATGGGACTGTGACAGATACGAATGCTTCACAAGGAACGGTGACGGTGTCTGGTTCTGCTGGTTTGCAAACGATCGCTTGGGACATCGGTGAAATGCTGAATCCAATCAGCAATGATCCAGATGAAGACATCATGTATGCGGAATTGACCTATCGTGTGGATGGCAACAATGATGTACTTGGGGTTCTTGATGGCAATGGTTTAGCAGAAACCAATGGGCCGACAATCTTGGACTATACAGATGCATTTGATGTAGATCACTCAGTAGATTTTAAGGTACCAAAGGTCAAACCAACTATCGTTCGTTTGAAAAAAGAACTTTATGATGAAGACGATCAGGAAATTACAGGCTCTACAGAGGAATTTGATGTTGCCTATGGGAACGATCAATATACAGTTGATGATACTTTCAAGGTAAAAGCAGATGGTCAATTTATTGAAACAGTCCATCCTTGGCAAACCGACACTGAATACAATGTGGCGGAAAGCCTGACCTCATCACAAAAGTATAGTGTATCTATTGATATCAATGGTGTTCCGACATCAGGCAGTACAGCAATTTTTGAATTTTTAAGCGGTACCGGCGACTATGATGACGTAGAAATCATAGTAAAAAATAGAATGGTGTCTAAAGGGTTGAATATCCGTCAAGTAGTCTTGAACCCTAACGGTGAGTTAGTTATTCCAAGTAGAGCATTCTACAATGCAGTGATAGACTCTTCAACTGCAACGCTGAACCTTACCTCAGGGAGTACAACGTTGAACACACCAGCTGAGGTAAATGAATCGCTGTTCACAAAATACAAGCTGTCGATTGAAAATCGGGAAGCTGCAATCAAAATCGATGATTTGGTTCCTGAGTATTATGAGCTGCATGGTTATATATTGACAAAAGATAGCCTTGACATAAGCAACAAGCATATATCATCGAATACGGCTGATTTGGTTACGACAAACGGCGCAGTTCTGACTTACGATATTGATACCGCTGAGTATTGGTTGACGATGTTCATTGAACCTAAGCTGGGAACAGACTCAGGTGGTCAGAGTGAAGATTCGCCAAGACCATATAGCTGGGACTATGAAGTGAACAAATTTGGTACTCCGTAAACAAAGTGAAACGCTTGGACAATGGTTCGAGTTTCCAACTTGACCATTTATAGAACGAAATATCAAAAGCTCAATTAAAAAAAGTACTGGACATCAACAATCATCCAATAGAGACCTGAAGAAGATAGAAGCGCTCTTGGCTTCTTTCAGACAGAAAGCGTGAGAAATGCTTATGGAACACGGTCTTGACTATTGAGCATTGATGAACCAGTACTTTTTATTATCCATTTTTTGAAAGCTGTTAAGACTGGCTCTTTAAATCAAAAAAGTGCCGGCAATAAAAATAAACGAGTTGAAATCAGTAATGCCTACGGATTTTCCACAAATCAATATCTGTTGAGGATTGCTGTTCATGCATGGCTTTAAGAGTTAGTTACCTGCTTTTTAAGGAGAAGCAGGGGCAATAGCTCCTTAAGTGAGTTAAATGGTTACATATAAAGAGGGGAGGAATAGTTGTGCCTACAATTGGAGTATTTAATTTATCCGGTACACTAAAGCAGCAGCAAAAGGAACTTTTATCCAGAGAGGACATCAGTATTGTCGAGTTGGAAAAATCGGAAATAGACAAAGCCCTTTCGATGGATGCAGCAGTGATTGTGGATGAGCATCAGAAAAATATCAGTGAAAGCTGCGTATTGATCACAAAGCTGCGGGAGAAAAAACATATGCTCTTATGGACATATGGAAATGAGATTTCGGAAGTCAATCGTATGATTTATCTACAGTTAGGTGTAGATGGAAACATCATCAGCGACCAAGGTCAGGAGTTCTTTTTGATTGTTCGCAATGCATTGACGGGAAGAAAGGCATTATTGGAAAAAGATTTTGAGCACACCTTCAACAAGGGGCAGCGTTCGGATTGTCTTGAGTTGAATCCGGACAATCAGAGTGTCATTGTTAATGGAGAAGATGAAATTGGGCTGACGGGGCTGGAGTATCGAGCACTCTCGGTTTTGAGTAAACAGCCGAAGAAAACATTTAAATATGATGAGCTTTATGAGAAGTTATGGGGAACGAAGCGGGTCAATGGGAAGCCTAGAATAGCAAATATCATTTTTCATCTGCGAAGTAAGCTGGAAAATGATCCGGTAAATCTCAGTGTGATCAAGACAGTAAGAAGCAAGGGGTATATGTTTGTTCCGCCTACAGATAAAGTAGATGGATGATTCGTTTTAATAAAATCCTGAAAAGCCGGTAATTCCACCTAAGCAAACAATCAGTTATTATCTTTTGGAAGAATTATATTTTTTTTAGTGAAGATAACTGAACTTTGTGTTACTATTGTTTTGTTGGGTAGTATAGCGAAGAAAGGGAGCATGTGTAATGGGTACTGGTTTTTTGTGATTTTATCAACATGAGTAATTATATAAAGCCTGTTAAATAAACGAGAAATCATCTTATTTCCTTTGTTTACATTACAAGTTAAGGGATAGTTAACTCTTATCAATGTATGAGTTTTTTACAGCTTCACACAATCTCGTTTTTGCAGCGATTCTGCTGATTTAGTACAGTAACCCCTTCAAAGAAATGGTGCGTAATACATAGACCATTCCACTGGAAGAGTTGGTCTTAAAGGCAGAACTGGTAACTTGACGCACTTGTGAGCCCTAAACGATGACGAGTGCCTGCATGAGAAAGTAAAGCACTGTTTTCACAAAAAAATTTCCTTGCGTTCTGTTTCACTATGACCTTGAGATAATGCGCTGATTTGAAAGATATGTCTCTATGGTTCAAGAGTTACAGCTCGTTTCGAGGAAAGCACTAATAAAATTGTTTTTATATTTTTCACAATGCTGCGATCTTCGAAGCGAAGTGTTGAATTAAAAGATTTGTCTCTGTAACCCTCGCGATACTGAGAGAATTGAGACAAAGTATTGAACTAAAAGATTTGTCACTATAATTCTCACAATACTAAGAGAATTGAGACAAAATATTGAACTAAAAGATTTGTCACTATAATTCTCGCAATACTAAGGGGATTGAGACAAAGTATTGCTTTAAAAATGTGTCTCTCCGGTTCCTACATTACTACGATCCTCGAGACAAAGCATTACGCCTAAATCGCTTCACTAACAACTTCTCGTGTAATAGATAATTTAATAGGGTTTATATGATAAAAAAATAAATATGTAAAGGACGAGTTGAGAGTGAAAAAAGGAATCAAACGAGTAATTTATCCAATCGCCATGATGATCATGGCACTTGTGCTTTTCTCCAGTCAGGGAACTGAAGCAGAAGCAGCAGTTAATGTACCCGCAGGTGGAGGCTGGAACGCAACGGGTGTATCTGAAACAGGACAGGAAGCTCCAGTAGATCCCGCTGCGTCGGTATTAAGCGGCGTGCAGACAACTTCTTTAAGCCTGAATAGTCGTTGTTTTCTGCCAGTTTTTGGCGGATATATAGAAATCACAAAATATGATTCAACAACGTTCAAGAAGTTGGCTGGGGCCCAGTTTACTATCTATAATAGTGCTGGAAAAGTCGTTGAGGTTATTACCTCAAATGCTTTTGGGGTAGCAAAATCAAGTAAACTTTCTCTTGGTACCTACAAGGTTGTAGAGACGAAAGCGCCAGCTGGTTATGAGCTGGAAAGTACTCCTGTGACAGTTGCGTTGAAGGCGTGTGTGACAGTTTGTTTGAAAAAATACAACAAGCCGGCATGTACGACTGGAAACCTGAATATCAAAAAGGTGGATGAAAACGGCCGTCCTTTAGCCGGAGCGACCTTTGATGTTTTCAATTCATCAGGAACGAAAGTTGGAACAGTAACTACAAATGCAAATGGTGTAGCGCAATTGACCAATCTGCCATATGGCGAATATACATTGGTGGAAACAAAAGCACCGGACGGTTATGAGCTGAACACAACACCAATCAAAGTAACTATTTCAAAAACAACACCAAACCCAACGGTGACTGTAGTCAATAAGAAATCAAAGGGCGGTTTGGAAGTAGTTAAAAAGGACGAAGACGGCAATCCATTAGCGGGAGCTGAGTTTGATGTATTTAATGCGTCAGGTGTGAAAGTAGCGACGGTCACAACAGGTGCAGATGGCAAAGCGCAACTGACTGGCTTGCCGTATGGTGAATATACATTGGTAGAAACAAAGGCACCTCCAGGCTATGAGCTGAATACAACGCCTATTAAAGTTACCGTTTCTGCAAAAACACCAAATCCGTCTGTAACTGTAGTTAATAAGAAATTAAAAGGCGGCTTGGAAGTAGATAAAAGAGATGAAGCGGGCAACCCATTAGCGGGAGCTGAGTTTGATGTGTTTGATGCGTCAGGTACGAAGGTAGCAACGATCACAACAGGCGCAGACGGTAAAGCGCAACTGACTGGCTTGCCATATGGTGAATATACATTGGTAGAAACAAAGGCACCTCCAGGTTATGAATTGAATGCAACACCAATCAAGGTAACTATTTCAGCAACAACACCAAATCCGTCAGTAACAGTAGTTAATAAAGAGTCAAAAGGCGGCTTGGAAGTAGATAAAAGAGATGAAGCGGGCAACCCATTAGCGGGAGCTGAGTTTGATGTGTTTGATGCGTCAGGTACGAAGGTAGCGACGATCACAACAGGCGCAGACGGTAAAGCGCAACTGACTGGCTTGCCGTATGGTGAATATACATTGGTGGAAACGAAAGCACCAGATGGCTATGAGCTGGATGCGACACCAATCAAAGTAACAGTTTCAGCGACAACACCAAATCCGTCAGTAACAGTAGTTAATAAAGAATCAAAAGGCGGCTTGGAAGTAGATAAAAGAAACGAAGCGGGCAACCCATTGGCTGGGGCTGAGTTTGATGTGTTTGATGCGTCAGGAACGAAAGTAGCGACGATTACAACGGGTGCAGACGGCAAAGCGCAGCTGACTGATTTGCCATACGGTGAATATACATTGGTGGAAACGAAAGCACCAGATGGCTATGAACTGGATGCGACACCAATCAAGGTAACTGTATCAAAAGACACACCGAATCCATCAGTGACAGTAGTGAACAAAGAATCAAGAGGTGGTCTGGAAGTCATCAAGGAAGATGAGACCGGCAAACGACTTGAAGGAGCAATCTTCGATGTATTTGATGCTTCTGGAACAAAGATTGACACAATTACAACGAATGCAATTGGTGTGGCGCAATTGAATAACTTGCCATACGGTGAATATACATTGGTGGAAACAAAAGCACCAGATGGTTATGAACTGGATGCGACACCAATCAAGGTAACTGTATCAAAAGATACACCAAAACCAAGTGTGACAGTCGTCAATAAAGAGGAAGAAGCAGAGTTGGGCTCATTGAAGATTATCAAATATGAGAAGGATTCTGATCCAATTGTTTATTTATCGGATGCCGTTTTTGAAGTATATGATAAAAACTATTCATTAGTCGGCACATACACAACAAATCAAGATGGCGTGATATTGATCGATAATTTAGAACCTGGGACATACTATGTTGTAGAGAAAACAGCTCCTCCGGGATACGAAGAAGATAATACGTTCTATCCAATTGAAGTTAAAGCTGGTGAAGTCGCAGAAATCGCTCATCCAAATGTGAAAATCAATGATGTCGGTGCACTGAAAATCGTGAAATATGCTAGAGATGCATTTGGAGGGACGACAACGACAACACTGCCGGGGGCGACCTTTAAAATCACATATCCAGATGGTTCAGAAGTGACAGAGGTAACAGATGAAAACGGCGAAATCAACTTATATAATTTAGCAGCGGGTATGTATGTGATAGAAGAAACAATTGCACCGCCAGGCTATTCTCTTGATCCTGTTTCAAATGTTTATACAGTGGGGGTCACAGTAGGGCAGACAACGATTCAAAATGTTTATAACAGACCTACTGGACAGCGATTTGGTGAAGGTAGAGCCGTGATTTTTGTCACTTCAACGACGCTAGATACTAAAGGACAAAAATTCTGGTTGATCGATAGTGACAATAATGTGATTCAAGCTGAAACAAATAATTTTGGTCAAATCAGTACGTATCTTCCTGTTGGAGATTATAAGATTCTGCATGCTGCTGCATCAGAATTAACAATGCAAGCAACCGAGTTGAACTTTGATGGAGTAGAAGATGCTGCTGCATTCCAGATTCAAAAGGACAAGCTGACAATCGTCAATTTGAAAATCTAAAAGGATACACCCCTATTTGGTTTAAAATAGCCGTTTAGGGCGGCTATTTTAAATATATATGAATACGACTAAACAAGCGCCAAAGAATAGGAGCGTTGCTGCTTTTACTGTAGGCAGCAGCTTGATTTTCTGTGATGAATGATTTAGTACGATTCGTAATAGAGTATTGGTTTTAAAAACCGTGTTGTACGAAGGGAGGAATAAAAGTGGATAAACAAGCAGAAAAGAAGGTTGGAAAATCTTTTGAAGAATTGACGCCGGAAGAAATGAACAAAGTTCAAGGAAGCTTCTTCGGAATCGGAGGAAGCTGGAGCTGGTCTTCATCATCTTCGTCATCATCATCATCTTCAAGTAACTGTTATTCTACGAAATGCAGTTATAGCTGTTTCACAAGCCGTTGTTGCGGTTGGCGTTAATGAAATACTGAATTTGCTAGATAAGCAACTGTTCCAGCAGTGCTTATCTAGCACTTATTTTTAATAACATTATACATAGGTTTACTATAACTGAGGAGCAAGAAGTTCGCTGACTGATCTCTTCAAAAACTTAAAAGGAGCTACTTATGAGAATTGAGAACTTGGCAAGAGCGACGTCGATCAAGCAACGATATACATTGCTGAAAGACTATTATGACAGAAATAACCTGTCTTATCCAGAAGAAAGATTGGCTAACTTCTTGAGTTGGCGTAAACGTCCGACATTGGTCACAGAAGAACGATTTCAACAAATACTCTCCAGTATGGAGTTGTCTGAACAGGATTTTGGCTTCGCCATTAAAGCGATGACACAAGAGGAACAGAATGATCTATTCCAACAGCTGTCGCAAGAAGACTGGCTGAACACTACCAAAGAAATATTTGAATCGGTGGATACAGATCAACGTGACATCGAGGCTCAGGTAAACGTCAACTTTACTTACGCATTGCGCCTGCATATCAATTATTTTGATTCGAAAATTAGAGAGTCTGCAAAAGATTTTCCAACTGTTAGTATAGCAGAACAGGCGTTGAGTAACTACATAGAAGAAGGGATCAATCGCTTTTTGGATATCAGCTTGCGAACCTTTGTCTATGACCTTCATGATCAAAAGCAGTATATAACCCTCAAGGGTGAGGATGAGAAAGAGCGGTTCAGGGAATATTTGATTTATCGCTTCTATAATAAAGAATCGTTATACCAATTTTTCTACAGCTTCCCTGTATTGACACGGATGCTGGCAGAAATCATGAGCTATCAGCTTGCGAACTTTCAAGCGTTGCTATCGGCATTGGCAGAGAGTAAGGAAGAATTGCAGAAGACCTTTCATATAGGAAATTCGTTTTGCGTAGAACGTTTGAGAATGGGGGCAGGGGATTCTCACGATCGAGGGAAATCTGTTGCTATTTTGACGTTTGACGATGGTTCTGAACTGGTCTACAAGCCGAAAAACTTGGAAATCAGTGTCCGCTTCGACCAGTTTATTTCACGTTTGCAAAAAGAGGATGCCCGTTTTGATTTTTATCTAACGAAGAAAGTCGTTAAGTCGGAGTATACCTTTGAAGAGCGATTGACGCATAGTGAATGTGAGTCAGAAGAAGATTTACAGCATTATTATCGTCAATTTGGTCATACGATTGCATTGGTTTATTTATTGAACGGAAATGATTTTCACTTGGAGAATATTTTGGCTCATGGAAAATATCCGGTGATGATCGATCTTGAAACAATCATTCAGAATAATTTTCCAGCACCGAACAGCGAGAATGCGATTGTCATGGCGCAAAGGGATAATATGGAATCCGTTATCATGAGCGGCTTGGTTCCAATCTATCTATTTGAGGAGAAGGCAGAGGGCGATGTGGAAGGCGCAGCTCAAGGTGTTCAGCTAAGCGCACTGAGTGGAGACCAGCAGAAGCTTCCTTATAAGGTATTGAAGCTGATCAATTTCGATTCTGATAATATGCAGTTTGTCTATGAAGAACATATGACAGATGCGGCGGAAAATATTCCTTTGTATAAAGGAGAGAAGGTAGATTTTACACCATATATTCATTTGATTCTTGATGGTTTTCGTGAGTTTTCAGCCTTTGCCAGAGAAAATAGAGAATTTCTTATCCAGACAGTAAAAGGCTGCTTTTCGAATGTGCTGGTGAGAAATGTGATCAAGACAACTCAGAGCTACGGAGATCTTCTGGATTACTCTACTCATCCCAGCTGTATGGTGGACTATATCGAGAGGGAAAAACTGTTTGAAAATCTTTGGATGCATAGCTACTCGAATGAGCAGCCAATCCCTTTTGAAGTAAGAGACATGCTGCAGCATGATGTACCGATCTTTTTCAATCGGACGGATTCCTGTAATTTGACAGCCAGTCGTGGTGAGGATGTCGGGAAGATGTATGACGCAGCAGCGATCCATACTGAAATTGAAAAGCTGAGTCATTTCGATCAACAAGAAGAAGAGGAACAGTTGGATTATTTATATACCTCATTTGGCACCTATGATCCGATGGAGCTGCAGGAAACAGTGGTTGAAGCAGTACAGGAAAGTGAGACCGATTCCTATCTGGAACAGGCGGCAGCCATTGGGCAGCGACTACTGGACTCGGCGTTTATCGGAGAAGACTCGATTGCCTGGAAGAATGTAGAGGAAACTTCTTCTGACAACTATATGGTCACTGTTATGAACGAAAATCTGTACGATGGCATCACAGGGATGTATCTGTATTTCAGTGAGCTGTATCATTTGACCGATGATCCTCGATTTAAGGAACCTTATGAGTTGAGTGAGGCGCTGGTTCTTAAACTGAGTGAGGAATATATAGATAGTATTTCTGCTTTCTATGGCTCATTCGCGGCGGTTTATCCGTTATTGTATACCTTTAAGCTGAGTGGAAAGTCTGCGCTTTTGGAGGCTGCTGAACGGATTGCGGTATTTTATATGGAAAACTATCAAGCAGAGCAAATCGGTGGTTATGACTGGACAGGGGGAACAGCATCCATCATCAAGGTGTTTACGCAACTTTTTGAGATAACCGAGAAAATAGCATATAAGCAGTTTGCGCAACGACTGCTTCAGGATTTGAAAACGGAGGGGATTACCCAAGGCGGTTTTGCCCACGGTTATTCCGGAGTGATCCATGCAGCGAACAGTGTCAGAAAGCTTGAGGAAACAGATGCGTGTGACCAGCTGATTCGCTGGGGCTTGGCAGAGGAGCGGAAAACATTTGATGCTGCTCAAAAAGGCTGGCTGGATCTTAGACCAGCAATTCCAATGGTCAATGATTTGTGGTGCTATGGTGCAACAGGTATCGGCATGGCTTATCTGGATTTACTGGAAAGCGGGTTCACTGATGAGTTGTTGGCAGAAGAAGTAGTGATGGCTGCAGAACGTCTGTTGAATCAGGAAAAGGCGGATGATTGTCTTTGCCATGGCAACTTCGGAGATCTTGAATACTTGCTGAGTGCACAGAGTCACTTGAAACAAGAGCAGCAGGGAAGGCTTCAGGAGAGAATCGACTGGCTGCAACAAAAGCAGAGAACCGCTGATTATCATTTTGAAGGATTGAAGACTGTTCCCAAATATGGATTGTTTACAGGATTGTCAGGCATTGGACACCAATATTTACGTCTATCCAATCCTAAAAAAAGTGCCAATATATTAACTCTGGAATTACCGGAATAAGGATAGGGGGGATGTTATGTTGAAGAAAAAGGTACCGTTTGTTGAACCTAGTGAACACAGTGAATGCGGTCTTGCTTGTGTGACGATGATTTTGAATTACTACAAGGACTCAGTGACCTTGAATCAGCTGCGGGATATCTATGGTGTTCCTAAAGGCGGCAATACATTATTGAATTTAAAAGAAATTCTGGAGGAACGTGGGATTGAAACGAAGGCGATCCGTGTTCTTGAACTGGATATTTTAATGGAACAGACGGAACCGGTGATTTGTTTTTGGGAGAACAGGCATTACGTTGTTTTGGAAAGGCTGACCAAGGACTTTGCTGTTATCTTAGATCCGGCGGAGGGGAAGAAAAAAATTCCGCTAGCTGAATTTGAAGCGCTTTTTACCGATTTTGCTCTATTAGTAGAGGCTCAGGATGTGACGATCCAGCGCACAGAGAAAAGAAAGAATGCAGCGTTGTCGATTTTTAAACGAATCTTCAAGGAGCAAAAGCTAAAGGCTTCTGTCTTTATTGGCTTGACCTTACTGATTCAAGGCGTCAGTATCTTGGTTCCGCGTTTAACACAGCTGATCATCGATCGCTCACAGGCATCGAACCAACTGATCACGCAAATCGGCTGGGGTATTCTGTTGATGTTCATTGCCTATTATCTTCTTCAGGTAGCTAGAGGCTTGACCCTGATTGTCTTAGAGAATCTATTTGATCTAACCTTAATGAAGGCTTTCATGCGAAAAATCATGCATTTGCCGTTGCGCTTTTTTGTCAATCGTTCTACCGGGGACCTGATTTTTCGGGCAAACCTCAGCGTGATCATTCAGCAAATCATGAGTCAGCGGATGCTGACCTTATTCGTTGATTTTCTATTTGTATTTATTTATCTGATTTTAATGCTGGCGATTTCTCCGCAAATGACGCTGATTGCATTTGCCGGAGCCATTGTGATGGGAGGCATCTCCTTTGTTAATTCTAAGAAGGTACAGGCCATAACAGATAAAGAGCTGCTGGCACAATCACGTGTACAAAGAATCTTGGTGGAGCTGTTTGAGGGGATGGAAACAGTGAAATCTTCAGGCTCTGAAAAACAATTTTACAATAAATGGCTGGGGAATTTCAGGCAGCAGATCGACCTTCGAGTAGAGAAAGATCGCTTTTCTACTTGGGTGCGTACAATTCAGACGTCAATCCAGTTTATTTTACCTGTTCTGCTGATTTACATTGGTGTATTCCAGCTGATGGATGACCAGCTGACGTTGGGGCAAATCATTAGCTTCAACTCATTGGCAGGTGCGTTTATTACACCAATCGTTGTCGTGTTCGATTCTTATACGGAGATTTTATTACTGCGATCGTATTTCGGTAAGCTTAATGAGATACTGGATGCTTCGGAAACACGGAAGAAGCCAAAAGGAGCTGTAAAAGTAAAAGAGATTCAATCATTGGATGTTCGATCCGTGTCCTTTAAATACAGTCGTTTTGAAGAAAATATTTTAGAGGATATTTCCTTCAGTGTTAAAGCCGGCGAGAAAATTGCGATTGTCGGGAAAAGCGGTTCAGGAAAAAGTACCTTGCTGAAGCTTCTGGCAGGGCTTTATGAACCGACTGAAGGCGCAATCGAAGTGAACCAGCAGGACCTTCGTACGATTAACGAAGAATCAATCAAGCGAGTTACCAGTATCGTGAACCAGAAGCCGACGATTTTCAATGCTTCGCTTCTGGAAAATATTGTCATGAATCAGGAAGAGTTCGATGAACAGAGACTGGAACAGGCAATCTATGATTCCAGAGTCAGTGAAATCATTCAGAATTTGCCATTGGGCTTGGAGACGCCGATTTCAGAAGGCGGCATGAATCTGTCAGGCGGACAGATGCAGCGAATATCCATTGCTCGGGCGCTAGTCAAAGAAACACAGCTGCTGCTGATGGATGAACCAACGAGCTCCCTTGATAATATCTCTGAAAACTTTATCATGAATCAGTTGAAGCACTATAGCTTTACTTGTATCGTTATTGCTCATCGCTTGAACACAGTGAGGCATTTTGATCGGATTCTGGTAGTAGATCAAGGACGAATCGTGGAGGAAGGAACACATGAAACACTGATTCAAAAGAAAGGATACTATTATTCGATTTACCACGAGCCGACAGAATCAAGCGTCGAGGGCCCCTTTTTTTCAACTGAGTATTGATAGACTCAAAGACAGACAAAAGAAGGAGGGATTTGATGGCGGTGATTGGGTATATGCGTGTGAGCACGCCACATCAAAAGTTTGATTCACAACTGCAGGCACTGGAAGCCTATGGGGTAGATAAGATTTTTAAAGAGCATGAGAGTGGACGAAAGCTAGAGCGCACAGAGCTTAAGAAGGCATTGAGTACACTTAGATCCGGCGATACCTTTGTGATTTTTAAGTTGGATAGACTGGCACGGGGAACAAAGCAGCTGTTGAGTTTGATGGAAGACTTTGAACGAAATAAAATCAACTTTGTCAGTATTCAAAACAACATTGATACAACTACAGCGACAGGCCGTTTCTTCTTTACCATCATGGGCGCCTTTGCAGAAATGGAGGCAGAGATGATCCGAGAACGTGTTTTGGCCGGCTTGAGTGCAGCGAAGAACAAAGGTGTCATACTTGGGAGACCACCATTGGTGGAACAGGTGAAAGAAGCACTGGATCTATATCATAATACGGATATTCCTGCTCAGGAGATTTCTAAGCGCTGTGGTATTTCCACAGCGACAATTTACTATCATTTGAAAAAGGACGGTGTTTACCGTACGAAAAGAGAGATTTCCAGCAAATAGCAGAATAAAAATCAGCGGACAGAACTTTCAATGGGTTCCACCTGCTGATTTTTATTTGCCGTTTATTAAAGCGACGACACTCGGAAGTGATGGATTCCGAGAACCGATCGGCTTTCATTGTTACAAGCTTTGATAGTCGCAGTACTGATCCTTATAAGATCGAATAGATGACCCTGCGATAATTTACAGCTGTATGCTTATTGAACGTTTACATCGATGACTTGATAGAATGCATTTGTTGTATCAGCGACATTCCATACACCATAAATGATATGGTAGCCTGAACGGTTGCTTGGAACTGTCAGTGTATGATTCACTGTTGAACCTGGAATAGCATTGTTGTCATTCACTTGACCGATCATTTCAAAATCACTGATTTTTAGTGGAGAATTTGGATCCCATCCTTGTTTTGTCATATAGTAATCCCATGTGGAGGTACGGTGTTGAGCGGTCAATGTCCACTTAAGCGGTAATGTTCCTGTTGAAATCGTTGTTTTGTGCCAGCGGGTCGCTGTCTGCTCATCCAACGCTTCAAATCCGCTAACGCCTGCACTGGCTAATTTCCCATCAATGAATACGCCTTTTGTTGCTTCGATACTTTGTGGTTCCCACTCTGCACGTCCAACGTTTGTATTGAGTTTCCCACCAGCCGCACTGCCGAAGTAAGCTCTACTGCCGGGACTGGAAATATATCCATGAGCTTCTGAAACAGTTGCTGCTGCTGCGGTACCTACTGTGAATAACCCAAGTGCCAAAATCGTTTTCAACAATACTTTCTTCATTGTGTTGCCTCCTAAAGTTTTTTTGTAACGCTTACAATGCTAAAGTAACATGGATTTTTCTGGAGTTCAAAGGATATGCTTTTATCCTTTTATAATCTTTCGAACGTATCGTGCATAATGCTCGGCATTCTCTGAGGGCCTTTCTTCAAGCAAAATGGAAAGTTTTTCTCAGGCTGATTGCTGCTCCAGCTGTAAGGAGACAGGGTCTGAGGAGGAGCGGATTGGAAAAAATACTAAGAAAATAAGTTTGATGGGCATACATATTTTCCACGTATGTTATAATTTACAGAAATGGAAATACCTGTTGAGAAGTATGACATGTTGCGGTATGTGTCGCTTTTGAATGATGAATGGATAAGTAATAGAATCATGTTTGGGAGGAGAAATTATAGATGGGAAAAAGATATACAATGCCCTATGAAGTGGCTTATTATGATGGTGATATCACGAAGCAAATGACCCTGCCGTCTATGCTGGCGGTAGTCATCAAAACTTCAGAAGAGCAAAGTGCTCTGCTGGGAAGAGATGCGGAATATATTGCTGGTTTAGGGCTGGGCTGGGTAATCACAAACTATGAAATAAAGATCGATCGTTTGCCTAAAGTTGGCGAAAAAATCACAGTAACAACAGAGGCGTTATCTTATAATAAGTATTTCTGTTATCGTAATTTTTGGATACATGATGAAGAGGGAAACGAGTGTGTGCTGATCAAGTCGACATTCGTATTGATGAATAGAGAAAACCGAAAAATGGGCAGCGTTTCAGAAGAAATCATTGCACCATATGAAAGTGAAAAAATCAAAAAAATTCAACGAAGTGAAAAAATTGAAAAGGTTGAGGACGGTCGTTCACAGAGCTATCGTGTCAGGTATTTTGATATTGACGGGAATCAGCATGTGAACAATGCCATTTACTTTAATTGGTTGTTGGATGTTCTGGGGTATGATTTCCTTTCAGCTCATCAGCCTGTTCATATCAATGTGAAGTTTGACAAGGAAGTGGAGTATGGTCATGAAGTGGAGAGCCATTACGACATTGTTGAGGAAGAACAGGGCTTGAAAACACGCCATGAAATCAGGATAGGCGAGCAATTGTATTGTGAAGCGAATATTCGTTGGAATTAAGTCGGTATTTGCCGACAGCTAAAATAGATAAGGCTGAATTGGAGTTAAGTATTTCAGAAGGTATCTGTTTCGAGGGTATCAGTATATTTGAAATTTTCAACACATTCTTCCCTATAGTGAGGAAGAAAAAAGAGTAGTGAAAGGAAGCGAGAGCATGATCCGTTTGGGGTTGACCTCCTTTAATGAACATGAGACATTAACAGGGAAAAAACGCTCAACACTGTATGAATATGCCGGTCATCTACCATTAGTAGAGATGGATACAGCATATTATGGTATTCCTAAACAGGAGTCTGTCAAAAATTGGGTTGAGGCTGTTCCCGAGGATTTTCGCTTTGTGATAAAGGTGTATAGCGGGATCAGCTGTCAGGGCGAGTGGGAAACCTACTATCAGAGTGAAGAGGAAATGATTCAAGCGTTTCTTCATAGCATGGAGCCCTTGATCCAAAGCGGCAAGCTATTCGCTTTTCTTGTCCAATTTTCTGCAAGCTTTAGCTGTACAAAGGAAAATGTCAATTACCTTGTAAAAATAAGGCAGTGGTTTTCGGAGTATCCAATTGCTGTTGAACTGAGAAGCGGTACATGGTATCAGCCGGAGCTGATCAAGCAGACACTGGGTTTTATGAAGCAGCAGGATTTCTCTCTGGTAATAGTAGATGAGCCTCAGATTCCTACAAATCCAGTCCCGTTTTATCCATTTGTGACCAATGAGGTGTTTACCTTGTTTCGCTTTCATGGGCGAAATGCGGCGGGATGGCTGGCGAATGATAAGGAATGGCGCAAGAAACGGACCCTCTATCGTTATAACAAAGAAGAAATCGCTGAGCTTAGCCAAGCGGTTGGTGCAGCGGCTGAAAAGTCAAAAGAGGTAGGGGTCATTTTTAATAATAATTCCGGCGGAGATGCTGCCGGTAACGCATTAGATATGCAAGCAGAACTTAATTTAGAATATGAGAATTTAAATCCAAAGCAAATGGGTTTATTTTAAGGTGATTTATGATAAAGATGATTTTATTTGATATTGATGGAACGTTAGTAAACAAGCATGCACGTGCGCTTGAGTCGACTAGAAAAGCAATTCGTGCTGCTCAGAAGCAGGGGATTATTTGCGGCGTTGCAACTGGTCGGGGGCCTATCCATTTAACAGAGCAGATCGATGCGTTGAATCTGGATGTGTTTGTGACCTATAACGGCCAGCTGGTGTATACAAAAGATACAACTCTGTACGCCAAAGCCTTTGATAAGGACACGCTGGAAAGAATCGTTGATTTTGCTGATGAGGGACATCGACAAATGATGTTTGGCGGTCGTACTAGGATGGAGGGCAGTTCGTTGATGAAATTTGGGCAGAATACGAGGGCAAAGAAATTGGCTCGTTTCATCCCCAAATGGTTTCCTATTTCCTTCGTCAAAAATTTTTTAATCAAGTTTCGTCCTGGGAAAGAAGAGTGTCGCTACCATGAGTTGAATATTTTGGATGAGGAAATCTATCAATGTGTATTGTTGAGTCCGGTGGAGGAAAAAGACTTTCTTGTCCAGCAACTGCCGAACTGTACCATGACGCGCTCGAATCCGTATGTTGTGGATATTATTCCTCAAGGAGGATCGAAGCTTCAGGGGATTCAAAAATGCATTGAGCATTTTCAGCTGACATTGGATGAAGTAATGGTATTTGGTGATAACTGGAATGATGTTGAAATGCTGGCGGGTGTCGGAATCGGGGTAGCGATGGGAAATGCGCCGTCTGGAGTAAAAGCTGCGGCAAAGTATGTAACGGATTCTAATGAGGATGACGGGATTTATCATGCATTGATCCATTATGATGTAATCAAGGAGGAAGCCTATGAAAATCGATAACCCTTACGAGAAAGCAGAGCTTTTTCATGAAACTTTTGACAATCGACGACCGGAAGCGCCAAAAGCATTCACCAGTAAAGAAGCTTCTGCACGTGCCGGTTTTAAGGTGGAAGAGCTGGTGGAATTTCTATATGCATCGGCTGATAATGATGCGGAGCAATTTCATACACTTGTCCAACAGCTGAAGGCAGATGTGGATACTGCTGAAAAGAAAATGCTGCAAAAAGAAAAACAGATTGATGACGTATTAGTGGATCAGGTGGATGCTTTGATTGACCTGCTTTATTTTACATACGGCTCTTTTTCGTTGCTGGGCGTTGATCCAACAGAACTATTCACAATTGTCCACGAGGCGAACATGGGCAAGCTTTTCTCAGATGGAAAGCCTCGCTACCATGAGGTGACCCATAAAGTATTGAAGCCTGATGACTGGGAAGAGAAGCATGCACCGGAACCAAAGCTTAAGGCGGAACTGGAGCGTCAAAAAAAGAAAAGACAGCAATCCTAGAATCCTTCGATTCTATGGGTGCTGTCTTTTTGCTTGTAGAAGGAAGTGATCATTCAGCTTGCTCGCCGAAGAATGTTTCATAAAGTGCTCGAATGGCGTGTTTTTCTTCTTCTTCACGAATACCAAACATAATACTGACCTCAGAAGAGCCTTGGTTGATCATTTCCAGATTGATTTTATTTTTTGCAAGGGCAGCTGTACTATCCGCTGTTACCCCGATGCGACGCTGCATTCCTTCGCCCACGATCATGATCATGGAAAGACCATGAGTGATTCGCAGCTCATCAGGTTTTAGCTCTTGCTCAAGCTCGTGGATCAGGTGTTCTTCGATTTCTGGTGTTAATTGGCGTTCACGTAAGACGATTGAGATATCATCGATCCCAGATGGCATATGCTCATAGCTTAAGCCCATATTTTCTAGGATTTCCAACACTTTACGTCCGAAGCCCAACTCTCTATTCATCAAGTACTTACTAATATAAATAGTCGCAAAATTTTGGTCACTGGCGATCCCCACAACAGGTTCCGCATCCGCTTCACGCTTTGTTGTGATCAAGGTACCCGGATGAGACGGGTTATTGGTATTTTTGATTACTACAGGGATATGAGCCTTATAGGCAGGCATCAGCGCTTCATCATGAAGTACTGCAAACCCGGCATAAGCCAGCTCCCGCATTTCCCGATAAGTCAGTTCTTTGATTGTTTTTGGCTGCCGAACGATTCCAGGATGAGCGACAAAAATACCATCGACATCTGTAAAGTTTTCATATAAATCAGCCTGAACACCAGCAGCAACGATCGATCCGGTAATATCCGAACCGCCACGTGAAAATGTACAAATTTCCCCAGCCTCTGTGTAGCCAAAGAAACCCGGAACCACAAAAATCTCTTCGCTGTCTCTATAACGGCGGATTTTCTCATAGGAAGAAGGAAGGATACGAGCATTTCCCGGTTCGTCTGTCACGATAATGCCTAAATCATGAGGATTTTTATAAACAGCAGGCAACCCCTGCTCTTTGAAAAAAGCAGCAACCAGCTTGGCATTATTATTTTCACCACTTGCCAGAAAAGCATCAAAAAGATGCGGATTGTTTTCCTTAGGCAACTGCGCCAATGCCTCCACTGATTGTTGAATATCCGCTAAAATTGTTTTATCCATAGCAAGCTCATCCATGATATTTTCATACCTTGCGATGATTTTCTGAATAAACTCTTGGGGATCTTCATTGTTCAGATACTTTTCATGGTAGCTGATCAATAAATCAGTCACCTTGATATCTTCATCGGAACGCTTACCAGGAGCGGAAACAACGACGAACTTTCGTGTTGCGTCATCTTTCACGATTTGAACTACTTTCTGTAATTGCTGCGCCGAAGCCAAAGAACTCCCGCCAAATTTAATAACTTTCACAAATTCCACTCCTTTATATTGTTGAGGAAACTGCTCAGATAACTGATCAGTTTCACCATTTAAGCTGTCCGTTGTCCATTTCCCTAGTATACCTGTTAAAAGGGAACTGGCACTCCTTTACATTGTTGAGGAAACTGTTCAGGTAACTGCTCAGTTTCACCATTTAAGCTGTCCGTTGTCCATTTCCCTAGTATACCTGTTAAAAGGGAACTGGCACTCCTTTATATTGCTGAGTAAATCGGTCAGGTAACTTCCCGATTTCTTCATATCAGCTGTCCGTTGTCCAATTCCCTAGTGTACCTGTTAAAAGGGAATTGGCACTCCTTCATATTCATTGATTTTACAGGTTGCAGGGTGCACATTTTAATATCCACAATATTGGGACAATTCAATCTGAAGTTCTGCTTCGTAAGTCTCTTTGTGGGTGCTTGGTTGGGTGTATATAGCAATCAGTTTAAGTGATTTATTACTGAATGGTTTATAGTTATTTTCTATTATATACAGAATAAGTGATTTGTGGTGCTTTCCAGATGTTTTATCTTCTTGTGATTAGAATATCAGGAATGATTCCTATTCTATTCTCATCGTTCTATAATATTAATAGTATAAAGGATACCGAAATTCTTGATGAAATGCAACAGGAAAAAGGTCTTTTCTGCCTCTTTTATCAAGTATTAAATAAATCACTTCATTTTTGTTCGAAATTTTGATAAACTGGAAGCAATGAAATTATTATCACTACTGGTGTGCATAAAGCTTAAGAGACTCTTAAGAGGAAGAGTGGAACAGAAATAATTTTCGCGATTTCCTCATTAAATTAGTGCTTGAAGAGCTGCTTTGTGATATAATTTTCTACGGTTGTCTTTTTGACGAGAATGATAAAGAATTTGTCCCAGTCTTTCAAGTTGTAATCTAGCAATTATTCATTGAGAGAGCTGCCTATTCCTAATTATAGAATGCTGAATAAACGGAGGAAACATTAATGAAGAACAATTTGATTATTATCGTGGTTTTAGTGATAATCATCGTTGCGGCTATCTTATACTTGATTGGTCATTTTATGCGGAGGCAAAATCAATCTAAACTCAAAGTTCTTGAAAAGAGAAAAGAAGAGTTATTCGATTTGCCTGTGATTGAAGAAGTTGACGAAATCAAAAAAATGCATATGGTCGGACAGAGTCAGAATACGTTCCGTGAATGGAATCAGCGTTGGGCAGACATTTCTACTCGTTCATTTGCAGAACTGGAAAGCCAGATTTTTGAAGTTGAAGAATTGAATGATTCATTCCGTTATATGAAAGCAAAACGAGCAGTTACAGAAGCTGAGCAAACAATGGATGAGATGGAATCTGAGGTTGAAGAGATTCGCCGAGGTCTGAAGGAACTTAGCGACAGTGAAGGACGTAACTCACTGGAAGTTCAAAAGGCATTGGATATCTACGAAGAGATCAGCGGCTTGCTTCAAGAGGAAAAAGACGGCTTTGGACCAGCTTATTCCGAACTTCAAAAGCAAGTGAAAAATATTGAAATCGAGTTTACACAGTTTGTGACACTGAATACATCAGGTGATCCTGTGGAAGCTAGAGAAGTATTGGAAAGCGCAGAGCGTCATACCTATGAATTGGATGATGTGATGAAACGAATTCCACCATTGCATGATGAGCTTAGCCGAGTATTCCCAGATCAGATCAAGGAAATCGAAGAAGGATACAAGCGTTTAAGAGAAGATCATTTTGTCTTCCCTGAACAAAACTTCGATGAAGAATTGAATCGCGTGAAGAAGCGTGTGAAAAACTCTACTGTTGATTTGGAAAAAGCGGAAGTTGCTGCGGTAGAAGTGGCAAATCGTGATACAGCAGCTGCAATTGATGCGCTGTATGAAGTAATGGAAAAAGAAATCAATTCTAAAAAATATGTGGTCAACAATCATAAAACGATTGGCGATTACATTGCCCATGTTCTTAGAAACAATCGTCAGCTGATGATCGAGCTGGATCATACGTCTCAAAGTTATACACTGAACCATAATGAGCTTGGACGTTCACGAGGCTTCCAGTCTGAAATTGAAGAACTGATTCGTCGCTATGAAGATTACGAGCCGAAAATGGCTGAACATACTGTTGCCTATTCAGAAGTACAGGTTTTCTTCAAAGACTGTTATCGTGTACTTGCTGACATTGAAAATCAGCAAATGGAAATCGATTTGTCCTTGAAAGAACTTCGTAAAGGTGAAAAAGAAGCACAGGATAAAGTGGATCAATTTGAATTCCGCTTACGTAACCTGAAGCGTTTTGTAGAGAAGAAACGTCTTCCCGGTTTACCAACGACTTATCTGGAATTCTTCTTTGTCGCTACTGACCGTATCGAAGAATTAAGTAAAGCATTGAATCGTATTCGTATCAATATCGATGAAATTAATAAGCTGGCAGATTTATGTGAAGAAGATCTGGAGCTGTTGGATAAGAAGACCAATGATTTGGTAAACTCAGCTGCTTTAACAGAGCAGATGATGCAATACGCAAATCGCTATCGTCATACAAATGAAGCAATCAGTCAGGCGATGGAAAAAACATTGGATCTATTCTCTAAAGAATATCGCTATCAGGATGCATTGGATGTGATTGGTACAGCACTTGAAAGAGTGGAACCAGGAGCATTCAGACGGATTGAAGATATTTACTTCAAAAACTTAGATGCTGTATAATAGAAACGGAGCAACTGTACAGGTTGCTCTGTTTTTTTCTTTGGTTGAGAACAGTCAATTAATACTGTTTGTTGATAATAAACGAGTCTGAGGAGCATAAAACGTGAATGATTGAAGAACGGCAGTAAAAACGATATAATGGTAAAGAATTTTTTTGGGAAGAAGGACATGAGAATGATTTATTTTGATAATAGCGCCACAACAGCTATTTATCCTCAAGTGTTGGATACTTATATAAAAACCAGTCAGCGGATCATCGGTAATCCATCTAGTCTGCATGAGCTTGGTAATCAGGCGTATCGCTTGTTGGAACAAGCGAGAAAGCAAATCGCTGAGTTATTAGCTGTTGATACAGGAGAGATTTTCTTTACCTCAGGTGGAACTGAGGGAGACAACTGGATAATGAAGGGTACTGCAATTGAGAAACAAGCATTTGGCAAGCACATCATTATTTCAGGAATTGAGCATCCAGCAGTTTCAGAAACGGCGGCTCAGCTGGAAAAATTAGGTTTTGAGCTTTCGGTTTTACCGGTAGATGAGCGGGGCTTTGTTCGTGTGGAAGAATTAAGAGCATTGATCCGTAAAGAGACTATTTTAGTTTCTGTCATGGCAGTGAATAATGAGATTGGTACGATTCAACCGATAAAAGCAATCAGTGAGGTTTTAGAAGAATTTCCAACGATCCATTTTCATGTAGATGCGGTTCAGGCGATCGGTAAAGTTTCTAAAGAAGACTGGCTGACGTCGCGTGTTGACTTTGCAGTATTCTCAGCACACAAATTTCATGGTCCGAAGGGTGTCGGATTTATCTATTGGAAGAAAGGACGTAAGTTAGCGCCGTTGCTGACTGGCGGCGGTCAAGAAGAAAATCAGCGCAGCGGCACAGAGAATATCGCAGGGATTGTAGCGACAGCCAGAGCTCTCCGTCTTTACATTGAAAAGAATCAAGAGCGAGAAGGTCGTGTGGAACAGCTGCGTGATTACTTGCTCGAGCAGTTATCGGGGTATACGAATGTACGGCTGTTTTCTGAAAGTACGACAGATTTTGCCCCTCATATCGTGTGTTTTGCTCTACCGGGAATTCGCGGTGAGGTAATGGTCCATGCGTTAGAGGAAAAACAAATTTTTATCTCTACTACTAGCGCTTGCTCCAGTCGAAAAAAGACTGTTGGGAGCACACTTCATGCAATGAGAATTCCGGAAGGAGAGGCTAGTGCGGCCGTACGAATCAGTTTGGATGAGAGCAATACATTGGCAGAGGTGGAGCAGTTCATGATTATTTTCAATCAGCTGCATAAGAAATTTCTGAAGATCAATGGCTAGGCGTAAATCGATCGACTGAAAGCAATTGTTTGGAAATTTTTAGAATGAGTGATTTTCTTGACAGATTTCTCATAGATAAAGGCTTGAAAAATCCTGTTCCTATGTTATAGTGGAACAGGATTTTATTTCTAAAAGGCTCATCATACGAGAAGTGACCTTTGCATAATATGCAGAGCAAAGAAATTAGAAACGAATGTCATTTCTTCAACAGAGTTTATAATAGAGAGAAGCCGTTAAATAGAAAAATGGATCGATCCTATTTGTCCTAACGTAATCATCTATACATAGTAAAATAATCAAGCTGCATTGGCATAACAATGAAAGCAAGTGAAAGAGGGTTCTTATTTGAAATATACAGAAATCATGGTTCGCTACGGCGAGCTGTCTACTAAAGGAAAAAATAGAAAGACATTTATCATGCAGCTGGCAGCAAATGTGAAGCAGGCATTGAAGGGTTTTCCCGCAATCAAAATCCATGCAGATCGTGACCGCATGCATCTACTTTTAAATGGGGAAGATAGCACACAAATCATGCCGAAGCTGGCGAAGGTTTTTGGCATTCAGAGTTTTTCTCCAAGTATTCGTGTGGATAGAGAATTTGCAGTCGTGCGTTCGGCAGTACAGGAAATCATTAAAGAAGTCTATCAAGAAGGAAAAACATTTAAAATCACGACAAAGCGTTCCGACCATAGTTATGAAATGGATTCTAATGAGTTGAATCGTGAATTAGGCGGGGCAGTATTTGAAGTCTATCCAAATATTCAGGTGCAGATGAAGAAGCCGGATATCAATATTCGTGTGGAAATCCGTAGAGAAGGAGTCTATCTTTCTTATGAAACGATTCTTGGGGCAGGTGGTCTGCCTGCAGGAACTGGTGGACGTGGAATGCTGATGCTGTCAGGCGGGATCGATTCCCCGGTAGCCGGTTATTTATCGATGAAGCGAGGAGTAGAAGTCGAAGCTGTTCATTTTGCCAGTCCTCCTTATACAAGCGAGCAGGCCTTACAAAAGGCGAAAGATTTAGCTGGAAAGCTGGCCCCTTATTCAGGAAGCGTTCAGTTTATTGAAGTTCCCTTCACTGAAATCCAAGAGGAAATCAAACGAGTAGTGCCGCAAGGCTATTTGATGACGGTGACGCGTCGCTTGATGCTGCGTTTGACTGATGCACTGAGAGAACAGCGCAATGGGTTAGTGATCATCAACGGAGAATCGTTAGGTCAGGTTGCTTCTCAAACCCTGCAAAGTATGGTGGCAATCAATGAAGTCACAACGACACCGATCATTCGTCCAGTCGTTTCAATGGATAAAAATGAGATCATTGAGATTGCTGAGCGGATCGATACCTTCGAGCTGGCAATCCAGCCATTTGAGGATTGCTGCACGATTTTTGCGCCGCCGCAGCCGAAAACAAGGCCAAAACTGGAGAAGGCACGGGCTTATGAAGCACGCCTTGATCTCGAAGGTTTGATGGAACGTGCCCTTGCGGGAATCAAAGTTAGTGAAATAACGGCTGATAGTCAGAATGAAACGGAAGATGATTTTTCTGACTTGCTATAAGTAGAAAAAATGAAAGGATTGAGTGGGATCATGCCATTTAATCCTTTTATTTTTTGTGAAGAGTGTCTGTTTAGCGGCATAACCTTTAATGAGGATTTTTTTAATAAAATAATCTTTTTTGTAAAGAAAATCACTTTTTTTCACAAAGTGATTGCTGTATTCTTTGGCGGATGTTACACTAGAATGTGAAATAATTAACAAGGAGAAATCAAATGGAGATACTGGCAAACGAAAAAAAAATACCTAAAGCAACAGCCAAACGCTTACCATTGTATTTGCGCTATTTGAAAATGCTGGACGACTCGGGTGTTGTCCGAATCAAGTCCAGAGAATTCAGTGAAATCGTTCAAATTCCGCCTGCGACGATCCGTAGGGATTTTTCTCATTTAGGCGAGTTGGGCAGAAGCGGCTATGGCTACGATGTCCCTTACCTGATTGAGGTATTCAGTAATATCTTGAATACACAGGAGGAGAAGCGGATTGCACTGATCGGTTGTGGTAATCTTGGTCGGGCATTGATCAAAAACAATTTCAGACGAAACGAGAACTTGAATATTGTTTGTGCCTTCGATGTGAATGAAGAACTGGTGGGGGAAAAAGTCAACGATATTTGCGTACAGCCAATGGATCAGTTAACAAGAATGATCGAGGAAAATGGCGTGACTGTAGCGATTTCCACAGTTCCCAGCAAGTATGCACAAAGAGCCATCGATGAAATCGTTGATGCCGGTGTTACTGCGATTTTGAATTTTGCACCGGATCGAGTAACTGTTCCGAATCATGTGAATGTGCAGTATATTGATTTGACGACTGAACTGCAGACCTTGATCTATTTTGATACGACCTTTTCAAAGTAGGCAGTTTCTTTGAGTTCTTAAAATCGTTCCTCTATACTCATAGATGAAACCTGTTGAAATCAACGGAGGCTGCGCTTTTTTTCTCTAGCACAACTAGAGGAGCTTCGTGAATAGAATAATTTAGCAGGATGACTATGGAAATGAATAAAGGAGGAAATGGATATGATCGTAACAAGAAAAGGGAAACAGCTGGAATTAGCAGGAGAACAACCTAAAACAGGGGATGCAGCACCGGGCTTCACATTGAAAAATCTGGCGGACAAGGACATCAGTCTCAAGGATTTCAAAGGACAGCCGGTTCTGATCAGTGTGGTTCCTGATATTGATACTAGAATCTGCTCACTGCAGACAAAACGTTTCAATCAGGAAGCAGGAGCTGTAGAAGGTGTCGCGTTTTTGACAATTTCCAACAACAACAAAGAAGAGCAAAGCAATTGGTGTGCAGCGGAGGGTGTTGACATGGAGATGCTTCGTGATGAAGCCAACACATTCGGAGAAGCCTACGGATTGTTTATTCCTGAAATGGGGCATTTAGCTCGCGGGATTTTTGTTATTGATAAGGATGGCATCTTAGCTTATGAAAGAATCAGTCCGGAAATTGCGGAAGAGCCTGATTATACAGAAGCATTAGAAAAAGCCAAAGCCTTACGCTGATCGAGTTGAAATTGACTTTCTGTCTGCTTCATTGTAAAATGCGTTATAGGAATTCAATGGGAATCACATTGTTCATGGAGACATGTTCGTTGAGATCACCCCTCTTCAATAAAATAGACAATGAACAAGAGGAGTACTGTCAGCAGGATTTTAGAGAGAAAATCGGTTGGTGAAAGATTTTACGAATCTGGCAGGAAGGTAGCTTGTGAGTCAATCATTCGAATAACAAGTAGTAGAATGATTCGAGTTGTGATCGTTATCTCACTGTGAATAAGAGGTGTCTGAAGAACGTTCAGATGCAAATTAGGTGGTACCGCGTAGTAAATACGTCCTAAAGCAGTTTTATGAACTGTTTTAGGGCTTTTTTTATTTTCAAAATACTTATTTATATGAATCGCAGGAAGTGGCTGTTGCCTGATAGATAACTTTTAGCAGCCATTGTTTATGTCACTTATTTTGTCATATTCATACAGAAGAATAAAAGAAAGAAGGAGATAAAGATGTCAGAAGAAAATAACTTACCTACAAAATATCAACCAACTGAAATCGAACAAGGCAGATATCAAAAATGGCTGGATCAGGACCTATTCAAGCCTAATGGAAATAAGGATGCTAAGCCGTATTCTATAGTGATCCCGCCGCCAAATGTTACTGGAAAGCTTCATTTAGGCCATGCGTGGGATACCGCTTTGCAGGATATCATTATTCGTCAGAAAAGAATGCAGGGCTACGATACCTTATGGTTACCGGGAATGGACCATGCTGGTATCGCTACACAGGCAAAGGTAGAAGAAAAACTAGCTGAGCAAGGAATTTCACGTTATGATCTAGGACGTGAAAAATTTATTGAGCAGGTTTGGGACTGGAAAGAGGAGTATGCCTCTCATATTCGTGAGCAATGGGCAAAGCTTGGTTTGTCTTTAGACTATAGTCGTGAACGCTTCACTTTGGATGATGGGCTGTCTGATGCTGTACGTAAGGTTTTTGTAAAGCTCTACGAAAAGGATCTGATCTATCGTGGCGAGTACATCATCAACTGGGACCCGAAAGCAAGAACAGCTTTGTCTGATATTGAAGTAATCCACAAGGATATCGAGGGTGCCTTTTACCATATGAGCTATCCATTGACAGATGGTTCAGGTGTTGTGGAAATCGCTACAACACGTCCTGAAACTATGCTTGGAGATACGGCGATCGCTGTTCACCCGGAAGACGAACGCTATCAAGCACTGATTGGACAGACTGTTACGTTACCGTTGATGGATAAGGAAATACCAATCATTGCGGATGAGTACGTAGATATGGAATTTGGAACAGGTGTGGTAAAAATCACACCGGCTCATGATCCAAATGACTTTGAGGTGGGGAATCGTCATGATCTGCCACGGGTAAACGTGATGAATGACGATGGTTCCATGAACGAACTGGCTGGAAAGTATGCGGGAATGGATCGCTTTGCCGCACGTAAAATGATCGTTTCTGATTTGAAGGAAATGGGTCGTTTGATCAAAATTGAAAAGATGAATCACAGTGTTGGACATTCAGAACGGACAGGTGTTGTTGTCGAGCCTCGTCTATCTACGCAATGGTTTGTTAAAATGCAGCCATTGGCAGAGGAAGCAATCAAGAATCAGCAATCTGACAATGCGGTAGAATTTTTCCCTGATCGTTTCAATAATACATTCGTTCGCTGGATGGAAAATGTTCATGACTGGGTAATCTCACGTCAATTATGGTGGGGGCATCAAATCCCTGCTTGGTATCATAACGAGACTGGCGAAATGTATGTTGGTATGGAGGCGCCTGAGGATAGTGAGAACTGGACACAGGATAGTGATGTATTAGATACTTGGTTCAGCTCTGCCTTATGGCCGTTTTCAACAATGGGCTGGCCGGATGAAGCAAGCAGCGATTACCAACGCTACTTCCCAACAAGTACATTAGTAACTGCTTACGATATCATCTTCTTCTGGGTAAGCCGGATGATCTTCCAAAGCTTGGAATTTACCGGAGAACGTCCATTCCAATATGCCTTGATCCATGGCTTGATCCGTGATGAGCAGGGGCGTAAGATGAGTAAATCTCTTGGCAACGGGATCGATCCGATGGATGTCATTGAGAAATATGGTGCGGATGCTTTGCGCTGGTTCTTATCAAATGGTTCGGCACCGGGACAGGATGTTCGTTTCAGCTATGAAAAAATGGATGCAGCTTGGAACTTCATCAATAAAATCTGGAATGCCAGCCGTTTTGTTATTATGAATATCGAAGGCATGACAGTTAATGATGTTGACTTCAGCGGAGAGAAAACCGTTGCGGATCGGTGGATATTGACACGATTGAATGAAACCATTGAACGTGTAACAGAATTGTTTGACCGTTTTGAGTTCGGTGAAGCAGGGCGTCAGCTGTATAACTTTATCTGGGATGATTTCTGTGACTGGTATATTGAGATGAGTAAGGAAATCCTTTATGGGGAAGACGAAGCAGCGAAACAGACAACGAAGAGCATTCTTGTTCATGTGTTGGATAATATCCTACGCTTGCTGCACCCAATCATGCCATTTGTGACAGAAGAAATCTGGGAAAAGATCCCTCATGAGGGCGTGTCACTGGTGGTTGCTGATTATCCAGTAGTTCATCCGGAATATTCTGATGAGGAAGCGGCACAAGGGATGGAAGTACTAAAGGAAGTGATTCGTTCTGTTCGGAATATCCGTGCGGAAGTGAACACGCCGCTATCTAAACCAATCACATTGCTGATCAAAACGACAGATGCAGCAATCGATCGTTTCTTGATCACAAATAAAAATTACATTGATCGCTTCTGTAATCCGGAAGAGCTGACAATCAGCGGGGATATCACACCTCCTGAATTGGCAATGTCTGCGATCTTAACTGGTGTAGAGATATACTTGCCGCTGGCAGGACTGATCAATATTGAAGAGGAAGTCGCTCGTCTTGAAAAAGAGCTGGGTAAATGGGATCAAGAAGTGAAACGTGTACAAGGAAAGCTTTCCAATGAGCGTTTTGTTTCTAATGCGCCGGATGATGTTGTTCAGGCTGAGAAGGAAAAAGAAAAGGATTATCTTGAAAAGCAGAAAACTGTACGTGAAAGAATTGAACAGCTAAGAACAATTGGGTAATTCAAAATAGAAGAAATCAAAAAATAGAGGCGGTTGGATTTGATTAAATCCTACAGCGCCTCTATTTTTTTTAGTTGTAGAGTTTCTTTCGTATATTACGAGGTCAGCACTTCTGCATGTCTCTTCTCTTCTTGACCCGCAGCCAATACTTGAAAATCAAAAAGCCGACTAGGGTAGAAAGTGTGATCAAGCCTCCAGTGTAAAAGCTGATGGATTGATAGACAAGCGCGATCGAGTAGGTGCCTTCTTTCAAAGGTATCGCCATCATGTTTCCGGCAACCTTTATTTGTTCTACCTTCTCACCGTTTGCTTTGATCAGCCAGTTTTCATCGTAGGGGACAGAGAGATAGAGTAATTGTTTTTCTTGTTTGACAGAGATGTTTCCAAATAGCTCGCCTTTTTTCGTCCAGCGTAAATCGATGGATTTTCGATTTTGGCTGCTGACAATTGAATCAAAGGCCTCCTGATCTAGAGTAGCCAGCTCTATTCCACTGGGATTCAGTTCTTTTTTGCTGGTTATTGCCAATTGAACGGCGTCACCCTTTTCAAAATACCCTAAGTTAAATAGTTGATTCGTGTGGATATAGACCTCTTGTTTGATCGTCTGCCCATTGACTGTGAAGCTTTCGATAGAAGACCAGGTCACCTTCGGAAGGTGGAAATACAATTCACCGTCGGCTGTGGCTGTGACATTCAACTGATACTCCTTTTTTTCGTCCGCAAGCTGCTCAGTATTTTTTACAGTTGTCTTAAAGTAGTTTTCATTAGTTGGTTTGATAGCCTGCAGTAATTCTTCTTGATTAGCGATAGGCTGATTTGCAGCTAATCGAACAGAAGAAAAATCTTCTGGAACAAGGAAGCCCAATCCAATCGCTTCATTATTCTTATAAATATTGGTTGAGCCTTCAGTTGAGATTTTTTCTCTAAATGAATTTTCAGCCGGCGTTACTTGATAAGGAATATTCAAAAGGAAATTGACCACCTGTGAATCATCGACATAGCCGATCCGTCGATCATTTTTCTGATATAGCCCTAACGCGTTCAAGGTATCCTGTGTTTCCGAATGCAGTGTGGAGGTATAGCTGGAAATACCAGCATAACCATAGAGTATGGAATTATTATAGCCATTATTTTTTTCTGCATAACCGGCATCCTTTGAATTGACCGTCTGCTTGATTCTAAATAGGTTGTTGTCTTCTATGGAAGCCAGCACCTTTTCTTGCTCTTTGTAGTTGTCCTGAAAATCGCTCTGGTTACCAAAAGGAATGGCCTTAAGCGAGATCCAATAATTCCCGCCAAGCTCTGCAAAGACCAACAGGCACAGCAAAACGCCTAAATAATTCTTTCGAGAATTTCCTTTTTCACTGTTCTGTCTGTGATTGAATAAATAATAATACAGCCAGATAAGCAGTAGGCTGATCACTGCATAGCTATATGAAAGAACATAGTCCTTATAGAATACGCCAAGAAAAAGATAACCCGCCAATAGAACAGCAGTATAGATGCTTGGTGCTTTTAGCGGTAGTCGTTCGCCGTCGTTTAAGCGTAAAAAGGCTTCATAGGCAAATTTAATGAGAATAAAGCTAAAAACGAAGGTGTTCCGATAAGGGAACCCCGCTGGTGCTTGAAACATGTGCCAGATGGTGTTGATCAGCTCGATCCAAAAGCTGGCAAAAACAAACAATACCAGAAAAAGTGTCAGCTGCTTCTCTTTTTTAGGAATCGAGGTCAGCAGGAAATAACTGAGAAACAATAGAACGATCAGAATGCCTGAAAACACAGTTGGCAAGTGGGAAAGTCGAAGATCGAAATCAACGGTTCCAATACCGAACTGAGAGAAAAAGGACGGCCCGAATTTCGGATAAGGCAAAAACGTCAAAATATTAAAATCGGTTTTCTTCGTCTGAAGCATCCCTTCTAGTGCCGGCAGTAAAATGAAGCTGGTGGAGATGCCGGAAAGTATAGAAGAGATAAAGAATACTTTTCCTTCTTGGATAAAGCCTTTGATCGACGGTGCGGCACTTTGCTTGATATAGAGATAAATGCTATAGCCTACAGCAAAGATACAGACCATGTAGCCCATATAATAATTTGTAAAAATAGAAAGAAACAGAATCGCTGCATACAATGTGACTTTCTTTTCATACCAAAGCTTCTGAAGGCCTAGTGCCAACAATGGAAGCAAGATCAATATGTCCAGCCACATGAAGTTGATGCTGTAAGCAGTGACGAATCCGCAAAGGCTGAATGCCGTCGAAAAAATCCAAGTAAAGGCAGAAACCTCTGTATAGGTTTTTTTCAAATAATAGAACATAGAGCCGCCGATACAAGAAATTTTAAGAGTAATGATCCAGACAATAGCGATAGGCAGAGTTTCATAAGAGAAGAACAATGCCAGTATATTGAATGGGCTTAGTAGATAATAGGAGCTTAGCGGGAAAATCGTGTCACCGATCCCATTTGTAAAGGAATAGAAGGTCAATGTCCCTTCCTCAACAAATCGCTTGAAGTTACTTAGAAAAGGCAGGTATTGGCTGCCTAAATCACTTGCCAGCAGATTGTTGTCCCCAAAAGGAGCAACACCCAAAATTGCCCAAAGAATGATCACAATAAAAAATGGAACCAGAAAGCTTCCAATCAGTAGACCTGTTTTATTTTTTTTCATTTCATCACCTCGAAATAACCATTTTTTCAATATTTATTTTCCTGATGCCTATGTGTTCCTACCGAAGTTCGTTTTTTCAGCACTGTTTTTAATATGCAGCTCCGTTTTTTTCCTGTTATACCCTTTTTAAATCGTTCATTTCTATCAGTGTAGCATGGTACAGAAAGTTTCTGCAAAATATAGCAAATGTATCAACAAATATTCATTTTCTCAATAAGTAGAATCTGTATTACTTTCTTTGACACTCGTTATTTTATCATACCGTTGTTCAAAAAAAGAGGAGACGAAGGGACATTCGTTGTTTTCTTATAGAACTTAACAGATTCTTTAAAAATTATTTTTGAATGATGAAGGGAGGAAAGTGAGCTGCCGAATGTGGTTTTTGGCAATTTCTATTCAAGAATCTTCTTTATTAGTGAAATCGTGGACGGCTTTCGCTATAATAAGAGATGCGAGGTGGCGAAGATGTCAATAAAAGTTGAAGAAGCAATTGAATGGATACACAGCCGTTTACCCTTCGGTTCAAGACCAGGGCTGGAGCGAGTAGAGGCATTATTGGAGCGAGTGGGAAACCCTCAGAGAAAGGTGCCTACGATTCATGTTGCTGGTACGAATGGAAAAGGATCGACAGTGACCTATTTGCGGTGTTTATTGGAGGAAGCAGGTCTGACTGTTGGCACATTCACTTCTCCTTATATAGAAGCCTTCAATGAACGGATAGCAATTGATGGCAAGGGGATCAATAATGAAGAGCTTATTCATTATGTAGAAAAGTATCGTCCGTTAGTTGAGGAAATGGATACGGAGGATGTTGTCAGCGGTATTACAGAATTTGAAACACTGACGGCGATGGCCTTTGACTATTTTCTGGATAAGCAAGTAGATGTGGCAATCATCGAAGTGGGGCTGGGTGGTCTGATGGATAGCACCAATGTTGTTGAACCGATGCTTACGGCAATCACAACGATCGGTATGGATCATACAGACATTCTAGGAGAAACGATTGAAGAAATCGCTTTTCAAAAGGCAGGGATCATTAAGGAGAAGATTCCTGTGGTGACTGGAAATATACAAGAGGAAGCGCTGGCGGTGATCAATAAGCAGGCAAAGAAGATGCAGGCACCAATCTATCATTTTAATGAAGATTATGGCATTGATTATCTGCATTTTGATAAGGAGTGGGGCGAGGTCTTTTCGTTCACAGGAGAAGCTGGGAAAATCGAGAAACTGAAAACACCTCTGCTGGGACAGCATCAAACGGAAAATGCCGGAGTAGCCGTGGAGCTGTTTTATATCTATTGTCAGCTGACCGGGCAGCCGTTTCAAGCACGAACAGTACGTCAAGGCTTGCTGAAAGCTGAGTGGCCGGCGAGAATGGAAAAAATCAGTGATGAGCCAATGATCGTTCTCGATGGGGCGCATAATGACCATGCAGTTCAACGATTAGCGGATAACTTAAGAAAGGAATTCAAGGGGCGTTCGATCCATATTCTTTTCTCATCTCTTTCAACAAAGAATGTTGATCAGATGATTCGTTTATTGAAGAAAGTGCCGAATGTTCAACTGTACTTAACGACCTTTGAGTATCCAAAGGCTGTTGATTTGACTAAGCTGGAGCAGTACGCTGACAAGAAAACAACGATTGTTTCATTGTGGCAGTTTGGCTTAGGAGAGATATTGGAGAAGATGGGCAGTGAGGATATGCTGCTGGTGACAGGCTCTTTATATTTTGTTTCTCAGGTAAGAGAATTATTATTAACAGTAGGAGGAAGTAATGAAGAAATTTGACGGAGTTATTTTTGACATGGATGGGTTGTTGTTTGATACGGAGCTGATCTATTATGAGTCCTCACAAAAGATTGCGGATATTATGGGTTTCCCTTATTCAAAGGAGTTGTACTTGAAGTTTCTAGGTGTTTCTGATGAAGAGGTTCAGGAGAACTATCACATCATCTTTAAGGAATACGGCAAAGAAAAGGTAGAAGAATTTATTCAGCGTTCTTATGCGGATACGATCGAAGCCTTTGAGTCCGGTAAGGTCCCAATGAAACAGGGAGTAAGAGAATTGTTGGGCTATCTTGAGGAACAGCAGATTCCTAAAATGGTGGCATCAAGTAATGTGCGTCCGGCGATTGAGCTGCTTTTGAAAAATGCCGATATCTTTGACCGTTTTGAAGGAATCGTATCAGCAGAAGATGTGAGCCGAGCAAAACCGGACCCTGAAATCTTCCGTAAGGCTGTTGGCTTCTTGAAAACAGAACCGGAAAAAACCTTGATTCTGGAGGATTCTTCTCATGGTGTAACAGCAGCTCATGCAGCTGGGATACCAGTAATCATGGTCCCAGACTTGCTGCAACCAGATGAAGAGCTGCGAAGCAAAACACTTCATGTACTGGAAAGCCTGATTGATGTTCCTGCATATCTGAATAGTTAATGGAAATAGCTCTCCTTTGCGTATGTTGTCAATGAATACGTAAAGGAGATTTTTTATGAAAAAAAGAAAGTTATTTATCAACGAGGTGCCGGAAGACTGTTTACCACGAGAGCGCCTTGAGATGTTTGGTGAAAAGGCGCTTTCGAATCAGGAGCTGTTGGCTATCCTGCTTCGAACAGGTTCAAAGGAAGAGAATGTTATGCGGCTGGCTTCTACTGTACTGAAGCATTTTCAGCATCTCTATGAACTGAAAAATGCATCGCTGCATGAGCTGATGTCTCTTAATGGGATAGGGAAGGTCAAGGCGATTGAGCTGCGGGCTGCTATTGAGTTCGGGTACCGTATGCAGCAAAGCAGTCAAGTAAAGCTGGGAAGGATTTCTTCAAGCCATCAGATTGCTCAGAATCTGATATACGAGCTAAGAGATTTTCAGCAGGAGCATCTGGTCTGTCTCTATCTGAATACGAAGAATGAAGTGATCCGCCAAGAGACGGTTTTCAAGGGCTCATTGAATCAAAGTATTGCTCATCCGCGAGAAGTCTTTAAAGGAGCGGTCAAGTATTCAGCCGCTCGGATCGTGCTCGCTCACAACCACCCGTCTGGATAATAATAGTTACACCTCAAGAAAATCACAAGAAAACAATGTCGATATTTCCTTCAACATCAACAATGATTTTTTTTATGATTGATCGCCAGACAATTTTTTTGTCTGATTCAGTAAGTGAGCGATATTGACCTAAAAAGTCACTTGATAAAATTTTCTTGTATGCAGATAGATCTCTCGGTTGTTCAGTTTTTTCCAATTCTATTTTTTCCAATTCGGAGACAAGAGCGGAACGATCCTTTTTATACTCTTCGAGGTCAATCACTTCATTCAAATATGCTTTCTTTAACCGTTCGAGTTTATTCTCTATTTTTTTCGTGCGATCATTCTTTTTAGCTATTTTTTTATTAGAGCCTTCGAATGTAGCGATATGATTCTTTATACTTTTTTGAATGATTTTCAAAAGCTCCGCTTCCATTTTTTCTTCGTAATAGATTTTTTTATTTGAACACCTGCGAATATTGTTGCGATTCTGGGTGCAACGGTAGCATTTACTAGAATAATCTATATACTTGTTATCGCTTTTCCTGAAATATTTGTTATAGGTAGATTGACCAGTGAACGCTTTCCCGCATTCGGCACATTCAACAAGCCCTGAAAAAAGATAAGTTCGTTTAGTGTTGTGTTTAACGTTTTTCTTTAGCAGCTCTTGAACTCTATAAAAGTCAGAACTATCAATAATAGGAGGACAGTATTCTTTATTGTTCCTGTGCTCCCCGATATATTTCTTATTTGTCAGCATATTCCTAACGCTCTGATAATTTCGTTGTATGCCTAAATCATTCTCCATATAACCAACAGTTTTTCGCATACTGTTGTATGTTAAATAGTGATTAAATACAGCTTTTACGATTTCGGACTGATCGTTTATAACAAGTCGCTTTTTCTCTATGGAATAGCCTAACGGAACTTTTCCGGAAACGACTTCTCCTTGCTGTATTTTGTTTGCTGCAACTGCTTTAATCCGCTCAGAATCAATCTGAGCCTCTAATTCTGCGAAGCTCATGACTTGAGCTATGAAAGTGCGTCCGTACGCAGTGGAAGTATCATAATATTGTTGAGAAACTGCATTCCATGACACGTTATTTTTTTCTAGTGTTTCCTGAGTATTTAAATAGTGCCTAAGGTTTCGAAACCAGCGATCCAATTTAGTAAAAAGAATTATATCGATATTTCCAGCAGTTACATCATTCATTAACCGGGTAAATTCGTCTCTTTCCAATTTTTGACCAGAAATACCATCGTCTATATATTCAGCAAAGATTTTAATATCCTTTTGTGATTTTACATAATCGTTCAAAGTGTCTCTTTGTTCTCGTAGGCTATCGCCGTGCTTCGCTTGTTGATCAGTAGAGACACGCATATATAAAGCTGCTCTTTTCATAGTGTTCACACTCCTATTTTTATGCTAAAATAGGTATAGTTAAATAGACCTATTTTAGGTTTTATTTTCGGTAGCACATCCTTTTTCTTGGTCGGAGGGGGATGTGTTTTTTTAATTTAATAACTCTTTTTTCTTTGCTTCGAACTCTTCGATAGTGATGACTCCTTCGTCAGCTAGTTCCTTATATCTTCTTAATTCGTCCGTAACAGAAGAACCAAGAGGGAAGCTGCTGTCTATAGTTCCAACAAGCTCAGTGTGCCTATTTTCTTCTAAGCTGTTGATAATATAATCAAAGCCAGCAAGTGTTTCTTGAGCGTTTCCGAGAATTTTTTCATATTTCTTATCTTTTTCCTGTGTTTTCTTAATAAAATCAATAGTAGTAGAAACTGGCTTGCGATTCTTGAAAGTCACAAGAATTTTTAAACTCTCAACGAAGTTAGTTTGTTTTCTTTTTTTAGTTACACCGCCGAGTATTGCCCCGACGCCACCAAACAGAACACCGCCCACGACAGCACGCCCGATCCCTAAACCTCCGGAAGTGATAGAACTGCCATTTTCTAATAATTCATAAGTGTTTAGCTCGTTAAAATGATAAGTCTTAAACGCAACTTGAAACAATTGTTTTGATTCATCAATTGAAACTTGCCCATATTTAGCGGACTGCTTAAAGTATTTAGATGGACTTTTCATTATATCCTCAGCAATAGTTCGGGTAGCTAACTCTTCAAATTCTTTTCTTTCCGATGAATCAAGTTGCTGATTGTTTTTAATTTTTTGTTGAAGAGTATTCAGCCTAGCCATGTTTTTCGTTCCTTGTTTGACAGAATCCCAAATTCCCATAATATTAGCTCCTTTATCAAGACTGATTAGCCTATTTTTGTTTCGATATTCAATAAGGTTTCAGTGACAAACCTTATTATGTAATTTTTGTAGTAAATAATCTCCCCTAGCTTGTTTTTGAGAGCTTTAACAGCTTCGTAAACAAACTCTTCAGAAAAATCGAGATATTCTGCACACTCCCAATAGTATTCTATGCCGTTCCGGTAGCAATTAATAATGTCATCTAATGATAAAGCTAGTTCTTGCCCGAAAGTCCTTGCGCTGCGTTCTTGTTGCCTGTTCATTGTTTTTGATTGATCCAAGATAATTCCTATAGTAGTACGATGATGCCCGTACTCTTCGTAAAGACGCTCTCTTTTGTCTGATTCAGAAAGAGTTCTTTCGATATAAATTGTATTATCTCTATAATAACCAGTGTCGCCTATCGTACTAATCAGGTCATCTTCATAAACTTCTACTTCTTTTGTAATTTCACGTAGTAAATCTTCGTAACTATCTGCCTTCATAAAAACACCTTCAATAATAATATTTTGGGGAAAAATTATTAATCTTTGATTTTACCGTGCTTCCGGTCTATTTCGTCCAGTCGCCGGTTAATGCGTTCGATGTCTTCTGCTGTATATTCTTTGTTTGGATCGTCTGAGTGTGCTGCGAGTGTCTCTACTCTGCGTGTTGAATAGAAATCTCGAATCTCTCCGGTTTCTTGTTCCCTGAGTCGTTCTTTCGCAAAGTCATATGTGGCTTGTTGATTCTTTTTATTGAGTTTGTTGTAGGTTGATAAGATATCTGAATTATTTTCAGGTTCTTCTAAAGCCATTAGATAGCTAGGCGATACATTGAAAATAGAAGACATCTTTTCTACTATAGATCGCTTCATATTTTCAACATTGCCTTTTTCGTATTTATTGATGGCAGCACGCTTCAAACCAACTCTATTACCCAATTCTTCTTGAGTTAAGCCCTGTTCAATTCTAAGGCGCTTAATTCTATCGCCCATAGTTTCTATTTCGGTGTCCCCCTTTGCTCTTAATTTGTATCTTAAAAGTAGCATATATTTGAATACAATACAAGTAAATTATAACTTGTTGAAAAAAAAGATACAAAAACTGTTGACATACAGGAAAATGATGATAGAATAAAAGTATCTTAAAAAGATACAAAAATTTGGGAGGTGTAAAAATGAATAAGATTAAACTAAAGTCGGTTATTGTGTTAAACAATGACACGCAGAACTCGCTTGCAGCTTCAATCGGAATTAGTCCACAGACTCTTTCTAGCAAGATCAACGAAAGACAAGGGTCAGAATTTACGCAAACAGAAATCAAAACGATTAAGGAAAAGTATAGTTTATCAGCAGAAGAGGTAGACGAAATTTTTTTTAATAATTTTGTATCTTTAAAAGATACAAAACAAACCGCATAGGAGGAAACGTAATGACGGCTCAAACGTTACATTTCACTGTTGATCCATATTGGCTTATCAGGTTTATGCTTCAACGTCATCACGAAAAGCATTACCACGGAAACGATGAACATACAAAAGCGGTTAGATTTGCTTTATCTGATCTTCTGTATGACGGGAAAGACAGCTTAACAAATGATGAATTGTACCAAATTGCAGAAAACTATTTTGGGAAAGAATCAAAAGAGTTCTTGCTCGAACCTACTGAAGAACAGTCTGCGGGAATGTTTCAAATTGTTCTTAAAATGCCGAGATTCGAAGAAAAAGTTTGGGAGTACACGCTAAAAGGGTACGGCAAATATGAGTATAGCGTAATAGACCTAAACACAAGAGTAGAGCGTAAGACTAGATTTGCCCATCACTACGAAACGCTAATTGAGGTGTTGGGCGAGCGTTACGCCGATAAATTTAATGAAATGTCGCAAAAAGAAAAAGACGATTTCATTATGAATAATTTCAAGTTAATCGGAAAAAGAAATTCAATGAGTTGGTACACACCAACATATCCAGTGTAGAAGAGTAATTTATATGGAGGTTCCGATAAATGGAAATGGAATGGAATGAGATCGAGGCGCTTTCGTTTATGGTTCATTCAGATCCTGAACTGAAACAAAAGTTAATTGACGCAATCGGAGAAAGGTTTTTTGAACTAAATATCGAGAAATCAGCCTCGTACGAGTGCCGGATTGATGATATGGCGGAGAATAAAAGAATCGCTGCAGATTCAGAGCTTTGCGCAATAGAAAAGCTGATGGACGGGCTGAACATCAAAGACAATGAAATAGATTATTAGGAGGAAAGATGATGAAAGAAAAATTATTAGCGTATGGATTCAAAGTTACTGAAGAAGATGGAGAGGAATGCCTAATTAAAGTCATTTCAAAAATTGGCGATAGATTTCAAACGAGATTGAGGTACTACGATAATCCGAGTGTTTTTGGCTCACAAAACCAGATCTATATAGATCGCGATTTTTTACGAGGGCTTGAAACAATCAAAGAATCAGATGTCATCAACAATCATAATGAGCTGCATTCTGGTGCAAAAAAGAATTGGTTGAAGTTCAAGGAAGAATTTCCGGAAATTAAATCTGCGATATAAGGAGGGCTTAATCATGGGAATGAGCGAAAAGAATATTCAAGATTTATTTGATGCTCTTGCTGGGATTTATTCCCGGAGATTCGGCATCGAAGTAAAGGCTATAGTCAAAAAGAAGGATGCAAACGAGATGCAGGAGACAAAAATAAATGAGTCAGCATCAAGAAAAGAAGTGAGCTGATGAAGTACATGTTTGTGGTGTCTAGCTGCATTCTTCTATTGATAGCCGCTGTAAATTTAGCGAGTTTGCAGTATATAGCTGCCGGAGTTTATCTGATTGTTTGGCTAGTTGCATCTATCCTTTACAGACGGGAGATAGAGAAATGAACAGAATAAAGAAAAGATTTATCAAGGCTTTGCCGGATGTAAGTTTAATGATCGTTTCCGGCTTATCGTTTAGAGCCTCGCTATTATTGGGATTGCTGACGGTTTTAGTGTGGACTGCAATCGGGATAATGAATCATCCAGACACAGCGATAATCATTGATGGAAAAAAGAGAAAACAAGTTAATTAGAAAGAAGGAAAAGGAAATGTCAAAAAGAAAATCAAGTTTCGATAGTCAAGTACACGTATACAGAGCAATGAAGAGAATGACGCAACAAGAATTAGCTGACAAAGTAGGCTGCACACGCCAAACGATTATTCAGCTAGAAAGAAATCGTTACAATCCATCTCTGCTGCTTGCTAATAACATTGCAAATGTTTTTGAGGTACCTATTGAGAAAATCTTTGCTTTTAAGGAGATAAAAGAATGATAGAAATTTCGTTTATAGAAAATAATAAGGTGAAGAGTAAAAAAGTTCCACTGAATCAAATTGTCGAAATAAAAAAGCTCTTTAATTTTCCCAATGCAGCTGCTGTTGTTGTATTAACAACTGGTGAGCGTATAACCACGGTACATGGTTATACTGATTTACTTAAAAAAACAAAAAAAGAAGCCGGATCGTCTGCCAACGAGTCCAGCCATTGAGAAAATTAACTAAGTAAATTATAACACAGAAGGGATAGCGATAAAACATGAAAAAATGCCGGATAATTGCACTTTATATCGAACCTAGTTTTGGAAGGGTTTTGTGTGGGGAACTACAAAAAGCGATTTGGGATCGATTTGCTGTATTTAATGAAATAGTCCCTGTCAATTACTTTGAAGAGGATCAAACAGAAATTGAAATTAGATTTATAGCTAACGATGAAATGCATGAAAAAATCGTAGAGTTCATTAGTAATAATTATCAATTGGATGACGAGGAGGAAGAGAATGGATAAAAGGAATATTTTGGTAGAAACGGATGAAGGCGACGTTTCGAAAATATCAGCAAATGAATTTTATATCGAAGTCTGTCAGGGACACATTGAACCGCTTTTGAAAATGATGAATGGGCATTTATATGAAAATGAAGGACGCAAATATTGCATTAGTACGTTGGCTTTTCAAGTGGATGACGCTGCAAAAACATGGCTTTCGAGAAATGACTATGAGTAACAGATATAGTGAAAATCAAAAGCAAGCAGCAGAGAAATATTTTGCTTTAAAAGGCGGGGTAATTCTTGAACAAGAAGAGAAGGCTTCCGGAAACTATGTCTATCAGGTGCAAATAGCCGGATCGAATAAAAGGTTCAAAATTGAGAACAATCATTTATATTGGTGGGAAAGTCGGTCAGGTAATTGGATATGGCGACCAATCGCCGGAGCAAAGCTGCCGAGAATGACTTAAAAAAGGTAAAAGAAAAAACCTTGTCTGGCAACAAGGTTCAGTTATCTTCATCAAGAACGATAAAGACAATTACTCATGAATCAATTATATCATTCTTGATGAAGTTTTTCAATCAGAAACGTTGAGAAATCGGCGTTTCATGCGGCTTGTAATAGGTATTATCTTTAGCCGGAAAGAAAAAAGTGCAAGAGTGAGGATAGTTAAAATGTCATTCATTAGAGAACGAACGATAGAAACTGGAAACTATGTGGAAATAGATCTCATACCGAGAACAGCAGCAGCAGAAATAGCAGTAAAGAAATCAAGGAAGAGGAAAAAAGAAGTCTGCAGACCAGCACAACAGAATTTAAATGATAAGAATAGCAGAAGGCATCTTCTGTGGTTGTTTCAGGGGAATTTTAAAAAAGGGGATATCTATTTAACCTTAACTTATAAACCTAAATATAAACCATTGACTATAGAGCAAGCAAAAAAAGATATGGAGAACTATTTAGAGAAATTGAGATATCAGGCGAAAAAAGAGAAGTCGCCACCAATAAAATATATCTATATTACTGAGTTTTCAGAAGATGAAGAAACAAAAGCTATCAAAAATATTCATCATCACATTATTATAAAAAATACATTGACTATGATCACACTAGATAGTTCTTGGTCGAAAGGTAGAGGGAAGAAGAAAGAGTCAATTGGAATCGTCCATATGTCTATTGTTAAAACGGGAGATGAAGGTATAGCAGCTTTAGCAACCTATTTTACAAAGCAAAGCAGATGGAAGAAAGGAAAACGGCGCTGGTCAGCTAGTAGAAATTTGAACAGACCTTTCTTGTCTAAAGATGATCACGACAAAGATTATTCGAAAAGAAAGATAGAGGCTTTAGCAATCAGTAATGATGGCGGAGAAGAGTTTTTCCGTCGCAAATATAAAAATTATCGAATCACACATATCGAATGTAAATATTATGAGCTGACAGGATGGCATATTTATCTGAGAGCGTGGCGTGATTCCGGAGACGATGAAGGGAGCAAGGGATGAACACAAAGAAGAAAGATCCACAAAGGAGTTACAGAAGCAGAATGAATAATCAGCAAGGGGATGCTTTCGAGAAAATGATATTGGCTGGATGCGCCACCTATAAAAAGAGAGGGAGAGCGCTGATTGAGAAAACGCCGGAACCTTGCAAAATAATTAAAAAAGAAGCTGGTGGGCGTGCTATCGTCCAGTTTCAAAAACATGAAAAGGCTCAATGCGATTTTAAAGGAGTTTTAAATGATGGTCGTGCAGTCATTTTCGAGTCTAAAGCAACGACTGAGAAAAGGATGAATCAGGATCGATTGTCATCTACACAGTTTAAGCAGTTGGCAGAATATGAAAAAATGGGAGCTGTTGCGGGAGTTTGCGTACTGATCAATAAGACGGCGGCTTTCATTCCCTTTTCTATATGGTCAAATATGAAAACGATATATGGGCGAAAGTACATCACAGAAGAAGAAGCCGAAGTTTTTCAGGTAGATACACCATCGACCATTCAATTTTTAAACTATGTGGATGTAAATAGAATAGTCGAGTTTATCGACAAGCAGGAGGCGTTCATATGCAATGACTGAGGAAATAGCGAGAATACTACTTAGTGATTATTTTGAAAAGAATAATTTAGATTTCCTATCCACGGTGCCTATCAATGATAATGGCGAACGAGTGACGTTGATTGAGTTCGGTTGTGATCGGGGAACATTCTACATGAAGCTATCAAAAGATTTACGCTTGCTTTGTCAGAATAGAACAAGAACAGGGTGGATTCGGATAAAAAATTATTGAAGGAGGAAAATTTATGGAAATGAAAGATATAACTATGTCGGAGTTGGGAGCTTTGAAATCCGCTTTGCACTTTACTAGCGCAGGAAAATTGAAGCAAAACGAGAAGCAAGTGCAAGGGACTAGCGCCGTTTGGGATGATCTTGCAAAAAAAGGATTGGCTAAGGAAGTGGATAGGTTCGAAACTCGTGTTTATGAAGTATCAGATGAAGCGATTAACCTGCTTACTAAAAATTACTTTAGTTGAAAAGGGAGGAAATGACATGAAAAAACCTAGTACCATTACAGAACCTAACTGGTCTAGCGGGGCATTACACATCATGCCAATAAAGAAACGAAAACAGAAACATGGAAATGTTGAAGTCGGGAAAATATATGAATGTGATTCATGCAAAAGAGGTTCGTGGAAATATCCATTTAGGGGCGAAGTCCTGTATATTAACGAAAAGTCTGCAGTAGTTAAGATCATCTCAACTCATGAGGCAGACGAATATTTAATAGGGAAACTAGATAATGTGACAGTAGTACCGTTTAAAAACTTGGAGGTATCAGAATGAACCCAATGAAAATATTCAGTTTTATGCGTGATGAACTTGCAGAGTTAGAACGATTGGATAAGCGAATCGATGATATTGGGAGATACCTTGATGAAAATGACATACGCGCTATCGAGATTTCAAGAATTGAAGTGGTGGATAAAAAACTCAGGCACGAAATCCGAGAAGTAATTGATGGGGAGTATGTTGGAGCAACTGACAAAAGATGTGACTTCGTAAAGTCAGCTGCTGATCGTATGAAAGAATTTTTAGAGAGTTTGGAGGCTGAGAAATGAAGTATTTAGAGAAGCAATACTTAATGGCATGTGCTGAAATCGATCGGTTGAAGCATGTGGAAGAAACTTTGAGGAAACAGCAAAAGCAAAATGCTGAGTTACTGGACGGATTAGCAGAAGAATCAAACGATCTACAGGCAGAGGTTGAGAAGCAAGACAAGCTTATTCGCAAATTAGAAGAGGTCAAACTGAAGTTAGAAAAAGACGTATCACGTCATAAAGATCGTTCAGACAGTTTGAGCAGACGTTGTTTAGAACTGAATGACGAGCTAGGGAGGGTTAGAAATGTCTAAGGTAGAGGAAAAGATAAGTCTACTAGAGGGATTGATTCCACGAGGGGTTATCAGCCCTAAATTGAAAAGTGATCTGATAGATTACTTGAGAGAGATAGAAGTAGAGCAGGAAGAGCTGCAGAATAAAGCCGAGAAGTACGATAACCTTCTTGCCTTGGCAGTAGTAACTAATACCACGATGGATGAAGTAGAATCAGCAGTCAGAACATTCACTTCGAAAAGATTAAAGCCGAGCCTTTGGGAAGCGTTGCAAGAAGCAAGCAAACCTGTTGAGGTTCCTGTATTCATAGCAAAATGGATAGAGGATCATAAAAAGAAAGGTTTAATTTTTGATGTATCTGTTTCAAGTATGACAACTGGCGATGTAGACGAATGGTATTTGGATAATGAAGATATATATGCGAAAGCTTGGTATTTTGGTTACACAGTGAAGCAGGAGCAGCTTTATTATGTTTTTGATAAGCTGACAGGATTCTATCTAGTCGAAAAATTGACTCTCGCACATGATCCATATACGACCTTCAAATGGACGGATGATGAACAGGCACGTGAAGCCTATACCGAGCAACAAATCAAAAAACACATGGGAGACAACTATATGAAGTTTGCTGTGAAAGTGGAGGAGGAACAATAATGAAAGTAAAACACTTATTAGAAGTATTAGAACCTAACACAACTGTCATAGTTAGTAACTTTGATAAATACAGCCTTGCAGAAGTAGATGCAAATATGCTGTCGGAGTTTCCGTTTGACGAACTGGAAATAAAGGAAATTGAGACTGACTCAAACGGTACGGTAGAAATTCGCTTAGAGAAATTTTAGGAGGAATAGACATGAAATACAGAAAGAAACCAGTAGTGATTGAGGCGTTTCAATTAAATGATAGAGGAATGGTTACAGAAGATTGGTTTTGGGATGCCGTAACTGCAAATAAAATTATTACTCGCAATTTCGGGAAAACCTATGCTAATCCAGCGCAGTGTGAGATTAGCACATTAGAAGGTGTTATGACCGCTAAAACAGGAGATTATATCATTCGAGGTGTTCAAGGCGAGATTTACCCATGCAAGCCAGATATCTTTGAACAAACTTACGAAAAAGTGGAGGAAAGCTCCGAGTTCGAAATCAAGGAAGCTAAAATAGCTAAAGCAATCGCTGCTACCGGGTTGTCAGAACAGAAAATCAGACAAATGATCTCTAGCGGTAAAGTGCCAATGGGATCGTGGATAGCGATGATGGAGGAGGACTGACAATGACAGAACAGGAAGAAGAAGCGAGAAAGACGCCGATTTTCAAAGAAGATAGGCTGATAGGCTATTGCTCTACAGTGATTCTATCAATGAGTAACGAAGGCTTAGACTCGAACTATAGATATATCATAAAGGATTTTGAAGCAGCTGCTGAGGAGGTCGAGGGATGAAGAAGCAAGAAAAAGGATGGATCGATGTATTTATTCTGGCAGCAGCAATAGTGATATCAGGTGTGTTGACTGCTTATGTAGGGCAGCACTTATGGAATAGCATAATCGTGCAACTGTTTGATGTTCGGACATTGAGCGCTGTTCAAACGCTGGCGATCTGCCTAGTAGCGGATTTCATTATTTACAAGGCTCCGACTAAAGAACAGCAGGAAAGAACTACGAAAGACATTCTCATTCATTCAATATCCGCAAATCTAACTTTCTTGATAGTTGGATGGGTATTGATTCAATTTATTTAAAATGACTTTACTATAATACTGCGTATATTACTTGAGGAGGTCGGTAGAATGAGCTGTAAGTATTGCGAGAAAAAAGAATACATTGTGACATTTGAAGAAAGCAAGGATTTTGAAGGTTACGTTTGGGTAGAGGGAAATGATCTGGTTGTTGACAATGACTATCAGAGAACATTAGTAGAAATTAATTACTGTCCTATGTGTGGTGTAAAGCTCGAAAAAGAAGCAAGCATCATGGATGTGATCAACGCAGAACTAAACGAACGAGTGAAACGCAATGAGCTATAGCATACTCGTTGCAGTGTTGCTTTTAGGTATTATTGCCATGTTTGTGTATGTAGCGCATAGAGAGGGGAAGAGATGAATGGATAGATTATCTAGAATAGCTACACTAGCATTAGAAGCCTTGGGCGATGAATTGGATCAGACGTTAGCATTAGAAAAAATATTGAGGATATGTATAGGAAAGACAAATCAAGAATCAGCAAAAACAGCAGCTTTAGAAGTACGAGAGAAAGTTAAAAATATAGCTACTATCAAAGACTTCGCTGTGGAACACTATAAAGCGAAATATGGGTACTTTGAAGGATATCCGCAGTTCCAATTAGCGCTAGACTTCTTTCGAATGTCTAACGATCTGTTTTTTGAGAAATACAAATTCAACTTCGTTCCTACAGGGAAGCTATATAGTGAAGTGAAGAAATTACTTGAGGAAAGAATGAGCCAGACTATCGCAACGCAGATGATGTCTCCTTTGGTTGCAGATAACATTAGCTCAAGCTTAAGTGATGGCATAGATTATTCTGTTAATAGCATTGTACGAGGGATACTGCAAAGCGGTATGTAAAGAAGAAAGGAGACTGGCGATTTGAAAAAATCAACGTTTAATTATATCAAGGATATCCTAGCGGATTATCCGGAGACAGACGAGCATATCAGAAAGCGTGAAGAAGAGCTGCGGTATCCTTATCGTGAGTCTGATTTAAATAAAGGCATAAAGGGAACGAAAGCCAGTTATGACAATCAAGACAATCTAATGATAACTATTGAACAAGATAAACGGCTTGCGGGACTTGAAAGGAATAAGAGAGCAATATCTAAAGTTTTAGATGATTCAGAAGAGGACGCAAAGATTATTATTGAAGAATTGTATATGAAAAAGGAAAAGTACAGAAAAAGATCTACTATGGATTTGATAGTCGACTTAAGAATGGTTAAATGCGGAAGGACGAAGGCTTATGAATTAAGAGATCTATTTTTTGAAAAGTTGGCTATCGAATTGGAACTAAATATATAAATTCGTATTTTAAGTGTACATTTTAACGAAAAAAGCGTAGTAAAATAGTAATGTGGAATATTAAGATATAGGAGAAAATCAAAGAACGAGACACTTACAATAAACTAAAATAATCGTCTAATGAAGTTTCTTCTATGCTGCTATCTGCGGAAACAGAAACAGCAGCAAACGACTCAGTATCGTTACACATTATGCTATCTGGCTGAGCAGGTAGCATTCAAAGGGGTATAGCTCAACTGGTAGAGCGACGGTCTCCAAAGCCGTATGAGTGGGTTCGAGTCCTACTATCCTTGTTAACCAATTACTCTACAATGAGTATCGTTTCAGGATATGGCAACAGACGTCATGCCAGAGTCTTGATCCGGAAAAGAAAAACCCTCGACGGAGGATCGGATGGTTTACTGGTTTTCATTCGGTTAATACATAGTTTGATTAGATCGCTAAAGTAGCGGTCTTTTTATTTTGTGTGAAGGAGGAATAGACATGATCAATATTTTGATAGCTTCATCTTGCTTGCTACTGTTATGGAGTTTTGTTGGACTCTCTATTTATAGGATGTGGAAGAAATGAATGTAGAAGAATTAGAAAAGAACAGACGGTTATTTTATCTAACTAAAAGAAAGTCTTTTATCAATCGGTTGAGATGCAAACACGAATATTTGTACCTTGGCATCGACAATAGCCGGAAGGCTTATTTCTGCAGAAAGTGTGGCAAGCAAAGATATAACTGACCTCCTAGCCGAGGTTTTTTATATACCCAAGGGTTACTAGAGATAGCAGGAGGGAGCGATTGGCTTGAGAGCTGATAGACAAGGAGCGCATAGAGTAGCATTCGAAAAGAATAAGAAGCGTCTACTTATGACAGAAAACACTTGTGGCATTTGTGGCAGACCGATAGATAAGAGATTAAAATCTCCTGATCAAATGTCTCCAGTAGTGGATCATATTGTTCCAGTAAGTAAAGGTGGACATCCCTCAGCTATAGAGAACCTGCAGTTAGCTCACTGGACTTGCAACAGGCAGAAGTCAGACAAACTATTTAACAACAAGCAACAAGAACAACAGACAAAAGTATTAGGTAATAGAAATTTACCACAAACGATTGATTGGTCTTCTTATTCTTCATAGATGATCGAAAACAAAAAACAACAACCACGAGAAAAAAGCGATAGGATAGGGGGATACCTCCCTCTCCGGGCTTGCAGCCGAGGTTCACGCCGTCACTGTACATTTTTTCTCGTGCGACATGGAAGGAGCTGTAAAAATGGAGCAAAAAGGTATTGAGTACCTGCGTAAAAAGCTAGATTCTTGCGAACCTAGAGTGGCTATGAGATATAAACAATATGCAATGAAAAAACGTGAAGTCACGAGAGGGATCACGATACCGGAGGACATTAAGCAACAATACAAAGCGGTGCTTGGCTGGTGTGCAAAAGGGGTTGACAGTCTGGCGGATCGTTTGGTATTTAGAGAGTTTGCGAATGATGATTTTGAAGTAACTGAGATTTTTAACGAAAATAACCCAGACGTATTTTTCGATAGTGTTGTTCTTTCTACATTGATAGCGTCATGCAGTTTTGTTTATATTTCAAAAGGAGAAGACGACTCAGTTAGATTACAAGTAATTGAAGCAAGTAACGCTACTGGCATTATTGATCCTATCACAGGATTATTGTCTGAGGGTTATGCAGTGCTAGATAGAGACGAAAACGGGAAGCCAACGTTAGAAGCTCATTTTATTCCGGGGAAAACTACGTATTATATCGACAAGCAAGAAAGAGGAAACATTGCTAACAAAGTACCTTATCCGACGCTGGTACCTGTTATTCATCGACCGGATGCAGTTAGACCTTTCGGGCGTTCACGAATCACGAGAGCAGGCATTTATTATCAAAGCTATGCAAAAAGGACGTTAGAGCGAGCGGATGTTACAGCTGAGTTTTATTCATTTCCACAGAAATATGTAACGGGTACAGATATCGATAAAGACCCGATGGACACATGGAAAGCGACGGTGTCGACCATGTTAGAGTTTACAAAAAGCGAAGATGGAACAATACCAAAATTAGGACAATTCACAACGCCAAGCATGACACCTTTTACCGAACAACTCAAGACAGCTGCTGCCGGATTCGCCGGAGAAGCAGGTTTGACATTGGATGACTTGGGATTCGTTTCCGATAATCCGTCATCTGTTGAAGCAATAAAAGCGAGCCATGAGAATTTAAGGCTTGCCGGAAGAAAAGCTCAACGCAGTTTGGGTTCAGGATTGTTGAATGTTGCGTATGTCGCTGCTTGTCTGAGAGATGAACAACCATATTTACGTTATCAATTTAGTAAAACTAAAACAAAATGGGAACCGCTTTTCGAGGCTGATGCAAGCTCATTAATGCTGATAGGAGATGGCGCAGCTAAATTGAACCAAGCGGTACCGGGATATGTAAACGATGAAACAATTAGAGAATTAACCGGAATAAAAGGGGCTGGTAGCAATGGATAAAGACATTGTTCCAGAGCTGTTAGAGAGTATTCAAGAACAATTTAATCAACGTACCTATGACAGTAAAAAATTGAAAATGGCAATCAACAAATTGAGAAATAAAAAGGCAAGCTATTTGGATGTCAATGACTTCGCTATTGAAATCGGTAATATACTAGCTGATGTTTTATCGAAAAACATTACGGTTGATGTGTTGCCGGATGGGAAAATGTATTTCAACATCGCTGATAGAGTTTTAAATTCGACTATGAAGAATAATCATAGTCTTATTTCTGATTTTGCAGTTGATGTTCAAACTCAGTTAAATCATGAAGCTGGGTTGAGACTTAAAGGACAAGCGCCTGAATTAAATCAAGATAGAATAGACGGAATTATTAACCGTGTTGCGAGTGAAAATGATTTCGACGCTGTTAAATGGATTTTGGATGACCCAATTATAAATTTTAGCCAAAGTGTTGTTGACGATGTTATTAGGACGAATGTTGACTTTCATTTCGAGGCGGGGTTAGCACCGAAAATTACAAGGCGTGTATCTGGTCATGCGTGCGATTGGTGTAAAAGACTAGCTGGCACTTATAACTATCATGAAGAGCCTGCAGATATTTACCGGAGGCATGAACGTTGCAGATGCACAGTGGAATACAACCCGAAAGATAGCCGAGGCATTCAAAATTCGCATACAAAAGAATGGCGTTCTAAAAGGCAGCAAGAAAAGATAAAGCAAAGAAAAACAATGAATCTGAGGAAAGAGAGGCAATGATATGTATATGGAGCTATGCTTTTGGAAAGGTGCTAACGATGAGGGAGGGAACTTTAGCACAGTAATCTGCCTAATTGATCAGCAGCAAACAGATCAATTATTGAGTAGTCAACCACCCTAAATTTTTAAAGGTAATAGTTGATGATGGCGAGACATTGATTATTCCGACAGGAAATATCAATCACTTAAAACAAACATTCGAAAAAACGGTATTTTAAAAAGAAATCGCCCAGCGACAGGGTTATCATGCTTAAGAAGATTGAAAGGGGATAAATATGACTACTAAAGTTAGATTTGGTAATCAGCATCCTACTCAATCGGTAATTCTTCCATATAAACATAGCTTATGTCAGAAAGCAATTGACTATTATGAAAAAACTGGACGTAAATGTTATGAATGGCAGATTAATTTACTGGAACCTATCATGGCAATTGATGATGACGGTTTGTGGATTCATCAAAAATACGGTTTCTCTATTCCGAGACGTAACGGTAAAACAGAAGTCGTGTATATTGTCGAACTTTGGGCATTAGAAGAAGGGCTAAATATATTGCATACAGCCCACAGGATCAGCACGTCCCATTCGTCGTTTGAGAAGATGAAAAAGTACCTTGAGGATATGGGGTATGTTGAAGGCGATGATTTCAACTCAATAAAAGCCAAAGGGCAGGAACGATTGGAGTTGTATAAAAGCGGCGGAGTGATTCAATTCAGAACTAGAACGTCGTCCGGAGGGCTTGGAGAAGGTTTTGATTTATTAATTATTGATGAAGCGCAAGAGTACACAACGGAGCAAGAGTCAGCCTTGAAGTATACGGTAACAGATAGCGATAATCCTATGACTATCATGTGTGGTACTCCACAAACGACAGTTTCGTCGGGAACAGTATCCGCAAAATATCGTGATAAAGTTTTGTTCGGCACTTCAAAATACTCAGGATGGGCTGAATGGTCAGTGGATGAAGAAAAGGATATTCACGATGTAGAGGCTTGGTATAATTCTAATCCATCAATGGGATATCACTTGAATGAGAGAAAAATTGAAGCTGAGCTGGGCGATGATAAGTTAGATCATAATATTCAACGTCTTGGATATTGGGCGAAATATAACCAGAAATCAGCTATTTCAGAAGGCGAATGGCGAAGGTTGAAAGTTCAATCTTTACCGATTTTAAAAGGGCAGCTCTTTGTCGGAATCAAATATGGAAACGATGGGACAAATGTTTCTATGAGCATTGCAGTTCGCACTCTATCGGGGAAGGTGTTTGTTGAAACTATTGATTGTCAATCAATAAGAAACGGGAATCAATGGATAATAACATTCTTGAAAAATGCTGATGTTGCTAGTGTTGTAGTTGATGGAGCAGCTGGGCAAAATATGCTCGCTGCGGAAATGAACGATTTTAAATTAAAAGTGCCAATATTTCCAACAGTAAAAGAAATTATTGTTGCTAACTCGTCATGGGAGCAAGGTATTTATCAAAAAAATATCTGTCATATGGATCAAGCATCATTAACAACAGTTGTAACTAATTGCGAAAAACGGAATATAGGAACTAATGGTGGATTCGGGTATAAGTCACAGTTTGACGATATGGACATTAGTTTAATGGATAGTGCTTTATTAGCATATTGGTCTTGTAGCAATACAAAGCCTAAGAAAAAACAACAAGTTAGGTATTAAGCGACTCTATTTTAGAGCCGCTTTTTTAATACAAAAAAATTACCGATACAGCCGGGAAAGCTGGGAAAGGACGTTTATTATGTCAGGATTTAAAGCAATTGAAACACAAGAGGAACTAGACCGGATTATTCAGGAGAGATTGAATCGTAAAAAGGAATCAACGGAAAAGCAGTATTCTGATTACGATGAAATTAAAACACGTAATGCGGATCTAGAAAAACAGATAGGCACTTTGCAATCGACTATCGAAGAGTTGAAAACAAGTACTGCAGACTACGAAAAGCAATTAAGCGAATTAAATACAACGGTTGCTGGCTATGAAACAGCAAATTTACGTACACGAATCGCATTGCAGAGTGGTTTACCTTATGATCTCGCAGGCAGACTAGTAGGTACTGATGAAGAGTCTATAAAAGCGGATGCAGAGCGTTTATCTGCTTTTGTTGTAAAACAACAGACACCGGCACCACTGAGGAACACTGAGCAAAATTTAGGCAGCGGAAAAGATAGAGCCTATAAATCATTATTGGAAAATCTGAATACAGAAGGAGAATAATTTATTATGACATTATCAAGAGGAAGTTTGTTTGATCCGGAATTGGTAACGGATCTAATCGACAAAGTGAAAGGGAAAAGCTCTTTAGCGATTCTTTCTAAGCAAGAGGCAATCCCGTTTGACGGGACAACGCAATTTGTTTTTTCTATGGATTCTGAAATTGACGTTGTAGCAGAAAACGGTAAAAAAAGTCATGGCGGGGTATCGATTGCACCGGTTAGGATGGTTCCTATTAAAGTGGAATACGGAGCACGTGTTTCTGATGAGTTTATTTATTCGTCAGATGAACGGAAAATCGATATTGTTAAAGGTTTCAATGAGGGCTATGCTAAAAAGCTGGCACGTGGTATTGATCTAATGGCTTTTCATGGGATTAACCCACGAAGCGGCACAGCTTCGACGGTTATCGGCGAAAACAACTTCGACAGTAAAGTAACTCAAACAGTAGATTTCTTGCAAACAGATCCAGACACAAATATCGAAGCTGCAGTAGCGATGATCCAAGGGGAAAAAGGGAAAATTACAGGATTAGCAGCTGATACTGCTTTTTCGGCTGCATTAGCAGCAATGCGCACCGGCGGAGATACTAATATACGTTTATTCCCCGAGCTGGCTTGGGGAGCTAATCCGGGATCTATCAACGGGCTGGCAGCTGATATAAACGACACTGTTGCCGGCGGAACGAATGACGTTGCGATTATTGGCGATTTTGCAAACTATTTCCAATGGGGGTTTGCAAAAGAAATCACATTAGAAGTAATTAAATACGGCGATCCGGACAACAGCGGGCAAGATTTGAAAGGATACAACCAAGTATATCTACGTTCAGAAACATTCTTAGGATGGGGCATTTTAGATGAAAATTCATTTGCTCGCATCATCAAACCTGCAGGAGGGGAATAAACATGGAATATAAAAATACGAAAACAGGGGCTACTTTTAGTAGCCCCTGTGTTATTTCTGGCGGCAATTGGATTCCGCTTAATCAAGAATTTGTGGAAGTAAAAAAAGAATCAGTTTCAATGGATACTCAAGAACCTGCTAACGAAAAGCCGGAGCAAATCGAAGAAAAAGTAGGCTCTATTCCTGACGGAATCACTAAAGAGCAAATCATGAAAGAACTTGATGCATTTGACGTTAAGTATGACAAGCGATGGGGCGAAAAAAGATTATATGATTTGATGATGCAGCAAGGAGAGTGATCTCATGAGTGATTTTGCTACGTTAGAAGATATAGGGAGGTTGTGGCGACCACTTAAAGCCGATGAAGTTGAAAGAGCGACGGCGCTGCTTTCTGTTGTTTCTGATTCGTTAAGAGAAGAAGCGTTCAAAGTCAAAAGAGATTTAGACGAGATGGTTACAGAGCGTCCTACGTTTGCGAACGTAGTGCGTTCTGTAACCGTTGATGTGGTCGCTCGTACTCTTATGACTTCGACTGATCAAGAGCCAATGACACAGACAGCCGAGAGCGCAAATGGCTACTCTTGGTCAGGATCTTATCTTGTACCGGGTGGAGGATTGTTTATAAAAACTTCTGAACTTAACCGCTTAGGGCTTCGCAGGCAAAGATACGGAGTGATTGATTTTTATGACAAAGATAAAAGGCATAACCATACAACTAATAGGTAAAGTAAAAGTGGGAGTTGATCCATTTGGTAAGCCGATATATGAAGATAAGCCGATTGATATTGATAATGTTCTTATTAGTCCGACGTCTTCTGACGATGTGGTAAACCAGCAAAACCTTACAGGTAAGAAAGCTGTATATACATTAGCCATTCCCAAGAGTGATCAGAACGAATGGGAAGATAAGGAAGTATTGTTTTTCGGTAACCGTTGGCGAACATTCGGGATTCCTCTTGAAGGTATTGAGGAATTGATCCCGCTTGATTGGAATAAGAAAGTGATGGTGGAACGTTATGAGTAATAAGAAAGGGTTTGAGTTGAATCGAGGCGGTATTGCTGAGTTGCTGAAATCCGATGCTATGCAGAAGGTACTCACAGATAAGGCTACAGATATACGCAATCGCTGTGGAGATGGATACGAACAAGATATATACGTCGGACAGAATCGGGCAAATGCGATGGTCAGCGCAGCAACATATCGAGCAAAAAGAGACAACGTGAAAAACAATACAATTTTAAAGGCGGTACGTTAAATGATCGAAATCGTGATTAAACAATTTCTTGATAGTCATTTATCTGTACCGCCTTTTTTAGAACGTCCGGAGGAACTGCCAGAGAGATATGTTCTCTTTGAAAAAACTGGTAGCGGAAAGAGTAATTTTTTACCGTCATCAACATTCGCTTTTCAAAGTTATGCGGAGTCTATGTATGAAGCTGCGAAGCTAAATGAAGAATTAAAGAGTGTTATCGAGGATATGATTACCCTTGATGGAATAAGCGGTATTCGCTTAAACAGTGACTACAATTACACGGATACAACAATGAAAGAGTACAGATATCAAGCAGTATTTGATATCAATCATTATTAGGAGGGAATTATAAATGTCAAAAGCAGAAAACGTTTCAACAGCAAAACCGAAGATCGGAGGCGCTATTTTTTCGGCACCTCTAGGAACAACATTACCTACAACTGCAGTGGCGGAATTAGATGCAGCTTTTAAAAGTCTTGGGTACGTGTCAGAGGATGGCATGACTAATGCGAACTCAATGTCGAGTGAAGACCTGAAAGCATGGGGCGGCGATATCGTCGGATCAGTAGAAACGGAGAAAGCCGATGCATTTACTTATACACTAATTGAATCTACAAATGTGGATGTATTAAAAGAAGTATACGGAAAAGATAATGTCACGGGAGATTTGGAAAACGGCATTGCTATCAAAGCAAATTCAACGCCGTTAGAAGAACACGTTATTATCGTTGATATGGTTTTAAAGGGGGGGATTTTGAAACGGATTGTTATCCCAAGTGGGAAAGTATCGGAACTAGGGGAAATCACGTACACGGATGCAGATCCTATCGGCTATGAAACGACATTGGCAGCTGTTCCAGATGAAGATGGAAATACTCACTATGAGTACATTCAAAAACCTACGCCAACCCCCTAAGCCTCCCCAAAGCCTAACCGTGACTAACATAGCTAAAGATAGCGCAACATTATCATGGTTAGGCGATAACGGGGATGTCTCACTAAATGACATAGTGATCGCTGAAAATGTATCGTCTCCATATATTGTAAATAATTTGAGTAGCAATACTGAATATGCTGTAAAAGTTAAGAACCGAGGCGGAGAGAGTGACGAAGTAACATTCAAAACAAAAGAGATCACATACGAAGAAGTGACAGTCACTTGCGATTTCAAAAATAAAACAACTGGAAGTGTAGTGGAAAACCCGCATAGCGCTTTTTATATTTGGCAAAGTGCGAGTGTGCAATTGCCAAGTGCAGCGTGGATTGAATTAGGATCGACTGGAAGTTCTAATTATAGCAGGATTTCTGATTTAGACGAGGTTGTTCAATCAATAGCGACTGCAGCGACTGCAAGCGCACATATCGCACAATTTAAATTTAAATACAATGTGATAGAAGCGATTGAACGCTATGACAGTGATTATTTTAGCAGTCGTGGAGCGACTACTATTGAGGAAAAAATTATAGTAGCACGAACAGAGATTATCACGATTATTAATAATGTGTGGGGGTATGGATCAGCACCAAGCAGCACGTATATGGCTGTTCGTTATTGGAGCATTTCTGCATCATGGACAGGTTCAGCAGTTGTTTCGGGAACTACTGTAAAGCAAGCAACCGAAACAATAGATGCTGCAAACATTGATGATCAAGGTTTTATTAGCGTGATTGCTTACACAGCAGCAAGCGATGCGACAAAAGCAAGTGCAGTAAGTATTGATTATCCGAGTTTGGATATAACATTTTTAGTAGAAGAAGATTAGCTCTTTAGCTAGTCTTCTTACTTTGGGAGGAAATATTATGATTATTACAGGAAAAACAAAATCAGGATTCAGCTACCAAATCCAAAGAGAACGTTTGGAAAATTATGAATTGTTAGAAGCTATTGGAGAATCAGAAGAAAATGCTTCTGCCATGCCGAAAGTTGTGAAGTTGTTACTAGGCAAAGAACAGACAAATAAATTAAAAGACCATCTACGTACAGAGGATGGGATTGTCCCAATCGAAAAATTATCAGAAGAGATCACAGAAATTTTCCAAAACCAAAAATTAACAAAAAACTCTTAATCCTTGCTGGGATGATTCGTATAGATGAGGATGCATTAATTTGTGACCTTGCCGAAACGTATCAAATTTACGATTACAAACAGTTGCCTCCGACAAAGGCAGCTGTTTTTTCTTGTGGTTTAAGGGAAAACTCAAGGATCAAAATGAAAATAAACAATCAAGTCGTCCCGTTAGAAGATGCATTGCTTGCGGGTATTGCTGATCGGTTAAGCGTGCTTATCTGGTCTGGAACGAAGGATGGACAAAGCGGGAAAAATAAACCTACATTCATTTTAGATTCGCTTAACGGAAAGCCACCAGTCGAAAAAAGTGAAATCGTATTTAATTCTAGCGAGGATTTCAAAGAGGCAAGGCGAAAAATTTTAGAAGGTTAGGAGGGAAGGGATGTGGCAACAGAGCTAGGTAAGGCGTATGTTCAAATCGTGCCGTCTGCGAGAGGGTTATCAGGAGCGATTCAAGGGCAGCTAGATCCAGAAGCGGAAGCAGCCGGGCAGTCTGCAGGTAGTCGAATCGGAACAGGTTTGAAAATAGCAGCAGTAGCAGCGGTGGCGGCAGTAGGGGCGACATTAGGAAAAGCGATCTCTTCATCGTTAACAGAAGGAGCAAACCTTCAACAATCGCTCGGGGGTATCGAAACACTTTTCAAGGGAAGCGCCGATAAAGTTATAAAATATGCAGATCAAGCGTACAAGACTGCTGGATTGTCAGCTAACGACTACATGGAGAGCGTGACGAGCTTTAGCGCAAGTCTGCTGCAGTCGTTAGGCGGAGACACCGAAGCGGCAGCAGACACGGCAAACATGGCGTTAATTGATATGTCTGATAATGCAAATAAAATGGGAACGAGTATGCAAGATATACAAAACGCATACCAAGGATTCGCAAAACAAAACTACACTATGCTTGATAACTTGAAATTAGGTTACGGCGGGACTAAAACAGAAATGGAAAGGTTGCTTGCCGACGCTGAAAAATTAACGGGAGTTAAGTATGATATCAACAACCTTGCAGATGTATACAATGCAATTCACGCTATTCAAGGGGAACTAGACATTACAGGGACGACAGCGAAAGAGTCGGCAGAGACTTTTTCAGGAGCGCTTGCCTCAATGAAGGCGGCTTTTTCTAATGTTCTCGGTAATTTATCATTAGGTAGAGATATAGCCCCTTCATTGCAGGCTTTAGCAGAAACAACCTCTACGTTTTTATTTCAAAACTTTTTCCCAATGGTAGGTAATATATTGAAGACATTACCGAGTGCAATAGCGACCTTTATTAGGGAATCAATACCATATGCTCAAGAAGCATTTAGCGAGTTATTTAGTTCGTTTGGAGGATCTACTCCTGTATTTGACGGACTGGCAGACTCTATGGAGAAAGTAAGGCTGATATGGGATTCGTTTAAAGCGTTCTCGGGACTGTTTGGTGGATATAAAGGGGATATCATAGGATTAAGAGATGCTTTTACCGAGATGATGCCCAGATCTCTTTGGAAAGAGATTGCTACACTCAGCGAACATTTCGGAGACATGGTAAGAGAGTTTTCTACTGGTATGCAACAGGTTGGTACTGATTTGGTTGGTTTAGGTTCTGCGGTTGTAGGTGGATGGACAAATATTTTTGCCAATTTAACCCCTGTCGTAGTTCAAACGTTAGGAACCGTTTTAAGCCAAATACCAGCGTTGTTAAGCACGATAATTAATGCTGTCACTCCTATTGTCGAAAAAGTAGGCGAAGCGATAACGCAGTTAGATTTCAGCGGGATACAAGCATTTGCAGCAGCAGTGATCCCAGCGATAACAGCAGCGTTTGAAACCATGATGGCGATTGTAGCACCTGCGATTGATCAACTGATAGAATCATTTGTTAATATGTGGAACGCTGCACAGCCGTTTATTTCGGCGCTTGCTGAATTATTAATGCCTGTTTTACAGGTTGTAGCTTCGTTTTTAGGCGGCGTGTTCAAAGGGGTATTGATGGGAGTTTCTGCAGTGTTTGATATGATTGCAGTTGCAGTTCAATTTTTGACACCTGTTGTAGAGTTCTTAGTAGGTGTATTTCAAGCGTGTTTGCCTGTTTTTCAAACAATTGCAGAATGGGTCGGTGTTGTCATCGGGTTATTTGCGAATTTGGGATCAGTAGGCGGAGGCTTGAGCGGAATGTTATCAAGCGCTTGGACGAATATCCAAACAGCTATATCGACTGCAGGAACGATTATTTCTAGTGTGATTAATGGGATAAAAACATTCTTTAGTTCACTTGGGAATGCCGGCAGCATACTCAGCGGGCTTATTTCAAGTGTTTGGGGTGTCATTCAATCTGTGATTTCAGCAGCAGGCAATATAATACAAGGTGTGCTAACAGCTGTCGGAAGTGGATTTTCAGGTATGGGAAATGTTGTATCCAGTGTGGGTTCTCAAATTACAGGGATAATCGACGGTGTAAAAAATGTATTTAATAGTTTAAAAAATATAGATATTAGTGGTGCTGGTAGAGCAATAATGGATGGCTTTCTCGGTGGCTTAAAAGCTGCTTGGGGAGCAGTTACAGACTTTGTCGGAGGTATTGCTGATTGGATAGCCAAAAATAAAGGACCTATTTCTTACGATAAAAAATTATTGATCCCAGCCGGTAACGCAATAATGGACGGTTTAAATAAAGGGTTACAAGATCAATTCAAAGTTGTGAAATCGACTGTTTCTGATATGGCTAACGAGTTAGTGGATAGTTTTAGTATATCCGAACCTGTTGTATCTGGTTTGTTATCAGATGACCTTTCCTCTTTCGGTAACATAGAGACGCAAAGAAATATTATGTATGATATTTCAAAAGGATTCGATAGAAACGGTGTTTCTCCGGTTGATCCTAAAGCGGTTGAAAAACAGCCTTTAGAAATCAAAGTACCTGTATATCTTTATCCAAATGCGCCAAAAGAAATCGGATATGCTACCGCACCATATGTTTTAGAATCAAACGAAAATAGAAGTTATATTGTTAGTGCAGTGAGAGGTGGGACTTAATGGTAAAATTGATATCATTAAAGAAAAAGTTATCGGTAAAATTCGATGGTCACGAACTTTCTGATTATCTAACGGTTTCGCCGGGGTTTAATCGAGGAATCGGTTCGAGTCGAGATTTAAATATGCAGAAATTAGGAGAAACCAGAGGGAAAGAGCTTTTGTCAGTTACAAACGACGAAAGCTCTATTTCTATGCCTTTTTCATTAGTGGATAGTGTCATTGAAAAGCGCAGAGAACTAGCGAGAATCCTCGACGTGAAAGAACCAAAAAAATTAATCTTTGGAGACGAACCAGACAAATTTTATTTAGCTATTCCTTCGGGAGATATTCCTTTTTCAGATAGCAAAACATACGGCAGCGGCACAATCACATGGGTGGTACCAGATGCTGCTGCTCATTCATCAGTAATCAAGTCGTTTACTGCTGCTGAAAACGATGAAGGCATACTTGAGTTCGATATCCAGAACGAAGGTTCTGAAAGCGTGCCAATTACCTATCGAATAGAAAACTCGAAAGACAACGGCTACGTCGGAATCGTTAGCGAATATGGAGCGATGCAGTTCGGAAAAATCGACGAGGCGGACGGGGAACCTTATAAGAAAAACGAGCAATTGATTTCAACAAAGAGTTTTAGCTCGTTTCCTAATTTTAGCGGCACGAATCCCCAAGACTCGAACAAAGTTGTCAATGGAACGTTGGTTCAGGATACAATTGCTGGTTATCCAGTTTTGAGATTAGGAAATGCCGGTTCTGGTGGCGGTTGGCATGGCGGCATGAAAATGATTGATATTCCGGAGGATAGCGAGGGACATGCAGGAGCTAAGAACTTTTATTGCTTCTTTGATTCTTGGTTTGAAACGGGATTAATGGGGCAAACTGGTTGCGTTAATATTAGCTTTTTTACTGCAGATAATGAACTGATCTGCTCTTATATCATCGAAAAGGTAGATGCTAGTGGAAACACTGCAAGAGTTCTTTTTCAAATAGGCGGCTCTAATCCAGCCGTTTATCGAAACAATGCTTTCACGCCCTCCAATGTGACTGCAGAAAACCCTTTTAAAAGTACAGAAGGAAAAGCCGATGTGATCAAAGAAGGCGCCACCGTAAAACTATTTTGGCGTGGTCAACGTTTCAATGCAACCGCTCCGGATCTTGTTGATAAGGAATGTGCAAAAATCGGCATTTATATTGGTCAGTTAGGAACGAGAAACATAACAACACAATTTGTTACGAGATGTTACTTGAGGGAGCTAGTTTTTCAAAAACTGAATGTTGATAAATGGCGTGATACTCCCAATCGTTACCCGGCTAACTCAGAAGTAGTTGTAAATGGCGATGAAACTAAGCTATACGCAAACGGGCTTGTTGCATTAGATGACGAAATCAAAGGAACACAATATTTTAAAGCTCCACCGGGCGAAACGAAGGTGCAACTTTATGCATCGGATTTTACCGAAATAGAGTCAGCTAAAGCAGAAATAAGAGAGGCGTGGATCTAATGGAAAATGTAAGAATCATGGTTAGAGATGCACTTGACCTTCAAACGTTGACTATTTTAGATAATAGCGCAGTAAATGCTCTCCATTATACTAGTGACACAATTAACCGTTTCGCAGAAGGAGGATCGAGTGTATTTAGTTGTGAAGTAGCTAAAACTAATGATGATGTTCAATTTTTAACAGTTGGCAATAAACTTGCTTTTATTTGGAAAGGGAAAGACTACTGGCTAAATATCATAGACACTCAAGAAAATGAATATTCAATTTCAATCATGGCGTTCAGTTTGTCGCTTGAGTTAAACAATGAAACGAGAAGTGCTTATAAATCTGATGGATCAATGACATTTACTCAGTATTTAAGTAAATTTGACCCCGAAAAGACTTTGGTATTAGGGCTTAACGAGATATCAGACAAAAGAATTTCGTATGAATGGGACGGGACTCAATCAATGCTGGCTCGTTTGTATTCGCTAGCAAATGTCTTTAGTGCTGAAATAGAATTTGTGACTGTGCTTAATGATGATTACAGTTTGAAGCAGCACACAATTGATGTGTATCGGGAGCATTCAGATACTAGTCAGGGTATGGGAGAAGATAAAACCAATATCACGTTGAGAATAGGAAAAGAGATTAAATCAATCACACGCAAAGAGAGTATTAAGGAACTTTACACAGCGATCACGCCAGTAGGAAAAGACGGTTTGAATTTATCTGGATACAACCGAACTGAACACGACGAAAACGGGAGAGTGGAGTTCTTTACTGATAATACAATCATACGTGCGCCGTTAGCTCGTGATCGCTTTCCTTCGTTCTCTAGCAGCTCAACAGATAGATATATATCTACAAGATGGGAAACGGAATACACAACGAAAGAGGCACTTTACGGTGCAGCTCTTGCGGAACTTAAAAAGAATTGTGTGCCGCAGCTGGAATTTGAGGTAGATACTTATTTCGATACGAATCCTGGCGATACATTGACTGTTGAAAGTGACAAGTTCAAACCTACATTAATCATGGAAGCTCGTGTGATTGAGCAAGTAGAATCGTTTACCGATCCATCCAAGAACAAAACGACTTTCTCAAATTTCAAGGAAATCGGCAGCCAAATTGATTCTTCCTTGCTTGCTAAAGTTCAGCAGCTAATCGATGCAAATAAAAAATACGATTATCAGATTGTTTCAGACAACGGTATTGTGTTTAAAAACGGAGAAGGACAGACAACTCTTACAGCTCGTGTCATGGATGGCGTAGAAGATATAACGGATTCCTTTTTCATCATGTGGTTTAAGGATGGTCAGCATTTAACAGATATCAAGTCACTGCCCGTCTCCGCTTCTGACGTTATGGAAAGAGCTTTGTATCGATTCGAAGCAACAAATACTCAAGGGGCAGTGATTGGCGGAGCTGAGGCGACTGTATCAAATGTTGACGATGGTCAACGAGGCGATGACGGCATAGGTATTGCTGAAAGCGTGATTGAATATGCAGTAAGCGAAAGCGGAACAGAAGAACCATCCGAAGGTTGGCAAACAGATATACCAGTTGTTCCAGTGGGACAATTCCTATGGACACGCACAACCCAAACGTTCACGGATGAAGCTCAGACAACAGCCTATAGCGTAAGTAAAATAGGGTCAGATGGTAAAGAAGGCGAGAAGGGCGATGCGGGTATTGTCTATCAGGAAGATGAACCAACCGAAAAAGTTTTAGGTATGCTGTGGCAACAACCGGGCGAACCTCTCAAAAGATGGAATGGCTCAACGTGGGTTATCCACCAGTTCTTTGTTGATAACTTTTTTGCTGAAAATTTGACTGTAAGCGATGGGAAGTTTGAAAAACTTGAGGGTGCAGAAATAACAAGTCCTTTTGATCGACCAATCACAACAGGTGCGCCAATTTACAGAAAGGGCACTGCTTCGATATTCGAGGGTAGGTTTACTGTTGAATACACACAATATAATACGTCAGATCCTGCTACAACTACAGGAGCAGGAAATATCAATGTCAGTGAAAATGGTGTGATGCTCCGGCAGCTTGCTGCTGATGGAAGTACGCTAACGGATGCAATGCAGCTCTTCTCGGGAGGTATATTATTTAATTCTCCTGCAAGCGGGAAAACAGGACAAGTGACTGTTGATGATCTAATTTTATACTCAACTACACTTACAATTGCCTATGGTATCAATGCTAATCTGACAAGGATTGGAAAGATGGTCACTCTTTCGATCACAAGAACGAGTAAAAATTGGACTGGTGTAGACGAGAACATTCTTTTGTCTGCAGTAATACCGACGGGTTATAGACCTCGTGTGCCGGAGACAGTTACTATAAACAGAAACAACCAAAGTAATATCTCAACGCCTGTGATTGTTCATATTAATGCAGATGGAACTATGAGATACACGAATAGCAGCGCTGGACAGTTTATTTTTTCTGCTTCTGCTTCTTGGTTTACAAATGACATATACCCTGTATAAAAAATAATGATAGTTGGTGGAACATGGATAAAAAAATAGAGATTACAAATAAGGACTGGACTGATTTAACGAAGACAGTCAGCGCTACTGAAAAACAAGCGAATGCTAACGAAGAACGCCTGAATAGGCATAGTAAACGTTTAGATGCGCTGGAAGACGCTAATGTAGGTTTGCCTTTGGCAATACAACAAGCGGTTGAAAATGGGATGTCTCCGGTTCTTGAGAAAGTCCTCAATCATGATAACAAGTTTGCTTCTTTGGAAATTGAAAAAGAGCGAGAGCGTGCCGAAAGAGCCGAGTCAGAACTGAGAGCAACAGCAGAAAGAAGGCAATGGATGACACGCTTAATCATTAGTGGCGTAATTGGTGTTTTGATTACTTCGATTATTGGGGCGATGATTGCACCATATATTCGCTTGCTATTCCAATAGAAAAGGAGAAATAAAGATGAACAATAAAACGTATGATTATTTGAAATGGATTGTAATAACAGTTATGCCGGCTTTGGCAGTATTAATCGCCGCCGTTGGTAACAGCTTGAATTGGACACATACAGAAATCGCAGTGACGTTATTGAATGCTGTGACGGCGTTTTTAGGTGCTATTCTAGGCTTATCAAGCGTGAATTATCGCAATGGAAATGGAGATGATGAATAGTGGCTGATATCAAAAAAGAGATCGAGAGAATTGTTGCTGAATTGAATGACGATGACATGATCAACGAGAGGAAAAAGAGAGTGGCGTTTGCGAAAGTGAACGCCTTTATCATTGCTAATCCTGATATCTCTATGACCAATCAGGAAATTGACGACATGATCGAGGTGGCTGTAAATGACAGTAAGTAGGCAGCAAACAATTGCATGGTTTGACGACCGGAAAGGCGAGCTGACTTATTCGATGTACGGCTCCCGTAACGGCTCAGACGGTACAGCAGATTGCTCAGGGTCTATTACACAAGCTGTAAGAGATGCTGGCGGTGTCCCCTATGATTATCTTTACAGCACAGTCACGCTAGCCGGATATTTTGAAAAGAATGGCTATAAGCGTATTTCTGTAAATCAAGATTGGGATGCAGAAGCAGGAGATATTATTTTAATGAGCTGGGGAAATGATATGTCTACCAGTGGTGGTGCTGGCGGTCATGTCGGAGTTATGAAAGACCAGACTAGATTTATCAGTGTTGATTATTGGACTGGTGGAACCATAGGCACAGCTGTTTCGGAACATGTTTGGAATAACTATTACGCTGTTCAGCGACCGAACTATATTGAGGTGTGGCGTCCCAGCGGGGAAGGATCTGCAAACAACAATAAAATAGAAAATATGGAGGGAATCAACATGGAATGTATTTTAGAAAAAGGGAATGCTCAATACTATTACAACGGAACAGAAATAAAAGGCTTGGCTAATCCGGACGAATCAAAAGCGATTGGGGATGTTTACAAAGCTATTCACGGAAAAAATATCACTGTTGTTAAAGTAACGGATTCGGAACTAAATAGCTTACTAGCAGTTAGCAAGCGTAAGGCGATATAAAAGAAATTAGCAGCTGGCAATCAGGCAAAATCTATCATAAAGAAAAACCGATCTCTTTTGCCGGAGATCGGTTTTTTATCATTTTTCAATGACTACTCCCCCGCCAAAGTCATTGCTAAAATATGCGGTGTAATCGGTAGAATCGTTTATTTCATCAATAATTGACAAGTCATCGAGATTTCCTAAATTTACTTTTCCTTCTTCTTCCAAAACATCTAACCAATCGATGTTAATACCATACTTTTCAAATATTTCTTTCATGTCAATTACCTTCTTTCTTGATAGATTTTTTAGTGTGTTTTCTCGTTCATCAAGTAACTCTCTAAACTCTTTTATGTCTTCCTTAGCTGCCATGTTTCGAATAAATGAGCGGGCACGTGAACGATTACTTAGGTATTTAGCTCGTTCTTTATTCTTCTCTTGCCAGCGCTTATTGGCTTCGGTCTGCTTATTTTTATCAGTTGTCATATAATCCACCTACATAAATTTTTCTACTATAAAGAGTATAACAGTAACTACTATCAAAGCGATAGTAGCGGCTGTAATTTTTTCTCCTGTTGATCGTTTCATTTAAATACCTCCTTGCTGTGGACTGCCAATAAGATGTGATTCTCCGTTTGCCTGCCTGCGTACACCTCAAATTCAGTATCATTACAAGGAATAAGAGCAATTCTACGTATTAAGATGTCGCTACCCTTGTATTCTTTCGTTGCATAGATGACGTGATTAGCTTTTTCATATTTTAATACATCTACAGCAGTTGCTCGCAATTCCTTCATTTGGATAGCGGCATCTTTGGCAGTTACATTTTCCCAACCAGTGCTTAAATCTAAAATACGGAATCTATTTATTTGTTCAGTATTCATTTTGTATTCCTCCTAGTTTTGATTTATAATAGAAGGGTAGGAGGGCTTTTCAGCCCTTACCCTATGGTTGTGAGAGAAGCTTTTCAAGTATTTCAATCAGTTTTGTTATTAAGTTAATCAGTGCGATGATTAAGTTAATTATTATCAGAACAGATTGTCGCTTGTTGAGCTTCTTTTCTTTTTGTCGTTCCTTACGACTCATGTCTTACCTCCTTTCTATATTACTATTATACTATGCGTAGTATGGTTAGTCAAGCAGAAATACAGAAAGTTTTCTACTATTATATAGTGGGCTTAACTTGTGGTTTCCGAGTGGATAATACAAGTTAAACCTAAAAAGGGGATAAAAAAGAAGTTTTAGCACTAACTTTATCTTTCCGTCTGGAAATCCGAAACCTTCTCAGAGTGATATCAATTTCACCTTGAGAATGCAGGAGTGCGGGGAGATGATGGGAATAGAGGTGCTGGATCATATTATTATCGGTCAGAAAAGCTATATCAGTATGCGGGAGGAAAATTTTTTGAGCGATGGGGATTAGATTTCTTGCAAAAATAAAAGGGCGCGTGTAAAATGGATTTGTAATCTTGTTTGGGACAGTATAGAAGTTTTGCTTAGTTAAAACCCTCTATCGTACACGGGCAAAGTTACAATTATTTCAGTGCTTAAGCACGAGGAGGAACAGTAATGGAACATGGAACAGTAAAGTGGTTTAACGCAGAAAAAGGGTTTGGATTTATCTCTCGTGAAGATGGAAGCGACGTTTTTGTACATTTCTCAGCTATCCAAGGAGATGGGTTCAAAACATTAGAAGAAGGTCAAGCTGTAACTTTTGATGTAGAAGATTCAGATCGTGGCCCTCAAGCTACAAACGTTGAAAAACAATAATTTGCCCATTCGAAACACTCGGCTGCATGCCGAGTGTTTTTTTGTATGAAAGGAAGCATAAAATTATTGTGAGTGCAAACTCAACAATAGAAATGGTCAGCGAGATTTTCATCATCATGATATCCAGCTTCGCAAGCTAGTTCTCTTTTGCAATATGACTCAATAAATTCGTGATGAAGAACATCGCTATAATTTTCCGAATGCATATTGTTTGTTCTGCAAACACAGTACCATCGTCTTTAGTAAAAGCGTCAATTTTTACTTAGTCAATGCAATGCTAAGCTAAAGGAAGGCTTGAATTGGAAGAGAATGGCTACTAATCGATGGATGCTTTTTCGATTCACTTTTAAAATCTATTGGACAATAATAAAAAGAGATGTTATCATTAATAAAAACCAACGGTCGGTATTTTAAAGGAGATAACATGGTAAGAAAAAATAATTCAAAACAAACCATTGAAAATATTCTTTCTATTTCTGCAAAACTGTTTATTGAAAAAGGGTATGACAAAACAAGTATGCAAGATATTGTGAATGCATTGGGAATGTCAAAAGGAGCGATTTTCCATCATTTTCATTCTAAAGAAGAGATATTTCATTCAGTCATGGAAAGACAAAGTGATCAAATCGTAGAAGCTGTAAATCTTTGGTTGATCCAAATGCATGGATTGACAGCAAAAGAAAAGCTTAGAGGTGTAATTAAAAGAAATCTACAAGCTTTAACAGAGGATAAAGCTCTCACAGAATCTAATGAAATGGTTGACCAGGCCACAGGGAGTCCACATCTTGTATTAGCATTTATGCAGGAAATCGTGAATAAGCTTGCGCCGGTAATCGCAGATGTCTTACGAGAAGGTGCGAAGGATGGAAGTATTGATACGGAATTTCCAAATGAGTGTGCAGAGGTGTTCTTGCTGCTTCTTAATTTTTGGTGTGATACAAACGTTTTTCCGGGCAGTCTGTCTGTAATTCATAAACGATTCCTATTTTTACAATATCTAATGAAAAAAATAGGCGTTGATATTGTAGAAGATGAAATGATAGAGTTGATAGTGGATTTTTATGGGAGAAAGGGGTGAGGATATGACGCTTATATTAGCAATACTATGTCTATTGTTTGCTGTCTTTTTTCTTATATTTGCGGGTTTACGATTGATAGCTCCTGCAATCATACGTAGAAAACATAGGATTGAAGCACCTGGTATTGACTGTATGGAGACAGTAGAAATAGGCGGCATCATGCAGACCCTATATTTTCGAGGGAAAAATGAGGATCATCCAGTTATATTATTTTTGCATGGAGGACCTGGGAATTCAATGTTTCCATTTTTACATCTGTTCCAGTATGATTGGGAAAACGATTTTACCATAGTTCATTGGGATCAGCGTAATGTAGGAAAAACGTATCAAGCAAATGATCCGGCACTTGTCATACAAACGCTGAGTGCTGAGCGTGTACTAGAAGATGTTCATGAAGTAACAGCCTATATAAAGCAGCGACTGAATAAAGAAAAGATTATTGTTATGGGTCATAGTTGGGGAACTGTTCTAGGAACGATGGCTGTACAGACTTTTCCAGAGGATTATCATGCATATATTGGAATTTCACAGATTATCAATATGGCAGATAATGAACGGGTAGGGTACGAAAAGGTGCTTGAATTGGCAAAAGCAGCAGGAAACGAAAAAGACATTAAAGCGTTGGAAAATGTCACACCGTATCCACCATTATTAGAATACAACCAAAGCTATCTAGCAGCTATAATGAGAGTGAGGGCCTATCAAGATAAGTATGGACTTTCTGTAAACTTAAGTTTAGGAAATATAATCAATATACTGGCAACGCCATACTGCACATTTAATGAGTTGAGAAATTCATCTATATTTAAACCATTGGATGCACTCAACGGACAAGGAGATATTATGCGATTTCTATTGGAAGACGCTGACACAAGGAATTTTGGAACGGACTACAGAATACCGGTCTACTACATCATGGGAGGCAATGACTATATCTCGCCCTATTCTCTGACAAAAGACTTTTTTGATGAGATAACAGCGCCAGATAAGCAGATATTCCCTATAGCAGATGTGGGGCATATGCCCTTTCTTGAAAACAAGGCAGAATTTGACCGTATATTATTAAAGGAATTAAAAGAAAGACTCCAAGAGTAACGTTGCTAAAACCCGCTTAAAATCAGCATCGTAGTCGATGAAAGAGACTTTACTACATTTTCGCTCTTCAAGACAAAGCTATGATATGCATCAGACAGTAGAAAAAAATGTCAGAAAGCCTGTAACGATAAGTGAAACAGGTAGTTGAGAATAGTTGAAACGCAGACATTCTTCTATAATGAAGATTTATCGTGAGAGAATGGTATCTAAACCAGCAGAAAAAGTATCATACGAAGAAAAAACTGAGAGTGGGACAATAATCTGTTGCCACTCTTTTCCATACCCTAAATCCGAATAAACGGCGAGTCAGAAGTAGCTCCTACGACAATAAGCCGGAATTCAACAAAAATTTGTGAAACAATTTTCGTGAATTCCGGCTTATTGCTTGTAGCTAAACACTTCTGTCTCAGCCTCAGTTTTTGTTTTACTTCTTTAATTCACTGTCATGATCATTGGTAAAATCATTGGATGGCGTTCTGTTTTCTCAAACAGGTAAGGCTGCAGTGTGGCAGTAATTGCTTCACACAATTTTGCTTCTGTGCAGTTATCGTCCTTCAGCGCATCACGCATTGCGTGGAATAACAGACGCTGGCCTTCGTTGATCATATCGCCGGATTCTCGCATGTAGACAAATCCTCTGGAGAGAATGTCCGGTCCTGCTTGAATTTCCTTGTTTTTGATGTCCACTGTAGCGACAGCCAGAACAAGTCCTTCTTCTGATAAAATTCTGCGGTCACGCAGAACGATATTGCCGATATCGCCGACACCATTTCCGTCGACATAGACATCACTGGCATTGAAGTGTCCTGCATCACGTGCACTGTCGGCAGTCAATGCCAACACATCGCCATTTTCCATGATGAAGCAGTTCTCTTCTGGTACGCCGACATCTTGAGCTAGAGAGGCATGGATTTTCAGCATTCTGAATTCTCCATGTACAGGAACAAAGTATTTCGGTTTCATCAGACGAAGCATCAGTTTCTGTTCTTCTTGTCCGCCATGTCCTGAGGTATGGATATTGTTGATCTTTCCATGAATGACCTCTGCACCAGCTTCAGAAAGCAGGTTGATCAAACGATTTACGCTAGTAGTGTTCCCTGGAATCGGAGAGCTTGAAAAGACAACTGTATCGCCAGGTTGTACAGATATCTGTCTGTGGGTACCATTAGCGATTCGACTCAATGCGGCCATTGGTTCTCCTTGAGACCCAGTACATAAAATCATCACTTCATTCGCCGGTAAATGATTAAGCTGAGAGGCATCAACAAAGGTTCCTTTTGGTACATTGATGTATCCTAAGCGTTCGCCGTTGACGATTGCATTTTCCATGCTTCGACCGAATACAGCAATTTTCCGACCTGTACGTACCGCAGCTTCTGCGGCTTGCTGGAGTCTGAAAATATTTGATGCAAAGCTGGCAAAGATGATTCTGCCGTCTATTTTTTCGAAAATCTTCTTGATTGAGGTACCAATCGTTTTCTCAGATTTTGTGAATGTTGGTATTTCAGCATTGGTACTGTCTGAAAGGAGACATAGTACGCCTTCTTCACCAATTTTAGCCATTCGGTGAAGGTTGGCCGGTTCGCCGACAGGAGTGAAATCAAATTTGAAATCTCCTGTTGCAACAACGTTTCCCGAAGGAGTTTTCACAACAACACCTAAAGCATCCGGGATACTATGTGTCGTTCTGAAGAAGCTTATGACAGTCTTTCTAAAGCGAATGACTGTGTCTTCATTGATTTCATGAAGTTCTGCGTCACGAAGCAGACCGTGCTCGTCTAGCTTATTTGTAATAAGTGCGAGTGCCAAAGGTCCCGCATAGACTGGAATGTTTGCCTGACGCAATAAGTAAGGTACGCCACCGATATGGTCCTCATGACCATGCGTAATGACTAATGCTTTAACTTTCTGCAGGTTTTGAACAATGTAGCTATAATCCGGGATGACATAGTCGATCCCCAACAGGTCGTCTTCCGGGAACTTGATTCCTGCATCGATCAGAATGATTTCATCCTGAAATTGTACACCATAAGTATTTTTACCGATCTCACCCAGACCGCCAATACCGAAAACGCCGGTTTCATTATTTTTTATATTTACTTTCATAGGTTAAAACTCCGTCAATTTGAACTCAGCATGCTCCTGCTCATAAGCTAAGTGATTCCCATCAAGCAGTTGGACGTATTCGATATTATAGGGTGTATTTTCTTCGACTAGCTGACGCACGGCAACGTCGCTTTCGCCTTCCACATAAATAGATTGGGTGTCTTCTCTTTTGGGATTTCTTACTTTTGTTTCTTGATAGTAAACCTTGTAGATCATAATTGATTATCTCCTTCTATATGCTTGCGCAATTTTATTGATTTTCTGTCTAAAATTTGTACACAACAAAATGAGGTGGTGTGCCACCCTAAAAAGTATTTGCCGCCAAAAACATAGAGTTAATGGAGAATGAAGCCTAGTCATTACTTCATTTTATTATGTGCAAAAAAATTCAACGTTCTGTTTGTTGGTTCTACAACAATTATTGCTATTTTATCATAGAATAAATCAGAAGTATAGAAAGGACTCCTATTATTTATCAGTATCTTTAGAAATAAAAACTCTTGAAGGGCTGGATTTCTGCTGCTTTTTAATGGGATAAAAACTAGAATTTTCTTCCTCAGATAGTTTACCAAACGATTGAGTTTATGCTATAGTGGGAGCACTGGGCTAAATTTTGAAGAAGGAGATGATTACTTGAAATTGATGTGGCATTACACAATGAGATATAAGAAATTATTGCTTGCAGATTTCATTTGTGTATTTGGGTTTATATTGATTGAATTGGGGCTGCCGACGATTTTGGCACGTATGATCGATAACGGTATCCAGCAAAATGACTATGAATATGTCAAACAGCAGGGGCTGTTGATGATTGGAATTACAATTATCGGTGTTATTATGAATATCATGCTAGGGTACTTTGGTGCAAGGATCACAACACATATCGTTCAGGATATTCGGAACGATTTATTTGAAAAAGTACAGACATTTTCTCATCATGAGTATGAATCGCTGGGCGTTTCTTCATTGATTACCCGCACAACAAATGATGCATATCAAATCATGCTTTTTATGGGGAATGTATTGAGAACAGGGTTCATGACACCGATGATGTTTATCGTCAGCTTGGTCATGGTTGTTCGAACTAGTCCATTTTTGGGGTTGTTTGTTTTAGGCGCATTGCCGATCCTGCTTATAGCAGTGGTGCTGATTGCGAAGATATCAGAGCCGTTATCCAATAAGCAGCAGAAAAACCTTGATGGAATCAATAGTATTTTAAGAGAGAATCTTTCCGGACTCCGAGTGATCCGGGCATTTGTAAATGAGAAGTTTGAAGAATCTCGCTTTAAAACAGTCAATGATGACTATACCAGCAGTTCTAAAAGCCTATTTCGTTTAATGGCTGCTGCACAACCGGGCTTTTTCTTCCTTTTCAATATCGTTATGGTATTGATCATCTGGAACGGAACACTGCAGATCGATGCCGGCAACTTGGCGGTGGGTGATCTGATTGCGTTTATCGAATATATTTTCCATGCGCTGTTTTCATTCATGCTGTTTGCCAGTATGTTTATGATGTATCCACGGGCGGCTGTTTCTGCTCGCAGAATTCAAGAAGCTTTTGATATGCAGCCGGATATCAAAGAGAATGAGCAAGGTGTTACGGAAACAGAAACAAAGGGTTACTTAGAGTTTAAAAATGTGACATTTGCTTATCCGGGACATGCACAAAGTCCAGTTGTTCGAAATGTGAATTTTACGGCATCACCAGGAGAAACTGTTGCGTTTATTGGGAGTACAGGAAGTGGTAAATCTACGCTGATCCAGCTGATTCCAAGGTTTTATGATATTTCTGAAGGACAGGTACTGGTAGATGGTGTCGATGTTCGTGAGTACAAGCTGAGCGCACTACGTGAAAAAATCGGTTATATTCCGCAAAAAGCGTTGTTGTTCACGGGAACGATTGCCGACAATTTGCGTTACGGAAAAGAAGATGCGACGATGGAGGAAATGGAGCGGGCAGCAGATATTGCTCAGGCTTCAGAATTCATTTCTCAAAAGCAGTTAGGCTTTGATGAGCTCTTGTCCGAAGGGGGAGCGAATTTCTCCGGTGGACAAAAGCAACGTTTATCTATTGCTCGTGCAGTAATTAGAGAGCCTGAAATCTATATCTTTGACGATAGCTTTTCTGCGTTGGATTATCAGACAGATGCGAAGCTGCGTGCTCGCTTGAAAAAGGAAACCGGCAATTCAACGGTATTGATCGTGGCTCAGCGAGTAGGTACGATCATGCATGCAGATAAGATTGTTGTCCTGAATGAAGGTAACATTGTGGGTATGGGAACACACAGAGAATTACTTGAGAATTGCCCAGTATATTATGATATTGCGGCTTCTCAATTGTCAGAGGAGGAATTAGCATGAAAAATGGGCTTTCTTCCATCAAACGTTTAGGTCAATACATTAAGCCTTATAAGAAAACGTTTATTCTGGTTATCATTTTTACGGTACTGACGGTTGCCTTGAATGCGGCGATGCCTTATGTGTCCGGTCTTCCTACTACTGAGATTGCGAAGAATCTTTCTCGTGGGGAAGCAATCAATTTTTCATATATTCTACAGTGTCTGATTTGGATATTACTTGTTGGGCTGGGCTATTGTGCCGCTCAATTCTTATCTGGTTATATGATGACAACAGTCGTTCAGGATTCAATGAAGGACTTGCGTACAGATATTGATGAAAAAATCAATCGGTTGCCGGTTTCTTATTTTGATAGAAACCAGCAAGGGAACATTCTTTCCAGAGTGACCAATGATGTGGATGCTGTAAGTAATGCACTGCAACAGAGCTTCATCAATATTGTTTCTGCTGTCCTTGGTATTTTGATGGCGGCAGGAATGATGTTTTACATCAATGTTCGTTTGGCATTGATTTCCATGATCATGATCCCGCTGTCTATCTTCATTTCACAGACGATCGTAAAGATTTCTCAAAAGTATTTCCAGGGAATGCAGAATGCTTTGGGTGATTTGAATGGATATGTGCAGGAAAATATGACCGGATTCAGTATTTTGAAATTATACGGTCGTGAGAAACAGACATTGGACGGCTTCAAGCAGGTAAACCAGAATCTACAAGATTATGGGTTTAGAGCATCGTTCATTTCCGGCTTGATGATGCCGCTGGTTCAATTAACTGCGTATGCTACGTATATTGTGATTGCGGTTCTCGGAAGTCGAGATGTGATTTATGAAGTGATTGCAGTAGGACAATTGCAGGCAATGATTCAGTATATTTGGCAGATCAGTCAGCCGATGGGGAATATTACACAGCTGTCTGCAGCGCTGCAAAGTGCTTCCGCAGCAACAAAGCGTGTCTTTGAGATTCTTGATGAGCCTGAAGAAGAAATCAATGAGAAGGATATTTTATTACCGGAACCAGTAGAAGGGAACGTTCAATTCGATCATGTCAGCTTTAGCTATGATCCGAAAAAGCCTCTGATCAAAGACCTGAACTTCGAAGTGAAGGCTGGCCAGACGGTTGCTATTGTCGGACCTACCGGTGCTGGTAAAACGACACTGATCAACCTGCTGATGCGCTTCTATGATGTCAATGGCGGTGCCATCAAAGTGGACGGTGTTGATACGAAAAAAATGAATCGAAGTGATGTTCGCTCGATTTTTGGAATGGTTCTTCAAGATGCTTGGCTTTATCAAGGAACGATTGCTGATAATATTCGTTTTGGTAAGCTGGATGCGACAGACTATGAAGTCGTTGATGCTGCTGAAACAGCAAATGTGGATCATTTTATTCGGACAATGCCTGATGGGTATGAGATGGAGATCAATGCTGAAGGAGACAACGTATCTCTTGGACAGAAGCAGCTGCTGACAATTGCTCGTGCGGTGATTTCTGATCCGAAAATACTGATTCTTGATGAAGCAACCAGTTCGGTGGATACTCGTTTGGAAGCCTTGATTCAAAAGGCGATGGATAAGGTCATGCAGGGACGTACCAGCTTTGTTATTGCCCATCGACTGTCAACAATCAGAGAAGCAGACTTGATTTTAGTGATGAATCAAGGAGAAATCATTGAAAAAGGAACACACAATGAACTTCTTGAACAAGGCGGCTTTTATGAAAAGCTCTACAACAGTCAGTTCGCTGAAGATGGCGACTATGATTAATTTTAATTATTAAACTCAAGGTGATTATATAAAGCTGTTCACAGTCAGATATTCTGATTGCTGAGCAGCTTTTTGTTCCAGTTTTGCTATACTAGAATCAAGAAAAGAGGGGATCGATCATGGCAGAGAAAGAGAATTTTATCGCAGAAAGTGCGGATGTTTATGGAGATGTGCTGCTTGCGGAAGACGTGAGTGTCTGGTATCAAGCGGTTTTAAGAGGGGACAATCAAGCAATCAGTATTGGAAAGGGCAGCAACATACAGGATAGTACGGTTATCCATGTGGATAAGCAAGCGCCTGTTCACATTGGCGAATATGTGACGATTGGTCATCAATGTATGATCCATGGGTGTGAAATCCAAAACGGCGCGTTGATTGGGATGAGCAGTATCCTTTTGAATGGGTCAGTCATTGGCGAAAATGCAATGGTAGGTGCTGGTTCCCTAGTTACAGAAGGAACGAAGATTCCGGCAGGTGTTTTGGCGTTCGGCAGGCCAGCAAGAGTCATTCGCCCATTGACAGAGGCAGAAATCGCAAAGAACAGAGAGAATGCCATGCATTATATCAAACTTGCGCAAAAACACCAAAAAGGCCTTTTTTCAAAAATGGTACACTAGTCGACAGAAGTGCAGAATGATCGGATTTTTTCCTACTGCGTGCTAAAATCATAGGTAGGAAGGGGCGAGATTCATGTATTTGAAAATCACGGATAAAGCACAGGAAAAGCTGTTGACCTATATCAAAGAGGACACAATTGTTATTTTGGATTTGGATGATGGTGTAGGGGAGTACTCGAAGGTTGGGTATTGTTCTTTGGATACGAGCTTTCGTTTATTGATACTGGATAAGTCGCAATCCCATAAAGACTACGCCGAATCGTTGGAAAACAATGTAGGAGATATTTATATCAAGGATTACTCCAAGCGTTACTTAGACGAAGCGATGACGTTGGATTTTGATGATCGACTTCATGCACTACAGCTGAACGGCCCTAGCGGGATATTAGATAGTAATGTCCCAATCGTCGATTTGAGACCGGAAAAAACAACCGATTGATTGAGACAATAAAAGCTGGATAAGAACAATGCCATACTGATTGTTTTGAGATAAAAAAGAAGAACACAGAGATCATACAGACAATAAGACGGAATTCACTAAAATTTTTTCTATAAATCTTAGTGAATTCCGTCTTATTATCTTTGAAGCTGCTTCTGCCCTGTCCTTTAAGGCATAAAAAAGTGTGGAACAGATGATGTCCCACACTTTATGCTTATTTAGGGCGTTCCAAATTTGTTATGTTGCTGATGTGTGCGTAGCCGGTACCAGCTAGACGAGCAACTGGCTGAAGTGCTTCTGGAAGAATGTATTCTTTTTCTTCATCAAAAACAGCTTCGCTGAAGTGAAAGTCAGTTACCTCAGCAATAATCAAATCTGTGATCACATCACCTTCATGATCCTGTAAGGCAACATGTTGATAGAGTGTTGCTTCCATACGCAGCTTCGCCTTTTTGATAGCTGGCACGGAAACTGAGCGACTCGGAACGGTCTCAATGTGGTTGAGCAAGATTTCACTCTCATCTTCCGATAAAGAAGCGGCTGTCTGATTCATTTCAGCCAGCACTTGATCATCCACTAAATGAATGACTAGCTCGTGATTTTCCAGAATATTTCTGGCAGTATCCTTCATGTGACCCTGTTTTCTAAGGATCGCTAAAGTGATTAGCGGCAGCTCGGAAGAGGCAGCGTTGAAAAAGCTGAAGGGCGCTGCATTTACCACTCCGGAAGCTGTGCTCATGGTCGTGACCCAAGCAATCGGCCGAGGAATGATGCTTCCTGATAGAAACTTATACTGCTGCTTTTTTGATAGATCCTTACTTGAATAGTGCAGCATAACAGCTCTCCTTTATCTGGCCTGATTGGCATCAGAGGTATCGAAGGGACGTACAAACGCTTCGATCTCTTCACGTTTTGGTTCTAAAAATGGTGGTAGAGAAAGCTTCTCTCCAGCAGCTTCATAGGTTTCATCTTGAAGGAAGCCAGGGCCGTCTGTGGCAAGCTCAAATAGTACATGAGGAGCAGCCATGAAGTACTCAGACTCGAAATAGAAGCGTTCGACAAATCCGGAATTCGGGAACTCCAGCTGATCGATTTTATTGATCCAAAAGCGCAATGCTTCCTGATCCGCAACACGTAAAGCCAAGTGATGCACATTTCCAAAGCCTTCCATTGCCTGAGGCAGATCATCACGATGAGCAACAATGATGCTGGCACCATTTCCGCCTTCGCCGATTTCAAATAAATGGAAGCTGCCTTCTGCATCGACTAGACGAAAGCCTAAGACATCTGTCAAAACCAGCTGCATGTGCTCGAAGTTTGCCACAGTCACGAAAACAGGGCCTAAACCGATGATGGCATGCTCAGCAGGAACGTTTGCATTTTTCCAAGGCGTTCCGCCAGCTACACCTTGATTATTTTCGTCTGAAATCAATTGATAGCGCTGCTCGTCAAAGTCTTCAAATTCTACATATTTTTTCCCAAAGCGCTCCATGATTTCGCCATGAGTAACATCGTGTTCGTTAAAGCGTTCGATCCAATACATCAAGGAATCGTCATTTTTTACTCGGAAAGAAGTTCTTGAAATAGAATCAGTTCCTTTAGTTCCTTTTGGAATTCCCGGAAAATCAAAAAAGGTCATGTCTGTTCCCGCACTGCCTAAGTCATCGGTAAAGTATAAGTGATAGGTTTCGATGTCGTCCTGATTCACGGTTTTCTTTATCAAGCGAAGCCCCAAGATATCTGTGAAAAAGCGATAAATTTTTTCAGCACTTGAAGTCATTGCTGTGACATGGTGTAATCCTCTGATTTGTGTGTCCATAGGTAAACCCTCCAATTATATGAATACGATGAAATAGCCAATCAGGTTACGGAACGCTTCTAGTCATATTATAGTATCTTAGCCATCGCTCGTATAATCAATTATTTCTTGCGATTCATACAAATTTTTATTTTTTTGCAATTGAACTTACTAAAAGTAAGTATAAGGGCGAAATGAAATAAAAGCAACAAATCTGTCTCTTCTATTATCGTGTATCCTAAAAAAATATGCTAGGATAATGATGGAGGGAAGAATGATGATGTATAATACACTGTTTTTTGATTTGGATGGAACAATCACGGACTCTGGACCGGGAATCTTGAACTCTGTCCGATATGCATTGGAAAAATTACGCTTGCCTGTTCCTGAAACACAAGCGCTGTTATCCTTTATTGGTCCGCCTTTGATGGATTCTTTTATGAAGAAATATGAGATGGATGAAGAGGAGGCAGAACAGGCAGTCAGCTATTATCGAGAGTATTATGTTGAAAAAGGGATGTATGAAAATCTGGTTTATGATGGGATTCCGGAGCTGTTGGAAAATCTGAATCAATCAGGCTGTACACTCTATATAGCAACCTCAAAGCCGGAAGTTTTCGCGAAACAGATATTGGCGCACTTTGAGCTGACGAAGCATTTTAAAGGGATATATGGTGCAAGCTTAGATAGCAGCCGCTCCAGTAAAGGTGCTGTTATTCGCTACGGGATGGCTGAAGAGAATGTTTCAGCAGCTGGCAGTCTAATGATCGGAGATCGTGAGCATGATGTACTTGGTGCGATGGAAAACCAAGTAGAATGTATTGGTGCTCTGTATGGTTACGGCGATAGAGAAGAGCTGGAAACAGCAGGAGCTATTTACCTAGCTGAGACGCCGAAAATGATCGGAGACTTTCTTTTGAAGAATTAATAGAGAGGGAATCTGATTGAAGCGAAAATGATTTTGGTGCACTTAAATAAGCTTTTGAAGAGGATTTCGGTACGCAGGCTATTAAGCTCTGACAACAGGTGAGCTTGTATCTAAAAAAAGAGAGAGGCTGAGACAGAAGTGTTTAGCTACAAGCAATAAGCCGGAATTCACGAAAATTGTTTCACAAATTTTTGTTGAATTCCGGCTTATTGTCGTAGGAGCTACTTCTGACTCGCCGTTTATTCGGATTTAGGGTATGGAAAAGAGTGGCAACAGATTATTGTCCCACTCTCTCTCTTTTTTATTTTAAATTTAAAGTAATGCTTTATCCAGTGCATCCGTTAGACGCTTCATTTGGTCTTTATCAAAAATCAACGGACCGTTTTCTCTCATCGCATCTGCATCTTCAGTAGTGAATAACTCCGGATACAGCTCAATCTGTTCAATCAAATCATCTAGGTATTCATCTAAATACTCGCTGTCGCCATACATATCTTTGTAGGCATCCAGATCCGTTTCATCCTCTTCTTCCTCTGTGGCAAAAATGGAGTCCATGATTACTTGGAATCTTTCTTCACTTAAGATGTCTCGCTTGCCTGGTACATTGATCTCGCCTGATTTTTTCTGAGGGGTGATTTTGATTTTCAAAACTAAGTCCATCTCAGTGTCTGCATCATCATACAGGTAGCTCATTGTTACTGTACTGGTGATTTTATTGGTTTTTGTATTGACACTGACTTTGATTTTCAATGTATCGAAGCTGTTCTTCAAAGTCTTAATGCCGTCTTCAAAGGATTTCTGTGATTCTTTATCCTTCGCCTCTTTTGCATAATCTTTCAGTGCGTCCATAACAGCAATGATTTCTTTTTTTGTAAATGTGTGGGAAATGACATCGTCCTTTTTAGTGAAAGAATCCTTTTCAAAAATATCCATGATTTCTTTCATTTTTTTGATTAATGCCAGATCAAACCCTGAACCGCTGTCTTCATCTTCTTTATCCTCATCTTCATCGTCTAATTGATCCGTTATATTATCAACATTGATGAATTTGCCTTCTAATTTATCAAGATCAGACTGGCTGATGTTTACAGGATATTGGAATGCTTCTGCAATCTCCAATGCACCGGAGATGAAGCTGGTAGACAAATACATGTTTTCCTCATCGGTAACAAATTGGAAAGGAAGTGTTTGTCCATAGACCTTTAGATTGAGTTCTGTTTCAGAAACTTCTTTCTCTTCATCAGAGGCAAAGGAGCCGTCCAGAGAAAGCTCTTTTAGCTGGCTGGCAAACATACTCATGTATAGATTCGTATTCATATCATTACTGGAATAATCGAAATCCTCCACGCTTAGTTCAAATTTCGAAGCTTCGGCAGCGCTGGTTCCTGCATTAGAAAGTGCTTCGATAAATTCTGTTCGAGGATCATTCCAACAGCCGCTTAATAAAAAGACGGACATTGTAGTGAGAATCCCTAGTCCCCATTTTTTCAATTTCATTTCTATTTCCTCCTTTAAACGATAATTCTATTTTACTAGCAAATCAGAAAAAATTATATCCTTTTTTTGAAATTTATTTTTTACATTAGTGAAGAAGGCTTCAAAAGGTTGGCAAATCAATCATTTGTTTGAAAATTCTCAATTTTTTTTATGAAATTTGTATATTTTGAGAAAAGAAATCCTTTTCATCGGGTATAATAAAATAATACCAACGAAAGATGAATGGAGGAATTTTTTAATGGCAAAAACAGTTATTGTCGGTACTAATCACGCAGGTATCGCAGCGGCAAACACATTGTTAGATAACTATAAAGATCAGGAAGTGGTAATGATCGATAGAAACACCAACCTAAGTTATCTAGGCTGTGGTACAGCACTTTGGGTAGGTCGTCAAATTGATTCCTATGAAAACCTGTTCTATACGAAAAAAGAGGATTTTGAAGCAAAAGGTGCAACAATTCACATGGAAACTTCTGTGGACAGCATTGATTTTGATAAAAAAATCGTTCACTGCAAAACGAAAGACGGCTCGGAATTCACTGAAACATATGATAAATTGATCTTGGCAACTGGTTCAGCACCAATCGCTCCAAATATTCCAGGAAAAGATTTAAAAAATGTTGAATTCTTGAAATTATTCCAAGATGGTCAAGCAGTAGATGCTGCGATGGCTCAACCAGGTGTAGAAACAGTGGCAGTTATCGGAGCTGGCTACATTGGTGTGGAAATTGCTGAAGCAGCAAAACGCCGCGGCAAGAATGTCCTGTTGTTTGATGCAGCAGATCGTTGTCTGCCAAACTACTACGACAAATGGTTCACAGATGATATGGATAAAGTGTTGTCTGACAACGGCATTGAGCTTCATTACAATGAATTGGCAAAAGAGTATAAAGGAACTGAAAAAGTTGAAGCAATCGTTACAGATAAAGGCGAATACCCTGTGGATCTGGTTATCAATGCGATTGGTTTCAAACCAAATAATCAACTAGGAAAAGACCATCTGAAATTATTTACAAATGGCGCTTATCTGGTAGACAGCCATCAGCAAACAAGCGATCCGGATGTATACGCAGTTGGAGACTGTGCAACAATCTTCTCAAATGCGGTACAAACAACAACTTATATCGCTTTAGCTACGAATGCTGTTCGTTCAGGAATCGTCGGTGCGCATAACGTTGCCGGCACAGCTCTTGAATCTATTGGTGTTCAGGGATCAAATGGTATCTCTATCTTTGGATACAACATGGTATCGACAGGATTGACTGTTCAGGAAGCTGAAAAGTCAGGCTTCAAAGTGAAATATACACAATTCGAAGATACACAAAAACCTGGCTTCATGAAGGACAATCACACTGTGAAAATCCGTATCGTTTATGATGCTGAAACACGTCGCGTATTGGGAACTCAACTTGCTTCTTACGAAGATATTTCTATGGGAATCCATATGTTCTCACTTGCGATTGAAGAAAGCGTAACGATCGATAAGCTTAAATTATTGGATATCTTCTTCTTGCCGCATTTCAACCAGCCGTATAACTATATCACTATGGCTGCTTTAAGTGCTGAATAAAAGCTGAAAAAACGAAGGATAAATGCCTCGTGACATCTTCTGTAACCGGAAGATGTTTACGAGGCAATTTTTTTTGAAAAAAGGGTAAAAGATTGTTAATTTCTGATACATTTTTCTAAAAAAGTTTAATTTTTGAAGACTTTCATGTATAATGGTTGAAGTTATAGAAGTTAATTAGAGAGCAAGGAGGATTAATTTTGGCAAACGATAACCAAAATAATCAAGATCATTCTGATTCTTCTTTCAAAGATCAGGTATTACGTTCGTTGAGAGGCGAGAATGTTGAGGGTGATCATGCATCTTCTTCTGAAAATAACCATCAAAATGATAATCTGGATTCACCTACGGAGGAGCCTACTAGTTCATCGAACTGGCTATCCGAGCAACAGGAATCATCTGATAATTTTTCAAGAACATCTGATTCTCAAGAGAGCGAACATCAGTCGTATACGGAACCGCAAGCTACTGCGGAAACTGAGCGTTCTTCACGTGTGACAGAGAGTAGAGCAGATGCCAAAGAAGCATTAAAGCAAAACCGTGGAAAAGAGGACCGAATTGTCAACAGGATCGTGCTGCTGGTGATTTCTGTTTTGGTTCTGGTCGTGGCTGTTTTCGGTTTTACCTTTTATAAATATGTAAATGATGGGCTTCAGCCTTTGAATAAGGATGATTCTGATCTGGTACAGGTACATGTTCCGGAGGGGTCATCTAATAAGCAGATTGCTTCGATCCTGGAAGAAAATAAAGTGATCAAAAGTGGTATGGTATTTAATTATTATATCAAATTCAAAAATCTGACTGATTTTCAGGCTGGTTATTACCAAATGTCTCCAGATATGACACTTGATGAGATCGGTGCGATGCTGAAGGCAGGAGGAACCGCTGAGCCGACACAGATTGCTGATGGGAAAGTAACGATTCCGGAAGGTTATGATATCGATAAAATCGGTACAGCAATTGAAGAAAATACAGACTTCAAGAAAACTGATTTTATTGCACTGATGGAAAATGCAGATTACTTCAACGCAATGAATGCTAAATATCCTGATTTATTAGGAAGTGCAGCAGCAGCGGAAGGTGTTCGTTATCGTCTGGAAGGGTACTTATTCCCAGCGACTTACGACTATTATAAGGAAACATCTCTACAAGATTTTGTAGAACAAATGATCGTCAAAACAAATAGCGTGATTGAACCGTATGTGCCGACGATTTCTGCGCAAGGCATGACCATTCAGGATGTCCTGTCATTGGCAGCTTTGGTGGAAAAAGAAGGAGTAGAAGAAGGCGATCGAAGAAATATCGCACAAGTCTTCTTCAATCGGATGGCTATCGACATGCCATTGCAATCAGACATCTCAATTCTTTATGCATTAGGTGAGCATAAAGAAAAAGTATACAACAAAGATCTGGAAGTCGATTCACCATACAACCTGTATAAGAATACAGGCTATGGTCCGGGACCGGTTGACAGTCCTAGTGAACAGGCAATTTCAGCTGTGCTGAATCCTGAAGAAAACAACTATCTTTACTTTGTTGCTGACATCACTACAGGAAAAGTATACTTCGCAGAAACGTATGAAGAACATTTGGAATTAGTTGAGCAATATGTAAACAACACAGACGAATAATCCTGTAAATAAAATGATCAGCTGCTGATTTTGAGTATTATGTTACGAGCCAAACTGTTATGGTGAGGCTCGTTTCGCTTTAATACTTTTATGAAAGCGTTAGATTTTTGCGTTTGAAACATTAAAATTGAGCGAATCTTATTTACAATTTTTAGAAAGCATGGTAATCTTTTGTGGATTACAAATACCCTGTATTTTAGAAAAAAGTACATAACAAATTGTAGTAAGTTTAGTAAGGGAGAATCATTATGGTAGAAAAAGTATTTCCTATGACACTTGAAGGAAAAGCAAAATTAGAACAAGAACTAGAGGAATTAAAGACAGTCAAGAGAAAAGAGATCGTAGAGCGAATCAAAATCGCACGCAGCTTCGGTGATCTGTCTGAAAACTCGGAATATGAATCAGCAAAGGACGAACAGGCTTTTGTTGAAGGAAGAATCACAACTTTAGAAAACATGATCCGTTTTGCCCAGATCATTGATAACAACGGCGTGGACTCTGATGAAGTGTCTATTGGTAAGACCGTTGCATTCGTTGAGCTGCCTGATGGAGATGAAGAAGAATATACGATCGTCGGAAGTGCTGAAGCAGATCCGTTTTCCGGAAAAATCTCAAATGATTCACCGATTGCTCAAGCGCTTATCGGTAAATATCTGGGAGATGAAGTTGCAATTGCAACGCCCGGAGGAGACATGCAAGTCAAAATCGTAAGAGTTGGCTGATCATTTTAACTGATTGAGGATAGGAACATGGTTTCCTGTCCTCTTTTGTTGAAAACTCAGGCTAAAGACCTATAGTAAAATACTGCCAAAGCAACTAATATTAGTATGGGAAATAAAGTATACTATTACTATGAGATCGGCTAAGTAAACAGTGACTAATGATTATTTTCGTGTTTATATTAGCTTCTCGCGTTACGTCCGACTCTGGATGATTTGCTGTATTTACGAAAAAATACCTTAGTAGACGTATCTTTATTTGAAGGAACCTTTAATAGGATTCTTATAGTTAGAAAGGAGGAAATGAAATGAACAGTCCATGGAGATTTTTTATTATTGTGGAAGCATTACTTTTCATCTTTGCTTTATGGCAAATTATACATAATACACCTCTACTTATTTTATTGATAATTGGAGTTTTGAGCGTGATTTTTGCTCTTAGAAAAAAACAAAGAGATGGTCTAGGCAATTTTATGCTGATCATGGGTATTATATTGATTATTATTGGTGTGATCAACAGCCCGGCAGTTTGGCTGATGATGGTTTTCGGTGTTCTTTTTGTAGGACTTAAAGGCGTTGAGATTTCAGGAGTCGATCTTACACAGAGGGCGCCTTGGAAGAAAAAACAGATGATGATCATCGAAACAACAAACGTTGAAAGTAAGAACGGCAGAAAATTCAAACGTCCTTGGTTTGCCAATGAACGGATCGGCAGCAACGTATATGAATGGGATGACATCAATATCGATATCCTTTCCGGAGATACAATTATTGATCTAGGAAACACACTCCTTCCGAAGGATGACAACGTAATTATTGTCAGAAAGGGATTTGGACGTACTCGCATACTGGTTCCTTTAGGAGTTGCAGTTGTACTGGAGCACTCTACATTCTACGGCAATGTGACATTTGAAAATGAAAAATACCATTTGAAAAACGAGTCATTGAAAATATACAGCGACAGCTATGACAGTAATCCAAGACGATTGAAGATCATAACCAATACGCTTGTAGGAGATGTTGAGGTGATCCGAGTATGATAGCTGGGAAAATCTCCCGACAGATGTTGTCTTTATATGCTGCGTTCAGCACCTTTTTAGTGGTGCTGTTTACGCTGTTCTCTTATTTCCATGCCATCAACCAAAAAGACTGGTTATTAGAGCTTTTTCGACGAAAGGTTTTTTATGTTCCTTTCTTTTTTCATATCCTGCTGCTCTCTATGATTGCAGGTTTGTTGACTTTCCTGTTGATATCTATTGTGCAAAAAGCTCAATATGGTAGAATTGAAGAAAAGTTACGCTTGTTGGCTGCAGGAAACTATGACAGCCCGCTGATTGGCAAAAAAATTCCTCATGCTGATAATGATGTGTATATTGGGGATATCGATGCTGACATCAGTGCTGTTCGCAGTAAGCTTGTGGAGATGTCCAAGGAGCTGCAGATACTGAACAGCCGTCCTCAAGTGTTTGATGGTGAAACGAGAGAAGAAATCCTTGAAGAAGAACGGCACCGTCTTGCCAGAGAGCTTCATGATTCTGTCAGTCAGCAGCTATTTGGAGCGATGATGATGATTTCAGCATTGAATGAGCAGGCACAAAAGTCTGATACTTCAGATATGTTTAAAAAGCAGCTGGCTATTGTGGGAGATGTCATCAATGCGTCTCAGTCTGAAATGCGAGCGTTGCTGCTTCATTTGCGTCCGGTAAGCCTTGAAGGCAAGAGCCTTAAAAAAGGGATCGAACAGCTGTTGAAGGAGCTTAAAACAAAAATCAAAATCGAGTTGACCTGGGATGTAGAGGATGTTTGTCTGAGTAATAGTATTGAGGATCATCTGTTCCGAATTGTTCAGGAGCTTTTGTCGAATACTCTTCGACATGCGAAGGCGAATGAGCTGGAAGTCTACTTGCATCAGGTTGGTGAGAACGTTCTATTGCGTCTTGTAGATGATGGTGTTGGATTTGACATGAATGAAAACGAGAACAAAGCGGGCAGCTATGGTCTGAAGAATATTCGTGAACGAGTTGCCGGAATGGGCGGTTCAATCAAAATCATCAGCTTTAAAGGACAGGGAACAAGTGTAGAAATCAAAGTACCCGTTATAAAGGAGGAACTAACAGATGATCAAAGTGATGCTGGTTGATGACCATGAGATGGTCCGCCTAGGTGTTTCTTCCTACTTGTCTATCCAAGATGATATTGAAGTGATCGGCGAAGCTGAGAATGGACGGATAGGTTACGAGAAGGCCTTAGAATTGCGCCCGGATGTCATTTTAATGGATTTGGTAATGGATGAAATGGATGGGATCGAATCAACAAAGGCGATACTAAAAGATTGGCCGGAGGCAAAAATCATTATCGTGACAAGCTTTATTGATGATGAAAAGGTTTATCCTGCGATTGAAGCAGGAGCGGCAGGTTATTTATTGAAGACTTCAACAGCTCATGAAATAGCAGATGCTATTCGAGCGACATTCAGAGGTGAGCGTGTACTTGAACCGGAAGTGACGACGAAGATGATGGAACGTCTGACGAAAAAACAAGAGCCGGTACTGCATGAAGACTTGACGAATCGGGAATTTGAAATTTTACTGCTGATCTCTAAAGGAAAGAGTAATCAGGAAATTGCAGATGAGCTGTTTATTACGTTGAAAACAGTGAAAACCCATGTGTCTAATATCCTAGCGAAGCTGGATGTGGATGATCGAACGCAGGCGACGATTTATGCGTTCAAGCACAAATTGGTAAAATAAAACATTGGAATTAGGGCGTGTCTGAAAGCTGCGGTGGAATCCGAATTTTTCAGATACGTCCTACTATAGATTGTAAATAAACAGTAGGAGCAGAGAGCCATTATGAAACAGAATTTTGCGATAATCGGTTTAGGAAGATTCGGTGGTAGTATTTGTCAGACGCTGATCGAGTCAGGACAGGAAGTTCTAGCTATTGACAGTAATGAAGATAAAGTGAATGAATACATGAATATTGCGACACATGCTGTCGTAGCAAATGCGCAGGATGAAATGACGCTTCGATCATTGGGGATTCGAAACTTTGACCATGTAGTTGTTGCAATCGGTGAGGACATTCAGGCGAGTATTCTGGTAACTTTAATGGTAAAGGAGATGGGTGTGCCGAATGTTCTTGCAAAGGCAGTAAACTCTTATCATGCCCGTGTACTGGAAAAAATCGGGGCCGACTCTGTTGTCCATCCGGAACGAGATATGGGAATCAGAGTTGCTCATAAGCTGGTTTCAAGAAATATTTTGGATTACATTGATCTGTCGAATGAATTCTCACTGGCAGAAATTCGTGTGTCAAATCCAAAGTTCTATAATAAGACATTGGGAGATTTGAACTTCCGTCAGCGCTTTGGTTTGACTGTTGTTGCGATACGCAGGTCGAAGAGTGAGGTTATTGCTTCACCGGCTGCAGAAGAAATCGTTAGAGAGAACGACAACTTGCTGGTAGTTGGGAATACAGATGATGTCGATTTACTGGATAATAAAATGAGTCAATAGGCAACTTATACATGAAAGTAATCTCTTCTATGCTACAATATTCAGGTAGGGAGGGATTATGGATGAAATTGACAGTGACGCCGCGTGCCCAAGAATGGTTCAAGCAGGAGCTCCAGTTAGAGCCTGAGATGGGGATTCGCTTTTATGGGAAGGTCTATGGCAGTACCAATGTACATGAAGGCTTTTCTGTAGGGATGTCTGTGGATACACCTGAGAAACCATTGGCGCAAACGAAGGTTGGCGGATTGATGTATTATGTAGAAGAAAATGATGATTGGTTTTTTACCGGCTATGATTTAGTCGTTGATTATGATGAAAAGCTGGATGAGCCAACATATCTTTTTGAAAAAAATAGCGATTTTAAACAATAAAAAAGCGGAACAAACTCGATAAAGGTTTGTTCTGCTTTTTTTATTGTTAAGATTCAAGACAGTAGCGAGCGGCAGGGGAGGTTGCAGTCAGCAGCTAGTCATTAACCAGCGATAAAGTTGTCAGCCTTTTTTGAATATCTTTCCTGTAATGTGGAAAAGAGAATCGTCTGGTATTTTTCTATTTCAGTCAAAGTGATCAACTTGAAGTTGCCTTTTCTTCTTACGCTTTTCGGCAGCAAGAGCGCAGATGTTGCAATATAATAATCATAGTCCTTTTTTTCAAAGGAAGTGATCAGCTCTGCCTCAACAAATGGGATTTTTGCCAGGTACTCAAAAAGAGACTGGGAAACGATCGCATTCTGAAACAAGATGACTCCTACGCGTAATTGATGGTTCTGTTTTTCCCGCTCAAAGAAGGGCAGCAGAAATACAGTACAGCTAAAGACCAAATGATCTAAACAGTTTAGTATCCAACGATGCTGATCTGTCTGTGCTGTCTTTTTCAAGAAGGCTTGAACATCATGAAACAGCGGCTCAAACAAAGGATGATGTCCTCTGAAAAGGTCGTAAGAGAAGTCCACCGCTAACGGCAGACGATCTTCCCTGATCGCATGATTCAAAAAAGTTGTGAAAATGTTGATATGTAATAATTCTTTTTCATCTTCGGTAAGAGCATTCTCACCAAGTGCACTTATGTAAAAGTTTTGGAATTCACCAATCAAGTTTCCTAATGGATGATTGTCACTGAGCATATAGGACTTCACGTAAGGGATTCGCGGATCATCTGAATGGAAATATGGAATCCAGTAGAAGAGCATATAAGATAGAAAATCAGATTCTCTTGAACGAAACTGTTTTGAAATACCTAGTTGTTTCAATTCATCAAAAAACGATAAATTTGTTTCCGGGTAGACAAGCTGATCAAAAGGAGTTTCAGCTAAGAAATGGGCTTTTTCTAAACGCAGTCTATTGATAGAGGTCAGCAAAAACCACTGTCTCGGTTCAACATACTTCATCCATTGCTTATCATTGAAGTCGAACAGCTCAGGCCCTCGTTTATTTTCTCCTAATGCAAGGAAAAAATCTTCTCCGAATGAAGTAAGCCAAAAGAAGTTAAAGTAAACGATGCGAATGATTGCTTCATTACCTGTGATTCTCATTTTCGAGCAATTTATCTGGATATCAAACTTTTTCAAATAGCTGATGATAGGCTGAAGCTTTCTTAGAACAGAAGCACGACTTATGTAATTTTCTTCACAAAAATCTTCAAGGCGATAATTCTTTTCCAGAATAGAAGCCAGCAAAAATTTATAGGCAATACTTTCCTGAAACAAATATTGCTGATAAGATGCGGTGATAAGCTGTTCCTTATTGATTGTAATTTTTCCATCATCCGTCAAAAGCGGTGTGCCTATTTGCTGCTGCAAGTCATCGTCCATCTCTGTAAACAGGGAAACGAGACGAGCGTGAGAGAAATCTGTGAATTGTTTAAAATACCTGGGCGAGTAAGTTCCATCGTCACATTCGAGGAACTGGTGAAACATATCTAACTTTTTTTGTGAAAAATCATCTAAAATGATTGTCTCGAGCATGATTATTTCCTCCTAACGGTAATCGTGTAACAAAGTAGCTTTTTAACTATCTCTATTACATCATACCGATGAAAACGGATAATTTCAAGAGAGAATGTTATAAAAATGTTTTTTTATAAATAATTTATAAATATAAAAGCTTAATATTAAAAATAAATTCTCTGTATTTTAACTTTAGATTAACGATACATTTGTTATTTAATTTACTGAGGACTTCATTTTTATAGTATGTTACAATGAGTAGACAGATTTATGCATGGGAGGAAAGAGAGAATGTTATCGATTGTAATTCCTTGTTATAACGAAGAGGAATCCATACCTATTTTCTTTAATGAGGTAGAAAAAATCAGTCAGCAGATCAAGCATGATGTGGAATACGTGTTTGTCAATGATGGCTCAAAGGATAATACACTATCTTGTTTACGAGATTTACATAAGCAATACCCGAATAAAGTAAGGTACTTATCTTTTTCAAGGAATTTTGGGAAGGAAGCAGGCTTGTATGCTGGTCTTCAGGCAGCTAAAGGAGACTTGGTTACCGTAATGGATGCTGATTTGCAGGACCCGCCGGAGCTGCTGCCGCAAATGATTGAACTCATTGAAACTGAGGACATTGATTGTGTGGGAACTAGACGGACAACAAGAGACGGTGAGCCTGCCATTCGCAGCTTTTTTGCGCAGATGTTTTATAAGCTGATCAACAAGATTGGTGAGACTGAGATGGTTGACGGCGCTAGGGACTTTCGGCTGATGACACGACAAATGGTTGACAGTATTCTTGAATTGACGGAGTATAATCGCTTCTCAAAAGGGATCTTCAGCTGGGTAGGCTATAATACGAAGTATTTATCCTACGAAAACCGAGAGCGTGTTGCTGGAGAAACGTCATGGTCCTTTTGGAGTTTATTTAGTTATTCCTTAGATGGTATTATCAATTTTTCAGAAGCACCATTGAATTTCGCATCATATATAGGTGCATTATCCTGTGTGGGCTCTGTAATTGCAATGATGGTGATCTTTTTTAGAACAGTCATGTATGGAGATCCTACAAGTGGTTGGCCTTCAATGGTTTGTATTTTTCTTTTTGTTGGCGGTTTACAGCTGCTGTGCCTGGGGATCATTGGGAAATACATTGGAAAGATATTTATGGAAACGAAAAAACGGCCAGTTTATCTGGTCAAGGAAACAGAAAAAGACAATGTTTAAATGAGCGCTTGGTGTGAAAAACATCAGGAGAGTTCATGTTGATTATTTCAAAAGAAGGTTTTGACAAAAGTGTTTAGCTTCAAGAGATAAGAAGAATAATCCGAAAATTACCAAGAAAGACTATTCAGGAAATGAATAGTCTTTCTTGGCATCTACTCGGAGCTTTCGGTATTTTTAGAATTATTCGGCTTATTTCCAAAGGGACTGTTTTTGTGTCTACGGTTTTCACTAGGCTCCGAACCTTGAGGCATGGAGGAGCTTTGGATAGCATTTATTTAGTTTTAAGGAGGCTGAGCAGACTAATGTCATCAGTCCTTTTTTTAATATCCTCTATCTAGGTCAACTTGATTCTTTTTTAGTTGTTGTTCATGGATGAACCCATCCAGATTAGCAAGAAAGATGGCGGTCAGTTTCTCTTTGAACCCATCGGTTATCCCGGAAATGTGTGGAGTGATCAAGACATTATCCATATCCCATAAGGGAGAATCTGCTGGTAAAGGTTCTTCTTCAAAAACATCCAATGCCGCAAATCTGATTTGACCATTTTCTAATGCCTGAATCAAATCATCGGTTTTAACGGAAGGACCGCGTCCAACATTAACAAAGATGCTTCCTTTTTTCATTGACTGAAAGACTTCTTCATTATACAGATAATAGGTTTCATCTGTTAATGGAAGGATGTTGACAATGATATCCATGTCCTTGATGATACGGTTCATATTTTTTTGTGAGTAGCATTCCAAAAATCCTGGAGAAGGATGCCCGCTTGAATTGATCCCGTAGGTTTTTATCTTCAACCCTTGGGCGAAAGAAGCCAGCTGTTGGCCGATTTTTCCAGTCCCTACAATTAATAGGTTTTGTCCAGAGAGCTGGCGATAGTCAAAGGAGGGGTCCTTCCATTGCCGCTCCTTTTGCGAGACTGCGGCCCTTAGTACTCCTCGACCTTCAGCTAATAGAATACCTAAAACATGCTCGGTGATGGAAATTGTATGGATGCCGCTTCCGTTTGAAAGCAAAATATTCTTCTCCTTGAATGAAGCCAGATCGTAAGAATCGACTCCGGCAGAAATCGATTGGACCCATTTCAGCTTGCTGTCAGGATTTTTCAACAAGCGTGGACCTATTTCTTTATCCCAACCTAACATGATCACGATATCTTCTTCGTGAAAAGCATTGGTTGAGTCGCTCGCTTCAATGATTTGATAATCATCAGCAGCTGCTTTGATCTGTTCTATCTGATCTGGCTTGAGGCTTTCTTTTAGAAAGATAATTGGTTTTCCCATGTAAATGCACTCCTTCTTTTCTGCTATTTGCGGACGAGTTGGCTAAGTGTACCAGTGTTTCTTAATCACTTGCAGGAAAAAGCGTATTGAATGGCGACCGGCTAGTCGTTGAGAAATAGCATTACTATAACAAGTGTAACAAAAAAGCAGTGAAACAAAAAAGATTGAGACTCGCTTAAAAGCGGTGCCTCAATCTATGATTTAAATTTGTTCGCCTCTAGCGTAAGCTTCGGCCAAAAGATCAACTTCCTTTTTCAGCTCAGCAACCATGATTTCTTCTGGAACAGTTCGAATGATTTTGCCTTTTTTGAACAGCATTCCTTTTCCTTGTCCACCGGCAATACCGATATCGGCTTCCCGGGCTTCCCCAGGACCGTTGACTGCACATCCTAATACAGCTACTTTGATTGGTGCCTTGATTTTTTCGATGTACTCTTCGATCTCATTTGCGATAGGGATCAAATCGATTTCGATCCGTCCGCATGTTGGACAAGAAATCAGAGATGCTGCATTACTGGCTAAGCCAAATGCCTTCAGCACTTCTTTAGCTACTTTGATTTCTTCTACAGGGTCTGCAGATAAAGAGACACGACAAGTATTGCCGATTCCTCTTGATAATAAGGCGCCTAAGCCGGCTGCAGATTTGATTCCGCCGGAAAATTTTGTTCCAGCTTCTGTGATCCCTAAATGCAACGGGTAGTTAAAACTTTCAGCAGCCAATGCATAAGCCTCAATAGCCAAGTCAACATCACTTGCTTTTAAGGAAACGATAATGTCGTAAAAATCCAAATCTTCAAGAATTTTTATATGTTCTAATGCACTGGCTACCATTGCTTCAGCTGTTGGGTAACCATATTGTTGAAGGAATTTCTTTTCCAGTGAGCCGGCATTGACACCGATCCTGATGGGAATTCCTTTTTCTTTACAAGCCGTGACTACTTTTTCAACACGGTCTTTTCGTCCGATATTTCCAGGGTTGATTCTTATTTTATCCACACCTTGTTCGATGGCTTTTAGGGCCAGACGATAGTCAAAGTGAATATCTGCAACTAATGGAATGTGGATTTGTTCTTTGATTGCGCGAAGAGCATTGGCAGCTTCCTCATCAGGTACTGCAACACGAACGATCTGGCAGCCAGCTTCTTCCAGTTCGAGAATTTGGGCAACTGTTTCTTCAACATGATGTGTCTTTGTCGTGCACATGCTTTGAATGAAAAGTTCATTACTTCCGCCGATAGTCAGTCCGCCTACATTTACAGGACGAGTGTCTCTTCGATGGGTTATCTTGCTCATGGGTATAGTTCTCTCCTTTGCGATTAAAAGGTGATGTCCATTACATTCCAATCACTAAAGCGATTAGAGTAAAGGTTCCCTTTGTCATTTTGCTTCAATACCGATACTTTTTAGTCAGTAGTCGTAAATCATGGCATAGTCGGTATCGCTGTGTTTTTACGGGGCTGTGACATAAGTATGCCGTAAGCCTTTGGAAACGAGTAAACGGTGTTTTAGAAGCAGAAATTTCATGTGTTGTGCTCGGAACGCAGCGCTTCTATCACAGCCTCTTTTTGTCTGTCAGTCAGAAGATATTTGCTTCAGCTTATTTAAAACAGCTATCTTTAAAAATGCAATTGTTCAGTCTCAATGCTCAATAACCTATACTACCATATTCCGAGAAAAGAAGAACCAAAAAAATGTTTAAAATTGTGCTAAGCCTCTGATTGAATGGGGATGATGGTGCAGATGCTCTTATTGTGAGGATGAGGAGGGAAAGGTGAGAAATAGATGGGAATAAAAGGTAAAAATTATAGGCAGTTATTTTGAAGGTTCCCTTCAAGTCTGGTATTCTAAGTATGTATAGAATTTAAAACACGATTTTGGAGGAGATTTACAATGACTTACACTTTACCTGATTTACCTTATGCTTATGACGCATTAGAACCTTACATTGATTCAGAAACAATGCATTTACATCATGACAAGCACCACAACACGTATGTAACAAATTTAAATGCAGCGATTGAAAAGCATCCTGAGCTTGGCGAAAAAACAGTCGAAGAGCTGATTGCTGATATAGACAGCATTCCGGAAGATATCCGCACGGCAGTAAGAAACAACGGCGGCGGACATGCAAACCATTCATTCTTTTGGGCTATCATGGGACCAAATGGCGGCGGCGAACCAACAGGGGATATCAAAGCAGCAATCGATGAAGCATTTGGAAGCTTCGACAATCTAAAAGAAGAATTTAAAACAGCTGCAACTGGTCGTTTCGGCTCTGGTTGGGCATGGTTGGTTGTGAATAACGGCAAGCTTGAAATTACATCAACAGCAAATCAAGATTCTCCATTAATGGAAGGGAAAACACCTGTATTGGGCTTGGATGTATGGGAACATGCATACTACTTGAAATATAAAAATGTTCGTCCAGACTATATTTCTGCATTTTGGAATGTTGTTAACTGGGATACAGTAAACAAATATTTCAATAAAGTTAAATAATTTGTATAAAAAAAGAGGGGTTCAGTAAAAATAGCTGTTCTCTTCTTTTTTTTTGTGGCATACTAGTACTTAGAGTGTCGTTTAGAAAGAAGGGTTTCTTGAATGGATATAAAGCTGCAAAAAGTGCATGGTTCCGAGAATGATTTTTTTATCTTGGATGAGACGTTGCTTGCAGAACCGTTAACTCAAATAGAGATCGATAAACTACGCAAAAGCCTATGTAATCGCCAATCTGGTCTGTTGGAGGGAGCCGATGGAATCCTCCTTGTTGAACAGACAGATGAGGGCAGTGCTTTGGCAAAAATGCGTGTAATCAATAGCGATGGTACTGAGGCAAGTATGTGCGGAAATGGTTTGCGAACTGTAGCAAGATATTTGTCTGAAAAACACGACAAAGAGTTTTTTACAGTGGAAACGATGTTTGCGGATTTAAAAGTGAGAAAAACTGTAGAATTTTCAGATAAAGTACCTGCTTATCAGGTAGAGATTTCTCCGGTTAGCTTCGATAAGGAAGCCGTCTCAATGAATTACTCCGAAGAAACAATCATCAACGAAGAGATTCCGGCATTATCTGAAACGCTGAAGTTTTCAGTAGTTGCAGTACCGAATCCGCATTTGATTGCTTTTGTTGACCACGAGGGGTTGATGAATGGAGAGCTGGAGCGGATTGCAGGGTATGTTAATGGAGAAAATCCGCTGTTTCCTGATGGAATCAATGTCAGTTTTGTAGAGATACTAGGAGAGAATGAGCTGTTTGTTCGAACGTATGAACGAGGTGTGGGCTTAACTAGTGCTTGCGGCACCGCAATGTGTGCCAGCAGCTTGATGTACACATTATTGTACACAAAGCGATTTTATGAGAAAATCACTGTTCGTAATGTAGGCGGATTGGTTCAAACCGTAGTTCATGAGACCGGAGACGGCGGCTATTGGATGGAGCTGATTGGAAATGCGACAGTTACACATACGATTCAAGGATCGATCGCAGAGCTTATGGCTGGGAACTTTACTGCCCTTGTGATTGAAGAAACAGAGGAACAGACGGCATATACTGAATTTCTCAAACAGCAAGCTGGAGGAGTTCGTCAGCAGTTTGAATGAGCTATAAACTATTTAAAGCAAGGAATCATATCAGGAGGTAACAATGGAAGAGACAATAGGTTTACAAGAAATAACTAGAATTTTGAAGAAACGGTTTGCATTATTGATTTTTTGCATGATTCTTGGAATTAGTGCAGCAGGTGTAATGACCTTTTTTGTTATCACGCCTAGATACAGTTCTCAGGCACAATTGATTGTAAGATTGCCGCAAAGCGAGACAGCGAATGTCAATGATATCAATGCCAATTTACAGATGATCAGTACATATAAGGATTTAATCACCAGTGATACAGTTTTAAGTGCCGTACAGCAGAGAATGAAGGACGAGTATGGTCAAGATATCGGCACTGGTACCTTACGAGGCAGTTTGTCTGTAAAACAATCGCAGAACTCGCAGATGTTCTCCATCAGCTCAACGACGACTGATCCGATTTTATCTGAGCGCATTGCCAACCAAACGACAGCTGTTTTTCAGGAAACGGCTCAACAGACACTGAGTGTAGATAAAATCACAGTAATTTCTAATGCATCTGCCAATATGTCTGCTGTTTCACCAAACAATAAGATGAACTTGATGCTGGGATTTGCCGGCGGCTTAATGTTAGGAGTGCTGCTTGCCTTCGTATTGGAGCTGTTTGACCGCTCACTGAAAAACGAAGAGTTTATTTCCGAAGAATTGGAACTTCCGATTCTTGGTGCAGTACCTAATATGACTGCCAAGGAATTAAACGTGAAAATCACACGAACACCGAGTGAAATGTCAGAGATGGCTGAACATCACGAGGAAGAAGCACCAGCTGATGAACATGCGCCTTTACGCAGAACCAGAACTAGATTATAGGAGATAAAGAGGATGCCAAAATATTTGAAAAATCAAGAGAGCGATAAAGGGGTCAGCCTGATCACTTTAGCCGATAAAGCATCACCCGTATCAGAACAATACCGTACGATTCGGACAAATATTCAATATTCAATGGTCGATTATGATTTACGTACATTAGTAATCACTTCTTCAGGTCCGGGAGAAGGTAAGTCAACGACAGCTGCTAATCTGGCGGTTGTTTTTGCGAATTCAGGAAAGAAAGTGCTGCTTGTAGATGCGGACTTGAGAAAACCGACAGTAGCAAGAACCTTCAGCCTGTCTAACACTAATGGACTTAGCAGTATCTTAGGGAATCGACAAATCTATTTAGATCAGGCGATTCAGGATTCCGGAGTGGATAATTTAAGTGTCCTTACCAGTGGTCCGAAACCACCGAATCCCTCAGAGCTTTTGGGCTCTCAGAGAATGGAACGATTAATTGAAGAATTAGGTAAGAGATACGATTTGATCATCTTTGATATGCCGCCGGTTGTAACGGTGACTGATGCACAGATCCTGTCTTCAAAGGTAAATGGAACGATCCTTGTGGTTCGTGAAGGGGTCTCAAAAAGAGAATCATTGAAAAAAGCTAAAAGTCTCCTTGAATATGTTGGAGCAAATGTGTTAGGTGTTGTCTATAATGGTGCAAAAAACCTTATAGATCAAAATTACTATTATGGATAATTAATCAGGTATGGAGGATTTGTGATGATCGATTTACATTGTCATATTTTACCGAATGTAGATGATGGGGCTCAAAACGTAGAAGAAGCTATTTTAATGGCAGAATCAGCTGTAGCTCAAGGAATCGAGCATATTCTTTGCACCCCTCATCATAATAATGGCAGATACAGCAATCCGGCAGCTGAGGTTATTCTAAAGGTTCAGGAGCTGCAGGGATTGCTGGATAGAAGAAATATCCCCTTGAATTTGTATGAGGGACAAGAGGTTCGAATCAGTGAAGATCTGGTGGAAAAGGTCTTGGCTGGAGAAATCCTTTTTGCAGATTTGAACAATACGTATGTTTTGATCGAATTTCCTTTTGAAGAGATTCCATCTTATGCAGAGCAGGTACTGTTCCAGTTGATTCAAATGGGCCATCGTCCAATCATTGTGCATCCTGAAAGAAATCGTGGATTTATCGATGATCCGAATCGGCTGATTCCTTTTATCGAAATGGGGAGTTTGGCACAGGTTACCGCTCCTAGCTATGTAGGAGTCTTTGGTAAAGAAATCGAGACAACCGCAAAAGAGCTGGTGGCAAGCAATTTGGTTCACATGATTGCTTCAGATGCACATAATACAGCTCGACGAAATTTCTTTATGAAACGAGCGTTTGAATCAATTATACAAGATCATGGAAAAAGAAAAGCAACGGCATTGGAATTCTGTGCACGGGATGTGCTGAATGGGGATGAAACAGAAATCCTACCGTTTAAGGAAGTTAAAAGGAAGAAATTCCGATTGTTTTAGAAAGAGTGGCTAATGGTATGTCGAGAAGGCAAAAATTATTCGTGCTGCTGATGTTGGATGCTATAATCATCATTGGGGCAAATATATTTTCTTATTTTTATATGGTTCCATATATTCATGTTTCAACCGATTTTGTTGTACAAACAATTATTTTACAATTAGTATTTTACATAGTTTTTGGGTTTGTTTTTAAGATCTTTACACGGATCAACCGTTTTACGAACCTCAGAGAGATGATCGCTATCTTTTCTGCAACAAGTATCACGGTACTATTGGAAGGAGTCATTCTGTTTTCAGATAGTCGTCGCTTTTTATTGCTGACGTACTTACTGTCGACTTTTTTGATTATCTCCAGTCGTCTGGTCTGGCGCTTGATTGTGGAATGGCGTAATGGAAAACGCTACGGGCATGTCAAGGCAAAGAAGACATTGATCATTGGTGCAGGAGAAGCTGGTCGTATTTTGCTCTCCAGTCTGAGTACTTCAACCACAAGTGATATTCAGGTAGTAGGGTTTATTGATGATGCATTAGATAAGCAGAGAATGTATCTGGGTGGAGTAAAGGTTTTGGGGAACACACAGCAGATTCCGGAGCTTGTTGAAAAACATGGAATTGAAATGCTGACTATCGCGATTCCTTCTCTCAAAAGAGAGGAGCTTCAGCGGATTTTGGACATCATAACCCCTCTTGGTTTGCCTGTAAATGCGATGCCGGCATTAGAAGAAGTAGCTTCGGGAAATATCACCATTTCTCGTTTGAAGCAGATTGATGTTGTTGATTTACTTGGAAGAGAAGAAGTACGTCTGGATGTTGATCAGTTGAAGGATCAATTGACAAATAAAGTCATTCTGGTAACAGGTGCTGGCGGTTCGATTGGCTCGGAAATATGCCGTCAGCTGGTCCACTTTAATCCTAAGCAGCTGCTTTTAGTTGGTCATGGGGAGAATTCAATCTACCTGATTCATCGAGAGCTGATGGAGAAATACGGCAACAGAGTAATCGATCTTGTCCCAATCATTGCAGATATTCAGGATAAGAAGCGCATAGTCGAAATCATGAAGCAATATCAACCGGATATTGTCTATCATGCAGCGGCGCATAAGCATGTTCCTTTAATGGAGTATAACCCAGAAGAGGCTGTGAAAAATAATGTGTTCGGTACTAAGAATGTCGCTGAGGCTGCTAAAGAACAGAATGTTGAAAGTTTTGTGATGATATCTACAGACAAAGCGGTCAATCCTCCGAATGTGATGGGGGCAACAAAACGTATTGCCGAGATGATCGTAACGGGTATGAATGAAGACGGCAAGACGAAGTTTTGTGCTGTTCGTTTTGGTAATGTATTAGGGAGCCGCGGCAGTGTGATCCCAGTATTTGAAGAACAAATTCGTCAAGGTGGACCAGTAACAATCACTGATTTTCGAATGACTCGCTATTTCATGACTATCCCGGAAGCAAGCCGTCTGGTCATTCAGGCTGGGGCTCTTGCAAGAGGTGGAGAAATCTTCATCTTAGATATGGGAGAACCTGTTCGAATTTATGATTTGGCTAAGAATATGATTCAATTATGCGGTTATCAGGAAGGCGAAATCGAGATTATTGAAACTGGTATCCGACCAGGTGAGAAGCTATATGAAGAATTATTGGTAAGTAAGGAAAAGAATTCTAAGCAAGTGTTTGATAAAATTTTTATAGGCAACGTGAATGGATTTTCAATTGGAGAAATCATGAATTTTGTTGACCATCTGTCTGAAAACACAGAAGAAATGAGTCGGGAACTGGTAAGATTTGCAAATGACTCAAGTAAATAGGAGAAAAGAAAATGTATAGAAACTGGATAAAAAGGGGCTTAGGGTTTATCCTTTCATTGAGCGGATTGATTGTTCTGTCTCCGGTATTTTTGCTGGTTATTATTGCTATTAAATTGGAGTCAGAAGGACCAATCGTTTTTGTTCAAAAACGTGTTGGAAAGGGAAAGAAATATTTCAATATCTACAAGTTCCGTACGATGAGAATCGATACACCAAAAGAAATGCCCACACATCTACTGGAGAATCCAGATTATTTCATTACTCGAGTTGGCAAGCTGTTGCGCAAGACAAGTCTGGATGAATTGCCGCAGTTAGTCAATATTTTAAAAGGGGACATGGCAGTAATTGGCCCTCGTCCGGCTTTATGGAATCAATATGATTTAATTGAAGAACGAGATAAATATGGTGCAAATGATATACGACCAGGCTTGACTGGCTGGGCACAGATAAATGGAAGAGATGAGTTGGAAATTCCTGTGAAAGCGAAGCTTGACGGCGAATATGTCACTAAGCTGTCGTTGTTTATGGATATAAAATGCTTTTTTGGAACCATTGTTTCAGTCTTTAAGTCTGAAGGTGTCGTAGAAGGCAATCAGTCATTGGACTCTCATAAAGATGGAGGGAAAATGAAATGAAGAAAATCTTGATTGCTGGTAAGAGCAGTTATGTGGGGACTTCGTTTGAAGAATGGATGAAGCAGCATAGTAGTGAATATAAAATCGATACAATCGATTTGAAGGATGCTTCTTGGAAAGAGCATGACTTTTCTTCTTATGACTCGATCCTTCACTTAGCGGCGATTGTTCATAGAAACGAAACAGAGGACTCTTTGTACTATAAAGTGAATCGTGATTTAGCATACGAGACAGCATTGAAGGCAAAAGAAGCTGGAGTAAAGCAGTTTATCTTTTTCAGCACAGTGTCTGTATACGGCTTGAACGAAGGGCTGATTACAGCAACCACACCCTACATTCCTCAAAATGCCTATGGAAAATCAAAATATGAAGCAGAGAAATTACTAAGCGAGCTAGAGGATGAACAGTTCAGACTGGTGATTCTACGCCCTCCTATGGTCTATGGAAAGAACTCTCCTGGAAATTATTTGCGGTTAAGAAAGCTGGCTTTGCATTGGGGATTATTCCCAAAAGTAGAGAATAGCAGAAGCATGATTTATATTGGTAATTTATGCTCGTTTCTTCAATTAGTTATTGAGCAACAGTTGACGGGTCTATTTCACCCGCAAAATACTGAGTTTGTGAATACGAATGAGATGATTAGACAGATAAGAAAAAATCATGGCAAGGGCACTGCTTTTGCATTTAAATGGTTAGGGAGTCTTGTTGTGGAGAAACTGTCTATCAGTGTGCTGAAAAAAGTTTATGGTGACTTAAAGATTGATAAAGAAATCAGTTCATTCTCTTTAGACTATAATGCATTCAGCTTTAGTGAAAGTATTCATTTATCAGAAAACGGGAAGGAATAACATGAAGATAAATTCTTTGGAAAATGTGAGCCAAAATGATTTAAGAGAATTACAACTGAAAGAACTAGAGATATTGATTCATTTAAGAGACATTTGTTTAGAGAATGACTTATCGCTTTTTTTAGCCGGCGGGTCGATGATTGGGGCTGTACGAAACCAAGGATTTATCCCATGGGATGATGATGTCGATTGCTTTATGCTGAGAAAAGACTATGAAAAATTGACAAACGAATGGGATAAATTGAACCAGAATGAGAAATATTCATTATGTAGAACCAATCAAACAGAAAATTACCATCATACGGCGATGACTGTAAAGGATAATACAACGACATTCATTAACAGTCATAGTGTGGATAATGATATAAATCACGGAATCAGTATTGATATAATCCCTATTGATGTTGTGCCAAGGGGCCGTTTTAGCAGAATAAAGCAAATTCTTGCTGCTATGACCTTTTCTGTCTATAACGCACAAAGGGTGCCTAATAATAAGGGCGGATTCCTTAAAGTAGCGACAAAGCTTTTATTAGTTGTGATTCCTGGACAGCGCCTGCGCTATAAAATATGGAAAAAAGCAGAGTCGATGATGTCACAATGGAGTTGGGATGAAGGAGATTATTTGGTAGAGCTTGTCACAGGTCCGAAAGCCATTCTAAGGAAACTGGAGAAAAGATGGTTTGCCAAGTCTGAGATGGTTCTCTTTGAACAAGAACAGATGCCTGTTCCTATTGGTTATAAGGAATATTTGGCGCTGATTTTTGGTGATTACATGACAGAGCCTCCGAAAAGCGAACAAGTGCCTAAGCATGACATCGTTTGTGTGGATACAGAAACCTCTTATACAGCATACAAAGGAAAATATTATAAAGTGAAAGAAGGTGGGCATCTATGAACGTTGCCTTGATTTTTGCCGGTGGAGTTGGCTCAAGAATGAAGAATGATTCACTTCCAAAGCAGTTTTTAGAGTTAGATGGAAAGCCGATTATCATACATACTCTTGATGTTTTTGAAAACAATCCCAATATTGATGCAATCGTTGTTGTTTGTAAGGCAGAATGGCTTGATTACATGAATGAGCTGCTGCAAAAGTTTGAGTTGAAAAAAGTGTTTGCAGTTATAGCTGGAGGAGCAACAGCTTTGGATTCACAGTATCAAGGGCTTTTGGCAATTGACCAACAGTTCCCACAAGAAGAAGTCATTGTGTTGATCCATGATGGTGTTAGACCAATCATAGATGATAATACGATCAATAACAATATTGAGCTTGTAAAATTAGAAGGAGCCGCAATCACAGTTAGTCCGGCAATAGAAACAGTGACTTACATCGCCGATGAAAAACTGGATGAGATTTTTGACAGAGAAAAATGTCGTCTTGCTAAAGCCCCTCAAAGCTTTTTACTTAAGAATATTTTGAAGGCTCATAAGACATCTATCGATGAAGAGAAGAGAGATTTTATTGATTCTGCTTCGTTGATGAAGTATTATGGCTTCAGTTTAGGCATTGTCGAAGGAGAAACAGAGAACATCAAAATAACGACTCCTTCAGATTATTACCTATTCAAAACAATCTATGAAATGAAAAAAGAGTACAATTTCAACGACGGAGGCAAATAATGACTTTGGATCCTATATTTCATAAAGATATTATTGATTCGATAGAAGAAATGAAGGAATTGATGCCCAATTTCAAAGACAAAACTTTTTTTGTCACAGGAGCAACGGGATTGGTGGGCTATCAATTCATCATGACACTTGTTTATATGAATGAATATTTTAAGACGAACTGTAAAATTATTGGACATGCCAGAAATAAAGAAAAATTTGATGCGCTCTATGAAGAATACCAAAATCAAGGGATTCTAGGTGTTTTTCAAGATATTACAGAGCCGATTCATTTTGATGGCACGGTAGATTATGTTCTTCATACTGCTGCGACAACACAATCAAAGCTGATCATCAATAATCCCGCCAAGACCTTCTACGACATGATCGATGGCACTCGAGCAGTGTTAGAGTTCACCAAGGAGAAGGGGGCTAAGGTAATCTTCACTTCTTCAATGGAGGCATATGGAAGATATGATGAATTTACTGAAGTAACTGAAAAGGATCTGGGGTATTTGGATGTAACAAATCCGAGAAACGTTTACCCGGAAGGCAAGAGAGCGAGTGAGATGATTGCTTTTGCTTATGGTAAAGAAGCATCTCTTGATGTGATTGTTGCTCGTCTAGCTCAAACATTTGGTTCAGGCGTTTCGACTCTTGAAAATCGTTTCTTTGCACAGCTTGCAAAAAATGTTATCAACGGACAGGATATCGTCTTGAAAACGGATGGAGAATCAGTTGCTAATTATTGTGACATTCGAGATGTTGTTCAGGCATTCATGTACCTATTTGTAAAAGGGGAACGAAATAACATTTATAACATCTCCAATCCGAAATCTACAATGAGAATAAAGGAAGTAGCCTCTTTAGTAGCTGAAAGGATCACTGGAAATCAGATCCAAGTAGTTTATGAAATTGAAGATTTACAGAAATCAGGTTTCGCAGAGAAAACACAGATAAAGCTGAATGTTGACAAGATAGTGAAATTAGGTTGGAAACCGCAGCGTTCTCTGGAAGCTTCCTTCCATTCTTTGATTGATAGTTTCAAAGAAAGAGAAGAGGGGATACAGGCATGAACAAGCTGTTGGGACAAATAAAAAAACTCAAATTGAGAGATATTCGTCCATTGTTTTTACTGGTGATAATGTTTATCCCCGGAAAGATATACAAAATGATCAACAGGGATGTATGGGTGATCACAGAGTATGAGAACAATGCAAGGGATAATGGTTACTGGCTTTTCAAATATATTAGAGAGCATGATCCTAATCGCAAAGTGTTCTATCCCATCAATCTTGAATGCAGCGACTTTGAGCGAATCAAACCATTAGGAAACTATATAAAATTCGGCGGAGTAAAGCATTATCTGCTTTTTTGGGGTTGTAATAAGTTTATCGGTACAACGAAATATTATGGTTTCCCATATGGAAGAATTTGTGAAGACTTAGTTCAATGGAATTTCCATGGATTTAAAAATGTTTTTCTCAATCATGGTGTTGCCAGAGGTTATTCATCCATTGTTGACGGTAGAGAAACAAATTATGATATGATAGTAACGATGTCTGAAAAGGAAAAAGAAATCATGCTCGCTGAGAATTATCAGGTGGCAGACAGAATAAAGGTGATAGGCTTTTGTCGCTGTGATACCTTGAAGAGCCATGATGGAAAGAAGAATAAAATTCTTGTTATGCCTACGTGGCGCAACTGGCTGGACTTCAGGCTAGAGGTAGACCCTGATAAAAAACGAGAAGTTACAGACAAATTTTTAGAATCAACCTACTATAAAAGATTTTTTTCTTTGATCAATAGTGAGGAATTGATAAGCTTTTTAGAGTCCAACGACTTAGAGCTGATTCTTTACTTACATAATTACGCACAGATATACAGTCAATATTTTCACTCGACCAGTGATAGAATCACTATTGCTTTTCAGAAGGATTACTTCATTCAAGATTTGTTAAGAGAAACGAGTTTGTTGATTACAGATTATTCCAGTGTTAATTATGATTTTTGTTATATGAAAAAACCAATGATTTATTATCAGTTTGATCAAGCAGAATTTACTGAAAAGCAGTATTCTGAAAGTAAGTATTTTACTTATGAAGAGGATGGTTTTGGACCAGTTACTGAGAATGAGCAGGATCTGCTTCGTGAAATGCAGAAGGCTTATTCAGCAAATTGGCAGGTTGACAAGAAATACTTAGATCGTATTGATGATTTTTTTGAATTTTTTGATGAGCATAACTGTGAAAGAAACTATAAAGAAATTTTGAATTTATGAAATATGATGAGGGAATAGATGAGAAAGATATGTGCAGGTGTAATTACATTTAATCCAGATATAGAGCTGCTGGAAAATAACCTGGCTATTTTGCGAAAGCAGGTTGAACGTGTCTACATTATTGACAATGGCAGCAGCAATATTGAGCAGATCAAGTTGATAGATAAAGAAATCAGCGTTGTTGGTTTTTCAGAAAATGTTGGTATCGCTAAGGCTTTGAATCGCTTGATGATGGAAGCTGATAAAGAGGGCTTTGAATGGGTCCTATCCATGGATCAGGATACGTTGATCCAACCGAATGTTATCGAAAGCTACTCAAGATATATTGATGATCCGACTATCGGAATGTTGACATTGAGAGTCATACGAAAGTCTTCTAGCGGAGAAATTCTATTTGAGACATCCACTGAAAACGAGTATGATTATGTTGAGCGTTGCCCCACTTCCGGGATGCTGCTAGAGACAGCCGCATGGAAAGAAGCTGGCGGTTATGATGATTGGCTGTTCATTGATTATGTTGATTATGATATGTGCCAGAAAGTCCTACTGCTAAATAAGAAAATTGTTCGTGTGAACGATACGTATATGATCCAGCAGCTTGGAGATGGCGCCGAGCTTTCAATCGTTGGGAGAATGATCGAGTCTCTTTCTTCTGATAAAATGAAGAAAAAGACAATCGTATTTAATCATAACCCTGTTAGAAATTACTATTTTGTTAGAAACTCAATTTACTTTATGCGTAAATATAAGAAGCATATCAAGGTGTCGTCAGAGTTGAAAAAAGTAACAAAGTGGGAAGTTAAAAAATTGATTTTTGAGAAGCGTTTTTTTGCGCAATTTGGAGCTATGCTGCGAGGAATATCTGCTGGAATGAGAGCCAAGATAACGAGATAAACAGGAGGAACCGATGTACTATTTACTACTATTATTGCTTTTTCTAATAACGCTAGGAATAGCTGCTTATATATTAAATGGCAGAGATATCTTATCTCCATGGCTTATTTCAATTACGGTTATTTCATTATCAGTAATTGTCTGTTTAGTGAATGTTGGAAAATGGAATATTGAAATCTATCCTCTCACTATATTATTGCTTTTTCTCGCTTTACTTCTTTTTGGCGTTGGAGATGTGGTATCAAAAACACTGGGTAGGTCCTTTTTCAAATCAAACAATCATCGATTATTTGATGAGAAACCGATAAAAGTAAGTAGTGGTATAACAATGCTGTTTGTGATTTTTATGGGTGGTACCTTATTTCTGTATTTCAGGTATATTTATTCCATCTCTCTTTTGGCCGGAAATTCCGGTGGATATGATGAAATGTTCAAATTTGCCAGATATGCTGTAATCAATACAAAATATCAGACAGAGGTTCCTTCTTACTTATCGCATTTCCTCATGATGTCTAAGACGATTGCCTATGTCTACATTTTTTCATTGATTTATAATAAGTTATTTTTCAATAGAATTAATATTTCCTATTTTTTCCCTATAATTATGTATGGTATACAGATTTCTATTTCAACTGCCAGAATTGATTTTATTCGATTGATTGTTTATATTTTGATGCTCTTCTTTATTCTGTGGAAGAAAAGTAATAATTGGGATAGGATGGTAGATGTGAAGATCATTCTCTTAGGTGTTGTGGGAATTATCGTCTTTTTGATTCTATTTCGATTTTTAGGTTTTTTAACAGGGAAAACTGATGTACGTAATCTCTGGGATGACATTTCAATTTATATTGGGAGCTCAATTGTTGGATTGAACCAATATTTAAGAGAACCTGGTCAAAGCGAATTTTTTGGTAAGGAAACGCTCTATAATATATATACTATTTTGAGGAAGCTTCGCTTAACCTCCGTAGCGGAATATAATACACCATTAGAATTTATCTATTTTTCAGATTTTAGAACAAATATTTATACTAGCCTAAGAAGATACATACAAGATTATGGTCAGTTTGGTATGTTGTTCATTTTCTTCATACAAGGAATGTTTTATAGTGGGTGGATGGAAAAAATTAAACGAACAACAACTAGTGCCATTAACATTATTATATTCTGCAGCATATTTTATCCTGTAGTTGAAGTAGCAATTGACGAACAATTCGTAAGCAATATATTCACACTTGCAACACTGTATCAAAGTATTTACTTATATATTTTCTTCCATTTAATCACAAGGAGAAAGATATATTTTAACTAGAGCTTAGGAGAAAAATTTTGAAAAAAATACTGAAAAATCTATCATACACTTTTATGGCGAATATGCTGTCAACGATCATCTCCATGATTGTTACGTTGACGATTCCTAAACTGATTGGAGTAGAATCATATGGCTATTTCCAGTTATATATGTTGTATTTTACCTATCTAGGAATCTTTCATTTTGGCTGGGTTGATGGCATGTATCTGCAAATTGGTGGAGAAGAATACAGTTCGTTAGATAAACGGAAATACGGTACGCAATTTTCCATGTTTCTATTCTTTGAATTTATTCTTTCTTTGATACTAGTGGCATTCACATTACTGTTTGTTCCTGATGAAAATAAGCTTTTTGTTCTTGTAGCAGCAAGTATCTGTATGTTTATCTATAATTCAAACATATTTGTTCAATTCATTTTGTTGGCTACGAATATGCTGAAAAAATATTCATTTATTATCATACTGGATCGTATTATTTATCTAGCTCTGGTTTTTCTTTTTCTATTTTTCTTTAAAACAGGGTCTTTTAAAGGTCTGATATTGGCAGATATTTTGGCACGAACGATAAGCCTAGTCTATGCGGTAATCACAAATAGGAAGTTGCTGCTTTCAAAACCGATAGATATCCGCTCAAGTTTAACGGATATAAAAGAGAATATTTTAATTGGTTATAAGGTAACATTTGGTGGAATCGCCGGTATTTTTATCACAGGATTGATTCGATTCATGATTGAATTCAAATGGGGGATTGCTTTTTTCGGGAAAGTGTCCCTGACGCTGACGCTGTCTAACTTGATGATGATTTTTGTTAATGCAGTATCAATGGTCGTCTTTCCAATTTTACGAAGAACAGATGAAAGCCAACTAAGCCCACTATATAAAAAGATGAACAGCTTATTGATGACAGGAATTTTTTGCGCAATGGTTTTCTACTACCCTCTTAAGAGCGTCCTTGTTCTCTGGTTGCCGCAATATGCGGATAGTCTTCGATACATGGCCATCGTTTTCCCAATTATCATTTATAACAGCAAAACAAGTATGCTGATCAATACATTTTTAAAAACAATACGACGAGAACAGGTGATTTTAACATCAAATATCATTTCTGTGGCTGTGAGCTTAGTTTTAGGAATACTATTTGTTTTCTTGATTCCTAATCCAAATCTTGCAATTTTTTCGATTGTTATTTCGTTAGCTATTCGATCATTTTTAGCTGAGAGAAAGCTTGCAGGTTATCTGGATATTAGCATAAGCAAAGAGGTACTTTCAGAGACAGTGCTAACGTTGCTGTTCATAGTGATCAATTGGTATGTTAATTCTGCACTTTCAATGCTGCTGTACGGAGCTGTTCTTTTGATTTATGTGTATAAGTTCTCAGACATAGGTACATCTATTAAATTCATCAAGGAAAAAATTTAAACAAAAACATATATAATAGCAGAAGTTGAAAAAATGAAGTTCTGCAAGAGAAATAGCAGGTGTGCTAATCTTAAAAATAAGAAGCCGTTCTTTATCTTTTTTGGTAAAGAGGCTTTTTACAAATGTTGCAAGGTTTACTTCGTCTATTGTTTAATAAGTTCACTTGATTAGTTGCGTGATGGATTACTTTTTCAAGAAACAGATTTTGAAATAAAAAAGATAAATATTTCGTTTAACTATACGTTGGTTAGTTGAAATAATTTAGATGATTAACGTATGAATGGAAAAATGGGTAAGGCTTATTTTGTAATAGTATATCAACTGCTATATCAGAAAAGTATAAGTAGAAAACATGAGGCATGTAATTTCCTGCTTCTCATTTCCTTATATTCCTTATTTTACAATTGTGTTAAGAAATGATGCCATTCTTTCAAAATTATTGCTACTGTACAAAAATTGTGAGAAAATGATTAGGTATAACGATTCTTGCGTAAATGAGGAAGTGTCTTATGAACTTATGGAAAAAGCTGGTGCTGTCTTTCCTTGGACTAGTCTTTGTACTGGTTGCCGGAATATGTGCCTATGGACTTAAAATGTATTCTGATGCCAGCGATACAGTAACAGATGTATATGAATCAATCGAAAGAGTTTCAGCTAAGCGGGAAACTGCTGTAAATATTGATGCTCAAGAACCCTTCTCAGTTTTGTTGATGGGGATTGATAATGGGGATCTTGGGAGAGACGAAGAGGACGGTGGACGTTCTGACACCATAATGGTTGTCACTGTTAATCCTAAGGAAAATAAATCGACAATGATCAGCTTAAGCCGTGATACATTGACGGAGCTTGTAGGGAATGATACGGATGATAAACTGAATCATGCGTATGCCTACGGTGGAGCAAAAATGACGATTGATACCGTAGAGAACTTATTGGATATTCCGATAGACAACTATGTGTCCATCAACATGAGAGGTCTGAAGGATTTGATTGATGCTGTAGGTGGCATTGATGTAGATAATCCTTATGAGACAGAGCTTGATGGGGTTGATTTACCAAAAGGACCGATGACATTGACAGGCGAAACAGGCTTAGCTTATGCTCGTTACCGTTATGATGACCCTGAGGGAGATATCGGTCGTCAAAAACGACAAAGAGAAGTCGTGGAAAAGATTGTTCGTAAAGTGTTGAGCCTTAGCGGTGTGACACAATACAAGAGTATTTTGAATGCGGTAAAGGACAATGTGAAAACAGACTTAACTTGGGATGACATGATCGATATTCAGAAAAAATATCTATCTGCGTTTCAGAGTATTGAGTCGTTACAGTTGGAAACATCTGATGCCATGATCGATGGTGTCTCTTATCAAATATTGAATGCAGATAATTTATTCGATATTCAAACCCAATTGCGTGCACAGCTTGGTCTACCGCAAAATGATACTATGCTGGCGGAGCTTACCACTCGATTGGCTGCTTACGGGTCTTATACTGGAACAAGCTCATCTTATACTGGCGACAGTACGTATTATGATCCAACTGCAAACGCAGCTGCAGATTCCTATTCAGGAAACTATGATCAAGGCTACAGCCAAAATTACGATCAAGGTTACAGTGAACCGGCTTATGTTGAGCCGACTCCTGCACCTGTTGAGACAACGCCAAGTTATGAGAATAACGGTGGTGTAGTGGCTGATGATTCAGGCGCTGACGTTGGCAATGTCGACGGTGCAGCAGACGGAACGTAAATAACTAATTAAAATTGTGACGAATGAAACAGGAGCCTTTGTAAAGAGCGCTTCTGTTTTTTTATTGAATCAATTATTTTTTAAAGTTACTTCAAATCAACAAGAAAAAATAATCTTTTCTATTCGTTTGGGTAGAAAAAGAAAAAGAAAAGTGCTATAATTGGACTATACCAAAACAAGCGAAGAGCAAAGGAGAATCATCAATGAAAATCATTCGTGTAGCAAATGCAGAAGAAGGCGGAAAAAAAGCTTTTGAACTTATCAAAGAAGGCATGGCAGCAGGGGCTGGAGTGCTAGGTCTTGCGACAGGAAGCACACCGGAAACACTATATAAAGAAATGGTGGAAAGTGATTTAGATTTCTCTCATATGGTTTCAATCAATCTTGATGAGTACGTTGGCTTAGGCGGTAATGATGAGCAGAGCTACCGTCATTTCATGAATGAGAAATTATTCAACAAAAAACCATTTAAGGACACATATGTTCCTAACGGGAAAGCAGAAGATTTAGATGCTGAATGCAAACGTTACGAAGAAATCATCGACGGTCACACTGTCGATATCCAAATTTTAGGTATTGGCCAAAATGGTCACATTGGATTTAATGAGCCAGGAACACCACTTGATAGCCTGACTCACGTTGTTGAGCTGACAGAGTCAACAATCAATGCTAATAAGCGCTATTTCGATCGCGTTGAAGATGTACCTACAACAGCCGTTTCAATGGGGATCGGTTCTATTCTAAAAGGAAAGAAAATGATTTTGATGGCTTATGGAGAGGCAAAAGCAGACGCTGTAAAAGGGCTGGTTGACGGACCTGTTACAATCGATATGCCTGCAAGTGCATTGCAAAATCACGATGATGTTGTAGTGATCATCGATGAAGCAGCAGCGTCAAAACTTTAATCTAATAAAAAAACAAGGTCTTCAGCTAACTGCTGAAGGCTTTGTTTTTTTATTGAATTTTCTTTTATCGATATCAAGAAGTGGATGTTTGCAAAATCCTGACAGGAGAAGATCCGTTTTTCAACGAAATTTTGATTAGAATAGTGCTATAATAAGATAAAGATTTATCTTACAAGCAAAGGTGATGAAGAAAATTGACAGAGTTGACGTTAACTATTCCTGAGATTGTTTTACGCTTGTCTCTTTCGATGATCATCGGCGGTACGATTGGTTTTGAACGGCAGTATAAAAACCGTCCAGCTGGAATGCGTACGCATATTCTTGTTTGCATGGGTGCGACCGTCATTGCATTGATACAGGATGAAATTGCGCTTTCTGCGTTGAGAGATGCGATGGCTTATCCGGAAATAAGTGGTGTGATTCGCTCGGATCAAGCAAGGCTGATTGCTCAGGTTGTGAGCGGCATTGGTTTTCTTGGTGCCGGAACGATCATCGTAACAAAACGATCCGTTACAGGATTGACTACAGCAGCATCCTTATGGGCAGTTGCCGGTTTAGGTATTGCGATCGGTATGGGGTATTATGCGATTGCGCTGACGAGTTTTATTGGTGTATTTATTGCATTGACCTTGATCAAAAGAATCATCCATGTGCCGACAATAAAAAAATTGGAGATTCGTTATGTCCATAAGCAGGAAACCAAAGAATTCATCAATCAGTATTTTGAACAGCATAAAATCGAGATAGAGGATGTCAATTTTGATGTTGATTTGAGCGGAAATACCAGAGTCTATACAAATATCTATACGATTGAGCTTCCCAGAGGGATGACGTATGCTGAGGTAATAGAAGAGCTTTCGATTTATGAGAATATCACTAAACTACGTTTAGTCAGTATATAAGGAGGAGTTTATGAATTTAGCGAATTTTAGAGAATTGGGCGGTATCAAAACCAATGTAGGTAAAACAGTGAAGCACAACCGACTGTTGCGTTCAGGAGAGGTTTATCAGCTGGATGAGAAAAGTTTGGATGCGCTCCAAACCCATGAACTGGTAAAAATCATCGATTTGCGTGGAGAGAAGGAAATCAGCACTCGACCAGATGATGAACTGGATAATGTGGCTTATGAATGGATCGATATCATGAAGGAAGTTCATCATGATGCCAGCTTGGAAGATCTGTTTGATGTATCTGATATTGGTGCAGTTGATCGTCATATGATGGAAATCTATGAGAATCTGATTCTTAATGCAGGTGCTCAAAAGGGATATCGTCAATATTTCCATGAGCTGCTTTCAACAGAAAAGGGAAGTGTGCTGTTCCATTGCTTTGCAGGAAAAGACCGTACCGGAGTTGCTGCAGCTTTGACGTTAGAGCTGTTAGAGGTACCGAAAGAGGCAATCTATAGAGATTACTTGGAAACCAATGTACAGCGTCAGAAACCAAATGAACTATTCTTAGCTGAAGCTGCAGCTAAGGGGATGCGTCCGGAGCAGTTGGCTGGTATCAAGGTAGCAATGGAAGTGAAGAAAGATTATCTGGATTATGCCTATCAGCTAGTAGATCAAAATTTTGGAGGCATTGAAAAATATACACAGGATATTCTGAAGCTTAGCCAAAGTGATATCCAATTATTACGTCAAATGTACGCTGAATAAAAGCGAAGGATTAAGGGGCAGAGGGATCTTGAAAGAAGAGACCTGCTCTTTTTTTCTGAAAAAAACCAGCAGCAAAGTTGTTTTTTGTTATGCTGTAAGAAATCATAAATTTTTATAAACAGTGCTGAAAATATGATAGAAGGCGTATTTTATAACAGAGTATAATGATAGAATGAAGCTATGTAACTTCTATTAGTTCTTCTGCTCACGAAAATGTAGTGCCGAGTTTAGGGAAAATAGGAGACATTTCTTCAGAAAAAAATTTATATATTTTGGTATGAGAAGGGTTTGGTTAAATGAGGTCTTTATTTAAGCAGTCCAAATTACTTTTTTGGACAGTGGAAATAGTTTTGACAATTATTGGTGTGTTCTTTTTGATGCAGATGCCGAATATTTTTGCACCAGTTATTGGTATGGTTTCGGCGTTGTTTTTACCTCTGCTGATAGCAGGCTTCTTTTATTACATGTTTGATCCAATTGTTGTGCTTCTGGAAAAGCATAAGGTGCCGAGGTTGGTAGGATTCTTCATCAGCTTGATTGTATTGGTCATCTTGGTTGCCTTGGTTATCATGAATGTGGTGCCGCAGCTGGTTAACCAGTTTTTTGAATTGAGTGAATCAATTCCGATGTATGCGGAAGGAATCAATAAGTGGCTGGTTGATTTGAGTCAGAGGGAAGAGTTGAGAAGCTTCAATCTCCAAGAAGAACTGGCACAGGCAAACATAACAATCAGTAATATCCTGAATGTTGCGATCGTTGGGGTCACGAATAGTCTATCAACAATTGTAGGGGCATTGATGAAATTCTTTGTTTTACTCTTTACAGTTCCGTTTATTCTATTCTTTATGTTCAAGGATGGGCATAAGTTTCTGGATGCGGTGTCTAAATTCTTTCCGAAAAGTATTCGAAAAGAGCTCCGTGATACGGTACAGGAAATGAACCAGACATTATCAGCTTACATTAGCAGTACGATTTTGGATGCGTTGATCATAGGGATCATGAGCTTTATTGCATTGTCCGTGTTGAATTACCCTTATAGCCTGCTTTTGGCAGTGTTCTGCGGAGTGACGAATATCATTCCTTATGTGGGTCCATTTATTGGTGCGGTCCCTGTTATTTTAGTTGGTATCTTTGTTTCTCCATTACAGGCATTGTATGGAGCGATTGCGATACTGGTTATCCAACAATTAGACGGCAATTTGATCAAACCGTTATTGATGGGTAAGTCGTTAAGTATCCATCCGTTAACGATTATTTTAGTGTTGATTGCGGCAGGAAGTATTGGCGGGATCATTGGAATGTTGATCTGTATCCCAGTTTATGCAGTCATCAAAACGTTGGTATTGAATATTCGTAAAATCTACATGCTTAGAAAAGAAAGTTCGATTGAAATAGAAAAATAGCAAGCGGACTTTGGTATACTGTTTATTCAGTTTTAAAGGACTGCGGCATATTTATGTCACAGTCCTGTTTTTTTAAAGAAAGACGAGGGTTTGGAAATTACTTCCAAACCCTCGTCTTTTAACTATTAGTCTAACCCAATGAGGTAATCCTCATCCTTCATTGCTTCTACTTGTCCAAGCAGGTAGCCATTTCCTACTTGAGAGAAGAAGTCATGATTGCTGGTGCCGGTAGATAGTCCGTTCATAACGATCGGATTGACATCATTGGCAGTATCCCCAAACATAGGGTCCATTCCAAGGTTCATCAATGCCTTATTGGCATTATAGCGAAGGAAGGTTTTAACCTCTTCTGTCCAACCAAGTCCATCATATAGTTCTTCGGTATAACGTTCTTCATTTTCATATAGTTCATAAAGAAGGTCATACATCCAAGCCTTCATTGTTTCCTGTTCTTCTTCTGGAAGCTCGTTGAAGCCCAGTTGGAATTTGTAGCCGATATACGTACCGTGAACAGATTCGTCACGGATGATCAGCTTGATGATTTCCGCTACGTTTGGCAGCTTGTTATTCCCCAGATAATAAAGAGGTGTGTAAAAACCTGAATAGAAAAGGAATGTTTCCAGAAAAACACTGGCAATTTTTTTCTCTAACGGTGTGCCGTTTTTATAGATTTCATTGATACGTTCTGCTTTTTTCTGCAGGTAAACATTTGTATTCGTCCATTCAAAAATATCTTCAATCTCTTTTTTTGTATTCAAGGTGCTGAAGATAGAGGAGTAGCTCTTTGCATGAACAGATTCCATAAATTGGATATTGTTCAACACAGCTTCCTCATGGGGCGTACGTACGTCTTTTCTTAATTGATCCATACCGCTTTCGGACTGGACAGTATCCAGCAATGTCAGTCCGCCGAATACATAACCGACAGTCTGCTTTTCTAAGTCAGATAAGGTACGCCAGTCATCCAAATCATTAGATAGTGGAATACGGGTATCCAGCCAGAATTGCTCAGTCAGTTTTTCCCAAGTTGATTTATCGATAATATCTTCGATCGCATTCCAGTTGATCGCTTCATAATAAGTTGCCATTTATTTTCTTCCTTTCTTCTCAGAGGTTGTGATAGTTGGAGGATGTATCGTAAACAGCCTCTGTTAAATCACACAGCTTTCACATTGATTGCTTCCGATTTCCTCGGAGTCCTCTGTAAAGGTCCGTACATAATAGATTGATTTAACGCCTTTATGGAAAGCATAATGACGCAGGATATTCAGGTCTCTGGTTGTTTGTTTTGTTCCGTCTTTCCACTCGTAAAGGCCTTCCGGCATTTCTGAACGCATGAACAAGGTCAAGCTCATTCCTTGATCCACATGCTGCTGAGCAGTTGCATATACATCGATCACTTTACGCATATCCATATCGTAAGCAGAAGTATAGTATGGAATCGTATCATTTGCCAGATAAGCAGCTGGATAATAGATTTTACCGATTTTCTTTTCTTGGCGTTCTTCAATCATCCGTGTGATTGGGTGGATACTGGCACTAGTATCATTGATATAAGAGATAGAACCGTTTGGTGCAACAGCTAAACGATTTTGATGATACAAACCATCCTTCATTACAGCTTCTTGCAAGTTTTTCCAATCTTCGGCAGTCGGAATAAAGATATCGCCAAATAATTCTTTTACCTTATCAAATTGAGGAACAAAGCTTCCGTCAATGTATTTATCAAAGTAAGTACCGTCTGCGTAAGCTGATTTCTCAAAATTATGGAAGGATTTCTTGTATTCTTTTGCAATGTTGTTGCTTTCTACTAAAGTCCAGTAGTTCAACAGCATGAAGTATACATTTGTGAAATCCAAGGATTCTTTAGAACCGTACATCATATGGTTTTTAGCAAAGAAGGTATGCAGCCCCATTGCGCCTAAACCGATTGTATGACTAAGCTTGTTGCCGTTTTGAATCGTAGGAACAACATCGATTTCAGATGAATCTGTAACAAAGGTCAGCGCACGTGTCATGGCACGAACAGATTTACCAAAATCAGGGCTTTCCATCAAGTTCACGATATTTGTTGAACCTAAGTTACAGCTGATATCTGTTCCAAGAACTTCATATTCTTGCTTTCCATTGATAACAGAAGGAGTCTGCACTTGTAGGATTTCTGAACATAGGTTACTCATGATGATTTTGCCGTCAATAGGATTTTGCTTGTTCGCTGTATCGATATTGACGATATAAGGATAACCGGATTCTTGTTGTAATTTAGAAATTTCATTTTCAAGATCACGGGCTTTGATTTTCTTTTTACGGATATTTGGATTAGCAACTAGGTTGTCATACTCTTCAGTAATATCAACATAAGAGAATGGCACACCGTATTCTTTTTCAACACTATATGGGCTAAATAAGTACATCTCTTCGTTCTTACGTGCCAACTCATAAAATTTATCTGGAACCAGAACACCTAAAGAGAGAGTTTTTACGCGAATTTTTTCGTCGGCATTTTCTTTCTTAGTAGATAGGAACATCTCGATATCCGGATGAAAAACATTCAGGTACACAACACCGGCACCTTGACGTTGGCCAAGTTGATTAGAATAACTGAAGCTGTCTTCGAACAGTTTCATAACAGGAACGACACCGCTGGCAGCGCCCTCGTACCCCTTGATTGGAGCGCCACCCTCACGAAGGTTGGAAAGTGTGATACCCACACCGCCGCCAATACGTGAAAGCTGTAGAGCTGAGTTGATGGAACGTCCGATACTGTTCATATCATCTGTTACTTGGATCAAGAAACAAGAAACCAGTTCTCCACGACGTTGTCTTCCGGCATTTAAGAAAGATGGTGTCGCCGGTTGGTAACGCTGGTGAATCATTTCATCTGCTAAAGTCAGTGCTAGTTCTTCATTTCCATCTGCAAAATACAACGCATTGAAAGCCACACGATCTTCGTAGGTTTCAAGGTATTCTGTTCCGGCATTGTTTTTCAAGGCATATTGAGAATAGAATTTATATGCAGCCATGAAAGACTTGAATTGGAAATTCTGTTCATCAAGAAACTGGTAAAGCTGTTCGATAAATGCTGTAGAATATTTTTGAATAAATGGCTTTTCGATATACTCATTTTCAGTTAGATATTGAATCTTTTCTGCCGCGTTAGCAAATTTCTTTGTATTAGGTAGAACATTTTCATTAAAAAAAGCCTTCAAGGCTTCCTGGTCCTTATTCAGTGGGATTTGTCCATTGACCGGACGATTGATTTCATTATTTAATTTAAAATAGCTAACATCTTTAATTTCTTTTAGACTCAATTTCACTCACTACTTTCTTAAAGGATTCAACATCTTCAGTTGTACCGCTGAACTCAAAGGAGAATACTAACGGCACATGATAATCTCTTGCAATATCTTTCGCTGTGTAGACAAACAGCTCCGCAAAGTTCCGGTTGCCGCCGCCTGCTACAGCTTGAAGATAGTCTTTATTACTTTTATGGTCCAAAAAGTCATTCACGACTTCCGTGATTTCTATATCATACGTAGGAACAACCAGTATAAACGGTTCATTTATCTCAAAAAAAGGATTCGCAGGCTCAATTTCATAAGCTGGCAAATCCAATTTTTTTATAAAGCGTCTCGTTTGTCCCGTCACACTAAAATAGACTATTTTCATAATCAGTTAGCCAATTGTTTTAATTGGTCAGGACGGAATCCAACAACTGTTGCTGCATCAGAAGTAATAACTGGTACGCTTTGGAATCCTTGTTCTTTTAGCCAGTCGATCATTTCAGGCTGACTATCGATATTAACTTCCTCATAAGGAATATGATTCTCATTTAAAAAGCGTTTCGCCATGTTGCATTGGATACAGTTATTTTTAGAAAAGATTTTTACGTTCATTGTTTTGTCCCCCTCGTTTAATCTACATTCACTAGTATAAATCTCTTTAGAAAAATGTCAACACTTAGGCACTACATATTGTGGTTGTTTTTATCGTCAGACACCATGGTTTGTGTTTTTTTAATTTTTGTGAAAACCAATGGCTACAAGAGTTTGAGTAGGAAAACGACAGATTTTCAGTTTATAAATAGGACAAATAAATTTTTTTCCCGTTGAAATTCAGTGGTTAAGAATACAAGATATAGTGGTGTGTTTTTGTGGGGACACTATTTTTTTGGTTAGGTTTTTTTTCCTCAGTTTTCATGGGAAATAACATTGACAAGCCTTGATTCTAGGAGTATTCTTATTGATAATGATTCTCATTTTCGTTGAGGGTGGGTTGAAACTTTTTCACAAGTTCGGACTACTTTATTTTGTCCTGAAAATTTGGAAATAATGAACACTATATATAGAAGAAACTGAACTGGATTTTGCTAAAAAGAAGGAGGCTGCGCATGATTGCTTTGACCGGTGCGAAACTGAACAAGGTATACACAGTAAAAACGATGGATGTTCCAGAGGATACAAGACGTCACTTGAATGATTTAGGTTTGTTGGCGGGAACGAAGGTTGCATTGGCCAGCTATGAAAAAGGGAATGGTATCGTTGTCCTACACAATACCAGACTTGCGTTGGATAATGCCATTTTAAAACAAATCATGGTCAGTGAAGAGGCAGAAGTTGAAGAAAGCTGGCTGTCTTTAGATCTTTTGGAGGTTGGTGAACGTGCAAAGGTAGTCAGTGTCTACGGAAAGGGCGCAGTTCGTCGCCGCTTGATGGATATGGGGCTAACGAGAAATGCAGAACTGCTGGTTCGCAAAAGAGCACCCTTAGGAGATCCAATCGAAATCAACGTTAGGGGATATGAACTGACACTTAGAAAAAATGAAGCGGAACTGGTACTGGTAAAGAAAGAGGGGTAGGGAATGGGTTGTAAAGTTGCATTAGCAGGAAATCCCAATAGTGGGAAGACAACTGCCTTCAATGGACTGACAGGAGCCAATCAATATGTAGGGAACTGGCCGGGGGTCACAGTTGAACGCAAAGAAGGAAAATGGAAAAAGGATAAAACAATTTTGATTCAGGATTTACCGGGAATTTATTCTTTATCTCCTTATACACCGGAAGAGGTGATTGCCAGAGACTATCTGCTTGAGGAACAGCCGGAGGTACTTTTGAATGTGATCGATGCCACTAATCTTGAACGTAACCTCTATTTGACTACACAGCTGATTGAATCAGGTATACCTACTGTGCTGTGTTTGAATATGATGGATATCGTGGAGAAAAACGGGAAACAGATCAATCTTGAAAAATTGGCGTACAGCTTGGATACAGAAGCTATCGGGATCAGCGCAATCAAAAAGAGAAATCTGGATGAGGCGGTAGAAAAGGCAATCCAGTTAAAAAACAGCAGAAAAGAAATTCATTATCCACAGTATGACAAGCGCTTGGAAACAGCATTAAATGAAATCAGTGAAGTGATTGGCTTCATCGTACCAAAGAGCCAGGCTAGATTTTATAGTATCAAACTATTTGAACGAGATATACACATCTCAGACAAGCTGGCAATAAGTGTTGAACAGAAAAAAGAAATCGAAGAAATCATCCAAATCACTGAAAAGATTTTTGGAGATGACAGTGAAACGATCGTTATCAATGAACGTTATGAGTTTATTGCTCGCCTTATCGCCTTATGTGCGATTGAAAAAGATGAGATTACATTGAAGCTCAGTGATAAAATTGACCGAATCGTAACAAATCGCTGGCTGGCATTACCGATTTTTGCGTTGATCATGTGGCTCGTTTACTATCTTTCTATTCAGACGGTCGGAGTCATGATGACAGACTGGGTCAATGAAGAATTGTTTGGTGCAATCATTCCTTCTACAGTCGAGTCATTGCTTGAAAGCTGGCAGGTTGCCGGTTGGATGCAAAGCCTGATTCTTGATGGGATCATCGCCGGTGTCGGTGCCGTTTTAGGGTTCCTTCCACAGTTAGCAGTACTGTTCCTATGTCTTGGGTTTTTAGAAGATTGCGGCTACATGGCAAGAATTGCTTTTGTGATGGATCGGATTTTCAGAAAATTCGGACTATCAGGTAAATCCTTTATTCCAATGTTGATTGCTACGGGCTGCGGCGTACCTGGGATCATGGCGAGTCGGACGATTGAAAATGAAAAAGACCGTCATATGACGATCATGGTTACTACCTTCATGCCTTGTTCTGCAAAATTGCCGATCATTGCTTTGATTGCCGGTGCTTTTTTCCCAAATAGCAGTTGGGTATCACCATCGGCTTACTTCCTTGGCATCGGGTCAATTGTCCTTTCAGGGATTGCCTTGAAGAAAACAAAGATATTTTCAGGAGACCCAGCGCCGTTTATCATGGAGCTTCCTGCTTACCATATGCCTCATGTAAAAAATGTTCTGCGTTATTCTTATGATAGAAGTAAAGCCTTTGCTAAAAAGGCTGGAACGATTATTTTTGTTTCCAGTATCATTATCTGGTTTACCTCAACATACACCTTTACTTTACAGGAAGCAGATGGGGAGAACAGTATTCTCGCTGGATTTGGTCGAGTGATTGCCCCAATTTTTGCTCCTCTCGGTTGGGGGAACTGGCGTGGTGCTGTGGCAACGATCACTGGTTTAGTAGCTAAAGAAAACGTAATTGGTACATTTGGTATCCTATTTGGGAATCTTGAAGAAGTATCGGAAAATGGCTATGAGTATTGGGGCTTGCTGCAAACAGCCTTTACGCCAGTCGCTGCGTATTCATTTTTGGCATTCAATTTATTATGTGCCCCTTGCTTTGCTGCGATTGGAGCTATTCGTCGGGAGCTGCCGGATCTGAAATGGCTGGCTGGAGCAATTGGTTATCAATGTGGACTGGCATATGTTGTCAGCTTCATCATTTATCAAATCGGCCATGTGGTATTTGAACAAGGAACTTTTGGATTTGGGACGGCCCTTGCAGGTGCTTTGATTGTGGGGATCATCTACATGCTCGTGCGTAAACCAAAATATACAGATCAAGAACTGCCGATTCTTACGGCAATAGAAAGAGGATAGACAAACATGGCAACAATCATTTTAGGAGTAATCATATTCGGCAGTGCAGGTTATATTGTTTATTCCCGTATAAAAAAAGGTCAGGACTGCGGAGACTGTCATACAACCTGCCCTGTAAAAAAAGAACAGGAATCTTGAAAAAAGGTAATCTGAATTAGAAGAAATAATGAGAAACCATAGCTGAAACGACAGGATAATGTGATAATGCCCTGTCGTTCCAGCTAGAATATAACACTTGATATGCACAATGAGTTGAATAAATTGGCTGAAAATATTGTGTAAAATTTATGCAATATTTCACTTGAATAAGTAAGACTCTGGTGCTACAATAGTAAAGTATTGTTTGGGCCGTTAGCTCAGTTGGTAGAGCAGCTGACTCTTAATCAGCGGGTCGCGGGTTCGAGCCCCTCACGGCCCATTGGGTGCCAAACCCACGAGAATGGTATTCTGTCGGCGTCTTCGGACGTTTCGAAGACGGAATGCGCATTCTCTTTTTTTGTTTTTAGGAGTTTGCAACAATAAAAGGACACAAGTGTCGTTATTGGGTTTTTAGCATATGTTCCTGACAGCATCTATACATTCAGGTAAGGAATGACTTATACCTCTATAAAAAAGGCCCTATCAATCACTTTAAAACTGTCACATTCGCCTCAACGTGGTAAAATAGAAGTATCAAGACAGGAGGGATTACTCATGGAAGAAACAATTTTTTTTAACCTCGGAAATGCAATTGCTGCAAGTAAGGACGAAAAGGAATTAATGAGAATGGCCCAGATCGAACATGACAATCGAAAGTTGAAAGGTCATCTGATTGTTGTGGAAGATCCTGAAAATGGCGAACATCTATTGTTCGATATCTCTGATGTAAAAGAGGGTTCGGAGGATGGCACAGCATATATCGTCAAAAAATCCTTCGATACAGAAAAATAATCGCTTTAAAATTGTAATATTAGTTATGTAATAGATGATGCATACAGAAATAAATAAGGGCCGGTGTCGATGTTTTTCTAACGATGTCGGCCTTTTTAATAATTGGTTACTTCAATACCTGCCTACAAGTACTCATCATCCAACCATTCAACGTATCTCTTGGCAGTTGTTAGAGATAATCTTGGGTTGGTGTGGTCGACCACAAATTTGATTGCAGTGACCTTCTGTTCATTTTTCAATAACGCCAACACCTCTTGTTTCTCTGATGCAGTCAATACTTCTGACGGGATGAACGATTCTTTCGCCTTTGATACTGGCTGTTCTTTGCCTATATTTTTAGTGAGCAGTCTAATGAGATAGCCAATAATAAGATAAAGGATCAAATACTGAAAAAAGCGATAGCCGTAAAGAATAAAAGCTGAAACATCTTGCATCTCTCCATTAGCGCCCAACAGAGTTAAGGTGGTAGAGATTGAATATTCACCGGGGGCGTAATTATCGACATGATTATTGAAAAGCAGTTGTCCTTTAGATGCATAGAGCCAAACTAAAGGTTTATTAAATAACTCATTTCCCCAAGTATCAAGGATCATCCCCATAACAGAAGCGATAAAAGTAGCTACTGTTAATGCAGCAGCCGTTTTTTTCCGTATGCTAAACTGAATAAAGACAATAATGACAAATAGGATAAGACTGGTGATTCCTTGCGTGTACATGGCATACATAGCTAGTTTATAAATAAAGAAAAATGCTAAAATCGTAACAGCCAATCCTGCAATCAGCCATAGTAATATTTTGAGTTGTTTGAGCATGGATATAAGACCTCCTTTTCCCTATGCATACTATTGTATAGGAATTGGTGTCTTATGAAAATGATTATTAGTAAATAACGAGTTAGGTATTATATAGCTTGCCATATCTGAATCGAGACTTAAATTAAAGCCTAATGGATCGCGACAGCTTTTTACTACCAGATAAGTAAGAAATAATAAACCATTTTGTTTTGTGTAATTATTTTATGCTATCATGATAAAGAAGACTTAGAAAACAAGAAGTCTCAATAGTAGCAGGAGGAATTATGTGGATTTTTTATGCGGGTCTTTCAGCACTCTTTGCCGGAATCACCTCGATACTCGCAAAGGCTGGTATTAAGGAGACGAACTCAACTTTAGCAACAGCACTTCGAACGATTGTGGTATTGATACTTGCCTGGGGAATGGTCCTGATCGTCGGTTCACAGAACACAGTGATGTCTTTGTCTGTTGGAACATGGACGTTTCTTATTTTGTCAGGAATAGCGACAGGTGCCTCATGGTTATGTTATTTTAGAGCGCTGCAAATAGGTGAAGTGAATAAGGTTGCAGTTATTGATAAATCAAGTATTGTGTTGACATTAGTCTTTGCATTTGTTTTTCTGGGAGAGCAATTGACGTTAGTAAAGGTTGCAGCAATTTTTCTGATTGCCTGCGGTACCTTATTGATGGTACAAAAACAGCCGCTTGAAAATAAAGTGGCCAATGGCTCATGGTTGGTTTATGCAGGCTTATCGGCACTGTTTGCTAGCCTGACTACGATTTTAGGGAAAGTCGGGATTGATGGTGTGGAGTCCAATTTAGGAACAGCAATTCGAACGACTGTTGTATTGATCATGTCGTGGTTGATGGTTTTTATTACCAACAAAGAAGTCAACGTAAAATCGATCAATAAAAAAGAGCTGACTTTCATTTTCTTATCAGGGCTGGCTACAGGAGCATCTTGGTTGTTCTATTACAGAGCTTTACAGGATGGACAAACGAGCACCGTTGTTGCGATAGATAAGCTGAGCATTGCAGTTACGGTGTTTTTTGCTTACTTCATTTTCAAGGAGAAGCTGAATTTAAAGGCTCTCTTGGGCTTAGGCCTCATTATTACAGGAACATTATGCATGATTTTTTAATGGACATTCGAGTTGAACGAATAATTGAAAACGGCTTGTAGAAACCTCATGGGATCCGTATGAAAGTACAGACACCATGAGGTTTTTTTGTTTGCTATGAAAACATAAGGGAAAAATATTAAGTGACAAAATGAGAATAAACATAAATTGAGTACTTTATTAACGAGAGGGAATTTTATCGAAATAAAGCAACGGAATCTTTTTTGCTGGAACCTTTCGAGTAACGAACGGAGTTGATTTTCAAATTGAGCATATGAATGACGAATGAGGCTCAGTTAAAAACTGTTGTAAATGAAAAAAACGCTGAAAAACGATATACGGAAAGAGGAGGAAGTAACGTGAATAAAAGGAACAGACTTTACCGGATTTATTTTGGATTGATGATACTATTGTGCCTTTTTACAGGAACTAAATGGGCAGAGGCAGCCTCCATTTTAGATGCACCAAATGTTTCTATTCCAGGAAGTTCGGAGGTTGTTTCTGGTAAATACAGCTTTATTGCGAAGTTCAACAACGGTGTGACGAAGGTCAGCACTTTTGGGGAAGGATGGAGCAGTACGAAGAATGTCTGGGGAGATGGAACAGAAGAGGCTTATTTTTCTTTTCGGCCTCAAGCTGCTCAAAAGGGCAGTAATGGCGTGATTTATTCAAATGTAGGAAGTTATGATGGGAAAATCGTAGACTTGAAGATCACTGTCAAAGATTGGACCCAGTTTTCAAAATATCAGGGATACATTTCTTATTCAAAAGAAAATATCAGTCATTTTGCTCAAGGCTATGATTTTGTCGATCAGGTATGGGAGTTTGTAGAAAACGGTACTGGAAACCCTATTAAGCTATCTGGGTTTATGACCATCAATGATATCGATGGCGGACAAGGTGTTCAGTTTTCTAAAGAGACATCGGCAGCTATTGATAAAATATACGTTTCGGCTGCAGACAACTGGATCAATTATGAAAATATCAATGGTGAATATAAATTTTTTGACAGCACAGGTACCAGTTCGGAAAATGACGATTTATTCGCTACATTTACGTTTCTTTATAGTGACCAAAGCTCGTTTCGCTTTAAGTGGTGTGTCGATAAGAACTTGTTGGGATGGGATTATGAAACATTGAATTTTGAAAAGGATCATGTAGGAGATGCAGGATATCAAGGGGCATATTTCGGGTATATTGCAAAGAAACCTTTAAAAACCGAAACATTGTCTCCTGTGAAGAAGAATAGTGATTCCGACGAAACACTGGTTGATAAAAATACGTTGGTTGATCGTAATGAGGTACAGACCTATACCATTACTCATCAAGTGCCGGATGAATATGAGGAGTTTTATTATAAGCAGTATGAATTCAAGGACACGTTGGACCCAGTATTTGAAGTTCAACAGGTGGCTATAACAGATGAAAAAGGCCAAGATTGCGGGAGTCTATTTGAGCTGTCAATCGAGGGAAATGTAGTGACCTATTCAGCTAAAGCCGACACACTGAAAAAGCCGGCATTTTATGATCATTACTATACAACAGTGATTCAGGCGAAAATCCGACCTGATGCAGAATTAGCCTTCTCAGAAGGTGGTATCTTGTTGAATAATACAGCGACAGTGACGATTGACGGTGTAGCAAAAACGTCAAATAAAACAGTGACAGAGGTTCATCAGCCAGAGCTGCCGGACCCGGTTAAGCGAGTGGTTGACGAAGCTGAAAAGAATATCGACAAAAAAGAAGTGCTTCAAGGCGAAATCCTAGTTTATGAGGTGGACCAGAAGGTAAATGAGTTGAACAAGGACATCTCAGCGAAATATACGGAATTCTCTATCAGTGACCCATTACCAAAGCAAGTAGCTTTTCTGTCTGCCAAAATTTTAAAAGACGGCAAAGAGTTCGAGGCTGAAAAAATCAGCTATGACAAAAACAGTCATACGGTGGTATTTAACGGCGATGTAGCTTTTCTGAAAAACATGACGATGAAGGCAGAGACATATACACTGCAAATCAAGACGAGGGTCATCAATGAAATTGGTGAGAGTGAACAAATTGAAAATACTGGAAAGACATCCATCAATAAGGAGTCGCAACAGACGAATAAAGTAGAGAATTCAACAAAGCTGATCAAAGGATCGATCATCATCAATAAAGTAACGAAACAGCTGACAGGTCTCAAGAATTCAAAAGAATCCGATTCGGATAATAGCGAGCTAATTTGGGAAGAATGTCCGCAAGAAGGCGTTACGTATCAAGTAAAGGCTAATAAAGACATTGTCTTTCCAAATGGGGAGGTTGCAGCAAAAGCTGGACATGACTACGGAACAATCACTACTAATGAGAAAGGAAAAGCAGTAATCAAGGAGCTTTATGAAGGAGAATACGCACTCATTGAAGTGGCTGCTCCAGCTGGGATACAAATAAATTCCGCACCGATCCTCGTTGATCTAAAGCAAGGGAGTACTGCTGATTTGTCAGCCGTTGTTAAGCAAGAGGATGCTTTGCAGGAAGTGGAGCTCCTTGTCAACAAGGTATTTGAACAGGAGGATGGGAGTTTTGCTGTTTCTGATGGTGCAGTTTTCGGACTGTTTCATGGGAAGGATTACAAAATAGGGAAGGATCAGACAATAAAAGCTGACACACTCGTTTCCGAAATTGAAGTAAAGAAAGGGATAGGCACATATCGAGGAGTCCTGATTCCCAAGCATCAATACTACGTACAGGAAATTTCCACAAAAAATGGGTATCAAATCAATACTGAAAAATTTTACTTCACGTATGAGCCAAGCTCAAACGACCCTGTTCATAAAATTGAATTATATGAAAATGGATTTATCGAAAATGAAGCAGTCATGGGATATATATCAGAGGAAGCAGAAGGTAAAGAGCTCTCTGAAAATACTGAAATGCTCCCCATCAAAAATCATCGAATTACTGAGAATAGTATTATCAAATCGATCGTAAAAGAAGATGGGCAGGAGGTAGAGCATTATGACCTCTTGAAATCAGAAGAGACAGTCATTTTCAAAGGACTAGCATATATTGGCGATAACCAGCAGAAAAATCCGTTGCAGATCAGTGATCAGCTGCCGAAAGGATTTACCTACATCAGCTCAAAAGTTCTTGATGAAAAGGGCCAAGATATTACAAACCAGACCACTATTGCAGTGAAGAATCAGCAGATCATTTTAACGATAAATCCTGAATACGCAGAGCGGCTTGAGAGAACCTCTATTCGCTGGCTGATTACGACGACGTATAAATATAGTGCTGAGCATCAAGGACAGGTGTTCAATAATCAATTGCATTTACAAGTGGACGGTAAGAAAATACCTTCTAATATTGTTACATTGAAGCCGCCGACTGTCGGAACAAAGCCGTTTGGCATGCTTCCTGAAACCGGAGAAATGTTAGGGTTTGGCAGTCTTCTTGGACTGTCCATCGTACTGTATCTAGTTGCCTATAAGTACACAAAAAAAGAGCAAATAGAGTTGTAAGAAGAGTGAGCCTGCAGAGCTTCAACTACCTGAGCAGTTGACATGACTTTATTGAATGACCAGACTACTTGATCCTTAGAGTGAGTGCTGAAAACCATTTTTGTTAAAGTCATGCTGAAGCTGATAAAACAAGTGCTGTAAAAATATTGGGTATCACACTATAGGAAGAGGAAATAGGATTGGAGCTCTAAGCCTGCTCACTCAACTGTACAGAAATTCAGAAAGCGAGGAATAAGATTGACACTACAACTACTGTTGGCAAGCGGCCTGCTTCTGCTCTTTATTGGTTATATGGGAACGATGTTTATTTTTAGAAAGAAGGCAAGAGGAAGGCTAGTTGAGCAAAAGCAGAGTACACCTATTGAAACAGTATCCGAAAAGGAGCCGGCAATAAAGGAATGGGATGAGGAGCTTTATACAGAGAAAGGCGATAGAGCTTGCTGGTACAAGCTGACATTCTTCTTTGAAAATGATTCTCCCAGAGAGTATGATTTCTATTCTTATAATGAAAATCTGACCAAAGAGTTTATTTTGAACGACCGTTTTTACGTGAATGATCATGAAATGCTGATTGTAGATGAAAATGGCGAGCACTACATCAATCGCAAAAATATCGATCAAATCGACTTTCTTCAAAGAAAGCTGTTTGTTACTCCACCAGCAATTGAAGAATCCTTAGAAAGAATGCCTGAAAAAAACAATAGAAACGCAAAAGAGGTTGATAAGGTTAGAGAAGTAGCCCCTCTTTTAGTGGAAGAAAAACCAACTTCTTTAAAGGAAGCTCAAGGGCAGAGTACCTTAAAATTATCATTTTCAAATGGGAAAAAGGGAAAAAATCCGTCTCTAAAAAAAATGGAGGTAAAAAAATTTAATCGACTTTTTCTAATCATAATGATTTCTATTCTTTCCGCTGGCCTAATCGGATTGATTCGAACGGTCCTACTTGATTATAGGATAGGTCAGCTGGAAGTAGATCAACGTCTGTTGCTGAGAGAAACATCTGCGATAAATACCTCGGAGAATCTGGAATATCCATATGAAATGAATCTGTATATGCAGTCATTCATTGATATATATATTCCACTATCTAATGATGTGTCAGCAATGGATGAGCGTATTGCTGGACTGAACGGTTATTTCTCAGAAGGAGTTTCGCTGGAACGAGAAGTGTCAACAGTAAAAAGGGTACTTATCTCTAGTGAGATTGCAGATGTTGCCTATGGAGAGACTGTGTCTACTGTTTGTTATAAAGTAGCGTATTCTTTGGAAGTGCCAGTAGAGCGAACAATAGAAGCAACGGGTGAAGCTGCTGCAGAAACATATCTGGAGTATCAAGTGAAGGAACAAACCGTATTTTTGGCTATTGATTTTGTTCAAAATGATGGACGATTTTCCATTATTTCTTATCCCTATTTCAGTGAGCGACAGACAAATCAACTGGTGGCAAACAGTGTTCGTAAAGCTGAGGTTTTTGATCAGACCGTCGAGAGTGAAAAGTTGGAGAGTATTCAACAATTCCTCATGATTTTCTTTGAGAAATATGCAGATGGAACAAAAGAAGAGCTGTCCTATTTGATGCTGGATGTTGAATCAATGGGTGGAAATTATCAATTGAAAGAAATTGAATCGGTGGAAGCTTATGCATACGAGGATTTTATTGTTGTATACACAAAAGTCAAATTCAGCGACACAGCCTCAGGCATAACCCATAAAGAAGCTTTTTCTATAAAGTTAGTAGAAGAAAATAATCAATTCAAAGCCAGTGAGCTGGTACATAATTTAGGAGGTTTTTAAACGATGAACATTAACCTGCAACCCCTCGGAGAGAAGCTGATGCTGGGGGCATTGCCCAGCCTAGCCGGATTAAGCAGCTATTTTACAACGGAAGTACAAATCGGCGTAGGTCTGGTCACATTGGTACTATGTATTATTCTAGCGGCAAAACAACAAATAGGACCTTTGGTGGGAGTTGTCGTAGTTGCCGCATTCATCTTCTTTATGGCCAATGATCCAGCTGCAATTTTTAATGGAGTCGGAGAACTATTCAGAAAGATATTTGGAGGGTAGAAAACAGAGCGATGTGGGAAAAAAAGCTATACAACTATAAAAAGGCGCTGTTGCTTCCATTCATGATTCAAAAGCTGTGGCGCGGCTTCACTTTGGAAAATCCTGTAGAGCTGACCAAAATTCTGGTTTTTGGCGGGGTGCTTCTTCTTTTACTCACAGTTTTTCGCCCAATCATGTGGCTGTTGGGGCTGATTCCAGGTCTGAAGTTTGCAGGCTATTTATTGATTCCGACAGGAGCAGTTCTTTTGTGGGAGCAGGTAGAGCCGGATGGACTGAAGATCCCAATATATGCAGCCGATTATCTTTTTTACATGATCAATTTCAAAATCGGGAATAAAGTGATTTGTCAAAATGAAACAATCAGCCAAGTTGAAGATTTGGTCGTATTTGAAAAAATCCCTGCTGAGGAAATATCAGCTTTTTCTGAATAGGAATAACGAGGAGAAGTAGAGATGAAATTACGATTTCCATTAAGAAACATCAAGGACAATATGATGTATACAAACACGAATGAGGTGTGGGCTTACTACCGTATCCATTCAACAAGTATACCGCCAACTTCAGATAGAAAAAAGGAAGAACTAAAGGCAAAGTTTCATCACCTGCTCAATGAATTGAAGGAGTTTTTGACTGTCGATATCATGATGCTCCCACGTGATATGAGTTTGGAGGAGCGATTTAAGGAACTGTCAAAATCGTTTAGCAAGGAGTGCAGTGAAACGGCGGCATATTACTCGGATCAAACAATTAACAGACTTCGTGAAGAGATGGGATTGATTTATACCTATGAATGGATCATAGGTGTTCCTTTAAAATCTCAATTCGATATAAGCTCGATTCGTGAAGGCTTCAAGCAGTCTTATAAAAATATGCAGCAAAGTGTTTTACAACAGCTCGGTTATGGACAGGATCATAGTGAAGAAATGTTTGAATCAGTAAAGGAGCTTCAAGAACTTGTTAGGGGCAAGATGAGTCTATTTCAAGGGAAAAGACTAACTGAACAGGATATGTATTACTTGAACCGACTGAATTTTATTCGAAATATGCCTCATGCATCTAATGAAGAAACAGCTATTACCTTAGAGAATATGACTGACAGTATCATTGATCCAAGCTCTAAAGCTGGAATGCTGACTCTGAAAAGTATAGAAGGAACAAGCACGATTGCGTTTTTACCAGTTGCGGACACGCCGTTGAATATATCGGGGATGCACATTGCAGAAGTGATTCAAACGCTGCCCTTTCCTGTCGAGCTGAGGTACAAATTGAAATTTCAAAGCTTGAAGGGCAGCTTCGGAATGGAAGGAAAAGCTCGAAGGTCTGCCTTGCGCTTAAAAAATGTTGTAAAAGAAACCAGAGCAATCGGCAATTCAGAAGGTAATGAGATTGCACAAAGTCGGATGGTCATCGAGGATTTAAAAGAGCAGATCAATGGAGAGAAGCCAATTATCAATTGGCAGGGCTGTGTTGTTGTTTATGCGGAGAATGAGCGACAATGCAGACAACGGATACACATGGTACTTTCTCTCTTGAAATCTCGTAAAATCAGCCTGTCTACAGCTCATTCTCAACAGGTTTATCTCTATTACAAAAACTTGCCAGGAGTGAGTTTAGAGACGAGTGATACAAAGTGGCTGCAGACGACAACTATAGAAGGCTTTTGTGAAAATTTTTTGGCTGTCGATCAACGGATCGGTTTTCGGACAGGTTGGTACATTGGTCGAGTTGATCCTCACTTATCAGGAGCAAAAAGCTTAGAAAGTGCGATATATTCCAGCCGTAATATTGTTCTTTCTAATCCTTTCACTGCGAATAAATGGAATGAAGAGATGGGGACAGCAAGTCCGCATATTGCAGTCACTGGTGAGACAGGAATGGGAAAGACATATCTTGTCAGCTTGCTGTTTACATTTGTTTCTATGTTGGAGGTAAAAGGACTGTTCATTGATCCAAAAACTGAAAAAATCAAGCAGTATAAGAATTTTCTTGCAGATGAAAGAAACAGAGAGAAACACCCTCATTATTACGAATTGATTTCACAATTTCATCTCATCACATTTGATCCGGAGAAACCTGATAACTGGGGTGTCCTTGATCCAATCACATTTCTTTTTGGAACGGATGCGAAGGATACAGCCGAAGCTATGGTTCATCAAATCATCAACATAGACGATACCCGTCTAGGACAATCGGAAGTATCGAAAGCAATTCGACAGGTAATTGAACGTAAAGCGGCCGGTGAAAAGGTTGGTATGCTTCATGTAATTGAGCTGCTGAAAAAGAATACAGAAAAGGAAGTGAGTGAGATTGGCGATCTCTTAGATGAAAAAATCAAAGGGAGTGTTCTTCGACTAGGCTTCAGCGATGGTAAGAATACAGGCTTGAATTTTGAAAAAAGAATTACAGTTATTGGGGTATTAGGCTTGGCGATTCCAAAGGAAAGTGATGATCCAAATTATTATTCTCAGAGTGAAAAGAAAAGCCTTGCATTGATGATTCCGTTAGGAAAGTTTTGTGAAAAGTTTGGATCAATGAATGATGAACAAGAAACCTTTGAAGTTTTTGAAGAAGCATGGATTTTTAATACCTCCTCTGTTGGAAAGAAGATTTTGAATGGAATCAAGAGAGTTGGGCGCAGTCAGAATAATATGTTGATTTATTCAACTCAGTCGGTAGCAGATGTCACTGCAGAAGACGATCATGGGAATTTTGGGACGATCTTTGCATTTAATGAACCGACAGAAGAAGAGAAAATACTGAAGCATGTTGGTGTTGATGTAAGTGAAAGAAATAGAGAGTGGCTTTCCGGAATGAAGAAGGGCCAGTGTTTGATGTTGGACCCGTATAAGAATGTTCAGAAAATCAGTATTCACTGCCTATTTCCAGAAATTAGTAAAACCTTTGATACAGTGAAAGAAACCAGCGGAAGTAAAGCTGAGTCGATGTTCGTTTAAGGAGGAGCCCTATTGAATAAGTTTTCGATCCATTCCTATGTTTCCCTTATTGATACTGATGGAAAGTGGCGTGCAGCAGGTAGTGAAGAAATTCATCAGCTGATCAATGTTCTGATAAATACCGGAATGACCGTCAATCGTTGGATATACCAGGTTGTAGATCTGGGGCTTCAAATTCTTCTCAGTAACACCCTCTTTGAAGATACGATCGGTCAAGTATTCAAAACATCGATCAGCATGTATCATTCAATGTTTAATACCTTAGGGACGGTACTCTTTATATTTGCTCTTGCTGTAATTTTTTTCATTTACGTATTTAAGAGTCCCCAAGAAGCCTTCAAAAAAATGCTTGTTCTATTTGTGGTGATTGGTATGAACTTTGTGATTTATACCAATGGAGAAGGATACCTAAGAGACATCAATACAATTTTTGATGAGGCAGAGTCTTTGATGATGCAAGGTATCGAGATGCCTTTGGGAGAAAAGAATGAATATTCTAAAGGGTCTCTACAGCAAATTAGGGAGTCCTATTTTAAGATGACTATACGTCAGTCGTTTGCCATGGTGAATTTTGGTACTTCTACCTATGATGAGCGATTCGATACATTTCTCTATACCGATGAACAAGAAAACAGTGAAAGCTCAAGAGAAGAGCTGAGTGAAAAGATAAAAGATGAAAGCAAGGATAATCGGTATATGACACCTGACGCTTCATTAGATAAATGGTTTCTATCGATCTATGCATGGATAAATAATCTATTCGTTGGTGTTCCGCTGTTGTTGATTGCGGCTCTGAAATTTCTTATGAAGGTGCTTATTCTTTGTATGGTTTTTGTATTACCGTTAATTAGCATTCTTAGCCTGCTTCCAAGATTTTCCACAGCTCTTTTTACTTTTCTTGGTAAAATGCTGCTGCTGTTTTTCACTGGTACTTTTATGAGCTTGGCGATATATCTCTTTTTCTTTGTGATGACCTTGATTGACAGCTCTATCCACACGATGGCGGGCAGTCATTCTTTGATCAGCAGTGTTTTAGGAACTGTGAATAAAGCGATTCTTGTTTTTTTGGTGATGAAAAGCAAAGGACGGATCATTCATCTTATAACTGCAGGAAATATCACACACATTGAAACCGCTGTACATAAACGGCTAAAAAGCAAATTGAAAAATCAAGTTGATTCTCGTAAAATCAATGATTCTGTAGGAACGGCGGTATTCAGAACCGATTTTGAAAATAGCGGGAGGAAGCAAGACGAGGTTGATATCAGAGATATTGTTGTTACTGAAACCCGGCAAAAGACGAATAGAGCTGTGACTGCTAAAACCGTAATAGCTGAGGATCAGCTATTCTCTAATGATCAAAATGAAGAACGCTCAAAGAAGATTAGGACAAGAAATACCAAAGCGGTTGCAGACTTGGTTGAAACAAAGGGCAAAATTGATTTAGATAAGGGAAGGACAGATAGTACTGGGTTAGACGATATACGTATTTATTCCCTTGACGAAAAAGAAGAAGGCTATTTTCTTACTGATGCGTTGCGTAGAGAATCTTTTAACAGTAAAACCGGTACTGAAGCAGCAGATTTTGAGACGAACCGACTGGTTTTTACACAAGAGCAAGTTGAGGAAAACAAAGCATTTTATCAGCTGCTGGAGGAATTGCGGACATGCTGAAAGTATTTGGTGGGATCACCTCAATTATCATGCTTATTTTTTTTAGTGTAGTTCTTTTTGGAGGCAGCATATTGCATAAGGCGGAGAGCTCTCAAGAACAAGCATTTTCACAGCCGGAAGTAAATGCATGGCAAATCTGGGAACAGTTAGGAGACAAGGACTATTCAGAAGAAGCCAGAGCGGGGATTTTGGGGAATATCGATCAGGAAACAGGCGGCACTTTTGAAGCAGACATCGATGAAAACAGTGGGAACGGTTATGGATTGATACAATGGACACCGAAAAAAATCTTGCTGGAACAGATAAATCGAGCCGGAATCAAGGGTGGCCCAGAATTATTGAAGACTCAAGTAGAAGTGATCGACTGGGAACTGAGTGGAGAAGGGAGAGGTTATATTCCAACTAAAAGCTACCCATACTCTGGTGAGGAATTCAAAAAGTTGAAAAATGTAAAAACAGCGGCACGAGCATATGAAAAAAATCGTGAACGGCCAAGGGATGATCACCCGGAGCGGCAAGCGCTAGCGCAAAAATGGTTCGATCGCTTTTCCGGAAAAGACAGTAGTAGTGTAAGCAGCAGTAATATTGTTGCGTTTGCCTTGGATGAACTTGGAAATAGAGGTGGAGAAAAATTTTGGTCCTGGTATGGTTACTCTCAGCGAGTAGAATGGTGCGCGACATTTGTTTCATGGTGTGGGAACCAATCAGGCAGTGAGTTTGAAAAATTTGCTTACTGTCCTACAGGTATAAATTTGTTTAGAAGTAAAGGAAAGTGGCTGACGGCGGGGCAAAGACCTGAATCAGGCTATGTTATATTTTTTGATTGGGAATCCGACGGTATCAGTGATCACGTTGGTTTGGTGATCAACTACGAGAATGGTGTTGTACATACTGTAGAGGGAAACAGCAACGACGAAGTGAAGCTGCAGCAATATAGTGTGAAGTCCGCTGTCATTTCGGGTTATGGAATCCCTTGATGTCGGTTGCGGTTTTTCTAGTCAAATAAATGAATAAAATCGAACCCTCATTTATTAGCAAACTTTAAGCGATCTATAAAAATATCCTTAAATATCTAGTTTAGTATGGGCTATTTTACTAATTTATACTATACTGTAAAGAGTTATCTAAATTGATAGAATAGCTTTTAAGAGTATTTTGTATTGGCTCCTGTGTTTCAAATCAACCTTGCGAATTGTTTGTTTAACAATAGGGTTTCGATCGTAAACAATTACAGTTGTCAGAGAGAATAAAGAGTGAAACAACTAACGAAGATAGAAGGAAAATAGTTTGAGCGCTAAGAAATAAGAGGTTTCATCATGGAGAATAGACAACAGAACAGAGAGAGAAATAAGCAGAAAAAAAGACCGCAAAATAGAAAAAGTAAAACGAAAAAAAAGAATAAATGGATCAAACCGTTAATCATTACTTTGGGGACTGTAGCACTCGGCGCAGGCGTTGGGTATTGGTTCTATGTCCAACTGGATTATCAAGATCAAGCGGATCCGGCATCCTATGAAGGATATGAATTTTACCAGTTGGACTTCCTTTCTCGAAAGACTCCGATTGTCAAGGCGACTGCACAGGATGAAAATAATGGTTCTGATGTTACAGTAAACTCGGAATATACGAATGTAGCAGTATCTAATGATAGATGGGACAGTGGATTTCAAGAATTGCTGACTACGCCAAGTAGTCGTCCGTATTTTCATCTAATCAATGTTTTTGGCAAGCAGACGACCTACAAAGCTATCGCCAATCTTTCAAGCATCAACCAAATTGAACGTGTTCAGTTTTCAGCATGGGGTGTGAAGGATGGCGAGGGAGATATCAAGTATTATGAAGGTGCCTATGATTCTGCAACAAATACTTGGCAAGCAGAGATACCTGTTAAGGAGCATCAAGAGAGCGGACAATATCAGACCGATCTTTTGGTAACTAAAAAAAGCGGGAAAACAGAAGAAGTAGCTCTTGGAAGCTTTAATGTGTCAGAGCCGACTATTGAAGCCTCAATAGATGGCTCTCGTGTAAATATGGGGCAGTTTGAAGTAAATATTGTTGTAAACAGTAAATCGGATGTGGAAGCAATTTCCATTCCAATTTGGTCTAGGGAAGATCAAAGTGATCTAAAATGGTATGAGGGTGTAAGACAAAGCGAAAATAACTACAAAGTACATGTAGATTATGAGGACTTTGATTACAGTAATGGACTGTATACAGCATCTGCCTATTTCACTGGCGTCAATGGGCTGACAGCTCATAGCGCGGCAGGAACAGCAGAAATCAATATGAGCCACCCTGTACGGATTCGTGTGTTGAATAGTACAGCCCTGTTTCAGGATAGACAGCTGACGCAAAAAGTGAAGGATATTTCTGCCAATAGTATGGCATATGTACAAGCAATTGTTTTTAACGCAGACCAAAAGGTTTATCGGACAACCGATGGCTACGTATCCTCTGAAAATATTGATGTCAGTGAAATGACAGACGATTTGCGTTATGTTGCCCATAGAGGGAACCATCAAGAGGCACCGGAAAATTCTTTACCAGCGTTTCAGAAGGCCAACGCTTGGGGAATTGAAACAGATATCTGGCTTACTAAAGATGGAAAATGGGTAGTCATGCATGATGGGACTGTTGATCGAATGACTGACGGAACCGGAAAAATCAGCGATATGACTTTGGCTGAAATAAGAAAAATGCACATTGATACGGGGGCCAACAAGGATTCCTATGCTAAAAGTGAATTGGTCGTTCCTACGCTTGAAGAATATCTGGGGATCATGGTCAACAAGCAAAGTGTACCGTTTATAGAGATCAAAGCGACTAATTTAGCAGGAAGCGCCTATGACAGTTTGATCAGCTTGATTGGTCAATATGGTCTTTCAGAAACTGCAGTAGTTATTTCCTTTGACTATCAAAATTTGGTTGAAGTGAAGAAGCGGGCACCTCAAATGCAGGTTCAGATTTTAGGCGATGTTCTTGATGATGACATCATCAACAAGGCGAGCAGCTTAGGTGCTAATGCTGGGCTTGATATAAGATATGATGGTGCTGTATCTAATGTAGATATGATTGTAAAAGCACAATCAAAAGGCTTGGCAGTTCATCTATGGGGAGTTCCTCAAAGTGAGTTCAAGCGAATGGAAGCATTGGGCATTGATAATCTAACAACAGATTATGACTGATTTTATCATTTGTGGAGTCTGTGAGCTGTTAGTTTTTGTTTATCTGACAATGAGATTTTAAATTGATTTAGGGCTTAGAAGAATAGAGCAGAATACTTGATATGATTGTTTTTGAGAGGTTCCTTTTTTGAACTTTTTAGACATCCTATACAGGTATTTTGCCCTATTTTTATATTTTCAGAGCGAGAAAACATGGCTGATGAAAGTAAATGAAGCATAAAACCAGCTGATAAGATAGCACCTGGCTCCTTTCGCATAATTTTAGGGAAGGGTACCTTATTCAAACGTTATATAAAATGACGGGGTGGGAGAATACAAAATCCCCTCCTGTCATTTTTTGACTTAAGTTCCTTTCTTTTTAATAAAAAATAATTCTATGCTATGCTTCAACTATAGAGAAAAAGGAGGAGATGGTATGGACAATCGTTTCTGGTTTGAAGAAGAATCGGATGACTTTCCATTTTACAATAACAAGCCCCAGAAGGTTTCGATCGGGCAATGGTTTGTTATACTGCTGTTTCCTTTTTTGGGATTTCTAGTTCTGACAAAGGTTTATATTCCTTTTCTTTCTTTATATATGAATGAACTGGTAAGCGGAATTATTTTGCTGATTTTCTCCTTGTTAGGACTGCGCTTAACAGTCAAACAAGATTGGAAGCTCCTATTTAGGAAAATACACCGAAAAGATATTTTATTAGTTGTCGGCTATGTGATTGGGGCAATAATTGTAGCCTCTGTTATTGGCGGAGTGATAGAGCTTCTCAGTGGTTCACTGACAGATAATCCTACAGCAATCAAGGCTGGAGACCACAATGCTTGGAGGACCTATCTGCAATTGAGGTTTCAAGAAGTGTTCCAGCTGCTTGGAGAGGAATTTCTAGCAATCATTCCATTTTTGGCATTACTGCATCTTTGTACAGTCAGATTTGGTTTGAATAGAAAGACAGGAGTGGTTATCGGTTGGGTATTATCATCGATTATTTTCGGTTTACTGCATCTTCCGACTTACGATTGGAATTGGATTCAATGTATTTTCGTGATTGGAGGCAGTCGACTGATACTGACACTGCCGTACGTTCAGACAAAAAATCTATGGGTGTCCTATTTCGTCCATTACTTTTATGATATGCTTATTTTCACCGTTGCATTTTTGAGTTAACAAGTTACAAACAACAGGTTTTAGGAGGGAAAGACATGAAAAAAATTTACGCATCATTGGGTGTTTTACTATTAACAGTTGGCGTGATTGCTGGTTGCAATAATGGCTCAAAGAATACTGGAGAGTCCACCTCTGAAAGCACAAGTAGTGAAACAACAGTTAACAGCAGTACTACGGAAAAAGGATCATCTTCTTCCACATCGAAAACTGAATCAAGTACCAGCACGACAGAATCAACATCAGCTTCTTCAGCAGCGGCAGCTACACCGGAGAGTCAGGCTGAAAAAGTGCTTAACGAACTGGCAGGACTGTTTCCATCAGAGCCTCTTCCTAATTCGATTCTGACAAGCACAACAAAAACCTACCTAAGTTCAGCAACGACTTCAGCAGGAGATCAGTCGAATTTTAATATTTTATATTATGCAGAAGACCAGCCAATCGATGTTAACAGCACAGAGCTGAATGAGCTCAAGCCTATAGCATCTATGGAAAAAATAACCTTTGCAACAGAAGAAGAAGCAAAAAATGAAGTAGGTAAAATCGAAGATTACGCTGGAACAGAAGTGGACCTTGGATATGGATTGACAGGGTACATGCAGGGGGCGGCTGGTTCAAGCTATCTGACTTGGGCGGAAGGAAATTGGAATCTAATAATCAAGGCATCTAATATTGATGGAGAAGATCCTGTTTCTCTTGGAAAAGAAGTCGTTACCTACTTGGAAGAAAATACCTTGCCAATTCCACAGCAGGATGGCAACATCCAGCTTGAAGTTGGTGAAAATGGAGATTATCAAACCAACTCCGTTGCTTGGCAGAAGAACAATGTCGTTTATAAAGTTCATCACTTCAATGCAATGGAAGCAGTGAAAATGGCTGTATCTACAAATGGCTAAATAAAAAATCAACGAGAGTGGGACAATAGTCAGAAAAAATCTGATCATTGTCCCACTTTTTTTGATTTAGGGGTACATAAAAAGCACACAACCTTGTATGATTAAAGTGCCTAAACCCAATCAAAAGGAGCGTGCTTTTATGTTTAAAGATTATAC
>NZ_JAEDXU010000003.1 GCF_017830045.1 Enterococcus larvae | reverse complement strand
GAGCCGTGAGGAAATGTGGTGCACGTGGGAGACCTTTTCTTCAGTGAGCCTTTCAGGCTCTGGCCGGTAATAGAGGCTTACAGCCGCAGAGCAAACCTCCAGTTCACACTGGAGGTTTTGATTTGCTTTCTTGTAAAAGTATATATTTTTAAATAAAGTTATTTACTTTATTTTGTTTTGGTAGTATGATGATACTCAGTAAGTGCTTACAAAATATAGAAGGAGATCAATCATGGAAAAATCGAGTAAAAAAGACCAGCTTTTTGAGAAATTCGGAATGGTTGCGACCAAATTGGGAAATCAAATCCATTTGCGAACCTTGCGGGATGCGTTTGCTACGTTCATGCCCTTTATGATGCTTGCCGGATTTGTTACATTGATCAATTATGTCATACTTGAACCGACAGGTTTTATGGGGAAAATCATTGCTCCTGAAACACTTACAACGATTCAGGAAATCGGTATATCGATTGGTAATGGGACATTGAGTATCACGACCTTACTGGTAGTGGCAGCTGTCTCTTATCATATGTGTATCAGCCGCAATTATTCCAATCATATCGCAGCAGTTCTTGTTGCAATCTCTACTTTTGTTGTATTGACGCCAATGAAGACGATGTTCACCCCGGAAGGAGCGGGAGAAGCTATTGAGGTAAGTGGTGTGATTCCAGTTTCTCATACAGGTGCTTCGGGAATGTTTGTTGGTATTTTTGTTGGACTCTTGGCAACTGAGCTATTTATCAAATTATCTAATAATGAAAAATTACAGATCAAGCTGTCCGGCAATATACCGCCGGCTGTGTTGAAATCCTTTAATGTATTGATTCCAATCATTATCACAGTTACAAGCTTTTCGATTCTATCCTTTGCAGTCAATCAGCTGTTCAGTATGGATATGAATGGGTTGATCACTCAAATCGTTACAGTGCCGTTAAGCAAGGTAACGACGGGACTTCCCGGCTTCTTGCTGATTACATCGATTGCCAATCTGTTTTTCGGTTTTGGAATACATCAGGCGGTCATCTCCGGTTCACTGCTTGATCCGTTTCTGATTCAGAATATGCAGGAAAATATGGCTGCTTATGCTAACAAAGAAGAAATCCCTCATATCATCAATATGGCATTTAAAGATACCTTTGCTGTTATGGGCGGTTCTGGGAACACGATTGCTCTTTTGATTGCAATCTTCATTTTCAGTCGAAGAAAAGACTATAAAGATTTTGCTAAGCTATCAGTTGCTCCGGCAATCTTTAATATCAGCGAACCGATTATTTTCGGATTGCCAATTGTCTTTAACCTTAGTCTGATCATTCCTTTTGTACTAGCACCGATTTTTTCTTTGACAGTTGCTTATTTTGCTACGGCAGTGGGATTGATCAATCATGTTGTTGTGCAGATACCATGGACGACACCACCAGTTCTATCCGCCTTTCTGGCAACGGGCGGCGATTGGAAAGCGGCTATATTACAGATACTGATTATTATCGGTTGCGTCTTTATCTACCTGCCGTTTCTGCGAATCGATGAAAAGGTCACCTCAAAGATGAGCAGTGAAGAAGCAATAAATTAGCACACACTCTGTATTTTGTTTGAAGAGCATATAAGTGTTGGGGTGAGGAGAAGGGTGGATATTCCTTTTTCCTGACCGCAACACTTTTCTTTCATTTAATTCGAGCTGTTAATGGTATACTATTCTTGAGAAAAAATAGGAAGAGGTGCCATATGACACAGCGTATCTATAAAATGAGCTTTGCCAGTGTTTATCCCCTTTATATTAAAAAAGCAGAGCGCAAAGGTCGTACAAAAGAGGAAGTCGATGAAATCATTTTGTGGCTGACAGGCTACGATCAGGCTGGGCTGGCGGAACAAATTGAGGAACAGCATGATTTTGAAACTTTCTTTGAGCAAGCTCCTGAGCTGAATCCAAATGTCTCTTTGATCAAGGGCGTGGTTTGTGGTATTCGAGTAGAGGAAATCGAGGAACCCCTGATGCAGAAAATCCGTTACTTGGATAAACTGATCGACGAGCTGGCAAAAGGCAAGAAGATGGAAAAAATCCTTCGTAGTGACGTGTAAATTATTAAAATGAAAAACAAGCCTTCAGATTTATGAGGCTTGTTTTTTATCTACTTGTGTATCAGTTTCAGCATGAGTTCTATTCTTTCTTAAAATTATTTGTTATTAAATAGACTGAGAAAGTGTTATGAATCAAAAAAGCGAACGAAAATCACGCATGCATACAAATCGCAGCGATCCTTTCGTTCACTTGTTTAAGCAAACATGAAAGATGTTTTACTTGAAATCATACTCTTTGCTTTGTTTCCAAAGATGATAGCCTAAATAGGGAATAACTGCAGCTAATCCGTAAAGGATGCTCCATCCATATAAAGACACACCGTTGTCGCCATTAGCCTTAGTCTTGCGATATGCAGTTCCAAGAGCCAAAAATCCTTGTACAATGATAACAATATACCAAACAATACCTAACAAACCAATCATTTATAATACTCCTTTCATGCGTGATCATTAAATTGTACCATAATATAATATGTCTGGGAAAGGTTATTTTAAAGAAAAAATATCGGCGCTTAAAGATACCTTCTCTTATGAAATGTGTTTAGATACAAAGGAGACAATCCAAGAGTGAAGAAAATTATTGGAATCAAGTGCCCTTGAAGCGTCTCAATGTGTTTCTGGAAGAAAGATTAGGTTTAACGGATACAAGAGAAAAACGGTACACTATTTTCAAGGGTAAATGGAATAGTCATACATGTCCTTTCTATTTTTCTCTAGCTCTATAGCGAAAAATTTCATTATTGTAAGTTTCCTGACCCCATTGTAAGTACATTCTTTTGAAGCTTCTTGCTATGATTAACTTATCAAAAAAAGCAAAGGAGTGTTTCGAATGGAAACGATGTACATTTTATTTTTGGGGTATGGTATTGGTGAACTAGTCAAGCATTTACAAGTAAAGGGCTATATTAAAACTACTAAAGCTGGGGTACTTATAACAAGCTTGCTGATTGTTCTTATTCAAGTGCTGGGAAATCCAGGCTATCTAACGAATGGAAATCCGATAAACATACTTTTTACATCAATCGCTAGTGTATTGATTCTCAGTGTATTTATTGGCCTGATCACAGTTGTAGCAAAACGCTTATCTTCTATCAAAGGCGCATAAGATATCCGTTAGGTATAATAAAAAAGCGAGTCTTGTTCGGAAAGCTTTTTATATCGAGGACGAGAAAAAAGATTGTCTGGTCTAGTGATTATTCTGGTTAGTAAAACTATTATTGATATAATTCCAATAACTAATAAAAAGCAGCTGCCTTGGGTATCAACCAAGACAGCTGCTTTATTTTTTATGCTCGAAATAAATTTTTGAATAAGCCTTTCTTCCTTATGATAAAATCAAGAGAAACAAAGATTAAAAATAAGCTATCAAGCTATCTCAAAAGAGATAGCAAAAAGGAAGAGATTTTGATGGAGGTTTAGGTAATAAATGGTGGGAAGCAAAATCGGGTAGATACTGGGAACGAAATTGTCAGCAAGGAAAGGGATTTGAAAAATTTAAGTCTGATATGGGATCTAGGATTCGGATTGCCAAAGACAATGGGGCAACCTATGAACTATATTCTAATACACCAATTCCTAATCATGTTAAGGAATGGTTGACTAAAAAAGGCATTCCTTTCAACGAAATTTTAGATTAACTAGGAGGAAAAGATAATGTCGATTCAAGCAACTATAGATATTTACTTCAATGAGGGTAAAAGAGTTAAACCCAGTCAGATTTTGGATATATTTCTAGCTTCGGATTGGAAGAATATGGATAATAACAAGTTTAGAATGTTACCTTTGGGTGATGAAGATTATTCTTGGATTAGTTATACTGAAGATGAAAAAGAAGCGAAAGTACTCTTGAACGGTAAACTAGATGCTGGGGAAGTTGGTGGTATTGAACTATTTTATAATAAATCCGGAATCGGTATTGAAATGTTACTTTTCACAGATAGTCAGTTATCTATTTCTTTATCGATTAATAGGAAAACAAAGTTTAAATCTCATACAGATATTGACTGGTATATTGAGAAAATATTGCTACCATTAGAGCAACAAATAGAAATAGAGAGTTTTGAGTTTGTAGAACAGTTATAGAGAGATGTGAATGATAACAATTTCGAAACTCTGAAGACAAAGAGACCACTGATTTTGCAGACAAATATGGGGTTAAAAATAAGAAAGAGTGACCTAAATAGGTAGCTCTTTTTACTATAGATTATATTTTATAATTTATAAAATCATTTTTTTGTTGAGTTTTTTCTGAATACGCTCACGTTCTTGCTCTTCTTTTCTTTCCAGTTTTCTTAAATAGTCTTGATGAGCTGACCGGAGGTGTTATCATGAGTGGAATCAATATGTTTGGGATCTGCCCAAACTCAAGCGGATAGCATTAAATTAATGACAGAATTAGAGAAGCACCAATATTTATAGTAGCTCAAAATATTAAGTGTAGCATTTTAATAGAAAATCCATTCTAGTATGCAAATATTGTTCTGGTTACAATGTATCAATATTTGGATATTCTGGGAAGGAAGAATATAGGAGCTTTACAGATATAAGATGTGTCCAACAACATTTTATGAAATACGAATAACCTTTACTTTAATTCTAAAGATAAGTCTCAAGCACGGAATTAAGTGAGCTTGATGATATACCGAGAAAAATATTAACCGGCATGATTGAGTTAATTAGAAATAACATAGGCAGAGTTATTTATATCGAATATTCATAGTAGTGAGATAGGATTTAAAATGCTCGAAGAGTTTTAGAAAGGCTAATCTGTGATTTTGGAGAAGAGACATTCCAACTTTATTTACTAAGAGAAACAGAGACTCGAAATTGCCATCTCCAGATAAATAAAAAAAGCTATCTCAAAAGAGATAGCAAAAAGGAGTATTACTCAATAAGAGTAATTTGAAAAATAAAAAGGTTGTTGTTGGTATGTGAATATAGTAAATTAAATAATATAAAATGTCAATAAACTTTTTTGAAAAAAAGAGAAAAATGGTTATCTTAAGGAAAAATAAAAACATGGTACTGCTTTTTTAAATAACAGTTCCAATAAAAAATCAGTAGGAGGGCTACAAAATTGAGCATAGAGCACAAAATAGGAGATTACCTTTATAAAAATGGAGACATTTATAAAATAATTCCCCATTGGGATGATTTCATAGCCCCAGGACTCCTCTCTGTTTTTCTACAGGAATCAACTGGGAAAATATACCGCAGCCCTTATCTGATAGACAAAAATGATGCTAGTTATAGTCTGGCAACAGTAGAACAGATGAAGAATTTTGATTTGGCTGAAAAAAGAACGGATGATTATTAAAAGAATAGATAGGAGTGAAGAGATGAAAAAAGATGACGGAAGTTCTTTAGCAATTGGTATATCGTTGGGCTTGGTGTTTGGTCTGCTATTTGATAACTTAGCAATCGGATTAGCGATTGGTACGGCATTGGGCGTAACCGGCGTATTTTCCGGTAAGGGTGGAAAGAAGGAATAATTTAATGGAGAACAATCATTTGTTGTTTGGAAAACTAACTTGTGATGAGTATGATGGTTATCGAGGTAAAATACCTGTATCTTTTTCAGGAAACGAAGAGGAAGTTGAGTTGATAATTTCGGAAATCTTTGGGGACGGCGGAATAGAGGAGGGACACCGTGAAGCCTATGATATGCTCAGTAAGAACTGGGAGGATGTTGTGCAAGAAGTAGTGCAATCTGTATTGATTTATCAAAATGAAATTTGGGATTCAACGGATCATACACAGCGTTTTCCAAAGTTTCAAACAGAAAATGATGTGCTAAAGAATATTGAGCTGATCAGCATAACGCTTGAGGCAAAGGCACCGGATTTTCGTGGACAGCAAGGTCGATATGCGGTCATGGTTTTCAATGCTGAGTGGGTCAATGATGACTATCATCTTTTAAGCGTTGCTTTAATCAATGAGAAGGTAGTTGAGATTTCGGATCAGGCGATTTAAAAGTATTAAAAAAGAAAAATTGACAGTAGATAGAGCTGTCAATTCTCAAAACAATCAATAGGAGAAAAAAATGAGTCAGTTTTCAAAATTTAGGTTAGGGAGTATTTTTAGTCTGATTTTTACAGCCTTCCCTCTTCTTGGATTAATCAGACAATTCGTCGATCCCACAGGAGACAAGCAAGTAATTATTATACTAGGGACAATAATTACGATTTTCTTTTTTATCAGTATATTTTTATTATATACTTCGATGAGCGAAGGAAGAGTGACTAAGAATAGAAGGATTTCCAGATATTTGGCATGGCTGCTGCTGGTATATCCATTTTTAGGAATATTGCCGAGTATTCTAATTCTACAGGCAACAAAAAATGAAAATAGATAACGAATGAAAAAACACCCTCAAAAACTATAGCTGTCCTTCTCGCATAGTTTTTGAGGGTGTTTTGTATTCTGCTAAAGCTGTTATTTGTGCAGCAAGGGAGGGGGGAACAGCTTTAGCGAAACAGAAATGTTCAACAGCGTTTATTTCTTTAAATCATAAATTTGAAGAATTTCTGCTGATGTATAGTTTGCCAAAGCTTTGGAAGCATCCACTTTTTGATCCAGTGCTTGGACAGTGATTGCTTCGCCGATAAAGTTGTTATAAGCAGCCTGATCCAGAATAAGGATCGCAGCGACTCCGGCAGAAGACTCGCCTAAAACAACATACTCATTAGCATTTATTACGTACTCGTTTCCAGAGGCATCAGTGACGCTATCTGTTGGATTTTTCGAATAAAGGATCGGCAGCTGTGTGTTAATCTGCTTAAGCGTAGTGAACTCAAAGTTCTCGCCTTTTTGAGTGACAGTTTTCAACGCCTTTTGTTTAATCAATTGTTCTGCTTGGTCTTTTGTCAAAGCCAGTGTTTTTGTAGTAGCTACCCATTTCCCTATTACTTCGGCCATTTGGTTGATATCAGATTTCTGCTTCTGTGCTAATGCTTCCAGCTTGCCGGCATCCTTGTCTACTAAGATGATCCCGTACACTTCTTTATGCATAAATTTCATCACCATGGAGTAACTGCCGTAGCCTAAAGCACCGATAACTCCTAGTGTTAGCAGCATTAATGGTATTTTTTTCATTACTTCACCTATCTTTCTTAAGTATATATAAATGCTATTAAATAAATGACGATCGCTTCTAGTTCCTTTGTTTATTTCTTTGTGCAAAGGTCAATGTTCATATGATGAATCTTTAATAAGCTTTATATAATTTTATTTTACAGGTACTGTTTGAAAGAGGCGTGGGTTTCTGCTAACATCGAACGAACAATTTTGTCATTTGTTCTATATGAGTGAATCAATTGCGCTGATTCTTATTTAATGGTAAAACTTGAAGAGAATCTGTATGACGGGATTTACAAACGAATAATAGGAGTGTGTGCAGGGCTATGTTTTATCTTTCATTGGTGTTGATGATTATTGGCGGAGTGATACTGTCGAGGAAAAGAAGGAGCTTTATTGGCGGTATTGTGTTTGTGACAGGGAGCTTCTTCCTGTTGCTTTTTCTGCTTTATTTGATTTTGGATAAGGCAGCGAGAATATCGCCATTGTTTGAAAGCCTTGTTTTCATGGGTGTTTATGGTGTGGGTTTTCTGCTGTTTTTAGGTATCTGTCTCTACTTTATTATCAATACACATATAATGAGTACAAAAGAAGGCAGATCAGTCACAGCGAAGCTTTCTGCTGGATTGGGGCTTAACATTTTGATCGTGCTGCCATTGACCTTCTATTTGGTAGTCATGGGAACACCGTTGAGATGGCCGCTGATTGTTTTTATTTTGCTTTTTACCTTTCTTTTGGTTGACCTGATTTTTACACTACTGTTTGGAGCATACCTGGTTTATTCATGGTTCTCACAAAAGTTTCCGATAAAACGAAAAGTGGATTACATCATCGTTTTGAGATCAGGTATTCGTAGTGAAGAGGTTCCGCCTCTTTTAAAAAGCAGGTTGGATAAAGGCATCGAGTATTATCGAAAAAATCCGGAAGCCCGCTTTGTTGTCAGTGGTGGTCAAGGTGCAGACGAACCCGTTTCAGAGGCCTATGCAATGGGGAAATATTTGCGGTCACAGGGAATTCCGGAAAATAGGATTATTTTGGAAGAGCAATCACGAACGACATTGGAAAATATGAAGTTTTCAAAGGAAAAGATTTTTGCTGATTGGAAAAATCAAGAAGCACCATTTATTATTTTCACGACGAATAATTATCATGTTCTGCGGGGAGTCTTATACGCTGGGAAGGTTGGATTGAAAGCCGAAGGAGTTGGAGCGCCCACCGCCCTCTACTTTCTTCCCACCGCATTGATTCGAGAGTTTATTGCTCTATTGATTCATTATAAATGGTTCAGTATCGGTCTTGTGCTGCTGTCGCTTCTATTTACAACGATCTCCTTTTTACCGCTATAGACGCAATGCAAGAAAATGGAAAGAAAAGGACTTTTTGGTTTATGACTGAAAAGTTTTTTACTGATGAGAATAGGGCGAAAGAAGCATACAGCTGATTCAGGCATTGAAAAAAAGGAAAAAGTATGGAGGATTTTTCTTTATTGATGGCTAAAGTCGCTAAAACAGTTGCTTTTCCTGCCAAAAAGGAGTATTCTAATCAGTCCACCTGTTTTAATAGGTATTGCTGTTTTTAGAAGGCAGAAAGTGTTGCTTTCACATCAACTACCTAGGAAAATTTGGATCGACAAAGAGACAGCGACTACTTTTTAGCAGCACAGCTGTCGAAAATAAAGGAGAGTGCTTCATGTCCAACACAGAAAAACAATTGGAAGATCAGTATTTAAAAAGGGTTTATACAAAGCTGTTGGAAAAACAAGAGGAGCTGGAAGAGCTTCTGGATCGTGCCAAGGAGGATGGAATCAATTCACTGAAAGGTATGACCAGTGATATTAGTCTTAACTTTGAGAATATTACAGATAACTTGGATACCTTTGCAGTGTTGGAAATGAAAAATCGAGAAATCGATCAAATGAACATCAAGCTGCAAACTGCTGCGGCATTATTGGAAAAGATAAAGCGACTGTTGTCAGCACCTTACTTTGGGAAAATCACGGTTGATTTTTTAGACGATGAGGAGTTGGAGGATTTCTATATTGGGATCAACAACTTTGCGGATGAAAACAGCAACAACCTGATTTATGACTGGCGTTCGCCGATCGCTGAGCTTTTTTATAATAATACGATTGGTCCGTCCTCTTATTCAGTGAATAAAAACGAAATCGATGTAGCTATAAACAATAGACGACAATTTATTTTGGAAAAGGATCGACTGATCAAGTTCTTTGATACATCTGTTGCGATTCAAGATGATGTGTTGTTGGAGGCCTTGGAACAAGATTCTACGAATGAAATGAAGGATATCACGTCGACGATTCAAAAAGAACAGAATGTGATTATTCGTGATACGAAAAATAAAAATATTTTAGTCAACGGGATTGCCGGAAGTGGAAAGACGTCCACGATCATGCAGCGGATTGCTTACTTACTTTATCTCTACCGCCAGACAATCACTGTAGATAATATCTTGATTTTATCGCCTAACAGAAGATTCATAGAATATATTTCCAATGTGCTGCCTTCCTTGGGAGAGAGAAACCCATTGAACTTGACGATCCTCCAGTTTATTGAACGTATTTCACCAGTAGACATTGAACAGGAAGAGGACTACTTTTACCGGATAAGCAAGGCAGAGCATGACGAGAATGCAGATATGCTGCGTAGTCAAAAATACGTTGATCATATCAAGCAGTCAGATGCACTGTTTCTTTCAACTGATGAGTTCTTCAAAGGCTTAAGCCGAAAGGGAAAAATAGTTATTTCAAAAGAAAAAATTGCAGAAATCTATCATGCAACACCGAACTATCCTAAGCTGATCGATAAAATCCAAGCGACGAAAACACAGCTGAAAAGCTATTGGGAGAGCCGCTTGCTTAAACAGGCGAAGAGCCATGAAATTCAAAACCAGATCCTGTCATTATCTGAAGATATGCAGCAGAAGTATTTTGGAGAAATCATTTCAGAGGACACGGAGCGTAACCTTTATAGCTATGGGAAAAGGCTGCTTCGTAAAAGATATCGAAGCATCACTAAGGGGATTGAAGAGAATCGTTGGATCGATTCTGCATTTTTCTTTGAAAAAATCTTTGAGAGCTATGGAAATCGTCCATATGTATACACATATAAAGATAGCCTGACTCTGGATGAAGCAGTAGTATTGCAGACGATCCAGCATAATTTGATTGAAAAAATCGAAGTGGAGCCGATGCAGTTTATCTTGATCGATGAGGTACAGGATTATACACCTGCACAGCTTAGCTTATTGTTTGACCTGTTTGGAAGTAGTGCGTTTACGATGGTTGGAGATGAAAATCAGGCGATTTTTAATTCCAGTATTTCTTTTGATACGATTGAAGATGCCTTCAAAGAGCGTGGGCTTTCTGTGCAACGCTATGATCTGCTGTACAGCTACCGCTCTAGTGGTTCGATCACTAAGCTCTTCAGCCAACTGGTGACAGATAATCGGAAAATGGATATCATCCCTATCAGAAAAGATGGAACAGAGCCTGAGTTTCTTCAATTTGCTTCAATGGATGTCTTTGCTCAACTGGTGACAGAGATAGCGGCAAAACTTCAGGGAGAACGACTGACAGTTATCACGAAAAATGAGGAAGAGGTTGAAGCCGTTAAATCTGCTTTAGCCAAGTATGAGTGGGCTGAATTAGGAATTACAATCTTACCAATCAGTTTATCCAAAGGGTTGGAGTTCGATCATGTCTTACTCTATGATGTATCAGCAGAAAATTACAAGACCGACAGAGAAATCAAAATCCTTTATACGGCGATTTCTCGTGCCATGAAACAGTTGTTTGTGACATATAAAAACGAACTACCGACATTACTGGAAGAATAAAAAGAGAGAGAATGGAGCTGGTTATTGCTCCATTCTCTCTCTTTATTTTTTAAGTCTGAATAAACAGCAAACCAAAAGCTGTTCCTTCTTCATTCTAAGAACAGCTTTTAGCTCATTCTTCTTGTGTATCTTTAAGTCGAAGCAAATTGACTGTTATATAAATTTGCATAAAATGATTCTTTGCTCAATAGCTGTTGGTGGGTACCCTTTTCGATGATATCCCCATCCTTCATAACTAAAATCAAATCAGCATTTTTGATCGTTGACAGTCGGTGAGCAATGATAAAGCTTGTTCGCCCCTCTGTCAAATGATCCATCGCCTGTTGAATGAGCTTCTCGGTTCGAGTATCCACGCTGGAAGTTGCTTCATCCAGAATCAGGATGCTTGGATTAGCCAAAATCGCTCTGGCAATTGTCAGCAGTTGTTGTTGTCCCTGAGAAATCTCATTTCCCTCGGAAGAAATCAGGGTATCATAACCTTGAGGCAGGGTCCGAATGAAGTGGTCGCATTGTGCAGCTTTAGCTGCGGCAATGACTTCCGGTCTGGAAGCGTTTGGTTTTCCATAAGCGATATTTTCAGCAATCGTCCCTTGATACAGCCAGGTATCTTGCAGAACCATACCAAATTTTTGTCGAATTTCAGCTGATGAAAATGTTGAGATATCGATATTGTCGACAGTGATTTGTCCGCTGTTTAATGGATAGAAACGCATCAGCAGATTGATCATTGTTGTTTTCCCTGCACCTGTTGGGCCAACGATTGCCACACTTTGTTTGGGTTTGACCGTGAAGCTGACATCCTTCATCAATTGTTTTTCAGGTGTATAGCCAAAAGCAATGTGTTGGAAGGAAACGTCTCCGTTGATTGTTTCTGGAACGGGAATCGGATCGTCTGTTTCGATCTCCTCCGTCGCATCCAGAATCTCAAATATCCGCTCCAATGCAGCTAAAGCACTTTGCAGTGTGTTGATGATATACGATGCTTGTGTAACTGGCTCAGATACTTGATTGATGTACTGCAGATAGGCTTGAATCAATCCGATTGAAAGCTGTCCGCTGATGACTAGAAAACCGCCGACAACAGCACTGATCACGAAACCGATCTGATTGATGAAACGAATCAGCGGATTGATGGCGAAGCTGACAAATTGCGCTTTTCGAAACGCTTCGAATTGTCTATCGTTCAGCTCGTCCATTTCTTTTTGAACCATCCCTTGTTGGTTGTATGCTTTGATGACCAGATTTCCTGAGTATAATTCCTCAGCTTTGGCACCGACTTCCCCCAAGGCTTGCTGATTTTCAGCAAAATAGGCTTGGTTTCTCATTGCCAGCTTTTGGGTTACGTAACTGCTCAAGAATAAAATCAGCAGAATGCCAATTGTCAAAAGCGGGCTTAAAACCAGCATAGCAATCACACCGAAGAAAATACTGATGACTGAAGTGATCAGCTGCATCAGTCCTACTTGAAGAACCTCTGAGACCTTATCAAGATCAAGGATTGTTCGGCTGAGTATATCGCCTGTTTTATATTGGTCGTAAAAGCGAATTGGCAGCTTATTTAATTTTTCAGTGATTTCTTTACGGATAGTCAATATCAATGTTTCGCTGACGCTGGCCATCGTATACTCTTGTAAAAGAGAGAATAGGCTGATCAACCCCCAAGCGAAAAGCAACAATAGGACTGGCAGCTTCAATTCGTTGATAAAGTTCTCAAAGGTGAAACTTCCGGAACGAATCAACGCAATCAGATTGTCTAATCCCCAGCCGAGAATCAAGGGCGTGGCAGCCATCAATATAGAGAAACAGAAGGCTGAGAAGATGATCAAAAGAAACTTGCTTTTTTGCTGCGCTAGAAGCTTCAATAGTCTGCGACTGGTCTGCTTCAATTCTTTGGGCGAATCCATCATTTCGTTCTGTTCATTTTTAGTCATGAGTACGTCCCTCCATTCCTTGTGATACTGCGAATTCCTGATATGTGTTACAGGTTTTCAGCAGCTGTTGATGTGTTCCTTTACCGACGATCTTCCCCTCATCCAGTACAATGATTTGATCGGCATCTTTGATTGTCGAAATACGTTGAGCGACAATGACAACTGCAGTATCCTTCAAATAGGTTTTCAATGCTTTTCGCAGTTTAGCATCCGTTTGATAGTCGAGTGCAGAGAAGCTGTCATCAAAGAAATAAAGATCAGCTGGCTTGATCAATGCTCGTGCAATGCTCAAACGTTGTTTCTGACCGCCGGAAAAATTACTGCCCTTTTGAGCAACTGTTGACTGGTACTTCTGAGGAAGACCTTCAATAAAGTCTTTTGCCTGTGCAACCTCTGCTGTGATTTCGATCTGTTCCATCGTTGCATCAGGATTTCCAAAGAGAAAATTATCCATGATCGTGCCGCTGAAAAGTAAGGCTTTTTGAGGAACATAGCTGATTCTGTTTCTTAGCTCGGTCTGTGTGACAGTCCGAACATCTTTTCCAAGCAAGTCAACAGACCCTTGAGCAGCATCCTTCAAACGAAGCAGAGCTTTGGCAATTGTACTTTTTCCTGACCCGGTTCCGCCGACGATTGCTGTGATCTGCCCACGGTGAATGTCAAAGTGGATATCCTTCAATACGGGTTCTTCTGCACCATCATAGGCAAAGTCCACATGATTGAAAGAGGCTACTAAGCTTGTAGGCTGTTCAGAGAAAAGCTCTTTTCCGTCGGTGATCTCATTTTCAGTATTCAGAACCTCTTCGATTCGGTTCAAGGAAGTCAGTGCTTTCGGGATCATGACGATGACCATTGCAGCCATCGTCATAAACCACAAGCTTAAAACAGTATATTCGATAATGGCAGTGATACTCCCGACAGGAAGCTGTCCAGCACCGCTAAGCCAACCACCGAAGGAGAGAATAGCTGTCATTGATAATCCCATAACTAGATTGACGGTAGGGTTCAAAACAGCAAACAGCTTATTGACACGTATCATGACCTTAGAGTAATCAGTGAATGCATCATCTGTTCTTTTTTTCTCATCATTACTCTTATCAAACGCACGGATCACTTTGACGCCTGTATACATCTCTCTTAGGATACGCATCATCTTATCTACATTTTTCTGCATGACCTCAGCTAATGGAACGGCTCGACGAATAACCAATAAAGCAATTGCTGAAAACAGAATGATCGCTCCGATTGGAATCCAAATCATTTTTACCGAAACGGTTCCAGTTAATATGATTGAAGCAAGAACGATCAAGGGCGCTGGCAGGATCATTTGTAGAGTCATCATAAGTATTTGCTGGATATTATTGATATCACTGGTTGTTCGTGCCAGAAGTGTCGGTGTGCCGAATTCTTCAACATCCGTTACTGACAGTTCTTGGGTTTTTCTAAATAGTTTTTCCCTCAAAAAATGACCGAATTTACCGGCCAGATGAGCTGAATAGTAGCTGGACAAAATGGAAATAACACCAGTGAACAGTGCCGCTAACAGCATCCAGCCGCCATATATTAAAATCGCCTGTCGGTTTTTTTCCAGTATCCCGTAGTCGATGATATTTGCTACAAAATGGGGAACCAGCAACGTTCCAAAAGATTGTAAAACCATCAAAGCAACGACTCCCAGCATGACTTTGGAATGGTTCTTGTAAAATAATTTCAGTTGATTCATATCTTTTCCTCCTTATTCGGCAGTCCATGTTCTATGGATCGGCGAAATGATCGACGAAAAAAAGCATGCGAAGGTTTGTGTAAATGGCGATAGACGCTAATTACATGAGTGATTTTTTTCGTGTGATTGTAAATACAACAAACAATCGACGCTAATCGCGCAATGGATTTTTTCGTGCGATTCATTTATATGAATACGACGAAAAAAGGATAGTGATTGTAAATACAACAAACAATCGTCACTAATCGTGCATTGGATTTTTTCATACGATTCAGTAATATGAATACGACGAAAAAAGGATAGTGATTGTAAATACAACAAACAATCGACGCTAATCGTGCATTGGATTTTTTCGTGCGATTCATTTATATGAATACGACGAAAAAGTGTAGTGATTGTAAATACAACAAACAATCGACGCTAATCGCGTAATGGATTTTTTCGTGCGATTCATATAGAATAAACTGTAACGTTACGTTACAGTCAAGGGGTAGAGGTGATTTTTTTTGAAAAAATTTTTATCAATCAGTGAAGTCGCAGAGTATGCCGGTATTAGTAGGAGAACACTGATTTATTACGATCAGATCGATTTGTTCAAGCCTAAGAAAATTGGAGAGAATGGGTACCGTTACTACACCTTTGATCAATATGGGGAAATTGATGCCATCTTGATTTTGAAGGCGTTGAATATGCCTTTAGATGATATTCGTACATTTTTGAAGCGACGTAATCCTGATTACACACAAAAAGAACTGCTGAATCAGAGGGACAAGGTCACTCGTAAAATTCAGGAGCTGGAGCAAATTCGTACAGCTTTAGATGGGTATATCAGTCGCCATGAGAAGCTGACGGAGGTTGATTTTGAGCAGTTAAGCTTTCAGTATCGTGAGAAGGAATACTTCGTTGTTTCCGATTTGATTGAACCGAGTGACGATTCTTCGACCTTCCAGATATACTCTCGCTTTTATTCGTTGATTCAATCCAGAGATATTTTTAGCGGATACCCAATCGGTTTTTTGGTCGATGGTCGTGTTCTTGATGAAGGGCACATCCATCTTTCTCCTTATCGGGCACTGGTGCGGATTCCAGAGGATCGTCTGGAATTATATGCTGAAAATCAGCTGATCACACGTCCCGCTGGTTATTATGTCTCCGGATTTGTCCGAGATGAGATCCATCAGCTGTCAGATTTTAGCGACCGTTTCAAAAAGTATTTGCAAGAGCAAGGCTTAGTTATAGATGGAGATATCTGGGAATTGATGTGGCAGGATGAGATTGCCACAGCAAATCGTGAGCAGCAGATTTTTGAAGTAATGCTTCCAGTTAGAAGTAAATCAGGAAAACCTCTTGGGTGAGGAAAAGGTATCAGCTAAAAAGACTTCGCATCTGTTAAGGGTACGAAGTCTTTTAGTTGATCGTTCAAAGCACAATTCCTTGATTATACTATAGTTAAAGAATATTTCTTTACAATGCAAATTTTTGTTTGAAAACATAGGCAAGTATATGCTCGAAATTTTCCTGTGAAAAAGTGATGCCGTAAATCATTTCCAGAGAACGAAGCTCGTTATACAGCAGCTGTTCTTTTTCTGTTTCAAGAGTGATTTCATGATCGATTAGCAGCTCATCACTTCGTTTCAAGCTGTCGATCACGCTGGCAAGGTGACACATCAACCCGATTTTTATTTCAGGGGTGATTTCCAATATCAGCTGATACTCGACGGCATTGATCCAATTTTTGACATTTTCTAATAGGATCGTACCATCTAAGCTTTGGATCATTGGCGCAACATTTTGGATGGCGAGACTGGAAGTATAATCAAAATCGATCAGCTGCTGGATTCTTTCCAAGGTTCCTGTATTGAATGCTTGTGAGACATTGAAATAGGGACAATGTAAAGCAGTGATTTTAAACGTACTTACGTAGCAAAGAATATCCCCTTGCTGTCTGATATCCTTCACCGCTTCTTCAAGCATTGCTTCATCGGTTATCTGAAGGGAACGTATTTCAATATATTCATCATAAAGATTCAGCTGTTTATTTAGCAGCTCTTTAAGCAGTCGGGCGGACCCGCTGCCAGTTGTACAAGCAGTCAAGACGAAGCTCTTCTTTTTTGAGGCGACCGTTTGACCGATTTGAGAGAAGTCTTCCATATGGGTGATTCTCTTGATATCCGTCACGATCTCATCAAGAGCATAGCCAAGCTGTGCTTTACGACTGGCTTCGAGTACATGGAGCGTACTGACTAGATCCACGCATTTTAGCTGCTTACTAGTACTCTTTTTTAGTTCATCGGCAAAGTTGGTCAGAGAGCCCATGTCTGACAAAAGTAAGATCGTGTTGTTTTGGATTTGCATTAAATAGGCTTGGATTTCAGCCAAGATACTTCTGGGTTTACAAGTCAAAGGCATGTTAAAAGCAATCACTGCTTGATTTCCTAGAAGCTCATTGACCAGATCAGCCATGCTTGAAGCCGTAGCCTCTCCATGAGCAACAACCAATACCTTGACTTTCTCTGCTTCTTCATCGATGATTTGAGGAACTAAGAATAACGTTAGAAAGCCGATTTCATCTTCAGGAAGCTCAATTGCCAGATCATTCTCAATGATGGTTCTATTTTTTTCTGCGATTTGGTAATATACATGTTGCTGTGTCTTGATTTCTTCCAGCTTTGGATTGATGATTCGCTGACCGTTTTTTATTCGAGGCAGCAGATTGTGCAAATGGATCGCCAGCCCAGAAAGAATGCTGTCAGAATAGCTGTCTGTATGTGTTGCTGCGGCTGTTAAAAAACGTTTGGCTGTACTGAAAATTTCATTACCGACAAGATTGACCACACTCTCATTGCTGGCGGCTGCATGTGCGCTTAGTGATTGGAAGAAATCCTGGATCGTCATATCAACAACTTCTTTGGTAGCTTTGGCATTGAGCCCAATTTTTTCCATATCGGTGATTTTATGATCGATTAGCTGGTAAATATCGTGTGCCTCATTTTCAGAGAAGGGCAGTTGGTTTTCTTTGTCCTTTTGAAAATCAACAAAGCGCGTCGAATATGAAGCAGTCAGCTTCCACAAGTCACTTCTTTTTTCCGTGGAATACAGTCCTTCCTTGATCGACTCCGGCAGATCGTAGCTTGTGATAGTCAGTGCGTCTTGCTTACTGGAAAGAGAGCGAGCGTAGCTTTGGGCACAAAGGAGCTGGACATCTGTTTTCAGCTGACCGATGTTGCTGAGGCAATCGTAGCTTAAAAGCGAGCGCAGAGAGTTCATAGAAACCTTTATATCGCGGTTCAAGTTATGAGCCTCTTCGTTGAAGAAATCTGTGATTAGGTTCAGTCGCTCATTCAATCCACGCTCCTCCAACGCAGGCAGGTGGATTTTCATCGGTATTCTTCGAGTGAATGTCTGTAAAAGAGAGGAGCTGATCTCTTCTGTTGTCGCACAAATCAGCTGAACATCAGCAGTTCGGCCAAATGTAGTTTCCCCCAGTGCATGAAAGACTTTCTTATCAATGAAGGTAAAAAGCATCTCCTGTGCTTCCGGACTGAGTCGATGAACTTCATCAAGGAAAAGGATACCGCCGTCGGCTTCTTCAATCAGACCTCTGCGACTTGTTACAGCACCTGTATAAGCACCTTCAAGGACACCAAAGAGCTGGCCGAGAATCAGTTGAGGATTGCTGGCATAATCCGCACAATTGAATGTGACTAATTTAGCCGCAGCGGCTATTCGATCTTGTTCTTGTGAAAATTTATAAATCAATTCCGCGAACATGCTTTTTCCGACACCCGTCTGTCCGCTTAATAAAATATGCATTCGTTGAGGAGGATACAATACCGCCGCTTTGGCCTGTTCCAAACTGTTTTTCAAACTGGGGTTTTTCTGACTGAAAGCATCAACATAGGATTTCTGCTGATGAACAGGTAATGAAAAAAGAACGGGTCTACTGCCCTCTTTCTTCAATAATTCTTGTTTGACCAATGTGTTTAAATCGCTGCTGGCATTCGCTCTGTCGATATGTAAGTGGTTGGCAATATCCTGTGCAGAAACTGCTGTACCTTGGGGGAGCTTCTTTATATAGTCATGGATCGTTTCGATTCTTCCCACAGATTGTTCCTCCTAATTTGTTTTAATAGGTTTGATTGTAAGCGTTTTAAGGGCTCCTGTCAAAGTCATGTGTTTTCTGTTAGCAAGAAGTGTGTTGTAGATAACACACTTCTCTAGTGGAAAGGATAGTTAGATCAATAGCTGTTGTATTGCTTTTGTAGAGAATCATCAAATTAGCTGGATATCTGTTTTAGAAATGCCGTGTAAACAGAGAAAGACCGGGATTCGTATTGATTGAGCAGAAGCTGGATTGCTGAAAATAGGATTGACTTTACAGCATTTTTCTCGTTTATAGAAGTGTGTTGGCATAGAAATTGCTTTATAAGAAAGTGTAGAAATGAAAGGAGGGAACTAATGGAAAACGAAGTGATGCAGATCATTGTTTATGCCGGCAATGCCCGTTCTTTAGCAATGCAAAGCATTCGAGCATCAAAGCAAGGCGAGCGTTTGGAGGCAGGGCGATTGATGACTGAAGCAGAGAGTAATTTGAAGGAAGCTCATCATACTCATGCGAAAATTTTGAGCGCGGCTTCAGACGAACAAACACAGATCGACCTGACTCTTTTTATGGTTCATGGGGAGGATCATCTGATGTCTGCGATTACCACAATCGATTTGGCAAAGGAATTTAAAGATGTACATGAAGAACTAAAAGAGTTGAAGGAATGTATACAGCTAATGAAAGAAGGAGAAAAAGCATGAAAATTATTTTAGCCTGTGCTGGGGGCATGTCTACAGGGATGTTAGTGAATCGAATGAAGGAATATGCAGCGAAGCAGGCAATCGAGGCAGATATTGAGGCGTATGGATTGAGCGAGCTGGAGGATTATGTGGCTGGAACAGATATTATCCTATTGGGGCCGCAAATTGGTTTTCAAAAGGAGGAAGTCCAGCAGAAGTATCCGGGGATTCCCATTGAAGTGATTGAGATGGCAGATTACGGCATGATGAACGGTGAAAAAGTATTTAAAATTGCACAATCAGTTATCGGAAACAAGTAGAAAAGGAGTGTTAAAATGGCAAAAGAAAAAAGTTCATTTGGACCAAAGCTGAATAAAATGATTGTTAGGTTTTCCAATAATTTGATCATCAAGACAGTTGCTAACGGGATGATGCTGACACTGCCAATCACAATCGTCGGCAGTTTGCTGATGGTTGTACAGATGATCCCGAATCTTCCGGATATCATCAATCAGGCCTGTACGATCGGTACGACAATCACCAGTAACTTTATTGCACTTTATATTGTATTGGGGATGTCCTATGTTTTGGCAAGAGAGATCAAAAGTGATGTACCAGCATCCATGATTTTATCTGTCGCAAGTTTTCTGATCGTAACGCCGATCACCAACTTTGATGTCGGTGGCGAAAAGCCTGTGCAGGCGATCGAGCTGGGCTATTTAGGCTCAAAAGGGATTTTCGTTGGTATGATCGTCGCTATTTTCATTACCTGGGCATTTGCCAAGCTTTCTGAGAAGAAGCTGTCACCCAAAATGCCTGACAGCGTACCGCCATTTATTTCTAAGACCTTTGAGGCGATTGTTCCGGCAGCCATCTTGTTTGTTTTGGCAATTATTGTAAGCTTATTATTCTCAGCAACTTCCTATGGAAACGTCCACGATTTCATCTATACGATTTTACAAGCACCGCTTCAAACATTGGGCGGCACCATTTGGTCAGCGCTGTTCATTATGTTCTTATCAGAGCTATTGTGGTGGTTTGGTATTCATGGAAGCAACGTGACGGCGTCAATCATCACTGTGCTTTACGCATCTCAGGCATATGCTAATATGGAAGCTGTTGCAGCAGGCGAAACTGCGCAAAATGTTATCAACTCATTCTTCCTTGATGCTTATAAAGGACCGCGAGCGTTGGCGTTAGCAGTGATCTTGATTTTTGTTTGTCGCAGTGAGAAGTTCAAATCAATCGGAAAAGTGTCTATTGTTCCAAGTATATTTGGTATCACAGAACCAATGAAATTCGGTATTCCGCAAATTTTGAATCCTGTCCTGTTTATTCCACTGACATTGGCTGCACCATTATGCATAGGTATTGCTTATGTGGCTACGATCATTGGTTTTCTGCCAATCACTAGCTTAAGTGTTCCACGTAATCTGCCAACATTCCTTACTGGATTTATGGCTGGCGGCTGGCAGGGATTGGTCATCCAACTGATTCAATTTGCAGCAGTCGTTCTTCTCTACTTGCCGTTTATGAAAAAACTGGATCTTCAGGAAACTGCACAAGAGCAAACCGTACTTGAAGAATCTGAAAAAGCAGTTGAATTAGAAGCAGAACAAGGTACACTGTAGTTATGATGAAAATGATGGAAGTATATAAAAAAAATGAAGCATTATATCTTGATCTAAAAATAAATTTTACAGGTGAATTAAAGGTATCTATCAACAATGATCCTAACGAAGAAAAGGAAGGAAAAGAAATACTTTGTCAGTTTAAAGAAGGAGTCTCAGGTCCCATACCTGAGGAAAAAATGAAACGGATATTTTATAAAACACATATTGGAGAGGACGCATATGTGGGCGCAGAGCGTCGTGTCCCGATTGCGGGACTCTACAATTGTCGGGATCTTGGGGGATACCCGACAACAGATGGGCGGATGACGAGATGGGGATTGCTCTATCGATCCGATGCGCCGGATCACTTAGGCAGCTCAGATTGGGCCTATCTAAAGAACATGAAGCTGTCCTCTGTGATCGATTTAAGGTCACCGACGGAAATTGAACTGAATCCGGATATCGCTGTAGGCGAGAAGTATCACTATAATTTCGATCCACATGCACGTGTAGCAAGAAAGGCCAGCGAAACACCCTCTAATAAATCAAACAAGGACAAACAAAAGGTTGAAAAGCTGGTTGAGCTGTCTGGAACAAAAGAAGGGCAAGAAAGGCTGATTCGGATGCAGCAGCAGATGGTCGTTCAAATGCGTGAATTGGTTCTTTCTCAAAAGGCAAAGGAAGCCTATACGGACTTCTTAAATGTTTTGTTGAGAGCAGAGGTTCCTGATTTATTTCATTGTCAGGGCGGTAAGGATCGAACCGGTTGGGCGGCGGCAATCATCTTGGGGCTGGTTGGTGTCGATAAGGAAACGATTTATGCAGACTATTTTTTGACAGAGCACTACAATCGTCCAAGAAATGAAAAACGGATGGCTGTTTATCAGCAGTATACAGATAATTCATTTGTTCTGGCTTACCTCGCTTCTCTGCAGCTAACGAAAGCAGAATATCTCGACAGTGCTTTTCAAGCAATGGAGGAAGCCTATGGTACGATGGAAAACTATGCAGTCGAAGCGTTAGGGATGACCGAAGAATCGATTGATAAGTTGAAAGAGTTGTATGTATATTAGCGAGACTGATCATTATAAGGGAAGCTGATTTTCATTCGGCTATAGATACGGTATGATGCGCTTCTGATTTAGTTAATGGGGAATAGAAAAACAGAAAACACCTGAACTTCAGAAATTATTTCTGAAGTTCAGGTGTTTTCCGTTATTTTAACTGAATAGGGTATTCAGCATATCGCTGAACAAAGGCCGCTTTTCGCATGATGAAAAAAGTGAAACAATCGTTCACATCTAGTCTTCTCTTCCCCGATTATACTCAGTGTTGTGTGTCTGATAAAACATAGATAATGCTAATTAACAGTGATAGTAATGATTATTCGATTAGAGGGATTAAATTTGGATACGACATCCACCCATGTCTGTCCTTTTGCTTTAGCAGTTATGTTTCCTTGGCTATCGACAGTGGCCACATCTAGATTTCTAGAAGTAAAGGTTAGATTGGCATCTGGCAATTCTTTTGGAACTTCGACAGAAATAGGCGCCGGTTGACTTTCGCCTTCATTTAACCGAAGCTCTTTGGCAGTTGCGGTAATTTCAACAGTTTCCGGTAGCTTCAGTACTTCTATTTCCCCCTCAGTACCAATGGGTGGACATTGCGTATGGTTGGTTGATGTGGCAATATTCTTCCGATTCATTTCACCGGCTTTGTATTTTCCAACGCTCCAAAACTCTGTTTTCGCTTCGTTTGTCCAAGTCGCCCCATTCATCCATAAACCAGTCAATTGATTGTCAACTTTGTTAGTGGTTGTTACTTTTACAGCATAGTACCCTTCTTCCGGTGCTGTAAAAGAGAAGCAGTCGAAGTCGTTCAAGTAATCTGTTCGAAAATGCATTTTCTGTCCGATTTCAAGTGCTGTAGCACCTGTCCCGGAATTTCCATGATCATCTCCAACAATGATAGTAATGATTATTCGATTAGATGGATTAAATTTGGATTGGACATCCACCCATGTTTGTCCAGTCGCTTTAGCAGTTATGTTCCCTTGACTATCGACAGTGGCCACATCTGGATTTCTAGAAGTAAAGGTTAAGTGAGCATCTGGCAATTCTTTTGGAACCTCGACAGAGATAGGGGCCGGCTGGCTTTCTCCTTCGTCTAGCCGAAGTTCTTTAGCAGTTGCGGTAATTTCAACAGTTTCCGGTAGCTTCAGTACTTCTATTTCCCCCTCAGTACCAATAGGTGGACATTGCGTATGGTTGGTTGATGTAGCGATATTTTTCCGATTCATTTCACCGGCTTTGTATTTTCCAACGCTCCAAAATTCTGTTTTCGCTTCGTTTGTCCAAGTCGCCCCATTCATCCAAAGGCCAGTCAATTGATTGTCAACTTTGTTAGTGGTTGTTACTTTTACAGCATAATACCCTTCTTCCGGTGCTGTAAAAGAGAAGCAGTCATAATCATTCAGATAATCCGTTCGGAACTTCGTTATCTTCCCGACTTCGAGTATTGTGGCTTCAGCACCTACATTTCCATGATCATCTCTAACAGTGATAGTGATACCTATTCGATTATATGGATGGAAGTGAGAGGTGACCTCAATCCATGTTTGTCCAGTCGCTTTAGCTGTTATGTTCCCTTGACTGTCAATAGTAGCAACATCTGGATTTTTTGAAGTAAATGTCAGATAAGCACCAGGTAATTCTTTTGGAACTTCGACAGAGATAGGAGCCGGTTGACTTTCGCCTTCATTTAACCGAAGCTCTTTGGTAGTTGCGGTAATTTCAACTGTCCCAGGTAGTTTTATTACCTCTATTTCCCCCTCAGTACCAATAGGTGGACATTGCGTATGGTTGGTTGATGTAGCGATATTTTTCCGATTCATTTCACCGGCTTTGTATTTTCCAACGCTCCAAAATTCTGTTTTCGCTTCGTTTGTCCAAGTCGCCCCATTCATCCATAAGCCAGTCAATTGATTGTCAACTTTGTTAGTGGTCGTTACTTTTACAGCATAATACCCTTCTTCCGGTGCTGTAAAAGAGAAGCAGTCATAATCATTCAGATAATCCGTTCGGAACTTTGTTTTCTTCCCAACTTCGAGTATTGTAGCTGCTACACCCGAATTTCCATGATCGTCTCCGACTAAGACAAAGACTTCTTTTGATACGCTTCCGTCAGTTGTGGAGATAGTCAGCTTTGTTTGACCATATTTCTTACCATAAAGAGTACCATTTGTATCGACAGTAGCTATGCTTGAATCACTAATCTTCCACACTAAATCTCCTCTATAGGCATTTCCAGGTACTAGTGTAACGGGGACAGAAATTTCTCCATTTAGTGGAACATGTACTTTCTGTTGAGCTACGATGATGTCTTCAATCGTAATTTTTGCTCTCGTCACTGTTAGTTGGAAGTTAGCTGCTTTTTGTCCATCTTGAGTGGTTGCAGTGATAGTCACCTGACCTTCTTTTAAAGCTGTGATTGTTCCATTTGTGTTGATCGAAGCCAATGATGTATCTGAAACCTCCCAAGTCACTGCTTGGTTGGTTGCGTTTTTTGGCGTAAACGTCGGGACTGCATCAAATGTCTGCCCAACCTCTAATTCCTTTGATTCATAATCAAAAGCTATAGATTCAACTGCTCGAGTTTTACTGATTTTCACACGCATGGTTGAAGCAGGTGCATCAAGTACCTCAATCGAAAAGTCAGGGGTACTTCCGTCCGCCAGCTTAGTCGATGGATTAGTCATACCATTTACCATTGTCGCTTGCGGCTGTTTGTTTCTCCCAGTTCCTACATAATAAAATGGATCACCAAACCAAGGCTCATAGGCGTCCATTTTTGAGTAGCCGACGATATTTTGTTCCGCTTCCAGAAGTGTAACCATCTGCTTTCCAACGCTGTGGTTTCCACTAAATGCCGTATTGACTTTATAAATCGCAATACCGCCAGAATAAATTTGAGGTCGATACATGCCTTTATCAAATCCTTCAAATTGTCGATTCTCAATCAAAAAATATTCTTTAGGATTATCAGTATTGATTCTTAAAACAGTAGGGTCATCCCCGTCAGTTGTGATGGTTTTGACAGTATAAATCTGATCCTCTTTACTAACATCAACAGTCTCTACAGGAAGCCCCAACAGCTGTTTAGAATAGGCTGAGAAGCCAGTAGGTGTTTCGCCATAATGTTCTCCAGGAAGATTATTGTTTCCGCCCCAAGCCATGAGGCTTCCATAGCCTAGACCTAAACCATTGTATGTGGTGTTATACAAATCAGGAAGCTTTAGATCGTGTCCAAATTCATGGGCAATCACACCTAAGGTTGACAGAGTTCCTTGATTGTCAAAGAACATTTTTTCGCCAAATACGGTATAGTCAAAAAGATATTTTCCGTCTTGCGTAAGAGTCCATTGGCCAAAATCCCCTTTGTGTCCCCAGACTGCAGGAATATTTACCTCATTGTTCTCTCGGCTTAGCTCCTTGCCGGCAAAAATCGCCATAATATGCAGTTCATCTTGAGTGACAGCATGGGTGATTCCTGGTTTGGTATCGTACTCAGCGAAATCAATATAAGCATCTGCTTGATTCAGCACATTCTCCATTGTTGACCAGACGGGCTCATATACACCAACATTTGGGTGATTCTGATTGACTTTTACCTTTACGATTCCGTTGTTTTCCCCGTAAGTCTCATTTGCCGGAGTAATAGTGATTTTTCCACCGGTTTGTTCTTGGTAATAGGTTTTTAATGATTTTTCATCACCAAAAAATTTGTCATACCAGTCTGCCTCATCAGAAGAAAGTGCGACATCTTCAAATTCCACCAATACAACCAACAGATTTTGCTGAGGGTCCCACTTGGAAACCGCCTGTGGTTCAACAGTTGAGAATATCTTGAGTGCGTCATGTTCCTGTACAGTTATTAAATTTTTTTCTGTGTCATTCGGAAGCATGGCATGAACCTGCGAGCTGTGTCCGAAAGCTAAACTTGTAAATAAACTACTCAATAAAACCCCAAAAAACATTTTCTTTTTCATTTTTTTTCCTCCTTTGTTAGACATGATTATAATTATATAATATATTCGCTGTTTTTTGTTTTTTTATTTTTATAAAAAAGTTAGGAAAATAGATTTTTTATCTATTGAAAGGGGAAAGATATCTGTAACATATAAAGTATTTGTAATAGGAATTTAAGTACAGAAAATAGAAAGATATTGGCATCAACTGTGGGAATTGGAGCATTACTAAAGATAAAAGCAGCCCAATAGCAACTGCTGAAATCCTTCCAGTAGCTGCTATTGGGCTAGCCTGCTTTATTTTAACTAAACAGGGTATTCAGCATATCGCTGAACATTTCAAAAGGGACGATCAAAAAGCTCATGAATAGATGAAACATGGCTTCGATAAAGCTAGTAAGTATATCCATCAAAAAATCCATCAAGTGATTTCCTCCTTTATGCCAGTTGTTTTTTTACTGCGCTTGGCAAGTCATTTTCGTTGATTTCTTCCCATGAGGTCACGCCTTTTTCCTCATTTACGACCATTTTTAAATAGGCTGATTTTCTCAAGGGCTTTTGGCGATATTCTTTCAAATGTACTGTTTTTTCTGTTCCATTTTCATCATAGGAAACTTGATCGTATTCGTAGAATTGTGTGCCGTCAGAGGTTCCGCTGGCAACAGGATCGCTTTCTATTTTTGTATAATAGCTGGGGCCGCCGTAGTTTTCTTCCATATATTTATTCATAGCAAAATTTATACTGAATATTAAAATTCCTGAAACAGCTGCGAATATTCCTAAATGGATCAATGTTTTTTTCATAGTAATCATCCTTTCGAAATGATCATACAATGAATCACTTGAAATGAAATCGAACTTTAGTCTGAAGTGAGGCTAACAGCTTTGTAAGACGAATCATAGACGCATGTCACACCCTATAAATTCAATAAAAAAAAGCTGCTTCCTTTGCTATAGGTTTTGATCAAAGGTCATTTTTCGTGTAACGAATTTTAATAGGATCTATGTTAACATTACAGCTTTTCCAGCTGGAATTCCTGAATTTTTGATTTTCATGTTTACGGTTTCATTTTTTTGTGATAGAATACTTTCAAATAGACAGGCATGTGACTGGTAGTGCAGGCAGGACCTAAATAAGTTGTTATTCTGTATCTTATTTGTGTAGATATGGAATGTCGATTTATTTAAGTCCTGTCTTTTTGTATTTTCTTCGGCCGGGAAAATATAAACGAATCTGATAATGAAAAGAGGAAAATGAAATGAATTATAAAGAAACAGCCGCACAAATCGTTTTACAGGTCGGCGGAAAAGAAAATGTTTCTCATTTAGAACATTGCTCCACCAGATTACGTTTTACACTAAAAGACAAGAACAAAGCTAACGTTGAAAAGCTTGAGGCTGTCGATGGTGTCATGGGTGTTCGACAGAACGTGCAATGTCAGGTGATTATTGGGAATGATGTTGTTGAAGTATATGATGAAGTAAAAAAAATCTTGGGAGAATTGAGCGATAACGGCGATCAGCCAAAAGAAAAGCAAAAGATAGGCGCTGTTGTTTTGGATTTTGTTATTTCAGTGTTTCAGCCGTTAGTGCCGGCAATCGCCGGTGGCGGGATTCTAAAATCGCTATTGATGTTAGCATCTATTGCCGGTGTGATGAGTGATCAAAGTCAAACCTATCAGATTCTTAATTTGATTGGCGGTGCTCCTTTGTACTTCCTGCCGATTCTAGTTGCCATGACAACAGCGAATAAGCTGAAGGTCAATCAACTGGTTGCTGTTTCAGCAGTCGGGGCATTGATTCTACCGGATATGACAGCTATGCTGGCTGAGGGCGCGACGTTTCTTTCTTTCGGCGTAGAAAATATCGCCTATGCGTCACAAGTATTTCCGGCGATACTGACAGTTCTGTTCTACGCACAAATGGAAAAGCTGTTCACAAGATTCTCGCTTAAATCGATTCGGATCTTTTTTGTCCCTATGATGAGCCTATTGATTACTGTCCCTGTCTCATTATTGATCTTGGGTCCATTAGGCTATAATGTCGGAACGATCTTTTCTTCAGCAATTATTACCCTCTATAATCAATTTGGTTGGCTGGCGACAGCACTGTTAGCGGCAATCCTGCCATTGATGGTTGTTACAGGAATGCACAAGGCAATGATTCCTTATGCTGTTTCTTCCATGAGTGAACTGGGGATGGAGTTGCTCTATCTGCCAGCTTCTCTAGCTCATAATATTGCAGAATCGGGCGCTTGTTTTGCAGTAAGCATCAAGACGAAGGATAAAAAATTACGTTCAACAGCTATTTCAGCGGGGATTTCTGCGATGTTCGGTATCACTGAGCCTGCGCTATATGGTGTGACCATCCTAAATAAACGGGTACTATATGGCGTGATGGGTGCCAGCTTGATTGGCGGGGGCTTTGCCGGAATTACTGCGATAAAAGGTTTTGCATTAGTTGGTCCGGGTCTGGCAAGTATCACAATGTTTGCAGATAAGGATAATCCAATGAACCTGATTTGGGCGTTTGCGACCTTGGGATTGTCTTTTGTCGTTGCATTTATCGCTGTTCTAGTATTATTCAAAGATAAAAAGGTAGAGGAACCAAAAGAAACTGTTGACCTGGAAACAGCTATCGGTGTTGAGCTCCTATCAAGCCCGGTAGTTGGAAGAGTGATCCCTCTTAGTGAGGTGAAGGATGAAGTATTTGCTAGTGGGATGGTCGGTGCTGGTGTAGGAATCGTACCTGAAGTCGGTGAACTGGTTGCACCTGAATCCGGCGAAATCACGATGCTGTTTGAAACAAACCATGCAATAGGAATGAAGCTGGAAAACGGTGCAGAATTATTGTTCCATATTGGGATCGATACGGTACAAATGGAAGGAGACGGTTTTGTATCCTTTGTGAAATCTGGTGATCAGGTTAAGCGTGGACAGAAGCTGATTGAGTTTGATTTGAACAAAATCACAGCAGCAGGCTTAGATCCAACCGTCATTTGTGTTGTGACAAATCAGGAACGCTTCACGGTTAGTTCCTTCAATCTTGAACAGGAAGTTACAAATGATTCAGATTTATTAGCTGTTGCATCACTTTAATCATACAGCGTTACTAGAAACAGAGAAAAATAATGAACATTGAATCACCAGAATAGAGAAACCATGAAATTCCTTGATTGGTTTCTCCAAAAAAGAAGGGGATCACAACATGAGCAAACATACATTTCCAGAAAACTTTTTATGGGGCGGCGCTGTTGCCGCCAATCAGGTAGAGGGCGGTTGGAATCTTGACGGCAAGGGACTTTCTGTCGCAGATATGGCTACCTACAAACCAAATGTTGATAATAAGGATTATGCAGCACATATGGGTGTAACAACAGAAAACGTTGAACAGGCAGTCGCTGATTTAACTGATACATGGTACCCAAAGCGTCGTGGGATTGATTTTTACCATCGCTACAAAGAGGATTTGGCATTGTTTGCAGAGATGGGCTTTAAGACACTGCGTTTGTCGATTGCTTGGACCCGACTTTTTCCTACGGGTGAGGAGCTGGAGCCGAATGAGAAGGGAGTAGCCTTTTACGAAGCAGTATTTAAAGAGATGAAACGATTGAATATCGAACCGATCGTGACTCTCTCCCATTATGAGATGCCGGTATTTCTGAGCCTTAAATATAATGGCTGGGTGGAACGGAAGGTCATTGATGATTTTGTTCGATTCGCGGATGTCTGCTACGATCGTTTTGGGGAATATGTAAAGTACTGGCTGACCTTTAATGAAATCGACAGTATTCATCGTCACCCATTTACAACAGCGGGGCTCATTCCTGATAAGAGTCAAGAAGGTCAGTTGGAGCAGGATGTTTATCAGGCACTACACCATCAATTTGTTGCAAGCGCCTTGGTAACGAAATCTGCTCATGAAAAAATCCCGGGCAGTCAGGTTGGCTGTATGCTGACGAAGCTGATGACCTATCCTTTGACGTGTGCGCCACTTGATGTAGAATTGACATTGAAGAAAAATCTGGAAAATAATTTTTATGCAGATGTGCAGGTCAAGGGTGTTTATCCAACGATGATCATGAAGGACTTGGAAAATCGCGGAATTCATTTGGAAATGACGGATGAGGACATAGCGATTCTCAAAGAGCATACAGTTGATTTTGTGTCATTCAGCTACTATATGTCTATGGCAGAATCTGGTGATCCGAATGCAGAGAGGACACCGGGAAATACTGTGCTGGGGGTTAAAAATCCATATTTACCTTCGACGGAGTGGGGCTGGCAAATCGATCCGAAGGGATTGAAGGTTTCTTTGATTGAGCTGTATGATCGCTACAATTTACCATTGATGATTGTTGAGAATGGCATGGGTGCTGTTGATAAGATAGAAGATGGGAAAATTCATGATACGTACCGTATGACCTATTTTAAAGAGCATTTCAAACAAATGAAGGAAGCGATTGATGAGGGGGTTGATCTGATTGGTTATACAAGCTGGGGCCCTATCGATCTAGTCAGTGCAGGTACTTCTCAAATGTCTAAACGCTATGGCTTTATCTATGTTGATGCAGATGATGAGGGGAATGGCAGCTATGATCGTATGAGAAAGGATTCTTTCTACTGGTACCAGAAGGTCATTGAAACAAATGGTGCATCACTATATGAGTAAAAGTTAAGAGGAGGATGACAGGTGATTTCAATAAAAAAAGTTTTGAATTCCAGTGTTGTTCTTGTTGAAAATAATGGCAAAGAGATGATTGCTCTGGGGAAAGGAATCGGTTTTGGCAAAAAAGTCGGAGACCAGATTCCTGATGAGCAGGTAGATAAAATTTTCTTTGAGGTGGAAGAACAAAAATCAATGCAGATCGTTGAGTTGGTTGGGGAGATTCCATTCGAATTCTTTGAGGTTACTCGAGATATCATTACAGAAGCAGAGCAGCAGTTAGGAAAAAAGCTCAACAGCAATCTTTACCTTACGCTGACGGATCACCTGCATTTTGCTGTGGAAAGGGCGCAGCAAGGCTTGACCGTTGCGAACCGGTTATATTGGGAAATCAAAAGCTACTATCCTCAAGAGTTTCAAGTAGGTCAACATGCACTCGAGCTGATCAACGAGAAGTATGGAATTGATTTACCAAAAGAGGAAGCCAGCAATATTGCTTTCCATCTAATCAATGCTCAGTCGGAGGATACGGAAAATAGCGATGGTTTCAAGTATGCGAAAATGATCGGCGGGATCGTCAACATGGTTCGCTATTCTATCCAAACAGAGATTGATACGAATTCGATTCATTACACCAGATTTATCACACACGTCCGTTTCTTTGTAGAACGGTATTATTCTAATGGATTATTGGAAGATACTGAGGATGAGTTATATCGCCAGATGTGGACATTGTATCCGTCCGCAATGGAGACAGCGACGAAGGTAAAAGAATACATTGAAAAAGTGTACCAGGCAACGATCCCAGATGAAGAAATCGTGTATCTGGGTGTTCATATCAATCGCTTGATGAAGCATTCGACATGACAAGAAATAATACGTAAGAATAAAGCTGTGATATTTTTTATCGCAGCTCTGTTTTTATGTAGAGCATGCCATAAAAGCAATAAGATAAAAAAAGTTTTAAAAAGGTGTTGACAAAAATATAGCATGGGTATATTATAAAGACATAACAAGACCGACGGTCGGTCTATAAAAAGAAAGGAGGTCAATCATGAGAACAGTAAAAGAGCACGATGAAAGAAAAACCGAGATATTAGATACAGCAAAGCGTTTGTTTCTTTCAAAGGGATATGACAAAACAACAATCAACGATATTCTTAAGGAAATCGGCATTGCCAAAGGAACCTTTTATCATTATTTCAAATCAAAGGAAGAAGTGATGGAGGCTGTGGTGATGAGAGTCATCGAGCAGGATATGATCACTGCTAAGGATATTGCAGCAAATAGTGAACTCAGCGCATTGGATAAGATCATTCAATATTTGCTGGCACAGCTGCCATCTGAAAATGAAGAGAAAAGCGACATGGTCGATCAGTTCCCAAAAGTAGAAAATGCCTTAATGAAGCAGCGTGCAATGGAAGGCACCTTACAGCATATTTGTCCGATATTAGCTGAAATCATTGAAGAAGGAAATAGAAGTGGAGAATTTCAAACGCCATTTCCTCTGGAAGCAATCCAGTTCTTGATTGCCGGCATTCAGACCTTGTTGGATGAACGAATGATAACGCCGGATGAAGAGGCGATGAAAAGAAGAATCCAGTCTTTTATCGATATTATTTTTAAAGTGATTGGTATCACTGAAAAAATCAATAAAGAAGAAGCAGCACTAAAAATCATTTCAGTATTTACAAATTAAACTCAACTATAGTTGGGTTTAAAAAATAAAACAATTATGACCGACGGTCGGTCAAAAAAGAAGGAGAAATCAATCATGAATCATACAGAAGTAATCCAAACAATCGCAGAAAGAAGCAGTATCGACATTTTAACTTGTGAACAAATCATAAAAGGGTATGAAAAATATTGTGAGAGCAACATCACCCGCACATCAAGAAAGCATATGAAAATGATCATCGGTCATATTTCAAACGAAACACTTATCGACAGCCTGACTTGTCAGGTGGTGATGGAAAATTTTTTCGATCTAATGAAAGCACAAATCAAATCAAAAATTCCGTTCATGAAATAAGGCAGCTAATGTAAAAAATAGAAACGATCAAACCATAAAAGAGAAGGAGAAATCATCATGAAAACAAAAACAATCGCAGGAATCGTAGGAGCAGTAATCTGTTTAGGCATGGTATCACAAGTCGTGGAAGGCAGTATTGATAAGGAAGCGGCCAAGGAATATTTGACGGAAAATGTTAAGGAGCAAGACGAAGAAGACAGCGCCATCAATTTTGAAATTGGGGACAAAGAAGAGCATAGCTTCTTAGAATGGATCGGCTTTTAATCTCTAGAAGAAAGTAGAAAAAACAATCAAACTAAAAATTTAAGAAAAGAGGAAATCATCATGAAAACAAAAGCAATCGCAGGAATCGTAGGAGCAGTAATCTGTTTAGGCATGGTATCACAAGTCGTGGAAGGCAGTATTGATAAGGAAGCGGCCAAGGAATATTTGACGGAAAATGTTAAGGAGCAGGACGAAGAAGACAGCCCCATCAATTTTGAAATTGGGGACAAAGAAGAGCGCAGCTTCTTAGAATGGGTCGGCTTTTAAAGAATGTTAGAAAGTGGAGGGTGGGAAATTATCCCACTCTTTTTGCGTTAGACTTGTATAGTAGATGAAAATAATCTTAAGTAGAAAGTACAGCTAGATACCTATTTTGCTCAATCTTCCAAATGGAATATCCTTATTCCGTTCTAAATATATATATTAGTTTTAGTTTATATATGTATTTTTTGTATAATGTAAACGCTTGTTCTCTTAAAAATAAAGACGCTAAGTGATAAGATAAATGTATGTGCTTAAATTGGAAAGGATGAGAAAGTGATGGACTTTACAAAGACAAAGAAAGATATAGTTGAAGAGTTTGGCATATGTGTTAATAAATATAATGAAGCTCCAGAAGAAATAATTGATTTTATGATGGATAGGGCAAGTAGGGAGTTAATAAATAATCTCTATACTATTGCTGAGAATATTTATACATTTATTTTAAAAAAGAATAATATCGATTATGATGCTAGTTATAACTTTTTTATCGCCACAGAAAAGTTAATATCAGAAGTTATTGATTCTCCTTTGAAAAATGGTGTGGATTTGCTGTTTATTTTAAGGAACAAAGATGCAAGAAACAAGGCTATACATAAAATGACGAGCCTAACTTATAATCCGGTTCCTCGGTTGATTCAAAATTTAGAACTATTAATTCTACACTATATTGAACCCAATATTACTGCTTTGATTAGTAAAAAACCTAGAATAACAGGTGATGCTTCCAAAATTCATCTGAAGGATTACATGAGCCTTAATAAGGATTACAATTCAAAAAAAATATTGATTATTGACTCTATGCATGATTTTAGCAAAGAGGACATAGCAACAATCAACAACATTCATTGGGATATTATATTAGATTTCGATCCTTTTTCTCTTGAGTCAGGATTTCAGGATGCTATAAATAGGGATGAGTTTTATATAATGCAGTTAGCTGATGCAGAAGAAACGAGTAAAACGATATTCCGATCGGGAAAAAAAATAGTGGTCAATTGTGATGGACAATCGGGAGTTGAGTATCCATTTACGATAAGCAGAACTGAGAGACAACGTTTTGTACGGAACGGGAATAGGCCTACAAATTATATGCCGGCAAATCGTAAAGGAGCTAAGGAGTGGGCCTCAAATTATAATTTTTCCCATATTAATGGGAAGCAGGCAAAAGAGTACTTAAAAAGCTTCTTCAAAGAGTATTTCTCTCAAGCTGCTACAGATATCTACGTTTGTAGTATGATGGAGTACGCTCCCTCTTTACACAAAGAAATATACAATGTTCTGGATGAAGTGAAAGGGGAGTATAATTTTCTTAAGTACATTTATGTTAACGATAACTACTCATTGGATTTGTTGAATGACTCAGTTGGTTATGAAGATGAGTGGTTTGTTCTTGATTGCCGCTATAAGGAATTTATTGGTGGTATCGAATTTGTTGATTATGAACAGTATAGTGAGGAAAGCTATGTTATTCCTGCATATAATGAGAAAGGGCTAGCGACGGTTGAACATACAGAAGTCAACTATCTGACTTCCTTTTTCTATATGCTCCATAAAGCTTTTCCTACAAAATTAGATGAAAGTGATTTTGTAGAATATATAGTGGAGAAGGAGAGTTTTGCTTTAGGGAATGACATAAAATGGGGGTTGGCAGTTCAAAACGGTTATGCAGAATTAGAGGTGTATCATAAGCTTTATAATAAAATAAGAAATAGCGTTCACAGAGGAGAAACTCAGTTTGAGATTGGTTCTATCCCTGGGTTTGGAGGTACAACGGCTGGAAGAGTTGTCTCTTTGAAATTGAAGGACGAATTCCCTGTTTTATTCATGAAGCAGTATGATAGTAATGCATTGAAAGATGCGCTTAATTTATTGTATAAAATTAGTGAGAAGACAATCATTATTGTGATCGAAGAAAATATTTTAGGAGATATTCTGCCTAAAAAGAGCGAAATCAGAGATATTGCTCGCTCAACCAATGTACCTCATTATTTTGTGTATATTCAACGAAGCTCAGTGAAAAGCAAGTCTAAGAATAAAAGCCATGTCATTGAAGAGTTCACATCTCAGGATATAAGTAAAATCATCAACTTTAACAAGGAGATAGGAACCGGAGATAAAAAACTTTTGAAACAGTCTACAAGTGATTTTGTGGACAATTTAGGTTTGGAGAATTGTTGCCCATTTCTAATCAATCTGAGTATCTATAAAGACCGATATATAAAGCTATCTGATTATGTTGAGGAATATATTCCAATGATAGAAAGTAAAAAAGAATGGCGAGAAATATTTTTGCTGGTAGCGATTTTATCAGAGTATCTGAATAGAGGAATAGAAACAAAGTTTATAGAAAAAATTTTTGATTTCACTAACGCAAGTCTTAGTGCCTTTGTAGAAAGTTTTAGTACATTGATTTATATAGGTGAGTCTGCTCAATATAATTGCTATGAATTGAAAGTACGCTCGTCTATGTTTTCAAAGGAACTCTTGAAAAAGCTTTTAGGAGGAAAAGAGCAGGACTTGTTATATAAGAACAATCTTCAAAAAGAGATGATCCATATTATAGAGCTAATTAAAGAGTATTATAATGACAAACAGTATGGAACAGAGTTGTTAAAAAATCTGTTTATCGATAAGCGCTATGAAGAAAGTGCCATTTCGGAATCGGATTCTTTTGAGAATAACAGACGATTTGTTTCTAAGTTCTTTTCAAGAATAATCAATGATTTATGGGATCAAAATAATGACAAAAAAGCTGGTGCAATATTTGAAGCACTTATCAAAGAATATCCGGAAGATCCCTATTTTAATGCTCATGCTGCTAGATATTACGCCTATACAAGAAGTGATTTTGAAAAATCGAGAGAATTCATCCAACGTGCAGTAAGACTCTTTGAAGAAGATGAGGAAAAGGCAAGTGTTGCTCCCGATATTTATCATATTATGGGTATGTGTATTAGAAAAGAACTGAATTATGAATTGCATAGCAGACAAAAAGATGCAGTTTGTGAGGTAGATAAAGATAGAATTTATAAACTTGCAATAGAAGCAGAAGAAGCTTTTAGCGAAACATTGAATCGCTCACAGATATATAATAAAACAAAAACAGAGGAATATGCGTTATCAGCTTGTTTGATACTATATATGCAAATTTTAGAATTTATTTCTAAAAATGATAAAGAGAACAAAGAAAAAGAAATCTATTTGGAAAAAGCGCTGACTTCTATCAATAGTTTAGAAAATATCTTTCTTCTTTCTGAGGATGAGGAGTCATTGAAAGATCTGGAACAAAAGCAGAGAATTATCCAAAATTATATGGAAGAGGTAGCTACTTCTATTGAGAAATGGAATAATTATTATACTAAATATCACGATATTAATGATTATAAAGCCTGCATAGTTTCATGTAGACAAAGGTTCCACCTTATTGTAAAGGATACGAAATTCTTTAGCAATGAACATCTAGGTGGGAAAGTCAATAAAAGAATATATAAGCTTTTTGAAGACTATTACTATTCCATTGAAGGGTTGCTTGTTCAAGATAAATCTGAAATAAAAAATAGTGATTTATTCAATTTGGTGGAACTTGGAATATTAACGAATGCTTCGGTGCCAGAGATGATGGAAATTATCAATGGGTTGTACTCTATTACAGAAAAAGTAAATTTGAATATAGATTATTTCAAATATGTATTGCTGTTTTTGAGATCCTACTTTGGAGATAGGAACAATCATTATAAATTGTTGGATTCAATAAAGTACATGAAGGAAAAATCCTCTGGTCACCCTAATCGAATCAAAGCAATTTCTTTTCTAGCAAATGGAACAGAGATGGCTGGCTTAATATCCAAGAAAATGATTCGTGCTAACCTTGTTCAAGATAACTCGAAAATATATCAACTTGAACAGCTACGACGTATTGAAGGTGAGTTGCGTATTGAACGAGGGAACAAGGGAAACATTATACCATATGACATCAACGGGAAAATAATGTCAGAAGTAAAGGTGTTTGTTAATATCGAGCATAATCCTTATGTATCATCAATGAACAATAATAGTAGAGTATCTTTCAAACTGGGCTTCTCTTATGATGGGTTGAAGGCTGAAAATATGAGTATTAGAGTTGTAGGGAAACGTGAATCAATCAGGGAAACAGAACAATCAAGAAGGGAACAGAAAGAGATTGTTATAGGGGAAATCTATACATTTGATTACAAAGAATCAGGTTATGGAAAAAATAGCAGTATTCAGACTTTTAGAGGACTGATTGATAATCAATTTCCAGGAATTATTCATATAAAACAGATCAAACCGGGTCATTTTGTGAAAGAAACTGAAATGATTGAAGTTAGAAAAATTTTGAATAGAAAACCGATTCAAGTAAAAGTTTTAGAAAAGAGAGGAGAAAGCTACAGCTTGTTGCCTCTAGATGAAGAAATCGATCGATTGATGAAATAAGGGGAAAGTTCCTTTAGAAAGCATTAGGGGATATAAGTGAAGCATATTGAGAATGGTGAGGAAGAATGTATGTCATCTTCCCCGCCATTGACTGAATAATTATTTGTTTGTTGATATATGTATGATTCAGAAGGTTTGCCAATTAAGGAATTGAAACTTCACATACAAATAAGGCGAAAAGGAGTTATGCTGATGAATATGAGAGAAAGAATTGCCAATGGAAAATTATTTTTGGACGATTGTGAAGGCCTGCCAGAGGAGCGGCTGCAGGCGAAGAAGCGAATGATGCAATTTAATCAGACGATGCCTGATGAGATAGAAAAAAGGTTTCAGTTATTAGATGAAATCTTTGGGAAAAAAGTAAATGCATGGATCGAACCGCCATTCTATTTTTGTTACGGCAGCAACATTGAGCTTGGGGAAGAATGTTATCTAAATATGGGCTGCAGCTTTATCGATGATGCGAAGATCAAGATTGGCAATAAGGTTGCTTTTGGTCCTGGAGTTACGATAGCGACTGTTGGTCACCCAATCCATCCTGACTATCGAAGGTTAATGTACGGAAATCCGGTAGTGATTGAGGATAATTGCTGGATTGGAGCGAATACAACGATCTGTCCGGGTGTGACGATTGGACAAAATAGTGTTATTGGTGCAGGCAGTATTGTAACGAAAGATATTCCGAGAAACTCAGTTGCTGTAGGAAATCCTTGCAAAGTAATACGGGAAATCAGTGAGAACGACCGACAATTTTATTACAAAAGCAACGCCTTCACTGAAGAGGACATAGCTGAAGTATATCGGTTAAATGGCAATGTTTCCGATAAGTAAAAATGGGTTAGTATAGATGCATGTGAAGAGAGAATAAATGGTTTTAATAGTTTTGCCTAAAAAGAGATGCGTATGCAGCTCTTTTTTCTGTCGATAAGCAATTCTTTTAGGTAGAATAAAATTACTAAAAGTACGAACGATACACGTATTTTTTAATGAGAACGGTGTGATAATCTTTAGTCATAGAAATTCAGCGCTGTAATTTCTGTAATAATCATTCAAATGAGAAAGGAGAAGAAATATGGCAAATGAGAACATGAAGATATCTCAAAAGGGGAGAGACTTGATAAAGGAATTTGAAGGGCTGCGTTTGACAGCATACCAAGACTCTGTCGGTGTTTGGACGATTGGGTACGGTCATACAAAGGGTGTTTATGCTGGTATGACTATCTCGGAACAGCAAGCAAATCAATTTCTTGATGAGGATATCAGAACTCATGCATATGGAATCTACAACTATGTACAAGTGCAACTTAATCAAAATCAATTTGATGCATTAGCGAGTTTTCATTTCAACTTAGGACCATATATTTTAAGTGGATCTACGTTACTTGTTTATATCAACAGCTCTAATTGGAAGGATGCTGCAAGTGAGATGAAAAAATACGTCAAAGCTGGTGGTCAGACGTTGCCCGGACTAGTAAGGCGTAGAGAAGCTGAGGCAGAACTGTTTCTGAAAGGAGAAAGTCTTGGTGAGTGGGTTATTCAAAAAACTTGGAGTGGCATAGAGATTGGGATATGGGATTATTATACAGTTGCCCATACACTTCAATGGAAGTACTATAATGTCGATACTAAGCAGTGGCATTTTATTCAAAAGGGGAAATCGAATTGGATAACTCTTGAAGTGCCAAAAGGAAATTATTGGGCTCATGTGGAGGTACTTAATAGCAACAACCAGATCATTGATTCTAAAACTATGGGAACCGATGGAGCAAGTAACAGTGTAATTAATGCTGTAAACGTCAGTCGGGAGTCAAATGGAGAATTCTTGCTAGGGGTTACTAGTAATAATCCGCATATGTCTTATGTGATTAAACTGTACAATTATAAGACAGAGAAATGGTTCACGCAGTATAACTCACAGTGGGCCAGGTTTAAACCCGAGAATGGTGTGAAATATGGCGTTCAATTTGAAATCTACGGTTGGGATAGACGTCTTGATTATCAGATGCATACTTTCAATGGCTAAAAATCTATTGCTCATAAATCATTTTTACTTCTATTTTGCAAAACAGCAGTTGTCTATCAATAAGCTTCGACTCACATATGCTTTAATTATCTATGTGTGATAGAGAAAATATACTGCTGTAATGGAAGCTTTAGTCAGGTTATAAGGATAAGAAAAATACTCCAGAATCAAATGATTTCTGGGGTGTTTTTTTACTACGGACGACCTCTATTTGGAAAACTATAAAGTCAAAAATCTTTGATTCATTCTTGACGAATTTGGAAAAAGCGATTACAATATAAAGGACAAAAGTTTTTCTTTAGGACAAAAGTCCGGAGAGGAGGAACCAGTGCTTAATTCAGAGCAATTGAATGAGAATGAAAAGAAGGTATTGGACCAGATAAAGAATGATCCTTATATTTCTCAACAAGAGCTTGCGGATGTAGTGAAGCTGTCTCGTTCTGCGATAGCCAATATTACTTCCAGCTTGATCGATAAGGGATTCTTACTTGGGAAGGCTTACGTGGTGAATGAGTGTGAACAGATTGTTTGTATCGGCGGGGCAAATGTCGACCGTAAGATTTACAGCAAGGAAGCGATCCAACTCCATACCTCGAATCCGGCGAATTCCAGTCAAAGTGTTGGTGGTGTAGCGAGAAATATTGGCGAGAATCTGGGTAGACTAGGTTGGGATGTTTCGATGGTAACTGTTGCCGGGAGAGATTCAGACTTTGATCTAATCAAGCGACAGTCGGCTGGCTTTATGGATTTTTCACATGTAGAGCAGTCGGATCAAGTGACAACAGGTTCGTATACGGCAGTTCTTGATGAGACAGGTAATTTGCTGGTTGCTTTGGCGGACATGGATGCATACTTACATTTGAAGCCGGAATTATTAGTTCAAAAGGAAAAGCTGCTGCAAAATGCCAAATGTATCATTGCTGACTTGAATTGTCCGCAAAGCAGTCTGGATTATCTGCTGCATTTTGCGAATAAGCATCAAAAACCAATGATCTTGATTCCTGTTTCTTCACCGAAAATCAAGCATCTTCCAGAGAAATTGAATGGATTGACGTGGCTGATCACAAATTGTGACGAGTCAGAAACTTATTTTAGCCGTACGATATCCTCTAATGAAGACTGGGAGCAGGTCGTGCAGTCATGGCTGAAGCTGGGCATCGAAAATGTGATCGTGACAAAGGGAACAGACGGTGTAATGGCGGGGAATAAAGAAGGAGAGCTGATTTATCAGCCGACGCTTTCTACCTCAAATGTAGTAGATGTTACAGGTGCCGGAGATGCATTTTGTGCGGCAGTCATCGATGCGTGGCTGGAAAATCGTTCCTTGAGTGAATCATTAAAACAGGCAACAATCAATGCAGTTAAGACCATTGAATCAAAATATACAGTCAGACCTGAGCTGACAAAAAATCAATTAATCAAAGACATGGAGGAAATGAATCGATGAAAGAATATGTTGTTTTATCAGAAGAAGTAAAGAAAGCGAAGGAGCAAGGACTTCCTATCGTTGCGTTGGAATCAACAATCATCTCTCATGGTATGCCTTATCCGCAAAACGTTCAAACAGCAAGAGAAGTGGAAACGATCGTTCGTGAAAACGGCGCAGTACCTGCAACGATTGCCCTGATTGATGGAAAAATCAAAATCGGTCTTTCTGATGAAGAATTGGAAATGTTCGGCAGCAGCACTGGTGTGGCAAAGGTTTCTCGTCGTGACATCGGCTTTTTACTGGCTTCTAAAAAATTAGGTGCGACAACGGTTGCTGCGACAATGATCTGTGCAGCATTGGCAGATATCCATATCTTTGTAACTGGCGGTATCGGTGGTGTTCACCGTGGGGCAGAAACAACAATGGATATTTCTGCAGATTTGGAAGAACTGGCTAAAACAAATGTTGCTGTTATCTGTGCAGGTGCTAAATCAATTCTTGATTTAAATCTGACAATGGAATATCTAGAAACAAAGGGTGTTCCTGTCTTTGGTTACAAAACCGATGTATTACCTTCTTTCTTCTCAAGAACAAGCAGCATTCAGCTGGAAAACAACATCGACGATACAGCGTTGCTGGCACAATCTCTGAAAGCAAAATGGGATCTGGCTATTGACGGCGGAGCAATTATTGCAAACCCAATTCCTGAAGAATATTCTATGGATGAAGGCTTTATCAATGACGCCATCGAAACTGCACTTAAAGAGGCGGACGAACAAGGCGTTTCCGGAAAAGACATCACACCATTCCTTCTTGGTAAAATCAAGGATGTAACAGATGGTAAGAGCCTGGAATCTAATATTGCGTTGGTTAAGAACAATGCGGTAATCGGTTCGAAACTAGCAGTAGATTTCAACAAACTAGGTAAGTAAGCACTGTTCCAACAGTCGCTTTCTTAATAGAGCATTCTTTTTCGAAATAAAGGGAGTAGTAAAAGAGTGTTGAAAAAGTGTTTTTATAAAGAACAGCCGGATCATGGGGGTGATCCGGCTGTTTTGGTGTTGTGTTTTTTAGAGTTTTCCTACCAGTAGGAAAAAAGTCAGTTTGTAAGCAGTCCATGAGCTTCCTATAATGAAACTATAAAGAACAGAAAGTGGTGAAGGATATGAAGAATATTTTATTGATTTGCGGCTCAGGTGCATCAAGTGGTTTCATGGCAGCTGCTATTCGCAAGGCAGCGAAGAAGAGAGGTCTGGAAATGACGGTCAAAGCAGCGAGTGAATCACAGTTGGATGAACGGATAAATGAAATCGATTACTTGTTGATTGGTCCTCATTTGTCTTATATGCTGGCAGATATTCAAGAACAGACGAAGGACAAGAAGGTCAAAGCAGCAGTGATTCCGCAAAGTACGTACGGCTCATTGAATGGAGAGAAAGCACTGGATCTAATAGTAAGCTTGGAGGAATAAAAATGAATAAAATTATGGATTTTATGACGAATACATTTGCTCCAAAGGTCAATAAGGTAGTAAAGAATCCGTGGGTATCAGCGATTCAGGATTCGATCATGGCAGCACTGCCCTTGGTATTTGTCGGCTCTCTTGTAACCGTTGTGTCGCTCTTACAGAATGTGTTTAAAGGAATGCCGGACTTCTCAATGATCAGCACCTTTTCATTTGGTATGTTTGGTCTGGTCGTTGCTTTTCTGATCCCTTATTATTTGATGGAAAAGAAGGGGCACAGCGGGCAAAAGCTGATTTCAGGAGCAACTGCTCTAGTACTGTTCATGATGCTGATATTCCCGACGATCACCGCAGAAGGAGAGATCACGTTTATCTTATCCAGATTTGGTGCGACTGGGATGTTCCTTTCAATCATCACAGGTCTGTTTGTTGCTTTTGTTATGAATCTGGCGGCACAGAAATCATTTTTCGATGAAGATACGCCGATTCCTGATTTTGTTGTTGGCTGGTTCAATAGTTTACTGCCAATTACGATCGTATTGCTGATTGGCTGGTTGATTACGGTACAATTCAATATTGATTTCTTTGATGTCGTGATTCTTGTATTCAGTCCATTAGCAAAAATCGTTCAGTCTTATCCGGGATTTGTTCTTTCTGTATTTATTCCAATTTTCTTATACACATTTGGGATCTCCGGCTGGGTCATGATGCCTGCAATTTATCCTGTATATATGGCAGGACTTGCAGCGAATGCTGAAGCCGTAGCAGCTGGTGGTCAAGCAGTGAATATCGCTACACAGGAAACCTGTTATGCCTTTTCTTCAATGGGGGGAGTGGGAACAACATTGGCTCTATCCATAATGATGTTCTTGTTGAGCAAGTCAGCTCAATTGAAAGCGATTGGACGAGCAGTGATAGTTCCTTCCATTTTCAATATCAATGAGCCATTGGTTTTCGGTGCGCCAATTGCATTTAACCCCTACTTGATGGTGCCAATGTGGATCAATGGATTGTTGGTTCCGAGTATCGCATATGCCGCAATGTATTTCGGCTTTGTGAATGTTCCTTCTCAAACCTTCCTGCTGTGGTATATGCCGTATCCAATCACTTCTTATTTGGCAACACAGGATTGGCGAGCAATCATTGTCTGTATTCTGATTTTCATCGTTACTTGGTTGGTATTCCTGCCGTTCTTTAAAGCGTATGACAATTCATTGATCAAACAGGAAGAACTGGAAGCGATGGAGGACGGTCAGGCGGAAACAGCATAAACAATAACTGGAGGACGACACGATGGAAAAAGACTATATTGAAGAAAATGATCAGCTCAATCAGCTGTCCATGAACATTCTTGTCCACGCAGGAAATGCTAGAGATCACTTGGTTCATGCACTGGAAAAGCTGGAGGCGGTGGATTTTGAGCTGGCGAAAACTGAAATCAGCGAAGCACGTCGGGAGGTCGTGATTGCACATGGTCTGCAAACAGACACATTGCAGTTAGAGGCTTCTGGTGAGCAGATTCGTTATTCGACACTCTTCTGCCATGCACAGGATACATTGATGACAGCACAAAGTGAAATTTTGATTGGAGAGCATCTGATCAAGTTATTTGAGAAATTCAATAAAGAGAATTAGGAGGCGCTCTGATGATAAAAGAATACAAGATGCCAAAGGATTTTTTATGGGGCGGTGCCATTGCAGCGAATCAGGCAGAAGGTGCATTTCAGGTGGCTGGTAAGGGAATCAGTCTAGCCGACTTGCATAAATATTATCCGGATAAATCAAATGAGGAAATCAGTGCAGATCAGCATAAAGGCATGAGTTTAGCGGATGTTAAGGAGAACTTAGCAGATCAAAAGGGGTATTATCCAAAACGTCATGGGATTGATTTTTATCATACTTACGAACAGGATTTGGAGCTGTTAAGTGAGATGGGCTTTAAAAATTTCCGGACATCGATCGATTGGACGCGAATTTTTCCGACTGGAGAAGAGACTGAGCCAAGTGAAGCAGGATTGGCATATTATGATCGGTTGATCGATAAAATCATTGCATTGGGGATGGAACCGATCATTACGATTTTACACTATGAAACGCCAGTTGAAATCACGCTGAATTATGGCGGCTGGAACAACCGTAAAGTAATCGACCTGTTTGTGAAATATGGAAAAGTTGTTTTGGATCGCTACAAAGATAAGGTGAAATACTGGATCGTGATCAATCAAATCAATCTTATCCAATTTGAGCCATTCAACTCTACAGCTATTCCTTACGATACTGTGGCTAATTATGAAGAAGCAAGCTACCAGGCAGTACACAACCAGTTTGTTGCCAGCGCTAAACTAGTCGAATTTGCCCATGAAATCAATCCGGAAATGCAGATTGGAACAATGGTGGCGGATTGTACAGCTTATCCATTTTCTTGTAATCCGGATGATGTAATCTTGGCGATGAAGCGTAATCGGATGGAATATTTTTATACAGATGTTCAGTTCAACGGTGACTATCCACAGTATGCACTGAACTACTTTGCAGAAAATGATATCGCCATTGAGATCACAGAAGAAGATCGTCGTTTGCTGAAAAATAATACAATGGATTACTTGGCGATTTCTTATTATTATTCTCAAATGGTTGATGCAGCAAAGAACACCCTAAATCCATCCTCTGTTACACCAAACCCTAACCTTAAAGCGAATCCGTGGGGCTGGGCTGTCGATCCGCAAGGACTGTACAATTCATTATCCCAATATTGGGACAGATACCATAAAGCGATCATTGTCGCTGAGAACGGATTTGGTATGTATGACAAACTTGAGGATGGAACGGTTCATGATGACTATCGAATTGATTATCTATCCCAGCATATTGCAGCAATGAAGCGGGCAATGTATGATGGTGTAGAAGTGATTGCGTATTGTGCTTGGGGACCAATCGATATTGTCAGTTGTTCGTCTGCTCAGATGGAAAAACGTTACGGTTTTATCTATGTAGATCTGGATAATGAAGGCAACGGTTCCGGCGAGCGAATCAAGAAGGACAGCTTCCATTGGTACAAAAAAGTGATCGAATCAAACGGGGAGGTTCTATAAATAAAAAAGGAGCTGGTTGAGCAGGGGTGAAAAAGAACTCTGCAATCAGCTTTCTTTCTATTAGGAGCTGTTGATATGTGGCATGCAAAACAAAAAGAAATCCTTGCATTTTTATCGAAAAATCAAGGGAACTGGGTAACAGCAAAACAGCTGTCTGACTACTGCAGCTGTACAACACGGACGATCCGTAATCATATCGCGAAGATGAACCAGGAAATTTCCCAACTGATCATTGCCAGCAACCAAGGCTATCAGATAAATCCTGCAATTGATTTAACTGGACAGACAATAGAAAATGAAGACCGAAAATCACGGATATTTTTGGAGCTGTTGAAAAATTCTTCTAAGGGAGTAGATGTGTTTGATTTATCTGAGCGTCTCTTTATTTCTGAATCAACATTGAAAAATGAGCTTCAACAGCTAAAGCAGGAAATCACTGATCAGTCGATCCATATTGTTATCGAACAAAATCGTGTGAAGCTGACCGGACCGGAGCGATCTAAGCGTCGCTATATGATTTCTCTCTTATACAATGAAAGTGATCTGCAGGAAAAGCTGAAATTGACGATTCAGGAAATGATCGGTTATATTTCTTTGGAACAGCTGCAGCAGACAATTTTGACGGTCCTGCAAAAATATACCATTCGAATCAATCAATATTCATTGAATAACATTGTTCTTCATTATGCAATCAGCATTGAGCGTATTCGACAGGGGCATGTCATCAAAAGGAACAAAGAATATTCGAATTTAGTAGAACGACAGGAGTATCAGCTAGCTAAAGAAATTGCAGAAACACTGGCTGGGGAGTACGAAATACACTTTTCAGAGGCTGAGCTTGAGCAGTTGTCTCTACTGTTTATTGGGATGCAGAATGAGACATTGGCAAACAGAGAAGATGAAAAGCTTGCTGAATTTGTTGATCAGCGAATTATTGAAACATTGCATTCGGTTCTGGCTATGGTAGAGAAGACGTATCTGATCAAGCTGGATGATCCGGAATTTTTCAATAAGCTGGCAATCCATGTTCAAAGTCTTTATTATCGTTCCCACTATGAGACGTTTACTCGAAACAGCAGCTTGCTGGACTTGAAAACAGGGTATCCGTTGACCTATGATTTGTCTGTCTATATTTCCTCATTGATTCAAGAGGAGCTGGATATTTGGTTCAATGATGATGAAATTTCCTTTATTGCTCTGCATATCGGTTCATTTCTGGAAACACGAAAAAAATACCATGGACGTATTACGATTCTGCTGGTCGTCAATGACTACCATGATCTCAAAAGTAAGCTTGAAAAAAAGCTGGAACAAGATTTCGGTGCAGAAATCATCCTCCTGACAGGGGAGCGAGAGACGATCGATCATACGCTGTATGACATACTGTTGACTACTGATCGCCAGCTGGCCTCACAGTATGCAGGGGCAGTCTTCATTCATCCTTTTCTGACGAGTAAGGATAGTCGGAAAATAGAAAAGAGACTATCTGCCTTAAAAGTACAAAAAGAAAAGAAGCGAATGTATCGCTACATCCAGCAATTTGTCTCAGGGGAATTGTATTTCAATCAAATCGATCCTTCTGACCTGACACCTAAGGAGATTCGTGATCAAATCAATCAGCGGCTGGTTGACTGTCAATATGTCGATCGAGTATTTTCTCAAAATGTCGAAAAGAGGGAGGAAATGTCACCAACTAGTTTCCCCTCTGGAATTGCGGTGCCTCACTCTGTAGAAGTTGATGCGCTGAAAAGCGGTGTCGCAATCATGACCTTACAGGAGCCGGTCGTCTGGTCGGCTTATCCAGTCAAGCTAGTAGCGATGGTTGCAATCAACAAGGAAGAAGCTGCAGAATTCAATGAGTTTTTTGAGAAGTTCATCGAAATCGTTTCAGAACCCATCAATACAAGACAGTTGAGTCTGGCGGAAGATTATGACGAATTTATTTTGAAATTGAAGATGCTGGTAGATGCGGATGAATAAAGAACAGAGACAACTCATCTATCGGGTGCTGATTGTTTTTCTTGGAACGGTTTTGATGGGGATCGGTATCCAATTGATTGTTTCAGCGAATCAGGGGTTTGATTCAGTCAGTACACTGATTCTTGGTCTTATCAACTATACGCCGATTCCCTTCAGTAGATGGAGTCAACTGCTTAGTCTATTGTTTTTGCTCATCACTTTTTTATACAACAAAAATCTGCTTGGTATCGGTAGTTTGATCAATGCATTAGCTGTAGGAGAAGCGATTCGATTCAGTGAGCCATTCTTTTCCAAAATAACGATCATTCATGACAATCTGTTGTTCTCGTTTCTGGGCTTTGTTCTTATGGCGCTTGGGACAGCCATTTATTTATCTGGTAATTTAGGCTCTGGTCCGCTAGAGGGCATGATGCTGAGTGTATGTGGTATCCTTCACCTATCCTTGAAAACAGGACGGATCATCTTGGATTTTTCAATTGTTGCTGTAGGTGTACTATTGGGAAGCAGAGTTGGTCTGGGGACGCTGTTTGCTGTGTTCTTACTGGGACCGATGATTGAGTTGTTTCTTTCGGGCATTGAACGATGGCGGCTAATTAAAAATTAATTATATAACTATCATTGATTTAAACGAAAAAGCGAATGGAGCATTTCTGCTCTGTTCGCTTTTTTGTAATAGCTTTGACCACCGTATGCGTTCAGACAAGTTCATTAGACCGCACAAAGCGTTCAGCGATAGTTTTGACGGTTGTCTCTGACACACCAATCTCTGTTAAATAATGTGTTACAGAATAATAGTGAGTCATCAGATAATCAAGAACACAGGCAATGTAATCTGGAGAGGAATACAGCATCTCTATTGGAAAACCTGCTATTTGAGGCTGGCTGAAAACTGGATTGGCTTGAAGATATGTATGGGTCGTCTGATAGTTTGCGATAATATCTTCCCGACCAACTTCTGCCAGTCCCAGTAACAGAGCTGCGATAATTCCTGTTCGGTCCTTTCCGGCTGCACAGTGGAAGAGTGTACAGCCTTCGCTTTCAGCAATACAGTCTAACACAACTTTAATCCTATCTGATCCATGCTGAAGGCAAGAAAGGTAAAATTCTCCCATGGAATATGATTCACCTGGAGGTAATTTAGTTGCATCTGGAATATTGCCAGTGATCAATGGGAGGTTTTTGTAATCAATCGATTGCAGTGATGGGCAGGGACGCTTTTTGACCTCATCCTCACTTCTCAAATCAATGATCGTCTGAACACCATAATTTTCCAAATAAGCAATATCTTTTGATGTCATGGAAAAAAGATCATCGCTACGCAAAAAAGTCTGCCAGTTAGTGATGCCGGATATTGTCGGATATCCGCCGAGCTCTCTTGTGTTAAAGGTTCCTTCCAAAGGAAGTCTTGTCATATATGCCATAATAATTACTCCTATCTAAGTGATTTTTTTATTCGTCCAATCAGCAGTTCAACAGTAATCATTGTAACGAAGATAAATAGAATAATAGTAGAAATCATTGGATAGTCATATTTGCCGATTGCTTTGACCAGCAGCATACCGATCCCTCCAGCACCAACCATCCCCAAGGATATCGATTCCGCAATGTTTGATTCAAGTCGAATCGATGTCCATGAAAGAAAAGGTGTTACCAGTCCGGGGAGTAAGCCTTCTGTAATTGTTTGAAACCAGTTGGCACCAGTAGACCTCATCATTTCGAGGATAGCCGGATCTTGTTCTTCAATAGAACTCATGAAGGATTTTGTCAAATAACCAGTTGTTGGGAAAACCAGTCCAACGACTCCGGCTGTATTACCAAATCCTAAGCTGGCGACAACGATCAAAATCCATACAAGGGCAGGAACTGCTCGAATGATCCCTATAAAGCTTTTGATAAGGACTGAAAAAAACTTGTGTGGTGCAGTATTAGAAGCGCCCAAAAAACTGAAAATAAGGGATAGAATAAAACCGATTGCAAGCCCTGCAATTGCCATACAAATAGATGTGAACAGCTCTTGTAGAATTGATGTAGTATCTGAAAAATTCAAAGAGAAAAATCGTTGTATGACTGTCCCGGCTTCCCAAAATCGCTGAAAAAATTTCCCAGTTTCAAGATTCAGCTGATTGACACAAAAAATAAAGAAAACAAGTAGAGCAACAGCTGTCAAAGAGAGTGTCCAACGTTCACGAGTGCTGGATAAATGTATTTTTGTTTTCATAAAAGGCTCCTCACATTAAATACTTACGCAGTTGATTGACAAGAAACTCTGTAATCAGCACCATCAGTACTAGAAGAATGATGAGAGAAAAAGCTTCATGATACTTGAATAGCCGTATATTTGTCTGAATCATGATCCCAATCCCGCCGGCGCCAACCATACCGAGAATGGAAGACGCGCGAATATTGATTTCAAAAGAAAACAGTGTCCAGTTGATCCAAGAGGGGATGAATTCAGGAATCAGCCCATGAAAAAGGATCTGCAGATAAGAAGCACCGCTTGCTCGAAGCGCCTCCAGTTTCGTGCTGCCTATCTCATCGATCGAGTCGGCATAAGAGCGAGCAAGAAAGCCTAAGGTTGCGATAACCAAAGCGAATAAACCTACCATGTTGCCAATCCCAAAAATATAGACCAATAGTGAAGCCCAAACGAGGATCGGGATGTTTCTTAAAAAGGAGATAAACGCACGTACCACAAGTCGCAGCCAATGGAACGGATTGGTTTGCTCAGACATCAGCAAGCCAAAAAAGAAGGCGAGGAATGCCGAGCAGTAGGTCCCAATAACAGCGAATAGGATAGTATCCACTAATAAGGGGAGATAGGTACCGATATTTGTAAAGCTTGCAGGAATAAAGTTTGCTGCAAAGAATGTAACAAAGTCCGGAAAACTTAGGATAATATCCAGAATATTGACATTTAAATAGGCAAAGGAAAAACCAATGACGCCAAGAACTGCCAAAGTTTTTGCGAAAAGAAGGGGGCTTCTTGACGTTGCGTGGTAAGCAGAGCGATCAGATCTCTCCATAAATCAACGCTCCTTTATCGAGTTCCTGATTTTCAGCAGTAAGCTTCATTTGTTCTTCTTTGCCCACGTAGATATCAGCAATCGTTTCTTCGGTCAGGTGTGCCGGAGCACCATCAAAGACGACCTGTCCATCCTTGATACCGATGATTCTGGTTGCATACTTCTTTGCGAAGTCGACTTGGTGGAGGTTTACGATACAGGTGATTCCTCGTTCATCCGTGACATTTCTCAAGTGCTGCATGATGATTGTCGCAGAATTGGGATCTAATGAAGCAATAGGTTCATCAGCCAGTATCAACTTCGGACGCTGCATGATGGCTCTACAAATACCCACCCGCTGCATTTGACCGCCGGAAAGATCTCCTGCGCGTTTATAAATGTGTGCGCCTAATCCAACTTTTTCCAACAATTCGAAGGCTTCTTTTTTGTCAATTTCCGGATAAAGACCGAATAAGCTTTTTATAAAAGAAACACTTCCGAGACGACCGTGCATGACATTTTTGATAACATTCGAACGATTGATCAGATTATAATGCTGAAAAATCATACCAATATTTGCCCGCTGTTCTCTTAAATCCCGCCCTTTGATTTTTTCCATAGGGATACCATCAAAAGCAATCGTCCCTTCAGAAGGCTCGATCATGCGATTGATTGCACGGATAAACGTTGATTTTCCTGCACCGGAAGGACCAATAACAACAATAAATTCGCCTTTTTCAATACACAAATCAATGCCCTTCAGAGCATAATTTTTTTGATCATAGGTCTTTTTTAGATTCGAAATTTCCAGCAGTTTTGTATTCACAGCTATTCCTCCTCGATTTTCAACGTGTTCACCATTTCTTCAACAATCGCGTAATCCTCATCTTTTGCTTCAATAAATCGAACATCCTCACTCCCATAGAGGGCTTTGAAATAATCGGTATTACTGTAATCTAAATAGAAGTTTTTTAATTTATCTTTGAATTCCTGTGGCAAATCTGCTCGAACAACAAAGCAGGCGTTAGGAATAACTTCAGTTTCACCGATGATTCTGACGTCATCATCTTTGATTATCCCGGCTTCAACGAGAGAAGGAATGGTTTGTCCGGCAACAGCGGCAGCTTCATAATCTCCCTTTACAACACCCATGATACTGGAATCATGCTTACCTGAATACGTGACGGTTTTGAAAAAGTAATCCGGATTTTCCAGCTTGTCAGGATCAAGGTCGAGTGTGTTGACCAGCATGGATTTTGGAAACATATAGCCAGAGGAAGAAGCCGGGTCCACAAAAGCAAAGGTTTTTCCTTTTAAATCTGCCAGCGTTTTCGTAGCTTGATCATTCTTATTGACGATGAACACTGTTTTGTAAGGTTCTTCACCCATGGATGTTGTAGTAACTAAAGGCTCGGCACCGGCAACTTTTCTTGCCTGATAGTAGCTCATGGGAGAGACAAGTAGAACATCGAGCTTTCCTGATTTCATTGCTTCGATCCCCACGGAATATTCTGCACCTTCCAATTCTTCTACTTTGATACCTAACGCTTTTTCCATGTCATTTTTGAAGTCGTTATTTTTTGTACCGGCATCCGGATTGTTTTCATCCGGCATTTGTACGATTGTGATTTTTTCTACTTCCTTTGTAGCAGAAGCGGCAGAATCTGTATTTCCACACCCTGAAACAATCCCCATAGTCAGAGCGCTTAAAAGCATCAATGCAGCAATTTTTACATTTTTCATGATTGGTAAAACCCCTTCAAAATTATTTTTAGTGGTATACTACTGAACACTTGTAGTATACTGTTAGAGAACACAAGAAATCATCAATATTGAGTTATATTTGTGTAAATTGTTTGTAAAGGAAGTTAACAAATGGTTAATTCAATTGAAACGACAACTTATAAAGAGCTGCGACATGCCATTTTATATGGAAAAATAAATCCGGATGATTTACTGTCAGAAGCCTCTCTCTCCAAGCAAATGGGGATCAGTCGGACCCCAATCCGTTCTGCCTTAAAGCAGTTGGAGTTGGAAGGTCTGGTAAGCTATCAAAAGAATCGTGGGGTTACTTTGCGGGAAGCTTCGGTCAAGGAGATGGTTGATATCACCCAGATTTGTGTGCAGTGGATGATGCTGGCTGTGGAACAAGTCAACGTTGGCTTGGGTTCTTTTGATATTGAAAAGATTCAGCAAAAGCTAGATGAGGCAAAAGCATACAGAGCAGCGGAAGATTATGTTCATTACATCAATAAGATGCCTGAAGTCTATATGAATATCATGAAGGCGAGCGGTAACAATTTGTTGGTACCGACATATAAGGCTTTGCTAGGTCGTCAAATCAGCACCTCTCTTTACCATAAAATGTCTGACCCTAAAAATGCTCCTGAAAAAAAACGTAGTACGGTTTTATTTTTTCAAGAGTTTCTTGATTCGATCAATGAGGAGAAGTATGGGGAAGCAATAGACACACTGAAGAACTACCAAGAATATGCGAATAACCAAATTCTTCATTATGGGCATTTGTAAGGAATTGTGAGCGGAAGGATAAATATAGTGAAAAAAAGGAATCAGCGAACTAATTCGCTGATTCCTTTTTATTTAGATAACGTGACATCAATTCCAAATGATGCATGACTGCTGCTTTGCGCATAACACCCATACCGGGGAACTTATCCGCTGCGGCCGCATCTAATAATAATTGAAGCCCGAAGGTCAGCTGTTTACCGCATAAGCGAACTGTCCATTTATTGATTTCATCTATCATTTCAAAGAATTTCTCTTTTTGAGTAGGAGCGTCTTCACTGGAAAGAAAGTGGTGGATCCTCAATTTTTCATCATCGAAATAAACGAGGTGGAGACTCAAAATACTTGAAGGATAGCTATGCTCATAATAAATCCGACTGTCGATCGAGAAATCACTGAAGCCGACAAAGCCTCTTTTCCGATAAGTCAGGTGGGCGATAGAAAAGAGCTCATCTGTACATTCCTGATAAAAACTGGAACGAGGCAGACGGGTAAAGACATCTTGAGAAAGGATTTTCTGCCCCTTGACCTTTCTCAGTAATCGAAACTCCTCTGGTACAAGCACCTTCGTCTGGTTATGCTGCCAGTCGCTTTCAAGTGTTGGGACGGAGTCACCGACAATGAACAGCTCTGGTGATTCAGTCAGTGTCTCAATTGGCTGTTCAACAATCAGCGCCTTCGACAGCTGTAGTGATCGCAGGTGCTCCATTCCATCTGCTGTTAAAAAATCACCAGCCTGTGGGTTCTGAATCAAATAAAACGGCTGATTTTTCTGTTGAGACAGGGCGGTAAATTTTTGTAATGCCTTGGAATTTTTGACGGGTTCAATAATGGGCTGAACATCAGGAGAAAGCAGATCGTTTTCCAAAAGAGCAGTCAACGCAAATAAATCATACTGTTTACCTCTAAAGTAGGGATAATACATCTATTCTTCCTCCAGTAGTCTCTGTTCCAGCTCAAAATAAGCAGCACGTGTTGCTTCCAGTTCATCCTTCAACGCTTCAACTGCCTGTTCTTGAATATCCTCTATGAAGCGATCGTAAAAATTTACACCTCCGCCGAACAGATCATAATCCGGCTCTCGTTTTTTCAGCTCTTTGTAGATTTGGTCTGTTGAAAAAACTCTTAACCCTCGTGCTGTTTGCTTGGCTTTTCCAACCTCTCTAGCTTGTGCGCCGATCAGTCGGAAAATCAGTGCCTGTTCATTGACTAGCAGCTCTTGTTTTTTCGGTTTTTTCTCTATAGTAAAATATCCGGGCAAGGCTTGATCCTCTGGGGAAAGGTATTGATGGTAGACCATTACACCAATATGGGCTGGAATCTCATCCTTTACCTTTTCAAACAGTGCTTCAGGTAAAACAAAATAATTGTAATGACCGATGAAGGAAAGCTTGGCTTTTGAACGAAAATCGGCTTTGCTGACCTTCAGCTCATAACAGCGCCATTCAAATTGATTGTCAGGAAGCAGTCGACAGCTCAAGGTATCGACAATCCCCTGATCATCCGGCATTCCGACCTCTTCAATAACGATATCGCCATTTTCCCGACAGTAATAATACAGTGCTTCTTCCATTTGGATCGTCAGCGATGTTTTCATGACAGACTCCTTTAGTTTTAAATATTTCGTCGTATTCTTATACTATAAAACATACGTTCGTGTATGTGAAGAGGAATCTTTTAGTTTTAGAAATAAATAATAGAAAAGTTTAGAAGTGATACATTGGACAATGTGCTAAATAATGATTTTATTTTTTTGTGAGCTGGTAATATAATCAAAGTATTATAAAAACTAAAGGGCAAGTCTCTTCGCCTAGAATTATTGATGCATGAAAAACGGTATCAGCTTTGTTTCCTGCTGATACCGTTTTAATAGTCGACAAATTACCTGAACTTACTTCAAATACCTACTCACAAAATCCACTGAATCTTTGTGCAATAAACACAGCTAGTTTTTGTTAGCTATTGGCAACTTGATTAGTGAGTTCGCTCTTACTAGTGAAGGCTCTATCTACTCGATTCCTGTTGAGTGGTAGAGTGCCCTTTTATTTCCCCCTCACTTTTACGAAAATATTAGATATTATTGAACACTTAAAGTCTTCCTTTGTATATATGAAATATTTAATCAATAAATGTTGTTAGTTTGCATGAGAAGGCAATATAATCTGCAAGCCATTGAGAGATGTCATACATCCTACCAGCTGCTATTTCCGTAAAAGAATCTGTTGTGATAACATCTAAAATGTAATCAGTCGAATCACCTTCAAAATTTTTAATCTCCAGTTCCAACCCAAACACCTCACAAAATCCAATTTCACCATGAGGTGGCTGTTCATCTGTATCAAACCAAAACTCTGGTATATTTAACTTTTCTTGTAACAAAATAGATAACTGTTCTAAGTCACCTTGAAATATTATTCTTACTGTTGCTTTCATCCCATACTTATTCTCGTTCATAATTAATTACTCTCCTAATCTTTAGTTACCTGCTGATATCGTTTTAACAGTCTAAGAATTAGCTGATTGTACATTAAAGAAACATTTGAAAAGACTAGAAAGGTCCTTTAACTTTCTGTACAATAAATACAGCTCACTTTTTGTTCGCTCTATTGGTAGCTTGATTAGTGAGTTATGGTTTATACTATTCAAGGCTCTATCATTTGATTACCAGTCTTATGATAGAGTGCCTTTTTTGTCTATTCTAAAATATCCAATACATCAGTTTTATAGCTCTGTTTGTTAAATTTTAATACTTTGCTTTCTTCTCCTTCATCATCTGAAATGAATAAATAACCGATAATCTCTTCGTTCACATCTGTAATATTTTCAAATTGAAATATGATGTAATCTAAAGCATAATTCTTTATATCAGCTCCATAAAAAATATATGAGCTCCAACCAATATTATTTTCAGGAAATCTCCAACCTTTAGAATAATATTCTGCTTGTTCAAAATCTAGAGGATACTTTTCTATATTTTCTTGACTTTCAATCAACTTTTGCTTAATTTCTTCTAAATCCTGTTCATCACATTCAATCCAACCCCTAAGAGATAGATACTTTGCCATATTAATTCCTCCCTAATCCTTCAATAACTTTTAGCCCTTTTGATTCAATATACTTTCTAACATCTGGATGACAACCATATTTAAACCAATACTCACCTTGCCTACCAGTTTCACTAGCTATTCTAGCTGTTTCTTTTATTTGCTTTCTGGTACTTTTGCTTAAAAAGTTCTTAGGTTTCTCTAATGCAGTATATGATCTCTTAGCTTGTATTAGCATGTCGTCTGTTACAACATCAATTTCTCTTCCTTGAAGGATTTGACTACTTCCACCTGTTTGTCTCCTTATCAAATCCTCATAATGAAAATCTAAGGCTTCACGGTATTTTCCAGCTTCCATTAATTCTCTCACGTTATCAGATAATTCAATACCTATTTCAGCCCCACTGGCTTTCTTAGCATCTGCTGCATCATCCAGCACATTCGCCACATTAGAAGAGGTAGACACCTTTGTCTTTTTATTGACATAAGCGAGTCCAGCCATCAATGCTAAATCCAGTAATCCAGTTTTATTTGCCATCCAGTAAGCAGATTCTACATGCGCCCCCACTTGACTATAGGTCTTCCAATTTTCCAGCTGGTTCGAATTAAGGTAATTTTTCCCATCGCCTCTGCGTCTTGCCGCGAGGTCCAACTCGTAGATTTTATCCCATCCGACAACTTCATAAATTCCTTCTAAGTTTTTTCCGTATCTCTCTACATAGTCCTGCAGTTCCTTATCAAAGACTCTCACGCCGTCTTTGTCGATAAACCACATGATTTTTATTTCTTTGGTTTCTGGGTCTTCATAAGGCCAAGCGTACACGTTATGCTTTTCAAGTTCCTTGATATTCTTCTCGTGGAATTCCTTTTCCTTTTTCTTGATATTATCGGTTCTGGTTTGCCATTTCTCTGCTACACTTGATGTCCAACCAAGGTCGGTAGGAATTGAAAATCCGCTGCCGGTAAATGAACTCCCTGCTTGAGCAGCTCCCTGATTAACGATGGATTCTAACTCTGAAATAGCAGAAAAAATATCAGGAGAAGTCCCATGAAACTCTAAGAGCTTATCTAATTTCTCCTGCAACACTTTTTTTGAATCCTCTAACAGCGTTTTTGCCTGACTGTTTTGATTTAACTGGCGAATCTTGAAATTATCGGCTAAATCCTTTCCTTCAATTGTCGCACGAATTGAATCTAACTGGCTGATGCGCATATCCAATTGGCGGATTTTTTCCTCAAGCTCATCTGATTTCAAGTCGCCGCTGTCTACGTTGGATTGATAGTCCTGAACGAACTTTTGACAAGCTTCTCCAACGGCTTCTGAGAGTAAGATACCTGCTTTTGCCAACGGAGTCAACACTGCGCTGTAAAAACCCTTCGCATTTGTGTAGGCGGTAGAACTCAACCGATCTTCATTAATAAACTGCTGCAATGCCTGCAACATACGTTCATAGGCTTGCTGATCATGTTGACTTTTTGATAAGACACTGGACGCTTGACTTTGAGAAGTGCCGACAAACATACTAACGTTCATTTATGCTTACCTCCTTTTTGGTAAGCATGGTTTTACGTTCGTAGAAAAGCTCACTTTGCGTGTCCGTTATCGCTTGTTTTTGCTTGTTTAATTGTTGCTGTTCTTCGTCCAGTCCAGTAAAAATATGAAATCGCTGATGACGTAATCCATCGAGTCGATCGCTTAAGTACCAGTTGAAGTCATTTTTTTCAAATTGTTCGTCCATTTCTGTGAAGGCGATCGATGTATGGTAGAAGAAGTCGTCATACTCTTCTTCAATTTGTTTTAGGTGCCTTGTCTCATCGTCAACCTGTTCCAAATCAACCTCTAATTGACGTTCTTCTTGTTGGATTTCTTCCAATGATTTTGTCATTCTCCCACACCTTTTATAGGCGAGGGGATTGAAATAGACGAAATCAATTTTCTTGTCGCTTGATCTGCGGCTTCAAATTCACTGGCAATACTTTGCAGATTGTTAGAAGCCTGCCCGATCGCCTGCACTATTTTATTCTGGGCGCCGAACATTGATTGGATCGCGTCCTGTGCATTTTGGTTTCCTCCAACGGTTGTTTGTGTGTCTGTCAGTATTGCTCCGCCACCGGCAGCACCATCTAGAGAACTAGCAATCTTTGTAGCAACTTGTCCGGCAACTGCCGAATCACTTTTTACTTCCTTTCCATCACTCATGGTAAACCTCCTTTTTTGATGTTACATAAAAATTTTACCATAAGATAAGAGAGGTAAACAATGTGGCAGGTGGTTTTTTTCTTGTTTTTAGATAAGAATTTATTTCCTTTAAGTTACTCACTTTCAGCTGTTTTTACAAAGGAAAGCAGCATTTTTTGTGCAGGGCTTTTCTTTTGGCTTTTCAGCATGCATAGATCGACAGATTGAGTGATAGCGGGGGACAGAGGGATCACGGTAATGGTCTCCTTATATCCTTCGGTTATATTTTTATTCATCAACAAAGCAACACCTAAACCATTGGAAACAAAATCGATGATATTGGATATTTTGGAATCGGTAAAAACAACTCTGGGTGAAAAGCCGTTTTTCTTACACAGATTGACTACGGTGTTATAGGGACGTGAGCCTTCTGGGAGCAGAACGAAGCCTTCTTCTTTCAGCTCCTTGATTTTCAACTGCGTTCTGTTAGCAAGAAAATGGTTATTTGGTAAAACAGCCATCAATTGGTCTGTTGTGATTTGCTGTTTAGTAAATACTTGATCGGGGTCTTGTACCTGCCGAATGAAGGCAGCGTCACAGCTCCCATCTTTCAAAAGAATTTCCAGTTTCTCTGAAGGAGCAGTGATGACCTGAACATGCACACCAGACTGTGAGATGAATTTGGAAATCAAATCAGTTAGATGGTATTTTGCTAAGGAGGGGATTGCACCAATCGTCAAACTGTTTTGATCAGCGGGCAGCATAGAATGCAAGGCTTGAAAGCATTCAGTTTCCAAGGCAAGCATTTTCTCTGCATAGGCCTTGAAGGTTTTTCCGTATTCGTTCAGTTCGACACTTTTCGTCGTCCGTTCAAAGAGCACGACACCCAATTGCCTTTCAAGCCGTTTGATTCTTTTAGAAAGAGTGGACTGAGAAATATAGCATTCTTCGGCGGCGACACTATAATTTTTATATTTCGCCAAAATCATAAAGTCATTCAACAACTCTGTATCCATAAAAATCATTGCTCCCTTCATTTATTCCGTTTCGTCATAAATGTAGCCTAAATAGAATTGCTTGTCAATCGCAAAATCCCCATAATAAGAATTAGATAAGCGCTTACTAAAAAAAGCAATGAAAGGGTGAAGCAATTTGATTATTGATGCAAATATGTATTGGCTTCCTCAAAAGGTATTTACAGATAAAGAAATACAAAATGAATTCCTTCGGTCTGCGCCAAGAAAATTTGGGACGAAGATGTATATGGAAACTAGTGAAAACCACATAGAGGGAGCAGGGAAAATTGTTGTTGAACGACCTGTGGGTTACCCTGGTTTGAATTATGATAGTACTGATTACAGAATTGATAAGCAGCTAAATGATTTAAAAGAACAGAGAATCGATACAGGCATCTTGAAGCTGCCAGGCTGCCAAGAATGGCTGTCACTTGAATTATGCCGTTTATTCAATGATGAAATGGCAAAACATATCGCTGAGAGTCAAGGGCATTTAAAGGGCCTTGCGGTTGTTCCGCCATATGCAGATGAAGAAACGCTTTACGAGTTGGAAAGAGCTATTTCAGATTTAGGACTTTCCGGTATTCAGCTATCTGCCCACTACGGCAGTTATTACTTAGATGATGAGCAATTCAGGCCGTTTTTCCAAAAAATCAACGAGCTGAAGGTTCCAGTATACGTTCATCATACACCCGTACCAGTTGATTATCAGTCCATTTACCAATATGATAACCTGAGACGTACGCTAGGACGAAATATCGATCAGGTAACAGCTGTCGGACGAGAGATTTTCAGTGGTATGTTTGAAGAGCTGCCCAACTTGAAATTGATTCATTCGATGATGGGCGGAGGAATCCACACTTATATGAATGCTCTGTTTCCAGAAGACAGTGGGAATGGCCGCTTTGATGATCGATCGAAGCTCTTCAAGAAGTATTTTCAGGAAAATATCTTTTTTGAAATGTCCCATGCTCAGCCTTGGGGGAAAATCCAGTTGGAGACAGCGGTCAAGCTGATCGACTCTGATAAGATTATTTATGGTTCCTCTTATCCAGTTAAAAACAGCTGGTTCACAGAAGGAAGTGCCTTTGTTCAAGAGCTGGCAATCACAGAAAAAGAAAAAAATGAGCTGCTTTTTAAAACAGCAGATACGCTATACAATCTTCATCTATGTGAATCTAATTAAAGATTCACCGCACGAAAAGTGACCTTTGCCCAAAGTATACAGCAAAGGAATTAGAAACAAGGACCATTTATTTAATAAGATTCATATAACATGGAGGGAAATCACATGAAAAAGTTTACTGAACTGCTCGAAAAATATTTGCAGCCGTTATCAGAAAAAATTTCCAGTCAAAAAGACTTGAGCGCCGTTGCTGCAGGTTTGGCAAGAATCACACCGTTGACGATTTTAGGTTCCCTGTTTTTTCTATTAGCCAATTTTCCGATAGATGCATATAAGAACTTTTTACAGGAAGCCAATATTCAAAGCACGCTGATGATTCCGTACAATATTACTTTTGCTATTATCTCAATCTATACGACCTTCTTCATCGCATACAGCTATGCACAAAGTGAGAAATTAGATGGGGTTTCTGTTGGGATTCTTTCCATGGTTTCCTTCTTCATTTTGACACCATTGACAGAAACAGATGGTGCCTTGTCATACGACTTTACGAACTTAGGCAGCCGCGGCTTGTTTGTTGCTATCTTAGTCGCACTTGCTACAACTCGTCTGTATCGTTTTATTGTTCGAAAAAACTGGGTGATCAAGATGCCGGATGGTGTTCCGCCATTTGTTGAGAAAAGCTTTTCCAGCTTGATTCCTGCGATTCTGATTTCTTTGGTCATGCTGATTGTTGCTTTTATCTTCAGTTTGACTTCATTTGGAGATATTCATGATTTGATTTATACTGCTTTGCAAAAACCATTGCTTGGTTTAGGTAGCTCATTTGGTGCCTTCCTTGTGGCGTATGTATTGATTCAAATTCTATGGTGGTTTGGGATTCACGGGTTTAATGTGGTTGGTGCAATCATGCTGCCGATTTGGCTGGGTCTTGATGCACAGCGTTTGGAACAGGTTGCAGCAGGCGAGCAAATCACGAGCTTTGTTGGTAGTGCATTTATGACAGCTATTGGCGGACCAGCCTTGGCGGTGACATTGACTTTCTTACTGTTTGCTAAATCTAAACAGCTGCAGGCTGTTTCAAAAATTGCTTTACCGGCAGCGATATTCAATATTGCTGAGCCTGTCAATTATGGTATCCCTACCGTATTGAACGTTACGCTATTTCTTCCGGTAGCAGTCATCATTCCGTTGTTCAATGCTTGTGTACAGTACTTTACGATGGCAGTTGGCATCGTGCCGGCATTGACTGGGGTGCAGGTGCCGCAGCAGGTACCTCGCGGACTTTGGGGAATCCTTCAAGGGAACTGGCAAATCGGTGTACTGCAGATTTTACTGGTCATCATAAATATTGCTATTTTGTATCCATTTGCGAAGGTCTATGACAATCAGCTAGTGGAAAAAGAAAAAGCATTAGAAGCAGAAGAAGCAGCGGTTGGCATTGCTGAATAAAGAATAGGGGAAAGCTGGGGTATCGGCGATTTGCTGATAGCCCACTTCCGCTACATAAAGAAAAGAGGGATTTTTATGAAAATTGGACATGGACGTGCTTGTTTGAGTCCTTCTAAGGATGAATTTTATCTAATTGGCTATAAGACGCCATATCGGAATGCTCCGGCAGAAGGTATCCACGATGATATTTACTGTAATGGTTTGTTGATCGATGTGAAGGGAAAAAAGCTGTTCCTAGCCTCTTTTGATTTCTTGGAACTGGAGGATGAGATGGTAAACGAGGCGAAGGCACGCCTTGAAAAGAAGTTTGCCATCGATCGTGATTTGCTATTATTGAGTGCAACACACAATCATTCCTCGATCATGAGCTACCACAAGCATTGGCACTCTGGTGTATTTGATCTAGCTTACTATGAGTTTGTCATGGAGCAGTTGGTTTCTGTTTATCAGGAATGTCTTGATTCATTAGAAGAAGCAACGGGAGCGTATGGCAGTGAGATTATTACCGACTACTATGGGAACCGCAATCATCCAGGAGAGCTGGCTGATAATGAGGTGACAGTGATCGAGTTTAAGAATCCAAAAGAAGAAGTGATTGGGGCAATCGTCAATATGGCGGTGCACTCCACTGTTTTAAGTGCAAAAAACAACACCTTGACCGGAGAGCTGGCAGGAAATATTTGCCGTAAGCTGGAACAATACTGGCAGATTTACCCATTGATACTGATTGGAGCGGCGGCGGATTCAAGTAATCGTCATCAGCGACAAGGGGATGATTTTTCTGAATTGGAAAGAGTATCCACTGCTTTAGCAAGGGAAATAGCAAAAATCAAGAGGGTAGAACCGCTTGTGCTCGATCAGCTGACGTGGCAAAGTCTTAGCCACAGTAGCTACAATGATATGGAAATCACACATAAAGAAGCGCAGCGTTTTTTAGATAGTGATTCGCCATTGAAAAACCCTGGGCTAATCAAAAAATGTGAAGGGATTTTGCAGCGGGATCATTTCTATCAGCAGATCGAGTTTGGTGTATATCATTTAGGGAAATTGCAGATTTATAGCTTCCCCGGCGAGCTAGGCTCTGCTTTTGGAATTGAAATGAAGAAGGCTAGTCGCGAGCAAAAAGCATTAGGGATTGTTGCGGGATATACGAATGGTTTTCATTACTATTTTCTGCCGGAAAAGGAATACGGACTTTCCTTTGAAACAATTGGGAATCCTGTTCCACAAGGAGAGCCTGAGAAAATCGTTGGGAAGCTGATTCAAAGTGCACAGCTGCTTGGCGATAAGGGAACAGAGGGACATGCAGATGAGTAAGGATATCATTGGTGGTGTCGGGAAAAAAGTAATTCAATTGGCTGAGCAGGATTTTCCTATTAAAGATTTTGTCTGCGCACATGATGCGATTCACAGTCGTGTACTTTTTCTAAAAGCCAAAACGGAATTTTTACTGGTTTCTCTTGAACTGACCTCGTTACCAGAGAAGTTTATTGAGGAGTTGAAAGCTGATATCAGCCTGAGATTCTCCATCCCTTTAGAAAGTATTTGGATCACTGTCACCCATACTTTTTCTGCACCGCATATTAGTACAGAATATCCTGATTTTACAAGAAAAGTAAAAGAAGCGGCAGTAGGCAGTATCTCAGAAGCCGTGACAAATGCAACATCAGTCAAGCTTGCAGCAGACGTTGTCACGACGAAACTGAATGTATCCCGTAATGTCGAAACGCCTCTAGGCTGGTGGCTTGGGAAGAATGAGCAAGAATATTCGAACCATGAAATCAAGCTTCTAAAAGTCTATGCAAAAGAAAATCATCAGCTCCTTTCACTCTTGTTTAATGGGGATCTGCCGCCAGCTGTTATGGCGGATTCATATTTGGCAAAAGGGGGCAAGGCTGTTTCTTCTGACTTTGTTGGCTATACTTGTCGTAAGCTAGAGGAAGAAAGTACACAAACGGCTATCTTCTTGTTAGGTGCAGCGGGAGATCAGCGTCCATTAGAAAAGGCTTGTGAGGATATTATTGCAGAGGAAAAGATAGAACGGCTTGATCAAAATGAGGCAGGGTTTGCTCTAGTCAGCAAGCAAGGGGAAATACTTTTTCAAGAAATACAGACTTCGTTAGCAGATAGTAAACCTGAATTTCTTCAGATAAATGAAATTTTCAGCTCATCTAAGAAAGTTCTGTTGGAAGAAAAAGTAATGCCTGTACCAACGAAGCTGTTGCAGCCGACAATACAATTTGACTTTTCTGAAACGGGGAAGCAACTGGACATCATTCTTGAAGGTGTTGTATTAGGTCCTGTTTTTATACTAGGAACTCAACCGGAAATGAATAGTCGATTTGGAAAGGAGATTCTTTCTTCTTCTCCATACTCAACCTCCTTATTGGTTTCAATGGTCAATGGGGCAAAGAAATACTTGCCGGAAATGCGGGATTTTGAACGAATCACTTATACAGCAATGAACAGCATAATAGCAGCAGGTAGTAGTGAGAAGATACTAAAAGAAGCGGAAGGATTTTTCCGAGAAATTGAGGAAAAAAGATGAATTTTTAATCTGCTTTAAGAAAACTATTCTATCAGTAATCACATACAAGCAACGCAAAACTTCTTTCAATTTTCTCAGATGCAGTCGGAATACAATCCTATTCCGGCTGTTTTCTTTTGTTTTAAAATGAAAAGCGTGCTATGATGCTTAACGTGTCTTGCGAATAATTAATGAGACATTAGGGTGTACGTTGAAGGGAGCTGTATCGTTTCTACTTTATCAACCAGCTCATCGAAGCAACCGTAAATAATAGAATGAAATAATACACATTTTTTCTTGGTTGATTGGGAAAAATTGAAAAATTTGTAATCAAATATAATTATATGAAAATGGTTTTTTTAGTAAAAAATATACAAATCGCTAAAAATAAGGATTATAACGAACGTTTTTTTATTAAAATAAGAGAAAAATTAAAATTATCAACAGAAATTTGAGCGGTGAGATGAAATATTCTTGTAATATTTATTTGGTCTAACTGAAACATGAGTATGGTAGAATCAATTTGTCGTTAAAAAAGTTAAATTTTTGGTTAAATAATAAAGTGAAAAAATCGGTCGGAGGAATTAAGAGTGAAGAAACGCATATTTGCATCATTACTGTTATGTTCATTGGCACTTACAACTATAGTAATCCCAGGTACAGCTTTTGCAGAAAGCATTGATGAAAAAATCCAACAAAAAGACAGTGAAATTTCAAACATAAAAGGTCAGCAAAGCGATGTTCAAACACAAATCGCTTCTTTAGAGTCTACTATCACAGATATTCTTGATGAAGGTCAGGAGTTGAAAGAACAGCAAACAACGCTGGAAACTAAATCAACTGAACTGAAGCAAGAAATCGAAGACTTGAACTTACGCATTGAAAAGCGTTCTGAAGCAATCAAGAATCAGGCACGTGACGTACAGGTAAATGGTCAAAGTACAACGATCATGGATGCTGTATTGAATGCTGAGTCTATCACAGATGCGATTGGTCGTATCTATGCGGTTTCAACGATCGTGAATGCAAACAATGATTTAGTCAATCAGCAAAAAGCTGATAAAGAATCTGTTGTAGCGAAACAAACTGAAAATGAAGAAAAATTACAAGAAATCGAAGATACAAAGGCTGAATTAGAAGTGAAGAAGCAAGACCTTGTTTCAAAACAAGCTGATTTGACAGTCTTGAAAACTTCTTTAGAGCTGGAACAGGAAAATGCTGAAGGCTCAAAAGCAGCATTGCTGCAACAAAAAGCGGATGCTGAAGCTGAACAAGCTCGTATCGCAGCAGAACAAAAAGCGGCAACTGAAAAAGCGGCTCAAGAAAAAGCAGCACAGGCAGAACAAGCTGCCAGCAGCTCTTCTTCTGAAGCATCAGCAAGCTCAGAAACTGCGAATACAACAACATCAACTGAATCAACACAAAATACAGAACAATCAACTGCTACAGATACAGGAAGCTCAGCTGGTTCTTCTTCAAGTAACAGCGGAACTGGAAGCACAGGCGGTTCTTCAGGTGGAAGTACTGGTACACCATCTACTTCATCAGATGCAACGTTGAATGCATTGAACTCTCTACGTACATCACTTGGTTTAAGTGCAGTAAGTTGGGATGCAGGACTTGCAGCTTCAGCAGCAGCTCGTGCGGCTGCAATTGAAGGCAACGGTTGGCAGATCCCTTCTGATCATTGGTCTCGTGGAGATGAAGTGATTGCAATCATGTGGGCACCAGGTAATTCTGTTATCATGGCTTGGTATAATGAAACAGGCATGTCAACTGCTACTGGTAGTGGTCACCGTGACTGGGAGATCAACCCAACAACTACTCGTGTAGGATTTGGTTACAGCGGTAGTACAATTGTTGGACACTCAGCATAGTTTATATTCGATAATCAACAAAAGCAGATTCCTTTATCGGGGATCTGCTTTTTTATTGTTGAAAAGTATAGAACTATACTTTGTCGATGATTGATCGATTAAGCAAATTCATTAAAGAAGCACGCATCTGTGAATAGGAAGTAACAGTTATTCTTGACACATTCGGCGTATGCTGATAAACTGATTTTTGTAAAACGTAATAATTACGCTTTGTTCATTTGACTATAATTATAAGAAAGGAGCACAATAATGGCAAAAAAATCTAAAATTGCTAAGGCAAATAAACAAAAAGAAATGATCAACAAGTATGCCTCTTTGAGAGAAGAACTGAAGCAAAGTGGTGATCGTGAAGCATTAGCAAATTTACCGAAAAATTCTAATCCTAATCGCCTGAGATTTAGAGATGAAACGGATGGTCGGCCGCGAGGATATATGCGGAAATTCGGTATATCTCGAATCAAGTTTCGTGAATTAGCCCATCAAGGATTGATTCCCGGAGTGAAAAAAGCCAGCTGGTAAACGTCAGCTGACTTTCGAAGGTGTTATCATACATTTCGATTTCTAGTTAGGAGGTCTCACGTGGAAAAATCAGATTTATCCAGTGCTTACAGGCGCTTAAAAAGCCCAAATATCAAAACACGTAAACGAGCGCTTAAGATCATCAAAGAATTTAAAAGAAACAAGAGAAAGATTGCTTGGTAAAATCAATTGGGTTCATTTTTCTTGTACAGTGCTCTTATTTTATGTGGTGGTTTTATAAAATGCCGGACGTCAAAAGTCCGGCATTTTTGATGTATATTGAGCTGAAGTAATAATTGTGCATCAACTATATACAAAATTTGTCGCGTTCAAGTTAGCTCTCTTTTTCCAATGCTTCGATCAGTTTCTCATAAAATATTTCTTCGTCGTATTCCTGCAGACCGGAAACCTGTCCATCCCCCATTTCCATGATGACCAACTCCTCGTTTGTTTTTCTGGCATAATCGATCGTGAAGAAGGGCGAGGCGATACCATGAGCTTGCTCCGCAATGAAATCAAGCTCTTGTTGTTTCAGGCTGACAGTCTCATTGTTCCAGTAGTCAATGATGAGGATAGGCTGCGTTTGCCAATAAAAGACACGGTATTCTTCAAAAATTGGCGAGTCGCTTTTTGGGTGATGACCGATTTCTTTCAAATCTACAAACTCCCGCAGGACGACACCACCTACTAGCTGTTCTCCTTGACGTTCGATAAATGTATGGATAACATTCATCGCATGAGTGATGTCAGAGGAATCTGGAATAAAGAACGCCTCTGCCCATTCGTGTTTCCTGCTTTTTACAAAGTCTTTGATTGTCACAGCAGAGTTGAATCTGCTAAGTAACCAAGAGAGTGCGGATTGAGATAAATCCTCTGTCCATTCAGAATGGAGCGTGTTCGGTCTGTTACTCCAATTCGGCAGTAGGTGCGTGTTTGTATACTCCTCTAAAGAGATGCAAAGTCGAAATCCATGCTCCTCTGCCCAGTGTTGTAGTGTACTATATTGTTTCGGCGTAAGCATCCAGCCGCGATAAATAATCGTCATACCTTTTGGAAATAGATGATCGATTTTAACAATATTAGACTCAATCAGTTGTTCCAGTTGGAGTAAGCCGACGTCGCAATAGATTCTTGCTGCAGCATACTCCTTTTCATAATCAAAATCGACCCGTTTCGGATCGATTGGGTCAGCTGGAAATAAAAAAACAAGCATAGTACGATTCATGTGTCTTCTCCTTTTTCTTTTAGTTATCTATAGATATAGTCATAAAAATCATATTGGAATATGGGAATAGCTGATAAGCGAATTATACCATTTTGTGATTCTATAATTTCTGATTTCTCTATTTTTTTATGGTAAAAGTATTGATGGACAGCTATTTAGCTATGTTATAATACATGTATTGACGTAGTGAACAGGAGAGGAAAAACGTGTGAAGACAACCATTGAGATCATTGAAACAAAAGCAGAGGAGCAAGCAGCTTTTAGAGTGCATAAGCTTTCACCGACGATCGAAAAAGTTATTGGCATCTTGAAAGAAGACGAGCTTTTTTTGATTGGTGAATCCGATAATGCCATGTATAAGGTTCCCTTTGCAGATATTTTTTATATAGAAGTTGTAGATAAGAAGAGCTTTATTTATACGGAGAAACTGGTGTATCAAAGCGCTGAAAAGCTTTATCAGCTTGAGGAAAAGCTGGAGCCGTTTGATTTTATTCGTGTGTCAAAATCTATGCTGCTGAATGTAGAAGGGATCAAGGCAATCTCGCCCTTATTAAGTGGTCGCTTTGAGGCGCTTCTAATGAACGGTGAGCGAGTAGCGATTTCAAGAAAATATGTTCCGGCATTAAAAAAGGGTCTGGGAATGGAGCGGTGATATGGAAGTCAAAAATTATTTGAAAGAAGCTTTTCGTCTGACATCATTGATATTTACCACACTGATCAGCATCAATCTGATTCTCCAAAATGATGTAGCGCATGATGTTCTTGAAGTGATGCTGCTGATTTCAGCGGTTTCCGGTTCTCTGCATTTTCTATTGGATGATAATGGAAAATACTCGGATCGACGTCTGATAATCAATCAAGTGCTCTATCTGCTGATCATTTTTTTCCAGATTGCTCTTGGAGATATTTTGCTTCACTGGGAGCTGGGAGTAAGCGGGTTGCTTTTGAACTACCTAATTGTTTTGATTATCTATGTTTTCATTCGATCCGTGATGTACAGCAAAGATAAAAGAGAAGCAGATAAGATCAATCAATTCATTCAAAAACGAAACCGAGATAAGTCTTAAATGACACTTATCTCGGTTTTTTTGCATCTTAGTTTTGTATTTCGACCACTTGGGAAAATGCCGTTGTTTCAATAAAAACTATCCGTTATAGTTGATTTATCAACAAGAACAAGAAGGAGAATATCATCATGAATGAACTAGTAAAGGTAAATAATTTAGCAAAACAATATGACGGACAACAGGTGTTGGACGCTGTGACATTCAGCATTAAGGACGGCGAGTTGTTTTCAATCCTTGGTCCGAACGGTGCAGGAAAATCGACATTGATTTCATTGATCCTGGGACTCGCAAAAGCAGATGCTGGTGAAATATTACTGGAAGGCAAGAAACTAAATTCCGATTCTACAGAACATAAATCATTGATCTCAGTTGTGTTTCAAAACAGCATTTTAGATGCAGAGCTTTCCGTAAAAGACAATCTAGTCATGAGAGCTTACTTTTATACGAACAACTGGAAAGAAGCAAAGAAGCTGGCGAAAGAAAAATTAGCAGATGTTCAAGGCAGTCATTTGTTGAATAAGCGTTACGGTGTTCTATCGGGTGGAGAAAGACGAAAAGTAGATATTGCCAGAGCATTGCTTAATACACCAAAGCTGTTATTTTTGGATGAGCCTACAACTGGATTGGATATTGCTTCTCGAGCGGATATGTGGCGATTGATTCATCAATTGAAGGAGAAATATAAGATGACGGTTGTTCTAACAACCCATTATATGGAGGAAGCCAGAGATTCAGACAACATCCTGATGCTGTCTGCTGGTCGAATCCTAGCCTACGATACACCGGAAAAGCTGAAAGAAGAATATCACTGTTCTACATTAGAGGACGTATTTTTAGCAATTGTTGATAAAGGAATGCCGGAGGTACTGGCCGATTCCTTAGCCTAGTAAAAAGGTGTGGGAACAAACTAGAGAGCTGCAGGTCAGCTTGTCGAAAAAAAGAAAAGGGGATCATAAAATGAATGCATTAGTATATAGAGGATTATTGTTATTTTTCAAAAACAAACAGGCGGTTGTCGGCTCTTTTGTCGGAGCCTTGATCATGATTGGCTTATATGTATTTTTATTGGGAGATAGTATAGTCAATCAATTATCTATGTTGTCAAATCCACAGCTAGTGGTTGATACATGGATGCTGGCAGGTGTGATCGGGATCGCATCAGCAAGCTCAACTCTTGGATCAGTCAGTCAATTGATCCGCGATAAAGAGCGAAATGTTTATACTGATTTCATGATTTCACCGGTTTCAAAAAGTAAAATCATGTTGGGCTACTTTTTCAGCACATTTCTGATTTCAACAATTATTACATTAGCAGTAATCATTGTTTCTGAATTATATATTGTCTTTCTTTCAGATGGTGCATTTTTATCATTACCGAATTTTGGTTTATTGGCTCTTGCAGGTATTCTAACAGTGTTCTGCTCTTCTTCATTCATGTTCTTTGTCGCCAGCTTCTTCCGTCGTATTGATACATTTTCAACAATGACGTCAATCATTGGCCCATTACTTGGTTTCTTGACAGGCTGCTATGTGCCGATTGGCAGTTTACCGGAAGCAACACAAAATGTGATTCAATACTTTCCTCTAACGAGTGGAGTCGTATTGATTCGCCGAGTGCTGACTGAAAATGCCTTTGCTTCGGATAATTCAGAAGCTGTTCAGGCAATTAAAGAAGAGCTGGGGATCGTGATGAATTATCAGCATGAAATTCTGGTTCCAGTGCTGATCTTGATTGTGTCCAGCATTGTATTTCTGGGAATTGCATTGTGGAATGTGAAACGAATTGAAATGAAACGATAGGAAAAAATTGAGGAACTGTTGTCAGAAAAAAATTTCAGGCAGCAGCTCTTTTTTTGTATGATAAAAAATGCTTATTCTTTGTGAAACAGTGGACTCTCTCTTATAGTATAGGGGAGAGGGGAGCTTTTCATGAAAGAATTGTATGAACAGTTATCAGGGCGCTGGCTGATTCAAGCGACAAATTTTCCCATGTGGCTGTCCGAAAAACGTAGGAAACCTTCAATTACATATGGGTTATTGGCTGTTGAACCACTGACATTGTCAGATCGCGTGGAGTATCGGAATGCAAAGGGGAAAAGAAAGATCATTAAAGGTGTAGATACAGCTATCGAATATGGACAGAGCTTCAAGTGGCGTGGCGAAGGAATACTGGCACTGTTGAGCAGTCGTTGGGACATCGTTGCCATTGAAGACAACATCCTAGTCATTCGCTTTGAAAAATCGCTAGTTACACCTGGTGGAGTTGATGTGTTGGTACGGGAACATACAGCAGTCTGTGATTTAAAGCTTGAATTACGAGAATCGTTGGATACATATGGATTGAGCATCGAGGAATTCAGGAGCTTGAGTTGGCTTTAAGGATTAAGAAGGAAGAAATACCTGTATAGCAGCCTGTTAAAAGTAAAAAGGAGCGAGACGAAAAAGCGTCCGCTCCTTTTTTTATGCTTGAATCAGTTGTCGAATTGTTGTTTCTAAGTCTTCAATTGAGATTGGGATAACATTCTCTTTGGCAGATGAATCAGGAGTAAGCAGCGCAGACTCACACAAAATTTTTTTGTTTTCAGCATCAGCGAGGATTTGTACATCTGGTGATAATTCATGATAGATTGTAGGACTGATGTGAATTTGACAGGTTGTCACAGCCTCTAAGGTCTCCTTGTATAATAGGTACTTCACATCGGAATCGGTCACTATATAAGTATGGATATGTGTGCGATCCAGTCTCAATATCCCGCTTATTTCAATCGTGAATAATCGTAGAAGGCTGGGGTTGATCGCTAGGTCATAGGGCAACGCTTCAGCCCAGTCAAGAATCAAGGATTGTAACTCATGGAACAGCTTCGTCTGACAGTTGGTAAGAACATGCGGTTTTCCAGGAATGAAGAGCTGGTAATTATCCCATGCAGAACGAACTAGACGAATCAATGCTCGTTCAAAGGCTTTATTATTTAAAAGAGGTTGCTGAAAATGGTATTCAAGCTGATCGATCAGATGCTTTACATCTTCATTTTCTTCGATAAAGACTTGATGGAGTCTTTGAAAATCCTTTTCAATAGAATAAAAACTCTGAAAAGAGTATTCACTGCAATTGAATACAGCACCTAAAAACAACAACTCATTTTCAGTTATATAGTTTTTTAACTGGGTCTGTTGCCAAGCCAATTGGATATATTGCCATATTGGTCGTTCCGTTAGATAAGAAGAAAATTTTGGTGTAAATGAGATTGGAGCAATTTGCTGACGGCTCATACTGATCAAAAAGCCTAGGCGCAGGATTTCCAAATTTTCTTCGTTATAGGTTCGACCACTCTTTTCAAGTACACAGTCTATGAACTGGTTATAAGCGTGACAAACATCAGAAGTAGGAAGCGGGTCCGACCAGCCTAATCGTAAGGAAAGCGTCAACTGCAATAGACGATGCTCCATTTCAGTAAATACAGGTGTATGGTTTTCGATATGCACACCGGAGTGTTCTAGAAAATCAAGCACCTGTTTTTTTAGGTTGTAGGCTTTACTGACTGAAATGAATTCAGCCTCCGTCAATTGGATGTAATCTGTTTGCCCGACTAAAAATAATCGGCAGGTTTTCAGAAAAAGTGAATGGATAGACAGCTTTTGAAGAAGCTGATACAAAGGAACGGAAGGAACAAAGTATATAGAATAACTATCTTTTTTTCGCTTAGCATGAATGATTTCTGTTGCCAGTTCCTTTTTCAGGCAATTGATGTCATTGAGTAAGGTTGTTTTACAGACACCAAGAAGTTCAGAAAAAAGCGCCAGATCCAATTCCTTCTTTGTATAGAATTGCTCACATAAAAATAGCTGGCGCAGGATATTTTTTTCGATATATTCTTCGAACATTCTAATCCCTCCATCTTGTTTACTATTGAACAATGCCAAGTGTATTATGCCATGTCTGATAGAAAAAATCATCGAAAAAGCTTTGATTAGAAAGAAATATATGAGTTTGTCTGTTATTAAAAAGAAAATATACAAAAAAGCAACACAGCTTATGTTTGTGAATTTCGTTCAATCATGTTTTTCTTTGGTTGTAAAACGGATAAAAATAGAGGCACTTTAAATAAAGTTCGTTTTTTTTTTAACGAGAAAAGAATCGAAAGGTTTGAATAAAAGATTTCTTACTGCAGTCCATTTCAGCTGTAGCTGAAAAAAATTCGTGTTTTTTCTGAAATTTTCAGAAAAATTACACATTTCTTTTTTTTCATATTTTTTGGCTGATTTTATAAATGTTATAAAAAAAGTTCTCTCATTTTTCTGTTGTATAGTTATTCCCGTGATACGGAAGCAATGAAAGAAGCTTTCGTAGCCAGATGTCGGCCGACAAAAAAATATTTGGAGGGAATCAACAATGAGTAAAGACATGGATATCAAAGCATTATTTATTGGTGACAAAGCTGAAAATGGTGAAGAATATAAAGAATTATTGAATAAAATGGTCTGTGAGCATCTAGGCTGGCGAGAAAATTATGTGCCTTCTGATATGGAGGCAATTCGAGTGGAGGACAAAGAAACACCGAGGTATAAAGCAACTAGAGAACACATGTTGGAGGTGCTGGAGGAAGTGGGGCAACGTATGCGTGCCGGCTCCATTCCTTGGCATTCTGCCGGACGCTACTGGGGACAGATGAATGCTGAAACCTTGATGCCGTCTTTACTTGCTTACAACTATGCGATGCTGTGGAATCCTAATAATGTAGCCTTGGAATCCTCCATGGCCACCTCTCAAATGGAGGCTGAGGTTGGGCAGGATTTTGCCGAACTTTTTAGCTTGGAAGATGGTTGGGGACATATTACTGCTGATGGCTCTATCGCTAATCTGGAAGGCTTGTGGTATGCGCGGTGTATTAAATCTATTCCTTTGGCTGTCAAAGAGGTTTTACCGGATAAGGTGTTGGGAAAATCAGAGTGGGAGCTGTTGAACATGTCTGTTGAAGAGATTCTGTCTTTGATTGAAACACTGAGTGATGAAGAGTTAGATAAGGTTAAAGCTGCTTCATCAAGAAGCGGAAAGCATATTCAGGAACTTGGAAAATGGCTGGTTCCTCAAACAAAGCACTATTCCTGGGTCAAGGCACTGGATATTTGCGGCGTCGGATTAGACCAGATGGTAGCTGTACCTGTTCAGGAAAACTATCGAATGGATACTAAAGCTCTGGAAACTAAAATCAGAGAGCTGGCGGATAAGAAAATTCCAATTCTAGGTGTCGTTGCGGTTGTCGGAACGACAGAAGAAGGACAGATAGACAGTGTTCATGAAGTCGCAGCTTTACGGGAACGTCTGCGTAAGGAAGGGATCTACTTCTATCTGCATGTGGATGCTGCATATGGGGGCTATGCACGTTCGATTTTTTTGAACGAAGCAGGCGAATTTATCCCATACGAAAAGCTAGAGGCATTCTTTTCTGAACATGAAGTGTTCAATTACCCGGTAACGATCGATAAGGATGTTTACGAAGGCTTCAAAGCAATCTCAGAGGCTGAATCAATCACTGTTGACCCACATAAAATGGGCTATGTACCTTACGCTGCCGGTGGTATTGCAATCAAACATAAAGCAATGCGCAACGTTATTTCTTATTTTGCTCCTTATGTTTTTGAAAAATCAGTTAAAGCACCGGACATGCTGGGTGCCTATATTCTAGAAGGCTCTAAAGCAGGTGCAACCGCAGCAGCAGTATGGACCGCTCATCGCGTATTGCCGTTGAATGTTACTGGATACGGTCAATTGATTGGCGCATCGATCGAAGCAGCTCAACGTTTTAGAGATTACCTTGGCAGACTTACCTTTACAGTAAAGGGGAAAATCATTGAAGTTCATCCGCTGAATCATCCGGATTTCAACATGGTTGATTGGGTGTTTAAAGAACAAGGCTGCAAGGATTTGAAAGCAATCAATGAGTTGAATGAAAAGATGTTTGATTACTCTTCTTATATGGAAGGGGATGTATACACAGAGCGTTTCATTACATCTCATACAACCTTTACCCAAGCAGATTATGGTGATTCACCAATAAAATTCGTTGAGCGTATGGGCTTGGAACTGGATCAATGGCAAAAGGAAAAACAAGTGACTCTGTTGAGAGCTGCTATTATGACACCTTACCTAACGGATGATAAAATTTTTGATTTCTATACAACAGCAATTAGCAAGGCAATGGAAGCAAAACTAAATGAAATCATTGAGTGAGTCGATCCGTTGAAGTGAATCACTGATAGAGGTGGTTGTGGTATTAAGAGCTAGAGGACATTTATGACAGAGCAGATATCTACTACACTGCGTACAGCTTTACCGCGCCCCTCTTAATTTTTAAGAAAGAAGGAATGAGTCATGGCGAATACTAAATCGTCCAATCAGATTTCAACTGTGACATTTATTGGGATGACCTGTGCACTTGTAGCAAGTGTTCGGAATATACCGGATGTCGCAGCGGCAGGCTGGACTATGCTTTTTTATATGCTGGTTGCAGTTTTGTTCTATGCGTTCCCAGTATCACTGATTTCCGGAGAGTTTGCAGGAATGTTTCCCGGAGCAGGCGGTCCTGAACTTTGGGTATCCAATTCTCTAGGAAAAAAATGGGGGTTTGTCGTTTCTTGGCTGTTATGGGTACAAATGTTTCCGGGAATGGTCATGGTGGCTTCTGCTTTAGCCCCTTTGTTTGGAAATATTATTGATAATGTTCCTTTAGGTTTAAGTAGTAAATTCACTCTGGTTGTAATACTTGTTGTTTATTGGCTGATCACCTTTTTGAATTTGAAATTTGACATGGCAAAGCTGGGTGGAAAAATCGGTGTCTGGCTAGGTCTGTATATTCCGTTGGCAATGATGTTGCTGCTGGGGACTGCCGCATGGGTGAAAACCGGTTTGATCCCAAATGGTACTTTAGGTCATTTTACTTGGGAGAAGTTGGTTCCAGATATCACAACAGCGAAGTCTTTACAGTATTTCACACCAGTCATGTTCATTTTTACTGGTATTGAAATGTCTTCTGTTTATATCACGCGCTTGAAAAATCCAGTCAAAACCTATTTGAAAGGTATTTTTATTGCATTGATCTTTTTGTTTATCGTGAACATATTGAATGCTTTTGTAGTAGCGAATGTGATCCCAAATGGTAAAATGGAGCTGAATAATATTGCTCAGTCTATTACTATTTATTGTCAGGTGTTGGGTTTACCTCATTTTGTTGTCAATTTGTTCAGTCTTTTAGTATTTATTGGTGTAGCAGTTCAATTGTCAGCATGGGCTTCCGGTCCGGCAAAAACAGTTGTAGCAAGTGCACGAAAAGGTTACTATCCACCTAAATTCCATTTCTGGAAAACCAATAAATTTGATGTATCTAAAGCTGTGATTCTGACTCAGTCAACTATTATTTCTATTTTTGCTTTTTTCTATTTGTTGATTCCGGGCGTCAATCAAGCTTTCTTGATGTTAGTCAATGCAACAACAGTGCTGTATTGCTTAGTTTATATAATCATGGGGATTGCTTTTCTCAAATTACGGCAAGCTGAACCGGAACTTGAACGTCCTTTCAGGATTGGGAAAAAGGGAAGTAAGGAGAATTTTGCTGCTGGACTGACTGCTGGTATTCTATTTACGGCAATCATAGTATCTGTTGGTCTGACCTTAAAAGCTGGTTCATTGCTCAATTTGATTGCAGTCACAGGTATCACGGGTGTCATGTTCCTTATCCCGCTGGGGATAGAAAAAATTAGAAAACCGGGATGGGAAGCTGAGATCAAAGAATTGATGAAAAAAGAAGAGGAACAATAAAAAAACGTCATCTTAGATTTGAGCGATAGCTAAATAAGGAAAATCAAAAGTTTTAGATAAATCAGGAGCTGAAAAAATGAACCATATGATATGCCCATTATGCAGGCAACGTTTTACATATGATGAGGTGAGAGATATTGATAGACATGTGAAAGCGAAAGTACCTATCGTCTGTCCTTATTGTGATCAAATTGTGCTGATGAAGCTTTCTCACGGGTATTTCGTTACGTACAAAATTGAGAATTATTTAGAAAGATAGGATAGATTGAAGGATAATGACCTGCGATTTTTTTGTAAATAGCTGTATTTTAAAGTATTTTATAAAGTACAGCTATACTTTTAACTATTTTTAGTAATTTTCTATCAAAAACAATTTAAAATATTTGAATAACGCTTGTTACCTATAGTTCGATAATTTAAACTATAATAGAGAAGTCAATAACAAATGAGTGGTTCTGGTATGGAAAGAAGCTCGGCTAAAAAAGTCATTCAAAGAGTTGGTCGGACAATATAGGGTTAAGTATGATTATTAGTTATTGCACAGCGAACAAATTGGAAGTTGGGGAGGATGTGATTTTGCAACCCATTAACAATTTTTTCAAGTAAGAAATAGGCATAAGGAGAACGAACATGGGGCTTAGTTTTTTTGTGGAGGAAATCCAAGAGCAAACGAATGAAGCAATAAAGCTTGCAAATGAATACATAAAGCATGCCAATATGTTGAGAAACAGTATCGACAGCTTTTTAAGTGCGCCGTTATCAGGAAAAGCCTATGACTCTGCAAAAAATTACTTTATGACCGTTTATCCGCCAATCTCCAATGCCCTGATACTGGCTGCTGAGTCGTTGATCGAAGCCCATGAGAATTTTCTGATAAGGTATCAGGAGGTTGTTGGTGAAGGAGATATCGAGGAAGATCGTCTGCGGGATCAGATTCAACAAGGACAAAATCTTTTGCGCTCATATACAGAAGTACTGGACAGCCTGGATGAATCAAGTCAACCGTTGGAACAAGCCTATATGTGCACACAGGAAGCCATTAGAAAGCTAGAGGAAAAGCTTGAAAATCTTTATCTGTTCAATAGCATCTCTTCTGTCATTTTTTCAGAAGCAGAGGCCAATCTGGACAATTTAGATCGCGGTATAGCATTATTGAATAATAGTGAAGCTTGGAATCCCGCATCAGGTACCTTTGACATAATGAAGCTGGATATGGCTTGGGCAAAGCCTGTCAATGACGCCTGGAAAAAGCGGCAGAAAAGGGTGGACGCAACGATATTGGCTGAGGCATTGAGTAAAGGGAATACGGAGCATACCGTAGAGGTGACTGTTGACGATCACGGTAATCCCAGCTATTATGTCTACTGGAATGGGAAGATGAATATGAAGCTGACCTTAGAGCTGGCAAGGCTGATGGCAGAGTTTCGATTAGCAGAGTATCCGATGCTGATGGATAGCTCGGAGGCGAAGAGCTACAGCGTAATCGCCACTACATCTGTTATTGTCGATAATACGCAGTTTGCAATCCATGGAGTAATAGACTTAGGAAAAAGCTTGGCAATTGGCTGTGGCATGAACCCGGCAACTGGAGAAGCAGCCCGACTGCTTGTTCGAATGAATGATACAGTGATCACCGAAGCGTTGACCACAATTTCAGCGGCAGCTTCAGAATTACTGGCTGGGGGATCAATCGATGAGGGAAACTAGTGTCATAGATCAGTTTATTAAAGATTTAAAAGCACAGAATAAAATCAGCTAAAGAAAAAACAACTTATTCAACTAGGAAAACCACTCACTTTATTTCGTTGAAGTGAGTGGTTTTTCTAGTCATTTTTAGTAGTTACAGCCGTGTAAAAATTCTGGATACGCGGTGTTCGCTGCTGTCCTTTATTCGTTACCAGCTGCATATTATTTTTTAAAGTCCCTTCTTTGAAGGTTAAGGTATGAAAATCTTCTTTTCTGCTGCATTTCTCTAAGAGTAATTTGGGTAGTACCGTGATTCCCAGATTTGACCGAACAGACTCAAGAATCGCCTGTGAATTGATACTGGTCAAAAAGGGTTGTGCCTGTTCCTGATGAAGCAGCAGCCAACTGTCAAGCGTCTGGCGAATGGCACTACTCTTATCCCGCAGCAGTAAAGGCTGTTCCAAAAATTCCTTGATGCTGAGTGATTTTCTTTTTCTGTAAGGATGATTTTTGGAAACAATGATGCTCATTTCATAGGAATCAAAGGCGATGGCATCAAAAGCTTGATGGTTCACAGCTCCTTCTACCAGAGCCAAATCGATTTCGTGATTGGTCAAGGCAAGTAGAATTTTTTCTGCAGTATCAATAATGATTTCTGCCTGTCCATTTTCCGGCTGATAGGCTGTGATTATTTCAGGCAGCCGTTGATTAGCAATCGTGATGGTCGATCCGATTTTTAAGGGCAAGTTTTTGATGCCGTCAGCAAAAGCTTCCAGCTCCTCATACTCTTCTAAAAAAGAGAGGGCGCGTCGCAGAAAAATTTGTCCAACTGTGTTCAGTTTGATTGCTCGTCCTTGTCGATCGAACAACTGACTGCTCAATTCTTCCTCTAGCTCATGAATTGTTTGGCTGACAGCAGACTGCGAGAGATAGAGTTTTTTTGAGGCTGTGGTCATATTTTCCGTTTGAGCAACTTCTTTGAAAATCCGTAGCTGGCGAATATTCATGTTTTTCTCCTTATAAGTATTTACTTATTGATTTTACCATTTTAACATATTTCACTAATTGATTCCCCTCTTATATACTAGATAGAGGAGGTTGGTTATGAAGTCATCCTATTTACGATTATTCAGTTATAATTTCATGATCAGTGCATTTACGTTTGGCGGCGGTTATGTCACGATTCCCATGATGGAAAAGTATTTTGTCGATCATGGGGATTTGTCAAAGGAAGAACTGCTGGAGCTTTCAACGATTGCTCAGACCTCGCCTGGAGCGATTGCTGTGAATTTATCTGTTTTGGTTGGGCGCAGGATTCATGGCTGGAAAGGTGCTCTTGTGAGTGGACTTGCCTCTACGCTGCCTGCATTGATCATTCTCTATTTTGTTTCTTTAGCTTATACTTCTTTTCAGGAAAATCCTGTCGTTCGCAGCGTGTTAAAGGGAATGGAGGCTGCGGTAGCAGCAATCATCGTCGACTTGGTGATCGATATGACTCAAGCGCTGCAGAACAAAAGAAGGAAAGTCCTGTTGGTTCTGCCGATTCTGGCGTTTATTGGGAATGCATTTCTCAATATCCATCCACTATGGCTCCTTGCTATTTCTCTAGTAGCTGTTCTGGTTAGTGAAAAATGGAAGGGGCGTGACTAGATGGGACAATTATGGCAATTGTTTTTGAGCTTTCTTCAAATTGGCTTTCTCAGTATCGGCGGCGGCTATGCGACCTTGCCCTTGATTCAGACTGAGATTGTGGATGGGCGACATTGGCTGAGCTTACAAGAGTTTACGGATATTGTGACGATTTCACAAATGACTCCCGGCCCATTAGCTGTAAATAGTGCTACTTTTGTAGGGTTGAGAGTCTCAGGTATTGTGGGAGCAATTATAGCAACCTTCGCTTGTGTGATTTCAGGTTGTCTGATAGCATTGCTGTTGGAACGATTTTTCCGAAGTAATCAGGAAAATCAATTGATTCAAACCGCATTCTCCGGTTTACAAGCCTGTGCAGTTGGCTTGATTGCCGGGGCATCCCTATCTATGTTGACCTTGGCATTTGCAGGAACCTTGAATTGGTATGAGATTCGAACGATTGAATGGCTGCCGATCTTATTTTTTGTGATCTATCTGATTTTCCTTAGAAAAACAAAAATCAGTCCTATTCTTCTGTTAGCAGTTGCGGGAGCAATTGGTTTCTTGGTTTATTAGTGGCAAGAACTGTACTGATAGCTATGAAGTATTACTTGGTCAGGAGTGTAGGTTTTGTGCATACAGAGCGGAGTTCGTAATCAAATTGATTTGTACCATCGAAAGCTGTAGTAGTCTTGATCATTGGTCGAGACTGCTTTTTTTCTGTCTATAAATCAACAATATTTCAAAAAAGGGTTTACATTTCACGAGAAAGCATTTACAATCAACTTGTACACGGTTGTACATAGACGTCTATGGTTGTGTATATGATATTTGGAGGTGATTGAATGATTATCAACCGAGATGCTTCTAAGCCGATTTATCTTCAGGTTGCAGACTATTTACGAAATAACATTTATTCAGAGGAGTGGGGAAAGGGGGAAAAGATCCCTTCTGAAAATCAGATCATGTCTGAGCTTAACGTAAGTAGGGGGACCGTCAAAAAAGCAGTCAGTATGATGGTGGATGAAGGACTCCTGCAGCAGATTCAGGGAAAAGGAACATATGTGGTCGAAGGAAATATCTCTTATCCGTTAGGGAAAGGGCTGCTTTCATTTGCTGAGTCACTGGAGAGTCAGCAATTAGCTTATGAAACGAAGGTCATCACTTCTGAATTTCGAAAAGCAACAAAAGAAATTGCTTCTAAGTTGGGTCTGGAAATTGGTGATGAGTACTTGTATTTGAAACGGCTGCGGTATGTTGAAGGTGAAAAGGTCATGCTGATCGAGAATAGACTGAACAGCAAGCTCTGTCCGAATTTGGAAAATTTTGACTTTGATAAAGAAAGTCTTTTCCGAGTGATCGAACAGACCAGCGGTAAAAAAATTGCGTATTCAGAAAGTCGCTATGCGGCTAGAGTGGTCGGTGAGAAGCGAGCAAAAGTGCTTGAAGTACCGGAAGACTCTCCTGTTCTGCATCTGGAACAGCTGGTTTATCTTGAGAGCGGCATACCCGTCGAATTTGGAAATGTATGGCTCAAAGCAAACAGATACTACCTTGGAACGATACTTCAAAGGGAGGAACTGTAATGCCGTTAGTAAATGGATATACCTTATTGGAAATCATCAAAGAAAGAAAAGTAATTGCCGGAGCGTTCAACACAACAAACCTTGAAACAACTGTTGGGATTTTACAGGCAGTGGAAAAAAGCGGGATTCCGACGTTTATTCAAGTCGCACCAACAAATATATCTCTGGCAGGCTATGAGTATATCGTAGATATGGTTTCTCGGTATGCGGAAAACATGGATACACCGGTAGCATTGCATCTGGATCATGGGAAAAAATTTGAGGATGTGAAGAAGTCGATTCGCGCAGGCTTCACATCAGTCATGATTGATGGCGCTGCATATGATTTCGAGGAAAATATTGCGTTCACAAAAAAAGCCGTGGATTTTGCCAAAGCGTATGGCATTCCTGTAGAAGCTGAGCTGGGTGCGATCCTCGGTAAAGAAGATGATCATGTCAGCGAGGTTGATTCAAAAACTAATCCTGAGCAGGTAAAGGAATTTGTTGAACGTACAGGCTGTAATATGCTGGCTATTTCTGTAGGAAATGTTCATGGCTTGGAGGAAGAGCCTTGTATTGATTTTGAGTTATTGAAAGCAATCAATGAAGTATCACCGGTTCCATTAGTTATTCATGGAGGCTCCGGGATTCCAGATGAGCATATCCAGAGAATGGTAGCATTCAATGTGGCGAAGATCAATATCGCCAGTGACCTTCGGCAGAGCTATATCGCCAGTGTTGGAAAAGCGTATGCAGCCAACCAAAACGAAGCGAACTTGATCAAGGTACTGCAACACGCAGAGGATTCTGTTTTTGAAACAGTTTATCAAAAGATATTAAATATGAATTGTGTGGTGGCGAAATAGTGAGTGACGGATTGACAGCGAAACAGAATATTTTTGTTGACTTAGAGGTTACTAGCTTTGAAGAGTTGATTCAGCAGATTGCGTCTCCCTTGATTCAAGCCGGTGATGTGGCGGTAGAATTCCCTGAACAGGTCATTCTGCGTGAAAAAAGCTTTCCCACAGGATTGCCGACAGAGCCCATTGGTGTAGCGATCCCTCACACGGATGCGAAGTATGTCAACAACAATCGAGTGACGATTGCGACATTAAAAAATCCCATCGATATGGAGATCATGGGCGGTATGGATGAAGGAACGATCCAAGTATCTATCGTGTTTCTATTGGCGTTAGGACAGTCAAATAAACAATTGAACATCCTACAAAAGCTGATGACTGTTTTACCAAAAGCAGAATTATTGGAACGTCTCAAAAATGGGACAAAAGAAGAAATCTATCGCATTGCAAAGGAAGAAATCGATTTATAAAAATCAGGAGGAAGTAAAAATGGCTAAAAATCTATTATTTGTATGTGCAACAGGGATTGCAACGTCAACAGCAGTAACAGAAAAAGTAATGGAATTTTTAAAAGAAAAAGGGGTAACAAATGTGAATTACTCTCAAACTAATGTTGCGTCTGTTCAGTCAACTGCCGATGATGCAGATCTGATTGTATCAACAACAAAAATCCCTTATGAGCTGAATACACCGGTCATCAATGGGTTAGCACTGATTACAGGTGTGAGAGAAGAAAAAGTGTTGGATGCTATTTATGAACAGCTGACAGAAGGAGAATAAGATGGGGAATATTTCAGAAACATTATATGATGTTGTTCAGTATATTCTAGGGTTTGGCCCGACAGTTATGCTGCCGCTGGTGTTGTTTATTTTAGCGTTATTCTTCAAGATAAAACCGGCAAAAGCCTTGCGATCATCGTTAACGGTAGGGATCGGGTTCGTTGGTATTTATGCAATTTTTGATATTTTGACAAATAATGTTGGTCCTGCAGCACAGGCAATGGTTGAACAGACTGGTATCAATCTTCCAGTGGTTGATCTAGGTTGGCCGCCTCTATCAGCAATCACTTGGGGTTCACCAATTGCACCATTTGTTATTCCCATGACAATGCTTATCAACATTATCATGTTGGCGATCAATCAGACCAGAACGGTCGATGTCGACATGTGGAATTACTGGCATTTTGCGCTTGCAGGAACCTTAGTCTATTATAGCACAGGTAGTTTCTGGTTGGGAATTCTCGCTTCTGCAGTTATTGCTATTATCGTATTTAAAGTAGCAGACTGGGCAGCGCCTATGGGGGAAGAGTATTTTGGCTTGGAAGGGATATCTCTGCCAACTGTTTCTTCTATTACCTTTTTCCCAATCGGTTTATTAGGAAATAAAATCATTGATATGATTCCGGGAATTAGAAAAATCGATATCAATCCGGAAAGTATCCAGAAAAGGTTCGGTATCTTTGGTGAACCGATGATGGTAGGAACGATTCTTGGTCTATTGTTGGGAATTGCTGCAGGTTATGATTTAAAAGATATCCTAACGATGGGAATCAGTATTGGTGCAGTTATGTTTATTTTACCGCGTATGGTGCGTATTCTGATGGAAGGGCTGCTGCCATTATCAGAAGCAATCAAAAAATTCCTGAATCAACGTTACCCAGATAGAGATGACCTATACATCGGTTTAGATGTAGCTGTTGCGGTAGGGAACCCGGCAATCATCTCCACAGCGTTATTGCTGACGCCAATCGCGGTTCTGCTGGCCTTTGTTTTGCCAGGCAATACGGTTCTGCCGTTGGGGGATTTAGCGAATCTTGCTGTTATGGCATCTATGGTGGTTCTTTCAACGAAAGGAAATGTTTTCCGTGCAGTACTGATTGCGATTCCAATCATGATTGGTGATTTGTATATTGCTTCTGCTATTGCTCCATCGATCACAGGTATGGCAAAGGATGTCAATTTTAGTTTTCCGGAAGGCTCAAGTGGGATGGTTTCCAGCTTTCTTGATGGAGGAAATCCACTGAGATACTGGTTGGTACAGATATTTGATGGGAACTTGATTGCCTTGGGCTTGATTCCGGTAATCGGCATTCTCATTTTCTGGATCTATAAAGCAACCTACAAGCAAACACACCTGATTGCTGAACCTTCTACGACAGAAGGGGCGTCGGTTCATGAATAAAAGATTTTCCATCACTGTCGATATCGGGACAACCAATGCAAAGGTTTCACTATTTGAAATCGCGACAGGGGAATTAGTATCAAGAGAAAGCTTCCAAACAGCCAAAAAGAAGGATGATTTTGGCGAGCTGTTTGATTTTGCTTCGATTTGGACTCAATTGCTTGCCGTGCTAACGAAGTTTGTTGTTGCTCATACTGGAAATGTTGATTCAATCAACATTTCCAGTGTTGGTGAAGCAGGTGTGCTGATCAATGAAGCTGGCGAAATCGTCAGTCCGTTGATTGCATGGTATGACAAGCGTGGTGCAGGATATATCGATGCATTGACCACAGAGCAGAAAAAGAAAATCTATGACATTACAGGTTTACCGGCACATCCTAATTACAGCTTGAGCAAAATCAAATGGTTGTTGGAGAAAACGGACTTGTCGAAGGATCAGGCCTATACTTGGTTGAGTCTCCCTGATTTGTTGAGCTATTTATTGACGGGGTCATTGAAAACAGAATTTTCAATGGCGAGTAGGACAATGTGTTATGATCTTCTGAAAAGGGAATGGTCAGAAGAGATTCTGGAACTGTTCGGCTTGTCTGGGCTCATCAAGTTTCCTGAGGTAGGAAGGTCCGGTGAAATCGTAGGTTATACAAGTGAGGGAAGTATTTCCGAGCTGATGAATGAAACGATTTCTGTTCGAATTGCCGGCCACGATCATATGGTCGGTGCGTTAGGCATCAATCTGCATTCAAAGGAATTGCTGAATTCTACTGGGACAACGGAGGGGTTGCTGCTGATCGATGATACGTTGTTTATCAATGATGAACGTTTCCATGATTCTTTGTCGAATGGCATTTTTACCGATCCCAGCTGTTACACACTATTTTCTTCCATGCCGACAGGGGGGAATGCTTTTGCTTGGTATCAGGAGTTTTTTGATATAGGAAAGAAAGCCTTTGAAGAAGAATGTCTGCAGCTGTACAAGAGCTATCAAAAACATATCGTGGATTTGAATAAGCAGTTGGTCATCGTTCCGCATTTTAATGGCTCGGGCGCACCGTTTAAAAACAGTCAATCCTCAGGAATGATTTACGGATTGAATCTGACAACTAGAAGAGAAGATATTTTACTAGGACTATTAGCAGGATTGTGTCTTGAAATGAAGTATGTTTCCCGTTGCTTTCCAATGGAGCGGGTAGAACGTCTGGTTGTGATTGGGCCAGCGGTGAAAAACCCTCTCTGGCTGCAGATGAAGGCAGATTCTCTGAATAAGGAAATTGCCGTCGTTCAAATGGATGAGGCTGTCTCTTTTGGGGCGTTGAAAGCTGCGTATCGTGATTTTGTCTATCCAATCGATTATCAAATTATTTCCCCAGATAAGGAACACGCAGCATCCTTTGAAGAGCTGATAGACAACTATGCTCAGCTCTATGAAGCAAAGAGAAATCTAGTGGAACAAGCAGATTCCCCATTTGTCTATCAAAGCACCGAATTGAATAGTAAAGAGTATTTTATGGAAAAGGATTTCTTCTTTAGCTAGAAGGGGTCCTTTTTCTTTTTTTATCATAAAACCGATAATCACGTCATAAGAAAGGGATGTTGTCAGCGGCCTTTTCTTTTATAATAGAGAAGAGACATAGAAAAAGGAGTGGAACGAAAATGAGATTATTCAGACCTGTTGGTAAAAAAGAACTTGAGTTGATTGAAAGAAGTGATTTCAGGGCATTTCCGCCAAGACTTCCCGAGCAGCCAATTTTTTATCCAGTACTGATGGAGAAGTATGCTGCAGAGATTGCAGAGCGTTGGAATACAAAGGACAGTATCTCCGGTTATGTAGGATATGTTACGAGATTTGAAGTTGATGATGCGTTTATCTGTAATTATAAAGTGGAACAGGCTGGTTCGCGTTATCATTTGGAATATTGGATTCCAAGTGAAGATCTGGCAGCATTCAATGAGAATATTATTGGTCAGATTGAAGTGATTCGAACGTTTAAAGGAGACAAATACAGCGAATAATGAAGAATAGGAGGATGTGTATATGCTAAGGTTAGTCCAGCAAGCGGATGGCTTGGAGCTTTATGAGTATTACAACAATTATCTGGTGGGAACAACACCCTATGATCATCAAGTATCTAAAATAAGCTGGGACAGAAGCTTTTTTGAAGATACAGATTACGATGGAGATAAGAAATACAAGGAGTTGGAAACCTACTGCAGCTTAGCGGCTGATGGAACAATCAATGGGTTTATTCAATGGGGGCTTTCGAGTTATGGTTATGATGAAGATGGAGAAAAAAACGTTGAGCGATCGACAGGTATTATTCGGCAGTTTCATTTTTTGAAGAATCAGAAAGCGGTTGGTAAAGAGCTGCTGGAAACGGCAATGGTATCCTTTCAGGAAAAAGGGGTGAAGATGTCCTATGCTTTCTTTCATGCACTGGGAATGACCTGTACAGGTAATCATGGAAAACTGCACGAATCAATGACAGAAGTGGCGGATCTTCTTTTGGAAAATGGATTCAGTGTTGAGCATACAAACGTTTATTATGTGAAAAACTTGAAATCATTGGTAGAGCACGAGGAGTGTTCATTAGCCATCAAGCAAGCGAAAAAAACAGAAAACCATACACTGATGCTGACCTTTTATGAGGAGGGACAGGCGGTAGGACAGGCTAATATTGCCTTTTTACCGGAGAACCCCATTGCTTATTTAAGGTGGATATTCATGCTGGATGACCATCAAAACAAAGGGTTCGGCACACAGGCACTCCAACTGATTTTTGCATTTCTTTCACAGGAGGGAATCATAGAGCTGCATACCGATACAGCTGATACAAATAAGCGAGCGCAGCATGTCTATGAAAAAAATGGTTTTGAGCATTCAGGAATCACCCGAAGCTATATGGTTATTTGAATGAGCAGTTGTTGAAGAAGGAGTGAAAGAAAAATGGTGGATAAGATGAAGACCTTCAAAACAGCACAAGAATTGAAAAAGGCTTTTCTTTCTTGGGCAGCAGTTGATATTTTATTAGAGGAGGAATATGCCTATCGTATCTATGAGTGGATTCCTAAGTGGACGGATGAGCTGTCCTTTGGGAAAATCGATAACGGTTCAGGAGATGAGCTAGTAGCTGTATTTGGTCCAGAGGATTGTATTGTCAAGGGCTTTGATCATGAATCGGCTCTTTCTCCTTATGCACAAGAAGAGTACAAAATTTATGCGGGTATTTATGATCAAACGCCTAAGAATCTGCTTGAGCGTCTAACTGATCCAGCTATTGAGTATGAGCATGTGACCTTCTGTTTCTGGCAAGAGGCTGGGGAGGAGTGGAAGAAGGGAGCAACGGTTATTCCCGAGGGGGCCGACGATGGAGAAGAATTTTTGACAGGCTATTTTCACACAACGGTCATGGAGCACAGTGCGTGGATTGAGGATTATTATGAGATAGAGATCAACCAGAAGCTGCAGACATTGATCCAGCATGTTTTTGCTCAAAAAGTAATCGATCGTGGATTTTTGTTTGAACATGGTTTTAACGAACGGGCAGAAAAGATCATGGAAGAACTAAAAGAGGTTGCTTATCCAGTTGCATAACGGTAGACTTTTAATATAGAAGAATAAAATAGTTTAGACAGGCTTCGAAAAAAGGTGCTGAAGGTATGATCAAAAGGAGGAATAAATGAGAAATAGAAGGATGTATTTTGTTCTGGTGCTTGCAGCTGTTTTTCTGGTGGGTTGTCAGGGAAATTCTGATAAGAATCAGGCATCAAAAGAAAGTTCAACGATCGAAACTACGGTAGTATCGGAAATGACAGAGTTGGAAAACGACTCATTTCGCATAAAACTTGAAATTCTAAAGGAAAATGCTGCTTCATACAAATCAACAGGTGACGTTTTAGACGAAGAAAAAATTCTGGCAACGATTCAGGAAATCTATACACTGAATCTATCAGATAGTCAAAAAGCTGAAGCAGATGAAGTGATTCAGCAGCTTCCAAAGCGATTTATCGAGTATCAACAAGCAATAACAGGAGTGGAATAAATAAAAAGGGGTAAGTACATGAAAAAGGTTTTGTTGTTAGGAATAGTATTGGCATTGTGTCCAATAAGTGCACGAGCTGAAAATGAGGGACCGACAGTATCTGACACTGTTGAAAGTTCCTATGAAGAAACTCGTGGGTCAGATGAAGAAGAACAAGAAACAGCTGAAACGAGTACCTCAAGCTCTGTCTTGCAGCAGGAGTCGACAGCGCAAGTAACAGGTTTTGGGGAAAGAAGCAGTCAGGAGAATGGATTAAGCAGAGCTGGTGAGTCAACGGTGGAGATTGATAAAACTGAACTCCCTAATGGGAAATTCAAACTGATTTTTATTCCGCAGAATTCACAACAGATCAAGTCTATTCGTGTACCGATTTGGTCTGATCCAAAGCAAAAGGATATCGTATGGTACTCTGCTGTCAGGCAGACAAATGGACGTTATGTTGTTGAGTTTGATTATAAAAAACATCAGTTCAACACAGGAAAGTATTCCATCCATGTCTATACAATGACCACTGATAACAAGACAAAAGTAACTGGAATCAGCCCGATAACAGTGAATCAGCCTGTAAATACGGATGCTGTTTTCAAGGCTGTGCCGATGCAGGATTATAAATACTATCGCTTGTCAGTAGAGCTAAAGAATCCCAATGTGCAAGGAGTCACTTTCCCTGCTTGGTCCGGGGCTAAGGGGCAGGATGATCTCCGTTGGTATACGGGGAAATATGATAGTAAAACGAAGCTTTGGTATGTAGATATTCCCATGGATAAGCATAAAGATGCAGGAGCTATGGTTGCTCATACGTATATAAATACATCTAAAGGCTTGAAATTTAACCGAGGGGATACGTTTATGGTTCCGAAGCTGGCATTTACTTCAGCGAAGATCGAACCGACAAATACTTCCGGACGATTCAAGGTAGTGCTTCAAGTGAATCAGCCGGGGCGTGTCGACCGAGTTCACGTGCCGATTTGGTCGGAAAAAAATGGGCAAGATGACATTAAGTGGTATTCGGCAGTAAAACAGTCGAATGGTTCGTATACTGTAGATTTTGATTATAAAAATCATAAGTATGACTTAGGTAAATATTTTGTCCATGCGTACCTATATTCCAATACCGGTCAGACATCGGCAATTTCTGTGGCTGATAATATACAAGTAAAAGAAGAGCCTATCAAAGGAGATTTGACCATAGCTGCAAGAAATACGACAAAAACAGTCTACCGAGCATCGGTCAAGCTGAATACAGCGGCTAAATCAGTGCTGTTTCCTACTTGGACAAATACAAGAGGACAGGATGACATGAAATGGTATCAGGGGAAATACGACAGTAAAACAAACACCTGGTATGCAGATATAGAGGTGAAAAACCACAGGGACGGCGGTTTGACACAAACGCACGTATGGGCTACAACAGCAACAGGTATGCGATTTGTGACAAACACAACGTTTAACATCTCAAAACCTGCACTGACTGAAAAAGTCATTGATATGTCTCAGGCAGAAAATGGTCAATTCAAATTGACGTTGACAGTGAATGAACCTGGGGCAATCGAGAAAGTCAGAGTCCCAATATGGACGAACTACAAAGGGCAAGATGATATAAAGTGGTATACAGCAGTAAGGCAAGCGAATGGGACATTTACATTGACAGTGGATACTAAGAACCATAATTATGAAACAGGTCGCTACGTGATCCATGCGTATATCTATGGGAAGAACGGACTGACCTCCGCCTATTCAGTCAGTGATAATTTGCAGGTGCCGAAGTTCAAACTTCATCCGAAAAATTTGAAGGTGGAACCAAAATCAGGCTCTAGCTCCCTCTACAGAATATCTGTAGAATTGCCCTCAAGTTCAAGGATCAAGAAAGTTAGATTCCCAACGTGGACCAATGTCATGGGACAAGATGATATCAAGTGGTATAATGCTTCGTATGATACAGCGAATAAAATCTGGTATGCGGATATAGATTTGCGAAAATCTCATTGGAATGGAACAAATTTGATTACTCATGCGTATGTAGATGTTGAAAAGGAAGGGCTGATGTTCTTGGGATCGATATCAAGCAATTTACCGGAAACTAGCTTGGCACAGTATATCAATCACAGAGGGAATCACAAAAAAGCACCGGAAAACTCTATTCCGTCATTTGAACAGTCCAATTATTTTGCTGCAGAAACAGATATTCAGCTGACTGCTGACGGTCGATGGGTAGTCATGCATGATGCAACAATCGACCGTATGACGAATGGCTCCGGCTATGTTGCGCAAATGACCTTTGATCAAATTCGGAATTATCGTATAGATGCAGGTAATAATGTGAATAGTTATTCCTCTGCAAAACTGGTTGTACCAACGTTGGAGGAGTTCTTAAGCATTTGTAAAGCCAAGGGGATCGTTCCAGTCATTGAAATAAAGATAGGGAGCGCTTCGGAAGAAAGCTACGATAATCTGATTTCGATTGTTGAACAATACGACTTTGGAGAAAATGTAAAATTCATTTCTTTTTATCTGGAACCGCTGCAGGCTGTTAAGAGCAGAATGCCGAATGCAAGCACGATGTACCTGACGGCAGATATCACGGACACCACGATAAAACAAGTGAAAGCTCTTGGTAATCGTTCCGGCTTGAACATTGTTTGGGCAAATGTGACGGCAGATAAAGTGAAGAAGGCCAAAGCTCAGGGCTTAAGTGTCGGAGCGTGGACAGTGCCGGAAAGTAAAATTACAGACATGCGGAATGCGGGTGTGGACTATATCACAACGGATGATTAGCAGTCTAAGCATTTTGTAACAGCATTTAAATTTTAGAACAAAGGCAAGAAATCAGTAGTGATCCTATACTGGTATCTTGCCTTTTTTATTGCACTCAAAGTGTAAGTTTAAGGACTAAAAATGAGTTCTGTCACTTATTTAATGTTCAGTTAATACTTTATATGATTGCCTGAAAGGTTCGATCAGTATGCTATAGATATGAATAAGAAATGTGTTGACTTCATGAATAAAAAATAAAGGAGCAGAAATATGTATTTTCGTATTATTCGAAACGATGTTTTACAAAGCAAGCTGATTACAGCAACAACGACGATTTTTATCACTGTTGCGGCAGTGTTGATCACGCTGGCAACGGTACTGAGTGTCAATTTATCCGGATCGATCGACAATCTTCTGGAACAGACGAAAAGCCCCCACTACATGCAAATGCACGGAGGAGAGATCGACAAGGAGCGCATGCAGAAATTTGCCGAGGGCAATCAATATGTGGAGAAATATCAAATCAGTGAATTTCTTAATATTGAAGGCGGAAAAATCCAAGTTGGAGACTACACCTTTGCAGATAACGTGCAGGATAACGGTATTGCAGTACAAAATAAGGAATTTGATTTCATGCTTGATTTGGAGAATCGTCCTATTCAGGTAAATCAAGGAGAAGTTTATGTACCGATCGCTTACGTGAAAGAGGGGCTGATCGAGGTTGGTGGTACGCTGACTATTGCCGGGAAAAAATTAAGTATCAAAGGTGCCGTGCGTGACGGACAGATGAATTCTAACTTTGCCTCATCCAAGCGTTTTTTAGTAAATGAAGCGGATTATGCAGACCTATTTTCAGAGGGAACCTTAGAGTATATTATTCAATTTCGTTTAAATGATCTAAGTAAGCTTAATGAGTTTGAGGCGGCGTACAGGAATGCGGATCTTGAGATGAATGGTCCTTCCGGAACTTTAGGCTTGTTTAAAGTTATCAATGCGATTGCAGATGGGATCATGATTGCTGTTCTTTTGATGGTCAGTGTGCTGGTAGTTGCTATGGCATTCATGTGTATTCGATTTACCTTACTGGCAAAAATTGAAGAGGATTTCAAAGAAATTGGCGTGATGAAAGCCATCGGGCTACAGGTTAGAGACATCAAGAAAATCTATCTGGCGAAATATGCGCTGGTTGCTTTAGTTGGCGGCCTAGCGGGGTACCTGCTGTCTATTCCACTGAGCCGACGCTTATTGGATGATATAAAACTAACGATGGGAGAAAGCGGCAAGGAAGGTTTCAGCCGACTAATAGGAGTTGCCGGTGTGGTTCTTCTATTGATTCTGATTCTTTCTTACGTGTATCTGTTATTGAACCGCTTCAAGAAGGTTTCTGCTGTAAAAGCGATTCGTACGAATGGCTCAGATGAAAAAATATCTAACCGAAAACCAATCAGTCTGCGTGCCTTCAACTGGCTTCCAACAAATTCATTCATGGGCTTAGTTGATGTTATCAGTCGCAAGAAAATGTATCTCACTATGCTGCTGGTATTTATGCTGGCATCCTTCATCATGATCGTTCCGGGGCTTACTTATCAGTCAATGTCCTCTGATTCATTCACAGAATATCTTGGCTATGGTCAGATGGATATGATGGCCAGTCTCTATATGGATGAAGAGTCAGACATGCATGCAAAGCTGTTGGAAACAAAGCTAGCCTCAGATGAAGAAATTGAAGCATATAACGAAATTACAACCAAACCCTTCAAAGTTAAGAAGCAAGCTGGCGCAGACAGTATTTTAACGATTGAGCTGGGGGATCACAACAGCTTTTCAGTGGAGTACACAGAAGGAAAAGCACCAATCAAAGAAGATGAAATCGCGCTATCTCAACTGAATGCGGAAGAATACCAAAAGAAGTTAGGAGATACGATCACGATTGTTCAAAACGGCAAGGAACGGGAACTGATTTTATGCGGTGTCTATTCCAACATTTTCAATGGTGGAAAAACGGCAAAAGCGGCATTTACCGATACAACAACAGAGACGATGTGGAGAAGCTATTTCATCAAACTGACAGAGCCGGAGAAGGCAGAAGAAAAATTGAATGAGTATAAGGCAGAATTACCATTTGCTAAGATATACAATGTTTCGCTGTACAAGGAACAGATTTTCGGCCCAACGATTCGGTCACTGGGAATGCTGGCGATTGGTTCAATCGCTGTAGCCTTGCTTATAACAGGGCTAATAACCTCATTGTTCATAAAGCTTTTAATTGTAAGGGACAAAAAAGAAATCGCAATACTGAAAGCAATCGGTTATACCAATAAAGATATCTCTATTCAGTACCTTTCCAGAAGTGTGATCGTTTTAGTCTTGGGACTACTTGCGGGAACGTTATTGGCAAGCACCTTGGGGCCAGTTTTAGCAGGCTTGATGATGTCTATGATGGGGATGACAGCATTTGAATTAAGCGGTAGTCTGCTGATTTATCTCGGCTGTCCGATCCTAATGCTTCTTACGACAATCTTTACAACCAAGATTGTCAATAAACGAGCAGGCGCAATCAATATAGCAGAAAATTTGAAGGAGTAAAAAATAATGGAAAAACTAATAGCAGGAAAAGGAATCATCAAAACATTTGGCGAGGAGACAGAAAAAGTAAAGGTATTGAATGGTGTCGATGTAGCGATCTATAAAGGCGAATTTGTCTCAATCATGGGGGCTTCCGGTTCTGGTAAGTCCACATTGATGTATGCCTTGAGTGGAATGGATACAGTGGACGATGGAACAGTGGATTTTCAGGAGCAGCGATTAAATGATATGGAGGAAGAGGCTCTCGCAAATTTGCGAAGAAGCCAAATGGGTTTTATTTTTCAACAACCAACATTGCTGAAAAATCTTTCAATCTTGGATAATATTGTCTTGCCGATGATGCGGGACAAACGAAATGAGCCGCAGGAAGTGTTCAACCGCGCTGAACGCTTGATGGAAAAGGTAGGAATCGAAGAATTGGCTGATCGAAGAATCACACAGGTTTCCGGCGGTCAGCTGCAGCGGGCGGGAATCTGTCGTGCCTTGGTGGGAGAGCCGGATATTCTATTTGGCGACGAGCCTACAGGAGCACTGAATTCAAAAGCAGCACAGGAAATCATGAACATCCTGATCCGGATCAATCGTGAGGGAACAACGGTCCTGATCGTGACCCATGATGTAAAGGTGGCGGCCCAAAGCGAGCGAGTTTTGTTCATGGAGGACGGGCGTATCACAGATGAGCTGTTTTTAGGAAAATATGCGGAGCGAGAGCTGGAACAAAGGATGGAGCAAGTCAATGCTAAAATGTTGGAGACAGAGGTGTGAGACTGAAAGCTGTAAGACGAAGACTATAGAAACACACCCCGAAGCTCCAAGCTATTGAAATAGTCAATATCACATAAGTGATCAGAAGAATACAAGCGCAGGGGACAAAGAGATGTTTACCTGCGCTTTACATAATTACTGGATGAGAATATCCGAATGCAGCATCTTTTTTCGAGAAACAAGAGAAGCCTCTCGTGTTTTATTGTAAAATGGTAGGTGGGACAAGGAACCACGCAGCGGAAAAAGCAGTTGCTATTGTTTTAGGTCAAAAGTAAGAAGCACTTGTTCTGCAATCATTCATACAATCATAGGAAATGTTGTCGCATAAGACAGAGATAGGAATAGGAGAAAATGATATGGGGTATCAAATACTGGCAGTCGATGATGAGAAGGAAATTATCAAGCTGCTGAAACTATATTTGGAACGGGACGAATTGACTTTGTACGAGGCATACAACGGGAAAGAGGCGCTGGCAGTTCTGGAAGAGAAGCAGATCGATCTATTGATCGTTGATATCATGATGCCTGAAATCAGCGGCTTTGAGCTGATCAAGCGAGTAAGAAAGAACAGTAATATACCGATCATGGTCATTTCCGCCTGTGTGGAATCCTCTGATCGTATTTTTGGGCTGGAGCTGGGGGCCGATGATTACATCGTTAAGCCCTTTGATCCTTTGGAAGTCGTTGCGCGAGCTAAGGCGCTCCTGCGTCGTTTCAATACATTGGGCTCCAACAAGGAAACGGCTTTATCCCAGATTTTGGTAGGAGAGCTGAAGCTGGATACATATGCATGTACGGTTCAAAATGACGGTGGAGAAATCATCGAGCTGTCAGCTGTCGAATTTCGTGTGTTGAAGCTCTTGATGGAGAACCCAGGCAGAGTTTTCACTCGAGAACAGATTTTTGAACATGGCTGGAAGGATGAAATCGTTAGTGATAACAGTATTCGAGTGATGATGAGCAAGCTGAGGGAAAAAATCGGTGCTGAAAAAATCAAGACGATCAGAGGTTTAGGGTATCGATTGGAGAAGAGCCATGAAGGATCTTAGAAATGCTATTTTAAAACGATTTGTCCTTTTCTTTATGCTGTTGTCCATTGTCGTATCGTTGCTTGACAGCGTTGCTTTTGAGTATGGACAATACTTTCTAGCTGAAGAATATCGACTGTACTCTTTGGTGGTTGGTGCTGTTTCCCAAGTGCTGGCAGTAGCTTTGTTCTCGTATCTATTCTATCGCTCGATCGATAAGAAAATCACAGAAAAGAGTCACGAAATTGCGAAAGCTCAAACACTTCTATTTGCCAATATCGCCCATGATTTGAAGACGCCATTAACAAGTATCAACGGCTTTTCAAAAGCACTACATGAAAATGTGGCTACCTCTGAGGAAGAAAAAGAGGAACTGGCGCTGATCATTCATCAGAAGTCTGAAGCAGCCAATGACTTACTGGATTTACTGTTTCAGTACACAAAGCTAAGCTCTGACGAATTCCGATTGAAGAGAGAGGCGCTTGACGTGAATTACTTGCTGAAGGAGACGGTGGCAGAGGTTTATGACATTATAGAGGAGTATTCCGTTGAGCTGATACTGTGTATTCCAGATGAGGAAAATATGTATTCAGTGGATAAGCTGGAAATGAAGCGGGTGTTTACGAATCTGATTGTTAATGCCTGTCGCCATAATCCGGCTGGAACGACCTTGCTTGTTGCTGTTGAAGATAAAGACGGACAAACGGAAATCATTTTTGCAGATAATGGGACGCCAATACCGGAGGTTCAACGAGAGCAGCTGTTCAAGCCTTTCGTCAGCGAGAATCAAACCGAGCGGAATTTTCACGGAAGCGGCTTAGGTTTGGCCATTTCAAAAACGATTGTTGATAAGCATGGATTTACGCTTGAATTGAATCACGAAGTCAGCGAGTATACGAAAAAATTTGTCATTACAATGTATAGGAATCCTATTAAATAAATAGTAATTGCTTGTATTCCTTTGTTAAATAACTTAAGCGAAGGTCACTTTCCTGTGATGAATTTTTAGTATGAAGGGAATCTCTTTATCAAGATTTTTTAGCCTTAACTACAGGAGAGTGGGACAATAGTCTGTTGCCGCTCTTTTCCATACCCTAAATCCGAATAAACGGCGAGTCAGAAGTAGCTCCTACGACAATAAGCCGGAATTCAACAAAAATTTGTGAAACAATTTTCGTGAATTCCGGCTTATTGCTTGTAGCTAAACACTTCTGTCTCAGCCTCTTACTTGTCGTTCAGTGAAAGTTCTAAATGGGTATATCATGTATTTATGCAGAGAATAGATGTTGAAAAGCAGCTGCTTGGTATTTTGAGCTAACTATATCTGTCCTGACTGTGTGGTATACGTGCTCTCTAATTATTATGTAAGAGGAGAGGACAAACCTTTTGCAGGGCCTTATAATAAAGTCTATAAATACTATTGGAGATGATGAAAATGGACTGGATAGAAAAAATGAATGCAGCGATTCTCTACATTGAGGAACATATTACAGATACATTAAGTGCCGAAGATATTGCTAAAATAGCTGACTGCTCTTCGTATCATTTTCAGCGAATGTTTGCTTATATGACGGGCAGCCCCTTATCAGAATATATCCGACGCAGAAGAATGTCTTTGGCAGTAGCTGATTTAAAAAGCGATGATATGAAAATCATAGATGTAGCATTAAAGTACGGATATAGCTCACCCACTGCATTTAATCGTGCCTTTCAAAGCGTACATGGAGTAGCGCCTTCACTTGTTAAATTAGATGGTGTATCGGTCAAATCCTATGCACCTCTTAGCTTTCAAATGGTGATAAAAGGAGTGGACAGTCTGGATTTCAGGATTGAGAAAAGAGAAGCCTTTCGTGTCGTTGGTATTTCTATTCCGCTTTTTGGTGATTTTGAAGGGATGGACGAGCCGATCAAACAAATGTGGGAAATAGCTGAGGCTAATGGTACCATCCAGCAACTAAAGGGGTTAATGGGAAAAGAAGCATCGGGATTACTTGAAGTGATGATGCCGGATGAACATACTGAAAGTTGGCGCTATTTGATTTCGGTTGCAACCGATGCACCTATAGAGGAGCCGTTAGAAGAATATTTTGTCGACGCATATACTTGGGCAATTTTTTCATACGAAGGAAAAACCATTGAAGAAACTCAAGACTTGGGAGAGCGTGTGATTTCAGAGTGGCTGCCAACAAGCGGATACGAATATGATAACGGTCCTGATATCTCAGTTCATGCTAAAGATGGCAAAGAGGGAGCCATTCTTGAGTATTGGATGCCGATCAAAAAATAAGTAAAAGCGAGGTTAAAATACGATGATAGATTTTAAAAAGGATAAAAATATAGAGCCGTCTGATGAAAATTTAAGTATTGTTTTAGGAAATAGCTTTTCTGCATATAAAACACTGGCAGACAAGTTAGCAGATTTTGATGTTGATTTAGAGTGGCGTTTCTATAGGGATGGCGGTTGGTTGGCAAAGGTAACTCGGAAGAAAAAAACAATATTTTGGGGAGAAGCAGTGAAAGGTCATCTTACGATTGCGTTTAATTTCAACGAAAGAAACAAACAAGGTGTTTTGGAATTAGATATAGCAGATGATTTAAAACGAATGTTTTCAAATACTCCGCCCAATGGCAGTAAGATAACCTCGCTTAAAATCGATATTTATAGCGAAAGTGAATTACCCGATGTTTATCAATTGATAGATTATAAAAAGAGGGCGAAGTAAAGGCAGTAAATTCCATGAATCAGCTACAGGATGAATGATGATCCTGCAGCTGATTTTTTAGTTTTTCCAATTTTTGAACATTGCACAAGTGTTACACTTGTGTTAATATATGTTTAAATAAATCTAAACTTATGGAGAGCAAGTATGGCAACAGATAAAAATCGTGTAATGATCAGCCTAGATGATAAAAATCTGGAAAAGCTAGAACATTTGGTTGAGGACGCTCGTGATCGACGAGGATTACGCCTGACAAAATCACAGGTGATTGAATTATTGCTAAACACAGTAGAAACCTTTGATGATGTTATGGGGAATATCAAGAACTGATTGAAGCTAGGAGAAAATTCTCCTTCTTTTTTATTGAATGAGTGTTGCACTTGTGAATCACTAGTGAAAGGAGTAAGAGTATGACAATTTATATTCGTGAAACACCCGTACCTACAGAAACCAGTATCAATAAATACAACGCATTGGTAGGTTTCTATTTACGGGGCGAAGAAATCATTCGCTATCAAGCGCTTCAAGAGATCGGCGAGCTGAGGAAAGAGGACGTCGTTGTTGATTATATAAAAGAGACTATGGAAATCTTACAATTGATGGAGATAAAAACTGATTTTGAGGATTATCCTGCTGAGCTTTCAGCCTTTTACGGTCGCCGAATCAGAAAAGGGCTTTTAGGGGAAATTGTGAATATTCCTGAGAATTGGGGACAGTTTGTTAAACCGCTTTTGGCGGATAAAGCATTTACCGGTAGAGTAGTAAATGGAACCAAGGACTTGATTGGGATTGGTTTGCCCTTTGATTTCCCTGTATGGATCAGTGAAGATGTTTCTTTTCAAGCAGAGTGGCGAGTATTTGTACTGAATGGAAAAGTTCTGGATGTTCGACCATATAAAGGGGATTATCATCATTCACACTATGATGCTTCTGTAATCGATGAAGCAATAGCTGCATGGGATACCAGTCCCTGCGCCTATGTGTTGGATATTGGTGTCACAGCAGATGGCAGGACCTTGATTGTTGAGGTCAACGACGGCTATGCAATAGGGAATTATGGTCTGATGCCTATATCGGCGTCTCATTTTCTGGAAGCTCGTTGGAAAGAACTGACTGCACCCTATTTCGAAAAAAATGAAGTTTTATTATTGAATTCGCTGACAGGACAATGATTTTTTACATGATGAAACCACTGCTTATAGAATGATTAAAAATTTGAAAATCAGTGACTTAAGCTTTTTATGATTGATAGATATTTGGTAAACTAAAAGAGTATAGAACAGAAAGTGCATTGCCAGGTTTATCTGTCATTGATTATAAAAACTTTTCTTTTGTAAGAAATATATATTAAAATTGGTGAACTTGTTGTATAATCTCGTTATTGAGGATTTTGTTTGCAGCAACTTCTATGCTTTGGTGGATCAACAGTGGAGGGGATCTTATGAAATTGCAGGAAGTCAAAAAAGAGTATGGACTCAACCAAACAATTTTTTACCAATGGATGGTTGAGCAGAAATTCATTGAAGAGACAGACAAAGGCTATGCCGTTGGCCCAAATGCTCTTGAAGGAATGAAGACCTTAGCGACAAGCTATTCGAATGACGCCGGACAGACAATTGACAGAACACAGGTGATGATCGAAGATGCTCAGATTCCCGCGCTGATTTTACAGTACGAGAATTCAGGAAAAACAGGTTTATATGCAGATGAGGTAGACTTGGATAAAAAAGAAAAAGATGTTTCAGAGCTGACTTCAGAACTTGCTTGGGCGGAGAAAAGAATCAATGTACTGGAAAATCAGGTCAAGCTGCTGACTAGTCAGATGAAGCTGATCATGAATCATATCAGAAGAAGATGAGCAAAGAGCCTTGAAAGAAGTGCCGGTGCAGAAAAAATTCAACAGCGTAACTATGTAAAAATGAAAGTACCAGCTATGATCGATCCGATGAGACAGATTGTCAAATCGAATCGATCTTTTTCTTGTATTTTAAGAAAACGTTGACATTTTCTGTTGGGTTCGATAGAATGAAGACGAAAAATTAGAAAAAAAATCGAATCATGACGCTGGAGTCATGATTGTGAGTATGTTACTGAATAAATCAGGCAGAACTCAAGAAAGTGTACGAAAAGCAAGATGCTTTTTGTAGGCTTTCTTGGGTTTTTTTTCTGGAAAGGAGGAAAAAATGAAGATCAGTCAAATATTAAATAATAACGTTGCTTTGGTCAAAAGAGGGGGATGTGAGGTTTTTGTTGTATCTAAAGGAATCGGCTTCAGAAGGAAAAAAGGAGAGCAGGTTCCTGAAAATGAAATAGAAAAAATGTATATTTTGGATTCTTACGACATGCTGGATCATTTCAGTTATCTCTTGTCCCATTCAGATCCAAATGACATCATCCTGATCGATAATATTATTTCCTATAGCGAATCGGAGTTGGGGATCAGAGCAAGCGATTATTTAAGTTTGACTCTTCTAGATCATTTGGAATTCCTGTTGAAGCGTGTGGAAAAGAAACAATTTATCAAAAGCCCGTTGATCTGGGATATCAAGCGATTTTATCCAAAACATTTTGAGGTGGGGCTCAAGGCGCTGGAGATGATCACTAAACAAAAAGGAATTGAATTGCCGGAGGATGAGGCTGTTTCATTGACCCTTCACTTTGTAAATATGGAAGAGAGTCGTGAGACAAAAGAGGATCGCATCAAGGAAATGAGAGCCTTGAGTGATATTGTCTCGATCATCGAAATGCATTTCAAGGTCAAACTGGATGAAAGCTCCACAAATTATATGCGTTTTACGACCCATCTGCAGTATTTTGTTCAGCGAATCATCCGTGGCGAAATACATGAAGACGAAAAAGAATCATTGGATCTGTACAAGCAGGTCAGCCAACTATATTCGGAATCATTTAAAGCAGTGCAGAAGATCAAGGTATACGTGAAGTCGCAGTTTGCAACTGAAATCACGGTCAATGAAGAAACCTACCTGATGCTGCATATCAATCGAGTGACCGAACGACTGGAGGAAAAATAGATGAGTTATGAAAAATTAAATGAGCAGATTATTGAGCTTGTCGGCGGCAAGGAGAATATACAAGCAGTTGCCCACTGTGTTACACGTCTAAGACTGACTTTGAAAGATCGGTCAGCGGCAAAAACAGAAGCAATCAAAGAGCTGGATGGTGTTATTGACGTTGTTTCCAACGAAGTTGCCTATCAAATCATTATTGGTACGCATGTAATGGATGTCTATACCGAATTCATGGCGATGCTGGGGTTGACACCGTCAGACAACAGTACACAAACAACTAGGCCAAAAGGGATCAAGGGAATCGCAGGGTCGATTCTGGTCGTGATTTCTGAAACGATGACCTCTATCGTAGAGGTTTTACTGGCTGCGGGGATTTTAGCTGGGATCATGGCCATCTTTACATTAACAGGGATTGTCTCTGCGGATAGCCCCACTTACATGATTTTTGACACGCTGCGTGGCGCAGTGTTCCATTTTCTACCAGTATTTATTGCAGCATCGGCTGCTAAGCGTCTGCATGTGAATCAATACCTTGCAATGGTGCTGGCAGTTACATTACTGTCAGCGAATATTGATGGTGTTGAAGGGCTATCAATATTTGGTTTTCAATTACAGACGATCGGCTATGCAAATACATTTATCCCAATCATGTTGGGGGTCTGGTTCCTTGGATTAGTCGTGAAATATTTGAATAAGTTCATTCCAAAAAGCCTGCATTATTTCTTAGTTCCCATGCTGTCCTTGGTCATCACTTTACCAATCATCCTAATGGTTTTTGGACCGATCGGAACATGGATCGGCGATGGTCTGAATGCCTTCTTCAATTTATTGATGACGACAGTTGGAAACTGGATCGTTGTTGCAATTTATGCGGCGACACAACCGTTCCTGATCGTATTAGGGGCAGCAAACTTTACGTACCCAATCGTCTTGAACTTCCTTGGCACCTTAGGCTATGATCCTATCTTCAATGCGGCTGCTACGATTTCTGATGTGGCAGTTTGCGGTGCGATGGTGGGTTACTTTCTGCGTGCAAGCAAAGGCAAGGAGAAACAAACCTTTGGGACAGTCAGCTTCAGTGCCTTGATGGGAATTACTGAGCCTGCGATTTTTGGGGTGTTTATGAAGTATCGTCGTCCATTTTTAGCGGTAATCATCGGTGGCGGTATCGGTGGGACAATTGCCGGATTGGCAGGAGTCAAAACAATGGGAATGGTTTGGGGGTTAGCTGCTATGCCTACTTATTTGGCAGGCGGTGTGAATAATTTCGTCTGGATGCTGATCAGTGTTGTCGTTGCATTTGTTATAGCAACTGCAGTCGCTTATGGGTTAGGAATTCCAAATGAGAAGGCGGTCACAGAACTGTCAGAGGACGATGAACAAATTATCAGCGGAGATATCCAAGGTTTGAAGCAAGCAGCTATTGGTAAAATTGCTGAAGGCGAAGTAATTGCGTTAAATGAGGTAAGCGATCAGGCCTTTGCCTCCGGTGCTTTAGGAAAAGGCTTAGGAATTATTCCAAATGAAGAACAGGCAACAGTCGTTTCTCCGGTAGATGGAACGATCACTGTTGTTTTCCCGACAAAGCACGCATATGGGATTCGAACAGAAACAGGAATCGAGCTGTTGATCCATATTGGCGTCGATACTGTGAATCTAAATGGTCAATATTTTGAAAGTTTTGTCACGCAAGGAGAAAAAGTCGTAAAAGGCGATCGTCTGGCTGTTTATGAAGTGGATAAAATCAAAGAAGCTGGGTTTGATCCGACAATCATGGCTGTCATCACCAATTCAAGTGACTATTTAGATGTCATTTCAGCAAGTGCAAATGATGCGGACGAATTATTGACTGTAGTCTTTTAACAGGAGGTAGGAAGATGAGTTTACCAAAAGAGTTTTTCTGGGGCGGCAGTATCGCTGCCCATCAATGTGAAGGCAGCTGGCAAGAAGACGGCAAAGGACCGGCAATCATGGATCTTGTTACAAAGGGATCGAGAGATACGCCGAGAGTGATTACTGAGACAATTGAAGCGGGTATGGCGTATCCATCTCATCAAGGGATCGATTTTTATCATAGATATAAAGAGGATATTGCTCTCTTTAAAGAGATGGGCTTTACAGCATTACGATTGTCCATTGACTGGTCACGAATTTTTCCAAATGGGGATGATGCAGAGCCTAATCAAGCTGGTTTGGATTACTATGGATCAGTGATCGATACACTGCTTGCTGCTGGTATTGAACCAATCGTCACGTTGTACCATTTTGAGCTGCCGATCCATTTAGTCCATCAATATGGTTCTTGGAAGAATCGAAAGGTCATTGACTTCTACTTGAATTTCTGTGAAACAGTGATGAAGGAATATGATGGGCGAGTCAAGTATTGGGTCACCTTCAATGAGATGAATCATATCGATCCCCAATCGGAGCATTCGGATATCTTTACGTATCTGGTCGCCGGATTGAAATACAGCGAGCTGGAGAATAAAGCGCAGGAGCTGGCAACAGTTGGCTATAATATGACATTAGCTGGCGTTAAGGCAGTACGATTGGCTCATGAAATAAATGCGAAAAATATCGTTGGCTGTGTGTTTGGTTTGAATCCAATCTATTCCTATAACTGTGATCCGGAGAATGTACTGAAGGGCTTCTTGGAGAACGATCGCGACTATTATCAAATCGATGCAATGTGTAATGGTAAATTTCCTGTTTATAAACTAAAGGAATATCAAGCTGCTGGTTTGAATGTGACGATTACAGAAGAGGATCAAGAAGATTTTGCGAAAGGGAAACTGGATTTTATCGGACTGAATTACTACTTTTCAAGTGTGGCTGAACCAAAGGAAACTGTTGAGGGAGAAGCCTCTCTTTTCGGTGGTGTTCAAAATCCTTATTTAGAGCAATCAAAATGGGGGTGGGCAATCGATGCAGCAGGAATCAGGTATGTGATGAACTATCTATATCGAAGATACGGACTACCAATCATGATCACAGAAAATGGTTTAGGTGCACAGGATGTGGTGGAAACAGATGGACAAATCCATGATGACTACCGCATTGATTATATTGAAAAGCATGTTGAGCAAATCAGGAAAGCTGTGGAAGAGGATCATGTGGAATGTTTGGGCTATCTGGTTTGGGGACCCATTGATTTAGTCAGTGCTACGACTGGCGAAATGAGTAAACGCTATGGCTTTATCCATGTCGATTTGGATGATAAAGGACAAGGAAGCTTGAAACGAAGCAAAAAGGATTCTTTTTATTGGTTTAAAAAAGTAATTGAAAATAATAGTGAAGCGGGAGTGAAGTAAAATGAAACGAGTGATAAAGTTAGGTATTGTTGGGGCAGCAGTAGGATTATTACTTGCTGGATGCAGCAGTGGCGAAAGTGGAAAAACAACGACCTCAGACACTGAGAAAGAAGCGGCAGCGGAAGCTGACCAGTCGGCGAGCAGTCCAAATGAATAACCTATAACCCAAAACAACTGACCATCACTGTCAGTTGTTTTTCTTTACTCTAATACTAGCCCTGTGCAGCCACAAAATGCGCTGTGTGTGAATATAAACAAAAAGTCGAATCCTTTATCGACTTATTACTATTTTCCCACTGTGCCACTTATTTCGCCATAGTTCATATTAACTTGACGAAATAAAAAAAGTAGCGGTTTTTCCGCTACAGTTCTTTCATCTAATTATTCTTATTTTGGCCACAATACCAATGATACCTCTTGGTTTAGTAATCTCTGCAGTCCGTTCATCATCTCTTCAGCATTCTGACTTTCGATCGTTTTCTTCAGAAGATTTTCAATTGTTGCAAAGTCAACTTCAATCACATAATAACAATCAGTTGTTTTCCAGTTTACGCCTTTCACATTTGTTGTCGTTTTAGTAAAACTCAATGTTGTGCCTTCAGCACAAACATCTAATGTTTGTAGGAAGTTTGGTAGCTGCTCTGCAGAAATATGTTCACCCAAAGTTTCACTGTTAAATGTTTCTTTATCTGGAAAGTTTCCCCAATAAATATTTTGACGAAGACTTTGGCTTAGTTCTTTTAAGGCTACTTTCGTTTTATAATTTTCGTACATTTCTTTCCTCTCGTTCTTTAGCCTTACGATGATAACTCTGAATACGAAGGAAGTCCAGTCTATTTTTAGAAATTCTTTATCTTAGGAAAAATCCCGTTATCTAGGCAAAAACAGACTTGATTTAGTTTCTTAAACGAGTTATTATGTCCAACACTGCCAAGCATAAAAGCAAGTACATTAAGGAGATGAAGCGATTGAAACAAACAAGTTTAGAAGTACAACTGATTGGAGAGAATGGCAATATCTTTAATCTGTTAGGAATTGTAAGTAAAGAGTTAAAACGAAAAAGTTTCTTGAACGAAGCTGATCAACTATGGAAAGAAGTTCAAGAGAATGCAAAATCTTACGAGGAAGCACTAGCGATTATTCAAGAGTATGTCATCATTATCTAGCTGGGAGAGATGAAAAAATGTATCATGTTTACTTAGCATCAATTGAAGAAGAAACCTTTGAGAAAATCTGCTGTTCTGAGAATCTTTATTTGAATTTGGCACATGTTGAAAATGAGAACTTCAGTAAGATAGCCCCAGATGATTTACTTTTCTTTGAAAATTCAGAGTATGTATTTTTTAAAGTAGTAGCAGTCATTCAATTTGAAGAATTACGTTTAGAATCTTCCGCTACAGTTTTTTCTATAAATTTTGATCCAACTCTTTCTGCAGACCCAGTCGAAGACTGGCAACTTCTCAAAGTGAAGGCTATCTGCAAAAAGATGAGCGTTCCCTGGATGGAAATATTAAGAACAACGCTTAAGGAATATATCACCACGATAACGGATGGCTATATCCCGACTCGTCCTGCTGGAAGTCCAGAACGAATAGAAGCAGACGAAATGGTCACGAAGATTTATGAAACTTGGGGTGCTGTGGAACGTTCTGCATTTGTTAAAGAAATTGTTCCAATAAAAAACGAAGAATAACATCTCCGCCTCAAATGGAAGAAAACTAAGCAATATCGGTTTTCTTCCATTATTTTTATAAATAAACCTGATATAGTCGAATCAAACGAAAGGATGACCTACATGCATAAATTAACCGCACTTTACAGTCGTTCGGCAACAGCCGACAAACAAGCAATAGATAAGCAAATGACCAAGCTAAATAACTACTGTGAAGAGAAAAATATTCAAAAATTCAAACATTATATAGATAATCATCAAAGCGGAGCGAACTTAGACCGACCAGCCATTAAGGAACTTTTGCAGGATTTAGAAGCTGGTAAAATAGATAGAATAATCGTCACCAATATTTCTCGAATCAGTCGGAACCTTTCAGGAGTGGCACAAATCATTCTTTGTCAGATTGAACTAAATCACGCAAAACTAATCACATTAGACCGTGGTGAATATCGACTAGATGATTACAATCCGGAAAATGGATTTTTTGCAGATTTATTAACCAAAATAAAAAGTGAGTTATAGATAAAATCCCCTTTTGGCAAGTTGGTTTGGCTAAAGGGGATTTTTTAGTTTCGTTTCACTATTAAGATTATTTCAAAGATTCACTGTGCTTTTTTAAGGATTCCTGAGCTTGCTTCCCAAACTGCCCCTTTATTGAACTACCCAAATTTTCTGCTGTTTTCTGAATACTCGTCTTTAGAGCGTGGATATCCTCTTTGGCTCGTTCCTCCACGGATTGCTGATTAGTTTGGCTTTTTTGGTAAGATGAATTTGCCACAGATACGCGAATCATTAGTTTCTCACTGTTCTTACGAAATTCTTTTAATAAATCATCTATCACTCAGAAGTATCCTCCTCGGCTTTACTGGCTTGCTCAGATAATCGTTGATAATCCCGTCGATAGGTTGCCTCTATGTCTTCTAGCTCATTGTCTAGTTTTCTCATCTCTTTTTGACAATTATCTTGAAACTCATCACCAAGATGATCTAATTCACGTAAGCCGTTATGAAAAGCGGACAGGTCATCTGTGATTGTTTTGGTGTAATGTTCGCTGAACTGGGCAACCTCTTCTAAAATGCGCACAGCCTGATATTTGGCAAAGCGCAGGTCATCTATTTTCGTTTCGTATTGTTGCTTTCGTTTTAAATACTGGTCTTCCAATTGCTCGATTGTTTGGCTCAAGTGTAATAAACCTCCTTTATCCTTGAATCTGACTCGCTAATTCTTGGTCACTAGCAACCAGCATGGCAATACTTGATTTTATCGTTGAAATAAGGGTTTCATATTCTGCAGTTTGACTCTCCAGTTCAGAAATTTTCTCTTGATACTGGGAAACAGGTGTAGTTACTATCGTTTGCTGAGTAGCTCCGCCAGATTCTAACGCACTCATTATTTCGCCATGACTAAGTGTTGTTCCAATGTTTTGAGCCGCTTGCTCGGTTGTTTGCCATAATTGTTCAGCTTCGGTTATAGCGTCTTGGTAGTTCTTCCTTATAGAATCTAAAATAGTTTTACTCATTCTTGAGGCGGTTTCAACCGCAAGAAGTGCCTCGCTGTCATCTAAATAGATTTCTTCATTCGAAGAAAGTCCACCACCACTGGACGAAAGTCTTTTTCTTAGCTGAAGTAATGCCAGCTTATCTAGAGAAGCCTGACAAGCAATCTCAGACATTTTTACGTTCGGATTGTCTGACTTACCAAAGACGACATTGCCGTTTTTATCAAATGTCCAATCTTTGATACCGTGACTATCACCTTCAAACCAAAAGATTGTCCCCAAGTCCATAAGCTTATTACGGTCGTTTCCATCTAATAATTTCACTGTAGAATCATCCAATTTACGGTAGTTTCTAAACAGTTCTGGATGTTCCATCATAAATTTCTTTTCGTCTTCGTTAAGGGAATCGTATAAAAACCAGCCATTAAAAACAGTTGTGGGTATTTTATATTTCGCCCCAATCTTTAACATGTATGCCGCTTGACTATAGCCGCTTAGTTGAGTGACATTGTAGCCTTTTTTATTGATGACAAAATCCACGAAATCATCGGCTTGTCCTGTCTGTAATGAGCCGCCATTATTCGTAGCTTTTGAAGTGAACGCTGTGAAAAAATCTGTCAGACCATCCGAACCCTCACCAATTGGTGAGGGTGGCGTTGTTCCAGCTGAAATAATCGCTACATTGTTTGGGTCTCCTTGTGGATATTCTTTCGTGATAGGGGCGACGGCAAAACCTTGGTAGCCGTTGTTGTCGATGTCTGCGGAGGCGACGACTTTAAAATCTTTACCTCCAGCAGTAACAATATTTGTTTCATTATTTTTCAGTTCAGAATCTGGCTTAGCGACATAAACTTCTGAAGCAGTGTTATATTTTGGGTCAACATGATATACTTTTTTATTTAATTCGTTCAACTCCTGATCTGTGTACAATTATAAAGTCTCCTCCTGTCCATTTGAATAAATAACTTTAACATCATTTTCAGTAATTCCTTTATCGGCAAATATCCCACCATAACCAGATCCATAGCTCGAAATTTTTTCATCATCCTCATTAAGTGGTAAATCGATTGTTAACTTAGCAACATTCTCAGAAGTTTTTAGCTCAACTGTAACTGCAACTATTCCCGCTAGCCAATTATCTCTATATTTATCTGAAAAACGAATTTCTTCAATATCCGCAAAAGTATTTTTTATTTGCTTAGCTGCAACCTTTTCCCACTCAATAACCTGAGCCTCTTTTTCTTTTTGTTTAAACATATAAAATCCTCCTCCAACACCAATAATTAATAGCAATACGATAATCAACGTTATAATAACTTTCTTTTTCATTTATTTGTCCTTTACTTTCTATTTTGTAAAGCATTATTATAAATTCGATAATAAGTTTAGTATACCAAAAAGTATAGACAATTGCGGTAAAAATTTTCTTTATCAATATCACACAATAGCTAGGGTTCAATTATTTCTCCATTTCGCTATACCATATATATGTATGACAAACTAATATATATGGAGGCTTCCAACATGGAAAAACAGCAGAAAAAGAAAATACAGGAACTGGAGAAATTAGAGAAAGTAAAAATCGGCTATGCCCGTGTTTCATCTCAGGACGATCGGCAAAAATTAGGTTTGGAAGTTCAGACAGAAGCACTAAAGAATTGTGATATTATCTTTTCAGAAAAACAATCTGGAGACAATGACAACCGCCCCGAACTGACAAATGCTATTTCACTAGCCAAACAACTAGCTAAAAATGACAAAATCATTACTTTACAAATCTATAAACTAGACCGTCTCACTCGAAAAATGTTGACGCTCGCAAACATCATCGACGAACTAAACCAGCATAATATCAAACTCATTTCACTCCAAGAAAACATTGAAACAGATTCACTCACAGGACGTTTACTCTGCCTAGTTCTTGGCTACGTGGCAGAAATTGAACTAGATAATATACGCTTTAGAACAAAAGAAGGACTAAGAAAAGCTAGAGAAAATGGTGCTATTCTTGGAAAACCTGCTCTTCCGGATAAAAAGAAACAACAAATATTAGACCTATACCAATTAAACTCAATGCCAGTAAAAACTATAGCGAAGCGCCTCAAGGTTAGTGAAAGTTCAATCTATAAAACTGTCAAAGAAAGTGGTATAAAGCGTCGAAAGCTTGTAAAATAGCCCTTTAAAACACTAGTGACATGTGGTAAACTTTTTATTGGAACCATTTATGTCTTTCCTCTTTATATCGAACGTCTAAAAAAGATAACTAATTTGGCAATTATACATATACTTTTCTGACTACAAAACGCTGATTTAATAAGGTTTATACCTTATTGAGTGGGCGTTTTTTATTGTCTTCTTATTTCGTTCGTTATAACGAGATGAACAACGGAGGTGAAACTAAAAACAAGGAAGCAAAAAAACAAATGGTTTTAAAAAATGAAAAAAGCAAAGGAGCTGAATTTGAATCTTGAAGAATACGCGTATCGCAAGATTGAAACAAAGCAAACGGGTTAAACAAGCCACAAAACTATTAACAGTCGGCTTACTGGTTTGTCCGCTAGCAATCGGGACAATTAAAGCACTGGCTGACGAATCAGAAACTACCCCAACAGCGGAACAGGTAGAAGAAGCACCAGCAACAACTGAGGAAGTTGCACCAGTAGAAGAAACTGAGACAAGCGAACCAGTCCAACCAGTTATAGAGCAACCGCTCGAAACTGCGCAACCAACAAGCGATTTACAAACTAGCGTAACTCAAGAATTAGCACCTCAAAGCAATCCAGTTAACGCTTGGTATGAAACAGAAGGACAAACAACCGTAACAAGTGGAGACACGGCAAGCTATACATTTTATTTCTGCACAGCTTATGACGACGGCTCACAATCCCGAGAAGAACAAACGCTAGCTGAAATCGGAGTTCCTTTGATAAGTTCAGACCCGTCAGACGTTATCTCAGGAAATACTATTACATTTGGTAGTTCTGGAACTCGTACCATACAACCTAATCTTGGAGATACTGGAAAATTAGAGGTCACAGTAGTTAATGGAAGTTTTACAGTTTCATATAATACTCGTGGTAATGGCTCACTCTCAAGCTATCCAACTATCTCAAAAGGAGATGGTGTTTGGGTTTCGTTATCTGAAATGCCTATTCCTACAGCTGGAGCTGGTTCACATTTCAAAGGTTGGGAAGTCAACGGACGATTAAATGGCGAATGGGGTTCTAGCAGTAGCATTTTTTCTGGTTTTTATGTCACAGAAGATACAGTAGTGACGGCTGTTTTTGAAACTGGCGAGCTTGACTGGTCATGGTATGACAATACCTTGAATCAATATTTAGGATATATCAATTTAAAACCAGCTTTTGATGAATTTGGTTTTACGGCTGCATATGATAACGCCGTCCAGCTATATAACTATTATGTAGATTTTAAAGCCGAGAAAGAAAAAGACCCTTATTTATCTCAAGAAGAGTTAGATCGTTTGAGCAGTGCTATAAGTGGAATAAACTTGAACCTTGTAGACCTTCATTTCTTTTTCGAGGACAATATCACGCCACAAATTACCGATTATTTTAACTCATTAAAGACTGTATATGACGATTCAACCACATACACACCAGAATCTAAACAAGCCTTTAATGAAGCGTGGGAGAACTTGCAAAATGCTTTAAATGTCGACGCAGGCTGGTATCATGAAATGGCTGGTGGTAAATATACCGCCTACCAAGCCTTAAAAACTGCCGAACAAAACCTAATTAAAGTTGCGGATCCAGAAATCCCAGTAGATGCAATTGTTATCTCTGACGATTCTATCTTATTGAAGAAAGGTGATACCCATAATTTATCGGTAACCTTTTACCCAGAAAACGCCACTAATAAGGGTCTTATCTGGTCAAGTCACGATGAATCAGTCGCAACTGTAGATGCCAACGGTAAAGTAACTGCAAAAGGTCAAGGAACAGCTCTAATCACAGCTACTAGCGTAGAAAATAGTGATGCGTCTGTTATCTGTACTGTGTTTGTGGATGATGATACTCCACCAGTCACAGACGTAGACACAACCAAACTAGAAAGCTCAATCAAAGACGCCGAAGCTAAATTAACCGCTGGAGGTTATACGGCCCAGTCAATGAATGCACTAAAGCAAGCCTTGCAAAACGCAAAAGACGTCTTAGCTAATTCTGCTAGCACCCAAGCAGAAATTGACGAAGCTCAAAAAGCCTTAGATTTAGCTATTGCTGGCTTAGTTAAGGAAGATAACTCAAGTGGTGGTAATACTGGAAATAACGGCTCAAATAGCACAGGAAACAGCTCAAATGACCCGAATACTTCCAACAATGCAACAAACAACACAAATAACCAAACTAGCAACAAACAAAACGGCACTACCACAACAACAAAACCAGCCAGAAACAGCACTAGCAAAGACGGCTTACCACAAACTGGTGAACAGTCTGCAACTAATGCCGTTATTGCAGGCTTATCTCTAGCAATGCTTTCTATATTTGCATGGCTTAAGAGAAAGAAAGTATAACTCGAACTCTCTTTTAGCAGAGTAATCGTAACACCTACTCTGCTAATTTTATAAATTTTTATTATTGTCTATTCTCCTTTACCATAAAAGAATACTACTATTTTAATTATGGAAAGGGAAATTATAATGAACAAGAAAAAAAGAACTAACGGAATCCTTCAAAATGAAATAATAGCGGTTGGTTATGCTCGAGTGTCCTCTCTTGATGATCGACAAAAATTAGGAATGGATGTTCAGCTAGAAGCACTCAAAAATTGCTCTATTATTTTTAGTGAAAAACAATCTGGTGATAATGATAATCGTCACGAACTGGCGAAAGCCTTATCATTAGCCAAAGAATTAGCTCAACAAGGAAATAGAGTTTCTCTACAGATTTATAAACTGGATCGCCTAACTCGAAAGATGTTTACTCTAGCATCAATCATTGATGATTTGAATAACCATAATGTTCGACTGATTTCGTTGCAAGAAAACATTGAAACAGACTCTTTAACAGGACGTTTACTTTGCCTTGTTCTTGGATACGTGGCAGAAATTGAACTGAATAATATACGATTGCGAACTAAAGAAGGGCTAAGAAAAGCAAAGGAAAATGGGAAAAAACTTGGTAACCAAGGGTTAAGCAAGAAGAAAGAGCGCAAAATTATCAAGCTATATCAATCGAATGATTTAACCATTCGTGAAATAGCGAAACATTGTAGTGTTTGTGAAGCCACAGTTTATAATGTTGCAAAACGAAATGGACTATCACGGACAGCATTAATTAGACCAATTATTGATTGAACGAGCGTTCGGTAGAGAGCAGAAATACATAAATAGCTATTATCAATAAAATGCTGATTTTATGAGGAGCATTCCTTATAGAATCAGTATTTTTTTGCTTTTTTCTTCGTCTCTATTTAACGCTCATTCAATAGAGACGATTCTTAAATCCTTAACACTGTCAAGCAATTGTGCTTGACAAAACGAACTAAATAAGCTATAATGTGCAACAATACTTACCATTAGAAAATTCTAACGGACTATAGTTGCACATTTATAATAAGTGAGACTTCTTTCTCCTTATTTGTGTGACTTTAGTCCGTTTTTTTATATAGATTTTTACACTGAATCACAAACATAAAAACGGCAATTCGCCGAAAAGGAGAATAATGATGAAGAAAGAAACCAGAACTACACGTTTATTGTCAAAAAAACAAGGTCAAAAGACTGTCACTCTTGGAATGGTCGTGACGCTATTTGCCCCACTCTTATTGGCACCTATTGCGAATGCGGAAGAAATTCCAGCAAGTGAATCAATTGAAGTGACGCAACAATTAGCGGAAGCTCCACGACAAACAGAAGCGCCAAGTGTCCAAGACGTGCAACCAGTTCAAACTCCAGAAGAAATCGTAACGCCACCAGCAGAAAAAACAACCGTTTCTGAGCCAGTGGAAGAACCAATTCAAACGGAAGCCACGGAAAATGTTCCTGTCGTGGAAACGACTGAGTCAGCAATTGCAGACATAACTGCTCCAGATAACGAAGCTACTCAAAGCCCCGTAACAGAACCTACAACTCCAGAAGTCGAGGAAGCAGTTACTACCACAGAAGCGCTGTCTGATGATAAGTGGATTCCTGATCCAAATGTTATTATGGAATTTCAAGGTATCATTGATGGATATGCAGCTCAAATAGCAGATTTAGAAACTCTGGGTGCAAATAATGACATGACTCTTTGGCATCAAATCAGATCGCATTATGGCATGCTAGAAGCTGCATTGTGGCAATATACCCAAGGAGTATTCGGAAATGGTGATTTGGAAATTGAATTCAATTATCTGAAAGAGGATTTTGATTTTGTATGTCCATTATTGGAGAATGAAATTCAAGAATTGAGAGATTTCTTGAATCAAAATCCAACTATCGTGGTAACAGGCGTTACCCTTTCCGAACTTCCAGAATTAACTGCTGGTGAAACGCACCAATTAACGGCAACCGTCACTCCGACAAATGCTACAAATACAGGTGTTTCTTATAGCTCAAGCAATCCAAGCGTCGCAACAGTTGATGCAAACGGAAACGTGACCGCTATTTCTGCGGGAAACTATTCAATTACGGTAACGACCACAGATGGCGGCTTTACTGCCACTGCTAGTGGCACAGTTACAGAAGCCCTTCCAGAGCCAGAAGTGCCTGTTATAGGAATTAGCCTTTCTCAAACCACGTTAAACGTGAAAGAAGGCGATTCTGCCAAATTAACGGCAACCGTGACACCAAATAATGCGACGAACCAAGCCATTGTTTGGTCAATCGATAATGTCGCGATTGCAACGATTGATTCATCTGGAAATGTAACTGGCGTCAACGAAGGAACAGCGACTGTTACAGCAACTTCAGTTGATGGCAATTTTACTGCAACATGCACGATTACCGTCACGAAAAAAGCAATCGTTAATCCACCAGTGAAGCCAAATCCTGAACCAAAACCAAATCCTACTCCAAATCCATTACCAACGCCAATTGGAACGTCTCCAAAAGACAATTCCAATTCTGCGCAATCTGGCAATAACAATGGAACAGTGGCGAAACTGCCAATTGATTTATCAACTGCAAATAAACAGTCGGCAAATAATTCATCAAAAGCAGATTCTTTGCCACAAACTGGCGAAACAGAGACCGCTTCTATCACTCTTTTAGGAATGATTCTTGTCGGAATTACCGCCATTGGTACATTCCTTTTCAAACGGAAATCTTCTCACTAATTTGATCAAGCCTTGTCCATTTGTGACAAGGCTTTTTTCTTCTTCAAAAATCCATTTGGATATTTAAATTGTTCATGCTAAAATAGAACTAATTATGAATGAACAAGGACAAAATCACACACCAGCCATACCAACAAACAAGTTTAAACTGTTGTTTGTTGGCATTTTTATATTATTTCTCATTAGTTTGGGAATGAATATCGCTCAGGCACTTCACGTATTTGACAACAATTCAACTGCAAAAGTCTTAACGGCTGAAGACATCAAAAAGTCAAATGAACTATTTAAAGCAGAAGATTATACACCAGAAAAATACACCGAGTTTGTGAACAAAGAAATTAAAACAAAAGAAAACTGGGAGAAAGACCCAAACGCCGTTTATATGAACTATTTATCTCAATCTTTTCAGTCTGATGAAGCGGGCATGAAAGAAAGTTATGAAAAGTTACAGAAGTTCAATGATGAAGGTCATTATATTGATGGCGAAATGGTTTTATTAAAAAACTTGGAAATGATAAAAAGTGAGGTTGATTCCCCAAGTAATCAAGAAGGTCAAGGTTTAGAAGGATGAACAAGAAACTCCGTTTAAAAGTGGGTTTCGCTCTTTTTTCTGTTTTATTCTTTAGTGTGATTAGTGCTTTTTTAACAAATAATGCGTCTTATGCAATCGCAAGACCCGCCAACGAAGCAGAACAAGCCACGCTAAACTATGCCAACTCACCTATACAAGCTGGAACGCCAAATAATTATGGGGCAATTTGGGCTACGGGATCACCTTCAGAAGCTTGGAATATGCATATAAATGTAAATTCCAATGCAACAAGTGTGCCTATCTATATCAGAGGTTCTGTCTATTCTCGTGGGCAATCTCAACAAGTTTTTGCTGTTAGAATAAAAGACGATGGTAGCCAACTACCAATAACTGGTATTCCTGCGTATCCAAACAATAGAATTTATCGTGGGCATACTTCTGTGAGGCCGTGGACGGCCGAATCTGTTCCTAGAGATAATCATATGAGAGCAACGATGAATATTAGCTCTATTCCACAGGATGGAAAGACACACAAAAGAATTCTTAAATTGTATCGATGTTTTAGTACTGATGGTATCAATGTTATTGGTGTTAATGGGGTATGTAATACACAGGAATTTCCCGTATACGTTACGCGTCCCAATCCAGTCAACTGGTCTAGCTCCAGAAAATCCTATATTTCTACAAATAAGACCGCAGTGAATGGTACGAATGGAGAAAGCAATCCTCTTACAGTTACCGCTGGTCAAACGCTCTATTTTCGTCACAGATCAGATGTGAGCGGAACTGGAGTGGATTATAGTTTGAATGTAAACGGTAAAGGTGCAAGGCTTGACTCCTTTAATAATCCCCTCATCTGGCAAAATTCCACAATAAACAATGTGAAAGGATTCTATCAGATTTCCCCCTATGCTGGCGATAATGGTAGCTATACCTCGTATACGACAAATAAGGATGATATTGGTAGAACCATCTGTCAGAAGATGTGGGTTAGCAAAACTGCTCATAATGCTGGTCAAGGAGATTCGGCTTGGGCTTGTGCAAAAGTAGAAGCTGAACCGTGGCAGCTATCCCTGAAGACAGAAATTAAAGGAAGCTTCTCTGGAAATAACACCTACCAGAATAAAAACATTACTACTCAAGTTGGTGAAACGCTAAATTGGAAACACACCGCGACGAATAATACAAACTATATTGCCCCAGCTGACGGAGCGAATAAACATGGTTACGGAACACTTGGTTATAATCTGCTTTATGCTCAGAACGCCAAACCAACGAATGGCGTGGCTTCTCCGGAAACGCATTGGGTGCGAGATACAATAAATACGCCCAACATCAATAAAAACGGCGGTAGTTATTCCTACGAAGCTAGTAAAAGTGCATTTAACGCATCTGCTGGTATTTCTGGAATATATAGCTTCAATAACAACGGTAAACCACCCACACACTATACAATTAAATCGAATGACGCCGGAAAGAATTTCTGTCAACGCCAATATGCTGGACGCATAAAAGATGGCGGAAATGAATCTTGGAGTGACTGGCGCTGTGCCTACGTCTCCTACGACTACGAAATCAAACCATGCCTAGAATCCCCAGATAACTCTTGTGGAGGAACAGATATTCCAGTAACTCCTGGAGAAAAAAAGGACCCACCAATCCCAACCATTGACCCCTCAGGTAAGACAAAACCCACAGATTGGATTGTCTCTACATGGACAGTTCCAGCGTCAAAGGAAGGAATATCTACTCCAGGAGGTAGCGTCTGGGCATCCTCTGGCGAGTTTAAGAATACTGATGATGTATGTTCTGCAGTCTACCCAAATACATACGGGATAAGCAAGACAGAGTCAAATTGTACAATAATAAAGAGAGATAAAGGGTCTTTTGATGCAGGCAAGCAACTGTTTGAAGGAATTATAAAGAAACCTTTCGAAATGCCAGAAGATGCCGAACTTGGTTCTCGAATATGCTTTGGATTCTCTATTAGCCCTTACAAACTAACCGCTGGTGAAAGTGAATCTGAACAGAACAATAAAACATTGTGGAGACACGCCACACCACACTGCTTCATCGCAGCCAAGAAACCAAAAATGCAAGTCTGGGGCGGAAGTGTATATTCAGGCACAAATATCCAAACGAATAAAACTAACTTTTCTACTGGAACATTTGGCTCATGGGTAGAATATGCCAGTATTTCAAAAGGAACAATTAACAGTTTTACATCTGGCGCAAACAACAATAGCAATAAATTGACTATGGCAAATAAAGGCACTACTTTAGGAAAATATGGAGAAATCCCAACAGATAATTTAGCTAGCAAAATTAAAGATAGATATAATTCTCCTGCAGCTACTTCTACAAGCATGACATGTTCAAATGTATCTGACGGCAAAGTTTGTAAACAAAAAGAAACCACTACAGAAGTAAAAGTCCCCGCTCAAATGAACCCTTCTGAACCAAGCCGAACAGTTATTCTGGATGCTACAAATAAGAGTAATCCGTCATTAGACCAAAATGTCTATATTGATAGAGATATTCTTGCAAACACCACGCTAGGCAAAGCCTCAGACGCCCAAGCCTTCATCATTATTGCTAAGAACATTTACATTCATCCAGATGTGACTAATATTGACGCATGGCTTCTGGCTAGTGATTCCGTGGTGACGTGCGCAAATCCAAGTAAATCAGGCACGAACAGGAAAGATATGTCATTCGTAAGTGATAGTAATTGTGGTAAACCACTAAGAATAAATGGTCCAGTCCAGACTAAAAATCTAAATTCATGGCGAACTAATGGAAGCATGCTAAATACTGCTGCAGACCCTGCTGAAGTTTATAACCTGCGTGCCGATACTTACCTCTGGGCAGCATCCAAAGGTTCAGGCGATGGCCGCTTTATAACAACTTACACCCGTGAACTTTCACCAAGGTTTTAATAGGAGAAAATAGCGCATTATTTCTGGCTATCTCTCTAAATAAACATTCCCTTCGTCCAATCAACAGTTGCCATATCCTCAAAAGCTTCCATTTCTTCAACCTTAAAAATGGTCATTCTCAATGCGTCATTCTTCCATTGTTTCTTCATCACTGTAGCTAACTCAATAAGGAACTCATTTGACGAGTCAAAATCAATAATGTCCAATAATTCCTCCCCAATTGTTGTAAATGGAAAATCACTGTAGTCTAGCTGACACGCTTTTCCCACTTTCATATGCATGGCTAACACGAGATTTAAGTTCTGAAAACCAACAGGTTCATTATCCAAAACAACCATTTTGTTCTTTCTAGGAACTCCCACATCCACAAAACCACATTCATTCATTAATAAGAATTCCTTATTTCCTATACCGTATTTCTTATACAGCTCAAATTCTTCTTCTGTGGTTGGCTTATATAAATAATAGTCACCATCCTCATCGTAAAGCGAAAGAGATGCTACTTGAAGAAATACTTCAATTTCTTTTTTAGTCATTATTTTTAATGCCTCCACTAAACGGGGAGAAAACTCCGTTGACCGTATGTCCTCTTCTGAAAGACCAAGCCATGTTAATTTTTCTTTAAATAAAGGAGAACGGTATTCTTTTCTTATTACTTTTTCCATTTGTCGATAGGTAGCATTTCCTTTTTTCTGGACTGCTAGGGCATAATATAAAGCTTCGGAAAGGAACAAATAGATCGTCTCTTTACGATTGGCATAATAAGAAGAAATTAAGCCTTGCCGAATATCCCCTGATAAATTTTTTCCATTCTCTATTGCTCGTAGTAATTTTTCCGCGACTTTCTCTGCATTAAATTTACTATTCCGATCATTGATCAATGAAAAGCGGTGAGCCATCCCATGAATATACTCTGTATGAGTGCTTCTTTTTAACTTTTCTAAAATTTCATCAAACAAAGTCTTCCCTTTATTGCTTCCTTTAAAAAATTGGTTATAAAAGTAGGTTGTTAAAAAATCATCCGAATCTTCCACTAAAACATGAGACAATGCTTCACTAACACGTTTTGGAAATTTCCACTCCTCAACTTCTATAGACTCCTCTAAGACAATCTGGAAATAGGTGGGTATGTTGAACATATTCATCCTCCTCGAAATTAGCAAGATTTTAGCAATGATTTTGGCAACAAATGCCAAAACCGACATGCTAGAATTTCCTCATCAGCTAGTTGATAAAAAAATCATACCATATTCTCGAGCGTATGGTATAGGAGGTCATCAAAATGAACAACCAAGAACAAAACGATTATTCCGCTGCACTTAGTCCAAGTAATTTTTCGACCGATCATATGCCAACTGCAACAAAACGACAAATTCATAAAGATTCGTGTGAGGTCGTGCGTGCCGTCGTTCGTAAGAACATGATTGAAAATGGGATGGCACTTATTACCAATACTGCGATGACGAATATTGCCAACTTATCTATGTTAGAACAACAACTTTCGGATATGGCTCCAACCGCTGAGCCTCGTTTAAAAATGATTGTCGATGACTACAGTCTTAGAGCCAACAAACGATTAGGAGGAAATTAACATGACGTTAGCGACTATTATTTTTTATTTTCTCGCTGGAATAGGCGCCTTAAGCTTAGTGTTCATTGCTTGGGTTCTCTTTTCTGAACCAGCAAACCAGTCAGTAGAACCAGAATATACCGAGGAAGAACAATTCTATGCATCGTTGCTCCAACAAAAATCAGATTTAGATGCCGATGCTTTCGCCACCAGTAAAGCCATGATGGATGAATTCTTCCGACACAATAAAGAATTGTAAGTTTAATTAAGAGTGTCTCAAAAACACAGTGACACTCTTTCTAAAAAGATTTTTCAGTTGAATAGTGAACCCTCTTAACCGATTGTGTACCTCTGTAAAATCGTGTCCCGTCGGTCAAATTCATAAAGATTTTTACACTGGAAAGTTTACCCGACCTGTTATTAAATAGCACAGTAAAAAGAAAGGACTGATTAGTATGAATCAAAACCAACCAAAAAAATTCAAAACCATTTTGGCTGATCCACCATGGGATATCCAACAAAAAGGAAATTACGGTGCTGTTAAGCATTATAACTTAATGACGCTGGATCGGATTAAAGCTATGCCTGTCGCAGATTTAGTCGAAGACAATGCCCATTGTTGGCTTTGGGTGACCAATGCCACCTTGGAAGCAGGATATGATGTCCTTCGTGCGTGGGGCTTTACGCCACGTAGCATTTTTACTTGGGTAAAGCCTCGGCTTGGATTAGGCGTCTACCTGCGGAATTGTACCGAACACTTATTGCTCGGTACACGAGGCAAAGCACCGATTCAATTCAAAGGACAAATGAACTGGGGCTTTTTACCTCTTCAAGACCACAGCCACAAACCAGAAGAAGTCTATGACATCATCGAGCGTTGTTCCGAAGGCGAATATTTGGAACTGTTTGCTCGTCGACCACGTCATGGCTGGAAAATTTGGGGCAATGAAGTCGCTTGTGACATTAAAATGAAAAACTATCCTGTTCCAGTGTATTCTATCCATTTTCGGGATTTCTCAAAAGAATCGGCAGAAGGAGTCGTGAATGAACCATGAAAAAGTTATTGGGCTACTTATTCCTATTTTTCTGCCTATGCCTGTTGTTAAATATTTCTGCCCGATTAGTGCTCCAGTATTGGTGGGTGCTGGTCATCATGGCGGCAGTATTGACTATCGCAGTTGTTTCTTACCGCATTGCCAAAGCCAACGAATGGAGGTGATCACATGAAACACGCACCAGAAAATTTAGTGTTTAAAGAATTCTCATGGAGCCGTCCATTCTCTCAAGAACAAGTGGAACAGGTGATCCACCATTTGTTTACTTTACAGCCCAGAGCCACGATTGTGCTAGAAATTCGAGGGTTTCACAAAAACGTTCACTATTATATTGGCGCAGACAAACAGGATTTTTCCAAAATTGAAGCAGTGTTTCGTGCCTATGGCTCACAAGATTTCTCCGAACAATTTTCATTTGATGCACCAGAACGTCAATCGGTTCTGTGGGCGAGAAAACTCAGTTCCCATCGCTCTAAATTTCCCTTACAAACGACCAACATTGAATCGCTAACCCAAGCCGTGTTAGCGATTCTTTCAAAACAAGAGGAAGAACAGGTAGTCATCCAAGTATTGTTAGGCAGAAATTATCAGCCAATGAACGTTCCTAAGGATATTCCAGATCCACATACACCACTCTTTTCCGTGATTTTAGGAAATATCCCACGAGCGTCAACGGAGACCCGAGCCATGATTCAAGAAAAAATGAGAACCCATCGGGTGAGATGTATTGTCAGATTTGGTAGTTCTGCCAAAAGCCCCATCAAAGCCAACAAACAATTTGACGCACTGCTTAGTGTGTTTCGGAAAATGGAACAGCCGAAGTTGCGGTTGACGTTAATCAGTGACAAAACAGAAAGACTGAACCTTGCTTCTCCTCCTTGGCAAATGCCTCTTCAAGTAAATGTGAAGGAATGTGCCAGTTTATTCTTTCTACCAACTGGAGAGGCACTTGATTACGAAGGTGTCCCGCCGATTCATCCTCGGCTGTTATTGCCACCCCCTTGGATGGTTGATCCACCAGAAAATGACCAACGTTCCTTTGGGACAACTTTGAACCAAAATTTAAATAGCCGAAGAAAACTGACAATTTCACCCTTAGATGCTTGTCGCCATACGTGGTGTGTCGGTCCTGCTGGTGTAGGAAAAACAAATGCGCTCCTTCACGAAATCATGAGCGATATCAAGGCAAAACGACCTGTTTTAATCTGCGAGCCCAATAGTGACCTCACGAATGATATCTGTCGGCGGATTCCCAAAGACCGACTGCAGGATGTGATTTACCTTGATCCTTGTGATCCAGAAGCGGTCGCAGGATTTAATCCATTGGCGCTTTCAAAGGAAGTCGATCCCTCCTTAATTGCGGAAGCGATTCTGAGTATTTTCAAGGGAGTCTTTAAAGATAATTTTGGCGTGTTTTCACAAGACCTATTGACCAGCGGGTTACTCACTTTGGCAGCCAATGAGGATGTCACGCTTTTACACCTACCACTTTTGTTTACTGACGATCGCTATCGCAGAAAAATGTTGAAAAAAGTAACAAATTTAGAATTGCTTCACTTCTGGGTGCAATGGGAAGACCTCAGTGAAAACGAACAACGGCAACAGCTTCGCCCTGTCCTAAATAAACTTCGCCAATTTAGTTTACGAGAAGGGTTAAAGAATTGTTTGGCACAAAAGCAACCAAAATGGAGCCTGACCGACTTTTTCAAAACGGGACGGAGTCCAATCATTTTAATCCCTCTTAATAAGGGCGTGTTGGGCGCAGAAGCCGTTTCGTTACTTGGCGCGATGATGATCTCGATGGTCTGGATACTCTGCCTGAATCGTGCGACTGTCCCGATTGAAGAACGGCAGATCTGTAGTCTCTATCTGGATGAGGCGCAAAATTTTTTACATTTGCCATTAGATATCTCAGAAGCCCTCGCCCAAGCAAGGAAATACCGGATGGCCATCCATATTGCCAATCAATATCGAAACCAAATGCCACCTGACCTACGGTCTGGACTAGATACTAATACGCAGAATAAAATTTTGTTTCAGCTAAACAGTTCAGATGCGAAAGATTTTGCGACACTCGCTGCACCAGATCTTCAAGCAGTGGATTTCCGCAAGATTCCACCGTATTCCGTCTATTGTAATTTACTCGTTGATGGTCAACCTACAGGATGGATGAGCGGAGTGACTGAACCACCATCTCCAGAAATTATGGACTTAGAAACGGTCAAAAATGAAAGTCGGAAACGATACGGCATGCCTGTTTCAGAAATCAACGACATGATGAAGGAGACCTTTGGTTATCCAAGTGTTTCTGAAGCCTTACCTACAGAAGACAATCAACCAGAAATGAAGATAGGACGGAGAAAACAAGGAAAAACAGACAAAAAGGAGTGACTCTTCGGTTGGGTGTTCGGGTAAAGATATAAACTGCCAGAACCCCCGACGATAAAAGGAAGTGATCCCATTAAGGACGGAGACTCTTCTGTCTATTTTAATAGACAGATAGACTTTTGATGAAAAAATTTAAGGAGGAGATGTTCTATGAGCAACCAACAAAATCAACCAGAAAATAAACGAGTGAGCAGAAAACAACTGATAGAAGTTGAGGAACAATTAACCGATAAGGATAAAGAGCTACTACTCCTTTTAAGAAAATGTCGCTTTTTATCGACGGAACAAATCAGACGAATTTTCTTTCATAACAGTCCAAATGAGACCGCTGGAAAGAAACGAGCCAATCGATTCATTAACCGATTAGATACCGCTGGAGTTATCTTCTTTCTTGAGAGACGGATTGGTGGCATTCAAAAAGGCTCATCTAGTCGAGTGATCAGCTTAACACCAGCTGGATACAAATTAGTCTATAAATGGTTAGAGATTCACAAACCTTATCCAAAGAAACGAATCACAGAACTCTCCTATTTCAATATCACCCACCACTTAGCTATTTCAGAAATCTATACCCAACTGATGGAACTTCAACTACAAGACAAACTGGAAGTTCATCTCTCACAATTCGAGCCAGCTGCTTGGCGCACCTTCAACCAACGAGGCATTCTCAAATTTCTGAAGCCAGATTTGTATGTGGAACTGTTAGTGGATGATTATATTGACAGCTATTTTCTCGAAATCGACTTAGATAGTGAGCCACCCCATCGAATCGTGAAGAAGTGTCAAGAAGCCTATTTGGCCTATTTTCAAAGTGGCGTAGAACAACGTCAGCATGATGGTGTGTTTCCATTCATTGTTTGGATTGTGCCAAGCATCAAACGCAGAGACACCTTACTAAAGCATTTAACCCAAAAACTTGGCGAGTCCATTTTACTCTTTCGAGTCATTACATTTGAGGAATTTTCCTTATTGATGATTGGCGGTGGCGAGTTACCAGAGAAAGAAGGCGATGAACATGACGAAGAAAAATAAACCATCTACGGTCAGAAAAGTTGGTTCCACTACCTATATTATCCATCGAAAATTTATTGGTGATCAATCCCTTCGATCGATTATCGAACGACTTATTTTACAAGGAAAATGATGGAAATCAAGACTCCACTTCTGCCTCGAACAGAGGTATACTGTCAGTGGGTTATAGGTGAAATCTAAAATTTTAACAAATGAGGAGGACACTTATATGAACAACCGTACATTGACAATTAAAGACTATACACAGGTAGATCTGGCTCAGGTTGAAGAAATAACCGTCGTTTACTGCCGCTTATCCAAAGATGATAAGAATCTAAACGAAAGTGATTCGATCGCCAACCAGAAGAAAATCTTGAGAGAAGTCGTCGAGAAAGAACAACTAGTCAATCCGATTTATTTTGTAGATGACGGGATTACCGGTACGAGTTTATCGTACCGTCCTGCCATCTCAAGAGCTGTCGAACTCGTCGAAGCAGGCAAAGTCAACAATTTTATTGTGAAAGACTTAAGCCGATTGGCTCGGAACTACTTGGATTCTGGAAAGCTCATTGAGATTACGTTTCCAGAAAATGATGTCCGTTTCATTGCCGTTAGCGATGGCTTTGACAGCAGCAAACAATCAGATAATGATGCCAATTTACTCCCACTGAGGAATCTCTTTAATGAGTGGTATGCCCGTGATACCAGTAAAAAGATCCGAGCCGTTAAGGAAGCCAAGGCTAAGGCCGGCGAGCGAATGACCAGTAACGTTATTTATGGCTACAAGCGTGATCCAGAAAATCCGAAAAATTGGATGATTGATCCAGTAGGAGCAGAAATTGTCCAGCGGATTTTTTCTGAAGTAAAAACTGGCAAGAGTTTTTCTAAAATTGCCAGAGAGTTAGAACAGGATTGTGTCGAGACACCTTCCAGACGAAGACTCTCACTAGGAGAACACCCACCAGCACTAAGTTTAGGCTTATATAACTGGCATCGGACGATGGTGGAAGATATCATCGGAAAAATGGAATATCTGGGGCATACAGTAAATGGTCGAACGCGTCGAAAATCATTCAAAGATAAAACCATCATTCAATTACCAAAAGAAGAATGGCTGATTTTTGAACATACGCATGAAGCGATTATCGATCAGGATACGTTTGATATTGTGCAGAAAATGCGACAGCATAAGCGAGTGTTAGGTAGTCCGAGATTTGAAGTTGGGCATGAGAACCTGTTCGCAGGATTGGTCTTTTGTGGGACGTGTGGCAGTAAGCATTACTATTGTGCGTTTGAAAAGAACGGGCAGAATTTGGATCACTATAAATGTTCTAAATATTCTCGAACGATTGACCGCTGTGAAAATGCGCATTATATCCGAAAAGCAGACTTGGAAGAGATTGTGTTGGCCGAACTAAATCAGCTTCTAAAAGTAATCAATTTTGATGAACCAACCTTTTTGAAGAAACTGGAGAAAAAATTTCAACTTGAATCCAGTAAAGCAACAAATCGACAGCGTCAAAAGCTTTTAGCCGATGAACGGCGGTATGAAGAGATCGACCGAATTATCCAACGACTATATGAGGATAGCCTTTCTGGAAAGTTAACCGATGGGCGCTTTATGAAAATGAGCCAGACTTACGAAGAAGAACAAACTCAGCTAATCGATGCCATTTCAGTCGCTAAAGAAACTCTTTCGACACAAGAAAACCAAAGTTTGGATGTTTCAAGATTTATGGATAGAGTGAAGAAATACACTCAACAGGAAGCCTTGAGTGTGGAGATTGTGAATGAGTTAATTGACAAGATTATTATTCACAAGCCCGAAGGAACTAAGCGAAATCGCATCCTAACTATTGACATCCACTATAATTTTATTGGCGACTTGAAAGATTAAAAAGTGAGTAGCCTTGCGCTACTCACTTACTCATCAATTATAGACTGCTGGGTGACTGGACAGCTGAAACAGTTCTCTATTTTGTTCGGCATGGGAAAACGATGTTCAATACAACTGGACAGGTGCAGGGGTGGTCGGATACACCACTGACGGATGTTGGCGTAGAAGGTGCAGAGCAGCTGGGAAAAGGGCTGAAGGGGACAACCTTTGCCAAGGCGTATTCCAGTGATTTAGGCAGAGCGGTTTCAACTGCTGAGTATGTATTGGAAAATTCCGGAAACGAAAAAACAGAACTGACAACCTTATCAGGTCTCAGAGAATGGAGCTATGGTGGATATGAAGGACGAGACAACTCAGAAATGTGGATACCGATTTTTGAGGATCATGGTCTGACCTTCGACGAGGACTGGACACAGTATGGTGAGCTGACCAGAAAAATGTCTGATGAAGAAATAGCCAATACCATTGCTGAAAACGATAAGACCCAAACAGCAGAAACCTATGATGAAATCACGAAGAGAACAGAAGAAGCGTTGAATCAGATCATCGATGAAACCTCTGAAAAGGGTGGGAATATATTGGTCGTTTCCCATGGCAGTGAGATCCCTACGATTTTGGAACTCATTGCACCTGGTTCTTATCAAGGTGAAGATATCGGTAACTGCAGTGTAACGAAGGTTGTTTACAAAGAGGGGACTTATACTGTAGAAACTATTGGGGATAAGAGTTATTTGGAAAAATAATTTTGGTCGCTGAATAAAAAATTCAAAAGAACAAAATAAAATAGCAGCTGATGAAAGAGCTTCTTGCAAGTGTGAATAACACCTTCGCAAGAAGCTTTTTCATTTTTTTTGTAAAATTGGTAGGCATCTATTTTAAACTTCTTCTTGAAAGCGATTTCTTGTTATGGTACCATATAATTAAATTGGTACCAACAAATATAAAGAGAGGGAAAAAGCTAAGTCGGATGTCGCTAATTACTATTGATTGTCGTTTATACACATGAGACGCATGAGACGTTTTTCAAAAAAGAAGAGGGTGTAATAAATGAATAAGTTTAATTCGGTTTTAGAAGAAAAATTGCTGCCGATTGCAGCAAAGTTGGGTGCAAATAGGGTTCTGATTGCAATTCGAAATGGGATAACATTGAGTATGCCGCTGATTATTATTGGTTCGCTTTTTCTGATTATCAGTAATTTTCCCATAGATGCTTGGATCGATTGGCTTTCAGAAACAGGTATTATTGATTATTTAAATAAGGGAACGAATGGCAGTTTCGGTATTATGGGATTAGTTGCGAGCTTTGGGATTGCACACAGCCTGGCGAATCAGTATGACGTAGACGGAACCTCCGCTGGTGTGATTGCACTATCCTCCTTTTTAGTAGTGACACCAAATATTCTTTCCGGAGATGAAGCGCCAATAGAAGGGATTCCGGTAAATTACATGGGAAGCCGTGGATTATTTGTAGCAATTGTTTTAGGAATACTTACTGCGTTGATCTTCCAGTGGTTCATCAAGCATAATATTCAGATCAAGCTGCCTGATTCTGTCCCGCCCGCTGTATCGAAAAGCTTTAGCGCATTGATTCCAGGTGCCGCGATCGTCACGCTTTGGTTGATCATATTTGCGATATTGGATACTGCTGATATTGGGAATATTCATGACCTGCTATTGAAAATATTTGGCGGGCCGTTAGGTATATTGGGTGCAACGATTGGCGGAACGCTCATATCCATTTTCTTGAACAGCTCATTTTGGTTTATGGGTATTCATGGCGGAAATGTAGTAAACAGTATCATCAGCCCAATTTGGTTGATGAATACAGATGCCAATCGGGTGATCTATCAAGCGGATCGTACAGCAGAGCTGCCTCATATCATTACTTCTTCATTTATCGACAACTTTGTTTACATCGGAGGAGGTGGTGCAACAATTGGTTTGGTAATTGTTATAGCGATCGTAGCGTTGAAAAAGAATTCAAGTCAGCTGACAAAAACAATGGCACCATTGACTCTGACTCCAGGGTTATTCAATATCAATGAGCCGGTAATGTTCGGCTTACCGGTTGTACTGAATATCAGCTTACTGATTCCATTTATTATAGCGCCGATGGTCAATGCACTCGTCACCTACTTTGCGATGTCATCGGGGCTTGTTGGCAAAACAGTCGGTGTAGCAGTCCCTTGGACGATGCCCCCGATTTTGAGTGGATTCTTAGCGACAGGCGGACATGCCAGCGGAGCGATTCTTCAAGTGATACTCATTGTTTTAGATGTCATGATCTACTATCCATTTTATCGAACAGTAGAACGCCAGAATGTATTGGCTGAAACTGATAACGATACACAAAAATAAAGAAAATTGCGAGGGAATTAGAATGGTAAAACGATTACTTAGTGCAAATACTTCAGATTTATTGGAAATGACAGCTTCAGAGCTTAAGCAAAGTATCAAAGCAAGCGAAGGACGAACAATCGTTTCTGAGAATGTTGCAGGACGTGAATCACTTGTTGGCGACATAACGAATGCAGAGGTTGCTCGAGCATTTGGTGCTGATTTGATTCTATTGAATGGAGTCGATGTACTGAACCCGGTGATTGCCGGCATTGAACCCGATGAAAACAATTCGGCGTCAAGCATTGAGACGCTGCGACGATTTGTTGGTCGTCCGGTCGGAGTAAATTTGGAGCCGGTGGATCAGGAAGCACGAATGGCTGAAGACAAATTGACGATTGCGCTTGGCCGTCAAGCGAACGAAGAAACTTTACAGACAAGTGAAAAGCTGGGCTTTGATTTCATCTGTCTGACAGGAAATCCTGGTACTGGTGTGACGAATAAGCAAATCAATGAGGCAATCAAACGAGCAAAAGAGCATTTTAGTGGTCTGGTCATCGCCGGAAAAATGCATGGTGCAGGTGTTGATGAGCCTGTGGCAGATATTCAGGCGATCCAATCTTTTGTTGAGAGTGGCGCAGATATTATTTTGGTTCCTGCGGTGGGAACAGTTCCTGGTTTTGATGCATCAGAGCTGAAGGAAGTAGTGAAAATCGTACATCAAGCTGGGGCGCTAGTTATGTCAGCTATTGGTACGAGTCAGGAAAGCTCAGATGAAGAGACGATTCGACAAATTGCGATTCAAAATAAAGTGTGTGGTGTAGACATCCAACACATTGGCGATGCAGGTTATTCTGGTCTGGCACCGGTTGAAAATATCTTTGCATTGAGTAAGGCGATTCGCGGCGGGCGGCATACAATTTCGATGGTGGCACGCTCGATCCATCGATAGAAAGAATCATTGTCGACAGCTATCCCTATATTTCATCGCTTGGGGAAACTAGATGAACTGGTAGGAACTGAATTTTTCTGGCATAATGGTAAAAGAGATGTGTCAAGGCAACGCAATACATTTACTAATACTATTTAGCAGAGGTGTTTTCGATTGGCAAAATATCATGAAATTTCTACTGAGTTGATCAAAGAAATCGTGGATGGAAAATATAGTGAACGAGGCAAGCTTCCGACTGAAAAAGAACTGAGCCTGTATTTTGATACTAGTAGAAATACAATTCGAAGTGCAATCAATTTACTGACAGACGAAGGATATGTGTATAAAGTCCAAGGAAGCGGTATTTATCTGCGACCAGTCAATTTTGATGAAAGCACCAATTTGAATTTAATTAAAGGTTTTTTTAGTGGTCATCAGGAAGAAACGAGCGCAATCAAAGTCCTCAGTTTAGAGACGATTCCGGCAACGGAAGAAATTGCAGCAGAATTGAACTGTGCTGTCGGAGAGCCGCTATATTATTTACGACGTGTTCGGTTTGTAGATAATGAACCAGTTCGAGTGGAACGCTCGTATTATCGTCAGGAAATCGTTCCTTATCTAGGGAAAGAGCTTGCTCATGGATCGATTTATAATTATTTGACACAAAATCTAAAGCTGCAGATCGGCTTTGCGGATCGAAAAATCCAGGCGGATTATCTGTCAAAAGAAAATGCTGAATTATTAGGATTGGCAGAAAACGATCCTGCATTAGTAGTAAATGAAAAAATCTATTTATCCAATGGACAGATTGTGATTTTGGGTGAGGGTATCCTTCATTTTCAAAAGATTTCCCTCTTTTCCAGTGCCAAAAACTATGATTAGTTTCTGTCAGTTTAGGCTTGATAATATGAGGGTCAAGAGAACATGATCTATTTGGGATAAAGAGTGTAGGACAATAATCAAATTAGAAATTGTCTCACACTCTGAACACGAATAAAAGGCGAGCCAAAAGCTGCTCTTTCGGAATTAAGTCGAAATTGCTTTAACACACAGCAACTACCGCAGTAGATCTGATGTGGCAAAGTATCTACTTGGATACTGAAAATGTGAAAAGCCATTTTCATCTATTTCTTCTTGATTTTCGGAGCATCCCGCTTTTGGCTCAGCCTCTTTTATTTTCACTAAAAATAAAGAAGCAGTCATAAAAGTTGCCAAGTGAGCCATAAAATGAGGATAACCTAAAAGAAACACTATATTTTTCACTTATTCCTTTCTAAACTAGAAGGTATGGAATGAACGTGTGATGATTGCTGCAAGGGGAAACCGAAAATCAGGCAGTTTTTTGAATAAAAAGGTAACTGAGTAAGGATCGAAGAGTTCGAGCGTGGTTGAATGCTCGGGCTTTTTTTCGTAAGACGGCTAAAATCAGAGACGCATAGTGATTAGAGAAGCAATCGAACAACAGGGATCGAAAGGTCATTTATATATCAGTCAATGATTTCCATTTCAAGCTGAAAAAGATACCATTTTAATTGAAGCGCTTTCGCGCTATCTTAATACCAGAGGGGGGAAGTGCATGAGGGAAGTAAAAATCATCCAGTATTTAAAAGAGCATCCAGCATATTGTTCAAAACAGCAGCTTGCTGAGCGATTGGGTGTGTCGTCCCGCACAATTTCCGCAGATATCAAAACGATCAATGAAACGTCAAGAAAGTTTGGCTTTCAAATCCTCCATCAACGTGGGGCAGGCTATCGACTTGATATTTCTAGCACACCAATGTTCAATACTTATTTTAAGCAGCTGTTCAAGGAGGAGCAGCAGGTACTTTTGAGTCCAACAGAACGAAAAACGACCATTCTGCTGCTGCTGTTATTCGCGAATGACTACCTGACAATCAACCAGATTTCAGAAACATTGGATGTCAGTGATTCAACGATCAAGAAGGATTTACAACAGATAAAGAAAGAGCTGAAGGCAAACGACTTAACGCTTTACGCCAAGCCTTATTACGGATATAGAATCATTGGCTTTGAAGAAAAGAGACGTATGATGATTCTGCAGCTGTTGCGTAACGAAATGCCTCAACCTCAACTAACTACTGAATATGCAGAATTTTTAACGGCCTTTGATGAGCAGAGCTTTAGAAGCTTTTTGATTCAGCTAGTTCAGCACTATGACATAAAAATGAATGACTCTGTATTGGATAATATTGTTCTTCATGTGATTTTACTGGGCTTTAGGATCAAACAGCACAATTTTATCAAGGAAGAGCTGCAGCCGTTTCAAGAGGCAGACAGCTATGCCAAGCTGACGAAGGATATAACTGATTATCTGAATGTGCATGAAGGAATTCTATTGCCGGAAAATGAACAAATATATTTAAGTCAACAGCTTTATGGGAAAATGCTGGCAGTCAACGAGTTTGCTCAATACGATGAGCTTTACGGATATATTGGACAGGCTCTTTCCACGATTGATGAGAAATACCACACGATGTTCAGTCAGGATCGGGAACTGAAGGAGGCGTTGACCTTACATGTTGCCCCCCTGCTGCAGCGATTATATACAGGACATCAGCTTGAAAATCCAATCATTGAAGATGTATATACTCGTTACGCGAATGTATTTACGATCACGTATGAGTTCATCCAGTTAATCAGTGATACGATCGAAGTATCTGTAAGCAAAGATGAGATGGGGTATTTGGCCATTTACTTTGCAGCCAGCTTGGAAAAAAAATCTCAAGAAGAAATCAAACGCTATAAAAAAATTGCCGTGATCTGTGCAACCGGCGGCGGAGCTTCTTACTTTTTGAAGACGAAGCTGGAACAGATTTTCGTCAACGCAGAAGTTCGAACATTTTCAGTTATCGAAGCAGCGGGTATTGATGATACAGTCGATTTGATTATTTCTACAGTTCCAATTGAACTACAAGAGAGCAGTATACCGGTCATCTATACACAGGCCTTACTAACTGAAAAAGAAATCAAGAAGATCCAAAAAGATTTATTGCTGATTCAGGAAAATCAAAAACTGACAGCAGACCTGGATAACCAGTTGCTGGCGCTTTTCAGTGAAGGGAATTTTCAAATCAGCTCTACAGATGATTATCTTTCGTCACTAAAGGATCGGGCCGAACGTTTGGAAACGATAGGAGAGGCAGAGGTAGGGTATACAGAGCTTGTTCTTCAACGAGAACAGTTAGTGGATACAATTTATCAAAATGGGGTTGCGGGTCCTCACCCAATGGAAGCAAAAGCAATCAGAGAAGGGATCGATGTGGTCATACTTCGACCGCCTACTGTCTTTAAAGAGAAGCAGGTCAAGCTGATTTTTTTGATCAATATCAGCAATGGTCATTTGTTTTTACATAAGGAAATCAGCAGGCTGATGATTCGCATGATCGATGATCAAGAATTAGATAAGCATTTAGACAAAATCAAAAACTATCAGGATTTCTCTCAATATTTGAGAGAGATGATCGAGAAAGGATAATCAATGATGAACGAACAGGAGAAAAGTATTTTTCAGATCATTTCAGCCGCAGGAGACAGCAGGGGGGCGGCTTTCGAGGCGCTGCGCTTGGCACGAAAAGGGAAATTTGAGGAAGCAGATAAAAAAATGAAGGAGGCAAAAGAAAAGAGTATCACCGCACATGAAGAGCAGACAACCTTGATCACTAAAGAAATCAACGGCGATAAAACGGAAACAACTTTGCTGATGGTCCATGCACAGGATCATTTGATGAATAGCTTACTAGCACGCGATTTGATTGAAGAAATGATTGAAATGCTGAAAGAACAGAAAAAATAGTTAGAAGAAAGGAAGAAGAAAATGAAAACACTATTGGTTTGTGCAGGCGGATTTTCAACGACAATGATGATGGAGGCGATGAAGAAAATCGTCAAGGATTCAGCAAAACTAGAGGTTGAAGACTATCCAATGGAAGCAATTGGCGTCGATAAACTAGACCGCTATATCAATGACTATGATGTTATTTTAGTAGGTCCGCAGTTGAGTCATAAATATGATTTCATCAAAGGAGAAGCAGAGAAAATCAATAAACCGACAGTCTTGCTCACTTCGGATATTTATGGGTCGATGGATGGTGCAACAGTAATGAAACAGGCAATTTTGGCTTATCGAAAAAGTCAGTAAAAATAATCATTCAATGGTTTGGAGGAGAAAAAAATGGAACAACAAAAAGTTTCCGCTTTTGATAAGGTCGAGGGATTTATTCGTAAAACCTTGGTGCCTGTCGCTAACAAGGTAGACAACAATGTATATCTGACAGCGATCAAAAAAGGGATGGTCGTTTTGACCCCGGCATTGCTCTTAGGCTCAGTGGCAGCGATTTTTCCATCGATTCCGGAGTTCATCAAGGTTTCAGCTGTTCAAAACTGGTTCGATCAATATGGCTATATCTTTAGTCTATTATCAAAAGTATCTTTGGGGCTTGTCGGCTTATATGCAGTGTTGGCAATTGCTTATTTCCTGAGTGAACAGCTAAAGTTGTATACGATTGGTTCAATGATTTTGGCAGCGATCGGTTTCTTGCTGGTTGCGATGGATGTGGATGAGAATGGGAATATCATTGCCACACATCTGGATTCCAAAGGATTATTTGCCGGTATATTTATTGCTATTATTTGTGTGAAAATCTATCAGTTCTTTACAAAGCATAAGCTTGTGATCAAAATGCCGGAAGGTGTTCCTGACTTTGTTTCCAGCTCCTTTGAGCTGATCACGCCTACTGCCGCAATCGGCGTCTTGTTTATTACGATTCGTGCAATCACAGATGCGATGACTGGCGGTACCCTGCTGCCTCAAGTGATCATGGAGATGCTGGCACCGGCAATCGGTGGGTTGGATTCGATGTGGGTCATTTACTTGGTATTGGTTTTGCGTTTAGTGTTCTGGTTCTTCGGGATTCATTCGGCAGTACTTTCACCGATTTTGTCACCAATCGCAGTCCAATATCTATCGGAGAATATCGCTGCCCATGAAGCAGGGGAACCGTTGACACATGTTATTACTGGAGGTACATTGTCTGCGTTCGCTAACTTTACCGGATCGGGTGTGACGATTGGTTTAGTTATTGCCATGTTAGTCAGTAAATCATTACGCTATAAGAAAGTCGGAGCAGTAGCTTTGCTGCCATCTCTGTTTGGGATCAATGAGCCGGTTCTGTTCGGTGTACCAATCATTTTGAATCCTGTATTGATGATTCCCTTCATTTTCGGTGGCGCATTTGTAGGAATGATCCCGATGATTTGCATGAAGCTGGGGCTTCTGAATTATCCGATTTTTGATCCGCCATATGTACCAATCTTTATGGAAGGCTTTCTGACAGGCTTTGACTGGCGTGCAATCATCATTCAGCTGGTTCAGGTTGGTTTATCCTTTGCACTGTATTTGCCATTCTTCAAGGTTCTTGAACGCCAAGAGCTAGAACAGGAAAAAACAGCGAAAGAAGCAAGCACTGTCATCAGTGAAGAGGACGAAGCTCTATTGGCTGATTTAGACTTTTAAAAGCAACGGGTTGGTTCCAAGAGAGAGGACCTAATCAACATGTCGGTTATGCTACTTTCTAAATCTAAATAGATGACTGTTCGGATCTTACCCGACATCATTTTTAAAGCATGGTTGAGGATTGGTCTGCAAACTGATTTCTCAGCCATGCGTTATTGTTTTTTTGGGAGGAAAATAAATGGAAACAAGGATGAAACGTCTTAGAGAAAAAATGACGGAATATTCATTGGATTATCTACTTGTAACAGATAAGGTCAATCGTCGCTACTTGACGGGCTTCACCGGATCGAATGGACTGCTATTGATAGGGAAAAACAGCAATCATTTGATTGTTGATGGACGCTATACAGAGCAAGCGCAGCAGCAGACAAGCAATACTACAATTTTGACCACATCATCATCAAAAAATCAATGGGTCTATGCATCAGAATTTATCAATGGCGGGAATGTCGGGTTTGAAGTAGAAACGATTCCCTATCAAGTATTCAAAGACTTGAAATCGCTAACGAAGGAAATGGACATCCGATTAGTTGAAACCAATCATTTGATTGAGAAGCTGCGGCTAATCAAGTCTGAGCAAGAGCTTTTTTGTCTGAGAAAAGCCGCTCAGCTTGCCGATCAAGCATTTTCTTATATCACAACGATCATCAAACCAGGCATGTCAGAACTTGATGTAGCCAACGAGATTGATTATTACAGCAAGCGAATCGGAAGTGAGGGACCGGCATTTGAAACTATTGTTGCATCAGGAAAAAGAACAGCGTTGCCTCATGCTCATGCATCTAAGAAAATCATTCAGAAAAATGAACTGATCATGATTGATTTTGGCTGTATCTTCGGCGGCTATTATTCGGATATCACACGCACCTTTGCGCTGGGAGAAGTAAATGAAGTAATTAAAAAAGCCTATGATCAGGTGCTTTTCGCACAAAAACAGGCTATTGAGGCTATCACTATCGGGGGAAAACTAAAGGATATTGATAAGGCGGCTCGTGACTGCTTGAAAAAAGAACTCTTAGATAGGTATTTTTCTCATGGCTTAGGTCATGGCATCGGCTTGTCCTGTCATGAATACCCTGGAGTTGATCGTACTTCAGAAGAGAGAATTATCGAAGGAATGACCTTCACTGTTGAGCCGGGAGTCTATCTAGCAGGAGATTTTGGCATTCGGATCGAAGATGATGTATACATTAATTCGGAAGGAAAAGCGGAATGCCTGACACAAACGAAAAAAGAATGGATGGTGATTGGATGAAGCTGAAGGAACGATTGATTCAACTATCAAATCTTGATGGGATTGCCGGAAGGGAAGAGATGGTTGGGGAGCACCTTGCGGCATCTATTCCTCAAAAACATTTTCAAGATGAATTCAAAAATTCTTATTTTGGCGACTTAGAAACAGAAAAGAAACGACTTGCCGTCTATGCTCATTTAGATGAGGTCGGCTTCTTTGTTCGTGAAATCGATCCCGATGGATTTATCTATTTTCAGCCAATTGGCGGCTGGTGGGGTCATGTGATGCTAGGTCAGTCCGTTCGTATCACGGCTAGAAAAAACAACCACAGCTATCGAGGGATCATAGGTACTTTGCCGGAAGGTTCTGTAATGGGAGAAGCAGTGGTGTCAATAGATAAGATGTATATCGATCTTGGGGTAGACAATCAAGAGGAAGTTGTGAAGCTGGGTATCCAGGTTGGGGATATGATCACTCCGGACACACAAGCTAGAGAAAGTGAAAATGGGCAGTACATTATTGGAAAGGCTCTTGATAACCGCGTCGGCTGCAGTATACTTGCGGAAGTGATGAATTATTTTTATACGCGCTCCTTGTCTCAGCTGGAGGTCATTGGTGTTGCGACAGCACAGGAGGAAGCCGGCACTCGAGGCTCTAAAGTTGCTGCACCGAAAGTGAACGGAGATATCAATATTATCATTGATGTAGCTAACGGCAAAGATACTCCTAAGGCGGCTGTGAGAAAAACACGGGTACTAGGAAGCGGACCTGGAATTTGTCTTTATGATAAAACAGCTCTTGCCAATATGGAGCTGGCAGATGCGTTACAAGAAACAGCAGAACAGGCACAGCTTCCTTGGCAATTTGACCAGTTTACCGGTGGAGGAACAGATGCAGGCTCCGTACAGCTTTATGCAGGAAAGCCGACGATTGTCCTAAGCATTCCTGTACGCTACTGCCATTCGTGGAACTCTATGGTCAATTTGACTGACTGCCAAAATACAGTACAGCTGATTTGTCATTATATTGAAAGATTGGAAAGAAAGCTGAGGGAATCTGATGACACACTTTGATAAGATCGTATCCAGATATGGCACCTACTCAACGCAATGGGATTATGTTCAGGATCGTTTTGGAGAAAAGGGGCTGTTGCCGTTTTCAATTTCTGATATGGATTTCGAAATTCCTCGTGGGACAAAAGAGATTCTTTCTCAGGCAGTAGGTAAAGGCCTTTTTGGCTATACACGCTGGAATCATCATGAGTTTAAAGGAGCGATCAGCGACTGGTTTGCCCGTCGTTTCAATACTACAGTGGAAGAAGACTGGATCAGCTATAGTCCGAGTGTGATTTACAGCCTGTCTATATGTATTCAGCTTTTGTCAAAAGAAAATGGAAAAGTCGTCACCTTGACCCCCTGCTATGATGCTTTTTTCAATGTGATAAAAGAAAATCAGCGGGAACTTGTCTCAGTAAGCTTGCGAAAAGAAAATCAGTTTGGTATTGATTTTAGTGAGCTGGAGAACTGCTTCAAAAAAATTAAACCGGCAATTTTCCTGCTGTGTAATCCCCATAATCCAACAGGAAGAGCATTTACAGTAGAAGAGTTGCACCAGCTGATCGATATTTGTAACCTGTATCGAGTAGCAATCATCAGTGATGAGATTCATATGGATATTCTACGCAAAGGCGTAGAGCACACGCCTATATTGTCATTTAAAGAACGGATCGATGTTCCAGTTGTGCTGCTCTCCTCTGCGTCAAAGACATTTAACAGTCCGGGATTGGGCTGTTCCTATGCAGTTATTCCGGATGATAACCTGAGAGAACGATTTCTGTCGATACTCAAAGGGCGTGACGGTCTATCTTCTGTTCCGTATCTGGGCATGCTCGCATTACAAGACTGCTATGATCATCAGGAAGAGTGGCTGATAGAATTAAATGACTATATTGATGGTAACTTTAGACAAATGGATGAACTGCTAAAAGATACCCCATTCATTACCTCCTATACTCCTGATGCAACTTACTTGGCATGGCTGGAGCTGACAAACTTACCTGTTTCTATGGATAAATTGCAGGATATCCTTGTTCATCAAGAGAAGGTGGCAATCATGAGAGGAGATACCTATGGGGTTGAAGGGAAAAACTATCTGCGGCTGAACCTTGGTGCACCGAGGCAAAAAGTGATCGACGGTTTGGAACGTTTGATAAGAGGTATTCAGCAAGCAACGGGAAAGTAAGAATGGATATAGCAGAATCTGACAAGGGCAGCCGATAGTGAAGAAGCAGCAAATAATAGAGAATAAAGACGTTGTGAAATGGAAATGCCTGATTAAAAGAACTACAGGTGATTTTGTAGAGAGATGTAATAAGCAAAAAAGAACGGAATAGATTTTGAAAGATTGCTTATTATCAGTTAAATCAAATAAAATTAGTGATCCTGTATTTTACTGAGATTTCAGCACAAACAGAATTTAAACAGCTCCCTGCTGATATTGGCAGGGAGCTGTTTATTCTTTATTGATTTTCAACAAGATTTTTGTTGAAAATCAAACTGTTTTTGTCATTTACTAGAAGTAACTGTAATATTCAGAACAATAAGAGCGACTAGATAGTAAGGTTTTCGACTTATTCCATTTACCGCATTGAATCACGAAGAACGTAATGATTCGATGCTTTCTCGTACGAGGAGTTCGTCACAGCTTAGAGCTTACAAGCGATGAACGTACCTACTCTTGGCTCTCAAAGCTGAACGCTTTTGCTGCATACCTCAGAAATCGGCATGTTTAAACAGCTCATTCAAGATTACAGAATGAGCTGTTCATTTTTAAGCATAGTATCGTAATACGTCTTTTCAATAGTCGACTGAATATGGATAAGCTCATCCTCCTGAGGCATTGGCTGAACATGTAGAACTGGAAGGTCAGTAGAGAAAGGATTGTATGTATCTGTCACAATCAGATCAGCTTGTTGATGATTTTCAATAAAGGAGACTGGAACTCTAGTGAACTTTATGATCGTATTCTGCAAATAAGTCGCAGACAGTTGACCAAGTTTTGCGAATGTGTGGATTTTTACAGGAGGCTGAAATGTTGTAAGAAAGCTATGTATATAAAAGGTATATCCTAGAGACAAAGAAAAGGTGAATTCTTTTCCCGCAAAACGTTGAAAGGCGGGCTGCTCTCGTAGTAAATCAAAGAAACAGTCAATTTTCTTATCTAAATTCTCATTATTCAAGATGACCAATCCATAATCAGACATTCGGTAAATCCAACGAACCTTTCTCTGAAAGATGTAGCTTGTTGCATGTCCATGCACTAAAACTTGGTACATATAATTGAAGTTTTCCTTGCTGACAGGTACTTGAAAGAAGTCCATAAATAGTTTGACCCATAGGTAGGAAAGCTTTTCGATATCTGTTTTTAGCTGATCCGTATTCTCGGGTGCATCAATTTCCGAAAGTGATGCCCTATCTAGACTAAGTCCCATTACTGAATTGAAAACAATATATAAGCAGTGCTGTTCTGCAGACAATGTTGTATTATCCAAAGAAAATACACTGAAAAAATTTCTGAGAGAATCCTTTTGCTGCAAATTAAAAGCTGCTTCTGTCATTTGAAGCGTTTCTACTTTATCCAACTCATCAGTTTCATTGATATAATTCTTTGAGCGGATTCGGAAGTATGTGATAGTCAACCATAGATTAGAGAAAGAATCATATCGTCTTTGTCCTTCTATTGTTAAGAAGTTGGGAATACCAAGATAATCCTGGACGTCAGACAATAAATAGAAATAGAACAGGCGAATCTGCCGCTCAGCCCCTACAAATTTCTTCTCCCCTTTTAAATCCAAATCGACTTGGAGTACCTGCAATTGTTCTTTCAAATAAGGAAATTTGCGGTAAACCGAAGGAATGCTGATAAAATTCCTTTCAGCAAAATCTTCTATTGAAAGAAAATTCTCCATTAAGATATCAATCATTAGCTTGAAACAGATGGAACGTTCGTAATATAAAGCTTTAAATGCATTCTTGTCAAAAGCTGCCGGCACAGCCAGTTGAACATTTCCATGATTACCAATATGTAAGTTCAGTTTTTCACTTGAGTGTATGTGCTTATTGTCCTCTATCAATCGATGAAGATACTTCGTTATGATTCGCCTGTCTACACCCATTTCTTTTGAGAGGGATGTAACAGTCAAATTATTAGTCGCTCTTTCTCGTAAAAGAAGAAGCAGCAGCTCATATGCTCTAATATCATCTTTTTCGAATAATCTCACTCAAAAACCTCCTTGTTATATAAATCCCAAGTGTCACTAATAAATATTTGTAAATTATATCATGGTTGTGTTTTAGTTGGGTTACATAACAGTTAAATTTTTTTCAGATATATTTAAAATATATAAATTATCAATAATTGTATAGAAAACAGGAAAAGGTGTTATTGCTCAAAAAATAAAAATATTATAAATTAATTTATGAGGTTATAAAGAAAGTGTGAGCTGATAATTCAGTTTTTTTAGGGGAAAGATGAGGTTTTTGCTAAAGTGGAAATAGATTGTTTTTTTCTTTTATGTAGCGCATTTGAGATATTTCAGATAAAAAAATTATACGTTTCACTAAATGTAAAAATAAATTATGTGTAATATCTTTAAAAGGTAAAAATATTTTAATAAAACAATTATATTAACATGATAATGCAGTTTTCTTTTTAAGTCTAGATGTTTTTTAGCATTATTTTTTCAATTTTTTGTAATTAATTGAAAAATTATGAGAATTATTAATAAAAAATAGTTTGAAGTTTACGCCGTCAAAAAAATCGTCAAAAATAAAGATAGAAATGAGGGAGATTTTCATGCCTAGAAAAGGTGAAAATATTTATAAACGAAAAGATGGTCGTTATGAAGGTCGATATGTAAAATCACGTGCTTTCGACGGTCAAATCAAATATGGGTACATATATGGAAAAAAATATGCAGAGGTCAAGCAAGAATTAACACTGCTTAAAGCACAGTTTACTTTTGCACAGAAAAAAAAGCTGAATGCTTCAGAAACGGTAAGAAGCTGGATGATGTATTGGTTAGAGACGAGTGTTAAGAACCAAGTGAAGATATCTACCTATATGAACTATAAGGGGCATTTAGAGCGATATATTCTTCCAAATCTGGGAGAAATTCAACTGGTTTCTTTACAAACAAGGGAAATCGAAAGCTTTATAGAGTATCTATCTTCGCTTGAGTTATCTGGGATAACCATCAGGTGTATCTTCAATATTTTGAAAAGCGGATTGAAGAAAGCACGACTTTCTTCCTATATATATGAAAATCCCTGCGACAACATCAGTTTACCGAAAATCGATAAAAAAAAAGTGGCTGCGTTGGATATACAAACTCAGACAGCGCTTGAGAAGCTTGCACTGGAACATCAATGCTTTCCTATTATACTTTCTTTATATACGGGAATGAGGATTGGAGAAATCAGCGGATTAAAGTGGTCAGATATCGATTTAGAGAATAATGTTCTTTATATTGAAAGAATCGTTGTACGGGTTCCAGTGTCAAATGAGAAGACAAAAACCAAAGTTTTATTGGGAACACCTAAGACGAAAGCCTCTATACGTGCGATCCCGATTGCTTCTAATGTGAAAAGCTATTTGTTATCAATTAAGAAGGAAGGTTCGGAGTTTGTTTTTCCTTGCGGAGACAGCTTTTCTGAACCGAGGATTATCAATTACCACTTCAAGAAAATTGTTGAGCTGATGGGTAGAAAAGACATTCATTTTCATATGCTTCGCCATACTTTTGCTACCAGATGTGTTGAGAGGGGTGTGGATGTCACTTCTCTGAGTATGATACTTGGGCATTCTTCTACAAAGATGACACTGGATACTTATACCGACTCTATGTGGGAAACAAGGAAGCAGGCCGTTTCTGTGGTTGATAAGCAGCTTCAGGAAAATGATTTGTTTAACGAGTTTCTAGCAAAAGTAAGCTAGTGAGTTTATCAAAACTAAATATCAATAAGAAAAGACGGATAAGAGTGATACTTATTCGTCTTTTCTTTAAACGTTTAAAAACATATGTTATTTAATTATCCGCCGTCAACGTGCCCGTCAGTTATTTTTTTAAGTATTGGTACGCTAAGGCAAAATCAATTTTTTCTTAAATGCGCTACATTTAAGAAAAACAAGCGATGATATATGAGATTAATACCTACCAATGATTTTTTATTTTATATTAATATGTTTTTTTCTGCAAATAATTGATATCAAGAAAAGAAAGGAAAAAAGATTATGTTTAATCTTGACTATGTTTCACTTGTTAATGAAGATCGACCGGGAAAATACATAGACAGATTTACCCAACTAGGCTATGACATCAAAAAAAGAGATTCCTTCCAAAAAAACAAAACATCAAGAGTATTGGATGGCGTCATCATTTTTGAAGAAGACCTGAACAATATAGCCGAAGCGTGTAAGTATATGATCAATTTGAAGAAAGAATCAGATGCATTAATTTGGGTAATCGTGTCGGGTACAATGCATTCAGCAAAATTGATTTATCTGCAAATGGGGGCTGATGCAGTTTTTACATATGAAGCAGACATGGACGAGAGCATTTTGACGATCTCAAATGCATTGAAGAGGTATAAGAAATTCAACGAAGATCGAAAGTCGGAGCAACCCGCTATCGATACAGAAAGCTCTTTGAAGCTGAATTCTAAAAACCTAAGTGCTGTGATCGATGGATGCACAGAAATTCCCTTGACTAGAATTGAATACAAAATAATGGAATTACTGACTAAGAATCCAAATGTAGCAATCTCATATCAGGATATCTACAAAGAGATTTGGGATGATGAATCTAAACACAGTAAATTCCGAGTATCAAATGTGATTTTTCATTTAAGAAAGAAATTTGATGAGGACTCGATTGAGCCAAGGTTTATCAAGACAATCAGATCTAAAGGATACTTATTAAATGTATAAGGTTTTGCCAAAACGTTATTTCCCAGAGAACCAAGTGTATCATCGGGGATTTTAGAAAGGAGCATTAGTGAAATGGAAACTATCGGGATTGTGAACATGACAGGAGAACTAAGCGAAGAATACATAGAGATGTTGAAGAAAGAAGATTACCAAATAGTACCGATTGAACCTGAAGCTAACTTGAATACAGGCTCAAAAAAGATTGATGGAGTGATTATTTTTGACGAGGAGCAAAAAAATGTTGGAGAAACCTGCAACTTGATTTTGAAAATCAAAGATGCATCTATTCCGTTTGTCTGGACTTTCTCAAGGGAAATTCCGGAAGTGAATCGATTGGTTTACCTGCAGCTCGGAGCAACAGGCAATTTTCATAAGGACTGTGAGCCGGAGGAATTGCGTCTGATCATTCGAAATACAATGATGACTCGTCAGTTTCATAGCACAGTGGATCAGAAGAAGCATGAAAGTTCAATTGGGAATGAATCTGATTTAGGACTATTGAGTGATAATCGAAGTGTATTGATCGGCACGAAAGAAATTGGGTTGACAAAGCTTGAATACAAGCTTTTGGAAATGCTCTTTGTGCGTAACGGACGTGCCGCTACTTATGAAGAGATTCATGCAGAAATCTGGGGGAAGAAACAAAAATTCTCCAGAGCTCGAATTGCGAACCTGATGTTTCACCTAAGACAAAAAATGGAAATCGATCCGCTCTATCCTAAGTATGTGAGAACTGTCCGTTCCAAGGGCTATATGCTCGATTTATGGAATTCCTCAGAAAAGTAACGAATCTTTCTACTAATTAAAGTATTTCGTTTCCTGAAACGGTCAGGGTCAAACACAATATGAAATCTAATGATCATGTCCTTTGAGGGAGATTGAAATAAATGTATCTCTGTCGAATGACAAGATACACAAATATTGAGGGAAGGAGGAGAAAAATGAAACTAGGAAAGAAATCCTTAGTGCTATTTTTAAGTTTGATCGTGTTCGGTATTGGATTTGCTTCTAACGCAGAAGCCTCCGTAGTGAATGAATCGATCACAGATAAAGTATCAGGAGTAACAACAATCGCTGTTGTACCAGCACCTGATGGATCTGGAGATAGTAAAACGTATGCCTCGTCAGCTGCGGGCCTTAGAGAAGCACTGTATGATATCTACCAAAATGGAACTGGTGAAGATTTCGCCATCTACTTTGGTGCAACACTGAATATTGCATCATCAGGAATTTTTGATGATACGATTCAGGCAACGCCATCTGCAACCAATATGACCTTCAAAACACTTGAAGGAAAGGTTGGCACATTAGTGCTGATATCTGCTCCAACAGATGCGCTATCTGCTAATACAGGAGCTGCAACATCAGCAAAAACAGTTACTTTTGCTGCAAGTAGTTACTTTGGAACGAATGTGGTTTTACGTAATATCACATATGCCGGAACAAACCTGTATATGAATGGGTATGACTTGTCTCTGAATGGGAACTCTCATGCTGTCGGAATGAATGTATTTGGTGGTTCAGCATCTACCGATGTTACAGGGTCGCCAACGATTACAGTGAATTCCACAGGAACAGGAACATGGAACTTTTATGGTGGTAATAATACAGGTGGTACCTTGAATGGTTCAGTTTCATGGATATTCAATAATACTACTGGTGATATTGCAAATATTGTCGGTGGTGCTCGTGTAGGTACCGTAACTGGAAATGTTGATGTGAAAATCAATGATCTTGGCGGTGTTATCAGCGGTGGCTACTATGGTGGAGGTATGGGAACAAGTACGACTTTGACTGCTAATGTAGGTGGGAATGTTACAACTGACATCAATGTGCAAAACACCGCAACAAAGCTTTCACTTCCTCATGATATTTTTTATGGCGGAGTAATGTACGGTAATATTTCAGGTACGATTTCCAATACAATCAAGGGTTATGGTAAATTTGCTGGGAACAACACAGCAGCAGGAGTTGCCGCGCCTGGATTTATTGGTGGATCAAGAGAGGGGAATATTGGCTCTGATCGTACTGTGACAGCTATTACTAATGATATTGATACTAGTTTGTTTTCTTCGGGTGCTACAGCATTTTCCGGAGGAAATAATGTTCGAGGAACAATAACTGGCGCTATCAAAAATACTATTAAAGCCGGTGGATATCTCAAAGGAAGTTTCGCAGGAGTCTATGGTGGAGGAAGCCGAAATATTGATACGCTTTCTGCCTCATCATTAGGTACATCAGCGGCTGTTAATGCAGCAGCAAATACCAATTTTGATAACTTGGGTAAAGATGGTCGGAAAGCAAAGGCAGAATCTGCTGCAACATTCAAAGTGTATGGGGATATCACGGTAGATATTCTTGCAGGCTGTGTCAGTGTTGATACTGATGCAAGCTATACTCGAGCAGCTGGTTATGGTGGTTATATTGAGGGAGATACGACAGTAACGCTAGGAACTCTGAATGCGGATGGATCTGTTGGCGGAGCTGGAATGGTTTACTCACTATATACGCATAACAACAACTTAAATAACACAGCTTATGATAAGGCAAAAAACACACGTTCTTATAATACTGGTTATGATGTTGTCGGCGGAGGCGGAACACCCGGCGGATACTGGTCAACCTATATTTACGGTCGGACAAAAGTTGTGATGAATAATGTAATTGCCCGTTGGACGTATGGTGGAAACTTCTCCGGAGTCGTTGAACACCCTGATGGCATCGATGCTGATACTTATGCTTCTGAGTATGTCATGAACGGTGGAATCGTAGATACTACCGAAGGAACTGGTTATATTGCTCAACGTACGTATGGACCTAGTCACACACAAATCAATTATGGTCAGGTCGACTGGTTCACTTCCGGCGGCGGCTGGTGGGACTGGAAACAATTCGGGGATGCCTCTGTTGAATTTGTAAAGGGAATCCATAATGGAACTGTAGGTGGTACTTACGGGTATTCCGGTGTGGATAACCATGTGATCGATGGAGATGTATCTGTGACCATCTTAGGTGGTGACTTCTCTGGAACACCGAGTCATACGGGAAATAAAAACTTTTCTGCTGGTCCTTCTCAGCAAGGGACAGTAACGGGAGATGCTACGCTAACAATAGATCTTACAACTGAAAATGGAAAAACATTTGTCCCGCCATCACAAGTCCAAATAGCAGCAGGGCGTTATTACAATGCAGGTACCAGTGTTGCTCTAGGTAGTGGTGACAATACGGTTACTTTGAACCTTTTTGCAAATGAAGAGTCTGGCGACGTATTGAATGGAGCAACGATTTATGGAGATGGGGGTTCAGCCTCAGCACCAAGTAAGATCAGTGAAATCAATATGAATATTGATGTACCAGGTTCAACCATCGGTACACTGTATGCAACTCAATACAGTAATATTTCTTCGAATACACTACTACGTAATGTTGATGTGAATCTGCAGCGTGCTAAATCAGTCGGTGGTATTTCTGGAGGAAATGCTGGAGATAATATCACGAATACAGTTGCTGCTAATAGTGCAGCTGTTAACAGGTATTCAACTTTTAAAGTTGGGGTTCCTGTAGGTGATGAGGAAGAATACCAAAAAGATCCTATTTTAGTCAGTGGTATTGGTATCATCAATTTTACCAGTCTTTTAGTTGATAACGAAACAACTCTGACGGCATCGGCAGGAAATATCAAGAATGGTGGTAGTGCAACAGCTGCGAACCATGCTGCGACATACAGTACTTTTGGAGATATTACTCTGAAAAACAAAGCTGGTTTAGGCGTTACCGGTAATAATGCATTTATTTCCGGAGGAAAGCTGACTGTTACTGATGAAAATCAGATTGAATCCGGTCAAGGAACAGGGATTATCAATATTAGTGATATTGAATTTACTGATCCTGATAATTCGCGGTTGACTTGGGTTAAGAATAATACAGCAACAACACCAAGTGTTACTGCAAATGGTACATGGTTCGGAACACAAACCGCTTACCAAGTACTGACAATCAATCCGACAATAGGCAATGCTTCCAAGATTACCCCGTTTAACTTTAAGGGAGTCGAGAAAGCAACTGGTAAAACATTCATTGGAGACAATGATGTGACGGGTTCTGCTAACGGATATGGGATCATGATCCCCGGATCAGTGATCGACTATATCGTTAAAGATCCGGTAGTTGATGGACATGGCTTCATTGAACATGATGTAGCAGATGTAAAGCAAGACAACTCACCTTTGACTTTGAAAGTTTGGGGAACAGAAGTTGCCGGAACGAAGGTTCAAAAAGGACGCTTGATCGTTCCAAGCTCATCGAATATTTTACCGACATTGACATTTACACCGGAAACAGCAACAACGGGTTCTTGGTTGTATAATGCAACTATTGCTTCTACAAAAGTTGGTTCAACAAGTGAAGTGATTAATGAACAATTGAATTCTAATTCGGTTGACTGGTCATCTACGGATGGCAGCTACAGCTATGAAGTCGAGGTTCGTTACTCGAATGAAGCAGAGCTGGAGGCGCGTAGCGTGATTCTTACCGAATCTGAAGCTGCAGCAGTGACAAAATCTGATATTGAAGATTACACGGAAGTAGATGGACGTCCATTCTTGGACTCAAACATCGATGCTGTTTTAGCGGAGATTAACTCGCCTTTGGGAACTGATGAGTATTCACGGAAAACAGAAGTGACATACGAAGCCGGAACTGCGGCAACGAATCCAACGAATTTAATGACAACCACAGTGAATGTGATTGTTGTGAAAGATGGTTCGAAGGTTTCCGCTGATCGACATGGAGCGATTTTTGCAGAAGATGCGATTTTACGACTGCAGGAAGTCCATGATTTAAATGGTGATCAAATCGAATTTGAAAAGCAGTACACGAATGTACGCAGCTTCAAATCTGATGGAACAACAACTGCGGATGGCACGACATCACCTGATGTTACAGCTAACGCAAGCACCTATTATGATCGACTTGATGCTTTGACCGATGCAGATGTACAGGATGACTCTCAAGTTACCTACCAGCTGCAATATGGAACAGATGCAAGTGAAGTAGTATCCATCACTGTAAATATTACAGTAATGCCGAATACAACAACCTTCATCATCAAATTTGTTGATGAAGATGGAAGTGAACTGTATACGCCGATTACTTCGACAGAAACGATTGGTTCGACGGTTGATTTGACGACAAATGATGACGTGCTTGCTGCAATTGCAGCGGTTGAGGCACAGCATTATGTGTTGGAAAATCGTCCAGGACCGGATGAAACTGCGATCTTGATTGTAAATGGCGGAACAACCGTTGAATATCAATTTAAAGGTATTCTGACACTTTCAGCACCAACAACGATTGATTTCGGTATTCAAGCAGTGAAATCAACTGTTGAACGTATCAACCAACCGACTTCAGTAACAGGAGACTTAACGGTTCAGGATACACGGAAAACACGTAATCAGTGGAAGCTGATGGCGAAAATAACCAGTGACCTGAGTAACGGGACAGATACTGTTACAGATGCATTGATCTATGTGTATAACGGGACTGATGTGGTATTAGGATCTGGTTCACAAGAAGTAGCTAGAAATACGAATACAGATAAGAACGTATACAAAATCAATGACAGCTGGTCAGAGAGCGGCGACGGCTTGAAGCTGGAAACCAAAATTGGGGCAGTTAAATCAATCGGTGACTACGTGGGAACCATTACATGGGAACTGGTGGAAGCACCAATCTAACAGAGAGGACGTATAACGAATGAAAAAGAAACACTTCTTACACTATCTTGTACTGCTCTCTGTTGGGGTATTTCTGACTGGTGTTCCATTGTCTGCAAAGGCAATGGAAGGCGGTCAGGTGGGGCAGCAAGGAGTGATTGAGTTCTATGTAGATAGTTCGTCAACTGAACCTTCAGAAAGCTCAACCACTGAACCTCCAGTCGCTTCTTCGACAGAAGAACCGCCTGTAAGCACAAGCACATCATCATCGACTGTGGTTCAAAAGCCGGCAGGGAAATATCCCAGTACCGGTGAAGTAGTCCAACGCTCGTTGATGGTCAGCGGAGCGGCAGTGATTGCTCTTGCCCTATTGTTCTTCGTGATGAAAAAACGAAAAGAAAAGAGGGAGTCATGATGAAAAAAACATTTGGGCTGTTATGTACAGCCGGACTTCTGACTGCTTTTCTATCCGGAACACAGGCATTTGCGGAGAGTGAAAAACTAGAAACAGAAGGCAATATCACCTTTGAACGAAGTTTAGAGCCACCGGTCGTTGTTGACCCGGAGGACCCAGAAGAACCGGCCGATCCGGGCGACACACCATCAACCGATGGCTATCTCCGCTTGGACTTTGTACCAAAGCTGGACTTTGGGAGAAACAAGGTATCTGATAAGGACCAAGCGTATGAAGTCAATGCGCAGCTGTTTCACAGCGATACCAATGCACGTGGGAATTATGTGCAGGTAACAGACAGTCGCGCCACAGGCGCAGGTTGGACCTTACAGGTTCGCCAAGAAACAGAGTTTACTTCTGTAAATAATTCTGAAGATGTCTTGAAGGGTGCATTCTTATCTTTTGATAAAGCATGGGCAAATTCAACCATGGATCAAAAGTACGCACCCAGCTTTCAACAGGATGTGATCGAGCTGGATAAAATCGGGATGACCTATAACATTGCCACTGCAGAACAGGGCAAAGGATATGGTACCTGGATGATCGAGTTCGGTGCTTCAGAAGAAAATACTGCTGGTTTAGCGTCAACTTTGACACCGTTGGTGGATGAGAGCGGCAATGCCGTGATGGATGCGACCTTCAACAAGCAGGTACACAAAAACAGTGCCATCACCTTTTTCGTACCCGGTTCGGTGGAAAAGAAACCCGTACACTATCAAACGGTGCTAACTTGGATTATTGCCGAGTTACCATAAATAAAACACACACAATATTAGGAGGAAACACACATGAAATTGAAAACATTATGTTCAGCAGCATTAGTAGCAACTATCTTATTCGGATCGGCAGCATCAGCATTCGCTGAAAACGGAGATGAAAAAGTATTAACAAGTGAAGGAACAATCACTTACGTAGAAGATAATACACCAAACCCTCCAGTCGATCCAGAAAATCCAGAAGAACCAGTAGACCCAACAGACCCAGTTGTGCCTAACGATGATGGCGGACCATTGGCTGTTGATGCGGTAACAAAACTAGACTTCAAAACACAAAAAGCGGTAACAACTGACCAAACATACTTTGCAGAGCAAATCGAAGTATTCAAAACCGGTGTATCTGATGGTACTCGTGGGAACTACGTACAAGTAACTGACAAGCGTTTGGCTTCTCCTACTGAAGAGCGTACTGGCTGGACTTTGTCAGCTAAAATGACACAACAGTTCACATCAGGAAGCGTTGTATTAGATGGTTCAACATTGACTTACACAAATCCTTACATTGATGGAGCTGGTGCTGATGCTCAAAAACCAGTATTAGGCTCAGCTGCAAGTAACTTTGAATTGAACGAAAGCGGAAACTCAGTAAACGTTATGGGGACTGCTGACGGAACAACAGGTTTCGGTACTTGGACAATTGAATTTGGTTCAAGCGCAGGCGTAAACGGAGCAGACGATACTACAGGTAAAGCAAATGCTGCGGATGAAAACCTAATCGAAGACGGATCTATTTCACTATTCGTACCAGGTAACACAGTGAAAACAGCTACTGCATTTACAGGTAAAGTACTATGGACAGTAGCAGCTACACCAATCAGCTAATTTGATTGATAATGTAGTTCAAAAATAGTAAAAATGAACCGGGCACTAGTTTTGTCAATCGAATTAGTGCCCTGTTTTTTTGAGAGGAAGGACCATTATGAAAAATAGAATCAAACAATGGATGTCTTTGATCATAATACTAGGCATCAGTTTCATTTTCAGTACCCCTACATATGCAGAAGAAGGAGAGACCGCAACTTCTCAAGCAGCAGAAGAAGCAAGTGGTTTTACATATCAAGTGATTTTTCCCGAAAACCAACAAAGCGAAAATGGCTATTATGATCTGCGGATGTCACCAGGACAAAAGCAAACTGTAGAAATTTTATTGAAGAATCATGGTAAGGAAGAGTTAACGGTAAATGTAACCTTAAGTGGTGCACGAACCAATCCCAATGGGGTTGTAGAATATGGACCGACGAAGCTGGAAGCGGATGAATCGATGAAGTATGAATTTACAGATATTGTCAAAGGTCCAGAAGCAGTGACGATGGCTCCGGGAGCAGAGGAAGCAGTACGATTGGAAATCACGATGCCGGAAGCCTCTTTTGACGGCATGATTTTAGGTGGTATCCAGCTTCAACGTCAAACTGACGAAGCAGAAGCAGAAGAAAATCAAGGCATGATGATCGTTAATGAATATGCTTATGTCGTTGGGATGATCTTAAGTGAGACAGATGCAGAAATCACACCAGATTTATCCTTTATCCAAGCATATGCCAGTCAACCGAACTATCGGAATTCGATTGTGATCGACTTGGGTAATATCGTTGCAGCACCAATCAAAGGAATGACAGTAGAAGCACAAATCATGGGTGAAACCAGTGACACCGTGCTATATGATGCGAAGAAGCTGAACATGAACATGGCACCGAATACTGTGCTAAATTTCCCAGTAAGTATGGGCAGTGATGCTATGAAGGCCGGAAAATACCGTGCCCATGTGGTAGCGACATTAGGCGATCAAAAATGGGAATGGACCGAACCCTTTGAGATCACCAAAGAACAAGCAGACAAGTTCAACCGAGAAGCAGTAGGTTTAGTGCAGGAACAAGGCCTCGATTGGCAGCTGATTGCCATGATCGTGGGTGGAGTGATTGCGGTTATTGTTGTGATCTTCCTGATTATTCATTTTGTAGGTAAGAATAAGAAAAATAATAAGAAGAAAAAGAAGAGAAAGAAATAATTGAAATAAAGAGGTTTGAAGGGAAAGGAGGAGCAGAATGACAACGTTGGATTGGATTGCAGTAATTGCGTTAGCATCGGCTATCCTTTTTCTCCTGTTCATGGTTTTGTTGATCGTACTGCGTGTACGGCTTGGTCGCCAATTATCAAAGTTGAAGCGTGTTCGGACAAAAAATAAAAAGAAACGAAAACGGCTGATTCGTCAACGGCGAATAGTGGAGAAAAAACGCCGAAAGTATCTTATATCTGCACTTATGCTATTCATTTTAGGTGGTGTGGGAGCGGGAGCCTCAGCCTATACCATCTACTATCAGTCAACAAACCTGAACCAGAAGGATCAGGAACTGATTGTCAAAGGTTATTATTATCTGGGAGATATTGAGGATCAGTTGGCACTAGCTGAAAGTGGTGCAGGCGGTGAAGAGCTAGGAACGGATCTAGCGACATTGGCTTCTCGAATAGGAACTTTTGCGGTTGTACGAGCGGATTATCGTTTAGGTAGTGACTACCAGCAGCTGTTGAACCGATACTATTCTTCTTTGAAGGATTTGGGAATCAACTTAGCTTCCAGAAGCTCGAACTTCTACACCAACAGTGAAGAACTGGTAGATTTTCAAGAGGACCTGGCCAAGGTACGTAATAACCAGAAAGAGGTATTTGAAACCTTTTCAGTCAATGAAGCGTCATTAAAGGAACAAAAATAAGAAGTTGTTAGAGCTGAAACAGGGAGGACGTGAGGACTGCATGACCCAAGCGCAAGCTGAAAAGAAACGACGAAGGAAACCGAAAACGTCAGGGAAGCAGAAGAATCGAACTCCAAAGAAAAAATACAAGGATAAATCGAACCCTTCAAGTAAGGGAAGCAAGAGAAAATCAACTGGATCACAGGTGATACAAAGAAAAAGGATTACTTCAGGACAGAAGAGGAGACGGCCAAATCAAAAGAAGCGCCAAAAGAAACGCTCGAATAAACAAACAATTCAACGTTTATTGATTGAAATAGCTGTAGCTATTGTCGCTACAGGAAGTCTGATTTGGCTGGCATCCCTCTTTCTTTTTTCCGTTGTAAAGGTTGATGGATATGGAATGCTGCCTACGCTTGGCGAGAGTGATACGGTCTTTGTCTCTAGACAAAGCGCGATTCGTCGATTTGATCTGGTGGCGATTCGAACGCCGGATGGGAAAGGGGTTTCTATTCGACGAATCATCGGTTTACCGGGAGAAAATATTACTTATAAACAGGATCGGCTTTATGTGAACAATGGGGAAAAAGAAGAACTGTTTATCTCAGAAGCGATTGCACAGGCAGATGCTTCAAATAGCTACTATACAGACGATTTTAGTCTGTACAAGCTAACGAAGGAACATCAGATCCCTACAGGGAAATATCTTCTGCTTGGAGATAATCGCCCCTATTCTAGTGATAGTCGTTATTATGGATTGATCGATAAAAAGGATATTATTGGTGTTGTAAAAATGCGCATTCTTCCCCTTCATCAAATGACAAGATTTTAAACTATCTTTGTTAATAAAGAAGAAGAAAGGTGCAGGATGATTTTTGATAATCGTGCTGCATCTTTTTTACTTTCCCAAATAGAGCTTCGAGCGGTTCCTTACAACGTTATCACAGTAAGGAACTGCTTTTTTTGTTGGCTTCACGTTTTACCACATTCAAAGTGGCAAAACTAGGACATTTTCTTTGGTTTCCACATTCAAAGTGGAAAAGAAAAATTTTAAGTCAAATTGAAAACGTTTTATAGTAAGTATAGAAGAACAAGGAGGTCATGCTATGTTGGAAGAAAAGGAACAAGGTACAGAATTGGATTCTATGGCAATCATTCTGCACGCTGGAAATGCAAAAAGCAGTGCTTACGAGGCGCTGATTGAAGTGAAGAAAAACAACAATGAATTGTTTGATGAGAAATATGCAGAAGCAAAAACTGAAATGAAATTAGCTCATAAAGCACATGCCGAGCTGTTGCGTAAGTTGTCATCGGAGAATCGGATGAAGGAAGTGGATTTGCTGCTTGTTCACGCAGAGGGACATCTATCCTCTACAGATATTGCAGTAGACATGATTGGCGAGCTAGGCGAGTTGTATAAATGGAAGGAGACAGTCAGTAATGGATAAAAATTTTCTATGGGGTGGTGCAACAGCTTCTTACCAATGTGAGGGTGCTTGGAATGTAGATGGTAAAGCTGAATCCATGTGGGATCACTATCTTCATGAGGCAAATTTGGAAAATGGTGATATCGCCAGTGATCATTATCATCGGTTCGAAGAGGATATTCGGATGATGAAGGAAGGCGGGCAGAATTCATATCGCTTTTCATTGGCTTGGCCAAGAATCATCAAAAACAGAGAAGGAGATGTAAATCCTAAAGGTATCGAGTTTTACCAAAGGCTGCTAGATGCCTGTCATAAATATAAAATCGAGCCCTTTGTAACACTATATCATTGGGATTTACCGCAGTATTGGGAAGAAACAGGCGGTTGGCTGGATCACGAGGTCTGCGGTGCTTTTGAACACTACGCAAAGATTTGCTACGAGAATTTTGGAGATAAGATCGTGAATTGGACGACGTTCAATGAGCCGAAATGGTTTGTTGTTAACGGGTATAAAATTGGGAATTATCCACCTGGCTATCAGGATACACAGAAAACGATGATTGCTGCGTATCATGTAATGTACGCTAATGCGTTAGGAGTAAAAGCCTTTAGAGACGGAAATCATAATGGTAAAATCGGCATTGTACACAGCTACACTCCTGTCAATGGAGTAGATGATACGATCGAAACGAAAATTGCGATGCGTTATGCAGATAATTACTGCAATAACTGGATTTTAGATACGGCAGCTCTTGGCGAGTTCCCTATTGATCTAGTTGCAGAACTTGCGAAGAAGCATGATATCAGCTTTATGAAAGCAGATGAGTTGAGGATCATCAAGGAAAACACCGTAGATTTCATTGGGCTGAATTACTATTCAAGAACGTTGGTCAAACCCTATACAGAGGGAGAAACACAGCTGACCTTCAACCATAGTGGGAAAAAGGGCGAGAGTAAGGTGCTAATCAAAAATTGGTTTGAGCAGGTGAAAGACCCAAATAATGAAACGACAGAATGGGATACAGAAATCTACCCGAAAGGGCTTGAAGATGGACTCATTGAAGCATATCATCGCTATCAACGACCGCTTTATGTTACGGAAAACGGCATTGGGGTCCGGGAGGATGTAACGGTCGATCAAGTAAATGATGATTACCGTATTGCCTTTATGAATGATCATATCAATGCAATCATGAATGCAATAGATGCAGGCTGTGATATCCGAGGATACTATGCCTGGGCGCCGTTCGATCTTTATTCATGGAAGAATGGTGTAGAAAAACGTTATGGGATCGTTGCTGTAGATTTTGAAAAAGAACAAATCAGAAAGCCGAAAGCCTCTTACTATTGGTTTAAGGAAATCATTGAAAGTCAAGGTGCATTGATCAATCGTCGAGCATTCAATTAGCAGGTATGAAAAAGTTGAAAACTGCTGATTTGTGAGAATAAACAAGTTGGATAGGAAGATTTCTATAGTTATCTTATGAAATACATTGTATTTATGGAATGAGAAAACTATGGATAATGAAATCAAGGAAGTTACAGGAAGCATAAATGAGCAGTCGAGCATAATTTAAAAATAGTCGATTGCTCTTATCAGATGAGAAAAGGGGCGTAAATAAAATGAAAAGAATCATGTTAGTTTGTAATGCGGGGATGTCAACAGGAATTCTTGCGAAGAAAATCGAAGCTGCTTCAGAAAATACAGTGAAGGTCAGTGCATATAGCGAATCTGAATACAAAGACTACTTGGCGGATATTGATTTAGTCCTGATTGGTCCCCAGATCCGATTTTTACTGCCGCAGATCGAAGAAGCAGTGAACGTGCCGGTACAAGCGATTTCTCCTGTGAAATACGGCATGATGGATGGTAAAGGTGTCTACGAAGATATCAAAAGCTTGATAGGAGGATAAAAAAATGGGGTTTAGTACATTAAGTGGAAAAATGGATCAATACATCTCTCCGATAGCGAATAAATTGAGTCAACAACGCCATTTGAAAGCGACCAGAGATGCATTTATGTCGATGCTGCCAATCACACTGTTTGGATCGATTCCAATTATTTTAAAGGCTGCACCTGTTACAGAAGATACGACTAATGGGTTTATTCTGGCATGGGCGGATTTTGCGGAAAAAAATGGAATGATCCTTAACTGGATCAGCGGAATCACTTTGAGCGCCATGTCTCTGTTCATTTGCGTAGGAATCACGTATTATCTCTGTCGTCATTATAAAGAGGATATTTTACGTCCGATGATGTTTGCAATTGCAGGATTTTTGATGCTGGTTTTAGACCCATTGAAGATGGGCTGGGATGGAAAAGAGGTTGAAATCAGCTTCTTGGATGGACGTGGGATTTTACTTTCGATTTTTGTCGCCATTGTCACCGTAGAAGGCTATCATTGGATGCGTAAAAAGAATATTGGGCGAATAAAGATGCCGGACAGTGTGCCTGCTTCATTATCAGAAACCTTTGCAGCGTTAGTTCCCGGACTTATTTTACTGACATTTTTCTCTGTGATATTCATTATTTTCCATTCGATGGAGACAACAGCTGTTCAATTCTTATATGACATCATGGCTCCGAGCTTTAAAGCTGCTGATAGTCTGCCGTTTACGATTTTGATCATATTCCTGATTCATCTGTTCTGGTTCTTCGGAATCCATGATGCGGCACTTGCCGGTATATTAGGACCGATCCGTGATGGGAATTTGTCGATCAATGCGGCAGAGAAGATGGCTGGATCTGATTTATCACATATCTTTACAACACCATTTTGGACATATTTCGTTATTATTGGCGGTTCCGGTTCAGTCTTGGCATTATCATTTCTGATGATGCGCTCTCGTTCGAAACAGTTGAGTACTGTAGGGAAAATTGGTTTTCTGCCATCGATATTTGGTATTTCAGAGCCAATCATTTTTGGGACACCCTTGATGCTGAATCCAATCTTCTTCTTTCCGTTCATCCTGACATCTGTTTTCAATGGTGTAGTGACCTACCTGTGCATGTCTTGGGGAATTGTAGGGAAAACCTTTGCTGTCTTTTCTTGGCAGATGCCGGCTCCTATAGGGGCATTCTTATCAACCATGGATTGGCGAGCTGTAGTACTGGTATTTGTATTGATTGTTTTGAATGGCTTGATGTACTACCCGTTTCTGAAGGTATACGAAAAAAATCTGGTTGCTTTAGAAGCTGAATCAGATGCGCAGGAAGCGGCAGCCACAGTAACAGAAGAAACTCCTGTAGAAGGGTAACCGTAAAGCTGGGGATGAGGTCAGTGAGACAGCTGACCTTGTTTTCCATTCATGTAGAAAACATTGCGTTTGTGTTATTTAATCAGCAAAGATGATATACTGAAAGAAATAAGAAGAGTGTTTCGGGAGGGAAATATGAATATCTCAAAAAGGCAAACTGAGTTGATCAAAAGACTAATAAACAATCAAGATATGATGACAGCAAGCAGTCTTTCTGAGGCTTTGAGTGTCTCCTCGAAAACAGTCCGAAATGATATTCAGCAAATCAATGAAATATTTCAGACGCCTGTTATTGAATCAAAAGCAGGTCAAGGTTATTTTATTCATGATCCTGACCGGCATTTAGATGGCTATCTTGTAGAAAATGAACCGCAGAATCTGCAATTTGAATTGTTGAATAGAATCATCGATGGACACGAAACAGGTTTTTACGAACTAGCTGATGAGTTTTTTATCAGTGAATCTACATTGGATCGAATCGTCAAGGAACTGAATAGGGTCATTGCACAAAGGGATAAATCTTTATGCATTGTTCGCAGACAAAATCGCTTACTGATCGAGGGGAAAGAGGAACAGAAACGGCAGATTTTTAACATCTTTCTTAATCAGGAAATAGAGAATCATAAGCTTAGCTTGGATAAATACGCTGATTACTTTGAATTTTGCGATTTGAAGAGATTGTCTAGTTTGATTGTTTCTTATCATAAGAGAAATCAATTTGCTATGAATGATTTTTCAACGATTTCTTTTATTCTTCATGTAGCAGTATTGATTGAGCGGATCAGTAAAGGCAGCTATGTACAGGTCGATCGAACCAAACAGATTGATAAGCACAGCTATGAATTGGCCAAACAGTTTATCGAAGAATTGGAGAAGAAGCTGTCGATCGTGATTCCATCTCAGGAGTTGTATTATATTGCCCGCTTATATTCAGGGAAATTTATATTAGCTGATCAAACAAATGAAGAGCAGTTTATTACACTTGTTGACCAACTGTTGGAAGACGTTACTCTTATTTTTCATATCGATTTTTCAGCAGATGAACGCATGAAGGATTATCTGATCACTCATTTATCAGCACTGTATAAACGAGCTGTTCAAAAGCAATATTTGACGAATCCACTGACGGAAGAAATGAAGAACAAGTTTCCTTTTATTTATAATGTGAGTGTCTTTGCTGCGGATTCTATCCAAAAGGAACTGGGAATCACGTTCCCCGATGATGAGATTGCGTATATCGCTTTGCATTTTCTTTCTGCTTCAGAAAATATCAATTATGGGAAAAAGAGAAAAATTCTGTTGATTTGTCCATATGGTGCAGCCGGTCGTCGGCTTGTACGGAACAAATTAAACAAAATCACAAAGTACTCGATTGAACTGATTGAATCAACCTCTATCTTTGATGTAGAGGACTTGTTGGCAGATGAAATCGATTTGGTTTTATCGACAGAAGAATTGACATTATCAAAGAATATCCCAATCTACCATTATGGTTCCTTCTTTAACGATGAAGATGTCGAAAATATTCAAACGTTACTTGAAGAGCGGCAACCGTCTGAATCGATAGTCGATCAGTTTTTCAAAGAGGAATTGTTCTTTCCGAATCAAACATTCAAGAGTCGTGAGGAAGTCATTACTTTTCTTTGTCGGAATTTAACAGAACAAGGGTACTGTAAACCGGATTATACTGAGAAGGTGCTGAGTCGAGAACAATTATCCAGTACCTCCTACGGAAACTATTATGCTATCCCTCATGCGATCCAACGGAGTGCATTGAAGAATGCAGTCGCTGTCTGCTGTCTGGACAAGCCTGTTGATTGGGGAGGTAATCGCGTTCGACTGGTTTTGCTTCTGGCGATGAAAGAAGAACGAGATAACTCATTTGAAGAGCTATTCAGTCAATTGGTCAAGATTCTAAGTGAAGGCAGCTTTGTCAGAAAGCTATCTAAGCAGACAGATTTTGAGACATTTATTGACATGTGTAAATGAGTGAACACGGCGAGCCTATTCAAGTGAAGAGTTCTTTAAATACTCATCAAGCTATATTCTATTACTGGCTATTTACCTAAAAAATTAAATCGCATATATATGCCACGTATTTTTACTGTTTCCCGTAAAAACAAACAGTAGGAGTAGGTGGTTTTTTGTTTGGAAAATTTTGCAATAGGAGGAATTTATGGAAAAAAATAAACTTACCGAAGGAAAGCTGCTGCCATTGATCATTAGCATGTCATTACCGCCGATTTTTTCGATGGTGGTGCAATCCTTGTATAATATCGTTGACTCTATTTTTGTTGCTAAAATCAGCAGTGAAGCATTGACTGCTTTGTCGGTCGCATTTCCTGTACAAAATCTGATATTGGCTCTATCTGTTGGATTTGGAACAGGTGTGAATGCCTATATCGCGAGAAAAATGGGCAACAAAGATCTTGAGCGTGCAGAACAGGCAGCCGCTCAGGGGCTTGTTCTCTCATTTGTCCATTATATAGTTGTTGTAGGGATCGGTTTATTCTTATCAGAACCTTTCATGAGATTGTTTACGGACAACACGGAGGTAGTAAAGCTCAGCAGCAGCTATACAGTGATTATTATTCTATTTAGTTTTGGTCAGAGCATCCAAATTATGATTGAAAAAATCTTACAGGCTTGCGGGAACATGATTGCTCCGATGTTTTTCCAATTGATTGGAGCAGTGACGAATATTATTTTGGACCCCATTCTTATTTTTGGCTGGTTTGGCTTTCCGGCAATGGGGATTGAAGGAGCGGCCATTGCTACGGTGATTGGTCAGATTCTTGCTATGCTGGCAGCTATGGGTACCTTGATTTTTCGGAAACAGCAGTTGAGGATTTCTTTTCGAAAGGTCGATTGGGATTGGAAAATGATCAAGGAAATCTATATGATCAGCATACCGTCATTTTTGATATTGTCTATTGGTTCGATTATGGTGAGCGGCATCAATCTGATCTTGAAAGGCGTGTCGGAAATAGGCGTTGCAGCTTTTGGTATTTATTATAAATTGCAATCATTCATTTATATGCCGATCAGTGGCCTTGTTCAAGGAACGTTGCCAATACTGAGCTACAGCTATGGTGCTAAAAATAGAGTCCGTTTGTTGGCAACATTGAGGCTTTCTTTGATCCTGTCAACGATTTTTGGCGTATTGGGCTCGGTGCTGTTCTGGCTGATACCGACAGAAATCATGGGGTTGTTTACTAGCGACGCTCAACTTCTATCGATGGGAAATTGGATGTTAAGGATCATTGGCAGCAGCTTTGTTTTTGGCTCTTTCTGCTACATTTTTGCTTCTTATTTTCAAGCGACCGGTAGTAACTTCTTTTCTCTGAGTGTTACACTTTTGCGTCAGCTATTTTTGATTTTACCTGTTGCATGGCTGCTTAGTCACTTAATGGGGATAAATGGTGTTTGGCTTGCGTTCCTTGTTTCAGAATTTTTAACTGCTGCGTTGACAGTGCATCTGTTTAGAAAAGATGTTGTGGGAAAAACAATCTATATAAATTCTATGAAAAATCCATTACACGAAAAGTAACATATGTACAAGATGCATAGCGAAGGAATTGGAAGCGATGGTCATTTATTTAATAGGATTTGTATATAAGAAAGGTCGACACAGTAAAAGACAGTTACTGATTTTTTCTACTAAAGAGTATGGAAAATAAGGCTGAGGCATATTGATAGGAATCAAAAATTTGATCTGACTGATGTGGTGAGTTGGGATTGACAAGCTAAATGAGGCATTATATACTTTTATTGAACGTTGTTCAAAACGTTGTTCAATTTTTCTTTTTAGAAAGGATGAAGTAGATGGAAATGATCCGAATTATCAGGTTACCGAAGTGTAAGGCCGTGACTTCAGGCTATGCTTATAATGAAGAGCCTTTTCAAACGAATGGCAAGCTTGAATCATTTGATGCATTTTGGAGCGAGCTGGATAAAAAGAGAGTAGATAGATGGTATTCACGCGATTATCTAATGTATGGCAGAGAGCAGGATGCGATGATTTGGTATTTTGCTGTACCGGATGATTTTGAAGAGGTTGTATCACCATGGGAAATAATAGATATGGAGGGCGGACTGTATGCTTGTGCAGCAGCAAATGCCGGCAGCTTTGAAGATGAGCAGCGTGTGTATGGAGAAATAAAGAAATATATCGCAGACAGCGAAAATTTCATCTTGGATGAAAGGGAAAATCATTATGACCTTTGTACGGTCATGACGCCTCCGGACGTTGCAGAAGCTCTTGGATATTCACAAATAGAGATCATGGTGCCTATAAGAATTGTAGAGGCAGATTCGTTGTAGGAGTAAATCAATCAGCAATTATTGACAAAGACGGCGACCTACTTCTACGATGAAACAAGCAGGAGGACTCGACTGTAATGTGAGGAGGTTCTTATGACAATTCATGAGGATGTAATAGAAAGAATCATCTCTACAACAATGGAGCTGATTCAGGAATCTGACGGGAATATAAAAAGAGTGACGACAAGAAAAATTGCGGAACGAGCAAATGTGGCTGTTGGTGCGATCAATTACTATTTTAGATCAAAGGATCGATTGATCGAAATAGGCTTGCAGCGAATGCTTGAGAAACAAAAAGAAGTGACCTCCCCAAGTAGTAGAACTGGAGATACACGTAAAGATTTGATTGTTTTCAGTCAACAGTTTGCTGATCGACTGTTTGGGCATGCTGCTATTTCGGAAATAGCCATTTTAGAAGATATGAAGAGTCCCAAAACAACAGACAATACAGCCAAAAGCATCGATGAATTTTTAACCTTTACAGCTGTAGAAGCAATGGAGGATGGGCGCATATTTGCTTTGGTAACTACGATTCAAGCCGCTTTTTTAAGACGCAATCAAAGTAAACGAGAAACAGGTGTTGACTTGCTGGAAAAAGAGCAGCGTGATCTCTTTGTTGAAGAGATCGTTACAGCATTATTTTCTGAATAAAAGAAGAGGTCAGGGCAATAGTGAAAATAAACCTTACCTTGATTGCTAAATACGAAGCAGTGGCGAGCCGAAAGCTGATTCTTCGGAATTAAGCTGACATATAGCGATTTCATTGGCAGAGGTGATGCGACAAAGTCTCTACTTGGATACTAAAAATAGTGAAAGCGCCAGGTGGGTATCAGTCAACACCTATTCATGGAAGGAATAGTGTTTCTTGACAATTTTTGTATATTCTTTTTTAATTCTCGGAGCATCCTGCTTTTGGCGGGCCTCTCTGTTTATCAGCCATTTTCATTTCAAATAATCATCGGCGATTTTACTTAAAACAAATCGATAGCAAAAAAGGAAGAGAATCAGGCTTCTTTTAAAAACTATGAATGAAACACCTTTGGATTCAACAGCTCATACTGATTGATCCAGAAATGATTCAACAAGAATAGATTAGCGATCAACTGAAATAATTCGACTTTAGTCTGATGATAACTTCACAGGCTTTTTTTATGATGGAGTTATATGTGAAAGAAGAGGTGGGAGAGATGGCAAATATACTTATTGTTGACGATGATCGAGAGTTAAGTCAGCTGTTGGCGCAATGTCTGAAGAAAGAAGGCTATCATATTCAATTGGCAACAGATGGAGAAACAGGGATAGAGCTTGCAGAGCAGGAAATGTTTCAACTGATTATTTTGGATGTCATGCTGCCTAAGCTAAATGGTTTTGATGTACTGCAAAGAATCAGACAATCCAGCGTTGTTCCGATTTTGATGCTGACAGCGAAAGAGCATGAAGCGGATAAGGTATTCGGTCTGCGTTTAGGTGCCGATGATTATCTGACTAAACCATTCAGTATTCAGGAGCTGATTGCCCGCATCGAATCACAAATCCGACGTTCGACTCGATTTAATGCAGCTGATGGAGCTTTTGAAAATAATGTATTGTCCGTCGGCGCCTTCAAGGTGGAGCCGATACTACATTCGATCAAGATCAACGGAACGCCGCTTGATTTGACTGATTTTGAATACCGTTTATTACATTTTTTTATGAAACATCAAAATCAAGTTTTTACCAAGCAGCAGCTGTATCAGCAGGTTTGGCAGGAAGTTTACTTGGATTCTGACAACACAGTGATGGCTTGCATCAGCCGGCTGCGGCAGAAGATCAGACAGCTCGATCCGCAACAACAGGTGATAGAAACTGTGTGGGGTGTGGGTTATCGCTTCAAAGGGAAGGAGGAATAGGCAAATGTGGTTATACTTTAGTATTTTGCTGGTTTTAGTTCTGCTGTTGTTGCTGTTTCATCATCTCGCTTACCGAAGAAAGGTTGAACAGCAGTTAAGAACAATCAGCACTATTTTAACAGACTTATCTGTTATGAAAGATTCCCGCCAAAAGATCGTGTTGCCGCAGAATGCTCCACTTGCAGAGGTTGGTTTCTCCCTCAATCAGCTTCTTGCAGATAAGAATGATGAAATTTATGAGCTGCATCGAATCGAGCAATCACAGAGAACGTTTTTGAATCATCTTGCACATGATGTACGAACGCCGCTGACTTCTCTTATTGGTTATCTGGATGCTTTTGACAAAGGGTACCTAGAGCAAGAACAGCTGCAGAAATATTTACCTCTGGTATTAAAGAAAGCGGAGCAGCTGAAAACATTGACTGATCAGCTTTTTTTCTGGTTCAAGCTGGAAGACAGTAGAGAAGAACCTGCTCATTCGATCCATTTAAAGAGGTGTGATTTGAATGAATTGACTAGAGAAATCACGATTCAGTGGATTCCGCTGTTTGAGCGAGAAAAATTGATCTATCAAATTGAAATAGAAGAGAAACCTTTGCCGTTTATGATCGATCAAGTCACTTATACCAGAATTGTTGAAAATTTGTTGAATAATTGTCTGCAGCATAGTCAGGCTGAGAAAATCTGTCTTAGTTTGAAACCGGAAGGAAAGGGAGTCCAGCTAAGCATCGCAGATAATGGGATTGGGATTTCCGAGAAGGAGCTGCCTTTGATTTTTCAAAAGCTTTATCGATGTGATTCAGCACGTTCTCAGACAGGTTCGGGTTTGGGGCTGGCTATTACAAAAGAGCTGGTTCGACGCTTCGAGGGGACTATTACAGTAGACAGTCAAAAAAATCAAGGCACGGTATTCAATGTTTATTTACCGAACGCTGAACTAGCTGTTGAGTGAAGTCAGGATTTACTATGAATTGAGTAAGATTTCTGTAAGATATGGCTGTTACGCTTAGAGTATCAAGAAAGGAGTGACGATCATGTCGAATTGGATGATTCAAACGAAAGCTCTGACAAAGGAAATCGACGGGCAAGTGATTCTGGATCATGTGGCGATCCATCTGCCAGCCGGGAAGATCTATGGACTACTGGGGCCGAAGGGTGCTAGCTCATAAAGAAGAATATAGACAAGGGCATATACACCCTTGTCCGTGGGTGTTACTCGGTGAATGCTTGAGTGATTTTGTCGTGGACATCTGCAAATCTAAAGTTAATGGAAATACTTTTATCCTCATGAACTTCTATTCTTTCCACTAAATCAATCAGCATTGAGCGGGTTAATTCTTTTGTATTCTTATATTCAAGAAAAGTTTCTAAGTAGGGCATAACAATATCATTGTTGTTTTCCTTTTCTTCAATCTCTTTTTGAATTGCTTGAATAATTTGTTTTAAGTGTGAAATTTTCTCTTCAAAAGACGACTTCATACGCATATATTCATCTTTAGATAATGTGCCAGTTTTCCAGTCAATATATAAATCATCTGAAATCCGTTCTGTATTTGTCAGCTCAGTCTGCTTAGTTGACAGATTTTTTCTAAGCGCCAGCTTGTCATTAGAGGCGACTTTTTTCTTTTCTGCTTTACTAATGATTTTTGCTAATCCATCAACCGTTTTTATTTGGTTTTGAATAACAGACAAAATAGCTCCTTTTAAATCTTCATATCGTATACAATGATTTGAGCAAGCTTCTTTTGATCGCATGGCGAAAGTAGAACAAACGTAATGCCTATAAGCCTTTTCACCTGTTTTTAACTGCTTGACGGATTTTTTATGATTCATTCGCATACCACAATCTGCACAGTATAGAATACCCGAAAACAATTCTGGCACTCGTTCATTCTTAGGTGTTCTTCGGCGTGTCGCTTGTAATTTTTGAGCTTTCTCAAACAATTCTTTGGAGACAATAGGCTCATGAGTATTTTCAACGATAACCCATTCAGACTTATCAACGGTTACTCGAGTTTTCAAAACAGGACTTACTACTTTTTCTCTACCTTGCACCATATTGCCAATGTAAGATTCATTCTTCAATATTCGAGAAATAGTTGCAGCAGTCCACATCCCGCTCAATTTCTTATGATTGGAAAAGTAGTTTATCCCTAGTTGCTTTTTGCGTTCTGTTGGTGTAGTCATTCCTAATGAATTGAGCTTCTTTACAATTCCTAGTTGGCTCATACCGTCATAAACATACCATTGATAAATATTTCTCACAATTTTGGCAGCTTCTTCATCAATGAAAAATTTATTCTTGGTTTCTTCAGTATCACCTTTGACATAGCCATAGGGGGCATAACCACTAGTGGCTTCACCTCGTTTTCTCATTGCTCGAAATGTCTTATTGACTTCCTCTGAAATCAGAATTGGATAGTTTCCGTTAAACATGCCATGAAATTCCACTTCCATAGAATAAGCTTGTCTAGGATTTAAGAAGGTATCAATGTAAGGCGTGTCAATCGTGATAAAACGGGTCTGGTATTGCGGAAAAACTTCTCTCAAATGCTTGTTTTGGTCGCCAGTATTACGAAAAGCACGAGCCAAACTTTTACAAATAATCGTATCCACTCGCCCAGCTTCTACATCTGAAATCATACGTAAAAAATCAGGGCGGTGGGTGGTCGTTACGCCACTAATGCCGTCATCAATATACGTTTCAACTACTTCATATTTTCCTGAAAAATCTGTTTCCAGATAATCATAAATGATTTTACGTTGATTTGAGACGCTTAAGCTTTCATCTTTGCCATCTTCTTGAGAAAGTCGCAAATAAATTGCGACTTTCCACACTTTTTTAGTTGTCAATGTTCTATGATTTGCGGTTCTAAGTTGTTCCATTTTTTAAGTCCTCCTTAGAACACGCCCATACATCTATTTTACCATATTTACAGTTATTTTTCAGCATTAATTACACCTATAAAATGCTTTAATAACAGGGTTTCAAGGCTTTCACCACCCATTTTATACTTTACAAAAATAGTTGTTTTTCCGTGTTGGTAGCGATAGACCTTTTGCCCTGATGGGTCGATAGAGAAGGGCGGTATTTTAAAGTTGTTATTTGGGGTAATCTCTTGGTTTTCGTTTTTAAACACCCTCACTTTCTGCTAATTGTTTCATGGTTGCATCTAATCGTTGTTCTGAGAGTTCAATATACTCTTTATGGATTTCCATGCCGATATAGTTTCGGTTCAGCTTCAAGGCGACAACACCAGTTGTTGCCGAACCTGAAAAGATATCTACAACCGTATCACCAACGCCAGAGTAAAATTTGATCGCCATTTCTGGGATTCTTTCAGGGAATGGGGCAGTATGTCCGTTCTGGTTGTGTTTTGTTTTACGGCAACTCATTGTAGTTGGAAAATGAGCCACATCTTTTCTCCAGAGTGTCAAGGTGTCTTTATCGATTTTGTTCTCTGGTTTTTCATAGCGACGTTTCAAGCCGGTTTTCCTAGAAAAAGTGTAATAGCCTTTATTGCTTGGCTTTTTACACGACTTATTGCGACATTCATATAGTTGAACACCACTTGATTTACCTTTTCGATAGGTTTTGGGATTCTTGCATTTTGGGCATTCTAGCCGTTGTTTTTCTTCTGTCGGTTGTTTAGAAAATACTAAAATATGCTCATAACAATTAATCGGATATTTTTGAAATGGATAGGGATTTCCAGTTAAATGACGCTTAGAATGAACCTCACCTTTATACCAGATATAATCCTCTTGAATAGTAAAGCCGACTGACTCTAGCATAGTAATAAAGTATGCACCCAGCGGAATTCTGCGCCGACTAGCTGGGTTTTGGTTGGTTCGCCCCAAAACGTCCCCGATATTGACGACAATAGTTTTATCTGTTTTCATTACTCGGAATACTTCTGAGAAAATCTGTTTCATATCTAATAAATACGCTTCTAAATTTTCCCACTGGCTATATTCCCGAGCATTGTAATAAGGTGGTGAAGTGACCATTAGATCAATGCTTTCATTCTCCATTTCCTTCATTGCATCTAAACAGTTTTGGTGGATTAATTGATAAGTCATTTTATTTGTCCTCCTTTTGGTTTTTCGCTTCACAAATAAGCAATTCAAATTCATCTGCCGTTATCACACGAAATAACAGTTCTGCCTTTGGTAAATTTTCATGAATATAGCGAGTTAACTGTTCACATCGTTTTTCGTTTGGCGTAATCCATACCACAAACGGAAAAGCACCATTTTGTCGTTGTTCAATGCCAGAATTGTAATACGTGATATATTGCTTACACTTCTTTATGACTTTGATTGGCGCTTCGGTCGCTCGGTCAATTTCCAGAAAATAGACGGTTTCAAATTCTCGTTCATGGGCTGGAACTAGAGAAGCAAACAAATCAGGTTTGAGATAGAAAGAAATCCCTCTTTCTGAAAATGTCCGCCAGCATCTTGGTTCATGTTGCACTTCTAGCAGTTCGATTTTCTTTTGTTGGTCAAGTACCAGTAATTTTGTATAAACTTCATTGATTGCTAACATATGCTCCAAGAATAAAATGCTGGTAGGCTCATACAGTCTTTTCCGACCGGCTTTTAGTTTTGTATTTCCTAGTTTCAGCAGATTATATCCAGTTCCAGAAAAAGTCCAAATTTTTCCAGATGAACCGCCACGTTTTCCACCTACCTGTTGGTCTAAGTGGTCAATGATTCCTAATTCTTTCATTCCTTTGGTTGCTCGGTTGCACGCTCGAAGCCCAGCTGTTTCGTTTTTATTTTCAGTAAAGAACACTCGGCGCAGTTGGTCGCTCGTGGCAAATTTCACTTTATGCAAATGTTCCAAAATCTCCATTTCTCGTGTATCCAGTTTTCTGGCTATGAGTCTAATCTCATTTTTAGACCGTCTTTTTTTATTTTCTTCATTCATAGTGGTTTCCCCCTCGGGAGAGTTTATTATTTTGACATTTTTAAAGAAAATTCAAGATAATAGAGGCATCTCCCTTAAATTAGTATTTTAGTGATTATTCCGCCTTTAATAAGCCTTTGCTCCTTAACGGGAGTCGTCGGGCGAGTCGTCAGCGTAAAAGCTTAATAATCCTTAGGCTTTTCGCTTTTTCTTACCTAAATTTATCTCTAAATCTTCGTTATTTAATTCATCCGTTTGTGGCTTATTTTGATTGAGTAAGTCCACATATTCTTTTTCAATTTCATCAATATCCCGTCCGTAAGTTTCGGCAGAACTTGCAAAAACTTCGGCTGGCAATCGTAAGCTTGGTTTTGGTGGAAAGGTTTTTCCACTTAGCCAAACATTAGCAATTTTCTTTTCGTTCAAAGAGGTGTATATTTGATATTGAGGTAGGCTAGTAAAATCTATCTCAGCTAATTCGGGCGCTAGGTCGGCAAAAACTTTGGCGTCCGTTTTGCTTGGTTGAAAGAATATTTTTGACTTGGTATTACTGAGTACGGATTCCTTTAATTGTTTGTCTAATTGATCTAAATATTGATGGGCGCAGATGAAAGCTAATCCTAGCCCTCGAGCCATTGCTAAAATTTCGCCAAAATCCGAACCACTCCGTTTTACATAGTTCTGGAACTCGTCGATATATAGCATAACGGGCACTCGTTTTTCTTCTGGTAGTTCTGCTCGCCGTAAAGCAATATTCCAGATGGAATTGATTAGCAAACTGGCACACAGTTCAGCAACCGTATTTCCGACAAGTCCAGAATTTAGCGGAACGAGCAAAATCTTATTTTTTGTAAAGACATCTTCTAAATTAAACTTTGGCTGGGTTTGACCTAGCACTCCTCGGAAACTTTCACGCATTAAAAGCACATTTAGACGTCTTAGAAGTGGGGCAAGTTGCTGGTTGCGTTCCTTTTCAGGTTGTAATTCAAACGCAGCCCAGAAGCTTTTTAAATACATATCCGTTAATTTTGATGTTAACTTGTGGCGAAAATCAGCATTTGTAAAAAGTAAGGGTAGATGCAAAAGTGTCATTTCTTTATTTCGCGCTAATGTCAATAATCCGCAAGTCAGTAATTCTTCTGTATATATCCCAAAATCTGGAAAAAGTGTCCGCAAACTTGAGAGAACAGTTTCCGCTACCAGTTCGGGGCTTTTACCATCTACATAAGATAAAACATTGATTCCTAATGGTTTATGACTGCCTAAATCCCAAATAACCACGTCTTTTAATCGATGTTCTGGTATTCTCTGGACGATTGACTCAATTAAGCTAAATTTTGGATCAATTACCACCAACCCTTGTCCATTTTCACAATCTGCTAGAATCAAATTTTCGAGAACTACCGATTTCCCTGAGCCGGTTGGCCCGCAGACGTGCAAATGCTGGAGATTGTTTTTAGCTGAAAGATGAAGCAGCCTCTTATCGTCTGGATTTTCATTTAGGGTTTCGGCAAATGTTCGAATGTTCTTCGTTGGGTTTTGGTAGTTTTTAGGCGGTAATAAGACTTTCGGGTGAAGTGGTGTCACACCTTGAAAGTCGTCTTCGCCAGTTGGTAGCAACATCAAATTAGCAATTTCAGCAACAGACAATTTGAGTGGGTAGCTCCATAAAGTTTTGGGTTGGCTAATTGCTTTTGGTTCTTCTGGCTGGATATTTATTTTTATTCCACTAGATTCGAGCATTTTCAGCGCAGATAATACACTCAAGACATAACTTTGAGCCTTTATTGGTTCTTTTGAATAAGCACCCAGCCGAACAACGGTATTTATCCGATGGCTGCCAACTTTATTTTTAACAGAGCTTCTTATTTCTCCGGTGGCAGTGGGTACATTTCCAGATACAATGTGCCACCACGAAGCAGAGGGGTCAGGTAGATTCTTGGGTAAATTTTCGGGCGCAATACTTGAAGCCAGCACCAGTTGTAAAACAATCTCATCTCCATCTGCTACTTGTGCCATTGTGGCAAGCGTGGTGCGTGCTAGAGCTTCGGCGTTGTCTGTTTTGAGTGAAAGTATTGGCCGTGTCATATTGAGGCGTTTAGCGACTTTTACAAGCTTTCTTTTGGTGGTGTCTGCTTTCAATTCTGGTCCGAAGTCAATTTTGCCATGCGCCTGAAATAGCTTGGTGATTTTAGAAAATTCTGTGCTTTCGGTTCCTAAAAGAAAGCTTATCTTCCCACCAGCCGCACGAACCTCAAAAATGATCGGCTTACGATTTTCAGTTGTAGCAATATGACCCACTAGCCCTAAAACATTTTCAAATTCAAACGGTCGTTGCCAAGTCATCTTATGCCAAACTAGCTCATCTATTTTATGCTTCATCTCACTCCCTCCATTTTTGCGCTCTGTGAACTCGCCAACCAACAGTTAATAGAATTACGAAAATCCCTAAGAATAGCAGAGGTAGCCACACGCTGGCTAAAATCTGTAAACCGTAGCGAATGAGCGCACAAGCTAGGGCGAACATAACGGCGTATGAAAACAGTTTTTTCACTGGGTTCACGTCCTTTTCTTTGTCTTGATTTTGTTTTGTCATTATTCATTTCAATCCTTTCTTTTTAGTGAATAACTTTTCCATTTTTCCATACAATTAATGATTTTCCTATAGCGAAATTCAGCAACTTTTTAAGCGAGCCGACAAGGTTTACCTCTATTAATGTGCACATTGGATTAGTTGAAAAGTAGACGTTGTTTTAATAACAATGAAGATGACTTTTAGCGATCATGGCGGTTCGTCAGTCTCTTTCTCGATTTCATTCGGTTGCTTAAATGGTTTCGTCATTTGGTCGTAAAATAGTTTGGTGGCGGTAGACTCTGGATCGTTCTTTAACTCGTCCTCAATTTCTATTTTGGCTCTGAGTAAGTCAGCTTGCTCTTTTGTTGTCTGAGGTATTTTCTTGGGTTCTTCTTCTGGTGGTTTATTCCAAACTGACATTGTAATCACTCCCTTTTTTAAGATTAGAACACCAGTTGTGAGCTGGCGTTCTATTTGGTTGTGGGGCTTGCTCATTAAGGGCGGTTATCGTGGTTTCTGGCGGCTTCGTGCATCATTTGACGGAAAGCATAATAACGTTGGTCAGATTGTGTCTTTTGCTCTAAATACTGAGCCATCTTAATTTCTTCTTCGGTATATTGCGGTTGTCTTGGTCTAGGTTCGTTTGTTGTTTTTTTCTTGAATATCTGATTTACAAAAAAGTTGACTAAACCTTCTAAAGCCATGAAAACCAAACTGAGAATTACTAATGCAACAACGAAAAATAAAATGTCTTGAAACATGATTAAACTCCTCCTTTTTTTACATTAAATCTCTGGCAGATAGATAAGTGAAATAGTCGGCAAGATATTTGAGACGTTCGCTAGCGTGTGGGTTTTGCATAGCTAGTTCGACTTCCATTAGAGAAATACTGGCGACTTTATTCATAGCGTCCATTGTTAGCATTTCTCTTGCATTGTTGCGCTGAAATTGTGCATTCATTTTCTTTACTACTTCTAGCGTATCCATTCTAACGGCTAACTGTTGACTTAGTGGCATTGCTTCTTGATTAATGTTTGTTGGTGATAATGATTGAGACATTTTTTCTGCTGGTGTCATGGTGATTTCCTCCTAGTATATTGATTTATTTAATCTACTTAGAAGCTCTACACTCTGCCGGCATTTAAATGTATGAGTGTTTTGTTTCTAAGAGTGATTACTTAATTAAAGTTTCTTGCTTATCTTATATAGATATAGAATGACAACAAGCATACCTATAAAGTATGGGGTGAAAACTAAAAGCTTTAGCATATTATTCACCACTTTCTTTTTTGAGAGTTTTAAGCTTTTCATGAATTGCTTGCTTATAGTCTGCCATAGAGCGTGCTAATCTTGGGGAGTAATAAGGGATTTTTTGGGGAGTAAATGGGGAGTAAAATATAAAAATCCTTGATTTTACGCTATTCTTAGAACTATACTATAATTAAACGTATTTAGTGAGGTGTCTTGGTATGGAACAAGATTTTGACTTTGTAGCACTTTTTCAGATATTAAATGAATATAAATTTGGTGTAAATCAGAATTATTTTTTAGTCGCATTTTCTGGTATTATCTGTGGAGAGCTAAATGACGACAGTAAGCAATTTAAGAAAGATTGGAAAACGGAAATCGAAAATGGTGGAGCTATTTCCGAAGATTCAGCCAAACAAATACTACGTAGAAAAATGCAATTAGCTAGTAAATACAGAACGTATTTAAAAGAATGTCAATTAACTACAGATAGTATGAAAATGGACATTTCAGATATGATTTCTAAATACCTTAATAATGACGACAAGCTTCATAAAAGGTTAACGGAACTTGTGTTAAATACAAATAATAAAGCGCTAGTTAAGGAAAAAAATAGACTGCTCAGCTATGAGGATTTTAACACCTTCCTCAGTGAGCTAATTCTTTTATGCGCTAGAAAGCTAAGTGAAGGAACTCATTTGTCAGGGACAACAAATAATAAAAAACTCGAATTTGAGCAAGCTAAAGCGCAACCAATCTTTAGTGGCCAAAGGATTGTATTTATTCCAGACCAAGAACTAGAGGATCATGAGAGGAATCCAAACGAGCATTATTTGGAAAAGTTCAAACCTGAGCTAAATACAGGTTTATCAATAGAAAATAAAGTCAGAAAAAACACTGATAAGCATTGGAGCAAAAGTATTGAAGCCGACGAAAACGAGATAATTCATTTTCAAATAAACGTTCAAAATAGAGGCGATGTGAGAATAAATAATATTCTTGTAGGAGAGTTAAAAGTCAATAATTTAGTTGTCAGAAATATTCTTCCTGATAATTTAATATATATAAAAGGAAGTACGGTTTTATATAATTCAACAAACCCTAATAGCATACCTGTAAATGATGATTTAATGAGTGATACAGGTATGAATATCGGCGGTTATAATTCTAGAGCGAATGCTTTTATAAGATTTTCGGCAAAGGTTGGACGTGCAGTATATTTTCCTTCTAGCGGTATAAACAAGTTTACTAATATTGTACAAGTTAGCAACCAGATAAATAGCATATACGATAACGCCCACGTAATAGCGCACAAACCCTTTGAGTTCGATGAGGAATCCTAAGAAACATTGACAAATCAACGTTTATGTAGTATAATACGGTCAGTTTTTAGTAATTTAATAATTTGTCTTTTGTCCCACGTGCATGATTTATATGTTCGTGGGTTTTTCTGCGAACATATAAATTCAAAATTATAAGGAGAGATCTATTATGAGGATTGAAGGTTCGCTACAAAAAGATAAACTGTATACAGTCGAGGAAGTAAAAGCATTAATAGAAACTGAGGTCTTTTATGAGCGTATAGAATTGAATAGAAAATACAATAACGTTTATAATAATATGATTATAGCTGGTTTTAGTGTTGATGTTATCACAACCGCTTTTAAGGGTGATAAACATAATAGCGACAGAAAAAAAATTAGAAAAGACAAGGCTGAATATCAAGCAAAAAAATGAAAGAAACATCGCACCTAACACGCTATCTGGATAATAACCAGATAGCTTTTTCCTTCTCCTAAAAAATGCATAGCAAAACAACCTTGTCTGGTCTTTGGACAAGGTTGTTTCTTTGTTTAGTGCTATTTGTAAGGTCTTAATGGGGTTGGTAGTTTAATTATACTTTCTTTCTCTTTAACCATGCAAGTATAGAAAGCATTGTTAGAGATAAACCAGCAATAACGGCATTAGTTGTAGACTGTTCACCAGTTTGTGGTAAGCCGTCTTTACTTGTATTGTCGCCAGCTGGTTTTGTTGTTGTGGTAGTGCTGTTTTGGTTGTTGTTAGTTTGGTTATTTGTGTTGTTTGTTGCTCCGTTGCTGGAAGTGTTCGGGTCGTTTGAGCTGTTTCCTGTGTCATTTGAGCTGTTGTTTCCGCCTTGGTTGCTTCCTGAACCATCTTTCTTCGCTAGATTAGCTATTGCTGTTTCTAAATCGGATAAGGCTTGGTCAATGTCAGCTTGGGTTACTGGGGTGTTTCTGGTTAAGCTGTTTTGTTCCTCGGCACGACTTAAGATGTCCTTGGCATTATTTAAGGCAGTTATAAACTTAGCCCAAGAATCGGCGGTGTAGTCGGCAGAACTTAGCTTTTCTGCTTTAGAGATTGTTTGGGTTAGGTTGGTTGTGATTAGCACTTCTTCTGTTGGTGGAATTGGGTTGTCGACTTTAATTAATAGCGCCATTGCTTCAACTAAATGCTCTACATGACTATCAAGACCTAATTGAAGGTCTTCTGGAATAGTTGGCAAAACATAATCATCTGGAAAATCACATAAAAATGTAATGTATCCTACAGTTCCTTGGGCATCCTGCCCCATGCCTAAAGCAATCTGCATTTTATACCAAGATTGTCTCGTATATTCTGTTTTAACTAATGCTCTATATTGCGCTAAGATTTCTTGCGCATAAGTTCTATCTAAGTCACCAGCTACACCTAAAATAACTGGGGTATAAAGTGTTTCTAATCTAACAATTTCAGCTTCATATGCAGTAATAGCTGCTTGGACTTTCTCCCAAGTAGTATCGGCGATTGCCCATTTGTACAAGGATAAATTTTCAATAGCATTAGATGAGCTGGTTTGCATAGCTTCTTGGTCTTCATCACTCATACTAGAATTATTTTGTAGTCCATTTTTCCTGTTATTGAGTTGGTAAATTTTCTCATCTGCTTCTTTAATTTTTTTAGCAATATCGTCATCTATCACTAATTTAGCTATAGCGTCTTCTAGGTCAGTAGTTGCTTTATCGACCTCTACTTGAGTGCTATAGGGGTCAAAATATATCTCTTCAGCAATATCCATCGCAGAATTTAACACCTTAATCGAATCGGTGGTATAGCCACCGACCTGTAGCTTGTCAGAAGCTTTATTTAGCATTTGCCTAAGTTTAGTAGTGTCAGCCTCTTTCTCGACCACATGACTATAGTAGTAACCTTGAGTTCCGTTTGCCTCAGGAGTGGCATAAATAGTAAACGATCCTTGAGATATCGCTGTAACTAGTCCATTTGCATCAACTGTAGCTACTTCTGGGTTACTACTTTCAAATCTGACGGTTTTATTAGGCGCATTTTCAGGGCTTACCCAATATTCGCATTGCCATGTTTCGCCAATTTCTAGAGTTGGAATAGTGTGTAATCCCACATAGACTGAATTTCTATAAACAAACGTTATAACTTTGCCTTCTTCGGCAATAACAGTTTGAGCCCAAGTACTTCCGTAATATTCTCCGTCTTCGCCTAAAATCAAGTAACTAAATCCATCAATTTCAAGAGCATAGTCTCCATAAATTTCTGTGTTTTCTCCTGCTTTAGCGGTTTCTGTATAGCTTTTTAGTAAATTACCAGCTTCATCTACGCAGTTAACTGTTATAGTAACATTCTGTTCTTCATCAGAACTTTCAGTTGTTTGAGAAGATTCCGTAGCTTCTTCGCTACCACTTACGGTAGGTTCTTCATCGTAACTTTCTAAAGTAGGAGACTCTTCTGATTCCATAGATGGCGAGTCTTCTATCTGTATTGGTCCACTTGTTTGTTCGGTCATCTCCAGTTGCGTGCTTTCCTCAGTCATAGTAACAGCTTCACTCTGTGCAGTTTGTTCTGTTTGTGACGTGGTTTCAGCTTCGTCAGCCAGTGCTTTAATTGTCCCGATTGCTAGCGGACAAACTAGTAAACTGACTGTTAATACTTTCGTAACTTTCTTAACCCGTTTGCTTTGTTTTAATCTTTCAATACGCGTATTCTTCAAGATTCAAATTCAGCTCCTTTGTTTTTTTCATTTTTTAAAACCATTCATCATACTAATTCCTTTTGTTCTGCTATTATTCCGAATAATAACCCAACCAAAAACAGCTCAATCCCAACAAATATACTCATATATAGAAGACTATTCAAATAGGTCTTCGTCAAATAGTAGATAGATTCGTTATGAATCGGAACTCGTGAAAAATAATTTGTAGCGAGTAAATAAATGGCTGGCAACAAAAATGGAACACTGGTTGCTAGAAGGGAACAGGCGAACAAAAGATACAACAGACGCTTCTTTTCCCAAAGTGAGCGGAATAAAAAAATATAGAGTATGCTTCCACAGACTGCCGAGTAGAGAAAAATCTTTACTAGAACTGGTCGATAAACTAATACTTGTTTAAAGAATTGAGAAAAGAAAGGTTGCTGAATTGCTTTTATATACACTGTTGTTAACTGGTCTGCCAAATTTGAGATTGCTTCTTCCGAATAGATCGCTTGCCCTGATTCAGTAGAATAATTTTGAATTTTTTGGACAACGGTCTGCCTCATTTCATCTGTTGAAATAGTTACTTGTTCATTTTGTAAATTTATCTGTTTCAAATAGGAAATAGTGTCTTTTTCCACTTGTTCTTTTGTAACGATATTCTCTAAAATATTTTTCGGAATGTTGCTACCTAAAGCATAGTCAGCTATATCTTTGTTCAAACTACTGGCTACCTTTTCGCAATAGTTACTTTTTGAGATGGCTACTTCAACATACCAGTTCTGGCATAAGGTAGAGTAAAGTAAAACGGAGGCAACCGAAATCAATAAGCAAAGAGAGAAAATACTTGCTAAAACAAAATAGGATATTTCTTTTATTTTCATTTTTGTATTTCCTCCTTTTACTTCGTCTCGTCAATGATTGGAACTGAGATTTGCCTACCAACAACAATTACTCGCTCTGGTGCCCAACCAATCGCTTCTAAAGGAAAACAAGTATAAAGCAAGGCTTGCGGTTCTTCTCGTTGATTCATCCGATCTAAAAGAAACTGGTTGTCTTCGGCTGAAATAATGGTATTTTCAATCACTTCATAAATAAAAGAACCATAATGAGTATTGATAGTGAACTGGTCGCCAATAACTAAATCATAAATTCGTCCAAACATTGGTCGGTTGTGACCACCGATAATGCAAAGTCCTTTTTCTCCTGGAAATTTACTTCCATTAAACATACCTGCTCCTTGGGCTAAAATATCGTCATTGTCTCCATAAAAAAGTGGACTGGCTAAATCTACTTTTTCAGAAATCACTTCTCCAAATAAATCATTCATCGCTGGATAAGTAATAGAAGAAGCCGGTAAGATGTCTGTATTGATCGACGGTTCTTCTTTTTTTGCAAATAAATCAGTAGATTCATTTTTAAAGTTCGGCTGATTATCTAAAAGCAATAAGCCACTTGTAGCTTTTGCAATCTGGAAAACTGGCTTTCCTATAACGTATAACAATGAACAGTTTATAAGTATAAAAATCAAGGGTATATAAACATATACCCTCAAACGTTTCAAGAATTTCATTTTATTTGTTGCTTTTTACTAACAAACATTGCACCTAAACCAGCTACACCAACCAGAATAATCATTGCTAAGCTATTCATATAACTTACGCCTGTATTCTTCATAATGTTACCATTGGAAGAATTACCAGAACGAAGCGTTGTGTTTGTGCCTTTTGATTCTGAGCCAGTTTCGGTCTTATTATTTGTCGTTGTTCCATTTTCCTCATTTGGAGTAGTCGTGTTATCTGTTGGAGTTTCTGGTGTCTCTGGAGTTGGAGCCACAATTAGATCACCATTTGTGTTTACTCCGGTCAAACTAGAGATTTCAGCAGCCAAGGCGATTACCTGACTAGCAATGTTTGGATCAACTTCTTGAAGTTTAGCAATTAATGAATTGTAATCACTGAATGAATCATATCCCACTCCTGCTTGATTGATTAAACGCGCTGCGTCAAACATATTACCCATGACTGTATCGGCATCTGCTTGGGATAAGTCAACATTTTTCGCCCAATATTCAGCTTTTGCGGTATATGTCGCATTCCATAATGGACCGACCCAAGCTTGAGCAGAATCAATCACTTGTTGTTCTGCTGGAGTAATAACACTTACTTCCTCGGCTTTTGCTTCACTTGCACCTACGAAAAACCCTACAGCTAGTAGTGCGGTAAAAATAAGTTTCTTCATATTTTATTCTCCTCATTTGTGTTTTTATAAAACCATTCATCAACTATTCTAATTTCACCTCCGTTATCCATCTCGTTATAACGAACGAAATAAGAAGACAATAAAAAACGCCCACTCAATAAGGTATAAACCTTATTAAATCAGCGTTTTGTAGCCAGAAAAGTATATGTATAATTGCCAAATTAGTTATCTTTTTTAGACGTTCGATATAACAAGTAATGGTAAATGGTTTCAATAAAAAGTTTACCACATGTCCCTAGTGTTTTAAAGGGCTATTTTACAAGCTTTCGGTGCTTTATACCGCTTTCTTTGACAGTTTTATAAATTGAACTTTCACTAACCTTGAGGCGCTTCGCTATAGTTTTTACTGGCATTGAGTTTAATTGGTATAGGTCTAATATTTGTCGTTTCTTCTTTTCTGGAAGGGCGGGCTTACCCAATATAGCCCCGTTTTCCTTAGCTTTTCTCAATCCTTCTTTAGTTCTAAAACGTATATTATCTATTTCAATTTCTGCCACATAGCCCAGGACTAAGCAGAGTAAACGTCCTGTGAGTGAATCTGTTTCAATGTTTTCTTGGAGTGAAATGAGCTTAATATTATGCTGGTTTAGTTCGTCAATGATGTTTGCTAACGTTAACATTTTTCTAGTTAAGCGATCTAATTTGTAGATTTGTAAGGTCACAAATTTTTCTTGGCTAGACAAGTCTTTTGCAAGTGAAATGGCTTTGGCAAGTTCAAGCTGGTTGTCGTTGTCTCCTGAACTTTTCTCACTAAAGATGATATCACAATTCTTTAGTGCTTCCGTCTGAACTTCTAAGCCTAATTTTTGCCGATCATCTTGAGATGAAACACGAGCATAGCCGATTTTTACCTTGTTTAATTTCTCCAGTTCCTTTACTTTCTTGTTTTGGTGTTTTTGCATGTTGTCTGCCTCCATATATTTAGTTGTTACTTATATATGGTATATGGAAATGGAGGGAGTGACTAAATGAAGGGTGCAAAAGTCTTTGGTTTCAGGTAAATATAAAAAATCATTTATAAAGTTCAGATTGTCGCAAAATATAAACAATGGTAAACTTATTACAGAATAAATGAACAGAGGTGAACCAAATGTCAAATGAAATCATTAGTTCAGATATAGGTATAGCGTCTAATTATATTGATCCTATTACAAGTGCTAAGGACTCAGCGCTACAAACAACTGTTAATTCCTCTACAATCAGTTTTTCAAATCTTTCAGCTTGCGAGAGAGTAAAGAATGTAAACGGAAAATCTTTAACTAGCACCAGTCAATATGGCGGCGCATTATCTAGAGATTTAGCCAATTTCACTTTGATTGCGACTACTTTTGCTGAAAAAGATGCACAAATTTCGAACGGAGGCTAGAAAATGTCAGAAGAAAAGAAAGATAATTTGGATGAGATTATTGCAGTTAATCGAGAATTGCAAAATCTTACAGATGATTTAGATGAAAATAAAAAACAAGCCGAAAAACTCATAGAAGCAGATGATATTGCCCAACAAATTTATAGAGAAAATACTGATATTTTAGATGAACTCGCTTATTACTGGAAAGGCGATAAAGCAAACCGTTTTTTGCATATGGCTCATGAAGATAATGAGCATGGATATAGGGAGTCAATGAGAGAATTAGATGAAATCAATTCTACTCTACAACAAAAGCAAAAATTACTTCTCCAAAAAGAAGAAGATTTGCTAAGTAAACAGAGAAAACTAAAACAAGAAAATAGCTAAGAGGAGGTTTTACTATTGGGGTTAAAATTAAAAGTTAGTGAAATAAATGGTTATTTAAATCAGATAAATTCGTCTTTAAATAGTAAAAATGAAGGTTTAGCGAAAATTCTTCAAGGTATGTTTAACTTTGCTGATGCTACAGAATTGACAGGTGACGCGTGGTCGGCTGCTAAAAACTACGTTGAATCTGCCCATATTCCGCTTTTGCGCGGACAAATTCGAGCAAATGATGAGATTATGAATGACAATCTAATCTTTGCCAGCCGGATATCTAAAAAATTTGAAAGTGGCGCAGAGGTTAATGAAGACGCCATAAATCGTATCATCGAATGTTTAGAAAAACAGAAACAATCAATTTTTTATAAGAATAGCTTACTAGAAAATAGTCCATCATTTGGCTCTAGAAATGTCAATACTGACCTATATATTGGTCCTATAAATAATCAATTATATACATTAAAAAATGAAATTCAATCATTACACGAGTTAGAGAGTTCTTGCGTTGGTTTATACACTACCGCAGATTCATTATTGAATAATGTCAACCAAGGATTGTCTGCACTTTCTAGCACTAGCTGTTTTAATGATTCAAACGGAATGTATAGCACTGCAAATCTTAAATTAGACTGGGCAAAAAACATTAACAAGGAATGGAAAGAAAATTTTGTTTTGCCATATAGCTACGCAAAAGAAGTTCAAAAGATAAAAGACGACAAAAATTTATCTTCTATCCAGAAGGCAAATAGGATTGCGGGCATATATGAAGATTTTCTTTATTTGCAAGCCAAAGATGCTTTTGATGAGTATGATAAAGTTAGAAAAGATTATGGAGAAAAAGAGGATCAAAAAAGTAAAGATATTATGGAGGCTGCCGAAAGCAAATTAGCAGAAAGACTGAAAGAAATTGATATTGACATTAAAGCGGTAGCTAGAAAATTGGGCGATGACGCTATTGAGGTCTCTGGCAAAAACTCACTAAACTATATTCGATTCATTGATATGGTAAATACCAAGCGACCTTTAGATTTAAAATCTAGAGTCTGGGGAGATTCTAATTATTCAATCTGGTCAAGAGGATGGACAAAAGAAATCGAAGACAGGAGAGACTATTTAGGTAACTATCTATTTGGTTATTATGGACAAGGGGCTTTACTGCTTAATGGGGAGACTTTAAAAATGGGTGCTGGTATAGCCCAGATTATAAGTGATGCATTTGGAGGCGATTTTAAAAAATTAGCTCTATCTGGGCTTGGAGGTCCGCTAGTTTGGGCTATGACTGACTATGGCGATAACCCCGAAGATGGTATAATGGTTCAGGAGGGTATTGATGATTTCAAGAAATATAATAAAAATAATTAGCATTAGTATCGTTTGTGTAATAGGTCTATCTTTATTGATTTTCATTTTCAAGGATCAATTTCCTGTATTTTTTCCTAACCAGCAAAAAGAAATGAAAGTAAACATTTTAGACAGTAACATAGAAGCACAGATTTTTATCTATGTTGACGAAAAACACAAAAATGACTTTGAGGTAAATCTATATAGCGAAGCAGGAGAAAAAATTTCCCCATCTAAAATAGACACAGATAGATTCACACCAAAAGGAGAATTCTTCTACTCTTACAGGGTGCAAAAGGGTAAAGAATACGTAGCTAAAATAGCAAACAGAACTGATTCAATCATTTTTTCTAATGTAAGGGTTGAAGATAACGATTGAAGTAAAAGATTGCATTTAATTGCAATCTTTTTTAGTATGGGCGTGTTCTCTTTGTTATTCATATTTTTCTTCTTTATGTTTCAGCCCCTAAACCTCCATATATATTATTTTACATATATGGTATAACGAAATGCAGGGAGTGACTAAAAGAAGGTATAGAAAACCCCTACAATATCAATGATTGCAGACTTTCATTTTCACTCGGTTAGCTGTAAAGCTCTTAAATTCTTATGTTAGGTAGTTTTGAAGCTAAAAGTGCTCTATGGAATTCCAACTTGTTATGATTATGTAATTTCTTCTTTAATAAGGATGATTATTTATTACTATGTAGCGATTGTTCTTTTTAGAATTCAAAATCCATGATAAGATTAAAGATGAAAAAAATACTTTGCTTATTATAAAATGTAGCATTGGTTTTAATTGATCACTAGAAGGATAAGATAACTAGGAAATTAGTTTTAATAATTCAACGGTAAAGAATAAGGAGGAGGGACTTACATGGCGGAGGAAATCGATATTACTTTGTATTCTACCGATGCTAGTTTTAGCTGGAATGGATACAGCTATCAGGGAAAAGTAGCTTTATTTATGGCTTTGAATAAAATCGAAGAGCTTAACGACGCAAATGAAGATTTAAATGAGTATTTTTTAGAATTAGAGTGGTTTGAGGACTTTTCAATCAAAAAGAACAGTAAATATATTACTATTCATCAAGTCAAAACTTACAATACATCAGCATTATCTAGTTACAAGGAGGCCATATGGACTCTATTACTGAAAATACTAGAGTTCACCACTCTTGAGAAAGCTTATTTACATACCACAAACGGCTTGAATATACCAGAAGATTTCTTAGAGAAGCAAGGTATTAAGGAACCTTCTAATCCTGTAAAAAAACCTAGAATCAAATCACCATATGAAAGCTATAAAGCAGTCGTTGAATCGGGGCAATATGACAGTCTTGCTGAGAAGCTTGAACTGTATAATTATGGAGATCAAGATAATGAAATGCGCTTTTGCTCATTTGATGATATTGAGACAAAAATAAAAGAGAAGATTCTAGGCTTTACAGGGGATAATGCTAGTGCAGAACGAATTGATAGGGCGTATCTTCGTCTACTGGGTCTAGTGGATTCGAATATCAAAGAACGACATAAGGATATTCAAGAAGGGATAGAGAAAGAGAAGGTTACTATAAAATTTGTTGACATCAAAAAAATTGTTGAACAGAATCATGATCTGCCCAGTAGAGAATATACAATATATTATATGAAGAATGAGTTTCAACGAATGGCTACACAATATATAAACGAAGTTCTTGAAAACGAATACAATATGAACTATGTGACTAAATATAATTATGATTTATTTAAGATGACAATTGATGAAATTTTTGCCTTAGATGATAATGAGTTCTACGAATTTTGTTTAAAAATATCACCTGATAACGAAGTAACCGACGAAGATGTCAATAATGCGATGAAATTTTTGACTAGTTGCCTTCCTAAGCAAGGATTAGAGAATTGTTTTTTTGAGATAATAAAACAGATACAAAAGAAAGTTGAGAGTAAGAAGTGGGTTTTCCATAAAAGGATGAGCGATTATAAAAATGTTGTATATTTACCTTCTACTATTCTTGATGATAATTCTCCAATTAGAAATAATTTGCTGATAAAAAGGATACATAATAATGATAATCCTGACTTATTGAGAGAGGTAGAAAAAATAATCACGAAGAATATTACAATAAACTCCATAGACGAAAATAGAATATATCGAAATATTCCTGAGCCGGACAATAGTAACAGTACAAGACAAAGTGAACAATACCATGATCGAATTACAATAATGAAAAAAATTGGTTTAATTAAGCTTGATGAAGCTAAGGAGGAGTTCGAGTGAAAGAAGTCATTGATAAAATTTTTTTTAATAATGGTTTTGAAAATATATCAATAACCAACCCTTTTAGTGATGAGATATCCTTTTGGGGAAACTATTCTAAAACGGCAACGAATTTCTATTTAATTGTGTATATGAATGAAATTACGGAAGACTTTATAGTAAAACGAGTTTCAGAATATTTTAACGCCATTAAGACAATTGAGAGAGGCTACGATGAGAGGATAGATAAGAATTTATCCATGTTAATTTGCCTAAAGAATACTCATAATGAAAGCTCATTTAAGTATAAAAAAATTTTTGAAATTGAAGAAGATCCTTATTTTTTTAAGAAGTATTTACTCAGCTATAGTGAAAATTTTGAAAAAATAAAAAAAGAGATTCTGAACGGAGAAAATATTAATATTACCATCAATAATATTATTAATGATGTAGAAAAATTCAGTCAGTATAAGTTAGGTGAGGACACTGATGATGTGAAATTATATGAGATGTGCACAAGGTTAATGACTAAAATTCCGTTTATTAGTCTGAACCACAAACAGAGTGATTTAGACGACCTGTCTAAATCAATTAGACTTCGTTTAGAAAAGGATAATCTTACAGAAAGTAGAGATAAAATTTTGCGTTACTTCGAGCTAGAGGATGAAGTATTCATTGATAGAATAGTTGAAAGTATTGATTTGGAGAATGTTGATTATGAATAAACAAAGAATTAATAAAATATATTTGAAGAATTTTAAACATGTTAATGAAGCTGAAATCAACTTTAATAACAATAACTTGATTGTCCTTGATGGTCCAAATGGATTTGGGAAAACCACTATTTTTGATGCAATAGAATTAGTAATAACTGGAAAAATCAGTCGAATAACAAATACTATTGACCGTAGGCTGGGGTATGAATACAATTTATTCTCAAATAAGAGTGAAGTTGATACAGAAGTACGAATAGAATTTGAAAACAATGGAAATAGGATTGTAATAGCTAAAAGGATAGATTCAAAAAGGCGATTTACCCAAAGTGATAAGAAACCTGATAATTGGAATGTTTTTCAAACCTACCTATTACCAGAATTTATGTCTACTTTCGAAGATGGAAATCAAATTTTTACTAAAGATGTAGAAGATATTTTGGATATTCCTGACTTAGAAAGATTTTTCAATTTATTTTATTATGTACAGCAAGAGGAAAACACACTATTTTTGAAAAAAAGTGGAAAAGAACGTATGGAAGCTATATCTTCATTGTTTGATACTAAAGAAGAAGAGAGAGAGTTATCAAACATCAAAAATGCAAAAAAAAGGATATCTAGCAAGAAAGGAGCTATTAGCGATCAGATTAAAAACACCAGATTTCTTTTAAACAATTGGACGAATGAGCTAGGAAAAATGAAGAAAGACGACAATGGAAACGAATTATATTTCAAGCTTTTGGATAGAGTCCCAGTATTAGAATGGGATGGAGAAAATATAACTGTAGATATAACAACAAGAGAAAAATATTTGAATGAGCTAAGAGCCATCTATAAATTGAGAAAGGATATTGAAGATTTTCTTGGTACACGATTCAATAATCAAATAAATAATTACCTAGAAAAAAATGAGTTACTTCTAAATACAATCAATTACTCCAATTTTCTTGAAAAACATGATAAATATACTGCTTTAAAAACCAAAGAAAGATCACTAAAGCGCTTAGAAAAAGCATTCTCCAAATCAGAAATTGAAAAAAATATAGATATATCCTCTTTTAGGGATATAGATAAAATTTTACAGTTATCTCTTAACATTCCAGAGATACAAAGTGATATAGAGGATTTAAAGTTAACAAAATCAAAAATGAGTGATTTTTCAAAAATAGTCCAGGAATTTAAGAGCACTAGAGAAGATTTATTGAAGAGTTTTGATAAGATTAAACGGCCAGAAGATACTGATTGCCCTTTGTGCGGTGAGCCGTTTGATTCATATAGTGATTTATTAGAGTCTATTCAAGAAAAAGAAAAGAAATTTGAGAAATTGACCGATAAAGAGGGTAGGCTATACAAACAGAAACTGGACAATATAAATATAAAATATATTGCGAGTATCAACCAAGAAATTAAAAATTATTTTTCTGAGAGTAAAAACATCGTATCTGAAGAATTTTATAATTCATTAACGTCAGCAGTAAAAATGAAAGACCAGATATTGGAATTTATTGAATGGTGTAAAAATAATAATTTACAGATTGACAATTTTCTAAATATTGACAGCATTGAAATTACTAACAGCGAAACTCAATTTCAGGAATTGACTCGATATATATTGTCGAAAAAGAAAACTATTGGTACTGACTACAAAGAACATGAAAACAAAAAGTTTATTTTTGAGAATATTTTTAATTCTAATGAGACTGAGCTAAGAAGTGTTAAGCTAGAAAATATTCAAAAGAAAGCAGAATATATAAATTCTCTCTTTTACAGCAGTGGATCAAAGAAAGTAAAAGAATTAAGAGCAAATTTGAAAAAAAATGAAGAGCGAGAAAGAAAGTTAATTATATCTGAGAAAGAGACGATCAAGATTATTGGTATTTACGAAGATAAGATTGCCAGTCATTGGAGAAAAATTATTAGAGATATTGAGATTCCGTTCTATATATACAGTGGAAAAATTATACAAAACTATCAATTAGGATGTGGATTATTCATACGTGAAAAAGACAATTATGAAAAAAGCATCATGTTTGTCTCTGGATTTGAAAATGATCATGATGCAATTAATTATTTATCATCTGGTCAGCTTTCTGGATTAGTGATAGCTTTCACACTTGCACTAAATACAGTATACGAGCAGAAATCATTAAGTGTGCTATTAATAGATGACCCTGTTCAAACTATGGATGAAATAAATGTTGCGTCATTTGTAGAGCTACTAAGAAATGATTTTAGCCATAAACAAATAATTTTATCTACTCATGAAGAAGAAATCTCTAAATACATTCGTTATAAGTTTTCAAAATATAATTTGAGCACAAAGAGAATTAATGTGAAAAATAAATTACATGAATTGAATGATGTAGAATAGATATAATATGTCAATTTTACTTATGTCATTAGACGGTCTAAAAGTTAACAGATTGAAGTAAACTAAATAGTAAATATTTATTACTAAAAAGCATATACTTTTGAACAAGTATATGCTTTTTTATCTATGGGCGTGTTCTTTTTACTGTTTATAATTTTCTTCTTTATGTTCTAGTGCCTAACGGCGCAGGGAAAACAACGTTGATGAAATTGCTGCTGGGGTTGCAGAAACCATCCTCCGGAGCAATGTTCTTTATGGGAAATAGACTCTCTGAAAAAAGCACGGAAATCTACACTCGTTCAGGTTCTATGATCGAAGAATCTGCGTTTTATGGAAACTTGACTGCGGCTGAAAATTTAGAGATATTGGCAGAAATGCGTGGCGTGACAAAATATCGAGCCATCAAGACAGCGTTAGAGAATGTTCGTCTGGACACCGCGGGAAAAAAGAAATTCAAGGAGTTCTCAATGGGAATGAAGCAGCGTTTGGGCATTGCGGCAGCTTTGCTGCATGAACCAGAACTGCTGATCTTGGATGAACCGATCAATGGCTTAGACCCTATGGGAATCAAAGAGATACGGGAAATGCTGCTTTTCTTGAATCAGAAATACGGAACGACAATTTTGATATCCAGTCACATCTTATCGGAAATCGAACAAATGGTGGACACGATTGGTTTTCTGAACAAAGGCTATTTGATTGAAGAGGTCAGCCTTCAAGAGCTGCAGGATAGAAACAGAGACTTTGTAAAAGTAAAGGTAGATGATGTGAAGCGTGCGTGCTTTTTACTTGAGGACGAGCTGGGAATCTCTGATTATGAAGTGTCGGAAGATGACTTTCTACGGGTCTATGCAAAGCAGTTGGATACAGCAACTATGACCAGCTGTTTTGTTAAGGCGGGTGTGGCAGTCTCAGAAATAACCAGTCAGACCTTCCAACTGGAAGAATACTTCAGTCAACTTATAGGAGGTGAGAAGCATGCGTTCAATAATTAAGATTGAGTGGTTAAAGCTTCGGCGCAGTTCGTTGGTTTTTGTTTGCTTGTCCGGCAGTTTGCTGTTCACGCTTCTGGCTGTGCTGAAGGATGTTGTTCGTAGTGAATCGACACAGCAGGTACCTCAGGATATTTGGATAACTGAAAATATGATGATCAATAATTTTATGGTAACCTTCTTTTTGAGTACGATGCTGTTAGGGTACTTGATTCATAGGGAATACGAAGAGAGAACGATAAAAAATTTATGGGTCACCGGAGTGGCAAGATCCAGTATTCTATTCGGTAAATTGACTGTCTGGCTGCTGCTGCATTTCACTATGTATTTGGTTGCATGTGCTGTCGTTTACTTTGGATATCGTAGTATCTTTGATGTTTATGAGCTGGGCTTTATAGATATTTTTGGTAAATTCATGCTGTCTGCTTTCACAGCAGCAGTCGTTATATTGCCATTGGCATGGGTGGGAATCAAGCAAAAGCAATTGTTTTATCCAACTATTCTAGTGGGAATATTATTTGCCGTATTGGCGGTTACAGGAATCACATTCCCTGACAAATGGCCAGTCATTGTTCCGTGGTCCGCGGCATTTGCTTTATCTTCTATGGATTTAGGGAATACAGAGCTAGGGATTGCCGTTCTATCTGTTGCTATAACAGGAATCCTAGGACTGATTTTGACGTTTGTCAGCTTTCAACGACAAGAGATATAGATGTAAGGGATGAATAAAAAAATTAAAGAGGTTTGCCGATTGATCCTTTGTGAGATATACCTAGGAAAGATTAAGTTTGCGAATCTCAATTCGAATTTCATATAGGGCAATTCTAGGCGCAGTTCAACAATGAAGACTGGTTGCTCTGCATAAATAGTCTTAGAGATAACATTTTTAAGATAAACGAAAAGCTATCTCCAAAAAAGATAGCAGAAAAGAGTAATTATAAAAGATAAAGTGATTTTTTGGGTATGAGGTTATACTTTTGGGCAGATTGTAACCAGAATGACGGCATTAGTTATACAACACATATTTTCTGTCAATCCACCTTTAGACCATCTAATTTATTAGATGGTCTAAGCGGAAAAATCCATGGTAAGATTATTGAAGAAAACTATGACGAAATTAAGTGAATCGCCTATTCTATTCAAACAGGAAGAGTATCTAGAGCTTTAATATTGGGAAAAATCGATACGAAGCAACTAAACACATGAACGATGTTCCTTTGTTAATTTAAAACATATCACTTTTATTTGGGAATACAAATTTGATTTGTTATCTATTTTTAAACACTTAAGAGAATTCAATATAGAGAAGCAAGTAGTTATTTCAATTAACTAAGCTGTTTAGATTGCTTTAAAAAGTATCTATTTTAAGTGTAAGATTCTGTAGCTCTTCTTTTTGTCAACTTCCGGCAGCCTTAAGAAATAGCTGACTTCGTGAGCCGTTGAAAAATCAAGAGAGCTTGCGTCGCTGCAAAAGACTTCTTCATAATCCGAGTAGCTTTTTCTTTTTGTATTTTCTACGAAGACGCCGGGTAATTCTATATAATAAAAGTATTTTTTTTCTCCATTAATGAGTTGCTGCTTTATGCCGCAAAAGAACAAGTAGCTCAAAGAAATGTTTCTTTTTATCAGCTCGTTTCTGAAATGCTTACTTGCTGCTCGCCAATCACGACCAAATGCAAAGGCCTGACTTCTATCGGCACATTCAATCTCGATTGTTGAAAAAAAGTCAGGCTGTGAAGCAAAGTTATGTCCTTCAAAAAGGATAGAGGTAATCGTTTTTATCCGAATCAGTTTTGCTTCTTCCTGTTGAATATAGTGATCTATCTTTTCAGAAGTCTGTTTATCCGCCTGATTTTTGGAAATAAAATCAGAAATTTCACGAAGCGATAAACCTAAATATTGTAGTGTTTGAATCAAGAACAGTGTCTGTTTTTGATGAACAGAATAATAACGATAATTGCTTGTTGGGTTGATATAATCTGGTTGAAGTAAACCAATATTACTATAATAACGTAATCGCTGAATCGAAAGTCCACAAAGCTCAGCCATTTCTCCAATCGATAGCATATTTTCCATTCAATCACTCCATTCCCTTGACTCTATAGTTACTATAGACATTATTATATAGTAAAAAGATTGAGAGGAGAATAATGAATGAAAATTATTGTAGAGAAAGATTATGAGGGGATGAGCAGCAAGGTTTCTGAAATGCTGCTGGAAGCTATTTACACTAAAGGCTTCAAAAATATTTCAGTAACAGCTGGAAGTAGTCCAATTCGAGCTTATGATATTGCCTCTGAATATATACTTGAACATCCCTTCGACTCAACCATCACATTCTTTAACTTTGATGAAATCCCTTTTTCGAAAAGTGGTGGTGATGGTGTAACTGTCAGTAATTTAAAAAAATGTTTTTTTGATAAAGCTGAGATCGATGATGCTCAGATTCATCAATTGACAGTTGAAAACTATCAGACGCATGATGCTTACCTTGAAAGTATAGGAGGCCTGGATATCGTTTTTCTTGGGATTGGAGCGGATGGACATTTCTGTGGTAATCTTCCGAATACGACTAAATTTGGGAATCAAACCAGCTTTGTCTCAATTGATTCAAGACCTGATATGAAAGAGATTCTTCTAGGAGAAGTGGGAGGCAATGAAGAAGAACTTCCTATTGGTTATGTAACGATGGGACCAAGAAGTATTATGAATATTCCGCATATTGTTATGATGGCATCTGGAAAGGCGAAAGCTGCTATTATAAAAGAAGCATTTTTTGGTAAGGTTACCGAAGCGGTGCCGTCTTCTGTTTTCCAGCTTCATCCTAATTTTACTTTAGTTCTAGATGAAGTAGCCGCCCAGGAAATCAGCGAGCTGATTTAACTCAAAGTGGCAGATAATGAAAAGAATGGCAAAGAGCAGTGGGTGGGGCAGATCAATACTCCCTGCTCTTTATCCTGTCTTACACTAACAGTAAGTTCTGCTTTTTATTTTCACTGTGAGAAATAGCCAAAGCTATCAAAGGAGAACCTTGCCAGAAATAAAAATGGATATTCTGACAAAATCGACTTATATGAGGTTTGTTTATCGAACATACGAAAATTACGGCATAGACTTACGAATGACCATTTTTTTAATTATTTTTTAGAGAAATCAGTTACCGTTTTAAGCGACTTTATATAAAAGTGAGTGGGACAATAATCTGTTCCACTCTTTTTTATACCTTAAATCAGAATAAACGGCGAGTCAGAAGTAGACCCTCCGACTTATTGCTGTGAATCACTGTGATTGCTTACAAAGTAAGCAGAACAGATGCTGAAAAGTACCTACCTGATGCTTGTAGCTAAACACTTCTTTCTCAGCCTCTTTTTGTCTAGATTATAGTAGAATTGCCATGCCCTCCCATCATTGCTCAACACAAGTAACGACCTCTAGAAAATTTTGCAGTTTTTCCATGGAGGTAAAGACCTGATATTCTTTGTACATCAAATCAAAAATTAATTTGTCCTCAATCGAAAATGCAGCAGATAGTGAAGCGATATAGTAACATTCTGCTCTTTCCTGTCTATCTAAAATGCGATAATTTTCAGCAATTTCATACAACAGCTCAGGCAATCGCGCTGTGGAATGGTGGGACAGCACCCAGTTTTTCCCAGTCATAGCTGTTTCCAGAGCTAGAGCATGTTCGTTCAGGTATTTATAGTTTTTACTGGCGCTATAGTAGATGATCGCCAGTTCTGAAGGCTGATCCTGAAAAGCCAAGTTGTTGATATTGCCGCAGGCTGTTTCAAAAAACGGTTCGGCTTCTTTGTATTTTCCGTCTAAATGCAGGACAGCACCAATCGAACCAATCAGCAATGTTTCAGTTTTCTGAAAGACTTTTTTCCTGTTGAGGATAACATGGAGGTCCTTGTTCTTCAGAGAAAGCGTTTCTGTCAGACCGATTTTTAGAATACGCAGTGCTTCGCCATTATCCTTTAAATGAAAGCAAGTATAGATTCCTTGGTAATATAATAGTTTTTGCCGGTCTGTTTTTTCGTAAGCCGCATGCCAGATTGTCTGATCAGCCAACAGCTGATTCATTGTTCCATAGTCTCTGTTAAGCATCAAAAAATTAAGGCGCTGAAAGGCTTCCGTCAGTTGTTCAATGTGGTCGATGGATTTTTCAGTAATGGCTTCGATCGATATATTCAATCGGTTGCATAGCTTCATAAGCACTTCATAAGATGGTGTTCGCTTGCCTTGTTCAATCAGGCTTATTTCTGATTGGGAGCAAATACGCTCAGCCAGTTCAGCCTGTGTCAAGGCTCTTTTTTTTCTGTAAAATTGTATGTACGTTCCTAACTTCATAAACCCTCCTGATATTACAATTGTCATAAGACAATTTATTTTGTCTATATTATAATCTATTTAGAATATATTGAAAGTGTTTTCCCCAATATATTGTGAGGTGATAATATGTTTGAGATTCTTTTAATAACTCTAAGAGAGCTTCCGATTTGGTAGTTTACAGGATTTATTTCTTTTGATGAGTAAAGAGAGAATATCTAATTCTTAGAGGAGAAGTATCAATAAAAAAAGGCCTAAGAGTGAATAAGAGCTTTAACTTCAATGATCAATAGGGTCGTTGTTTTTGGTTATGTGTGTGTGGAAAAGCTCGGTGGTGTTCTCCATTCTAAAGGGATGAGAAGATCGACCCTTTCATCAAGAATATCATGAATCGTGAGATTGGACGTAGGCAGTTTACTTTAAACTAAGAGTTTTAAGCTTTATCTTCCTACTTTTAATATATTTGTTAAATGACGTTGAATGTTATTTCATTTTTTTGAAATGTGCATAAATACAGTCAAAAATAAGCTGCAGACAGCGCTATACAATGCAGCTTTCATTACGTCCATGACTACAGGCTCGCTGCTTTTGCAGTGAGCTTGTTTGTCTTAGTGAATAAATGAGCAAGTGCTTATAGAGGATCGCTTTCAACCAACTTAATAAGCTTCGTTAATATATCATCGTAAACAGGAAGATCAAATGTCCAGTTCAACTCAACGAGCCACTCAATATTTTGATCGTCATTGAAATAGGGATGATCATAATGCCAGATCCGGCGACGCTCTTCCTCAGTCCATTCCAGCGACCAGAGAGCTTCCCAGTTGATATCCTTACTCTTTTTGAAAAAATAGTCTTCTGAATATTTTTCAACATCATTTTCTACCCATGTGGAATAATCCATGTATCCGGAAGTCTTCTTCTTATCAAAAGAAAAATTTTCCTTTTTAACATAACCGATTTTGTGCCAAACAACAGAGTCTGATTTATAGCTGATTTTTACCACAACAACTGTACAGTCGAAATCCAAATCATCTGGACAGATAAGAAGTGGGATGTTTCCACTTTTTTTCTGCTTCAACAGCTCTTGAATGTATTGTGTTTCTTGGGGAGAGGTCAGCTTCTTGTCCCAGGCAAGTGCTAGTAAGAGAAGTTCTTCTTTATTTGTAAGGGAATAGAATTGTTCAGCTAATGGTTTTTCGTCGATCAACAAGTCCACTTCATAGAAATCCGCTGAAGATTTTGTTCTGATAAGATCGATCTTTGTCATTGTGTTCAACACCCTTTTTAGTATAGTTGAGGAAATAATGGATAAAGCTATAAAAAAGGCAAATTCCCTTCGTAATAATGGTACTATATTATTGATAGTAAAAATAGTGAACAATGAAACATAGATGTGATTGATAGAGTTTTATACAAACGGCTGCTAACCAAAGAATAAGAAATAATTTTTTCTCAGGTTGAAGGTGGTAACAACGGACTCTTACTATAGTGATAATTTAGAAAGTTAAACAAATACTCAATATTGGGAGGATCAAATGGACAATAAAAAAGAGATTTTTAATAAGGCGATGATACTTATCGAGTACCATAAATCTGGAAAGCTGGGCGGGGAAATCATGCCTGAAGACTATAATCCTGGTTATTCGAAAGGGAGTAAAGAAAATTATTTATATTATACTTTGCCAATGGCGCTAAACTATCAAAGAAATGCTTATAAATTATGGGAGAGTGCGGATGCTGCTGCCAAAGATCCACGGACGGCAGATATATTTATTCCGAAAAAGGTTGTCTCTATGGAAGAGGAGGAGCTTAGAGTAAAGCTTATAAAGCATAAGGTTGCTCTGCAAAAGAATAAACAGCCTATAATTTGGTCTCGACTTTGCCAGACTTTCCAAGAGGGTTTTGATGGGGATGTACGTAATTTTTTTGAGAAAAACGACTACACTGTATCAAAAATAAAAGCATATATGTTCAATAATAAAAAGGCTTTTCCTTATTTGTCAGGGAATAAAATCATGAATTACTGGCTATATGTTATGACTCAATACACAGATGTACAGCTGAAAGATCGTTGGAATATTTCTGTCGCACCAGATACAAATGTTATTCAAGCAAGTGTTAAATTAGGACTGATAAATGAAGAAGAATCAAAAAATAACAACGTACAGCAAATTGTAGCAGAGCGCTGGCAAGAACTGTTAGAGCACAGCAACTATGAACCAATCGATATCCATACACCACTATGGTTATGGAACAGGGGGAATTTTCCTTATTCAACTGATTTTTTTATAAGCTGATTTATTTTGTATTCAAATAAGGGCAATAATATTTTGGAGGCAGCAATGTTAAATAATTTGAAAAATTTATTCTCTAGAAAAACGAATAGTAAGGAAAAATACAATGAGAAACATGTAGAATGGGTTCCCTTTACAGGTGATCGACTAACGGAAGCTCATGGTCTGTATATTAGAAACTTGGTTGCTACGGCTGGGGATGTAGATAAAGGGCGAGAGATTTTCGGCGCAGGTACGCACAAGTATCAATTGGGACCAGTAATATCTATAGCTGAAGTAAGAGCATTTGAAGAAAGATACCAGATCATTTTGCCGAAAGAGTATGTCTTTTTTCTGACGCAGGTAGGTAATGGCGGTGCGGGACCGTATTATGGAGTAACAACATTGGAGAAAGTCATTGGTTCAGGAGAGCACACTGCTGCTGTCGGTAGAGAAGCATTGATTGATAGGAAGCTGAGTAAAGAGTACTGGAAGCAAATAATGGATGAGACAGAAGACGATGATGATTTATATGATGAAGCAATGGACCAGTTATACGGCGGGATGCTGAATATTGGTACACAAGGCTGTACGTATGACAATCTATTGATGGTAAGTGGCTCGGAAATAGGTAAAATCGTTTATATCGACTGGAATCTAGATCCTGATTACGGTCCATATTTAACAAATATGACATTTTTAGAGTGGTATGAGAACTACTTTAAAGAAATCATTCAGGGCAATAGTACCACCTCCTATGGGTATTTCAGATTGGGAAGTGAGGAAGAGTTAAAACATGATTACCCCACTGCTGATAAAGAAGAAAGATATGATATTTTGAGAAGTCTCTATCGATTTTCAACAATTTCCCCTAGTACAATCACATTCATTCAACAACGAGATGATGAAGAGTTGGATGTATTGCGTTTAGAGCTGTTACTGAAATTTGATGAGATCTCTGCGATGGGAATGTTTGATCGACTGCTTGAGGGAGGAAATGTCTCAGCAGCAGTTGCTTGTGCACGACGAATCCCGGAATCTGTGAAAAACGAGTATTACGTTGCTATGGCAAAACTGCTGTGGGATAAAGACTTGCAAGGGAAAAGCCAAGTTATTTTCTTCATGAAGGAATGCAGTGTTTTTATGGGAAAAGATTTACTGGCTTTTGCTATGGATGAAACGGTAAAAGAGGATGAACGAAAAACGGCAGTTTGGGCTATCAGCCATGCCAAAGATCATATGGACTATCTAAATGAATTTATTCTTTGGATGGAGAGCGATTCTTATTGGGTTGCCCATGCGGCACTACAAGGGATGGCACGTGAACAGCATCCTGAGTTAGTCAAAGCTTATTATCAGATGTGGGAAAGGTACAGCAATGATCAGATGATGCGTTCAAACCTAGTGATTGCATTTGAAAACAACGGTATTCAGATTGAAAAAGAGAATGCTTGATGTTGAGAATTTTTTATGATGATCGGATATGGGACCAAATAAGTTCATTGCTAAATGGGTTCTTGACATTAGATAGAACAAACTCTAAAATAAATAGTATTAGCTCGGAGGGCAGATCATTCACTGAAATGATGCGCTGGATAAGACAACGGATTGAGATATCTGTTGCCTTATCCGGCTTTTTTTATTTTAAAGGAGGATAATCATGAATGAATTTTTAGAGGGAAAAATCAAGAAGGTCTATTTTCGTTACCTGTCGGCGGCCTTTGGCAGTGCGCTGATCACGTCAATCTATTCAGTTGTAGATATGGCAATGGTCGGACAATATCAAGGACCTGATGGTACTGCGGCACTAGCAGTAGTTGCTCCAGTATGGAACATTATTTACAGTCTTGGACTGCTTATGGGTATCGGGGGTTCAGTCATATTTAGTACGATGAAAGGGAAAATGGCAGGTGTAGATGAAGTAGAGAATGATTATTTTACAGTCGCTGTCATTGGCTCAGTTATTTTAGCTGTTCTTGCATGGGGCGGTTTCATTTCATTTGAACAATCTTTACTACAACTGTTTGGTGCCAGCAAAGCATTACTGCCATTAGCGCAGCAGTATCTGCTGCCGATAAAGTTTGTTCTACCATCGTTTCTGTTTAATCAAATGCTGGCGGCTTTTTTAAGGAACGACGGCAGCCCGGGACTTGCTACGACGGCAATTCTTGCCGGCGGTGTATTCAATATGTTTGGCGATTATCTTTTTGTCTTTACCTTTGATATGGGGATTTTTGGCGCTGGCTTAGCTACTGCCATCGGTTCGGGAATTTCATTCCTGTTGCTTCTGACCCATTTTCTGACTAAGAGGAATACGTTGGTGCTGAGGAAACCGAAAAATGTTATGAGGAAGCTGAAGGAAATTACTGTGATTGGGTTTTCTACATTTTTTGTTGATGTTGCGATGGGAATCGTGACGATTTTGTTCAATCGACAAATCATGAAATATTTGGGGACAGATGCCTTGTCGATCTACGGTGTCATTGTGAATATCAGCACCTTCGTACAATGCTGTGCCTATAGTGTCGGACAAGCAGCTCAGCCGATCTTATCCGTTAATTTTGGGGCTAAGAAAGGAAATCGAATCAATGAAACATTGAAGTATGCGTTGGGAACTGCCGGATTTTTCAGCCTGTTTTGGACATTGCTGAGTTTAGCAGCACCATTAATGCTGGTGAAAATCTTTATGGAGCCAAGTCAGGAAATCATGGCGATAGCACCAGATATTATTCGCAGTTATAGTTTGTCTTTTATTTTTCTGCCATTCAATATTTTTTCTACGTATTATTTTCAAGCCTTGATGAAGCCAAAAGCGGCATTCATCATTTCAATCGCTCGTGGTTTGGTAATTAGCGGGAGTCTGATCTTTCTACTTCCGGCATTTCTAGGTGCGGGTACTCTTTGGTGGGTCATGCCGATCACAGAGTTAGTTACCGCAATCTTTGCATTGGTCATGATGAAGCGTTATATGAAGCAAATGTCTCATTCGATGTCTTCCTTGAGTACAGAATATTTGGAGCAAGGGGCTTCTTAGTCTATTTCTGGAATAACTGTATTCGTATTATGCCTATTTCTTAAAACGAATAATCAACTTTTGGAGATGACCTATTTTTATCCAGACATATCTGGATAAAAATAGGTTGGATTAGATCCACCCTTAATAGAAAAAACAGACAGAGGTTCTATTTGAGCCGTGCTGTCTATTTTTTTATCTTGATTGCTTAAGCATAGTTTTTGCAAACAAACTAATTTTTTTCATAGCTTTCTGAAAAACGTGACCTTCACAGGCTGGCAAAATCCGTATACTAAGAGTATATCCAAAAGAAATAACAGGAGGAAAAAATTATGAAATGGCATAAATATACAGCAGATGATGTAATACAAACACTAGATAGTTCAACGAAAGGCTTGGACAACGAGACGAGAAAGCAGAAGTTGGAGCAGGAGGGAACTAATACCCTATCTGAAAAAAATCAATTGAAGACATGGCAGAAAATCGGCAAACACTTTGTTGATTTGCTAATGATCGTATTGATGGTGGCAGCTGTCCTAAAGGGAATCACAGGAAGCTATGTTGAGATGGGAATCATTCTGGCAGTAGTAGTGATCAACGGTTTGATTGGTTATCTGCAGGAGCGTAAAGCTGAGGAATCATTGAATGGTCTGAAGCAGATGATGGGGCAAGAAGCGGTCATTCTTTCAGGAAGCATTAGGAAAACAGTAGCTTCTGAGGAGTTGGTGGTCGGTGATATCGTCCTTTTGAAAAGCGGCGATGTCGTACCGGCAGACGTACGTTTGATTGAGACGCATGACTTGGTTATTGAAGAGTCTGCCTTGACAGGAGAGTCTCTGCCTGTAGAAAAACAGACAGGTATTCTTGAAGAGGATACACCTCTGGGAGATAGAACTAACATGGCATTCTCGGGAACCTTAGTACAAGATGGCTCAGGAACGGGTGTAATTGTTGCTGCTGGAGATGCTACGGAAATCGGACAGATCAATTCAGCGTTGCAATCTGTGGAAAAACAGACGACGCCATTGATTCGGAAAATGAACCAGCTGAACAAGCAGATATTCAAGGGCTTGATTGGGTTTATCGTATTCTTGATTTTCTTCACGACGCTTAGGCACGGAATGGATGTCAGTTTGCTGCTTTCTTCTGTGATTGCTCTGATTGTGGCAGTTATTCCAGAGGGGCTACCGGCTGTTTTGACCATGATCTTATCAATGGGCGTAAAAGAGATGGCTGAGGAGAAGGCAATCGTTAAAAGTATGCCGGCAGTAGAGACATTAGGATCGATGACAGTGATTTGTTCAGATAAAACGGGAACCTTGACGAAGAATGAAATGACAGTCGCTGATATTATCCTGCCAAAGGGTGCACCTACAGCTTCCACAGATGAGGAAACGGAGCTGACAATCACCTCGATCATGAACAACTGTCAGGATTTGAAGCTTGCAGGCTCTCAATCTGTGACAGAGCTGAGTGGAAATCCAACTGAGCTGGCTTTGCTGAAGTTTGTGGATGATAAGCCTGTTCCTTTCTTAGAGAAAAAGGATAAAATCCCTTTCAGTTCTGCTTACAAGTACATGGCAACTGTCCATGAGCTGTCAGATGGTAAGGATGTGTTGTTCGTCAAAGGAGCACCAGAGGTATTGTTGGAAATGGCACAGTTGGATGAGGCAGAGAAGAACTACTGGAAAGCTCAGGCGGCTGAGCTGGCTCAGAAGGGACAACGGGTTCTTGGCTTTGCGATGAAGCATGTATCAAAGGATCAGGAGCTTAATCATGATACGTTGACTGGTGTGGCAATGGCGGGACTGGCGGGGATCATCGACCCGCCGAAGGAGTCTGCTATTGTTGCTGTAAGAGAAGCCCTTCAAGCTGGGATCGGAGTAAAAATGATCACTGGCGATCACAAGGATACAGCAATCGCAATTGGCAAACAAATTGGTCTGAATCACACAGCGTATGCATTGGAAGGGAAAGATGTAGATCATCTTTCAGATGAAGAGCTGCAAAGACAAGTAAAGAAAGTAGATATTTTTGCTAGAACGACACCTGAGCATAAGCTGCGGATTGTTACAGCTTTGCAGAAAAACGGCGAGGTAGTAGGAATGACAGGTGATGGCGTGAATGATGCTCCAGCTTTGAAGAAGGCGGACATTGGGATCGCGATGGGAATCAAGGGCAGTGAAGTAAGTAAGCAGGCAGCCGATATGGTCTTAGCTGACGATAACTTTGCTACAATCACCAGAGCGGTCAAGGAAGGTAGACGAATTTTTGACAACTTGAAAAAGACAATCAACTTCTTTTTACCAACCGCTTTGGCACAGGGCTTGATTGTGATTTTTGCCCTGATGACTAATCTTCCGCTCCCATTAACACCGGTTCAGATTCTTTGGGTAAATATGGTTACAACAATCACGCTATCCTATGCACTAGGGTTCGAGCCGGCAAATGAGAGCATCATGAAGCGCTCACCACGTGATCCTAAGGAGCCAATGCTTTCAGGTTACAGCATTTTCCGAATCGTCTATGTTTCCTTGCTAATCACTGTTCCGGCTTACCTGATTGCCATGCAGGCTGAAAGCCAGCTGGTTCAGCAGACGATGCTCTTACAAAGTATTGTACTTGCACAGGCGTTTTACATGCTTAACTGTCGTGAGCTTCTTGACCCATCGATCAATAAAGCGATGTTCAAGAACAAAGCAATTTTCATCTCTCTGGCATGTTTAGCTGTACTACAGGGAATCGTTTTACTTGTACCGATAGCACAGCAAGCAATTGGACTTACAGTATTGACGACATCTCAGCATCTCTCTATCCTGTTAAACACTTTTGGGATCTTCCTGATTGTGGAGCTGGAGAAGCTAGTGACTAAAAAGATTAGAAAGAAAAAATCAAAGGAGGTGGTGGCGTAACTCACGGCGCACATAGTACTAAGGGGAAGAATACGCTTGTCACAATTGCACAGGATGAATGTCATTGATGAAGTTACGAAGGAATAGGGAAACACAATATTACACATAAACTAGATGAACAGCGGACTGTGACGTTTTTATAGAAAACGGGAAACAGGGGCGCAGACTCTGTCATTAAAAACAACTCAGGAAACACACACACATACTTCTTAGCAATCGGCACCCGGAAATAATTTCATGGGTGCCGATTGTGTTTATTATTATGTCAAACGAACTTCTCCTTGATACAAGAGAACAGCTCCATTAAACTGTAGGAAAGGCTGGATTCTAAGAGGAATGGATTCAATGAAGGAGGAATACATACGATGGCATATGATAAAGCAAAGTGGCATTTTGATGCGGCGGATTTTCCAAAGGGGATTGAGATTGAGCAAGGCGGTGTTCATATTGCGTTCTTTTATCGTTGGATGCTGGAAAATAATTTTGTCGGAGAAGATCTAATGGATGATATGGCAGAGGAGGTACAATCTGTTAGAGAGGGAAATCACAGTGCACTGGATTTGTTGTTTGAATTCAATGACGGTGTTTTATTGGCAGAAGATTTTGATGATGCTGGCGTAGCTTTTGCGGATCAATATTATGAGGGAAATACTATGTTTGCCGATAAGTACAGCTCTTATCTAGCCGATTATGGAACACTGATGCTGGAGTATCTGGTCGGCGTAGAAGAATCAGATTACGGCATTATTTATTCTGACGAAAATTATCAAAAAGTGAAGGAGATCATCGACCGGCGCTACCAAGAGTTTTTACAGCTTGAAGCAACTTCATGACAGGAAAAAATGATTGAAGCAGTAGGGGAGGAGGAATTTTGTGAAAATCCATTATTTGGAAGAAACACATATCGATGCAGCAACGGCACTCTATATTTCAGTGTTTACTAAAGAGCCGTGGAATGAGGAATATGAGTCGAAGGAGCAGGTAGAAAGATTGATCAAAAATTTTCTGACACAAGCTTGTTATCTGAATTTTATTGCAGTTGAAGACAATGAAGTAATCGGACTGTGTCTTGGATTGAAGAAACCTTGGATAGAGGGTATCGAATATTATATCGATGAATTTTGTGTTAAAACAGAGTTGCAGGGAAAAGGCATAGGTAGTGCTTTTTTAGCTCAAATCGAAGCAGAAATCCTACAATTAGGTATGGATGGGATGATGCTGAATACGGAAAAAGGTGTTCCTGCGGAAAAATTTTATCTTAAAAACGGATTCCATCAGCTCTCAGGATTGATTGTGTTGGGGAAATAGGAACGATTGGTCGAAGATAAATAGTGTTTAGGGAAATGATAGCAAGCTGTTTCCCTAAACACTATTTTTTGATGTTCTTTACAAATAAAATGGCAGAATCAGTTCTCTCAATTCCTGTAACTCATTTTGAGTAGGAATGGAGGAAATATAGATGAGCGTCTGTTCATATTTTTCAGTCAGAGGATAGTTGGAAATAATAAAATCATCATCCCTCAATTGAGATTTATCAAGACCATCTGTATTGATTGCTTGTACCTGAACCCTATTCCCGGCGAGGTCCTGTATTTCTCTGAACAGAAAATTTTTCCATGCAGGCTCTCCTTGAAAAAGAAAGTAAGCAGTGATCTGCTTGGGACAGACAAGATACAGCGCTTCTTGAACTAGTAACGTGATAGTATTCAATACATAGCTTGAGTGAGGGAGATAAGTCAGCTCGTAGCTGGCTATTTCTTCTCGAATCAGCTGATAAAGCTCTGGAAACTGCTGCTGACTAAATGGAAACAGCTCCTGGTACTCCAATAAAAATTTATCAGATAAGCGTCGTGATTCGTAGTATTTCAACAAGAACAGAACGAAATTATCCAGTAAAGGAGAATCATCAAGCTTGGGTTGATTCAATCGTTCAATCAACTGGTTCATGAATGTTCTGCAGGAAGAGAAAAGAGATACATAGTTTTTATTCAAAATCTCTCTTAGTTCCTCCGTTGGTGGTGCACTGTAATTCCAGCTCTCCATAAAAGCGAAAAAAGCAAAAAACGACTCAGTGGATTTCAGATTTAGCCCTTCTGAGGCGTATAATTTTTCCAGCTCTTCTTGGTATAACTGAAAAAGCACATCTTTCTTTTCAAAAGTCATCTCCTCGATCAAGCAGCCTGTCTTTATACGGATCGTGTTGATGAAAAACCAGCAAGTCCCAAAAACCTCTTCGGTATCTACTTTCAGCATTGTTCGATCGATTCTCCGCAAGAAATGAGCATAGTTTGCTTGGTGGATCGGATATTCATCGAAAAAGAAATTATTATGTGTAAAGGGCAAAAGAAGTCGATGGTAAAAAATACGAATACTTGATTCTTCACCAATCCATTCAAAGGAAGTCGCGGATACTTTTATTTTCAGTTGAAACATCTTTAATTCCTTATTCAGCTTAGCTAAATGACGCTTCAATGTTTCAAAAGAAATTCCTTGTGAGAGCAGAAAGGATTGAACTTGAACACTCTTTGAAGAAAGCAGCTCTCTGACGATTTGAATGCTGATAGAGTCCTTCATAAAATATTCCCAGACTTCGTTTGTTGTCGCATGTTCGGTGGAGATAAGGGAAAGTCCGTTGTTCCCATCAGCTTCCAGTGTCCAGCCTTCAGGCAACTCCATTCTTAACCCTTGTATATCATTGAATACGGTACGCTGTGTTGTCTGAATTCGTTCAGCCAGCTCTTTTGCCGTCAATTGGGGATGGTTGACCAGGTTTTCCAGGAGTTCCACTTTTCTGCGGATATCCTTTTCAGTAATAAGTCGTTTGGCTAATGAATACATCAGGAGTCACCCTCTCTATTGGTTACTCAAATTATACGTTGTTTATTAGAATGACTCAATCAATATCTGTTGTCAATGCAAGGGCTCGAAATATTCCTGACTGAAAAGAAACCTGTCGGTCAATACAAATCAAAGTTGCCTGTCTTGCGCATATATGTCTCCCCATATTTCAATATCACGGTAGTCAATAGGATCAGGAAAGAGTTTATACCGAAGAAATATAACGATTCAACAGCAAAGCTCTGTTTGGTAACCAGCAGGTTGCGCAAGAAAATAATCGTATAAGACAAGGGAAAGACTGAACCGATAATGCGGATCAATATAGGAGAAGCTGACAATGGGACCTTCACACCACTGAAGGCTTCCTGCGGACCTTCTAAAAAGACATAAAGAATCGTTCCATCTCTCAGAATCACAAAGAAGCTGACAATAAAGGCTCCCCAAACTAATCCGCCAACGCTTATCAGTATAGCGGAAAGCAAGACTGTCAAAAGACTGCGGATGGTTATCCCTGTGTACCACAGATTCCCAATAATGAACAGCAGCAAGAAAAACCAAGCATTACCAAAAAGCATGGCGAATGTTCGACTGTACAGCCACTTCAGCTTGTTGACGGGCGTCATGAAAATCTGGCTAAGAGTCCCTTGCTGTCGCTCATAGCCCAGACGCCAAGCGCTTTGAACGATATTTTGGAAAAACGTCAGGGCACAGTAGCCGATAAAAACAAAATACAGCAATTCCTTTTGGGAATGAATCCCCGCAATTTTTAAGGATTCGATAGGAAAAATCTGATAATTATATCCTAGCTGAATAAAAGAAACCACAGGCCATAGGATCATGGAAAACAAGTAAAAGCTATTGATACTATCATTCAAAAAAGTTCGTCGTAATTCGGCTTTAAACAGGACTAGATTCTTCATGTTGCTCTCCCTCTTTCCTTTGAAGCCAGTAATGCTGTTTCTAAGGTTGGATTAACAATCTCTATTTGCAGTACCTCAATGTTTTTATCTGAAAAGAAATTAATGATTTTACGCAAATCAGGCTGGTTGGTAAATAAGCGAATTTCTAAAGCATCATTCTTTTCACTTATTTCAAAGGGTTCGGACCATTGTAAAAGATAGCTATGAATGGTTTCTCTGTCCAGAATTGGAAGATTGAAAACGACTTGTCTGGTCAAATCCAGCTGAGAAAAAATTTCTTCTTTGCTTCCAGATAATAAAATCGTCCCATTATCAATAATATAAATGTAATCACAAAGCTCTTCGGCTTCCGCCATATAATGAGTGGTCAAAAGAATCCCTTTGCCTTCTTCCTTAGACAGACGTTTGATGGTTTGGCGTAGCTCTTTGGCGATTTGTACATCCAAGCCCAAAGTCGGTTCATCTAAAAAAAGATAGTCTGGGTCATTGATTAGCCCTTTGGCGATCTGCAGACGCTGCTTCATTCCCTTTGAAAATTGCTCCACAGGGATATGACGTTTTTCCCAAAGGTCTAATTGTTTCAGCAGCTGTTCGGAACGTCTATCGATTTCTGATTTTGACAGCTCGTAGAGTGAGCCGAAATACTGTAGATTTTCCATCGCATTCAGACGCCAATAGATATTTCGTTCCCCGCCGGCAATCATGTTGATGCGTTGACGTGTTTTTTTCAGCTGTTGATTGATATCTTCGCCGTCTAGCAGAATTGTTCCGGAATCAGGCAATAGCAGGGTGGTCAGCATTTTGATCAGCGTTGTCTTTCCAGCGCCATTTTCTCCCAGTACTCCAATGATTTTACCTGGTGGAATAGTTAGTGAGATATCATTTGTTGCCTGCTTTGTCTGCTTTTCACTTTTGAAAAGTCCTAAGCGAGTTTTTGTGGTGTAATGCTTATAAAGGTTGACTGCTTCTAACATAGTTTCACTCCTATTCAAAAATGTAGCTGATGATTTTCTGCTCTGTTTTTTTGTACCAATAGAGTCCGGCAATCAGGTAAAGCAATGAGCTGATAAAGCCTATAGCAAACAGAGCCGGCAGCTGATTGTATCTTTCGGGTTGGAAACAAAGGATACGAAAGGCTTCTAATGCTTGTGTGAGCGGCAGCAGTTCTCCAACCATCTGTAAGGCTTTTGGCAACAATTCCTTTGGAAAGGTGATGCCTGCTACAAGATAGATAAGAATGAACAGGGTGTTTTGACTAATGTATGTATCTCTTAGCTGCAGCATGATGTTGGCAAGAAAAATACTCATACCAAAAGATACCCAAATTGTAAATGTGATCCCGATAGCCCAAGCCCATAAGCTGATTGCTGAAAAATCAGCGCCTAATAATTTGCTGATCCCAAAAAGTGCGGCGAACTCCAACAATGTTCGCCACAGCTGCTCCAAGAAGACACCGGAAAAATACTGGAAAATCTTGTAAGGAGTGATCAGCAAGCTCATCAGTGTTCCCTCACGAACTTCTGTAATTAATGCACGCCCGACATTCATCAATGTGGCAACACCCAAATTATAAAAAAGAATACCAATTGCCGCATAAGTAAAATAGTGATCTATCGTTATGTAACCGACAGTCACTGCATTGACCTGATTGCTGAAAAGAAAATTAGCAATCAGCCAAATGCTGATCAGCTGGAAGGCCGATCCTAAAATTCGATTGACAAATAATGTGAATGGAAAGTAACGACGATACATTTGCCAGTTTCTGCGAATGATTGCAAACAAAAAATCACCTTCTTAAATAAAATTAGACAAACATCTAATTAGATGTTTGTCTAATTTTATAATTGGTGTTCTTGAAAGTCAATAGTCTTTTATTTTGATCTGTTCTAAATAGTCCTGTGTCTGGCGAAGAATCCGTTTGTTGATACCAAAATATTTTGTATTTCCTTCACGATATTCCATCAGTAAACCAGCATCTCTCAGTTGTTGGATATGATGGGAAATAGAAGCAGGGCGAATTGCTAGAAGCTCTGCCAATTCTTTACCGGAGTAGCTTCTTTGAAGCAGCAGCTCGATCAGTTCTAGGCGTGTCTCATCTGCAAGAACCTTCAAGGTCTTAACCGCACGTGCTCGAGAGATTTTAACTTCTCCCGGTCCGGCAAAGGTTACAGGGAATGTTAATAATTGTTTGGAAAAATCCTCTGAATGAGCGATAACGGGAATATGGTACAGTTTTGTAGGAATCAAGACAGCCGTTCTCGGTTCAGGAAATGCTGGTAAAGGTTTACCTGTAACCGTGCGCAGCATCTCTAGATAACTCGATTTTTCTGTAAGGGCAGTCAGCCAAGCTTCCGCAGCTTGAAATTCTTCAGTAGGTATAGTTACCTTCTTTAGAAAATTTTCTTGCATGATCTCCGTCAAAAGCAGTTCTGCTGTCTGAAACATTTCTCGTGGTTGAGATAAAAATTCTCGAAAGCCTGCTTCTGTTTTGAACCCAGAATGGGCTTTCTCGAAAGAAAAATTCCCCTGTGTGATTTCTTTTTGTGATAAACCCGGAAGCAATTTTTTTAAAAGATCTGCTATCGATAACTTATTAATAGCAGTAAACAGCTCATTCAAATTATTCTTATCAGGTACTTCACTGAGAAAATCCCAAAGAAACAGCATAGGAAAATACATCTGATTTTGCTGATTCAAAAAGCGCTCATAGCGCTTGGACCAGCTCAAAAGTTCTTTTTCTGAAAAGAGCTCAAGAAGCTCATCGGTCCTCTTTTTAGCTAAATAGGAAGCAGTCAATGCAGCTTCGCAAATCAAGGATTGTTCGATCGTTATTTTCACTGATAGGTTCACTCCTCAGCGGACAGTAAACTTCATTTCTATAGTGCCGCTTATCTATTTGTACTGTTGTGTAAAAATTTTCTTCAACGATAAGTATTCAACTAAGATTATAAAGGATTTTTTTCAACTTTACTATCTTGGTTATTTTTAGTAAAGAGAGAGACGACTGTTTTTAGGCAATTAGAAAGTACTTAAGATATGTCCTAGAACATTTTTCAACATGATATACTCGTATCAGAATCATAAAAAATTTTACAACTGCACAAAGAGAAGCATTCAAATGAAGCGGTTGTTTACAACTTGGCAATAACTGTTCGTTATTCTTAAAGTATCAAGAGGCGGCTTGTTGGGTAAGCAGCTTTAACGATCAAAAGAATAAGCAACAATGAAATCAAAGGAGGAAAATATTATGAAAAAAATGGGGCTTTGGAAAAAGCTGATAATCGCAACGGTGACAATTTGTGCTTTGTTTTTCGGTGGCGTCACACTTGCTCAAAATTTGTCAGAGCAGTCCATAATGACAGCTACCAACGATCAGGAGATAGAAGAAGCAATAGCAAGATCACAAAAGGAATTTGAAAGAATCGATAAGATGTCTGTTCGAGAATATTACGTCGATTATTTAGACTATGATCCACGGATTGTAGTAGATTTTGAAGAGAAGTATAAGGTGGATGCCAGCCAAACCAAAATGAAGGATGTTGATCGAGAAAGAAACAATTATCTGATGGCGCTGACTTCTTTTTATGAGAATGGGAATCAGCCGATCCTTGCGAAAAATGAAGAGAAGGAAGATGGTCAAGTTATTATTGGAGAAAGCGGGGAATATGCCTACTCCTTAGAAACCTTATCCAGTGACGTGGCAGCGTTGTCTGATGCAATTGATTCTGAAACACCAATCATTGAAATATGTGTGAAATATGGTGTTGATCCAGATGGAAAAGTTCGTGATTTGAGTCCTGAAATCATTATGGAAATCGATCAGAAGTTGTTTGAGATATCTGATCACCCGGAATAGGCGGGAAAGGAAAAAAGAAATGAAAACTATTTTGATCGTTGAAGATGAAGTAAAAATCAACAAGCTGATATACAGCAGTTTAACTGCTGTCGGCTACGACTGCTTCCAGGCTTATTATGGCATGGAAGCTCTTGCTGTTTTAAAGAAAGAAGTAGTGGATCTGGTTATTCTGGATATACAATTGCCGGACATTGATGGCTTTTCTTTAATCAAAAGTATGAAGCAAGTCCCTGTCATCTATCTAACTGCCCGTTCTGCTATTGAGGATAGAATCCGTGGGTTGAATATTGGTGCGGAGGATTATATTATTAAGCCCTTTGCTCTGGATGAGCTGATTGCCCGTATTCAGGTTGTTTTACGGCGTTTTAATTCTGAGGAAGAGATTTTTAGCTGGCAGGATTTGGTGGTGAACTTTGAAAAGTACACAGTCCAACTGAATGGAGAACTAATCAATCTGAAGCCGCAGGAATTTAGTCTACTTGAGGTTTTCATTCGCCATAAAAATATGGCGTTGACACGAGAGCAGTTGTTGCAGCTGGCATGGGGCTTTGATTACTTAGGTGACGAGCGAACAGTAGATGTCCATGTTCAACGGCTTCGCAAAAAACTACAGCTGGATAAACAGCTGAAAACAGTATTTAAGCTTGGCTATAGATTGGAAGTGGACTAAATGCAATTATGGAAAAAGAACTTTTTCTTTGTAGTGGTGTTGTTTCAAGGTATGCTATTTGCAGGTCTGTTCGCTTTTGTCAGCTATAGCTTTCAGCAGTCTTTGATCAAGGAAACAGCGCTATTTAAGCAATGGATGGAAGAAAGCGAGTTCCTCATATCGAAGTTAGCAGAAGAGCCTACTTCTGGTTTTACTCAAGAACTAGTTCAGGTAATCAATGAGCAGCAGCAGTTTTATTTTAAAATATCTAATCAAGATGGTATTCTTTTCTCTTCCATTCCAAAGTATGTTTCTTTGGAAGAGATGCAGGAAATCGAAAGATTCTCAATCAAAAAACGAAGTAGAAAAACCTATCTTTTTTATTGTACATCGAAGAGAATTGAAGGTACTGAATTTGAAGTTCTTTTCGTTAAGGACAGCTCGTTTCTCTATTTGGAGCAGAGAGAAAGAATTATATACAGCTCATTGTTTGGTGTTCTGTTTTCTATATTCCTCAGCGTGATTATCTATTGGCAGATGAAAAAAATCTATAAGCCGGTTCAGAATCTTTCTCATGAATTACGAACACCATTAACCCTTATATCAGGTTATTCAGAGTATTTGATGCGGATGAAAACAACAGAGGAAGAGAAAATGACAATGAGTCAAGAAATATTTCAGGAATCACAGCAGCTGCAAGAGGTGATAGAGCAGTTATTGATCATGGGAGACCTAACTGATGGCGAGCTGAAGATGGAGAAGCTTTATGTGAGTGAATTGATTCAAAATCTGACCCATAAATATCCTAAGCTGAAGCTATCTATTTTTGAAGAAGTAGAGGTTTGGGGCAATCGTGTACTCTTACTGCGGTTGTTTGATAATCTTTTGGATAATGCGTTCAGAGCAGCCGGTGATACGGAGGTTCAGCTGATTATTTCAGGAAAGAAAATTGAACTATCCAATTCAGGTGCTAGGATTTCGGAACGACAACTGAGAAAAATGAATCGTGGGAAGAAGCTTTCTTCATCAGAATATGGGGGATCTGGGCAAGGTTTTTTAATTTGCCGGGAAATTGTTTTACTGCATCATGGAAAGATAACGATACAATCTGACGAACGAAGAACCAACGTTTTTATAGTCTTTTAAAATATATGGCTAAAAAGGCAAGTGAAGAAGTGTTTTTCAACTAGCATAGAGTTGAAGTGACTGCGTTGTTTAATACGCAGTCATTTTTTTGTGAGCCAATTAAAGGAGCCTTAAGCTGTTATTTTGAGCGTTATCTAATAAAATCGCTGAGTAACATCACATCATTACTGATGATCTGCATGGGCATTGTGATGATTGAGATGAAGAAGATATTCATCAACGTTTGAAATCGGTGATTTGATGTCGATTATGTTGCCATACTCGTTGAGTGTTCTGATTGGCTGGATAATCGTGTGCTTAAACTTTATGCTGACTGGCTTGCCTCTTAGGATATAACAAGAATTTGGAATGAGGCAGTTGTCTCAGGCTTTTTTCTATTCCTATTTTTTATGAGATTGGTTATTTAAAAAATATTTACATCTGCATCATCATTAGCCTATATGAGCAAAAAATTGGTTATTTTTTGTTTTTTCATCGATAATTTATCTGAAAGCTATTGCTAATTGGACTGTTGGATTTGAAGAGCTTAGTGAACGAAATCAATAGGATAGTATAGACAAAAAGAAGGGAGAGGCGACGATGGAAACTGTAAAAGAATTTTTTGATAAAATCGAAGACCCGCAACAGCATAGAAAGATGACAGAGGTGTTTGAAAAAGTGCATGCAGCTTTTCCGGATCTGGAGGTCAAAATAGCATGGAATCAACCGATGTTTACTACGCACGGAACGTTCATTATTGCCTTTAGTACAGCGAAGAAGCATATGTCTGTTGCGCCGGAAAAAGCGGCAATTGAACATTTTTCTGAGGAGATTACCAAAGCTGGATATAAGATGACAAAGGAATTGATTCAAATTCCTTGGGACATGCCTGTTGATTTTGAATTGCTGCAGCGAATCATCATGTTCAATATCCAAGAAAAGGCTGATTATACAAGTTTTTGGCGGAAATGAATTCGCTGAAATCCTCCAAAACTGACAATTATCGTTGGTCAAATCAGAAGAGGACCTTTAGTCATTACTAATATGCAGATACCTCATGCATACATTTCCTGAGCCTATCAATTGCGTCGTTTTATAAAATTGAGGATAATTTAATCGAGAGGGGGAGATTCAAATGATACAAGCATATAAAGAATATTGGAGCAATATAACTGTGATGGATGCCAGAGCAACTCGTGGACAATATTGGTGGCCTCAGCTATTGAACTATCTGCTATTGTTTATTTATGGGATGGTAACAAACATTTCTCAGTACTATAATGTGGAGACACAGGAGTTTACTAAGTTGAATATCTATGCGTTCATTTTTATGGGATTGACCTTTGCGATTTGGTTGGCGAATTTCACTGTTCGGGCACGTCGCTTGCATGATACGAATCGGAGCAACTGGTGGATTTTGGTGTATCTTATCCCATTATTCGGACCAATCATCATGTTTGTTTTCATGGTTCTGCCAAGTAAATCGTATTCACGATGGAATGTGAATCAATCTGAACTTTCTTAGTATAAGAGATAGCAATTGACGAATGTGACCTGATTCCTGAGTATAGGGGATCAGGTCGTTTTTTTATTGGATCTCTCTGCAGCAAAAAAATCCTCGCTTGCTTCCTGCAGCAAAAAGACCTATTATAAAAGATGACCGTACAAATTTTCGTGGAGGAAGAAGATGGCAGCCAAATATCAACAAATTGCGAATGAGATTCGCACAAAGATTTTAAATGAAGAATATCCTGTCGGTTCTGTTATACCGCCGGAGTTGAAATTACAGGAGAGCTACCAAGTTAGTCGTCATACCATTCGTCAGGCGATTGCTTTATTAGCGAACGAAGGTTTTCTTCGGAAGGAAAAAGGCTCAGGCACCTATGTGGATGATCGATTCAAAACAAAGGATGCTTCAGAAAAACGAACAAAAACGATTGGCGTGATCACCACCTATCTTTCTGATTATATTTTTCCTTCTATCATCCGCGGGATTGAAGAAACACTTCGAGAAAATGGGTATTCACTGCTGTTAGCGAGTACTGGAAATGATCTGCAGCAGGAGCGAAAGTGTCTGGAAAGTATGATTTCTCAGCAGGTGGATGGCTTGATCGTTGAGCCGACGAGGAGCAATCAGTATAATCCCAATCTGTCCTACTATCTTTCCTTGAAGGAATCTGGTATTCCTGTAGTAATGATCAATTCCCATTATGAGGAACTAGACCTTCCGTATATTAGTCTGGATGATGTCAAAGCTGGTTTTGCGGCAACCTCATTTATGCTTGATCAAGGAATAGACCAGCTGGCGTTGATTGTGAAAATCGATGATTTACAAGGGAAGCTGCGTATGAAGGGATTTATTGAAGCCTTTGAAAAAGCAAAATTGATGTTTGATTCTGCCAATATTTTTACGTATACGACAGAAGAGAAGCAGGAGGTCGTTGCTCGTGTTGTTCAGCGATTATTGGATGAGACGAATACGATCAAAGGGATTGTCTGCTACAATGATGAAATCGCCAACTCTCTTGCTCAAAGCTTGACGGCTTCTGGAAAGCAAATTCCTGAGGATTTCGCGATTATCGGACAGGATGATTCTTACTTAAGTACAGCTGGCGAAATTCCATTGACAACAATCAGTCATCCAAAGGAACAGCTGGGCAGAGATGCTGCACAGTGGATGATTCGAGCTATCGATAAGAAAATCATCAGTGACAATATCCTATATGATCCCCAAGTAATCGAACGTCAATCAACAAAGAAAAATAACTGAAAAGCTATCGACATTTTCAATATGCATCTCACTAAATAATTTGTTGCACAAGAAGCGGCAATTTTTCTAAGAGTAGGCAATAACGACTGCTATTCTTATGACTTATCAAGGTGAGCTCATATTTTTGGAAAATGTCGATTTTTTGCAATTACAGGTCTGAATAAAGAGTATGTTTGTTATAATAGATTTATGTTGTTGGAATGGGTATTCATGATACTAAAGGAGAACAATAGTGAAGAGAAAAGGGAGGAACTGTAGTGGTTCAAATGAAAGAAAGTGCTGGGACAAGTAAGACGATTGTGAAGGAGAAGAAGATAGATTATTGTCGATATTTCGTTGATAAGCTCGTATTTGCTGTTTTTACTATGGCAGCTGGCGCACTATTGAGTCTGTTTATATCAGTAAGTATATTGGAGAGTTTTGAAATGTTTTCCAGACTGGAGCGTGAACTCCGGGTAACTGCAGCTAGATCATTGCTGGCAATCATAGCGATGGTCATTATTTTTTTTATTGTGCTCTTATATAGAAAAGTATTTCGAAAAGAGGTTTCATTAACAGAGTTGAAGGACGGACGGTTTGAGCTGCTGCTTGGAAAAGAGCAATGCAATCATCGGAAATCTGATTTGAAGAAGGTTCAGATGGTTTACAGGAAAAATAGAAATGAAGAGGTAAAGCGACGAACTTTATTGGTAAAAATAAAAAATAGAAGCTTTCGATTTTCTTCAAAGGGAGAACGAGATGAACTGGATACAGTATATAAATATTTGGATACATGGAAGCGGCAGGCAGATAAATCAGCAGAATATCGAGCAGAAACTGGTTGGCTTGAAACAGAAAGAAATCAAGGGAATGTAAGAATCCTGGAGTATCTAAGATATAGTAAAACTCCTTTTCTAAGGACCATTACAGGTGCTCTATTCGGCCTGTTGGGAATTGCTCTTTTGCTGTTCTTTATGCTGACAGCTATGATAATTCCCCGCCTGTTCTTGGATGATTTCTATACCATACCAACTCTTTTAGGGCTAGGTGTGTCGTTTGTTCTTTTTCGATTTTATGTGATGCTGCCTCTTAGAGCTTCATTTAATAGGCTGTTTAAAAAAGAGATCATCCTGGTTGACTCCGGAGATGAAGCATTTGAGATAAGCATTGCAGGTGAATGGCGTAAGCATCGAAAAAAAGAAATTTCAGATGCACAAATGTTTTATCGTCGGGGCAAGAACAGTTCTGTGATAGGACGTACGTTGTATCTAAAGGTGAATGGCGAGGTGTTCCGTTTTGCTTCAGATGGAGACTTCGATAGTCTGGATATCATGCAAAGCTATCTAGATATGTGGAGACAGGGGATTGGTCCTGTTGAAGTAAGGGAGCTGTTATTAGAGGAGCAACAGGAAGAGGAACTTGCCGAAGAACTGTATTGGGTAGAAGAAGAGGTCGATTTTATAAATGGAGAAATCGTGGAAAAGCTTAGATATAGCAAAATTCCGTTTTTGAAAACAATCATAGGAACGATTTTTAATATCGTGGGAATCCTTGCCTTTTTACTTTTCCTAGGAGGCGGGTTGTGGGGACTGCTTCAATTTACGGACAATCCAAGTAAAATCATAACTATTCCATTTTTGCTGATAATCATAGTGTTGTCTGTCATATTTATAGCTACGCCATTAGAAAAAATCTATGATAAGATTTTTTGTAAAAATGTGACTCTGATTGATTCTACTGATGGAACCTTTGAATTGAAGATAGCCAATGAACGTTGTGTTTATCAAAAATCTGAAATAGAGAATGTACGTATGGATTACAGGAAGGATAAAAACAAGCGAATCACCAGTCGAGCTCTGATAATAACAATGCAGGATCGAGTTTTTCATTTTTCCTCGAGCGGTAAACGTGATCGTATGGATGACATGTATAGGCATTTAGAAATTTGGAAGCGGCAAACAGATAAAATTGCAGAATATAAAGCTGAGATAGATATGCTTTAAAATCTGATTGTTGATGTTGGTAGGGGAATAGCTAAAGTGACCATGATAAATAAAAAAGGACAGAAGCGAGTCAGCAGCTTCTGTCTTTTTTTTCTTGTTTGAGATTGTTCAGCTTTTCTTTGATCTAGCTTCACGAGCTAGACTTTTCGATAAATAGATAAATCTACTCAAAGTCTGAACAAGCTCGTTCAGCTTTCCTAACTATAAAACACTTTGATTTTGATGTCTTGGTCATAGTTTCCGAAGCCGCGGCCGAATAGGGTGCAGCCGCCGACGTTTTTGGCATCGTCTTTTACTTCTACTCGCAAGTGCCAAGTGTCTTCGTCGCTGGGAATATCCGCGATGGTTATATCCGACAGGGAAACACCATCCATATTCGTCAAATGCTTTGTGATTCGAATTGTCTTCAATAAGCCGTATTGATTTAGGTTATCCGGATACCAATCAGGGGTGTACTTTCCTCTGATGTCAGCGAAATCTCCAGGGCTTGTCCATGTACCTAGCTCAACACCGTTCAATGTAAAGGTGATGTCGGACGGCCAATTGTCATTGGCAAAAGGAAATTCTGAAGAGATTTCCATTGAGATTTCCAGCATTTCCAGCTTTTCATTCTTAGAAAGGAAATTCGGTGTCTGATATTCCACGAAGCCTTTGGTAAACCAGAGAATTCTAGCGTCCATTCTTCGTGTATCCATAAAGTACTTAGGCTCATCGACATCCCCGATGAATTCATTGATTGTTGCCAGTCCACAGGTTGGTTCAATCATATAGTTGGTATAGTGACCAACAGGGATAAAGGTTTCTTTAAAGTCGAAGGCGTTGAAGATCTTCTCCGGAAAATTGATATCGATCTTATCTACCCGCAGGCTGGAGATTTTCTTTTGTCCGACTTTTTCTGTTTTGATGATGTTGGCTTCTTCCAGTTTTTTTATGTGCATCGTAATGATTGCGCTGCTCAAACCTAAAGCATTTGCCAATTCTTTGACGCTCATTTTGTTTTTTGAGAGCAGTTGAATAATGTTGATCCGCACCTTGCTTGCTAACGCCTCGTATACAGGTAGGGATTCCTCGTTGACTTCTAGTTGCATATTGTCACCTCACGACCTTTAACTTCTATCTCTATATCTTAGCATATATGTTAATTATATAAAATGATATTCTGTTCGTCAAACTATAATTAATATAAATATTAATTATTAGCTTATATAAAATTTATTATTTAACATAAATATTATTGACAGCGTTTGCAATATGATTTATTATTTAGATAAATATTAAAGGAGGGCTGGTTTTGAAAGCGAAATTGTCGATCAATAAGCATTTTTTTATTTCTGAGGTAGATACAAGACTATATGGATCATTTATTGAGCATATGGGGCGAGCAGTCTATGAGGGGATTTATCAACCAAATCACCCATCAGCAGATGAAAATGGTTTTAGAAAAGACGTTTTAGAACTGGTAAAGGAATTAAATGTGCCGCTTGTCCGTTATCCCGGAGGAAATTTTTTATCAGGGTACAATTGGGAAGATGGCATTGGACCTGTAAGTGAACGACCAAAACGATTAGATTTAGCATGGCGAACAACAGAAACCAATGAAGTTGGGCTGCATGAATTTTATGAATGGGCTAAAAAGGCAGAAACAGAGATCAACATGGCTGTCAATCTAGGAACTCGGGGAATCGACGCTGCAAGAAATTTAGTAGAATACTGCAATTATACAGGTGAGAGCTATTGGAGTGACCTGAGGAAAGAAAATGGATTGGAAGAACCATTGAATATTAAAACTTGGTGTCTTGGGAATGAAATGGACGGCCCTTGGCAGATCGGTCATAAAACGGCAGAGGAATATGGCAGATTAGCAGCAGAAACTGCCAAAGCCATGAAGCTGGTGGATGACTCAATCGAACTGGTTGTTTGTGGAAGTTCCCATAGTCATATGCCGACATTCGGTGATTGGGAGCTGGAGGTTTTAGAACATACCTATGAGTATATCGATTATCTCTCCTTGCATCAGTACTATGGTAATCAAGAAGATGATCTTGAAAATTATCTAGCACGTTCATTGGATATGGATGAATTCATCACAGGTGTAACAGCGATGTGTGATGCGATCAAAGCCAAAAAGCATAGTAAAAAGCAAATCAACCTGTCCTTTGATGAATGGAATATCTGGTATCACAGCAATGAGCATGATGAGAAGGTCAAGCCTTGGCAAGTAGCACCGCCTTTGCTGGAAGATCATTATAATTTTGAGGACGCACTTCTTCTAGGCTGTCTGCTGATCACGTTATTGAAACATAGCGACCGAGTGAAAATCGCTTGTCTGGCACAGCTGGTCAATGTGATTGCGCCGATCATGACGGGTTCGGAAGGGGAAGCTTGGAAACAAACGATTTTCTATCCATTCATGCAGGTATCCAACTATGGTCGGGGAATGGTGCTACAGCCGCTGATCGAATCGGAAACCTATGCGACGAAGGATTTTGAAAAGGTTCCTTATCTTGAGTCGATTGCTGTCTTGAATGAAGAGAAGAAAGAACTAGTCGTTTTTGCCGTCAATCGCGGACGTGATGTGCTTGATTTTGAAATCGGTTTCGATGGTTTGGCTATTGAATCAGTCAAAGAGTTTTCTCAAATGAGCGGATTTGATATCAAAGAGGTAAATACTGAACGAAATGGGCGTGTGAAGCCTGTCGAGTCAGAGGAATATACGTTGGATGCTGCTGGAATAAATTGTCAATTACAACCGTTGTCTTGGAATATGATCAGATGCACGTTGAAGTAAAAAAGAAAATTCAAGGGGGATTTCCAAATGAGATTTAAGAAATTTTTATTAGGGTCGATGGCACTTGCATCAGCAGGTATGCTTGCAGCATGTGGGGGAGGCAGCTCGTCTTCCGGTGGTGATTCAGGAGATGCAGTGACATTGACATTCTGGAATGGTTTTACTGCTTCTGATGGAGAAATATTACAGGATATCGTGGATGACTTCAATAAGAGCAATGATAAGAATATCACGATCGAGATGGACGTGATGACTTGGGCTAACTTAAATGAAAAACTGCCGCCGGCAATTTCGTCAAAAACAGCACCGGATTTTATAGCACTAAATTATGGTGATTTTGCTCAATATGTGGAAAACGGCGCAGTCCAAACGCTGGATGATTTCTGGGATTACGATGGTGTAGATAAATCAGACTTTACGGAAACCGCAGTTGATTTAGGAGTTGTTGATGAAAAACAATACTTTATCCCTATGCAGGTACAGGGGATGTACATGTACTGGAACAAAGATCTGTTTGAAAAAGCCGGACTTGATGCAGCAGAACCACCTAAGACTTGGGAAGAGCTGACTGAAATGGCACCGAAGCTGGCAGACAGCAGTACGAACGTATCGGGCTTTGTGTTCAACAAGGATGGTACCGCACCGCTTTATAACTGGATGCTTGCGAACGGCGGGAAGCTAGTGAATGATGACTATACAAAATCAGAGTTCGATTCCCCTGAAAATCTAAAAACGTTAAAAGCGATCCAACAAATGATTCATGTAGACAAAGCCGGTCCTGAATCTATTTCCGGAGCTGAGATGGATAATTTGATGAATGCCGGACAGCTGGCAATTGAAATCAATGGCCCTTGGTTGAACAATGGATTGAAAGCAAATGAGATCAATTACAGTGTGACCACTTTGCCGCAAGCAACAGAAGATGGCGAAAAAACTGCGATTCTTGATGGTGTCGGATATGCGATCCCTGCAAGTACAGACAGCAATAAAAAAGAAGCAATCTATGAATTCTTAAAATATTGGAATACAACAGAAATCGGTAAAAAATGGAGTATCGAAAATGGTTTCCCTGCGTATCTGAATTCTGTAGCAGAAGACGATGAAGTGAAGAACAACGAAATCGTTTCTGAGCTTTCTAAACAAATGGATTACGCAGAGCCGTTTTTACCGGGCTTCTCTAAAATTGCTGCAATCAACAACGATATCATCAATCCTCTGATCGAAAAATTATTGGCAGGAGACGATCCTGAAAAACTGATGAAGGATGCGGACAAAGCAATCAATGATTTACTGAATCAGTAAACGTCAGAATAAAGAAATCAAAACTGGATAGGATCATGGACTGATAAAGAAGTGGTGATCCGAATAAGAGGCGAGACAGGAGTGCTTGTACGAGCTTGAATAAACCGAGTAAGCACCCATGAAGGAGTTTGATCCTGTAAGGATTGAAAATAGTGAGCGGTTCTGCTTGATTCTGTTGTTCAAGACAGGCTGCTCCTGCCTCTACTCTATTCCATAATCTTTTAAAGAGAGGTGTATACGTTGAAATCATTAGCCAGATATTGGAACAGACCCAGCCGAGCGGCGTATCTGTTTTTAGCACCATCATTTTTGATTCTACTGATGTTTACGGTTGTTCCCTTGTTAGGAACGTTCGCCATCAGTTTTACTGATTTGAACATCTTCTTCACGAATAGAAACATTGTCGGCTTGGACAATTTCACACGGATTTTCAGTGATGAACGGGCAATCAACTCATTGATACATACATTATATTTCACGATTCTGGAAACGCCGCTGCAAATCATCGTTGGGCTGTTTGCAGCTGTGATCCTTTCAAAAAATACGAAATTCAACCGATTTTGTCGTTCGACATTTTACATCCCGGTTATCTGTTCGTTAACATCCATTGCCATTATCTTTTCCATGCTGCTGGACCCAAATGTTGGGGCGATCCCGTACCTGTTTTCTCAATTAGGCCTGCCGATCCCACAATTTTTCAGAGATCCTACCTTAGCGATGCCGACGGTGGCTATCATGACTGTTTGGAAAAACTTTGGAGTAACGATGACGATCCTGCTGACTGCGATTCAAGGAATATCTCCTTCGCTTTATGAATCTGCAGAAATGGATGGGGCAACCAACCGTCAACAATTCTTCAATATTACCTTGCCGCAAATCGTACCATCATTAGGCTTTTGTATCTTGACGAATCTGATTGGCTCTATGCAGGTTTTCGATCAGGTATACGTAGCGACGGCCGGCGGTCCTCAGTTCAAGACTGAAACTGCTGTACAGTACATCTACAGTCGTGGTTTTACTGCGCCGTATGAGCTAGGCTATGCCTCTGCACTATCGTCTATCCTGTTCGTGATCATTGCAGCGATAGCGATATCCACCAATCTGTACATGTCGCGTAAAGAAAAACAAATGAAGTAGGAGGGGAAACGAATGGTAACTGAAAGTACGATCGTAACGGTCAAGAAAAAAAGAAAAAAAGTCAGTGCAAAAAAAGTTCTCAGTACGGTTGGCATGCTGCTGGTCTTGTTCATCATCGCCTTTCCTTTTCTGTGGCTGATCCTCTCCTCGTTTAAATACGAGAAGGACATCATTTCATTTCCACCGAAAATTTTTGCAGAAAACTACACGCTGGATAACTACATCAAGGTTTGGTCAACGATTCCGTTATTGGACTATATCAAAAATACGGTGATTTTTGCCGGAGGGACTGTGATCACATCGATTTTCTTTGATTCACTGGCAGGCTATGCCTTCGCACGGATGAATTTTAAAGGGAAATCCGCGTTGTTCTATTTCGTCCTGTTGACAATGATGATCCCGTTTCAGGTATTTATGATTCCATTGTTTATCGAAGTTAATTTACTAGGCTTACTAGATACTTATGCGGGGCTGATCATTCCAAGAATGACGACAGCCTTTGGGATTTTCATGATGCGCTCCTTCTTTATTACATTACCGGCTTCTTTGGAAGAAGCGGCTCGGATCGACGGCTTGAATGAGTTTGGTATCTTTTGGAAAATCATGCTGCCCTTAAGTAAGCCGACACTGCTTTCATTGGCAATCTTTACCTTGATGAACAGCTGGAATGATTTGCTGTATCCATTGATTTTGACAAGCAGTTCGAAAATGAGGACACTGCCGGCTGGATTAGCGCTGTTTACTGGTCAAAATATTTCCTTTTATGGTCCGGTGATGGCTGGAACGGTAATTTCTATGCTGCCGTTATTGATCATCTACATTTTTGCACAGAAATACTTTGTTCAAGGAACTGCAATGTCAGGGATGAAAGAATAGGGTGAGTGGAATGAAACTGGTAGAAACGAAGATTTATGCGCAATTGATCGTGATTTCGGATTATTTACTGCTGGGTCTGCTTTGGGTGATCGTCTCGTTGCCAATCGTGACCCTTGTACCGGCATCTACAGCAGTTTTATATGTTCTGCGGCAATGGCAGGATGGAACTACTGGTAGTATCTTTTATCATTTTTTTACTGGAATCAGAAAACACTTTTTAATCAATTTATTGGTAAGTCTATTAACCGTAGGCATCTTTGCTGCTGCGAATCTGCTGCTTCAAGAGAGCAGTCAGCTGTTGATGATCAGTGGTTATGTTGTTTCAATCGTCTATCTGATGTTCTTGCTTTCTTGGATAGATAACTGTAGTCACATGGGAAGGGTCTCTGTGTTTAAGCTTTTTGAACAGAGCTCTTTGGACCTTGTAGTATCCTTTGCAGGAAATTTAGGCTGTACGATACTCGTGATTCTTTTTACCTTATTGATCTTTTTGTTTCCGCCATTTATTTTCCTGTTTGCGGGAGCGGTGTGGAAATTGCTTTATCTTATATTATCTAGAAAACGCAGGGTGATCGAATGAATGAATCGAAGATAAAAATACGTAAAGACTTTTTGGTTGGCGATATCAGCCCAAGATTGTTTGGCTCGTTTGTTGAACATATGGGAAGTGTCGTCTACACAGGAATTTATGAACCAGGGCATCCGGAAGCAGATGAAAACGGCTTTCGTTTGGATGTTCTTGCATTGATCAACGAGCTGGATTTAGGCGTGATCCGTTATCCCGGCGGGAATTTCACCTCTGGCTATGATTGGTTGGATACGATTGGTCCGATAGATAAACGACCGAAAAAAATCGATCTTGCCTGGCGTGGAATCGAGCCGAATACGTTTGGGATCCACGAGTTTTTTAAGTGGCTGAAGCATACGACTGCAGAGGCGATTTTTACTGTGAATCTAGGGACGAAAGGGATCGATGATGCACGAAATATTGTTGAATATTGTAATTTTCCAAAGGATTCTTACTGGAGTGATCTCCGTAGAGAGAATGGACAAGAGGAGCCGTTTGGGATCAAGCTTTGGTGTTTAGGGAATGAACTGGATGGGCCATGGCAAATTGGTGCTAAAAGTGCTTATGAATATGGTCGTCTGGCAAATGAAGCGTCGAAGGTCATGAAACTGGTGGATGACTCTATTGAAACGATTTTGGTGGGCAGCTCGACGCCAAGATTGGCTAGTTATCCTGAATGGGATCGCATCGCTTTGGAACAGGCATACGAAAGCGTCGATTATTTAGCATTGCATAATTACATTGATAAGTACGATGAGGATGATCTGACGAAACCGCCGAAAAATGAACGGGACGATACACCAACCTATTTGGCAAAATCGTATCGATTTGATCGTCAGATTGAAGAAGTCGTAGCTGCCTGTGACTATGTAAAGGGATCTCTACGAAGTGAAAAAACGATGTATCTGGCTTTTGACGAATGGAATGTTCATTCTCAACCAGAGAAGGTACATGAAGATTTTGAAATCGGCAGCCCAATCGACTGGTGCTATTTCACGATGGAGGACGCCTTGCTGTTTGGCTCATTGGGGCTGTCTATTTTACGACATGCAGATCGAGTGAAAATTGCTTGTCAGTCTTTACTGGTCAATACGATTCCGTTGATTTTAACAGATGCGGGAGGCAAAGCATGGTGTAATCCAACGTATCATATCATGGCGCACTTATCGAAGTATGCTAAAGGACAGGTATTGAGACAAACTCTTGAGGGACCAACCTATGATTGTGAGAAAATCAAAAATGTTCCTCTTGTAGATAGTGTGGTCGTTGAAAATACTGATGAGCTTGTCTTGTTTTGTGTCAATCGAGGAGATCAAGCACAGACTGTCAGTCTGGATCATGATTTCGATTTGGCTGCCAAAGGAGAGCATATCGTATTACAAAGTGAGCAGCTGCTGGATAAAAACTTGCGGGAAACACCAAATAAAATCGTTCCTCAGACAAAGGAAATACAGTTTTCAGATAAGAGAAAACTGATTGTGACGCTTGAAAAGTATTCATGGAACGTAATCAAAATAAAAAAGGGTTGAGGAAGGCTTATGACAGAAAAGACGACGTATGAAAATCCAATTGTTATTGAGCGGGCAGACCCGTGGATTTATAAGCATACAGATGGCTTTTACTATTTCACCGGATCACTGCCTGGCTATAAGGCAATTGAACTGCGAAGAGCAAAAAGCATTGACGGATTAGAGGATGGGGAGCGGCTGCTTGTCTGGCATGCACCGAAGACAGGCTTGATGAGTGAGTTGATCTGGGCACCGGAAATCCACTTTATCAATGATCACTGGTATATTTATTTTGCAGCTAGTGATGATGCCGAAATACGAGATCAGTATCATCATCATCGGATGTTTGTGATCGAGAACAAGCATACAGATCCAATGAATACAGATTGGACAGAGAAAGGACAGCTGGTCACGAAATTCGACAGCTTCAGTCTGGATGGTACTGTATTTCAGCATAAAGAAAGACTCTATTATGTCTGGGCACAGCAAGACCCTCGTATTCCCGGGAATTCCAATCTCTATATTTCAGAAATGGAGAATCCATGGACACTGAAAGGGGAACAAATTCTTCTTTCGATTCCGGAATATGATTGGGAGAAAATCGGCTTCTCTGTTAATGAAGGTGCAGCAGCACTTATTCGAAATGGAAAAGTGTTTATTACCTATTCGGGAAGTGCGACAGATGAAAATTATGCGATGGGTTTGCTTTGGGCAGATGAAGATGCTGATTTATTAGATGGTTACTCATGGCACAAACTGCCGGAGCCGATATTCGTGACTTCGGAAAAGAACCATCAGTTTGGGCCGGGACATAACTCTTTTACCAAGAGTGAAGACGACAAAGAGGACGTTTTGATTTATCATGCCCGCCCGGAAAAAAATAAAGAAGGCGACCCATTGGATAATCCAAACCGACATGCCAACGCGCAAGTATTTTCATGGAATGAGCAGGGGTTCCCGACTTTTGGAGAACCGGAGGGCTACACGAAAACTATCTAGGCAGGTGAAACGATGATAAACATAGTGGATCGAAAGGCAGGACCGACAATCAGTAAATATATCTATGGCCATTTTGCCGAGCACCTTGGTCGTTGTATCTACGATGGGCTTTATGTAGGAACGGATTCAACTATCCCCAATAAAAACGGGATGCGTACAGATGTGGTAGAGGCACTAAAGAATATTCGAATTCCGGTTCTGCGCTGGCCGGGCGGCTGCTTTGCTGACGAATACCATTGGAAGGACGGTATTGGAGAAACATCAACCCGTAAGAAAATTGTCAATACACATTGGGGCGGTGTGACTGAGACCAATCATTTCGGCACACACGAGTTCTTTGAATTGATCGATCAATTAGGGTGTGACGCATACATCAATGGAAATGTCGGCAGCGGAACGGTTCAGGAAATGCAGGAATGGGTCGAGTATATGACGATGGCAGGAGAATCACCGATGTCTGAGTATCGACGTGAAAACGGCAGAGAAGAACCGTGGACGGTCAAATTCTTTGGTGTTGGAAATGAATCGTGGGGCTGTGGCGGGAATATGCGCCCGCAGTATTATGCAGATCTGTATCGCCGCTATCAGACCTATGTCCGCCAATATGATAAAGAAAAAATCTATAAAATCGCTTGTGGTCCGAATGTCGATGATTATCAGTGGATGGAAGAGGTCATGAAAAGTGCGGCACCATTTATGGACGGAATTAGTCTGCATCATTATGCCCTGACTGGCGCGTGGGAGGAAAAAGGTTCAGCGCTGAATTTTGACGAAAAATATTGGTGGTCGCTGATCAAGAGTGCAGAGAAGATGGATGAGCTGATCACAAAGCATTCGACGATCATGGATACATACGATCCGGAAAAGCGTGTTGGCTTGATCATAGATGAATGGGGATCATGGCTGGCTGTTGAGCCGGGCACAAACCCTGGGTTCCTTTATCAGCAAAACACAATTCGTGATGCGATGGTTGCAGCAGTTACACTAAATATCTTCCATAAACATGCGGAACGTGTGCAGATGGCAAATATTGCTCAAACCGTCAATGTACTGCAGGCGATGCTCTTAACAGAAGGTTCAGCGTTAGTAAAAACGCCAAGCTACCATGTCTTTGATCTTTATCAGGTGCATCAAGACGCACAACGTGTAGAGAGCTATGGCGATACTATCGATAATATGTCGTACACGGTTTCTAAAGAAGGCGATGTGCTGAATCTCTCTATCTGCAACTATGCACTGGAAGGTGATCAAGCCCTTCATTTTCAGCTGGAATCGCTGATCAAGGGTGTTCCTTCCAGTCGCTATATCCAAGGTGCTGAGATGGATAGTCATAATGATTTCGACCATCCGCAAGAGATCATTATCAGGTCATTTTCTGACTACGCTATTGAGGGAAACAACTTAACGCTCACGATCCCAGCAAAAGCTGTTCTGACTATTCAGTTAGAGCTGATGGACTTGAAATGAGTTGCACTCGTTGTGATATCCAGAGGGAAGTAGAGCAAACAGATGTTGAACAGCTTATTTTGGAACAGCTGATGGTTGAGCCGATGGTTGTATCAGACCTTATCAGACAACAGCGAATCAGTTTTTGTGAGAGCTGTCCAAAACGTTCGGCACACACCTGCACCAGCTGTGGCTGTTATTACAAGTTTAGGGCTTCTCTTCCTTCAAAGAGCTGTCCAATCGGTCAGTGGTGATAGCTCGTTTGAAAATAAAAGTACGTACAAATATTTAATAAATAGTTTTACATGTACGTACAAAAATGTTATAATTCTTCTTGAAAGAAGGGGTAACTCTTTCAAGGAGAATTTTTTTGCTGGTAAGTGTTTGCGCACGTGAAAATGTCAATGATTGTCGTAAAAATCAGCGCATTGTTTGGCTTCACGGACTAGCCCTTTTCAACAATATGACTCAAAAAATTACGATGAAGAACATTGCTGTCATTTATTGAGCACGTATTGCTTGACGGCTGAACAAGTCCGTTCAGCTTTTCTACCAATAATTGAAAACGGATACAGGAGGATCGAGATGGATACGAAAACAGTAAGAAAATCGATTGTTCAGGGAAAAACATCCTTAGGGATCGAGCTTGGATCGACGCGAATCAAGGCAGTGCTGATCGACGAAAAGCAGCAGCCTATCGCCTCGGGAAGTCATGAGTGGGAAAATCAATTGATTGATGGAATTTGGACGTACAGCTTGGAGGAAATCTGGAGCGGGTTACAGGACAGCTATTTGAATCTGAAGAAAGAAGTTCGAAAAAACTTTGATACAGAGCTGACGAAAATCGGCGCAATCGGCTTCAGTGCAATGATGCACGGATATATGGCGTTTGACAAATCAGGCGAGTTGCTGGTTCCTTTTCGTACTTGGCGAAACTCGATCACAGCAGATGCTGAAAGAGAATTGACTGAGTTGTTTAATTACAATATTCCACAACGTTGGAGCATTGCTCATCTCTATCAGGCAATCTTGAATCAAGAGGCACATGTAAAGGACGTTGATTTCTTTACCACATTGGCAGGCTATGTTCATTGGCAGCTGACTGGTAAGAAAGTACTTGGTATCGGCGATGCTTCCGGAATGTTTCCAATTGATCCGAAAATAAAAAATTATGATGAACGAATGATCAGTGCTTTTGATCAGAAAACTGCAGATAACCATTATCCTTGGAAGCTAAAAGAAATTCTACCACAAGTACTGGTTGCTGGGGAATCCGCTGGAATCTTGACAGAAGAAGGAGCGAAGCTTCTCGATCCGTCTGGCAGTCTATCTGCTGGGATTCCATTGTGTCCGCCGGAAGGGGATGCCGGAACAGGGATGGCAGCAACCAATAGTGTTGCTGTACGAACAGGAAATGTATCAGCTGGCACTTCAGTTTTTGCGATGATCGTTTTGGAAAAAGAATTGCAGAAGGTGCATCCTGAATTAGATATGGTAACTACGCCGTCCGGTGATCTTGTCGCAATGGTTCACGCAAATAACTGTTCCTCAGACATAAATGCGTGGGTAAATATCTTCCGTGAATTTGCGGAAGTGAGCGGTTTTGAAATCAGTACAGAAAAGTTATATGAAGTCCTGTTCCACCAGGCGTTAACAGGCGATAAGGATTGCGGAGGACTATTATCCTACGGGTATTTCTCAGGAGAGAATATCACGCATATGCCGGAGGGCCGACCGTTATTTGTACGGACGCCGGACAGCAAATTTGATTTAGCGAATTTTATGCGCGTACATCTATTTTCAGCCTTTGGGGCATTGCATATGGGAATGAAGATTCTTGTAGAGGAAGAACGAGTTGGCATTGATAAAGTCCTCGGACATGGCGGCATTTTCAAAACAGAGGGCGTTGCACAAAAAATCCTCGCAGCTGCAATGAATACACCGGTTGCCTTGATGGAGACTGCTGGTGAAGGTGGTGCTTGGGGGATTGCTCTGCTGGCAGATTACCTGCAGCATGCAGAAGAAGGCCTGACATTGGCGGATTACCTGAATCATCAAGTATTTGGAGAGAACGAAGGAATTGAGGCAGTACCTGATCCATTAGATGTTGAGGGTTTTAATCTATTCATCAAGCGTTATGAGGATGGACTGCCAATCGAAAAAGCAGCCGTTGAATTTTTGAAATAGAGTAGTAGCGTATTGTCGTTAAGACGTAGCTGAAAGGCTCAGAGATATCCGAAATTTTTTGGAATTCTAGTGGAAATCAAGAAAGAAACTATAGGTTATGTGGTGTATAAAGATGATTTCGACTGACGTATCCATAAAAATAATTGTACTAGACTTTTCAGACACGACCTAGATAAAGAAGGAGGAAGCCAAATTGCTGGAAGCATTAAAAGAGGAAGTTTTCTATGCCAATTTAGAGTTGCCCAAACAAGGCTTGATCAAATACACCTGGGGCAATGTCAGTGGAATCGATCGGGAACAAGGCTTGTTTGTCATCAAACCGTCAGGCGTTGATTATGATACGTTGAAGCCATCAGATATGGTGGTCTGTGATTTAGAGGGAAATGTGGTGGAGGGAACGATGAATCCTTCATCAGATACACCGACTCATGCAGTTCTTTACAAGGAATACAAAGAAATCGGCGGGATCGTCCATACCCATTCTGCTTGGGCGACAATTTGGGCACAAGCCGGGTTGGACGTACCCGCAATGGGAACGACTCACGCTGATACATTTTACGGTTCAGTCCCCTGCGCACGATTTCTCACACAGGAAGAGATCGATAAGGGCTATGAGAAGGAAACAGGGAATGTGATCATTGAGACCTTTGAAAAACGCGGGATCGATCCGATGGCGGTTCCAGGTGTTCTCTTACATGGTCACGGTCCGTTCACTTGGGGGAAAAACGCAGATAGCGCAGTCATGAATGCAGTGGTTCTAGATGAGGTATGCAAAATGAATTTATTTGCTCGTCAACTGAATCATTTTTCTGAGGAGCTGCCTCAGCGGATTTTGGATAAGCATTATTTACGTAAGCATGGCAAGGATGCCTATTACGGACAAAAATAAACAAGTGTGTTGTTTCTCTCAGGATTTTAACTAGTAAACCCATTATAGAAAGGAAGAAAAATATGTTAACGATCGATCAGAAAGAATTTTGGTTTGTAGTAGGTTCTCAGCATTTATATGGAGAAGAAGCGCTTCGGGAAGTACGTGCCCATGCAGAGGAAATGGTTCAGTCATTGAATGACAGCAAAGCATTGCCGTATCCAATCAAGCTGCAGGAGCTGGCAGTAACTCCTGATACGATCACAAAAATCATGAAGGAAGTCAACTATCGTGACGAGGTTGCCGGAGTCATCACTTGGATGCATACCTTCTCGCCTGCAAAAATGTGGATACGCGGGACAAAATTATTGCAAAAGCCATTGCTTCATTTGGCAACACAATACAACGAAAGCATTCCGTGGCAAACGATCGATATGGATTTCATGAACTTGAACCAAGCGGCACATGGGGATAGAGAATACGGATTTATCAATGCACGACTGAAAAAACAAAATAAAGTCGTTGTCGGCTATTGGAAACGTTCTGAGGTTCAAAAGCAAATCGCTGAATGGATGGATGTGGCTGTTGCCTTTAATGAAAGCTTCAATATCAAAGTTGCTCGTTTTGGAGACAACATGCGAAATGTAGCTGTAACTGAAGGCGATAAGGTTGAAGCGCAGATTCAATTTGGTTGGGTAGTAGATTATTTTGGTATTGGCGATCTAGTCCAGTATGTAGATGCAGTGAAGGATGAAGAAATCGATGCCTTGTTCGAAGAATATAAAAAACTATACGATTTTGATTATGGTGACTATGCACAAGATAAATGGGAAGCACATGTGAAAGTTCAGGCTCGTCAGGAAATCGGAATACGTCGCTTTCTTGAAGCCGGCAGCTATAATGCCTTCAGTACAAACTTTGAAGACCTGTATGGTATGCAGCAGCTGCCGGGACTTGCGGTACAACGCTTGATGGCTGAGGGGTACGGATTTGCCGGTGAGGGTGACTGGAAAACAGCGGCAATCGATCGCTTGATGAAGGTCATGGCTAGAAATGAAAATACTGGCTTTATGGAAGATTACACATATGAAATGGCCGCTGGTCAAGAAGCGATCCTTCAATCCCACATGATGGAGGTCGATCCAAGTTTGGCTAACAATAAACCGAAAATCGTTGTGTCTCCTCTTTCTATGGGAGATCGTGAAGATCCGGCACGTTTGGTCTTTGATGGAAAAGCCGGAGCAGGTGTCGTTGTTTCGATGGCAGATTTCGGCACACATTATAAACTGCTGATCAATGAAGTGGATTTATTTGAGCCTACAGAAGCAGCACCTAAGCTTCCAGTGGCTCGTGTAATGTGGAAACCAAAACCAGACTTCCATGAAGGCATCAAATCATGGATCGAAACAGGCGGCGGACATCATACTGTTGTGTCGTTGAATCTGACTTCTGATCAGATCGAAACATGGGCGAAGTTAGTAGATCTTGCGTACGTAACAATCAAATAGTTTTTTAGGGCGGCGGAGGTATTCGGTAACAGGCGGATACCTCCGCCGCTTGTATGAAACAAGGAACAAGGGAATGTGCAATGTGCCTGATTTGCTACAGCAGATTGTCCAAGGTCAAAGGTTAGTTAAGCCCTTTCATTCCCTTTGGTGTATAATTGCTTTAGCAAAAACAGAAAGGACGGAAGATATGGAAATCATCAAAAAGGATTTTGGCAAAAAAGCTAATTTATTTATTCTAAAAAATGATAAAGGAACAGAACTGGCGGTGTCAGATCAAGGCGCTCGAGTGGTTTCACTAAAAGTATTGGTTGATGGAAAGCAGCGGGAAACGATTTTAGGCTTTGATTCAGCGGATGAATATTTGGCAAAAGATCCCTTTATCGGTTCATCTGTAGGACGTTTTGCCGGACGGATCAAAAATGGGAAATTCTCTATTGATGGAGAAGAATATCAGGTATCTATCGATCCTGAAACAGGTCATAATCTTCATGGAGGCTATGGCTTTGATAAATATATCTGGCAGGCTGCTGAAAAAAAAGAAGCAGATAGAGTTTCGGTGGTTTTTACTTTAGAAAGCAAAGATGGCGATGAAGGATTTCCAGGAAATCTGTCTGTTGCGGTCACATATAGTCTGACAAATGATAATGAGTGGATCATCCATTATTCTGCGACGACAGATCAGGCAACGATCTATAATCCGACGAATCATGTCTATTTCAATTTAACTGGCGATCCTTCTCAATCAATTGATGAGCATACACTGCAAATGAATGCAGATCGTTATGTAGAGGTTGATGGGGATGTGATCCCAACAGGAAATCTTGTGGCTGTTCAAGGGACTGCTTTTGATTTTACCCATGAAAAAAAGATGTCTGAGCTTTTTGCAGGAGTTGCTTCTGAAGCTAGCGGCATTGATGGTTTGGATCATCCATTTCTTTTGACTACGGATACACCTCAGGCTACGCTGATATCTCCGGATAAAAAAGTAACGATCGAGATGACAACAGACGATCCGTCAGTTGTTGTTTTCACTGCAAATTTTGGTGATGGAGGCCCTGTGATGCGTGGACACAAACTTGCTGATCATGGCGGTATCACGATGGAAACGCAAGTGCCGCCGGGAGTAACAGATTATCCGGAATGGGGCAGTGTTGTTATTCGACCAGACGAAGCATTTGAAAAAGAAACAGTGTTCAAGGTCGTTGTGGAAGATTGAGGCAATAAGGCGTAGAAAAGGTAGTTGCGTAAATCCTGTAAAAGGTTTTATTACACGAATAGCGATCCTTGCCCTCTGGTATAAGCAAAGGGATGCTACTTATAAACTGAATTCTCTTATGGGATTTATGGATAAATAAAGTAACCTGTCTGGACATGCAAATCCGCATGTCCATTTTTGTATAAGATGAATGTTCGGGAACTTATTGATCAAAGAAGACAAATAGAGCGTTTGAAAAGAAACAGCTATAAATAGGAGATTTCTTGAAGTCTCACGCTTTGTTTCAATTGATGTGTTATGCTAGGGGAGAGGAGCTGAGCGCATGGCATATATCGATTCATTATACGAGTACTTGGATTTTTATGAAAAAAATAACTACCTGCAAGGAAATCTATTGGTCTTGGACAAGGGAAAGCCAATTATTCAGAGAAGTTATGGAGATGCATCAATTGAATATGGCATCAGGAACAGTGTTGAGACAAAATTCATGATTGGTTCTTTAACGAAGGCTTTCACTTCCATGATAGTTTTTATTCTTCATGAGCAAAAGCAGTTGGATATCAATGAGTCGATACAAACGTATCTAACTGATTTTCCAGACAGTTCGGAAATATCGATCTATCATTGTTTGACGTGTACAACAGGGTTTCCGGATTTTACGTCAATGAAAGGTTTTTGGGAAAAAGAGATGCGATTGACTCGAACCTTGGATGAAATGATGGATTGGATCAAAAATCAAGAACAATTATTTGAGGCAGGAACACAGCATGCCTATTCTTCATCGGATTATCTTATATTGACTAAAATCATTGAACTGACAACTGGACTTTCTTATGAAAAGGCTTTACTTAAATATGTTTTAGAACCACTTGATATGAAGGATACAGGTTGTCTAAACGAACAGAAAATTGTTCATGATTTAGCAGACAGTTATGGCTATTGGGGATCAGAGATCAAGACGGTCAAAACAAATCTGTCTTTTCCGTTAGGTGCTTATGGTATGTATTCAACCCTACCTGACTTGCAAATTTGGAATCAGGCGATACAGGAGAATCGATTATTAAGTGAAGAAAGTGCTGTAAAAATGTTTGAACCGTTTCAGAGTACCTATGCTTGCGGCTGGGACATCGATAATCTAATGGGACAATTGTGTAGACAACACATGGGGATCATTGATGGCTTTTTCAGTTCAATCAGGCAGTTTCCTGAAAAGGATTTTACAGTGATCTTCTTGAGCAATCAGGCGGTGCTGCCTGTGACAACGATCACAAAGCAAATTGCTGAAATTCGTTTTGGAAAAAAATATACTGCTCCAACAGAAGAACGAATAGTTTTGTCGGAAAAGCTGCAAGGCGAACTAGTTGGTAAGTACATTTCTGAAAACAACGGCAGCTCATTTGAAATTATCTCTGAGAGCAATCGCCTTTATGTACAAATGCCGAAAAGGTATGATGTGCTTTATAAGTTTGAGCTCATTTTGCTTGAATCAGCATCAGGCTTTACCTTCCTTCGTACGGATAAAATCGATGAAACAATGAGAATAACGAAAGATGCATTGATCTATAAAGATGTAGATGGTGTTCTCTCTCAATTTCGAAAATCCTAAGTAAACGATCCTTACTGATTTTCTTTTTACTTATTTTTAGTAAGCATATTAATTTACTTACTAAAAATAAGTGTGTATAGTAAACCTATACTAAAAAACGAAACAGTAAAGGAGCAATCATCATGAAATTTGGGATTATTTTAGGAAGTACAAGAGAAGGACGCGTTAGTCCGCAAGTAGGGGAATACATCAAGAAAATTGCTGACGGACATTCAGTACATGAATTTGAAATCGTTGATGTGAAGGATTACGATCTGCCGTTTTTAGGAACAGGCACACCAAATGAAGCGTGGAACAAAAAAATCGATGAGTTGGATGGCTATGTATTTGTTGTTCAGGAATACAATCATGGAATGTCTGCCTCGTTGAAAAATGCGTTGGACAGTGCTCGTGAAGAGTGGTTCAATAAAGCAGCTGGCATTGTCAGCTATGGTTCCGGTGGTGGGATACGTGCAGCAGAACAGTTGCGAATGGTTCTGGGAGAACAAAAAGTAGCGGATGTCCGTACCAACCCGGCATTCAATCTATTTACTGATTTTGAAAATTTCTCTACCTTCAATCCGGGCGCGCATATGGAAGCTGGTGTAAGCGATATGTTGACTGAGCTGATTGAATGGTCAACTGCCTTTGACACAATTCGTGAAAAGGTTATTGCATGATTTTCAATAAAAGTCTTGCAAAATGACACCTGCTCAGGTAAACTATTTATTAATCAGATATTTCCCTTGGGGGAGTAACCGGCAACATAACTTTGTTGCGATAATATCAACAGTAAGTCAACCATGCAAATGGTTTTCTGGTATTATATGAAATGGTGAGACCTAAGACAAGTAGCTTTTCTCTTGTCTTAGGTCTCTTTTTTACTTAAGATGAGGAAAAGAAGCTGGTATATATCGGATAGATAAAAATTGGAGGGGTCATAGAATTGGAAACGAATCAGGAAAATCAAAAAAACGGTGCCTACAAACAGCAGTTAGCTGAGGTACTAAAGGAAACAAAGAGTACAGAGAATGGTCTTTCAGCCGCAGAAGCAGCAGAAAGACTGAGAACAAACGGCTACAATCAACTCGCTGAAAAGAAAAAGAAATCAAGCCTGCAGCTTTTCCTTGAAACATTCAAGGATGCGATGGTTATTGTTCTGTTGATTGTTGCGGTCGTTCAGATGGTCATGGGAGCCTATGTTGAATCATTGGTTATTTTCATCGTATTGTTGATGAATTCAGTGGTCAGCGTGATTCAAACGAAAAAAGCGGAAGGGTCGTTAGATGCCTTGAAAAGCTTGTCGGCTCCAGATGCACGAGTGATACGTGATGGCAAAGAGCAGACGATAGCAGCGAAAGATTTAGTAGTCGGTGATGTGTTCTTACTAGAAGCCGGCGATTACGTTCCGGCAGATGGACGTCTTTTAGAAGCTAGCTCGCTGAAGGTTGATGAAGGGATGCTTACAGGAGAATCGGTATCAGCTGAAAAAGAGGCTGCTGAAATTGAAGGAACAGTGCCTATTGGAGATCGTGTGAATATGGTTCATAGTGGTACGATCGTCACTTACGGGCGTGCGAAGGTTCTTGTTACGGCAGTTGCAGGACAAACTGAAATCGGTCAAGTTGCTGGCTTGCTGGAATCAACAGATGAACACAAAACACCGTTGCAAAAAGGTTTGGACAGCTTCAGCAAAAAGCTGAGTCTGGCAATTTTGGCTCTGTCATTAGTTATTCTTGGTATCCAGCTGGCACGCTTATTTATGGGAAATCATTCAGGCGATATGACGGAAAGTATCGTTCAAGCCTTTATGTTTGCGGTAGCCGTGGCCGTAGCTGCGATTCCTGAAGCGTTGCAGTCTATCGTAACAATTGTATTGTCGATTGGAACGAAGACGATGGCGAAAAAGCATGCGATCATTCGTAAGCTGCCGGCAGTTGAAACATTGGGATCAACAAGTATCATTTGTACAGATAAAACAGGTACGTTGACACAAAATAAAATGACCGTTGTAGATTACTACTTGCCAAATGGCGAGACTGGCGACTTTAATCAAGAGCCGTCAAGCTGGTCCATTGGCGAAAAACGTCTAGTCGAAATCAATGTATTGGTCAACGATGCGATCATTACGGAGGACGGCAGTAAGCTGGGTGACCCGACAGAGGTTGCATTGATTGATTTCAGTGAAGCAAACAATCAAAGCTATCGTGAAATCCGTGAAACGTATCCACGTCAGAATGAGCTTCCTTTTGACTCTGATCGTAAGCTGATGTCTACAGTACATGAGATCGATGGTGAACGATTACTGATGACAAAGGGTGGTCCGGATATTGTATTTGATCGCTGTGATCGTGTGTTATTAGATGGTGAAGTTGTACCCATGACAGCAGAGCTTCGTCAAAAATTCCAGGAGCAGAACGAACTGTTTTCTACTCGTGCCTTGCGTGTATTGGCATTTGGTTACAAGCCTATTTCTCAACAGGAGCTTAGCTTTGATGATGAGAATGGACTGATATTTGCCGGCCTGGTTGCGATGATCGATCCGCCGAGAGAAGAAGTGTTCCAAGCGGTTGAAGAAGCGAAATCGGCTGGGATCAAGACGATCATGATCACAGGTGACCATAAGACGACTGCCGTTGCGATTGCCACAGAGATCGGGATATTCGAAGACGGAGATATGGCATTGACAGGTACAGAGCTTGATGAATTGAGTGAACCACAGTTGATCGATGTACTGAAAAAAGTCAGTGTATATGCACGTGTTTCTCCTGAAAATAAAATCAGGATCGTTCGTGCATGGCAGAATATGGGGCATATTTCAGCGATGACGGGTGATGGTGTGAATGATGCACCGGCATTGAAACAGGCAGATATTGGTATTGCGATGGGAACCGGAACAGATGTTGCGAAGGATGCAGCGGCAATGGTTCTGACAGATGATAACTTTGTGTCGATCGTCAGCGCTGTTGAGGTTGGACGAAATGTCTTTGATAATATCAAGAAGTCGATTGCCTATCTATTTGCTGGAAACCTTGGTGCGATCATTTCCATCATCTTTGCATTAGTGGCAGACTGGTCGAATCCTTTCACAGCTTTACAATTGTTGTTCATTAACTTAGTCAATGATTCTTTACCGGCAATCGCTTTAGGTATGGAAAAAGGAGAACCAACAATCATGAAACGCCAGCCACGTGACCCAAATTCCGGTATTTTTACTGGGAACACATTGGTTTCAGTGACCTATAGAGGGATATTGATTGCGGCAGCTGTTATTTTTGCACAATGGCTGGGAATGCAGCATTCTGCTGAAATGGGTGTAGCGATGTCATTCACAACGCTGATTTGGTGTCGTACACTACAAACATTACCTGCTCGTTCCAATACACAGACAGCAATACAGGCTGGATTTTTCTCTAATAAAATGGCGTTACTGGCTATGCTGGTTTGTGCGGTTTTATATAGTGTGACCTTGATTCCTGGGCTAAGAGAAGTATTTGCGATTCCTGTTGCCTTTGGGTTGGAACAAATCATGGTTTGTATCGGCTTGGCACTCGGTGCAATCGTCTTGATGGAAGTAACGAAATTAATACTGGTTGCCTTTAAAAAAGAAGGCGCAGCATAAAATCATCATAAACGATATACAGAGGAAGAGGCAGCTCCGTCGGGGCTGTCTCTTCTTTTTGTTGTTTTAAGTACAGTCAATAGCTCCTATGATTCATGGTCAAGAAATCCGTATAAAGATTGTATAAAGAAAAACAGAAAACCTTGAGACTGTCTTTAGATGGCAGGTGTTATTCTCATGATAGATAAATCTTGTTAAATAAACGAGAGTGACTGTTGGTTCTTTCGGCCTGTATAGACAAAGATGGACACTTTTCATGCATAGGTTATTTAACAGGATTCAGATAGAAGGAGCTGGGAAGCATGGAAATCTTTTTAGGATTCATCGGTATAGGAACAATGGTGTATTTATTCTGGTATCTATTTAAGGGGGAAGAGCAATGAACAGCACAATGATCAGCGGCGGCGTATTTTTACTGGTACTGCTGCTTTTAGCTATTCCTCTTGGAAAATATATTTCTGAAATCCTACAAGGCAGAATACCAAGGTTTGTTCGGTTTCTAGAGCCTGTAGAAAAATTTGTTTACAAAGTGATTGGTAGACCGGCGACAGGAGAAATGTCAGCAAAAAAATATCTTTTATCGATCCTGTTTCTGTCATTCTTTTCATTGATTGGTCTGTTCATTTTACTTCTTACACAACAATGGCTGCCATTGAATGGCCAAGAAGTATCCGGCATGTCAGTTACGCTGGCATTGAACACAGCAGTCAGCTTTGTGACAAATACGAACTGGCAGGCATACGCAGGAGAAGAGTCATTATCCTTATTCTCACAGATATTTGGTTTGACGGTTCAAAATTTTCTGTCAGCTGCCGTGGGGATGGCTGTTTTATGTGTACTGATCAGAGGATTTGTTCAGAAAAAGAAAAACGGACTTGGGAATTTTTGGCAGGATATAACTAGAAGTATTCTTTATATTCTGCTGCCGCTTTCGTTTTTTATTTCGATTCTATTGGTCTCCCAAGGAGCAGTTCAGACTTTTTCAAGCGGCGTTGCTTATGAAGGCTTGAGTAGTCAGTCGCTATGGCTGCCGTTAGGAACAGTAGCAAGTCAAGTGGCAATCAAACAATTGGGGACCAATGGTGGTGGGTTTTTTGGGGCAAATTCAGCCCATCCTTTTGAAAATCCAACAGTTATCAGTAACTTTATTGAGACAATCAGTATTTTGCTGATTCCTGCGGCACTGATTTTTGCTTTGGGTTTTTGGATCAAAAACTGGAAGCAAGGGCGGACGGTTGCAGTCGTCTCCTTTCTATTTCTGATAATTGGATTTTTGATTATCGCAGTGAATGAGTTTGCAGGTCCCGAATTTCTTCATGTATTAGCTACAGGAAACATGGAAGGTAAAGAGGTCCGCTTTGGTATTGATTGGTCGGCATTATGGGCAGTAAGCACGACGGCGGCATCGAACGGCTCGGTCAATAGTATGCTGGATAGCTTCACACCGCTTGGCGGACTGATACCTCTGTTCTTGATGCAGCTTGGTGAAATCATCTTTGGCGGTGCGGGTAGTGGTCTGTACGGCATGCTGACATTCATTTTACTGACAGTGTTTATTGCGGGACTATTAGTGGGGAGAACGCCAGAATACCTGGGAAAGAAAATTGAACCCTTTGAGATGAAAATGGCCAGTATTGTTGTATTGACACCATTACTTTTAACGTTGTTGGGTGCGGCTGTACTTGTTCTTCATCCAGATATTTTATCGTGGTTGACGAATCAGGGACCTCACGCTTTCTCAGAAGTGTTATATGGGGCAACATCATTGGCAAATAATAATGGGAGCTCTTTTGGCGGATTATTGGCAAATACAGATTTCCTGAATATTTTAGGTAGTGTGTTGATGTTGATTTCTCGATTTTTACCGATGGCAGCAATCATCTATATGGCCGCAAGCCTGAGTCGAAAACAGCAAAGTGCAGTCAGTGAAGGAACACTGTCGACTGTCAATCCGGTTTTTGTAACAATGTTGATCATTGTCATTCTGGTTGTCGGGGCACTAAGCTTTCTTCCAGCTGTTGCGCTTGGACCGATCGCTGATTTTTTTCAAAATAGATAGGCAGGGATAATAATGGGAAAAAATAGTTATGTTTGGGCTCTAGTTGAGTCGATAAAAAAATTAGATCCAAGGATTCAGATAAAAAATCCAGTGATGTTCGTTGTCTATTTAGGTGCAGCAGCTTCCACAGTACTCATTTTTTCGGAGCAGAATGTACCCCGTTGGTTCACGATTTCGGTTGCCTGCTTATTATGGCTGACATTGATTTTTGCCAACTTTGCTGAGGCGATTGCAGAAGGCAGAGGAAAAGCACAGGCAGACAGCTTGAAGCAAGCGAAAAAAGATGTGCTGACCTATAAGATAAAGACGTTGGAGGATATAAAAAATAACCAGTTGATTGAGATTCGCTCCTCTGATTTGAAAAAAGGAGACTTCGTCTATGTCCGTTCCGGAGAACAGATTCCAGCTGATGGTGATGTAGTTGAGGGAGCAGCCTCTGTTGATGAAAGTGCCATCACAGGGGAATCTGCTCCGGTCATTCGTGAATCAGGTGGTGACCGCAGTGCTGTTACGGGGGGAACAACAGTGGTTTCCGATTATCTGGTCATAAAAGTAACCTCTGAAAATGGTCAGTCCTTCTTGGATAAAATGATTGCAATGGTGGAAGGGACACAGCGAAAAAAGACGCCGAATGAAATTGGGCTGCAGATTCTTTTGATCATGCTGACAATCATCTTTTTGGGTGTTGCACTGACGCTGATTCCATTTACTGCTTTTGCCAGTACCCTTGCAGGATCAGGAGAAGCAATCTCAGCGGTCATTGTTATCGCATTGCTTATCTGTCTGGCGCCAACAACGATTGGTGCACTGGTTTCTTCTATTGGGATAGCCGGCATGAGCCGATTGACGAAGGAGAACGTTATTGCGATGAGCGGTCGGGCGATCGAAGCCGCTGGCGATGTAGATATTCTGTTGCTGGATAAGACGGGAACCATCACACTTGGAAACCGACGAGCTAGTGAATTTTTACCTGTTGAGGGTGTGACGGAGAAAGAATTGGCAGATGCTGCTCAGCTTTCATCTTTGGCTGATGAAACGGCAGAAGGCCGCAGTATTGTGATTCTTGCAAAGGAAAAATTCGACATTCGTTCAAGAGAGCTGGCAGATGCGGATGTTACATTTATTGAATTTACAGCTAAAACCAGAATGAGCGGTATTGATTATCAAGGCGATCGAATTCGTAAAGGGGCGGCTGATACAATAAAGAAATACATTTTATCCATTGACGGCAACTATCCGGAGGAATGCGACAAACTAGTGGAGCAGGTTGCAAAAGCCGGCGGGACACCTCTAGTAGTTGTGAAAAATCTGCAAATCATGGGTGTTGTTTATTTGAAGGATATTGTGAAAAATGGTGTGAAGGAACAGTTTTCTGACATGCGAAAAATGGGTATCAAAACGATCATGATCACTGGAGATAATCCGTTGACAGCTGCGGCGATTGCTGCAGAAGCAGGAGTCGATGATTTTCTGGCCGAAGCGACACCGGAAAATAAAATGACGATGATTCGTGAGTTTCAGGAACAGGGGCACTTGGTGGCAATGACCGGAGATGGTACGAATGATGCGCCGGCACTGGCACAGGCAGATGTGGCAGTTGCGATGAATACAGGAACGCAAGCTGCAAAAGAAGCCGGGAATATGATCGATCTGGATTCCAGTCCGACAAAATTATTGAAGGTTGTACAGATCGGTAAACAGCTTCTGATGACTCGAGGCGCATTGACAACCTTCAGTATTGCTAATGACATTGCCAAGTATTTTGCGGTCATCCCAGTGTTGTTCTATGGTATTTATCCAGAGTTATCTGCATTGAATATCATGCAGTTGACTAGCCCGGTGACAGCGATCCTCTCCGCTGTGATTTATAATGCGGTGATCATTGTCGCCTTGATTCCATTGGCATTGAAAGGAGTACCGTACAAGGAAAAGCCGGCCAGTCAGATTTTGAGAGATAATTTACTGGTATATGGACTTGGCGGTATCATAGCGCCCTTCATTGCAATCAAAGGAATCGATATGCTATTGACACTGTTTATTGCTTAAGAAAGGCAGGAAAGAAAATGAAAAGAGAGATTCTAGGAAGCTTACGTTTTTTCCTACTGATGACAGTTATTTGCGGAGGTATCTATACATTGGCTGTGACAGGTGTTGCGCAGCTTTTCTTTCCTCATCAGGCAAATGGAAGCCTGATGGAAGAAAATTCTAAAATAATTGGCTCTACACTGATTGGACAAGAATTTACCACTGATCAATATTTTCATGGTCGCCCGTCAGAGGTCAGTCAGCTTTCCCCATATGATCCAACCTATAAAGAGTTGATTGCTGAGCGGACAGAGGCTATTAGAAGTGAGAATGACTCATTAGAAGAGGTGCCGGCTGAGCTTGTCATGGCTTCAGCAAGTGGTATCGATCCGCATATTTCTTTGGCAGGGGCCAAGTATCAAGTAAAACGGATTGCCGACAGCAGAAATATCGAATTACAGCGGATCAATGATATAATTGAGGCAAACAAAGAAAAGGATCTATTGACTGGTAATGAATATATCAATGTATTGGTATTGAATACCGCACTTGATCGCCTGGAATAGGAGGAAAGTTGATGGAGGATGAAAGGCTGGACCCGGAACAGCTGCTTTCAGCTTTTGAAAAAGAAAATTCTGAGATCGGCAAACTCAGGATTTTCTTTGGCTATGCTGCCGGGGTTGGGAAAACCTATAGGATGCTTCAGGAAGCACGTGAACAGCTGGAAGCAGGTAAGGATGTAAAAATCGGATATCTGGAACCTCATGATCGTCCGGAAACAATCAAGCTTTCAGAAGGAATCCCAGTAATACCTACAGTAAAATCGATTTATAAGGGACTGGCTCTTGAAGAGCTGGCTGTTGATGCGATTCTTACTGAGCATCCGGATATTGTACTGGTTGATGAGCTGGCTCACACAAACAGTCCTGATTCAAGGAATCGAAAAAGATATCAGGATGTAGAGGAGCTGCTGAATGCAGGTATCGATGTATATACCACAATGAATGTTCAGCATCTTGAAAGCCTGAATGATATTGTAGAAGAGATAACAGGCATCATCGTAAAGGAGACTGTGCCTGATACGCTGTTGAAAAATGCTTCTTGGAAAGCTATCGATATTGAACCGGCAGAGCTGGTTCAACGACTGGAAGAAGGGAAAATCTATTCAGATAAGAACAGTCGAAGAGCACTGCAGAATTTCTTTACAGATGAAAAGCTGAGCTTTTTACGAGGATTGGCCATTCAGCGTACTTCGGATCATATCAATCAATGGTCCTATTCTAAGAATAGAAAAGTGAAGATCCAGACAAAATTACTGACAATCATTGATGAAGAATACCCGAAAATGAGTGAACGTTGTATTCGCTGGACCTCTCGATTGGCTCAAGGACTAAATGCCGAATGGATCGTTCTGAAACTGAACTCAGATTCAGAAGACAATGATACAAGTAGTGATGATATCCTTGAATTGGCAGAAAAGCTCGGGGCAGAGACAGTCTCGCTGGAAAGTGAAAACTTTATCGATACAGTGGTGGAATATGTAAAGCTCTTAAGCATAACGGATATTGTTATGGGGAAAAACCTGCAAAAAAATTGGCTGAGTAAACTGCTTGTTGAGGACACGGAGGATGTATTGCTCAAAAAACTGCCTTTTGTCGAGATCCATCTTATTCCTTACAAAGAGAAACGAAAAGAGCCGCCATTCAAAAGCATTCAAGAGTATTTCCAAAGCCGCACCAAGGATTTTATTTTCTCTATCAGCGCAGTCGTCGCAGCAACGATCATTACAGAATTTATGCAATATCTGCATTTTGGCGACCAGAATTTAATGCTGATCTATATTCTCTTTGTCGTTATTGTCGCACGGTCAACGACCGGTTATCTATGGAGTTCATTAACTGCAGTGTTCTCTGTTTTGTCCTTCAACTGGTTTTTTGTGGAACCGTTGTATTCACTGACTGTCTACAAGCAGGGGTATCCATTGACGTTGGTCATTATGTTGATTGTGTCTCTTTTGATTAGTAATCTTGTTGTACAAATCAGAAGAAAAGCCCGTGTATCGATGGAAAAGGAACAGCAATTTGAGATTCTCTATGAATTGAATAAGCGCTATGTTTCAGCAGTAAAGGTAGATGATCTTTACCAGTCTACAGCTAGTTATCTGTCTGCTTTACTGAATAGAGAAGTACTCGTTTACGATTCGACGGGAAAGCTGAACAGCTTCAGCTCGCCTGAAAAGAGTAAGAAGCTGTTGGGAACCAAGGAAGAGAATGGCGTAGCCTACTGGTCGGGACGTAATCAGAAAGAGGCAGGCTTTGGGACTGATACACTGGCGGGAGCGAAAGGCTTTTATTTACCGGTTGTGTTTGAAAAAAGAACGAAGGCTGTTTTAGGGCTGGAAAGAAGTACACAAAAGACGGTGGACAACAATCAATTGAACTACTTGCGCTTAATAGCGGCACAACTGGCAACAGCGGTTGAGCAAATGGAGCTGAAAGAAGAACGGCAGAGAATTCTGGTTGATACGGAGAAAGAACGTGTGAGAGGAAATCTGCTGCGGGCTGTCTCTCATGACATCCGAACACCGTTGACAGGGATCTCCGGTTTGATTGAGACCATCATCAATGATGAGGTTTCCGGTACGATGGATACAGAGGTTCGTGTGAAGCTGCTGAAGGATATTCAAGACGAGTCGAAATGGCTGATTCAAATGGTTGAAAATCTACTTTCGATCACTAGGATCAGCTCAGATACAACAGCCATCAATAAAACAGAAGAACCAATCGAGGAAATCATTTCTTCGACAATCCACAGAGTGCGGAAGGTCTATCCGAATGTTCGCCTGAAAGCTGAATTGCCGGATGAGCTCATTTTTCTTTCTGTTGATCCAATCTTGATCGAACAGGCCTTGTTCAACTTGATCGATAATGCGGTTCGCCATGGGAAGGCAGAAGAACCGATTTTTATTGCTGTGGAAGATCAGGACAAGCAAGTTGTTTTCTCAGTAGAAGATCGTGGTATCGGGATGAGTGAAGAACAGTTTGACCGCATCCTATCCAATTTGACGACGGATAAAGAAAAGCCGATTGATTCTAAAAATGGTTTAGGTATCGGACTGACGATCGTAAAGACAATCATTAAAGCACATCAAGGGACATTCAGTGTTGAAAACAATAAACAAGCGACGAAGTTTATTTTTACCATACCAAAGCAGAGGGGGAGCCGCCATGGGATCGAATATTCTGGTGATTGAAGATGATGGGATCATCGCAGAGTTTATACAAGTTGTTTTGGAAAGAGAGCATCATACTGTCTATCAAGCTGATTCTGCAATGACGGGTATCACTCTCTTTCAGTCACAGGAAATTGATTTGATTTTACTGGATTTAGGGCTTCCTGATATGGATGGGATGGAACTGCTGAAAATTTTGCGGAAGCAATATGAGACACCGATCATTGTTATTTCCGCTAGGGATAATGAGACGGGAAAAGTCGAAGCATTAGATATTGGTGCAGATGATTATGTGACGAAGCCTTTTGGTACTCAGGAACTGTTAGCGAGAATTCGGACAGCCATGAGGCATTCCCGAAATACAGCGAGGAATAGTCAAACATTTACCAATAAAGAGCTGATGATCGACTATGAAAAGCACCTTGTTCAAAAGAGCGATCAAGAAATCCATCTAACTAAAAATGAGTTCCTATTGTTAAAGGCACTAAGTGAGAACGTGGGGAAAGTAGTGACTTATAAACAGTTGATGACTGCTCTGTACGGACCTTTTGCAGTAGGAGATACACAGGTTCTTCGTGTAAACATGTCCAACATCCGGAAAAAAATCGAAACAGATCCAGTAGAGCCGCAGTATATACTGACGGAAATCGGGGTCGGTTATCGAATGAAGGATTTGAGAGAGGCGTAATAGAATCCCCCAATATGTTCACAGGCTGCTGATGACGAATTGCTTAGCAAAAGAATTATTTGATACTATCTGGAGTATAGGCATATAAAATAATTTTCAACATCATTTTGGGATGGTAGGCTGGCCGACCTAGTTGTTGTTCCAATTGAATAAAGAGCGTCTGCGGAATGGACTCAACCAGAGCGTTGACGGCAAAAGCGACATCCGTCTCCGAAATAAATTGTTCCATATCTAATGGTAAAGTCGTTTGGTTGATGGTATAATTTTTAAACATAAAGCACTCGCTTCCTTTCTGATTTGGTTTAGTCACTTTAATCTTATAGGTCTGAGTGCTTTTTGTGTACCCTTAAATCAAAAAAAGTGGGACAATGATCAGATTTTCATCTGACTAATGTCCCACTCTCTTTTTTATTATTAAGCCATATGATTTTTAAATAATTCTCCAATTAGCTATACTCTTGTTGAATAGATTGTTTATAAAGAATAAAAAAACAAAATCAAGGGTGGGAAACGTTATGACAGAAGAAAAAAAACAAACAGGCTTGTTGTTGTTTGGTGTCACGATTTTAATCGGGATCGGTTATCAATATATTCCAGCCCTGCTACCTTTTGGATCGGTGATCGGGACTATTTGGAATGCATTGTTGTGCGGTCTTATCGGCTACTATCTATTAAAGGATCGATTCACTGAGCAGTTCAAGCATTTCAGCTGGAAAACTCTTGCATGGGGCTTACCACTGACTTTGTTTGTAGGTATCCTGTGCGGTGTTTTGTATCAACAATTTTTTGGTGAAGCAACAAAGAATTCTGTTGCCGATGTAATCAGCTTGCAAATGATTTTTCTACAAGTACCGTTTATGTTGATGGGGGAAGAACTGCTGAGTACCAATTTGATATTGGGGTTGGAAAAAGCGGGAATGTCTTTTCATTGGGCAAGTCTGATTTGCAGTGTGCTGTTCGCTTTATGGCATATTCCGGCATATGGGTTTCATATCGCCCAGCTGTTGATCACGCTATTGCCTCTTCGTCTAGTGTTGAACTATATTTGGAAGAAATCAGAAAGTATCTGGGTCAGCTGGATTTGCCATTTCCTATATGATTGTCTAGGGTTTGTTCAATTTTTTATGAAATAGAATGTTAAGAGAAAGCACCTGCAGATTCAGCGCTTAGGCCGGATTTTGCAAGTGCTTTTCGATTATGCTAAATGATACTTTGCGATAACATTTCCTAAAACAGGTGAGGCTTCTTTTGACGGTGCAGGTCGTTCTGCTTTTTTTCCTTTGTGGAGATCTTTGAATGAGTTGCCGGCAGTCCAGTTTTCCTGATCCTCCTGTGACTCCCAGCGGCTGAGAACGACTAACTCTGTTATTTCAGGGCTATCAGGAAGCTCCCGGTGCATGACTTCGAAATTTAGGAATCCCTTGACTCCTGTCATGCGGTCATTCGTATGAGTAGAGCGAAACCGTTGAATCATTTTATCTGCATGAGCAGTTGTTACCTGAATAGTGTTTGTTACGATAAACATAGAAATACCTCCAATTATAGTTATTAAAACAGCACGGTCATTAAATAGGATAATCGGCTGTGATTTCTCCATCTTCTATAGCCAGTACTCGGTGACAGGTCTTGCTTAAGAATTCCTTGTCGTGAGTAATAATTAAAATCAATACATGCTGCTTATGAAGAACACGGATCGTTTTGCTGACCTCTTCCATATGTTTTAGATCAAGACCGCTTGTCGGTTCGTCAAAGAAAATGATTTTTTTCCCAGACAATAAAGCGGTAGCGATCGCGACGCGCTGCTTTTCCCCACCGGATAAGGTTTGAGGATGTCGGCGAAGCAGGTATTTTAGATTCAAGAGTTCAACGGCGGTGCTGAAATAACTCAAATCTACAGCTTTAGCGGTGATTTCTTTTTCAACTGATTCAAAGAACAGCTGAAGATTGACATCTTGCATGACCATAAAACTTTCCTTGATCAGCTGTCGAGGAGTCATTTTCTGACCATTGAACCAAATTGTCCCTTTTTTGGGTTTGGTGATGCCGGACAACAGCTTGAATAAGGTAGATTTTCCAGCACCATTAGTCCCTGTGATACCAATGATTTGCCCACTGTCTAGGGTTAGATTGGGAATCTTGATACCAGATTTTTTTCTAGGGTAATGGAAGCTGACATCTTTACATTGTAAGAGCTGATTTGCTTCATTAATTGAAAGAGGTTGAATAGTGCGTGGCTGAATCGCTGTTGGCAGTAGTGGCCGAAGGCCCAATGCTGCCAAGCTCTCCGGCGGCTGTTTAATCATCACTTCTTTTGTATGATTGCCAATGATGTTCCCGTTCTCCATGACCAGATAGCGATCAGCCAGTTCGGTTAGATAATGCAAGCGATGCTCGGCAATGATGATCGTGAAGCCTTGCTGTTTCAACTGTTGAATATAACTTTTTAATTGATCAATCGTTTTTTCATCCAGATTGCTGGAAGGCTCATCTAATAGAAACAGCTTATGCTCCAACATACAGGCGGAAGCAAAGGCAACTAATTGTTTCTGACCACCAGAAAGATTGAACATGCTATGTCCCAATAATTTTTCTAACCCTAACAATTTAGTGATTTCCTGTATTCTCTCAATAATGCATTCTCTGGAAACGCCATAGTTTTCTAAAGAGAATGCCAGCTCAGAATAAACATCGGTCGTAAAAAACTGTGTTTTAGGATTCTGAAAAACGACACCGATTTCTTTTACATACGCATTGAAATCTATACCAAGAAAATCATTTTCTAGAATTGTCCCTTCTCCATCAAGCTTTCCTTCATACAGCTCAGGAATCAATCCATTCAAAATCTTTAACAGTGTAGATTTTCCACTACCGCTGGCACCGCATAAAACAACAACTTCACCGGAGGCAATAGACAGATTGACATCCTCTAACAATGCTTTCTGTCCTGGGTAGGAGAATGACAGATTCTGTAAATCAATCATAGCAGCCAGCTCCTTCCTATAGCTAAAAAGAGTAAGGCCGTCATAAGCACATAGTCTTGGAGCCTCAAGCGAAGTGCGTAAACACTTGTGTGTGTACCTGAATTAGATAGTCCTCTGACCAAGGCAGCAGAAGACAGGTCAAGAGATGTATTCTCTGCTGACATCAAAACAGGGATGATGATGTACTCCATTGTCTGAAACGGATGGAAAAACAGTGAAGCTGTTGATACAGCGATCCCTCGAAATTTCATGGCGTTTCGAATGCTTTTGAAATCCTGGATAAGGGTTGGAAAGAATCGAAACAGTACAGTCAATGGAATAAGGATATAAAAAGGAATGCGCCATTTTTGGAGGGCGGCGATCCATTCGCTGATTTTCGTTTTATCCGTGGCAAATGCAGCGGCCATGATTGTTGGCAGCATTCTGCGATTTCCAACAAACAGAAAAGAAAAAAAGGGAATGATCGGGTGGTCTGAGTAAAGAAATAATAGCTGATCACCAAGCACCAAAAACCAGAATACTAAATAGAAAATCAGTCCTTTTTTCCAGCTGCCTGAAACAATAAATAAAAGGCAGAGTAGGCTGACAAACAGGATTTCCATATGAAAAGGGAAAGAAAACATCAACGAGAAGCTGGCAAATAAAATCGTACATAGCTTGCTTCTTGGATCAAAACTCACTTGCGGTAGAATCATAGCTGCGATCCTCGACTTTACTAAAATGTTTGTTGTAGAGCGTTCGACCAAGCATCATACCTGCGATCCCGCCGATAATGACAGAAAAAATGCATAGGTAAAAACTGAAGGTAGTGACTGGTGCAAAAACACTTTCAATATAAGCAGCATCTTTCCCTCTGGCAACCAATGAATCTACATAGGCATTTTTCATGAACCATAAAGGCAGAACCGGACCAGTCAGTCCATAGCTGAACACAATGTAGCTGAGATAGGTACGGAGTTTTTTATTGATGGCTGTTTTGTACTGAATCAAATCAGCCAGTACAGCGCAAATGATATTAGGCACAAAAGAGAGTGGGAAGTGACCGGAGACTAAAAAGAATAACCCCATCACACTACCCATGATCGTGATTGCTCCAAAACGAGGAACGCGGTTCAGCATCAGCAGATATACGATCCCGGCAAATAACGCAGTAACACCAGGAATCAGAATAGAATTGAATGCGGGAATCGTAAAGCGAAGTCCCATCATACACAGAAATACAATTAGAAAATAAATCGTTGTATAGATCCCCACAGAAATAACATCTTGGATTTTTAGTTTTTTCATTTGTTGTTCTCCTCCATTAATGCAAATAAAAGTAATAATTGCCCATAGTCTTTACTGTTGATTTTCAATTGATAACGACCAATGTGTTCAAATTGACGACAAGGAATCAAGAGCGTTTCCTCACTAATTTGATAGTCCAGAAGCTCTGTATTCCAGATACTTTTCTTTGGATCAAGGATTTCAAGCGATGCTTCTTGTTTTTCCAGCTCCTTTAAAATATCTTCTGTAACCGTTAGCGTGAGTGTTTCTTCTGACTGATAGCTTGGCTGGGAAAGCTGTGGTGGTTTAGAGAGCTTTTTCTTCAACGTTGTCTTAAAGTGAACATCTTCAAAGCCTTCAGCCAGTATTTCAATCATGATCTCTTCACCCGCCTGCCAATCGTTGAATGCAGTGTATCGCTTTGATGGAAAATCCAGTACACCAAATTCTAAATGATTTTCAGGTTGATGATATAGGTAGTCCGGCCAAAGAAGCGGGATTGTTTGGTCGTTTTTAGTGATGGTAAAGCTGTAGATGTGTTTTCCATAGGTTTCGTGAAAAGCATCATATGTCGTTATTTCATATTCAGGAAGAAATTCGGTCATCGCAGCATAGCTGTAATGAGCAAAGGAGTACAATTCATTGATATAATGCAGTTTCTTCTGAATGGCCTGAACATTTTTTTTATGCTCAGGAGCTAACAGCTCACGGGAACCGTAACGACCACTTATAAATAGTCTCTTTCTTTTGTAGCTGTCTAAATCGGGAAGTCCGTCCGCAAACACGGGTGTAAGCTGTTGGATGTCCTTCAATCGTTGTTGTAAGTCATTGAATTTTGCTGGAAGAAGCTTGCCGATAAGGTAATCCTTCGCATCGATATAGATTGGAACATGTTTCCATTGGTAGCCGTTTTCAAGTGTAAATAGTAACTGCTCCTGATTTGTATGGGGAAAGCGATGCAGAATTTGTTGAAATCCTTCACTTAGCTGGTAATCCTCATCTGTCAGCTCCGGACAGTCAGCCTGATAAAAAAGAGCAGCGGACATTGTTGTTGTTCCAATGAAGTAACGTGGAAGCGTTGTGTCCTCTACATAGAGAGAAGGGTATAGCTGTATAGGACATAGTTCGGTTTTATGTGAATCATAATGGATCGAGAAATGTTCAATCGTTAGTGTATGTTCCATAAATGACCTCCTTTAGTTTTAGCAATTATATCACATCTAATTGAGAATGATAATCATTCTCTTTATTTTTCTAACTAAATTATTGTCACTTTTTGAAAAAATCAATGGTTGTCAGTGTTAGTGTGCAAAGAAAAAAGAAGAGCGTAAGACAATAATCAAATTAGAAATTGTCCCACACTCTAAACACGAATAAACGGCAAGCCAAGAGCTGCTCCTTCGGAATTAAGCCGAAATTGCTTTAACACACAGCAACTACTGCAGTAGTTCTGATGTGGCAAAGCACCTACTTGGATACTGAAAATATGAAAAGCCATTTTCTTATATTTCTTCTTAATTAGCGGAGCACCCCACTTTTGGCCCAGCCTCTTTTTAAACTGAATAAGTGGTATTTTGAAAAGAGCAGTCAAATAGAAGGGGGCTCCTTGATAGACAGTGATATTGTTCGTTTGATTTGAAGGACAAAATAAGCGGATAATCCAAAAGCAAGTAGTCGTCCCAGACCTTCTCCAATCCAAAAAGCGTCAGAAGAAGCAAGAGTCAATAATAAATAAGTAGAGCCGACTTTGACCAGTAAGTCGCCAATATTGCAGAGTAAGTACTCCTTCATTCTCAATGCACTTCTTAAAATACTTTCATTCATAAATTTGAAGACTGTCATGAAGAGAGTGCCGATTGAAAAAATCAGATAGCTTCTAAAAAACAGGTAGCCTTCAGGATGCTGCTGACTATTAAAGAAAAAATTGCAAAGCTGTTCTGAAAAAACAAGAAAAACAAGGCTGACGAAAGCGGCATACAGTAGTGATGCTTGAGTAAGAAAGCGATAGGTCTGTTTCAGATCGGTATATTTTTTTCCCGCAAACATTTGTGCAGAAAAAATGGAAAGTGTCTGTGAAAAGCCTGAAATCACAATCCGCGAAACAGCTAAAACCTTAGTAACAGCGATAAAACCGATAATCACATCATTGCCAAAACGGTTGGCAAAAGCTTGTAAAAAGACCGATGAAAGAGTGATCACGAATTGTTGGAAAATCGAAGGAACAGCGATCCGGCTGATTTCCTTCAGTTGTATGCTGTCGAATGAAACAGACAGCTGAAAATAAGGATTGCTTTTGCTCTTGTGATAGAGAATCATCAGGCTGATGCACATTGTTATTCCTTGTGAAAGAATCGTTCCTAACGCAGCACCGGCGATTCCCATATGAAAAACAAGAATAAACAGCAAGTTGAGTACTACATTAAGCAAAGAAGAGGTTAAAACCAGATAGAAGCTCTTTTTTGCATCCCCTAGACTGGTGATCATTGCTCTGGAAATATCATAGATGTAAATAAACGGAACACCTAATAGATAAATATGGCAATAAATTTTTGTCAGCTGAAGCAGCTGTTCCGGAACATTCATCATCTTAAACAACAAGGGTAGAAGGAAAAAACCTGCTGCTGCCAGAAGTACACCTAGAAGAGCTCCGAATACCAGAATATTGGTCGTTCCCTTCGCTAATCGGTATTGATCGTTCTTCCCAATATAGCGGGAGAAAATAATTTCTACAGCGAGTTCGATTCCCCCGGAGATAACGATGAAGAGCAGCAGCACCGTACCGGCATTCCCAACTGCCGCCAGCTCCGCTACACCAATGAACTGACCGACAATGATCATATCAGCAACATTGTATAATTGTTGGGTCAGCAAGCTGCCGATCATCGGTAGTGAAAAAAGAAATAATTTTTTATTTAGTGCGTGTGTATTACGTAACATCCTATCGCCCGCCTTTCTGATTCCTGATATACTAGTTATAAAGTATGCCCTAAGGGAATAGTCAAGAGGTGAAAAAATGAAGGAAGAATACACGACAGGAGAATTTGCGACGCTTTGTAAATTATCAAAGAAAGCCTTGTTTCATTATGACAAAATCGATTTAGTGAAGCCGATACGTGTAGATGAGAAGGGCTATCGTTTTTACAGGCTGTATCAGTGTGATCAAATCAGTACAATCAAGCTTTTTCAGGAGCTGGGCTTGTCCTTAAAGGAAATCAAGGAGATTTTTCACTCACAGGATTTTTCACTGAAATCAACTGTACTTCATACGCAAAAGGAGATTTTGGCACAAAAAATCGAAGAGCTTGCGGCAATGAAAGAGATGCTGGAATTCTTGACGATCCGCTTTGACCATTTTCAAACGATTGGTACAGAACACTTGTATCGAGAAGCTGTTTCCGAGGATGAATATTATCATGTGAGCGACAAAAGCGGGGAACCTGTTTCAGTGAATTATTTGAATTATGGGTATCAATATGGTGTATTGTTCAAACGTGAGGAGCTGCCGGATGAAAATGAGGTGCCGAAGCACTCACATATTTTTCAACGAACGACGAAAGAGGAAAGCAATTTTCGTAAGCCTAAAGGCACATACCTCAGTATGCTGTATTTGCTTAGTAATGAAGAAATCATGACCTGTATTCCTTCATTTCTTCAGGAAATCGATCTAGCTGAAACAGAGGGACCGTTGTACCATGAAGACTATTGCAGCGAAATTGCCGGTTATCCGGATAAATTTGTAATCAAGCTGTCGATCAAGCTGAGGTAATTTATACTGGAGGAAGTATAGCGATAGGAGGAGAAAGATGCAGTGGATCATATTGATTGGCAATGAGAGCCTGACCATTGATACGCTAAAAAGAATAACCTATAGTGGATGCCGACAAGTAACTCAATTAGAGAACAGTCGACTGGTTGTTGATTACGGATCAGATCATATTTTTTACGATTTCATGGATAAGTTGATTGATGATTATACAGAGGAGGAACTGAGGCTTATTCCCTTTAAAAATCCTAACTTTATCATGATGACCTTTATAGCTAAAGAGCGTTTGATTCAAGTATTACGACTGGGAAACTTTCCAGCTGATTTATATATTGATGATGACCAGGGGCATATAATGGAGCTGCGGAAGTATGTGGAATCGGTAGAAAAAGGTGGAATTTGATTAGGCAAATAGTAAGTTGTTCAAAATACAAAAGGGAATGGGACAACGGTCAGTTCCGACTCGTATCTCTACTCTAAAACCAAATAAACAAGACTCTAAAAGCAATTTATGATCTAAATGATGAAGTGCTAAGAGGTACAGTGCTTCACTGAGAAAGCTGAGCAGATACAGCCGCAGTATCTACTTGGTGAAGTTCTTGAAAAAAAGCCCAGCAAGCCCAAAAATATAACGAACTATTTTCGGCTTGTTGGGCTTTTTTCTCTAAGCTAGGTATTGCTGCCGCAGCTTCTATTAGTTATTCAAATAACTAAAGTCTGTCAGCTCGTCATAGGTGTATTCCTTGTCGATCTGACCTTTTTCTTTTGTCCATGAAATGATTTTTTCAAACTGATCTTTTGGTACTTCCTGTGCATAAGGGTATTTATCTGTTTGCTTATCCAAATATTGACTCATAGCATCAGGGAATTGATACTTAGATAGGATATCGGCATATTCTTCCGCCTTATGTTCATTCATATAATCGATGGCCTGATTGTAAGCAGTGTAAAAGGCAGTGACATCTTGAGGTCTTTCGCTTAGAACTGTATCCGTAAATTGAATTGTTCCACCTTTGATTCCTTGAGCTTTTGAGCTTCCAAGCACGATGGCACCCTCTTGTGCAAGCATACTTGCTTGAGGTTCGGTATAAACCGCGCCGTCTACCTGATCGTTCAGCAATGCTTCAGAGCGGGCAGAAAAAGAAGGGATATCGACGATTTCATAGGTGAAATCATTTTCCTTTGCGAATTCATCCATAATATATTCCAAAATGAAATTAGGAACTAAGGTCACTTTTTTTCCGCTAAGTCCTTTCATATCTGTGATTCCTGAATTTGGAGAAGCCAGCACTTTAAAATCTTCTAATATATCAGAAGTGATCGTTAGATCGATCCCGTTCTTTTTAAAGGTCGCTTCGGTCATCACATCACTGATGGTTCCATCTAATTCCTTTGCTTGAATAGCAACGTTTCGGTCATTCGGCGAAGTGAATGATTTGATTTCTACAGTCAATCCTTGCTTTTCAAAAAATCCTTCTTCTTTTGCCAGAATGATCGGAATTGCTGATTCGGCTGGAAGTACGCCGACATTCAGGGTTTGATCTGTTACAGCAGCTTCTGTACTTGCAGCAGTTGAACTACTTTCTGATGTAGATTTATCATTCCCGCAAGCGCTTAAAACAGCAACGCTCAATAAAATAAGTGCTCCGGCAGTTACTAACTTTTTCATCTATTTTTCCTCTGTTTCCATCATTTTTTTGAATGCTTCGATTGGTAAGGTATATGGGATCACATCACGATACAGCTCTAATGGTGCCGTTTCTTTTCTGTTGATTCCCGGTTTCGTGGTAAATGCCAAGTTGAAATTCAGTTCCTCCAACACAGCAACTGTCTGTTGATCGTATAGACCGAACGGGTAAGCAAAAACATCTGTAAGAGCGACATGATCGTTACACAAAATAAGATCTTCTTTAAAACGCTCAGGTGTTTCCCACATAGGTCTGGATTGCGTTGTTCCTCTTCGTTCATGGAAGTGGGTCGTATGATTGGCATATTCAAATACATTCTTCATTTCTGCCAATTCTTGCTGACTGAGGACTCTGGAAACCTCCGGCTGATAGCTTGACGGCTTCTCGAATAACCAGCCTGCTGCGACAAAGACAGTTGCATGGAATCCAGCAGCTTTCAACACAGGATACGCATACTCCTTCAATGACTGATAGCAATCATCAAAAGTCAGTAAAACAGATTTTTCCGGTAATGGCTGCCCCTGCTCATAAAATGCACGAACCTCAGAAATACTTAAAGAATGGAATCCCTCTTGCTTTAGATAGTTTATTTGTTCCTGAAAAAGAGGTAAACTATCAAAAAGAGGTAACGGCAATGCATCTTCATAGCCGTCAGCGACAACGATTGGACGTTGCTGTCCATTCAGTTCTTCCACAGGACGAATCTCGTGGAATACAAGAGATCTAAACACTACTTTCACCTTACTTTCTTCAAATAATACAGCTATTAGTATATCATAAGTAGGAACACGAGGATATGCGACGAGGATCGCAGTAAGGACCTTCTATTCCTAAGGGTTATACTATTTAGAGATTGATGAGATCGGAATGAAATGAAGTGAGAAGTGTAGAAAAGCGCACCGCTTTAACCGCTTTTCATCGGGTATCGCAGAAGTCCAAGCATGAATGTTGAGAACCATAGATACAGCAGTAAGATGCTAAGGCAATCAATAACCAGATGAGTAAAATGAAGGTAACTACAGAAAATGTTGAATCAAAATGAAATATATAGAAACGACAAAGGCTTAAGCGAATCAATTGCTTAATCGAATAAAAGGAGAATAATCATGGGAATCAGTCTGGAAGATGTATCCTTCAGTTACGGAATGGAAAAAATCATTGAACATATAAACTTTACGTTTGAAAAGGGGAAAACATACGTGTTGTTGGGGTGTTCTGGTGTCGGGAAAAGCACGTTACTGTCTCTGTTAAAGGGTTTTAATCAACCAGAGGCTGGCCGTATCATCTATGAAGAGACAGCACAAGAGCAGGTAGAAGTTGTTTTTCAGGATCAACAGCTGTTTCCGTGGCAGACAGTTTTTCAGACGGTGGAGATGCCGTTGAGAATAAAAAAAATGCCAAAGAATGAACGCAAGACAAAGGTAGAAAATCTCTTGAAGGAGTTAGACTTGATAAACTCTTCCGCTAAATTTTCTGGTAAGCTGAGTGGTGGGCAAAAGCAGCGGACTGCAATGGCGAGAGGGTTAGTTACTGAACCAGATTTCCTCCTATTGGATGAACCGACTTCTTCTCTTGATCCACAGACGAAGGAACGGGCACAGGCATTGATCTTATCAGAGCAAAAGAGAAGAAAAAATACAGTGATCACCGTCACTCATGATGTTGAAGAATCCGCATTTTTAGGTGAAATTATTTTGATTATGACAGCAGCTGGTTTTTCTGTGCTTAAAAATCCGACAGTTCATTTGCCGGAGCGTCGAGAGTCTGTTGCGTTTTATGAATTTTGCATCGAGCTTAGAAGTCTTTTGAAAGAGGAGAATAGGTGATGAAGAGAAACAGAGTTGTATCATTGCTCGTGGGTCTGCTGTCACTGTTTCTTTTGTGGCAGCTATTGACGCTGGTGACGAATAATCGAGCTGTTCCCGATCCAATCAGTACCTTGCACCGGAGTTGGGAAATGAAAGAACTGTTGCTTCTGCATACTGGAGCCAGTACGTTGCGGATAGCAGCTTCATTAGTTCTTTCTTTACTCATTGGTGTTCCTCTAGGGATTATTTTCAGTCGTCATTCGTTCGCAGATAAACTTTTGGGGCCGTTGCTCTATTTCTTATATCCGCTACCTAAAGTGGCTTTTTTACCGGTCTTTATGATATTTTTCGGTTTGGGGAATGTTTCCAAAATTTTGCTGATTTTCTCAATTATTTCAATTCAGGTCATTGTATCGATTCGAGATAGTGTGAATAAAATACCGGAAGGCTATTATCGGGTAATGAAAAATTATGGCAGTAGTAAATTGCAGGAGCTGCAATTTTTGACGTTTCCGGCATTGCTCCCCGGCTTGCTGGCAAGTCTGCGAATCAGCACAGGGATCTCATTGGCCTCTCTTTTCTTTGCGGAAAATTATAATACCACTTACGGACTGGGCTATCTGATTTTGAGTGCGTGGTCAAAAATGGATTATGAAGAAATGTTTGCCGGTATTTTAATGATCGGTCTTTTAGGTTATCTGCTGTTTAGCGGTGTTGATTTTCTTGAAAAAAGATTTTGTCGATACCAGTAAAAAGGAAGAGGAATATGCATGAATCGAATTGAATTATCAAAGGGAGAAAATTCCTCGCGTGAGGTCGCTATGTCAAATGGACTGACAGCAGTGGTGATCACTACTTTTGGGCTAAGCGCTGTTTCTGTTGCAAAGACAGATACACAAAAGTCTTTGGCAGTATTTATACTGGAAAAGGATCAAAGTTATGTCGGACTTGGTGCAGTTGGGTTTTCTCTATCTGAGATGCCATGGAAATTAGAAACTTTTATTCAGGATAAGGAATTCTTCCTACAGGCTTTGGTGGGAATCAAGCAGGAAATTGGCTGGCAAACATTGAATTATGAGCCATCAAAAGATCTGCTCTTTCCGATAATCGATCAATTAACTGGTCTGGTCGGTGAACTGACAAAAGATAAAATTGATGAAGAAGCAGCGGCAGAATGGTTAGCTGCTGCTGAAGAGGATGACCCTGTAGTCGATGGTTTTCCAATGTGTGAAAAACATCGATTGCTCCTAAGTTTATTTGGCTGTCATGCATGCAATGATGAATAACGTATGGAATGTTGTATTGTTCAATGGATAAGCAAAAATTTTGATAAGGGGAATCAAGGCGGTTTTATTAGTCTCTGTGCTATAATTATAGTAGTGATTTTCAAGTAGGAAAGAAGGAATAAGAATGAAAAAAAGGGTTGTATTATTTGTTGGGTTAACATTGTTTTTGACAGGCTGTTCTCCATTAACAGGGGGATCAGGGGGTTCAGATTCGGAACAAAAAACAGAATCATTACTGGGTGCCTTTGATCAGGCTGTTGAAGAAGCGAAGAAGGATTCCAGTGAAGCAAAGGCGAAGGAATCAACAGCTACTTCAAGCAGCTCATCAACTGAAAAAGCATCAGAAAGCTCTGCACCGGCAGTAGAAGTACCAACAGAACCAACGATTGATAAAAGCAGTTATCCATTTGGGGTATCGATGATGGATATTGTGAATGTTGGGACATTTACAAAAACAGGAATGAATGTTCCGCAGACGATCATGGTATCATTTGTTACAGAATCCAACGGCTCCGTTGCACTTGTAAGTAATGGCGGTCGGACAGAATATTATACAGCACAGTATCGGCTGATACCGACAACCACTATTCGTGTATTTTCAGCAAATAGAACAGATAGCAATGATATTCGAACTGTGAATGTGAATACGGAAATTGTTATTGAGTATCTGACAGGTACAGGCGGTGCATATGATGCCGGCAATTTCTATGTGTTCACTAATTCTAGTGGTACGCTTTCGTTAGCTACACCGAACTATGCAGGGAATGTCATGGAATCTGAAAGTGATGTCATGTTGGAGTATCTGCCTTAAAAGTGAACAGAGCAGGAATGATTTTGTTTCTGCTCTGTTTTATTTATTGTGTTTCTCCATTGCTGACTTATTAATCGATGATTAGCATATCATTCTCGTCAAAGGACCAGTTTTTTCCGTAGGCAACTTCCCAGTAATACCCATCAGGATCTCTGAAATAGCCGCTGTAACCGTCCCATGCAGCTGGTTTTTCAGGCGGTTTGACGATTTCCCCGCCATGCTGTTCAACCAATGAAAAGAAGCGGTCAACCTCATCTGTCGATTTCATATTGATTGCCAGTGTGATACCGCTGAAGCCTCCGGAACTGAGAATGGGTGGATGGTCCTCGTTGATATCCTTTGCCAAAAATTCAAGTGGGAAAAGCTCCAATTTTGTTCCCTGATTATCAAAAAATACAATTGGCGGTGCGTCGTTTGTTTCATAGGTTTTGAAACCGATAGCGCGATAGAATTTCAATGATCGGGTCATATCTGTAACACCCAAACAAATAAGGTTGATTCTGTTCATGTAATTATCTCCTTCTTATTGCGTATTTTTGAAAGTGAACTACTGTGAGCTTGTGCTCATGATCAATTGTTGAGAGCGTATCTCCGTTTTATACACTAGTTGCATCGTTTAATTCAAATAGATTTCCTTCGGGATCTCTAAAATAAGCACAGGTCATGTACCAGTCTTCGATATACTGGGGCTCGCCTAAAAATTCTACACCAGCTGCTTTCAGCTTCTGGTAGTCTTCGTCTATATTATCTGAAGGAATAATACTAGCAACTGTATCTGATTGTGCGTGATCTACAGGCTGTTCATAGCCGGAATACATGGTCATGTTCTCCCCTAAAAAGATAGCGAAACAAGGTGGCGCATCGCTAGTTACCGAAAAAGAGGTATAGGGGCCGCTTCGATCGCCCCAAACAGGTACCAACCCTAATTTTTCAGTATAAAAGTCAAAACATGCCCCATAATTTTTTCTTACTAATATACGAGTAGTCATTCTATCAAGATGCATTCTCTTACCTCCATTTTTTATTAAAACCGACTTAGCAAAACGATACCTGAGAGTATTTTCCATAATAGCTTTTATTGAAACGTCCAGTTGTACTCAGTATCAGTGTTGAAAGCTCTTTCTTATATGCTAGCATACGGATAAACCCCTTAACAAGCGAACAGATGTAAAAAGAAAATTCCTTTATTAGAGCAGATTACCATCCAAAATGTCAGCGATACTTATGTACGGTGTTCTGAAACGTTAACATAATCTTAATAGCCGAAACTAGCTATTGCTTTCGTTTTCGTTACAAAGTAAAATTTATTAGAAAGAGGAGATTTAGTATTCTTTTATTCGTTTCATTTATAGATGAAGCAAGGGGGAAATGAGTTGTCAAAAGGGAAAAAAATAGCACTGATTATTGCAGGTATTATTACGGTTTTGGTTATAGGGACCATTGGATTAGCAGCTAAAATATATTCTGATATTTCTAGAACGGCTGCGAAAACATATGAAACAGTTGAAAGACAACAACCAGCAGAAACGAAACGAGAAGTAGCTGCTGATTTGAAGAAAAAGGAATCTTTCTCTATTCTTTTGATGGGGATCGATACAGGGACGGATGGACGTGTAGATCAGGGGAGATCAGACACAATGATGGTGGCGACGGTTAATGCCGAAGACAATCAGACGACGATTGTCAGCATTCCCAGAGACACATATACAGAAATTGTCGGATATGGAACAGAAGATAAGATCAATCATGCCTATGCATTTGGCGGCGCTGCGATGTCAATGGATACGGTAGAAAAAATGCTGGATATTCCAATCGATCACTATGTCTCTATCAATATGGAGGGACTGAAGGAGCTGGTAGATGCCGTTGGCGGAATCAGTGTCAGCAATACATTGGAGTTCACACAGGATGATTATACATTCAAAGTTGGAAAAGTCGATCTAGATGGAGATCAGGCGCTTTCTTATTCCCGTATGCGTTATGAGGACCCGAATGGTGATTATGGACGTCAAGAACGTCAGAGAAAAATTGTTGATGCTATCGTAAGAAAGATGCTGACGATGTCAGGGGTTTCCCAATATCAAGGTGTATTAGATACACTTAGTGAGCATATGAAAACGGATTTGAGTTTTGATGATTTGAAGACTATTGCTCTCGATTACCGTTCTGCTTTAGGAGCAGTAAAGCAGGATCAGCTGAAAGGCGAAGGCTTCATGCAGGATGGTGTTTCTTATCAGGGGATCAACGCTGAAGAGCTGCAAAGAGTTCAAACAGAATTGAAAGAACAGCTTGGTTTAGCTGAATAGGGAGTAAGAAGAATCAGGTGTTGACTCGTGTTTTATAAGACATGTGGTCGAGCCTGATTTTATTATAGGCTGCTTTTGTCTTTAAAGATTCATCACATGAAGGGTGACTTTTTCGCGAAGCGCATAACAAAGGAAGTATAAGCAATGGCTATTTTTTAGCAGGGTTCATCTATAGTAAAAGATCGAGGAAAGGGATGTGAGGGAATTGACGATACTGTTTGTTATTGAAGATGGCTTTCAAACGACATTTTACTTGTATTTGCTGCAGGGCGGAAAGAAAAAACTGCTGCGTTTTTCACCCGATCTCTTTTTGACAGATGGCGAGAGTCTGGCACAAAAATATATGCAGTTGTCGATCGATGATTTTCTAGTTTTACTTAAAGCAATGACTCATCTGGAAATCAAGGGGTATATCATTGGAGCAAAAGAAAAAATCATTGATTTTCTGTTGAAGGACAAAGAGCAGTTGAGTATTGATAACCCAAAAGCCTTTGTTTATGAAAAAGAGCATACTGTTTTTGAACAAGGAAAGCTGATGGTTGATAAAAAAATGCTCCGTGAATTTATTACTTATCAGTTGGATGCGGATAATGCATTGGGAATCTTTGAGAGACAAGAGTACGCATTGCGCTTGATTAGGAACGAACTGCTGAGTGATAAGCGCTTGACTGCGATGCCGAGAAAGTTCAGCCGTTTGAAAAAGAGCATTGAAACGAATCTAAAGCTTTCAGATTTGCTCAAATTTTTCTCAGCTTATAAGGAGCGTGGGGATGAGCGGACACAGCGTTTGACAGTACCGGATAGTCAGATAGGCGTGAAGGTAGATGAGCCGTCAGTTTGGCTCCAGCAAATCAAGCAGTTCTTATCATAGGGTGTGCCTGCGGAAACTAGCAGAAGATCGGTTGTTCCAGCCTGGTGATTTAAAAATAGACGAGAAATTATTAACTAAAAAGGAGTTGGTAAGATGGAGGGAAGAAATCGAAAGCTGTATGCTTTTTTGACCATTATAGTTATGGTGTTGGGGTTGCTGTCAAGGAAGGCCGCGTTTCTACTGCCGGATATTGTGACGATGTATTTGGGTGATGCACTATGGGCATTGATGATTTTCTTTGGTGCAGCTTTTCTGTTTCCAAAGCTGAAAACCAGTCGAATTTGGCTTTTATCATTGCTCTTTTGCTGGTTTATTGAAACGACTCAGCTGTATCATGCGCCATGGATCGATGCAATCAGGGCAACAACCCTAGGCGGGCTGATTCTAGGCTTCGGATTTCTTTGGTCAGATATCATCGCCTATACGATTGGCACTCTTGTTGGTGCGTTATTGGATTACTATTTGGTACGTAAAACAAGAAGCGGCAATTAAGCCGCAAAAGAGTTTGGAAATTGTTTTCTGTCCCGAACTCTTTTGCGGCTTATTTAAATTGAAATAGACTTATTTTATTTTTGTTGAAAGAATGGTCAGGATCATCGAAGCGATTTCCTTTGGTTCGATATAAGAATAGTTTTTTAGCCAGTTCTCAATCAAGCCAATCGTGCCATCAACAAAATAGGTAAAGTACAAATCTAATTTATCCGGCGACGAGTCTTCAAAAATCAAAGCGAAGTTTTCCAACGCTTCCGGCTTGACCCTGCTGAGCATCGAGCTGATCAAGCGACTTTCACTCTTACTGCTTAAGATGATATTGCTGGCATCCTTGTTTTCACTGAGGATGATCAGGATATTTACTAACCAGCTATCCAACTCTTTTTCCTGAATTTTGATATTCCCCATGATATCTTCCAGAAGATCGCTCTCGATTTTTTGAAACAGATCGTAAGGATCAGTATAATATTTATAGAAGGTGCCTCGATTGATGTCTGCCGCTTCACAGATTTCCTTTACAGTGATCCTGGCAAGCTCTTTTGTCTGTAAGATTTGCAGAAATTCTTCTCGTATGACTTTTTTTGTGTATAAGGTTCGACGATTATTTGGTATACCGACCATAACACTTCCACCCTTCATTTTTATTGATTGAACAGATCGTTTATTTATGTCTATTTAATGACAGAACAGAAAAAATTGAGGCTTGCTCGAAAGATACGCAATTAGTATACTAACATCATGTTAAAAAATCAACAGTATGTCTAGTTAATAAACATCGAAAGAGGGATCAAGATGAGTTACGTTGAAGTAAAAAATGAATATAGACGTTACAAGATGGGGGAAACCGAGATTGTAGCGAATAATGATATTTCTTTTTCGGTTGAAAAAGGAGAATTGGCGGTTATTCTAGGTCCGAGCGGCGCAGGAAAATCAACAGTTCTAAATATACTTGGAGGGATGGACTCTCCAGATGCCGGACAGGTGATTATTGACGGCACTGATATTGCTCAGTTTTCAGATAGAAATTTGACTGCTTACCGAAGAACAGATGTCGGTTTTGTATTCCAGTTCTATAATTTGGTGCCTAATCTAACAGCGAAAGAAAATGTTGAGCTGGCGACTGAAGTATCGCCAAATGCCTTAGATCCTGTAGAAGTGCTGACTCAGGTAGGGTTAGAGCACCGTCTGAATAACTTTCCATCTCAGCTTTCCGGTGGGGAGCAGCAACGGGTGTCGATTGCCAGAGCCTTGGCAAAGAATCCTAAGCTGCTGCTTTGTGATGAGCCGACTGGTGCACTGGATTTCGAAACGGGTAAGCAAGTATTGAAGCTGCTTCAGAATGCTAGTAGAGAACAAGGAAATACGGTATTGCTTATTACGCATAATTCTGCGATTGCGCCAATTGCTGACCGAGTGATCCATATCAATGATGCGAAGGTTCGTTCAATCGAAATCAATGAGTCACCGATGTCGATTGACGATATCGTATGGTAGGGAGTCGGTTGAATGAAGAATAAGACATACCTAAAAGCGAGTTTTCGCGAAATTTGGCAATCCAGAGGGCGATTTATTGCAATCATTTTGATCATCCTTTTGGGAACACTGTTGTTTGTCGGTGTAAAAACAACAGGTCCGGTTTTGAATACTTCTGGGAGTGACTATCTGGAAAAGCAAAATCTATCAGATTTACAAGTCATTTCTACTGGTGGTTTAACGGAAGTGGATGAGTCGCTGCTAAAAGAAATTCCGAATGTGGAAGTGGAATCCGGCTACCAATTCTATTATGCAGACGAAGAAAAAGGCGAAGTGGTACAGGTCTTTTCCTATGATGATGCACAAAAACAAAATCAACTAGTAGTTGAAAAGGGGTACCTGCCAAAAGCCGACAATGAGCTTGTCTTGGATGCTGCTGCTGAAAAGCTAGGGTATCAGATAGGCGATACCTTTACACTTGATGACTCAGATCAGTTGGATAAAAAGGAGTACGAAATCGTTGGTTTTGTAAACTCGCCTCTGTTTATCAGTAACAAGGATCGTGGAATGACAAATGTAGGAGATGGCAATGTTGATTATTTTGCCTATGTTCCAGTAAAGAATTTCACCTCTGATATCTTCGGTGTTTTGTATGTGACCTTTGATAATGTCAAGGGGCTCAATACCTATGGCTCTGAATATAAGGATTTGATGCAGAAAAACCAGGAGCTGGTGGAAGAAAAATTCGTTGATCGTCCGAAACAGCGACTGGCAGAGCTGAGAAGCATGATCGAAGATGAAATCGCACCAGCGAAAAAGGAAATTGCAGATGGCCAAACTCAGATTTCAGAGGCTAAAGAGCAATTAACTGCTGCACAGGAGGAGCTGGATGCTAATCGTCAACTGTTGGCTCAGCTTCCAGAAGCACAGGCAGCCGCCGCTTCAGCACAATTGGATGAAGTGCAAAAAGAGCTGGATGAGAACAAGCAGACACTGACTGAACAAGAGACAAAGCTGGAAGATGCAGAAACTGAAGTTAGTGATGCAGAGAAAGAAATGGCCGATTTAAAGATGCCAACCTATCTGTTCAATCAACGAACAGAGAACATCGGTTTTCAGGATTATGGTGATCTCTCTGATCGAATCGCAGCGATCGCCAATGTATTTCCGGTTTTCTTTTTCTTCATTGCAGCGTTGATCACGTTTACGACGATGACACGTATGGTGGAGGAAAATCGTAAGGAAATCGGTACGCTGAAAGCCTTAGGTTACAGCCGTGTTGAGATTTCCCAGAAGTATGTTATTTACGCAGTGCTTGCTGCGGTTATTGGTGTCGCTCTAGGTGTAGTCATTGGCACGAATACGATTCCTCGAATTGTCTTTGAGCTTTCAAGTGATCAATACAATTTCCAAAAAGTTAGTGTGTTCTATGAATGGGGGCCGATTATTCAAGCGGGAGTTGCCTTCTTGTTTGCTACATTGGGCTCAGTGATTATTGTGTTGATAAAAGAATTGACGGAAAAACCGTCTACTCTTTTACAGCCAAAGGCACCAAAACCAGGAAAACGAATATTCTTAGAATACATTACACCGCTATGGTCAAGAATGAGCTTCAATCAAAAGGTCAGCTACCGCAACTTGTTCCGTTACAAATCACGGATGATCATGGCAATCATTGGGATTGCAGGCTGTACAGGGTTGATGGTAGCAGGATTTGGGATCAAGAACTCTCTTGAGGCTGTGACAGATAAGCAGTTTGGACCAATCATCGATTATCAGGCAGTGGTTACTTTAGATGATGGAAGCTTTGATCAGACGGAAGAAATTCTTGAAAAAAATAGCCAGATAAATAGTACATTACCTGTCATAAATGAAGTGTTAGAGCTGAAAAAAGCAGGTCAGGCGACACAGAGTGTGACGATGACTGTTCCAAAGGATGTGAAGGATTTTTCTTCGTATTTACACTTAAGTTCGTTGGATGGCAAGTCTATCGATTTGACGAATGATGGTGCCGTGATTTCTGAGAAGCTTGCTGATTTATTTGATATTCAAGTCGGAGATGAGTTGACTTTCTATGATGAGGATCAAAATGAAGTTAAGATGAAGGTTCAGGAAATCGCACAGAACTACTTGGGTCACTTTGTTTATATCACAGCAGAGTATTATGAGAAAGTAACAGGGAAAGAGTACCAAAACAACTCATTCCTGCTTAAAACAGCGACGATGACGACGAAGGAAGAAAACAGTCTGGCAGAGCAGCTTCTGGCAACGGATGAAGTGAAGAATACCAGCTTCCTGTCTTCTCAAATTGAGACGCAGAAGGGTATGATCAACAACCTTGATCCAGTCGTATTGATCTTTGTTGTTCTATCAGGGTTACTGGCTTTTGTTGTTCTGTATAATCTGACAAATATCAATATTTCTGAACGAGTTAGAGAGTTGTCGACAATCAAGGTTCTAGGCTTCTTTGATAAGGAAGTGACGATGTACATTATTCGTGAGAATATTATCTTTACTTTGTTGGGGATTGTTGTAGGCTATGGTATTGGTTATGTTCTGACAGGGTTCATCGTTAGACAGGCATCGATGGAAAGCATCATATTCCCGTTGGTCATCCATTGGCCGGCCTATGTGATCTCAGCAGTATTGACCATTACGTTTACAATTATTGTTATGATTGTTACCCACTTCAAGCTGAAGCATATCGATATGATCGATTCACTGAAGGCGAATGAATGATAGGTATTTAAAAGGAGATTGGATATGTTTGCTGATTTAAATTTCAAATTAATTGTAATAGATGCTCTTTTAGAAAAAGATCCCGAGTTTTTACCAAAATTAAATGGTTTGAAAAGTACTTTTGTAGATAGCTACGAATGGTATTCTGAAACTAATCCTAAACCAATCCCTGAAATTTTGGAATTTCTAGAAAATGTTATCTTATTAAAAAATGATTTGGATAAAGTTGAAGAGCTTATTTTCGATGGAGGATCAGATATATACTCATTTTTAATTCCAGATTGGGATGGGGAGGATGGAATCTTTGACATTGCCTCAATTCAAGGGTTTGAACAACTTAGGAATTTGAAACGTGTGCACCACATTTCACTATGTCCACAACAGATACTACAACCTATGGTAAAAGTCGGTATTGAAATTTGTTGATTTCAATAAAACGTGTTTTAATATGGATAAATTGCTGTTATCTTGTCGATACTGATAGATAAGAGCAAGGGCTGTTTGTTGAAAGAGGTACTTACTCAAATATATTTGGGTAGTTTATACAAATTTTTACAAAGCTTCAAAATTAATCTTCCCTCTGACACGAGCAAATTGTCAGAGGGAAGGTTTTTTAAGATGTCAATCAAGCTGTTTTATAGGTTCCCTTATATAAGACCAATACAGCTGCTGTTATCAGGAATATACCCATAAAGGCAGGCGCACTGTGCCCTAGAGTGACATAAAGCTGACCACCGATGATTGGGCCGATGATTCTAGCCAGTGATTGTATCGACTGACTGCCTCCTTGGACACGTCCTTGCTCACTGGTATCAACAATTTTTGAGACCATTCCATTGAAGGAAGGGCCGAAGATCGAATCACCGAAACCGAAGACAAACATGCCAATAATGAAGAGTGGATAGAACGAAAGCAGAGAAGAAAGTGTGATAAGGAGGTAACCGATGATTTCTGAAACCATCCCAGTCATTGCAATTTGCTTATCGCTGAATCTCAATAAAAGTCTCGGCATGATCAAGCTTTGTGAGACGATGTCTTGAACGCCCATGATCGAGAATACAAGACCGATCAATGCTGGCTTCCAATTGAAGGAATCAATCGTAAATTGAGATAGAATTGCCTGCAAGGAACCATTGGGAACCCAAAGCAGGAAAGCTGAAATCAGTAACCTGTTCAGATTTTTTATTGATAAGATACTAGAAAGCTGACTAAAAGGATTTAGCTGTGTGATACTGATTTCTTTTAGCTTGTTCTCTTTTTCAAGGCTTTCCGGCATAAAGAAAAATCCGTAAATGACATTCAGTAAAGTGATGGCAGCACCGAAATATAATGGAGAGGCGTACCCGAATCTTGCAGCCAGCAAACCGCCAATTGTGGGACCCATTACGGAACCAGCACCGGCAATCGCACTGACCCAGCCGAAATATTTAGTCCGCTGCTCTCGTGGTGTAATATCAGCGAAGTAGGCAAAAATTGTGCTGATGCTGCCACCGGTGATACCTTCGATGATACGTCCGGCGAATAGAACCCAGAGAGCGCCGCCTAATCCAAAAATAAAGAATCCGACAGAAGCACCAATCAGGCTGATCAAAAGTAATGGTCGACGTCCGTACCTATCACTTAAAGCACCAAGCACTGGAGCTGAGAAAAACATGCAGAATGCATAGACTGAAATCAGCAGAGTAACGATGATTGCCTGATTCTGTGGATTGCTTATATAGGGTTGAACTAAGAAGGGGATGACTGGCGTAATGATGCTGAAGCCTATACCGATAAGGAATACAGAGATAAGACCGAATAATAAGGCGTGTCTATCTATGTTTGATTCTGGATTCAATTTTTTGGTTTGTTTCATTTGTGACATATATGTTCTCCTTTCAAGAGAGGGTTTTGGTTTCTTTGGAAACAAAAATATAATAACGCCATTTTGTTTCCTTGTCAACAAAAACAAGAAGAGAAAAGCAGCTCACGATTTTTATCGTGAGCTGCTTGCCTGTTATTGATGAATGATTCATTGATTTTTTTGTTTTTGTATTTCTTTATCTAAATGCTGATTGTAGCTTTCTATAAACTGAAGGATATTATCGAACTGTTCATCTGTTATCTGGTCAAATACGATTTTATCTCGATCGTGAAATTCCTGATGAAGCTCTTCATGTATGCTGTAAACTTCTTTTCCTTTTTTTGTCAGACGAAAGTAGATTTCCTTTTTATTATCCGGTTTCTGGTAGCTTTCGACAACGCCTTTTTTCATAAGCTTCTTTGTCATTTTGCTCATAGCGCCTCTAGTCATATAAAAGAAATCAGCTAGCTTTGTTACGTTTGGATCGACAGTATTTTCTATATATTCGAGACAATGGACTTCTGATGAGGTGTAGCCCTTGAGGCTGACTTCCATCTTTTTATTGATCCACCCCATTTTTTTATAGAGTTCTCTGGCTCCTGTTCGAAGTCGTTCTTCTTTATCCATGACCGCTCTCCTCTCGCTACTGTATATCAATATCAGTATAAAGAAAGATTGTTTCCGTTTCAACAATAAGATGATCAGAGTCCATACAGAATGGCTAATGAAGGAGCCGATAGTACTGAAATTCATATATGCTAGGTATCCTTATAATTTAAAAAAATGCGAGTAAAATCAGCAGTAAGGAAGTAACACAGGTTATCGCAATCATCATTTGCTCATCTTTCAATGTGCTTTGCTGCTGGTTTTTCTCAGCTCTGGCATCGATGATCGGTACTGTCGGATAGTTGCTGGCAAGAAGCTTTCGATAAGGAGCTGCTGCCGGCGTTAGAGCAATTGTCGTATTTATCGTTTTAGAGTCCAGTTTTTTCTTGAGATCATCGAGAGTGACAACCTCCCAATAGATTGTTGGATACTTCTGCATCAGTAATCGCAGGTCTTCATTTGTGTACGGCTGATATTCTGCATTGACTGGAGTATCCTTGATGGCTACACTTGGAGCTTCTGCCAGAACATAGCCTGTACTCATATTGAAAACAAAACCTCGAGGCGCCATTGCTTCCATGAATTGATCCGTGGGAAGAAAAATCATCTGTAAATCAGGTTTCCAGCGTTGTAGCTGTTTTACGAATTTTTGTGTCAAAGCCGTGCATGCGACCACTTGGTATTCCTGAATATTTTCTTCTGTCAGCTCAAAATAAGCTTTTTTCTCCCACGTGATGTCTCCATGTTCCAACATCAAATAGTTCCTCAGACGCGGTAAATAATTTTGATCCTGGAGTGTATACTGAATCGTGTTATTCTGTTGAACTGACATTGTTAAAATGATTCCTTTTTTCATAGTAACCCCTCCTACTAACCCATTAGCGCTGAATGATTGCATCTTGAAGGATAAACCCTACAATAATCAATACAAGAAAGCCTAAGCATAAATAAATGCCTGGATCAAACATGTTTACTCCTTGGCTATAGAGATTTGACAGTCGGTTTGTCCGTTTCAAGGAGAAGGCTGTAATCAAAAATCCGCCAATTGCGTAAAAGATCATGAAGCTGATTTTTTCTTCTCTCAAAATGATTTGCAGAACAATAGAAAGCAGCGACCAGTAAAATAATAGAAAGGCAAATTTTCGTGTTGGTGCAGGCTTTGGTTTAGGTACCATTGGCTGTTGTGTAGTCATCTCGACAGATTCTCCTTTCAATAATTCATCCAGTGTCGTTTTATACAATTCGCTGAGCATGATCAAATTTTCCAGATCCGGCTGATTCTTCCCATTTTCCCATCCGGAAATTGTCTGTCTGCTGACGTAAATTTTTTCAGCCAGCTGTTCTTGTGTTAGATGATGCTTCAAACGTTTTTCTTTTAAGCGAATCCCAATACTCATCCTCTTTCCTCCTTGAAATCAGTATACTAAATCCCGTTTCTTTTGTCGTGAAAAGAACGAGTAAATGTGGGTAAAAGCTACTTGACATGCTGCTGTATCAAGGTTTTATCTAGAGTTAGAAAAGGAAACCTGTGCTCTGTCAACTAACATAAGAGACGAAAAAAACTCAGCTGCGCTGCTGTGAAGCTAAACGGCTGAGTTGCTTTTTGACTCTGGCTTTACTCCCTTTTCCCATAAATACCATATAGAAACATATTCATGATTTCATCACTAAAAGGGAGGATGTCTTTATAGATTGCTTCATCTTGCATAGAGGTCGTCAACAATTGCATATACAACATCAATGCAGGCATAGAGAGCTCTTTGCTAATCATCCCTTCAGCTTTTCCTTGCTCAAATAGAACTTGATAAAGGATGATACCCTTTTTAAGAAAGGCAACCATGTGTTCATCAGGATGACTGTATTTCAGCATAAGTGCTTCATAAAAATCAGCATGAATATCCTTTGATACTTGCCCTTTCGTAAAAATAAGGTATTGCATTTTCTCTTCAAAGCTTTGCTCAGAATCGATCACCTGCTTAAAATCTTCATATGTACTATCGAAGTAAAGTGAGCAAGTCTGGTCAAGCAGCTTTTCTTTAGAACCAAAATAGTTGAAGACGGTGACAGGAGAGACCTGTGCCTGTTTAGCAATTGTTTGAATAGAAGTACTTTTGATCCCTTGGTGCATAAATAATGTCAGAGCGGTCTGAAGGATGCTCTGTTCTTTGGCTTTTCTTCTGCGGTCAAAACCATTCATAGCAGTCAGCGGCTCCTTTTCGATACATTTTTTTCTACATCTTAAATATATAGAAATCCCCTGAAAGAAACAAGGGAAAGCTCCATTTCTTATATTAGATTTTTATCGAATACTTCGCTAAATTTTTCAATCGATAGCACATATAAATTGTTTGCTTAAAGAAAGGAAAGGGGGTATATTATGAATTATAAAAATAGAAATAATTCATAATTTTTAAAAAATGTTAAGTAGTATCAAGAAGTGTATGCAGGAGGGAAAGAAAATGAATGTGATCGAGCTGAAGGGGATAGATAAGAACTTCGGGCATGTTGAGGCTTTAAAGTCTGTTGATTTGACAGTCAAACAAGGAGAGGTTTTTGGCTTTATCGGACCAAATGGCGCGGGAAAATCAACGACACTTAAGGTACTTTTAGGTATTTTGAAAGCTACCTCCGGAACAGCGACTGTTTTCGGTATGGATGCTTGGAAAGAAATCGTTGAAAGCCACAAAAGAATTGCCTATGTTCCAGGAGATGTGAATTTATGGCCGAACTTGACAGGCGGCGAAGTGATTGATCTATTCATGTCTCTGCAAGGGAAGCCGGATACATCAAAGCGAGAAGAGCTGATTCATCGCTTTGATCTCGATCCCACGAAGAAGTGCAGCAGCTACTCAAAGGGAAATCGCCAGAAGGTAGCATTGATTGCCGCATTTTCAAGTAAAGCAGACTTGTTTGTATTGGATGAGCCGACATCTGGATTGGACCCTTTGATGGAAAGGGTTTTTCAGGAATGCGTGGAAGAAGTAAAGGCACAGGGGAAAACCGTCCTGCTGTCCAGCCATATTCTTTCAGAAGTGGAACGTCTTTGTGACCGTATCACGATCATACGAAAAGGAAAAATCATTGAAACTGGTACATTGAGTGAGCTGAGACATTTGACTCGAACTTTGTTGTCTGTCACAACAAAAAATCCAGTGGAGGAGCTAGCTAAACAGGTTGGGGTCCACGATGTAACAGGAACAGCTACTGAGTTCAAATTTCAAGTGGATTCTGAAAAGATGGCTGAAGTCATCCAGTATCTTGCACCGTATGATGTATTGAAGTTGGAGAGTACTCCACCGACATTGGAAGACTTGTTCATGCAGCATTACGAGGGACAAGACGGAAATCTGGAAGGAGACGAGTAGCATGACTGTCTATTTTTCAGGGTGGCAAAAACTGCTGCGCTTAAATCTGCGCAGAGATCGCTGGCAAATCCTATTCTGGCTGATTGGAATTGCTGGGCTGTCGATTGCTGTTGCTGGGGCATTTCCTGAGCTGTTTCCGACTGCTCAGGAACGTCAGGTCATGGCAGAAACAGTAAAAAATCCGGCAATGATTGCAATGATTGGTCCCAGCAGCAGCTTGGATAACTATACGATAGGCGCGATGTTCGGTCATGAAATGACTTTGTTCATGGCTATTACGACAGCAGTCATGATGATTCTCTTAACTGCTCGTCATACCAGAGGAGATGAAGAAGACGGTCGATTGGAAATGATTCGAGCATTGTCTGTCGGACGTTTGGCACCGCTCATTGCAGTGCTTGTGGAAATGCTTCTTATCAGCGTGCTGATCATGCTGACCAACGGTATTGGCGTTGGCTTATTAGGAATAGAAACAATGCCGATGGGAGCATCTTTGTTATACGGTGCTGCATTAGGAAGTGCTGGTTTGGTTTTTACAGGTGTAACAGCTGTGTTTGCACAACTGGCAGAATCAAAAAGAGGAACCGTTGGATTTTCACTTAGCTTTTTAGGCGCCGCCTATTTATTTAGAGGGTTTACAGATTTGAATAATGAAAGTCTTTCATGGCTATCTCCACTTTCTTGGGTCTATAAAACAGAGGTTTTCGTGACTAATTCATGGTTTCCTATAATACTGAGCCTTGTCTTTTCTTTTATTTTGTTTGGTGTCAGTTTCTATTTAAACAGCATCCGTGATCTGGAAGCTGGATTCATTCCTCAGCGAAGCGGTAAAAGTCATGCTGGTTTTTTATTGAAGAAACCCTTGGGATTCAGCTTTCGCTTAGTAAAAACGACATTGATCAGTTGGCTGGTGGTAATGGTTGTCGCGGGAATCAGCTATGGTTCGGTGTTTGGCGATTTAGAAAATTTCTTCAAATCAAGTGATATCTTGACTATGCTTTTGCCGGAAAAAAGCAATTACTCACTGACTGAGCAATTTATGACAGTACTGATGGTGATTTTATCAATTTTAGGGACGATTCCGGTTTTAACAGTGGCATTAAAAGCATACTCCGAAGAAAAAAAGAGTCGTGTGGAGCAGTTGTTTTCCAAATCTGTTACACGAACTAAGCTGTTGGGTGCCTATCTGTTTATTGCTTTCTGTACATCAATCATTATGCTGATTGCATCGGTGCTTAGCTTGTATGCAGCATCAAGTAGTGTGATGGCTGAACCGATTGCTTTATCTATGATGTTGAAGTCAGGTCTGGCCTATTTGCCGGCTGTCTGGTTTGTGATGGGCGCGGGTTTCCTACTCGTAGGCTGGTTGCCTAAATGGAGTGGTGCAGTCTGGTTTTATCTAGTATTTTCTTTCTTTGTAGATTACTTAGGTAGCTTGCTGGATGTGCCTAAAGTGGTAAAAAATCTTTCTGTTTTCAGCTACATTCCTCGTATTCCGGTGGATTCCTTTGAGTGGCAGCCGTTACTTGTCATTACTGGACTGGCAGTTCTGCTTTTGATAGGCGGGTTCATTGGATACAGAAATCGGGATATTGCCGGTTGAGAGAAGAGTAGTCGGCAATCGAAAATTTTGGTTGCTCTCTTCCGGAGATAGATAAATGTTATTATAAAATGCTCAGTTGAGTCGTTTAGATAGAAGAGCCGTTCGAAACTTGCCCGCTTCGAATGGTTTTTTTGTGCACTTTACTAATTTTTAAACTTTGCGCTAAAAGTCATAAGATAGCATGTGTTTTCTAGTTTTTTAATCGTAAAACAATATAATTTTATCGATTATCGATAAAATTATATTGACTGTCAAAAAGCTCTGCCGTATGATGAATGTACTTGAAGGAGGGACCTAAATGAACTGGACAGGGAAACAGTCAACACGGCTGTCTGCATGGTGTATTTATATTTTAGCAGCGATGATGATTGCTGCAATGATTTTCATGTCAAGCTTCATCGAAGTTATTGTACCGCTGCACGCAGTTGCACCAACGAACAAGCATTTATTCATTTTCACATTGGAAAGCTGTCTGGGGGTAGGGCTAGTGATTCTATTTTTACTGCATCAACTGATCCAGAAGATTGATAATGAGGAAACATTCACTGAGCGAAACATAAAAAATTTGCGGCTGATCAGCTGGTTGTGTTTTCTAGAAGCAGTGATCCTGCTGGCTTCAGGTAGCTATTATTATCCATGGCTCTTTGTTGCAGGATTAGCAGCCTTTGTCGGTGTCATTGTAAGAATAATCAAAAATGTGTTTTGCCAGGCACTTTTGATTAAGGAAGAGAATGACTTTACGATTTAATGGCTATTGTTGTAAATATCGATGTCATGATGGCAAAGCGTAAGATGAGTGCAGGTGAACTGGCAGAAAAAATCAATCTAACACCAGCCAATCTTTCGATTTTGAAAAATAATAAGGCAAAGGCGATCCGCTTCAGTACTTTGGAAGCATTGTGTAAAGCATTGGATTGTCAGCCTGCGGATATTTTGGAGTATCGGGAGGAAGAGTAGATGATGGAAGCGAATCAGGAAAAGGACTTGCATAAGCATTGGGAAGAGAAACAACAGCCCTTGTTTGATGGAAAAGATTTGATATTCAGCTTGGCAAGTATTGTTGTGGCGTATTTTACAGTTCAAGGAGTTGCACAGGATCGTGGGGGATTTTGGACAACAGCATTAGCAGTAGGTTTCACTGGTTCAATCTACACGTATGCTAGAGTTAGAGGAGTAAAAATGAGCTGGTTTCATTACGGCTATTTGGCTTATGTTTTTGCATTGAGTCTTTCCTTCAGCTTGTTTGATAATACAATTTTAATGGGAACGAACTCGTTACTGCTGTTTTTCAGCTGTATGTACTGGGTATTAGTCGTTGCAGGTACTAGAAAAGAAAATCAGCTGAGCAGCTATGTTTTCTTTGATTTTATTGATGGATTCTTGGTTCGCCCCTTCAAAAATGTGACAGCAGGGTTATCAATTTACCGCTTAGTAGGTAAAAAGCATAAAAACGTGAAGCTGGTCATTCTTGGCGTAGTTATTTCGTTTCCAGTTGCTGCAATTGTCATCTCGTTATTGAGTAGTGCTGACAGCATGTTCGAGCGTTTGATTCATTCGGTTGCTGACATTGTCTCTGTTGGTTTTGCTGAGCAATTCATGATTCTGATCATCGCAATTCCGATGGGCATGTATTTGTTTCTATGTGTTTATAGAAACCTGGAAAAGAGTCCGGTCAGTCAACATGTTATCCCGACAGTCAAAGGCCCAGACGTATTCTTTCTAACTGTCCTGGTCATCTTCATTTCAATCTACTTGCTGTTTTTTGCAGCAGCAATTATGGGTTACATTGAATTTCGGAACGGTACAACAATCTATACATTATCAGCTTATGCACGTGAAGGATTCTTCCAGCTGCTGGCTGTATCATTGATCAATGTCTGTATCTTCTCTTTGATCAAGCTGTTCAGTCATAGTTCGAAGGGGATCAAGATCAGCTTAAGTATGATTGGTATCGAAACCTTGGCACTGATTATCCTGGGCTTCGCTAAAATGCAAGTATACATTGAAGCCTTTGGTCTGACGCCGCTGCGCTTCAATACCTCGTGGTTCATGGTTGTGTTGGCAATATGTGTCTGTGTTTTCATTGCTTCTCTGTGGAAATCCTTCAAGTATTTGAGAGCAATTGTTCTCATCGTAAGTATGAGTGTTCTATTCATGAGTTATCGTAATACAGGAAATAGCATTGTTTCTTATAATTACGAAAAATATCAGCAGGGTGAGCTGAGTGAATTGGATATTTCCATTTTTTATATGGTAGGTGTCGAGGGTGTGTCAACAGCTGTGAAAGCCTATGAAGAAACAAATGATACAGAAGATAAGGCGGCATTGGAAGGCTATCTTCAAATGATGCAGCAGCAAATCAACAGCAGCAATATCAGTAACTTGCAGCGTTCAAGAAGCGCTGAACAAATCAAAAAGACAATTGGATAGAAATAAAAGGGAAAAATAAAAAAGGTAATAATAGATATGAATACTGCGGATCAGCAGCAGAAATGACGGTTTCTACGGCATTATACAGCACTTTATAGGAGTAGTGTTTGTGTAATGATTGATTTGACAGGATTTATATAAAGGAAAATGAAAAAGGGTAAATGAAATAAAAGAGTGCAAGACAACAATCAAATTAGAAATTGTCCCACACACTAAGCACGAATAGACGGCGAGCCAAAAGCTGCTCCTTTGGAATTAAGCCGAAATTGCTTTAACACACAGCAACTACTACAGTAGTTCTGATGCGGCAAAGTACCTACTTGGATACTGAAAATAGGAAAAGCTATCTTCGTATATTTCTTCTTAATTCTTGGAGCAGCCCATTTTTGGCCAGCCTCTTTTTTGTTGTAAAGTTGATTTTGGGCTGAAAGAATATTCCTAGCTAACTTTATATTAAAGTTGGGGAAGATTATATTTCAGCTTATTTTTCTTTTTCAACAAATGCTGCGGATTGAACCCCAGCCTGTCTGCCGAATACGATGATTTCACCTACAGAGTTTCCGCCGATACGATTTTCTCCATGAAGACCACCGGTTACTTCACCTGCTGCGTAAAGTCCTGTAATAGCTTTACCATCTTTGTCTAATACTTGTGTTTCTTTGTTGATTTTCACTCCACCCATTGTATAGTGGATTCCCGGTGCGATTTTGATTGCATAGTAAGGTGCTTTTGATAAGTCGTTATCCATACCAGTTGTTCTGCTGAATTCAGTATCATCCTGAGCTTCGACGCTTGCGTTCCATGTTTTCAGTGTCTCTTCAAGGTTCTCCGCCGGCATGTCTAGTTCCTCAGCTAAAGCTTCAATACTTTTTCCTTCAACTACATAACCCTGCTGCTCATAAAATTCAATCGCTTTTGCGCGTTCCTTTACACCAGAATCGAAAATCAGATAAGCTGATTTTTCTGGAAGTGCAGTGATTGCAGCTGAAACTTTATCTCTCGTATCCAGTTCGTTTACAAAGCGAGTACCTTCTTGAGAAACTAGGATTCCGCCTTCTCCACGCACAACTTCACCAATCAATACGCCTTTGTCCTGTTGGACGGTTGGATGGATTTGGATTTGATCCATATCAACTGTTGTTCCACCGACTTCTTCAATCATCTTGATGCCGTCGCCGGTACTTCCTGATTGATTCGTTGTCACATAGCCCTTGAGATCAGGACGGTATTTTTCAATGATATCGCTGTTAGCACCATAACCACCAGTAGTTACGATAACTGCTTTAGAAGTGATATCTTTAGTTGTTTCATCATTGAAGGTTACAGAAACGCCAGTTACTGTACCATCTTTTTCATTGATTTTTGTAACATCCGCATTAACGAATAATGGAATATCATTTTTCTTCACATTTTGGAATAAGCCATCTACCAAGTATTCTCCAATTGCAGAACCGTCTTCTGGTCTATGTGTTCGTTTTTCGCTCATTCCGCCAGTGATCGTCAGGTTGTTCAGCTTGATATCGATAGAATCCAACCAATCGATTGCTGCAGCAGAGTTATCCACAAAGTAGCGTAAAAGCTCTTTATCATTGGTTCCATGTCCACCTTCCAGTGTTTCTTCATAGAACTTATCATTGCTGTCTTCAATGCCTTCTTCTTTTTGGAATGTTGTTTCTGATGCGTTCATCCCGCTTGAAGATTTCAAGGTATTCCCCCCTGCAACAGGCATTTTCTCAAAAATCACAGGATTCATACCCTTTTCTTTTGCTTCGATAGCGGCTGTCATTCCGGCGCCCCCAGCACCGACAATAATGATGTCATAATCGTCTTTCAGCTCTGAAATATCTGTGTAGACCTTTTCCGATGCGCCGGAAGCAACATCTGCTGAACTGCTTTCCCCAGTGGAAGAGGAAGAAGCGCTTGAGCCAGTTGTCTTATTGTCTGACCCGCAGCCGGAAGCGAAAGCCCCAAAAGCAAGTACCCAAGTTAGTAATACCATCGTTTTCTTTTTCATAAAAAAACCCTTTCCTGCTAATAGATTGTGTTGTAATTCACAATCATAGTATACGATTTTTCCCAGTGATTGAAAAACGTTTTATGGTTTAGATTAGAAAATATTGTGAAAGTTTTTAATGGAATCGATTTGTAATAAAAATTTTGATTTTTTCACTCGTAATATAACAGAACAAGAAGGATGGATGTCAGTGGATAGAAATTAATTTTAAGATGGGATCGACGTTTATTGTTAAGAAGGAATAAAGAAATAATTAAGGAATGGTAAAGGTTATTTTTCTTTTATTCATCCTTTTGTAAAAAGTTAGGTTAACCTAAAAACGATAACAGAGACGGTTTGTAAAAATAACGAACATTATTTTTTATTGATTGGCTGTGATTGTTTAATATTTGCTCTGTTGACTTCTACCCCCAGACACTTTATATTTTTGATGAATTGAATGACTTGTTAGGTGAGGCTCCTATGCAAACACAGGCTGCTGCTCAGATTTGTCGAAAGACAGTAATGGGTAGAACAGGGATTGTCGAATTAAGGCTTTTCAAAAAGCAGCTAAAAGCAAAGCTTTTTACGTTGTATAGTGCTAAAACTCAACGAAGAGAAAATCAAGTGTAGTTGAATGGCGGGCATCCAGCCTGTTCAGTCATGCCTTCATTTCCCCTAAGCACTTTCGTTGATCCTTCTCAATGAACGTGTTTTTTGTTTTATCAAAAGTCTTTTGGATAGAGGAGAAATGACTGGGGATTTTATCAAGAAAGAGGCTCTCTTTAGATTGTAGAACAGGTTTTTGATTCAGAGAAGGTGCATCAATAATTGAAAAGTGAGGGATTGGAAATGAACAAACGATGGAAATGGGTAGTGACAGGCTTACTTTCGTTCCTTTTGATCGGGATGACAATTTTTTGTTATTCGGTTGTAAGCTTTCACAAAGGGAAGAAACAGTCACAAGCACAGGTGAATACAAAGAAAAATGAAACTTTTACTGGTGATGAGCGACCGGAAACAGGAGAAATCACTGTTTTACTCATTGGCGATGACGGACGTGAGGATGATGATGACGGCGGTAGATCGGATACATTGATGGTTGTGAATTATGATACATCTGCCAAAGAGCCGAAGGTGATCTCAATCATGAGAGATGTCTATGTTTCAATACCCGACGTTGGCTTGGATAAAATCAATGCTGCGTATGCCTATGGTGGAGCAGCTTTGACTAAGGATGTTCTGAATGACAGCTTTGGGCTATCGATCAATTATTATGCTGCAATAGATTTTAAAGTGTTTACACAATTGATCGATGATTTTTTCCCGGAAGGTGTAGAGATCGACGCCGAAACAGCGCTCGAGCTGGATGGTGTGGAGATAGAACCGGGGGAACAAATCATGGATGGCAATACAGTATTGCAATATGCACGCTATCGAATGGATGGAGAAGGAGACTTTGGACGTGTTCGTCGTCAACAACAGGTAGCCGACAGCTTGATAAAGCAAGCGAAAAGCGGGCTTCCAATCGCACGACTTCCAAGACTATTAGGAGAAGCAGTAGGATATGTAGACACAGATCTTCCGTACGATGTGTTACTGGATGTCGGTACAAGCTTTTTGTTTGGGACGATCAAAGAGCTGCAGACGTTGTCTATTCCTGTTGAGGGAAGCTGGGACTTCAACGACTACACTCCGTCTGGTAGTGTTTTGGAAATCGATGAAGAAAAAAACCGAACCGCTATAGAAATGTTTTTAACTAATGGAGAAGTGCAATGAAGCGACAGATAAAGAGATTCTATTTGGATTGGACGTTGCTCCTGCCTTACTTGATATTGTGTATAACAGGAATAATCTTAGTTTATAGTGCCAGTTCTTATCAATTGTTGTTCAGTGAAGTTAGTACTGGAAGTAAGGGCTGGAAACAGCTTTCTTCGTTTGCTGTGAGTCTTGTTTGTTTATTGGGTGTCTATCGAATGAAATTGAAAATTTTTCGAAGCAAAGGGTTTCTTTTTCTACTGCTGACTTCAAATTTGATTCTCTTAGTCTACACGTTAAGTAAGGGGATCAATGCTGGTGGAGCATCCAGATGGATCAATGTAGGTTTCATGATTTTTCAACCTTCAGAGTTGGTTTCGCTGACCTTACTGCTGTATTTGAGTCGAATGACGTCCAATCGAGAGGCAAATTGTCCGTTTTCCTTTAGCTATTACAAGAAGGCGATGCTTCTCTGTTTCCTATTTATCGTCTTAGTAAGCCTACAGCCGAACTTAGCTGGTGGGGCAATGATCTTTTTATTTGTATTGATCATGCTGTTGGCGAGCGGCCTCTCCCCCTACTTTACGATTTTACCGATTATTGGTTTCATCGGTATCAGAGAGGGATTGAGCAGAGTATTGTTGAGCGGCTCAGTCGATTGGCTTCCAGATAAATTTGCCTATTTAGTCACACGTTTCAAGGTAATGGAGAATCCGTTCATCGATCCTACTGGTATTGGGCATCAGTCTGCCAGCGCCTATTATGCTATGTATAATGGCGGCATATTTGGGCGCGGGATTGGAAAGGGAATCCAAAAACAAGGCTTCTTACCTGCTTCTGATACAGATTATATTTTTGCAACAGCTATAGAAGAGCTAGGGTTGATTGGTGGAGTGGTTCTATTGTTACTGGTGTTCTTCATGGTCATAAGATTGTATCAGCTTTCTATACGTTCAAAAAACCTCTATTATTCTCAGCTTTTTCTTGGGTGCGGCACGATTTTGCTACTGCAAGTAACCGTCAATGTCAGTAGTTTGTTAGGGTATATTCCGCTGACAGGAGTCACCTTTCCATTTTTGAGCTATGGCGGTTCGAGTCTTTTGATACTGAGTATTGTTTTAGGGCTGGCTTTAAATGCACGAGCGACAGAATTACGGGAACCGATAACGGTGGAACAAAGGGAGGAATGAAATGGAGAAAGAACAGAAGGAACTTATGAATTATGCTCTGTTACTACCAGTTTTTCTATTGATCATAGTAGGATTTATTGTGCAATATGGAGCCTTTGAAGCAGATCCGACAGCTGTGGATACTGTTGGATTATTGAAGAAACAGCTTTTATGGACGGTCATAGGTACAATTGGAATGTTGATAACCTTGTTGATTCCCTTATCTGTCCTGTGGAAATCAGCACCGTTTATTTATGGATTCAGTTTGTTGTTTATGCTGTTGCTGGTTTGGTACTATGATCCAGTCATGGCATCGATCACTAGCACAAGAAGGTGGCTCAGGTTGGGTCCATTCAGCTTCCAGCCTTCTGAATTTATGAAGATCGGGTATATACTCGTGCTTGCAATGATTGTCACGACGGATCGAAGAAGGAATAATCCCTCTAAGTCTGTAGTCAAAAATGATATAAATTTACTGTTGAAAATGGCAGCAGTCAGTCTTCCAGTATGGGGATTGATGTTTTATCAGAAAGACTTCGGCACCAGCCTTGTTTTTCTATCTATTTTCATGGGAATGCTGATTGTCTCAGGGTGTTCCTGGAAAATTCTTGGGACAGGGGTTGGGTTGCTGAGTCTACTAGGCGGCAGTGCGATTTTACTGATCTTCACAGAATGGGGGCAGAAGCTTTTGAAGCTGCTTCATTTTCAAGCCTACCAATTTCAACGAATAGAAGTATGGCTGAATCCTTTTGATTATGCAGACAGTATTGGTTATCAACAGGCTAGGGGGATCACGGCGATCGGCTCCGGCGGGATGTTCGGCAAAGGGCTGACAAATCTTGAAGTTCATGTCCCAGTTCGTGAATCAGATATGATTTTTACTGTTGTTGGAGAAGCATACGGATTTGTAGGCTCTACATTCCTTTTGTTGCTGTTTTTCTATCTGATCTATCAAATGCTGATTTGCACAATGAATGCGAATAAAGAGTTTTATGCATATGTCACAACTGGTGTAATTATGTATTTTCTATTTCATATTATTGAAAATATCGGAGCAGCAGTTGGGCTTCTTCCTTTGACAGGAATCCCTCTTCCGTTTCTAAGCCAGGGAGGGACAGCGTATCTGGCTAATTTTATTGCTGTAGGTTTGGTTTTGTCGATGTACGACCAAAAGAAATGGCTTGAAAAATACCTTCCCTCTAAGCGGCAAAGCAATAAGAAACACATAGAGGATTAACTTGAATCTTGTTATAAAAAAGAGATGCCTTTAAGAAAGAATAGTTGATGAAGGCTCTTCTTTCGTCCATTTTCTTTCTCTATGTAAACATATCATTCGTGTTATTCATCTGCTTATTTTATAATGTTAAAAAAGAGATATGGGGAGTGGAAGAAGGTCATGGAAATCAAAGTAAGTGTACTGATTGAAGAAAGTAAGACGACGATTCAGTTTGGAAAAGATAATGGAACAATTGACATCATAAAAAAGACAAATAAGGAAATTGTTACGGAGCAGCCAGCTGTCTGTCTTACGCTAAAAGATCGAACCGTTGTTGGAATAGGACAGAGTGCTGATCAGAAGCTGACAGAAAATGAGGATGTTGATCATATTATAGCAATCACCCCTTCTTGGGAAATTGAATTGGCTTATTTAGAGCAGTTTCTATTGAGCGAAGCAGAAAAGAGCGGAAAGCTTATTGATACAGTGAGAACAGAGAAAATGAAAATTCCTGCCAATCGAAAAAAAGCAATTGCCGTTTATGGTGAGGAAATCCTTACTGTTTTGCATACCTTTGGTTATGAGCTGCATACCGAAGCACAGCCAGTCGAAGCAGAAGAAAAAAGCAAGCCGAAGCCTGCAAAAGCTAGACATCGTTGGAGTAAAGCGGTCAGCGAAATTGAATTCGTTGTAGATACGAGGGAAAGCAAGGCGACTGTTGTTTGGCAAAAAAGAAATGAAATGCTTTTGAAGGCTGGGGCAAAAATGATGCCATCTGCTCCTTTGAACAAGGATGGTTCATTGGGCTTCGCCGCAAAAATGGGCGAAAAAATCAGAGCAGATCATGCGGATCAAATAAAGAATTTCAAAACGACTGAGGATATCATTTTGAAAAGTGTGAACGAGGTTGGGCTATTCCTGTATTTTGGCGGCACGAACAGCTGGCTGGAAATGTTTGATAAGGATGGAAAGACGATTAATGAGTGGACAGTTGTTGAATGATTTTGTTCTTTATATAAAAAAGAGGCTGAGCCAAAAGCGGGATGCTCCGCGAATTAAGAAAAAATAGACGAAAATAGCTTTTTATATTTTCAACATCCAAGTAGGTACGTTGCCGCATCAGAACTACTGCAGTAGTTCTGATGCGGCAACGCAATTTCGGCTTAATTCTGAAGGAGCAGCTTTTGGTTCACTCTTTATTCATGTTTAGAGTGTGGGACAATTTCTAATTTGATTATTGTCTTACACTCTTTTTTGCTTACTTACTTGAATAGTATTAGGCTCAGCAATGCCAGGATAGCTGGACCACCTTGCTTCAAAATGATTGATTTAGAGCTGGTAAAACCGCCGTATAAAGCAACTACGACAATAATACTTAATAAGACAGCAGCCATTTCTATTGGTGCAGAGGCAAAAAAGAGTGTGTAGAGCAGTCCTAATGCCAGCATGCCGTTATAGACACCTTGGTTTTTCAAAAGGACATTTATCGTAGGCTCTTTCAGCTGTTGCGTTGAGACACCGAAAGTCTTTGATGTTTTCTCAGAAGAGGTCGCAATGGTTTCCAGATATAGGATGTATAAATGCTCCAGAGCAACAATTCCAATCAATAGTGACGTTATCAATGACAGAGACATAGGATCACTCCTTCCAGTTTATTTCCAAGTTGTGAAAGTTTCCGGATTTAAGCGGAAAGATTCATAGCCGGCATCTGCAGCCTTACCGATTGAAAGAATCAATACAGGAACATAACGCTCCGGATCAAGATCAAAGGCTTCTGCTAATTGATCTGCTTCGAAACCGCCAATAGCATTCGTATCATAACCATGGGCACGTGCCACCAACATCAGCTGCATAGCAAAAAGGCTGCTGTCGATTTTGATGACATCGTTCATTTTCTCTTTTGAAAAGCTTTGGTAGTAAGGCAGAATAGCAGCTAATTGCTGGTCTCTCACTTCCGGCGGCATTTTACCGACTTCTACAGCAGTGTTGTAAATTTCTTCGCCGTATTCATAGCAATTCAGATCTCCAAAAATCAGGATCATAGCAGAAGAAGTGTCATTTTGCGTTGTATTGAAGCGAATCAAAGGCTTCAATTTTTCTTTTCCTTCGTCAGATTCAACAATCACAAAGCGCCATGGCTGCATGTTGACAGAGGAAGGGGCAGTTGCAGCCTCAGTCAGCATTTGCTGCATTTCTTCTTTAGAAATTTTTACTGAGGGGTCGTAGGCACGCACGGAGCGGCGGTTGGTTAATAAATCTGAAAAATCATTATTTTTGAATGTCATTGGATCATATCCTTTCTTTTCTCGATTGTTTTAAAGACAGATTCAGCCTGTTGATTGAAATCTGTCAAAAATTGTTGGAGCAGCTGCAGCTGTTCGGTGGAATAGCCATTGAACAAGGTTTTGATCAATTCCGCTTTGCTGCCGTCACAGGATTGAAGGATATCCTTTCCTTGGTCGCTCAGATGAACGATGACCTCCCGTTTATTGTCAGCATTTCTTTCACGAATGATGTATCCCTTGTCCTCCAGAATTTTTAGATGTCTGGTAATGGCTGCCTGATCGATCTTCAGTTTCTCCTGAAGTGTTCGTTGAGTGACGTAATCTTGTTTTTTCAACTGGATCAGTAATTCATATCTAGTCAGACTAATATTCATTTGAGCCTCAAAAAGCTGTGTGATATGTAAATCTGCCTGCTTCAATAAGAAAAAAATATCACTGAAATTTGCAGCATCAGCCATGATGTTTCCTCCCTTCAATAAATGACTTATCAACAATTGATACGTCATATTATAGAACTGTCTTTCCTTTTGTCAAAGAAATACGCTTACTAAAAATAACTTGCTGTTATCATGGGTACCGTTGCTTGATTCTATAGATAGGAAGTGGCAAAGCAGTATTGTGTAAGAAGCGTCATCGTTTTGATGAAATAGGGGTATGAAAATAATAAAACAAAAAGATAACAGATGTTTTTCAGAAATTTTCCTTGACCTTTTCCATGTTTTTATCGTAGAATAGTTAGGCAACGAACTATTTGTGAGAGGGATTATTATGAGCAGAAAAACTGCACTGAGGATTAGGATGCTGTCAAACGAATTGAACAGAAAAGTGACAGAGGTTTTAAAAGAAGAAGAAGAGCCTTCTTCGGCAATTCAAATGCGTGTGCTGAATTTTATCCATCGGAGAAACAATGGAAATGAACCAATTTACCAAAAAGATATTGAACAAGAATTTGATATCCGTCGTTCAACTGCAACGGGCATTTTACAGAGGCTGGAAAAGCGCGAGCTGATCGAACGCACAAGCTGTAAGGAAGACAATCGCCTGAAGGCGATTTTTTTAACGCCGTCCGGCCAGCATCAAGTAAAAGAGAATATCAGTAAATTGGAAAATTTCGATAAGTTGTTGATTCAGGGGATTTCAGAGGGCGAGCTTGCAACATTTTTCAGATTATTGGATAAATTGTCTGAAAACAGTAAAAATATAGAAATAAACAAGGAAGGCAGGCGAGATGCATGATAAAAAAATTACTTGCTAATGTAGGTGAGTATAAAAAAGAAAGTCTGATCACTCCTCTATATGTAACTGGAGAAGTAGCATTAGACATTATTATTCCATTGATCATGGCAATGATGATCGATAAAGGGATAGAACCAGGCAATACCAATGCCATTCTGATGTACGGTGCTTTATTATTCGTCTGTGCAGTTATTGCATTATTTTTTGGTGCGATGTCCGGACGTTATGCGGCGGTGGCATCAGCTGGTTTTGCCAAAAATCTTAGAGGGAACCTATTTAAGAAGATACAGGGGTTTTCATTTTCAAATATTGACCGTTTTTCTACATCAAGTCTGATTACACGGATGACAACTGATGTAACAAATATCCAGAATGCCTATCAAATGATCATTCGTTTATTGGTTCGAAGCCCACTGATTTTTATTTTTTCATTGGCTATGGCATTCAAAATCAACAAAGATCTATCCATTATTTATTTAGCAGTTGTGCCGTTTTTATTGATTGGTCTGGCATTAGTCATTTATTTTGCTCATCCGATTTTTGAAAAAGTTTTTCGCATTTATGATAAGTTGAATAATGTGGTCCAGGAAAATCTACAAGGGGTTCGTGTTGTGAAATCCTACGTTAGAGAAGACTTTGAGGACGAAAAATTTAAGACAGTCTCTAAAGACATCTATAAAAATTTCTCTAAAGCGCAAAGTATCGTTGCCTTTAATAATCCAATTCTACAGTTCGCGATTTATACATGTATGCTGTTGATCTCTTGGCTGGGTGCAAAATTCGTTGTTGGCGGAACACTGACAACAGGTGAATTGATCAGTATGTTTACCTATACAATGCAAATTTTGATGAGCTTGAATATGCTTTCTATGGTTTTTGTAATGGTCATCATTGCACGGACTTCTGCTGAACGTGTGACGGAAGTATTATCAGAAGAAAGTGATCTGAAAAATAATGATCATCCATTATATGATGTACCAAACGGAACAGTAACCTTTAAGGATGTTTGCTTCAGCTATGCGAATGATCCGAATAAGCTGGCACTGATGCATGCAGATATGAGCATCAAGGCCGGAGAAGTAATTGGGATCGTCGGTGGAACAGGGAGCTCTAAATCAACAATGGTTCAGCTGATCCCTCGTCTGTACGATGTGACCGAAGGCGTCGTTGAGGTTGGCGGACATGATGTTCGGGACTATGACTTGAAAACATTGCGTGATCAAGTGAGTATGGTTCTTCAGAACAATGTGTTGTTTACAGGAACAATCAAGGAAAACTTGCGTTGGGGGAATGAAGACGCAACCGATGAAGATTTGATCCGGGTATGTAAAATCGCTCAGGCAGACAGCTTCATTCAGGAATTTCCTGATAAATATGACACGATGATTTCTCAAGGTGGGAACAATGTTTCCGGTGGACAGAAACAACGCCTATGTATTGCCAGAGCGCTATTGAAGCAGCCTAAGATCTTGATCATGGATGACTCAACAAGTGCAGTTGATACGAAAACAGATCGTTTGATTCGTGAAGGAATGAGAAAAGAAATTCCTGGTACAACTACCTTTATCATTGGTCAACGTGTTTCTTCTGTTCAGGATTCTGATCGAATCATCGTTATGGACAAAGGGATGATCAATGCTATCGGAACACATGAAGAACTATTGGCAACAAATGAGATCTATCAAGAAGTTTATGAATCTCAACAGAAAGGATTTGGTGAAGATGATGCGTAATGATCCGAAAAAAGGCGCTCGCGGGCCTCAAAATCCTTTGAAAACATTAGGTCGTCTGTTTTCTTATATGATAGTGAAATATAAGTTTCTGTTGGTTTTGGTAATGGCGTTTATTCTACTCAGCACGTATGCCAATGTGAGAGGCTCTCTGTTTCTTCAGGTAGTGATCGATGATCATATCACACCATTACTTGGACAGACAGATCCTAATTTCTCCAGTCTGTTGAAGGCAATTACAACGATGGCCTTTATCTACGCTATGGGGATCATTTCCAATCTCCTTTATAACCTGATCATGGTGCGTATCAGTGAAGGAACGCAAAAAGAAATTCGAGATCAGATGTTTACCCATATGGAAACTTTGCCGATTGGTTATTTTGATTCGAATTCTGATGGCGATATCATGAGTCACTTTACAAATGATACCGATACACTGCGTCAGATGATTTCTCAAAGTATTCCCAACTTACTGGCAGCAATTGTCAGCTTCATCAGTGTTTTCATTGCTATGTTTACCATCAGTGTTCCCTTAACTCTAATCGTGATCGTATCTGTAGGGATCATGATCCTGACCATTCGAACAATTGCAGGGCGAAGCGGAAAGTACTTTGGAAAACAGCAAAAAGATTTAGGACGAGTAAATGGTTATATTGAAGAAATGATGCACGGTCAAAAGGTCGTGAAGATTTTCAATCATGAGCCGACAGTTATCAATGAATTTGATGAAATCAATGAGTCGCTGCGTGACAGCGCGACACAGGCCAATAAATACGCTAATAGTTTGATGCCTATCATGATGAACCTGCTTAATATTCAATACGTTTTGCTGGCAATCATCGGCGGACTATTTTCTGTTTATGGCATTTCAGGACTGACGATCGGGATGATTGCTTCATTCCTGCAATTGAGTCGTTCATTGAATATGCCGATCAGTCAGGTTTCACAGCAAATCAACTTTGTGATCATGGCGTTGGCAGGAGCTGATCGAATTTTCAAGCTGATTGATGAAAAATCAGAGGTGGACGATGGCTACGTGACGCTTGTCAATGTCAACAAAGAGAATGGTCAGTTGGTGGAAAGTGAAGCACGTACAGGTCTTTGGGCATGGAAGCATCCCCATGAGGATGGAACAGTGACGTATACGGAGCTGACAGGAGATGTTCGCTTTGAGGATGTTTCCTTTGGCTATGTAGAGAACAAGAAAGTGCTGAAGGATATCCAATTGTATGCAGAGCCAGGGCAAAAGGTCGCTTTTGTTGGGGCAACAGGTGCCGGTAAAACAACGATCACGAACCTGATCAATCGTTTTTACGATATTCAGGAAGGGAAAATCCGTTATGACGGCATCAATGTGAAGAAGATCAAGAAGCATTCCTTGAGACGTTCACTGGGGATTGTATTACAGGATACGCATCTATTCACCGGTACGATTCGTGAAAATATCCGTTATGGGAAATTGGATGCCAGTGATGAAGATGTCATTCATGCAGCGCAGTTGGCGAATGCGGAAGTATTCATCAATAACCTGCCTGATAAATATGATACAGTAATCACCGGAGACGGCGAAGGACTATCACAAGGTCAACGGCAGTTATTGGCGATTGCCAGAGCAGCAATTGCTGATCCACCGGTAATGATCATGGATGAAGCAACATCCAGTATCGATACTCGGACTGAGAAACATGTTCAGGCTGGGATGGACCGTCTGATGAACGGCAGAACAGTATTTGTTATTGCCCATCGATTGTCAACAATCCAGAACTCTGATGTAATCATGGTCATGGATCATGGGCGCATCATCGAACGAGGCAACCACGATGATCTGTTAGCTGAAAAAGGCGTGTACTATCAGCTTTATACAGGAAAAGTCGAGTTGGATTAGATATAGAGCAAAAAATAAAAAAGCCAGTAGAGAGCTATAAAAGCGTCTCTGCTGGCTTTTTTATTAGTCCGGAAAATCAAATTTGGGATAAGTGATATTTCTGATTTCCTCATGAATACGAGTTTGCAGCTCCTTTTCTGTATCGTTGATAAAACCTTCAAACAATACTTTTTCTATGTCCTCGTTATTGAAAAAGTAATTTTCCTGAGAAGTTTGCCCTTGTGGGTATAAACAACCTGCATAATCAAAATAGCCAATCGCTCCTTGTTTATTATATAAAGGGAAACGAGACGTAATCATTAGCAGTTGTTCTTTTTCTCTACTTAATTGAATAATTGATCCTATTGGTAAAATAGTCATTTTCTTTCCTCCAGTTTTTTCTTTCCAATCTTTTTTAGTAATCTAGTCCTTCGCCTATAATCCACCATAAATAAGAAAAAGTAGAAAGTGGAGATGCTGATAGAAACTGATATAAGCATTTGAGCACTTTTATCTACATAAAACATTATTGAAGTACCTATTATTAAAAAAAATAGGAATAGTAAAAAGATTTTCCCTATAATCACAGACTTTTGCCCTTGGGTTGTATATTCTTCTAATTGGATAGGGGATAAGTCAATAGCTTTCAAAATCTTTCTTTTCTCAGAATGTATCATAATTAATTTTAAAATTATACATGCTAACAAACCTATAATGATGGCTACTATTAATTGAAAATTGTAGTCTACAGAAAAATATACTGATTTTAACGGGCGAGTCGTTACCATTAATAATACTGTGAGAAAATAAATACTGCTGCTAAGGTTTGCTGGTTGTCGTACTTCACTTAGCATGAAAGTATTTGTTTCTGTATCGAAATATAATGATGCTTTTTTGTCAATTTTATCTCCAACGAAAATATATTTTCGTTCTTTCAAAGTTATCGCCTCCTATCTAAATACACTACCTACCCAATTACTAACAGATTTCAAGCCGTTTCCAATCATACCAGGAATCTTATCTTTATTATCATAAATTCCATCAATCAGTGTATTCACTACAAAACCAACTACTACGCCAGCGCCTATAACTGCTACAATTGATGCTGTTGCTGGTAATACAGCAGTTACAGCAGCTCCTACAATCACACCTGAAACAGCATGAAGAACTGTTTTATTTGTTGCATCAATTAGATTCTCTCCATCATATACCTGAGTTCCAAAATCAATTACAGCGCCAATAAGTGGCATTGTTTTCCCCAAGTTCTTAGAAACTGTTCCGCCGATATGTAGTGCTGACCCGATTTCAGTTCCTACATTTTTTGCACTGGCATTATAGAAACTCATAGCTATTGATTGTCCGTGTTTGTTGAAATACTCTTCAATAGCTGACAAAGAAAAATCTTGAACTAGCCCCATGCCATTTTCTTTTAAAAATTACAGTAGAGATGAGTGTTATCATTCTCTGCTGTTTTTCTACTTGTTAATCTGGAAAATCAAATTTCGGATACGTAATATTTTTAATTTCCTCATGAATGCGTAGCTGTAACGCCTTCTCGGTTTCATTAATGAAACCCTCAAATAATACTTTCTCTATATCCTCAGTGTTGAAAAAGAAATTCTCTTGTGAAGTTTGTCCCTGTGGATATAGGCAGCCTGCATAATCAAAGTAGCCGATTTCTCCTTGTTTATTATATAAGGGGAAACGAGACGTAACCATTAGCAGCTGCTCTTTTTCTTTACTTAGTTGGATAATTGATCCTATTGGTAAAATTTTCATTTTTTTCTCTCTATCTCACTTCTATTTTTCAACATTCTAAAACACTGCTTTCTTCTTTTATGATCCATAAAATCTGACAATACAAAAAATAGTACGATACTTATAGGGATTAACAAGAAAGATTCTGCATTTTTGCTAAAATAAAACACTATGGGACAAACACACATTAATAACAATAAAAATATTTTTATTGCAACATCAGATTTCATCATCTTTTCAGATTCATTCACAATTCTCTCTACTTCATCATTTGAAACACTCACGCTTTTAAATGTTTGTTTTTCAATTGATTTTGTTATAGCTTTACTTCCTAAAACGCTCAATATTGCTCCTATTCCTGCACCGATACTTAACCATAGTATATAATTTTCTGAGATATAGATTTGTTTTAAGGGACGAAATAGAAAGCTTATTATAGCAGTACCCAAGATAGTTACTCCTACAAAATTTATATTCTTTTTATCTTGTCTGATCACAAATTTTTGCTTGATTAAGTCAAAAAATATAACTTCTGTCTTATTGTTTCTATGACCGATAAGCACGTATTGTTTCTCCGTCATGCTTCTTCCTCCTATTTAAATAGACCGCCAAAAAAATTACCAGCTGATTCCAAACCCTTTCCAATTATACTTGGAGCGTTATCATAAATTGTGTCAATTACTGTATTCGCAATAAAACCTACAGCAACTGTTGCAACCACACCTACCCATACAGGAGCTAATGAGATTGAAGTCCCTGCAATTACAGTCCCCACAATCACCCCCGAAACGGCATGGAGAATAGTTTTATTCGTTGCGTCAACTAGATTTTCTCCGTCATTTACTTGGCTGCCAAAGTCCAGAGCAGCCCCAATAAACGGCATTGCTTTTCCTAGATTTTTAGAGACAGACCCACCAATATGCAGTGCTGATCCAATTTCTGTACCTACATTTCTTGCGCTAGCACTATAAAACCTTGAGGCAATAGCCTCTCCGTGGTTATTGAAATATTCTTCAATTCCAGATAGTGACACATCTTGAACTATACCATTCCGTTTTCTGTAAAAAATGATTGAATAACATTCGCTTTTTCTTTCTCACTGGCATTTGCTAATTGAGCCTGCAATTCTGCTTTTTCCTGTTCAGAAAGCTTGTCCATATATTTTTCAAGTTCTTTTTCTTTGTTCTCTGCATGCTCTTTCCACTTCTCATTCAGCGGTTTAGTCCATGACAGATTGACTCTACTCATATCGAATGTCCCAGTGCTGGCATGCCATGCTTGGCTGTTCCCAACAGATGCTAGTCCTTGATTTACCATGTCCTGTAGCGACTCAACGTTTGAAAAAATTGAAGCAGATTTAGCGTTAAATTCTCTTAGATTTTTTAGCTTTTCTTCAAGCTTTGCAATAAGTGCTTGGGTTCTCATAATACTTTTTTCCATATGTGGGTCTGCTTCTTCTGCTTTTGCTAAGGCATCAATAGCTGCATATTGCGCTTTCAATACGTTACCACCATCAGCAATTTGTTGGATGAGTTTTTCTTCTTCAACATCACAGCTGTCCACCATAGATTCAAATTTTTCTGGGAAACTACGATGGGCCTCTGCCAATGCTTCACACATCATCTTTAATCCATTAACTAATGGGGGATAAACCGCATTAAAATAGCTTTTTGCAGATTCATATGTTTTTCCTGATAACGGGGCGTTGAGAAATGAATGGCAGCTGTCTGTTATAGAGCCAAGAGCACCATTATAAGCATTTGCCAGTTGAATCGCACTATTTGATTGACTCCTTACTTCCCCTAGATACATGTTAAGTGACATCCGTATTATTCCTTTTACTAGTTGATAATTTTGTTTTTTCTTTTTGTAACGCTTCTTCTTTCTCTACTAACTGTTCATATTCTTGTCGCAATTGCTGAGAGTATTCTTCTAATCGCTCATTACTGTATCGTTTAGATTCACGCTGATCTTCGTCCATTTCATTCAACATAGGTGCTAAGTCAGAATGGTGCCATGAATCAAAAATAAGAGATAGGAACTGTTCTTCCTTAAAATAGGCTTCATTTACCGAATCTTCCAGTTCTGTATAGTCTCGTAATTTCTTATCTATATCATCTAATTGTTCTTCTGTTATCCTCAAATCTCTCAGTATCTGAGACTCTTTCTCGAATTCTTCATTCCTCATGGCAACCGTAGGTCCTCTATTGGATTGAAGGTATTAGACTGTTCTTGATCGATTCTTGCAAACTCAGAAGCAACCGAAGTAATATTACTAATGTCTCCATTAAAGGAAGTAACGAGACTTTGAATTGCTTGTTGTGTTTTTTGAATCGTCTGACCAGCGTTTGTATTTCCAATAATTGTTGTTTGACTCGCCTCTGAACCAGAGGCTTGAATTGAAGCTAACTTGTTTGATGCTTGAGACATTCTGTCTGCCTGTTGCGAAGCAACAGATAATGTACTTTTTACTTGTCCCATATTTTTCCACCTTTCAATTCGTTTACTTTTTGTCAAAACAACCACAACAATAAGTTTATCATAGAGCTATTCCGATAACTATATTTTTCTAGGCAGAAAGAAATGAAAAGTAAGTCCTGCAGGAGTGTATACTTTCTCAAAAAGTTTTTACGGTGCTATAATTCCTTTGAAGAGAGTGGAGGAATCAGGTCATGACAGAGAATCAATCAAATGGTATGTTTGCCGTATTTGCTGCATTAGGTGCCAATATTCTGGTGGCCATCAGTAAATTTATCGGCTATGCATTGAGTGGAAGTGCGGCAATGCTTAATGAAAGTATCCATAGTGTGGTGGATTGCAGCAATCAAATCTTACTATTATTTGGTAACAAGCGTGCCGGACGCGGACAAAGCGAGCTTCATCAATTTGGTGAAGGACGAGCAAAGTATTTCTTTAGTACAATCGTGGCTACTATGCTGTTCTTTGGTGGTGGTGCGCTAGGTGTCATGGAAGCTATTGAAAAGCTGCTTCATCCATCCCATGATGTTGAGAATCCCTGGCTGGTTATTGGTATATTAATTTTTGGTATGATTGTTGAGGGCAGCTCGTTGCGCATTGCAATGAAGGAAATCAGGGTACTGAATACAGAAAAGCTATCTGTGATGAGATTTCTACGTGAAAGTCGTCATAGTGAGATTTTGATTATTTTTACAGAGGATTTCTGTGCTGTGATTGGTTTGCTAATTGCACTTTTAGGAACAGTTGCAACGATGGTTACAGGGATTGCGATGTTTGATGCGATTAGTGGTTTGTTGATTGGTTTATTATTGATGTTTGCAGCAGTTTTTCTGGCAAAGGAATTCTACAGTTTGATTATTGGAGAAAGTGTAACCGCCGGTGATTTAACCAAAATCAAGCAAGCGTTTATTCGTGATGAAGTCGATCGACTAATAGATGTTAAAACCGTTCACCTTAGCCCCTCTGAAATTCTTGTTGCTGCAAAAATCGATGTGGAGGATGTCTATGAAGATGTCGCCTATGATGTTGTAAACGCTATTGAGCGGGAGATTCGGCAGGCACTTCCCGATAAAAAGCTTTATATCTATATTGAAACAGATAAGTATGACCCCAATTATCGGCGAGTATAGAGATAATTTTCTGTGATATATTGTCAGTTTTCCTATCGTTGAAACAGTTCTTTCAATGATGGGAGGCTGTTTTTTTATTTTCTTAATAGTAAATAAACAGGTAGAGAGGCTTATCAATGAAAAACTCAGAGCTTAAACGATTTTCCTCTATTTTATAGTAAATTTAGCAAAGATTTTGAGAGAAACCGATTTCCAAAAGTATCAGTTATTTAATCACTTTTTCCAAAAAAGCAGTTGCTTTTATAAAAGAAAACGCTTACTATTGAATTAAGGAAACCGGTACCCAAGGAGTAGATGAAAGTGAAAGAAAATATTACGATTTCAGATGTTGCCGCAAGAGCAGGTGTTTCGAAGGCGACAATATCCAGATATCTGAATGGAAAATACAATCATATGTCTGAAAAGACAAAAAAGAAAGTGGAGCAGGTAATTGCAGAGCTTGATTATCGACCAAGCAAGCAGGCGCAACAGCTGAAATCAAAACGAAGCTCATTAATCGGTATCATTGTTGCCGATATAGAAAACTTATATTCCTCTTACCTTATCAAAGCTGTACAGGAGGTTTGCTTAGAAAAGGGCTACCAGATGATTATCATGAGTACCGATAACTCGCCGGAGGAAGAACAGCGCGCCTTGGTTCAGCTGTTGGATCAGAATGTGGAAGGAATTTTGCTGCAGCCGGTGGCGACTCAACTGGAAAGCTTCTCTATTTTATCAGAAGCGGGAATCCCAGTTGTGCTGTTGGATCGATCACTAAATACCTTCAAATGGACGACGGTTCGTTCAAATAACTATGGCATTACAAAACAGTTAGGTGAGCTGATAGCTGAAAAGGGCTATGAAAAAATCGTCCATGTGACTGAACCGTTGGATAATCTTAGTGTTCGTCTTGAAAGATATGAGGCAATGAAGCACAAAGCGATGGAACATGGCATGGAAATAGAAATTGTTGAAATACGTAAAAATGAGCAGCAGGTAGCAAACTATCTGCAAGGGCACTCGTTAGATAAAAAAACAGCGTTCTTCGCTGCAAACGGGAATGCCTTGTATGAAGTGATTGCAGCATTACAACAAGCAAATATTCGTTTTCCGAAGGAATGCGGTGTTTGCGGTTATGATGATTGGTTCTGGGCAGAGCTGATCACACCGGGAATCACGACGATCCATCAAGATCCCTTCAAGATTGGGAAACGTTCTGCTGAGATACTGTATGAAATCATTTCCGGCGAGCAGATTGAGGAGCAAATCGAGATTCCATCACAATTACATATTAGAGGTTCTTTATAAGAGCTTCTTTTTACAGTTTTTGGAAACCGGTTTCCAAAAAGAAACGGAGGACAACAAATGGCGAAGATTTTCATCAATACAATTGTAAAAGAAAACACACTTACTCAAAAAGAGTTTATTAGACAACTAGCTGAATTGCAGCTTCCAATCGATGGGATAGAGATCAGACGAGAGATGCTTTCGGAGCTTCCAAAAGAAAGGAAAAAGGAATTAATCGAAATTGCTGAACTGGCAAAAGAAAATAACTGGACGATGATGTACTCTGTACCGGAATCCTTATTCTTAACACAAGGAATCAATCCCGCTTTTGATGTGTGGGTAAAAGAGCTTCAGCTTTTTAATGGGGAATCAATGAAGGTAAATACAGGGGATGTTGCTAGTATCTTGTCAGTGGATGGAAAAAGGATAAAGGAGCTGATTGCTGAAGCTGGGATTCGAGTGACGATTGAAAACGATCAAACAGCGGAAAACGGAACCTTTGAGGCAACAAAGCAGGCACTGACCAATATCTCTGAGGCAAAACTGCCAATCGGCTATACCTTTGATGTTGGCAATTGGCTAGTAATGGGGGAATCTCCGGAAGCAGCGTATCGACAGTTACAGGAGACAATTGATGTTATCCATCTAAAGAATATGGATGAAGAGAGCAAATCCGTTCTTTTAGATGAAGGGATTGCTGAGTGGCCGTTATTTATCAAAGGTCAGGAAATTATCGTTCTGGAGTATCCGATGAAATTATCTGAGATAGCAAATGAAATCAAACGAGTCATAGAGGAGGAAAATTGAATGGGAAAGATCGTGATGATCGGAGAGCCGATGGCAATGTTCGTCGCAAAAACCTCCGGAAAATTAAAAGATGTACGGGACTTTCAGATGTTTACAGCCGGAGCGGAAGTCAACGTCTCGGTAGGGGCAGTTCGCTTGGGGCATGAGGTGGAATATATCACGCAGCTGGGAAAAGATCCTTTTGGTGAATACATCCAAGAATATTTGGAACAGGAGGGGATAGGTACTTCCTTTATTCAAACAACGGCTGATTTTCCGACGGGCTTCCAGCTAAAAAATAAAGTAGAAAAAAATGATCCGGAAGTCGTTTATTTCAGAAAAGGGTCTGCTGCGTCACATTTAGGTAAAGAGCTTCTGGAAAAAATTGATTTCTCCGATGCAGATATTTTTCATGTAACGGGTATTTTTATGGCATTGAATGATATGACCTATGAACTGATCAAAGCATTGATTGTCAAAGCAAAAGAACAAGGAGCATTGATTACCTTTGACCCAAATCTGCGACCAACCTTATGGGAAAGTCAAAAACTAATGGTTGAGCGTATAAATGAAATCGCTTCCTATGCGGATTATGTGCTTCCTGGTATTGGCGAAGGCTTTATTTTGACTGGCTATGCTGAAAAAGAAGAAATTGCTGATTTTTACTTAGAGAAGGGAGCGAAGGGGGTAATCATCAAAGCTGGCTCGAATGGTGCTTATGCTAAATGTCTTCTAGAGGATGGCGGTGTGTTCGAACAAAATATGTACGGCTTCAAGCTGGAGCAGGTAATAGATACAGTTGGAGCAGGTGATGGCTTTGCGGTGGGGGTAATTACCGGCTTATTGGAAAAACTATCGATGGAGGAAATCTTGACGCGAGCTAATGCTATAGGGGCCATTCAGGTAAGCCATATCAGTGATAATGAAAATCTTCCTACACAAGAAAAATTGACGGCATTTATTGACAGCTATAAAACTAATGGAGGTATGGAATGAACATTCAAGTAGCAATTGATCGAGTAACACTGGAGCGAGCGAAGGAATTGACGGAGGAACTAAATGACGCAGACATTATAGAAATTGGGACATCTTTGACGAAGGATTATGGATTAGCTTGTGTCCATGAATTGCTTCCCTATAAAGGCTCAGCAAAATTACTGGCAGATATTAAAACGATCGATGAGGGTGCGTATGAATTTCGCCAATATTTTGAAGCTGGTGCAGATATTCTGACCGTGATGGGGGCAAGCGCAGTAGCGACTTTGGATAGCTGTTATGAGGTAACACAGCAGTACGAAAAGGAAATGCTGATCGATCTGCTGGAATGTTCAGATGAGAAAATTGCTCAAGTCAGCCACTATCCACATGCCATTTATTCCCTGCATTTTTCCAGTGATGCAGGCGGCGAGCATGATGTAGTGAAGGAAGTTCAACACTTTATCAAAAAATTCCCTGAAATCCGGCGACTGGCATTAGCTGGCGGATTGACGGAGGAATCCCTGAAGGAATTGAAGAGTACACCATTAGAAATCGGCATCATTGGCGGTGCTGTAACTAAATCTGATGAGCCGAAAGAAGCACTGAAACGAATAATCGAGGTGATAAAAGCATGAGGGAAATGACACAGATTTTAGACGAGATACAAGAAGTGATCAGTCAAGTAGAGGAAGAGCAGTTGGTAACTGTCATTCAAAGTATCCAAAAAAATAAGCGCATCTTCATTCTTGGCGAGGGGCGCAGCGGCTTACAAGGAAAAGGCTTTGCTATGAGGCTGATGCATCTTGGCTATCAGGTGTATGTGATCGGAGAGACTATTACACCTTCCATTCAATCAGGGGATCTTCTGATCGCTAGCTCAGGCTCAGGAACGACAGGAAATATTGTTCAGCTAGTAGAGAATGCACAACGAAAAGGGATAGAGATCATTGGAATCACCAGTGAACCAGCATCTCCGTTGGCTCAGTCAGCAGAAAATCTGTTGATCATCCCTGGAGCGACTAAGACAGGGAGTGGTATCCAGTCGATCCAGCTGCTGAGCAGTTTGTTCGATCAGACACTGCATATCACACTTGATTATGTTTGTCTGATGATCAGTAAAAGAGACCATGTAAGTAATGAGGATGCGAAAAAGCAACATTCAAATATGGAATAAAGGAGCGAAAAAAATGGACTTTATTATCGGCGTTATCTTATTGATTACCTATTTTCTATTGATTCGTTTTGCTGCTAAGGGCGGAAACTTGATGGTTGGATTTTTTGTAATGGCAATTATTTGGGTATTTTTCAGTATTATTGGCGGTCAGTTGACCTGGGATCAAGCCATGGTCGATGTTTTTCAAGGGGGACCGGAAAGCTGGGGAGCTACCGCAGTTATCGTGATTTTCGGAAGCTGGTTTGGTCGAATTTTGATCGAAACAGAAATTGCGTCCAGTCTAATCAAAAAAACAGTTGAACTCAGTGGAGAAAATCCGCTGTTTACGACAATTCTGCTCTGTGTAGTGACTACGTTGATTTTTACTTCAACCTTTGGAGCGGGAGCTGTTGTTGCGATCGGTATTATTGTTCTGCCGATTCTAATGTCTCTGGGCGTACCGAAACCGCTGGCAGTGACCTCATATCTAATGAGTGTCGGCAGCGGAATGTATGTAAATATTGTGTTATTCAAGCAAATGCAGGGGATTTTTACAGAGTATCAGTATGACTGGAACTATTTACGCTTTGGTTTTACGGCTTTAGGTGTTCAGTTATTGATGGTCATCTTGATGCTGGTTTTCGGATTGAGAAAAAAACGTACCTATAACTGGGCAGCAGCTGCTGCGGATATTGAAGAGCCAAAGGATGTACCGATTTTTGCATTGATCACACCAGTGATTCCCGTGGTACTGGCAATCTTCTTCGGCTGGCAGCCGATTCCGGCGTTCATAGTGGCTTCGCTTTACGCTCTAGCTGTCTGCGGTAAGCTGCCGAATTATAAAGATGGTACACGATTGATCACACGAACATTTTATGAAGGAGTCGTCGATGTCGCTTCACTTTTAGGCTTCCTGTTCATTTTACCGATGTTCAACAAGGCTTCAGGAATTGCGGCTCCATTCTTCCAAGCGGTTATTGGTGATTTCATTCCGACAAGCACACTGGTATTGGCGATTGTCTTTGCCATTTTGATTCCATTCGGCTTGTTCCGCGGACCATTGACAATATTTGGTGCAGGAAGTGCGACAGTTGGGATTCTGATGGGCATGGGTGTTTTCCCAGTAGCATTACTTTTTCCGCTGATGTATATTCCAACGATTTCAATGAACCTGTCTACCTGTCCGACACAATCATGGAACCTGTGGGCGTTAAACTACTCTAAGGTAGGTGCCAAAGAATTCATGATGACCGGTGTTCCATGGGGCTGGCTGGCAGGGGCAATCAATGTCATGATCTGTTACTTCATGTTTGGCTGATATCAGAAATAAGGTGCTGATATAACTGGTAGTTGCCGCTTGAAAAGCAGCGGATAGCTGTGTACAAGTAGATTTGACTAAATAAAGGTAGAACATGAATGGACCAACTAGAATGAGGAGGAAGAAGGATGAACAGAGCAGTTCGAGTAGGAATAGACGTTGGCGGTACCCATACAAAGGCTGTTGCCATCGATAACGATACATTTGAAATTTTGGGAATCGGCTCAGTGAAGACAACACATGATGATGCACTCGGAGTTTCTGCCGGAGTGGTTCATGCATTTGAGAAATGTTTGAATGACAATGATATTGCACCGGAAGAAGTCATGTTTATCGCTCATAGTACGACACAGGCAACGAATGCCCTATTGGAGGGAGACGTGGCAGTTACTGGTGTCATCGGTATGGGCAGCAGTTTTTTAGCAAAAAGACAATCTGTGATTAAAGACATTATTTTAGATGAAACCGGAAAAAGAAAAATCGTGACACACAACAAATATATTCCGTTGAAAAAATTTGACCAGAGTATAGCAAAACGAACGATCGAAGAGCTGGTAGGTGAAGGAGCAGAAGTGATCGTAGCTTCTAAAGCCTTTGGTGTAGACAATAAGCGAGAGGAAGAGGCAGTTGCTGATATTGGCAAGAGCATGAATATCGAAGTTTCTCAGGCGAGTGATATCAGTAAAATGTATGGACTGTCCAAAAGAACACGAACAGCGGTGATCAATGCATCGATCCTGCCGAAAATGTTTGAAACAGCAGACAGTACTGAAAACAGCGTTCGTCAAGCTGGCATCAAGGTGCCCTTGATGATCATGCGTGGCGATGGCGGTGTAATGGACATTAATGAAATGCGTAAACGTCCGGTGCTTACGATGCTGTCAGGCCCAGCGGCTTCGACTGTCGGTGCATTGATGTATCTTAAGGCATCAAATGCAATTTTCTTTGAGGTTGGCGGCACGAGTACAGATATTGGCGTCATTAAAAATGGGCGTCCTATGATCGATTATTCAGTCGTCGGCGGGCATAAAACCTTGATCAGTTCATTGGATGTACACGTTTCAGGTGTTGCTGGTGGAAGCATGGTGCGGGCAGATAGTCATAATGTTGTTGCTGTAGGACCTCGCTCCGCCCATATTGCCAAATTACCTTATGCCGCTTTTTCTAAGCCGGAAGAAATCATTGATCCTAAGGTGGTTCGTATTCAGCCGTTAGAAAATGATCCATCTGACTATATTGCGATTGAAGGGGCGGATGGGAAACGCTTTGCCATCACTGTGACCTGTGCGGCCAACGCATTGAAGCTGGTAAAAGAAGGTGACTATTCATTTGGGAACTATGAAGCCAGCTATAAAGCGGTAAAGGCATTAGCAGATGAACTGAATCTATCTGTAGAGGAAACGGCAACACAAATCATGGACAAAGCTTCTGATGTAGTAATCAAGGTCATCAATTTTCTTGCAGATAAGCACAAGGTAGAACGCAGCCAGATATCACTTGTTGGCGGCGGCGGTGGAGCAACATCCCTACTGCCTTATACAGCGAAACGAATGAGGTTGGGCTATGATATTGCTCAGCATGCGGAGGTCATTTCCTCTATTGGCGTTGCTCTGGCGATGGTTCGAGATGTAGTGGAACGGGTGATACCGAATCCAAATGCACAGGATTTAGAGGATATTCGAAATGAAGCAATCCAGTCAGCGACAAAATCAGGCGCTTCTCCTGAAACAATTGAAGTGCAGATGGAAATTGATGCGCAGACCAATAAGGTGCGGGCGATTGCGACAGGATCGACAGAAGTGAAAACAACGGATCTGGTCGCTCAAGTGGATGAAGCAGAAGCAAAAACATTGGTGGCGAAATCAATGCAGGTCACTGAGGAGCAAGTGTATTTAGTTGAAGAAAATGAATTCTTCTACTGCTTCGGTACGATGAAAAATGAACAGCAGGAATTACGGATCATTGATAAAAAAGGCTTTATCAAAATTCAGCGTGGCGATGGAGAAGCTGTCAAAACAACAGTAGGAGGTATTCGCAATATTGTTGACAAGTATTGGGAAGATCTGGCTGTTTATAAAAGTGACATCAAGCTGGCTCCGGACATCTATCTCTGTATTGGTGCGAAAGTGGTCGACTATACTGGTATGCTTGAGCTTTCTCAACTCCATATGGTCATGGACACTGAATTAATGCAGCATGGCGGCAGAGAGGAAGTAATCGTAGTCGGCGCAAGGAATAATCTGTAATGAAGACGTATATAGAACGACTCAAACAAGCATCCCAGCAGCAGTTTATCACAATAGCATTCAATCGAGATAGGATCGGCAGACGCTTAACAGAAGCGCAGCAGGAAAACCTTTGTCAACTGGCGCAGGCTGAAGGAGAAAGGCTCGGAACACAGCTGCGACAGGATTTTCCTGAAATGCTTCCTAGTGAAATCGCAAAGATATTTGGCGTGGCTGTGACATATAAAGAATATACGATCCATGAAAGCTTCACATCCATCGGTTACTTTGAGATTCCCAATCAAATCGTCGTTAATCAAAAGCTGAAAGAGAAGGATAGCTATTTCAAGGAACAGGGCTTAACAGAGATGCAATTTGATCGATGGAAGGAAATCGTTATTGCCCATGAACTGTTTCACTATATTCAGGAGCAGACAGAAGAACTGTTTGTGAATCAATACCGTGTGGAGCTGTGGAAGCTGGGACCTTATCATCATCAAAGCAGTTTTTCGCTGTTGGGAGAGATCGCCGGAATGTCTTTTGCTAAATCATTGTTGTCATTGGATTATTATCCAGGGCTGATCGAATGGTATCTGTTGTATGCCTATTTTCCGGAAAAGATGAAACAGCAGTCAGAGCTGCTTTTTCCGGAAGCATAGTGAAGAAGAGTGGACTGTTTGATAGCTGATCAATATAAGATATGAGAAAAGAAGACGAATACAGTTCTCAGTGGATGATCGCTGGGAGCTGTCTTCTTAGTTGCTTAAGGTGTAGGAACAGGAGATAATGGTTCTATAAAAATATGTTTGGAAAGGGTGCAGCAATGTTTACAGCAAATGAGCAGCGATACGATGCAGTTGATTATCGAAGAAGCGGCAAGTCAGGTGTATTGCTTCCGCCAGTTTCTCTGGGATTATGGCGAGGACATGCGCTTTCAACGCATGAAAAAACAAGAGAATTGGTCTTATCAGCTTTTGATCAAGGGGTGATTCACTTTGATTTGGCAAATAATTATGGATTGAAACCAGGTGATTCAGAAAAGGTATTTGGAAAAATCATGATGGAGGATTTAGCTGCATATAGAGATGAACTGATTATTTCTACGAAAGCGGGCTTCCTCATGGGACCGGGTCCTTATGGCGAATGGGGTTCGAAGAAATACATCACTTCCAGTTTAGATAACAGCCTAAAACGGATGAATCTGGATTATGTCGATATATTTTATACCCATCGTCCTGATCCGAATACCCCTTTTGAGGAAACGGCAGAAGCACTGGATTTGATTGTTAGACAAGGGAAGGCCTACTACATTGGGATTTCTAATTATAATACGGCAGAGACAGAGGAAATGATTCGTTTATTTAAGGAACGACGCACCCCTTTTGTCATTCATCAGATGTCTTATAATATGTTAAATAGAGAACCAAGAGACAGCGGGCTATTAGAACTTTTGAAAGACTCTGGTGTTGGCGGCATTGCTTATGGACCACTAGCAGAAGGCTTGCTGACCGACAAATTTAGTCAGCATATTCCTGATGATTTTCCGATTCATCGAACCAATAAGCAGTTGTTGGCAGGAGCAGCAAGAGCAGGAACACAAGCACGTCTTGAGAAGCTTCGACAGTTGGCAAAACAGAGAGGGCAGACACTTTCTCAAATGGCGTTGGCTTGGCTGCTGTCACAAAAAGAAATCACATCAGTTGTCGTAGGGGCAACTCAGCTGCATCACTTTGAAGATAACCTGAAGGCCTTGGATGATCTTCATTTTTCCGAAGAAGAAACAGCCGCAATCAATACGATATTGAATACTTGAAACTGTAAAAACGAAACGGTGAGTGGGACAATAATCTGTTCCCGCTCTTTTTCATACCTTAAATTAGAATAGACGGTAAGTCAGAAGCAGCTCCTACGGCAATAAGCCGGAGTGCATAAAAACTTGTGCATTTCGGCTTATGGCGTTGAATCACTGTGATTACTTACAAAGTAAGCAGAGCAGATGCTGAAAAATACCTACCTGATGCTTATAGCTAAACACGTTTGTCTCGGTCTCTGTTTTTTTAATCATGTAAGGCGATTGTTTTTTCCATGACATCATAGCAGAGGAAATCCCCATCTTTTGCTGCCAGACAGTGTGAAGCAACTTCATGATAGCCTCTATTCAGATAAATCCGTTTAGACGGAAGTGAGGCATCTAAACGGATAGCATCGCTGTTTTTTGAGATCATTCTTTCGGAAAAGTCCAATAGGGCGCGACCATGTCCTTGACCTTGGCAGTCAGGTGCTACAAATAGTCGACAGATTTCAATACCTTTAAGGGTAACGGTTCCAAGAATCGCAGCTTCTTCAATCACGAAGACCTGTTCCTGTTCAATGTCTGTTTCAATCGTTTTTATACTGTGGTGTGCTAGAAAAAAATCAACGGCACCTTCAGGATAATAATGTGGATAAATGTGTTTGATCGTTTCGTGGACAAGTGCTTTTATCATAGGTGCTTCATTCAGTAATGCCAGTCGTATCTTCAAGCGAAATCCCCCCAATTTCTTATTATGGATGATTATAGCAAAGAAACACAGAGAAAGGGATAGAAAAACAGTTTATCGTCAAATAAAATTGATGACGATAAACTGTTTTTTTACTTTTCATTTGACTGTGCCATTACTCTTTGATCAACGTTTCAATATCTTCTTCCATCTTCAGAGGATTGGTTTGCGGTGCGTAGCGATTTGCTACCTCACCGTCCTTGTCGATTAGAAATTTTGTGAAGTTCCACTTGATCGAGCTGCCTAGTGCGCCTTTGGTCTGATCCTTTAAATACTTGAATAACGGCAAGGTTTCAGCTCCGTTGACATGACAAATCTGATGCATAGGGAAAGAAACTCCGTAAGTCATACGGCAGGATTCTGCTGCTTCCTCGCTGCTGCTGACTTCTTGCTTGAACTGATTGGAAGGAAAGCCGAGAATGATCAAGCCTCTATCTTTATACTCTTCATACAATTGCTCCAACTGCTCAAACTGTGGGGCAAGGCCGCATTTTGTTGCTGTGTTGACAATGACCATTACTTGACCTTTGTATTTATCTAAAGAGTAGGTTTCACCGTTTTCCAGTGTTGCTTCAAAATCATAGACTGACATGTTGTTCACTCCGTTCTTTTTTGTTTCTTATCATAAGTATAGTACGAAAAACCAATTTCTGCACTTTTTCAAATTCGAAATATAAAAAACACGAGACAGTATCACTTTTTTAGCTTAAAATAAATGTATAGTCTTTTAAGAACTGATAGAATCGGAGGATGAAGAAATGAGCAGTATATTACTAGGCAGTATTGAAGCAGGAGGAACCAAGTTTGTCTGTGCCGTTGGAGACATGGATTTCAAGGTTCAGGAACAAACGTCTTTCCCCACAGGAGATCCGGAGGAAACGATGAAAAAAGTGATTGATTTCTTCTCAGCATACGATATTTCCGCAATAGCGATTGGCTCCTTTGGACCGGTGGACATCGATCCGCATTCAGAAAACTATGGAAAAATCCTTGCAACTCCTAAGCTGGAATGGCGTGGGTTCGATATATTATCTGCATTGAAAAAGTATTTTGATCTTCCGATTTATTTAACAACAGATGTAAATGCCAGCGCTTTTGGTGAATACACGATGGGTGCAGCGAAAGATGCAAATTCCTGTGTCTACTTTACTGTTGGGACAGGTATCGGTGGTGGTGTGATTCAAAATGGCGAGTTTATCGGCGGCTTGACTCATTTAGAAATGGGACATACCTTTGTGAAGCGCCATCCTGATGATATTGATTTTGAAGGAGTCTGTCCTTATCATGGTGCAGATTGTCTGGAAGGAGCGGCCTCTGGTCCCAGCCTTCAAGCGAGAACAGGTCTACGTGGGGAAACGGTGACAGAGGAGCACGATGTCTGGGACATAGAAGCCTATTACATTGCACAACTGGCGCTGAATACAAGATTAAATTTTGCCCCTGAAAAAATTATTTTCGGTGGTGGTGTGATGCAGCAGGAGCACTTAATGAGCAAGGTTCGCTCAATCTTTACAGAACTGAATAATGGGTATGTTGAGGTTCCACCGCTAGAGGATTATATTGTTAATCCGGCGATTCCTGAAAATGGAAGTGCAACAGTTGGGAATTTCGCCTTGGCGTTAAGGGAATTGAATAAATAAAGAAATGTAGTAGCTGAACTTGTTCACTTGCTGTTACGAGAAATCAGCTGCATAAAAAGGAGCACTCTGTAAATGCTGAAATGGTTCAAAAAGAGAAATGAACAGACGATTATTTCAAAAAATAGTCGATTCTCTGTCCGACTTGATCGAGATAGTGTCTGCATGGGCGACGATGCAACAGATCATCGAGTGACAAGGGAATTTCCTCAGGATATGACGGTTTCCCAATTATTAAAACAGCTGGTTGAGTATATTCCGAGGATGAATAACACGGTTTGGCTGATTTTAGGCGAGGGAGAGACGTTAGGCTACATTACCTTTGATGCTAAAGGAAATGCTGAGTTGGAGGTAGAAGGAGCAGATGGCCCTTTGATAAAGAGATTTTTTTCTGTTGATCTGCCGTTGGTGACCTGTTTGTATTATTACCGCAGCAAATTTTCTTGGATCGATGAAGCCCCTGGCGATAGCTTGTTGGAGAAGGTCAAAGCTGCTCAAAAAGAGCGAAGTAGAAATAGGACGTCAAGACCATTGTAGGATTCAGATGTACATTCAATAAGCAGTTCTATGTGTAAAAAGCGAATTTTTCCTTTAATATAAACGAGAAATACAAATTATTACCCCATTTTTTTAACAGGAATGCATATATTTGTATATTCTCTAGCGTATCAGTCTGTAATTTGCTACAATGAGTGGAGATTATTTTTTTAGAAAAGAGGAATTTAGACAATGATTGCAATCAGTGATCTTAAATCAGGTATGACATTCGAACAAGACGGTAAGTTGATCAAAGTATTAGAAGCCAGCCACCACAAACCTGGTAAAGGAAATACAGTTATGCGTATGAAGCTGAAAGACGTGCGTACAGGCTCAACGACTGAAACAACAATGCGTCCGGATGATAAAGTAAAAAAGGCGCATATCGATACAAAGCCGGCACAATACCTTTACAGCCAAGACGATGTAGCAATTTTTATGGATATGGAAACATATGAACAATATGAAATCCCAACAGATACGATCGAAGAAGAGCTGAAGTACCTTTTGGAAAATATGGAAGTGAAGATCCAGTTTTACGGTTCAGAAGTGATTGGTATCACGCTGCCGACTACAGTGATCTTAACTGTTGCTGAAACACAGCCTTCTATCAAGGGTGCCACAGTGACTGGTTCTGGTAAGCCTGCAACAATGGAAACAGGATTAGTTGTAAACGTTCCTGACTTCATCGAAAGCGGCGAAAAACTTGAAATCAACACACAAGAAGGTACTTACCTGAAACGTGCGAAATAAAAGAATTGCTTGAAGTCAATCAATCGATTTGACGGATAAATAAACACCAGTGAAAGGATTGCTTACAATTCCTTCACTGGTGTTTTTACACTCTTTTAGCTCTTAATAGGCAATAAATGTTAAGATGTGTGCATGTCTTCTTCAAGAATGGCAATTCTTTCTTCAAAGCTCAGATTCTCGTAAATTTGATGCAGCATCCACATATACCCGTAAGGATCGACAAACAGGGCGTTGCGAACGGCTCCGTCCATCATTTCCGTGATTGGTTGAATTTCAGTACAGCCATTTTCAAGAGCGGTTTGATAGGTCTTTTCAATATCTTCCACTGATATGTTGAACCAGATCGTATTAGGGTGCTCCTTATCAGGTGCTTTGAGTCCGTAATCGGGATTTGCATCCAGCATGTGGAATCTGGTGTTGTAAAGAGTAAACACAGCCTCGTTGCTTCCTTCAGGATAATTAGTTGCTTCTACGACCTCAATTTCAAATATCTCCTTATACAGTTCCAATGCCTTCAAGCTGTTTTTTACGACAAAATCGATTTCTGTTCCTTTGATCATTTGTTGTTCCTCCTTCAATAGCTTTAATTGTTCTTTGATTTGTTTGATTTTCTGCTGTTCATTTTCAATAGCTGTAAGAGATTGCTCCATTTTTTTCTTCAAAAGCGATTCCAGAAATTCAGCATCGTTGATACGGGTTAAGGCATCAGTGATTTCTTCTACTTTGAAGCCTGAATCCCGCAGCAATATAATTTGGTTCAGATCTGGGATTTGATGGGGACTGTACATGCGGTATCCAGTATCCGGATCAACATGAGAGGGACTGAAGATCCCATGCTCATCATAATATCTCAACATTCGAGTGGAGACATTCACTAACTTTGAAAATCGACCAATTCTATACATCGTTTCACTCCGATATTATTTTTATCATTCGAATGACATCCTTATCATAAACCTTCACACTGTGTGAAGGTCAACAATAATAATTTAAAGGGATGATTGGGCTGTAACTTGTATTGTGATTCTTCTTATCTGAAAACGTAACATAGATAGGAAAAGGACACAACTATCTGCGAGCGATAGTTGTAACTTTTGATATCTCAAGGCGAGCTTTTAGTCAGTCAGGCAACTAGATCGCCTTTTTCCACCTGATTGTGCTATAGTAATGGGGAATTGGGAGAAGGGAGCTGAGTCAATGGTCAAATTACATCAGATAGAAGAAATCGATGCATTTATCCACACGCATGAATTTGCATTTGTATACATATCGCAACCTGATTGCTCGGTCTGTCATTCTGTTCTGCCAAAGCTTAAAGAATTGCTAAAAAGCTATCCGGATATTGTATTGGGAGAAGTAGATGGTGCAGAAATTCCGCAGGTGACAGCTGCTTACCAAGTCTTTTCAGCACCTACCTTATTGTTGTTTATCAATGGGAAAGAATATATACGAGAAGGTCGCTTTGTACAATTTCAGAAGCTGGCGTTCGATCTGGATCGCTTCTATACCGTTCTAAAGAAAGCATAGATAATCTAAAAAATCTCGTTGGAGGACCTCCTCTAACGAGATTTTTTTAATCGATAAATGGCTAATTTTTTTTAGGACGGACAGCTAAGATTTCAGCTGTCTGATCAAGCAGCGGACGCCATTTGCGGCGATCCATCTGCTGTTTTCCATAAAGTGATTCTTCATATATTTTCGTAAGTGCAATGAAGCTCCCATCAAATCGAGGATTGTCATCTTCAAAATGCTGTGCATAACGTGCTAGAGGCTCGTTCGCAGCTCTGGTATATTGCTTCTCTGCTTGCCTTAGAATCAATAAATAAGTGTTGTTGAAATCATTTGGTTTGATTCGTCGATAAAGTCGATAACGAAGCAAGAAGTAATTTTTTCTCAAGAAAAGAGCACCAATAACAGCGAGTAGGATTCCAATGAAGCTGCTGCTCCATTTTAATAAAGAGCGCCATTCAGTAGAACTGCTCTCTGTCTTTTCTACTGAACTACTTTCACTTGTATTGGCTGAACTACTTGAATCGTTTACTTCATTGCTTGAAGCGATAGTGCTTGATTCTAGCGTTTCAGAAGAATCGACGCTTTCTACGGCTGGTTCTGCAGGTGTGTCTGGATTATCAAAGCTTGGTGTTGGTTCAAAAGGAATCCAGCCATAGCCTTCAAAATAAACTTCAGGCCATGAATGGGCGTGGCTGTTCCTGATGGTGTATTCCAGAAGTCCATCCTGTTCACCAGTTACCTCTCCCGGCGCAAACCCCTTCGCCCAACGACTGGGGATTCCCTGCGCACGAAGCAAGACAACCATCGCAGTAGAAAAATTATCACAATAGCCGACCTTTGAGTCGAACAGGAAATGCTCGACATAATCCTGATCACTCGCTGGATACGTAGTATCAGTCTTCGAATAGCGAAACTCTTCATTGGTTTTCAAATACTGTTCTACAGCCTTTACTTTTCCGTATAGACTTGTTTCGTTGTGTGTCAGTTCGTTCGCCAGTGTGATGGTACGATCAGATACACTCGTTGGCAACTCGAAGTATTGAGAGGTCACACCGCTTTCTGCAGCTATCTGCCAATCATCTGAGTAAAAGCTGTAATCCGACAATAAAACATTCTGCAAATCGTCTTCTTCGTAAGCCAGCTCCTGCCAGTAAAGCTGGAATTCTTTAGGTGCTTCTTTTAAATTGATTCGATTTTTCTCACTGATCTCTTCGGCACCGCCGATTCCATTAAGGGGGAGCTGTACTCTGCCGTAAGGCTGAGGGAGATAGCTGACAGCGTCAGTGAATGCCAGCCTGATTACTGCTTCAGGTCCGAGCGGTCCGGAATATCCAACATCCTCAAGTATCAGGGTGTCTTGATTCCCGATAAAATGAAGTGAACTGTTAGAGTTTTCCCAACCCTTTCCAGTATAAGTATCTTTGGTTTCGATCCGCCAATAGTGTGGGTCTTGCTGGTAGGCAGTGAATACGACAGCAGCATCATCCAACAAGGGTCCGCCTAATTGCTGATCATCTTCGCTAAAGCCGCTTTTGGAAAGACCTGATTGCCCATATTGAGCAATGTGCTGATAAAGCCCCAGCTGATTGAAGTAATCACGAATTGAATCAGTTTGTATGAATAAGAAGCTCCGGGCTTGTGGGAACAGCTGCTGAAAAGAATAAGCTGCTCCCGCCAAAAGTGCAAACACCATCATGCTCAAGACAAAAGACTGGCTTCTTCGAGAACGGCTTATCGTGTCCGGCAGCTTTTTCAATTGATGAAAAAGCAATGCTGTACAAGTGATCAAAAGTAATGAGCCGCTCAATTCCAGCTGATTGAATGCCACTAATAACAGCTGGTAGCCAACAATCAGCAAATAGCTCAGCCATGGTCGCTCATAGTGGATCATCAAGACTGCCAAGGCAATCAGGAAGAAGAGAATGATGACTAAGGCAATCGTCTGAGGCATATAACTTAGCTCGCCGGATAGAATCTGATTGTAGGAAAGCGTAACCTCGTCAACAAGTGCTGTGAACCATTCAAGGCTAAAAGAATGTCCTAGAGGAAAATAGTTGTACAGCAAAATAATATAGCTGATCAGATAAAGTGGAAATGTGATCAGAAAATCTTTGAACAATAGTGTGATCAAGCAGATAACAGCCAGCATTCCAATAAACAGAGGACTGTTTCCAAGTTGATAAACCTCGAGAAATGGCGGACTGGCGATAGTCAGGATAAAGAAGGCCAAGATAGCGAAGAGCCAGTTTTTTTTCACTCGATCCCTCATTGTCCCACCTCCATTGTGTCGATGTAGATAACTTGGTCCTTGTAATGAAGGCAAAGACGACCAGCATTGGTTGTAACAAGCAGAATCTCATTGGTTCGTGCCAGCAGCTGCAATTGCTCTTGGAGCTTTTCGGTTTGCTCCGGTGCAAAAATGAGTAGTTTTTTATTGGTAGAGAACGGGATTTCCGGCTCTTCAGAGAACGGCTGGAGTGCAGCAAGTACGTATTCTTCCGGCGTGTCTGAAGAATAGTCAGCCAGCAGTTTTGTTCTGTAGGTCATCCGTCCATTCAAGTGCCGTGTTACAGAATAATAAATGGACAACAGCTCTTCAAAATACGTATGAGCCTGTCCGTAGAATAGAATACAGGTTTCCTGTTCTTGTTCCTGCTCATATTCCTTTACGATCAGTTCGCTTCTTTTGCTGGATTGCTTCCAGTCGATCATTCGTAATGGATCGCCTACCTGGTGCTCTCGAAAATCACGGATCATAAAGGTCCGATTGCCAAATGGGACATAAAAATTTGGCTGGACAGTCAAAACAGCTTGCAGTAATTTTTCTGCTAAGTCATTATTTACTTTCGGCAGGACTGGAAATGGACCTGTCAATAGTTGAACGGATTGCTTAGATATCAGTTTCAAGAAATCAGTGCTGTGAATGGACACAGGCAGCTCTGAAAAAAAACCTCTTTTTGTCGGTACCCAATGAAAGGTCAACACTTTTCTATTTCCTGTATACGCTAAGAAAAAATAGTTTTCTTTTTCTACGGAGGTCGACTGCGTGACTGTCACTCCATATAATGGTAATAACAGTGGGCGGTCCGTATATATTTCCACAGCCAGCTGACTGCTCTGATTGACAAGATAAGTACTACTTTCAATCATTGCCAATCGGAGCTTTTTATGTGAAGGAATCAGACTGATGAAGTTTGCAGCCAATAAAAAGGTAAGGAAAAAAAATAGCGCCCAACCACTTGAATTATTGAAAACGACAGCATAAAAGAAGAGAGCAAGATAAAAAAGCAGAACTGGAATCATTCGCAAGATGTTTCTCAGTAAATTATTTTTCATACTCATCTCCTAACTGGGACCGGTACTCGTTTGATGATCTGTTCCAGTATTCCCTGAACGGATTCAGCAGAAGAATTTCTATTTTTCAATAATAGGCGATGCCCGAATGTTGCAGGAAGGATTTGTTGTAGATCGTCAGGTGTAACAAAGGTTCGTCCGTTAACAAAGGCATAGGCTTTCGCAGCCTGTAAAAAGGAAACAGCTCCACGAGGGCTGACGCCTAAAGCAACACCGGCATGATTTCGAGTAGCGTGAACTAGCTGTAAGGCATAACGAGCAATCTGAGGATCAACATAAATCTCATTTACCAAGCGCTTCATTTCTGTAAGCTCCTGTGAAGTCAATAACTGGCGGACAGACGCCAGCTTGTTTTGCTGGTTGTTCAAAAGTAAATCCAGTTCGTCTGAAAATTCAGGATAACCAATGTGTAAACGGAAAAGAAAGCGATCCAGCTGTGCTTCCGGCAATGGATAGGTTCCTTCATATTCTATTGGATTCTGGGTCGCCAGAACAAAAAAGTGTTCGTCCAATGGATAGGTGTGATTGTCGATCGTTACATGATTTTCAGACATCGCTTCCAGTAAAGCAGCCTGTGTCCGTGGTGTTGTTCGATTGATCTCATCTGCAAGCAGTATGGTTGTAAAAACCGGTCCTGAATGGAATTCAAAAGTTTGTGATGCAGTATTATAAACAGAAATCCCTAGAATATCACTGGGTAATAAATCTGGTGTGAATTGTACACGACTGAAGGTGCCGTGAACGGCTTTTGCCAATGTTTTGACCATCATTGTTTTACCAACTCCGGGAATATCTTCAAAAAGTACATGTCCTCCTGCTAAAAAAGCAGTAACAGTTAGTTGAAGCACATCGCGTTTTCCGAGGATGACTTTTTCCATTTCATCGATCAGCTGATTTAATTTTTCTTGGGCTGATGTTAGCATATGATCTCCTCCTAGTTTCTAATAGATACTACCTACCATACCAAACTATTTTGGCAGACAGTTTATTTCTAGAGTTGCTATCCAATATCTTTATACGCTGAGGCGTTAAGAATACTACTGACCTCTATTGAAGAGTGTCTCTTTCATTCTATAGATATCGCTGAATGACTTCAAGTGTTTTTAGAGGTACTCTTATCATTGAATCAAATTTTAAATAAAACATCTTATAAAGGATAAACATTGTTGAAGCGTTTCAATTCTATCCTGTGCACAGGGTGGTTGAGTTATACTTATGAATCAACATAGATAATCTCAAGAGATTGACGAAAAGGATATTCTTAGCTATTATTTTAGAAACTACTGTTTTTTTAGACTATGCGTTTATAAGTGAGAAGAGGTGAAAAAGATGAAGAATGTACAAAACACAAGATTAGCTGATTGGTTGGCTATATCTCAATTGATAGCTGTTGTTGATAATGAACTGGAAGTACAGCTGAAGGAGGAAGCAAGTCTGGCATTAAATGAGTTTTATGTTCTATATTTTCTTTCCATTGAGGAATCAAAAAAAATGAGGCTGCAGCACCTTCAGGAAAAAGTGGGCTTGAGTCAAAGTGCCTTGTCTCGCTTGATCAGTCGGATGGAGGACAAACGCTGTGGAGTAATCAATCGTCATATCTGTACAGATGATAAGCGTGGAATCTACGTTAGTATTACTGATAAAGGTCTGGAAAAGGTTGAAAAAGCAGAAGATGTGGTGGATACGGTGTTGAAGCAGGCATTTAAAGAGCATATGTTGTTAGCAGGTTTTTATAAATCAAGCTGATAGAAGTCAAATGATTTGTAAAAGTCTAATTTATACGATAATATATGCATGTGCATACATATTAAGGGGGTCAAGGAATGAAGATATTTGTTGCAGGAGCAACTGGCAGAGTTGGACAAAAACTTGTTGCTGTTTTACAGGAGCAAGGTCATTTTGTTTATGCGGGAGCGAGAAAAGTAGATCAAATCAATGAGTCAGAAAATGTAAAAGCTGTATTTACAGACCTTCATGCTTCAGTAGAAACACTGGCTGAGAGCTTAGCAGATGCCGATGTGGTGATATTTGTTGCTGGTTCCAGAGGAAAAGATTTACTGCAAACAGATTTAAATGGTGCAGTCAAGCTGATACAGGCTGCTGAACAAAAAGGGATCAAGCGTTATATTCAATTGAGTTCGGTATTTTCTTTAGAGCCGGAACGTTGGCAGGATCGTTCGATGGCTAGTCTTCTCGATTATACGATTGCTAAGCATTATGCGGATTCTTGGTTGATCAATAATACAAAGCTTGATTATACAATTCTACAGCCTGGTATATTGAAGGAGTCAGAAGGAACAGGGAAAATCACGATTGGTTCAGGCGAAGCGGGTGAAAATTCAATTGCCAATGTAGCAGAAACGCTGGCACAAATTGTAACAGCACCAAAAACAATCAAAAAGGTTATTCCTATGCATGATGGGGAAACGCCAATCAAAAAAGCCTTAAATACAATTGACTAATACAGGGGGACAGCGACATATGAATAAACTGAATGAAACAATTACATTTAAAAGAGGATTGAAGCTGAAAAATCCAATTGTTATGGCACCGATGACAACGAAGATGAGTTTTTACGACGGTATCGTGACGCAAGATGAGCTAAATTATTACAGCTTAAGAACCGGCGAAGTTGGCGCAGTGATTACAGCTGCTGCGAATGTTCAAGAGGTAGGAAAAGGCTGGGAAGGGGAGCTAAGTGTTGCTTCAGACGAAATGATTCCCAGCCTAAGCCGGTTAGCTTCGACTATCAAACGAGATGGAACAAAAGCAATCCTGCAGATTTTTCATGGCGGTAGAATGACAAATTCTAAAATTCTTCGTGGGGAGCAGCCAGTAGCACCAAGTGCAGTTGCGGCTGAGCGAGAAGGAGCAGAGACACCAAGAGAATTGATGGAGGCAGAGATCCCGTTATTGATCGAAGATTATCGTCAAGCAGCAATTCGGGCTATCAAAGCCGGTTTTGATGGAGTAGAGCTGCACGGAGCCAATACGTACCTGATTCAGCAATTCTTTTCACCACATTCTAATAGACGTTCCGATCAATGGGGCGGTTCTGTGGAAAAGCGGGCACATTTTATTGATTTGCTTGTCGATCGTGTGACTTCAGCAGTAGATGAATTTGCTGAAAAAGAGTTTATTGTGGGTTATCGCTTTTCTCCGGAGGAATATGAAGAGCCAGGAATTAAAATGGCAGATACGATGTATCTAGTAGATCTGCTTGCAAATAAGCCTCTGGATTATCTGCATATTTCATTGAATGACTACCAAAGAATTTCAGTATCTAAGGAATTTCAAGAAAAATCAATGCTTGCCTATGTCCACGAGAAAATAGCTGGTCGCCTTCCGTTGATTGGTGTTGGGGATGTTCGGACTGGGAAACAGGCAGGAGAAGTATTGGAAAATGCTGAGCTTGTTGCAGTTGGTCGGGCATTGCTGATCGATCCTCACTGGACGAAAAAGGTTCTTGAAGGAAAAGAAGCAACGATTCGAACTACGCTTCCTTTTGAAAATCGAGATGAGCTGATCATTCAAAACGGCGTTTGGGGATTTCTACAGGGAATGATGCCTGACCGCTTGGTTTAAAAGAAAAAGAAACAGCAAAGGTGCTTTTGAAGAGATAAGATGTCTTTAGTCCATCTATCTTCCTCCATGTAAGCTGCCTTTGCTGCTTTTTCATTATTCTATTACGCTATAGAAGCGTTGTACCAAACCCTCAAGCGCTTCATTCAACTCATCGGTATGTTCCTCTTGGGTAAGACGCAGTGTTGGAGATGTTGCCATATCAAGGAGTTTGATAGGGACGATAACATTCTCTGCAGCATCAATCGTAATTTGTGGATGAACGGTTGTATCTCCACACGGCCCAGCTTCCAGAAAGGCCAGTTCATAGTGCATACTGCCGATATCTCTTAAACGATAATAACCATCTTTAAAAAACTTTTTATCATCGCTGAAATGCTTTTGAAGTGTTTCCAGATCTTTTCTGTTCAACGGTCAAACCTCCTGAATCATTTGCTTCTCTTCATTCGTGAGAATAGTTATAGTATTATAGCATATTTATAGGATTGCGTCAGAGCTGCTTTAGTCTGTCCTATTTGAATTTCTTCAACATGTAGACGAAGTTAAAATTGAAGACTGCTGCAAATTTTTGCTATACTGATAAATGAACAGGGCTAAGTGGATGTGCTTTCTTATAAGTTTTAGATGTAACAGACTTTTTGTGTCATTGGGTTGGTAAGAGATTCATATCACATGGAATGATGGAGGGAGGCTGGTGTATGATACCGGTTGTAGAAGTGTATGAACAATTAAAGAGGAATATGCCGGAAAGAATCTGGTGGCCGGCAGAATCAGAATGGGAGATTATTATTGGCTCCATACTTGTTCAAAATACGAATTGGGCGAATGTGGAATATTCCCTGCATAATTTGAGAGAAAAAACGCAGTTTCATCCGGAAAAGGTTGCAGCGCTTCCGTTGGAGGAGCTTCAGGACTTGATACGTCCTAGTGGTTTTTATATAAATAAAGGAAAAGCGATTCAAGAAATATTTTTCTGGCTGCAGGATTTTACATTTGATTTGGCTGTAATTGAAGATCATTATGGTACGAATCTTCGAAAACAGCTATTGAGCTTGCGAGGCATCGGTGAAGAGACAGCAGATGTCCTGCTTGTCTATATATTTGATGGTGTTGAATTTATTGCAGACCGCTACGCACAGCGATTATTCACACGCTTAGGTGTCGAAGGCATTGAAGGGTATAAGAAATTGAAGCATCGTGTGTATTTGCCGGAAGATTTTAGTACCGCAGAGGCAAAAGAATTTCATGGCTTGATTGTTGATTTTGGTAAAGAGTATCTGAAAAATGATACGACTTGGGCAGCCAGCTTTCTGGCAGATTTTTCTTTTGATCCATTGAATAGCTGAAATAAAAAAGTCGAAGCAAGAGCGTAAGCTCTACTTCGACTTTTTTCGTATCTCTTATTTATTCAATGCTTTTGAAACAACTTTTCTCAGCATATCAATTGGAATTGCAGCGACAGACAAGCCAAGAACGATTGCCCACTCGGTAACGTTCAATGGTGTGGTCCGTAGGATTGCTCCACCAACAAAGGTCATCAGGATTTGAACGACGATGATCAGACCCATGATGCGAATGAACATTTTGTTTCTATTCAGGTTGTCAAAGATGTTCAGTTTCTCTGTTCTCACGTTGAAACCATTGAATACAGCATACAGGATAAAGAATGAGAAGAATCCTGTGTAAAGAGCGATGTCGCCGGTTCCGCTAGTGAAGTATTGAGAAAGGAATGTTCCTTTCAGCATCCACAAACCGATTGCTGTGATCACGATCCCTTCAAAGAGAAACGCAGAGAACATTGGACGTGTCACGATACTTTCGTCACGACGTTTAGGTTTTTCTTTCATATAACGTTTCAAGGTTGGCTCAGCACCAAAGGCTAACGCAGCCAGTGTATCCATTACCAAGTTTACCCAAAGCATTTGAGTGATTGTCAATGGATGATCGATACCAACAAATGGTGCGATGAAGCTGATCAGTAACGCACCAACATTCAATGTCAGCTGGAAGACGATAAACTTCTGAATTGAGCGGTAGATCGTACGACCAAACAGAATAGATTGTGCAATAGATTTGAAGTTATCATCCAGAATAACGATATCCCCAGCTTCTTTTGCAACTTCGGTTCCGCTACCCATGGCAAACCCAACATCGGCACGTTTCAGGGCTGGACTATCATTAACACCATCACCAGTCATACCAACAACTAAGCCGATTTCCTGTGACAGACGAACCAAACGTGATTTATCTGTCGGTAAAGCACGAGCAATAACACGGATGTTTGGAAGGATCGATTTCACTTCTTCATCCGGCATTTCATTCAGTTCCTGAGAAGTAAGGACAACATCGTCGGAAGCTGTCAAAATCTTCGCGTCTTTTGCAATGGCAATCGCAGTTTCTTTACGGTCACCAGTGATCATTACAACCTGTACACCCGCTTGATGTACTTCTTCTATTGCTTCGATCGCTTCAGGACGAACATCATCGCGAATTGCTAGGATACCAATCAATGTATAGTCAGAAGGAAGTGTTTCTTCTGTTACTGTTTCATCCGTTGTAGCGAGGATCAATACACGGATCGATCTTGTTGCCAGTTCGTTGATTTCATTATCAAGCTCAGTAAGCTTTGTGAATGGTTGTTTGTTACCATCTGCATCATAATAAGTTGAACAGTTCGGTAAAATCTTTTCCGGTGCGCCCTTGATAAGAGTCGTGTTCCACTCACCGGCAACCTGGGTTGCTGAAAATTTTCTAGCAGAAGAGAAAGGAATTACAGAAACGTGTTCCAGTGTTCCATGCAAGTTTTCATTTTTCTCTGCAAAAGCAAGGACTGCTTTTTCTGTTGGGTTCCCCCCGATGATTAGAACGTTTCCGTTACTATCTTCAGAAATCACAGCATTTGTATTGTTTACGATAGCAGTACCAATGAGTTTCTGAAGTTTTCCAGGAACATCGCCAAGTGTATCAAAGCTATCATTTGCACCATTGATATAAGAAACAACATCTAATTTACCTTTTGTGATTGTTCCTGTTTTATCAGAGAACAGCATGTTCAAGCTTCCGCTTGTTTCGATCCCTTCCAGTTTACGAACAAGGATATTGCTGCGCAGCATCTTTTTCATGTTCTGAGAAAGAACCATAGCAATCATCATTGGCAGACCTTCCGGTACCGCAACAACGATAATAATAACTGCAAGGATAAAGGCTTCTACAACGTCATTTCCGACTACCCCAAGATTTGAGAAATATTCAGAAATCAGTGCGCCGTCAAAGTTGTTTTGTACTAAGATACGATTGACCATAAATGCAACGAAAATCAAAACACCGCCAGTATAACCGGCTTTTGAAATCATGTCAGCCAGACCAGCCAGCTTCAGCTTCAATGGAGATTCACGATCTTCGATAGAAAGCTCAGAAGCCATTTGTCCGAAGAATGAAGCATCTCCGACTTTCGTTACCTTCATCACTGCTTCGCCGGAGGTGATTACTGCGCCTCTGAACAATGCGTGCTCATCGAATGTATCGCCGTCTTCATAGGTACCACCCTTAGGAAGAGGTGTTTTTGTTGCCTCATCAGATTCTCCATTCAGAGAAGCTTGATCGACTTTTAAAATACCATCTAATAGAATACCGTCTGCAGGAATTTTATCCCCTGTTTGCAGAATGATTTCATCTCCTTGAACGATATCATCGATTTTGATTTCGACAACGTGTCCGTCTCGATAGACTTTGACAACGATTTTTGAAGCATCTTCCTGTAGCTTCTGGAAGGCATTTTCATTAGAGTATTCACTCCATGTACCAATCAGCGTCGCTAATAATACTGCGATGGCGATTCCCAATGCTTCATACCATTCAGCATAGCCAAGAAATGCAAAAATTAAATTAAGAACAAGTGCGACGATCAAGATTTTGATGATTGGATCATCAAAGTTTCCTTTTAATTTGTCAAAAAATGATTCCGATTGTTTTTCAGTTAGAGCATTGGTCCCATGTTCTCTTTTGGACTGCTCAACCTGTTCGGCTGTTAAACCGGTAAATGATTTATTCACTGATTCGTGTCTCCTTCTTATTGTGGATGAAACTGCACAGATAACTGCTCAGTTTCTTCATCTTGTAGGTCCGATAGCCAATTCCCTAGAATACTTGGAAAAAGGGAAATGGTTCTCCTTGTTATTGTGGATGAAACTGTGCAGGTAACTGTCCAGTTTCTTCATTTTGGTGGTCCGATAGCCAATTCCCTAGAATACTTGGAAAAAGGGAAGTGGTTCTCCTTGTTATTGTGGATCAAACTGCGCAGATAACTGTTCAGTTTCTTCATTTTGTAGGTTCGATGCCCTCTACTTCTAGGTTCTCGTTTGTAAAAGAGTAGAGGCTCTCCTTCTTATTGTGGATGAAACTGTGCAGGTAACTGTCCAGTTTCTTCATTTTGTAGGTCCGATATCTATTTCCCTAGAATACTTGGAAAAAGGGAAATAGTTCTCCTTTGTATTATTGAGGAAAGTAGTCAGGTAACTGTCAACTTTCTTCCTCGTGCTTGAGGTTCTTGTTTTTATCGCAACTTCTTCTTTTAGAATAGCTAAATGGCTGGGATGACTATTTCCCAGCCATTAGTCGTGCCATCAATTCTTATTGAACATCCAAGCCGTAAGCTTGTACTAATGATGCTAGTCCACCTTGATAACCGCTGCCGATTGCGTTGAATTTCCATTCGCCGTTATGACGATATAACTCACAGAATACTACAGCTGTTTCGACAGAGAAGTCTTCTCCTAGGTCAAAATTAAGGATCTCTTCGCCATTTTCTTCATTTAGAATATGAACAAAGGCGTTTGATACTTGACCGAAGTTTTGGTTTCTCGCAGTTGCATCATCGATAGTTACAGTGATTGCGATACGTTCTACTGCCGGAGAAACAGCAGCTAGATCGATTTTGATTTGTTCATCGTCGCCGTCTCCTTCGCCTGTACGGTTGTCACCAGTATGGATCACAGAGCCGTCTTCGGATTGAAGGTTATTATAGAAGATGAAGCTTTTTTCATTCAAGCATTTACCGTTTGCATCTAATAAGAATGCAGAGGCATCTAAGTCAAATGCTGCACCGCTGTCAAATTGGTTTGTATCCCAGCCAAGACCCACGATTGTTTTTGTCAATCCCGGATTTGTTTTAGTCAGGTCGACTTTTTGACCTTTTGATAAATTGATTGCCATATGTCGTCGTGCTCCTTTACTTTTTTTTGAAAAATCATCAGAGAACTTCTGGAATTTTCATTATGTTTTATTCGTCTAGCTATGATGACTATCCAATGTTTACTCCGAAGTCTCTGCCTAATGCAGCCAGTCCGCCTTGGTAGCCGCTGCCGATTGCTGTAAACTTCCACTCACCGTTATGACGATATAATTCGCCGACAACGATAGCTGTTTCAATAGAGAAGTCTTCCCCTAAATCATAACGAATCAATTCTTCTTCTGAATCAGCATTAACGATTCGGATGAATGCATTGGATACTTGACCGAAGTTTTGGTTGCGTTCTTCTGCACTGTCAATAGTTACAGTAAAACGAATTTTTTCAATAGAAGGGTTCACGCTGCCAAGTACGATTTCGATTGACTCATCATCGCCTTCTCCTTCACCGGTACGATTGTCGCCCATGTGCTGCACAGCGCCATCTTGACTGGTTGGCTGATTGTAGAAGATGAAATCAGCATCACTAGTCACTTTTTCATTTCCGCCAAGTAAGAATACTTCTGCATCTAAGTCAAAGTCACTTTGACCGTCATATTTGTTTGTGTCCCAGCCCAAACCGACGCGAACTTTTGTCAATCCGGGATTTGTTTTTGTTAAGTCAACTTTTTGACCTTTTGCCAATGAAACTGCCATAATAAAAAAACCTCCAGAATTTTATAGTTTATTTATATCTTTGAAGCATGTCTGATAGATTAGCTACGTCCATACCACTGCCGACCGCTGCGAATTTCCATTCATTGCCGTGGCGATATAGTTCTCCAGCAACCAAACCAGTCATACCTTGATAATTGTCTGTTAAGTTATAACGAGCGATTTCCATTCCAGAATCATCCATGATACGGATAAATGCATTACGAATCATGCCGAAATCCTGATTGCGTTTATGTGCCTGATAAATGTTTACAACAAAAACCATCTTGTTGTATTTCTGATTGACACCATTCAGCTGTACCTTGATTACTTCGTCGTCGCCATCTCCGGCACCTGTAAGGTTATCTCCTTGGTGAACGATTGCTCCGTCAGTACTCTTTAACTGACCAAAGTAAACCACATCTTTTTTGTCTACAAAACGATCATTTTGAAGCAAAATCACTGAAGCATCACAATCGATCGCTGCCGGCTTTGCACTGAATAATCCGCCTAAAAAACCGCCTCCGGATTGAGACGCCTCATCCCATCCAAGCCCAACGGTGATATTATTCAATGCCGGATTAGACTTGGTCAAATCGATTTTTTGACCTTTTGATAAGTTAATTGCCATTGGTTTGTATCTCCTTTTTCATTAAAATGTATATGCTGCCTGTTAAACAAACATAAGAAACAGTAAGGGTATTATTCATACTGCATCCATTGATTATTTTTTGTTAAATGAATGATTTAACGGTAGTCATATAGTGAAAAACAACCCATTGCTCAATCTAAATCGCCTCATTTTATGGTAATAATTTGTGTTGATTAGTTGGTATGGATTGGATATACTTTGATTATATCACAGAAGACTTTCAGCGTGACTGGTAGAAGAAAAAATATCAAAAAATCATGCTTAAGTTGTAGTGTTTCACAGTGGAACAAGGTATAAAATGTTTAAGTAGAAATGGAGTGAATGGTGTGTTGGAATTACATCCGATTCCGCAGGATCTGAACAAGATTGATTGGCAAGCAGAATTTATCACGCCTATATCACTGAGAACAGGGTTTCAAAAAACAGAAGAAACGTTGACATATCCTCAGATTTCCGGAATTATTTTAGGTGTTCCGTTAGATGAATTCAGTTATAGTGAGTGGCTTTATGATGTTGTTTATCATGACGCTTACAATATTCATCTGCTAGCCGGAAATTTGGAGAAACAGATCGATAATCAGATATTTCAGGGAATTCAAAAACTGTTTAATGCGCATAATGAGCAAAAAGGGCTTTCGCCAAACCGTTTTGTGGCATTCATGCAGGGAAACAATTTACTTCCGTTGCGTGAGCATCCGGAGTATTACCGCTATCTGACGTTAAAATTTATTGATCTGATCAATATTTTTGCAGAGAATCATGGAGACTTGCTTCATAAGGACTTCCGCAGAGTGATCGTAGATTGCATCAAATGGGGATTTAACTATATCGATCAATGGCTCAAGGAAGCTGATTTGGAAAGTGACGTACCACGAGTTATTTGGTACGGCAATATGACAAAGAGTGAACAGTATTTTCTGATCTTGCTGTATCTTCTTGGCTTTGATGTACTGATTTTCAACAGTGAGAAGGTCAATGAATTTAAAGATGTGAAGGGGATCACGCTTTCCGTTTATGAGTATCCAAATGAGATGGATATGGAGCCGTTCCCTACGGAAAAACCGATGAGAAAATCAACAACTGCACGAAAAGCGGCAATGGAGCTTAGTAATATCATGAATTCCGATGGCACATTGTTATTAAAGCCTTTTCAGTTGCGGGAATATCTGCCTGAAAGTCTGACGTTGCAGACAACCTACGATGAGATACGTATCATTGGCAAAGAGAAAGCATTTGTCAGACCGAATTTCAAAGTGGAAAAAGAGGTCGTTAAAATTCCAGTGATTTTTGCCAAGGTGCTTGGTGTATCTGCTGATCGAAAGAAATATTGGGATGATTTCTATGCAGTAAGAAGAAGTACTGAATTAGTAGAGGTTATTCGAGAGTTTCCTATCAAGCAGGAGATCAAAGGGAACCAGCAATTTCATTATCAGTTTGCCTTGAAAAGGGATGGTACGCTTTCGCCGGAAAAACTGATGGAATCTAACTGGTGGCAGCATCGAGCCGTCTCAAATGGAATGCAGCTGGCTTTGGCAAGTGCTATCAGCAGATATGTGAGGAAGGCGCATTTTCTCCCTCATGGAAGTGAATCAAAAGAGGATGTTCAGTTGTATCTGTTTTCTCAGGCAATGAATGTTCCGCCTTTTATAACGAAGATGCTTCAGCAATATGATTACGCACAGGATGTTCCTAAAATCATGATTTATAATAATGGCATGACGGGAACGATGACACGGGCAGATGCAGCACTTATACTGCTGTTGAACGAGTTGGGATTTGATATTGTTTTGTATAATCCGACAGGGCAAAATGATGTAGAGTTATACATTGACAGTAGTCAGTTTGATAGTCATTGGCTTGAAGAAGTCAACTTTGAAGAGACCTTCCAGACTAGTGGAATGGCAGCAAAAGGAAATAGTACCATAAAATCACTTTTCAACAAATTCAAGAAATAGAAAAGTATATCATTTGAGGTAGTTGACTGCCAGTATATTGGTTTAAAAGGAAACTGAAATCCGGTTTAGAACCAGATAGTTTCTGTCAATAAAAAGAAGGAGTACCGCAGCTTTTATCGTGAGAACGGTTTAGAGATGGGGATATCGGACCTAAAAGGAAAGGAAACTGAAAGGTAAATCAGAACCAGGCAGTTTCTATCAATAAAAAGAAGGAGTACCGCAGCTCTTATCGTGAGAACGATGTAGAGATGAGGATATCGGACCTAAAAGGAAAGGAAACTGAAGGGGAAATTAGAACCAGACAGTTTCTGTCAATAAAGAAAAGGAGTACCGCAGCTCTTATCGTGAGAACGATGTAGAGATGGGGATATCGGACCCAAAAGGAAAGGAAACTGAAGGGGTAAATTAGAACCAGACAGTTTCTATCAATAAAAAGAAGGAGTACCGCAGCTCTTATCGTGAGAACGATGTAGAGATGGGGATATCGGACCTAAAAGGAAAGGAAACTGAAGGGGTAAATTAGAACCAGTCAGTTTCTGTCAATAAAGAAAAGGAGTACCGCAGCTCTCTCTTATCGTGAGAACGATGTAGAGATGGGGATATCGGACCCAAAAGGAAAGGAAACTGAAAGGTAAATCAGAACCAGGCAGTTTCTATCAATAAAAAGAAGGAGTTTGGAAAAGTATGGATAATCAAACAGAAACAGGATTAGAGGAATTACAGGTAGTAAATGTAGAAAAACGTTTATCACAGGCTGAATTACAAAAGGAACAATTGAAATCTGAGCCTGAAGTAATCAATATCAGTAAAAATGTTGACTTGAGAGATCAAATCTCTATTTTGGAATTCGGTAAGGAACCAGCAGAACAGATTTCTCAGTTTTCTTCACGAATCCTCAACAACATGACTGTGGCAGAAACACAGAAATCAACAGTTATGTTAGACAAGCTTGGAAAAATCATGGATAAATTCGAGCCGGAAGATTTTGCGGAAGAGAAAAAGGGTCTGTTGAATAAAATTTTCGGTAAAGGGAAAGATATTGTCAGTCAAATCATGGCAAAATACCAGACAATGGGCGGCGAAATCGAAGTTGTTTATACTGAAATCAAGAAATATGAAGTGAAAATGAAACAGAATGTAGCGATGCTGAATCAGTTAGCTGATGAGAATATTCGTTACTATCTTGAATTAGAGAAATATATCGCAGCTGGTGAAGTAATCGCGGATGACTTAAGAAACAATAAAATCGCAGCTTTACAAGAACGAGTGAATAATGGCGATCAAATGGCTGGTATCGAGTTGAGTAAAATGACGGCTGCTTTGGAAATGGTCGAACAGCGTGTGTACGATCTTGAAATGGCGAAACAAGTTTCACTCCAAACTGGTCCACAGATCGATATGCTGCAAAAAGGAAATGTTCGTCTGATTGGTAAAATCAATTCCGCCTTTGTCATCACGATCCCTGTGTTCAAGAGCGCATTGATTCAGGCTGTAGCAGCGAAACAACAGAAGATGACAGCAGAAGCAATGAGTGAGTTGGATAACAGAACCAATGAAATGCTATTGAAAAATGCACAGAATATTTCTCAAAACAGTATCGAAATTGCGAAGCTGTCAGGTTCTCCAAGTATCAAGCTTGAAACAATGGAGCAAACGTGGAGCACGATCATGCAGGGAATGGAAGAAACAAGACAAATCGAAGCAGAAAATGTGGCGGAAAGAGAAGCTGGAAGAAAACGTCTCCTTGAACTGCAAAGTGAGTATGAAGCGAAGAAGAATAACATGTAATTTTATAGTATATACAGGTCGATTTTCCATGTTGAATGGTTGAGTAGAATTGTAGGAGCAGGAGGCGGCGCCTCCTGTTTTTTATACATAAACAAATGAAGGTATGAATAAGGGGAACACCTATAAAAGAATGACAAAGTTTTCTAGAGATAGTTGAAGTTGGTTCAATTTAAAAGGAAGAAAAGAGGTTTGACATGAAACATTTCAATTTTTTGTCACAAGAGGAAGAGACAGCGATTTTCCATCAGCTGCCGCAAACAATCAAAACAAAGCATGAAGGGATTTACCGGTTCTCATCAGATGAACGTCTACTGATAGGGAATGCACTGGGAGCCGCGCTGTATATGCCGGCAACCAGAGAGAACATTGCACAATTGGTAATCAATGCCCGCTATTCAGCAGCAGCCTATATTTTATGTTTAGAAGATAGTATAGGGGATGTCACATTAGAAACGGCTGAAGATAACCTGATCAGTCAGCTGAAAGAGATTCAAGCGTATACCGATTCGCTTTCAGAAGTGGAAAGAAATCAGCTGCCAATGTTATTTATTCGTGTTCGAACACCTGAGCATTTAGCTGCTTTCGGAGAGCGGTTAGGCACTTTAGCTAAGGTTATCGATGGTTTTGCTTTACCGAAGGCAGATACACATAATATGGTGGACTATTTAACAAATGTTATCGAGTTATCGGAAAAGAATGATACATGGCTTTGGGCAATGCCTATTTTGGAATCCAGAGCATTGATGATCAAACGGACTAGAGAAGAAGAAATGACCAAGATTTATGATATCCTGACACAGCCGAAATTTGAGGAACGAATCCTCAATATTCGTTTGGGAGCAACAGATATGTGTGGTTTATTTGGCTTGCGAAGAACCATTGATTCGACCATCTATGATGTTTCTGTCATGAGGGATTTCATGACAGATGTCCTCAATTACTTTTCTATTGATCGTCGCTTTGTCATCAGCGGCTGCGTTTGGGAATTCTTTGGAAAGCGTCCAAGAATATTGAAGCCATTATTAAGAGAGACACCGTTTAAAGCAAAGCTGGGGGAAGACGGCCAGCTGATCCGAAAAGAGCTGATAACAGAAGCGAACGACGGTTTGATACGGGAGGTTCTGTTTGATAAGGTCAATGGTATCAATGGGAAAACCTGTATTCATCCGACGCATATTGTTCCAATCAACAGCCAGCTAGTCGTACCAAAAGAAGAATACATGGATGCCAAGCATATTTTGGACAGTACAGATGGTCAAATTGGTGTGTTCAAAAGTGATGGAGGCAACAAAATGAATGAGGTCAAGCCGCACCTTTTGTGGGCGAAGCAGATCATTCGACGAGCAGAAATCTATGGTGTGTTCAATGATAAGAAAGAGTTTGTTGATTTATTGATTGCCGAATACTTAAGCGAGGAAAAAAAATGACAGAGGTAAAAGAGTATCCAGTTGCACAAGGATTGAAAGTAAAGATCACGATCGAGGATAATCCTTTTCGTATCGAGCCGGACAGCCTATTTAAAATGGCAGCAAGGATCAATAAAAAGCGCAGCTTCTTGTTCGTCAGTCCGGTATTGGGCAAACACTTGCCGGTAAATCCTTCTGTTTCATTGCTGATTGGTCGTGCATTAGCATTGGTTTATAGTGGTCAGATCGAGCAGTATCAAGAACAAATCAGAGAAGTCTTGAACGAGCCGACCATGCGAAAGAACTTCAATATAGAGCACATGAAGGACGCAGTGATCACACTGGATAGACCGATAACAGTTATCGGCTTTTGTGAAACAGCAACTGCGCTAGGACAGGCATTTTTTGAAAGCTTTGCTTCGCCAGCCAGATACATTCATACGACAAGGGAACTGATCGATAGAGAGGCGATCCTCTCCTTTGAAGAAGAACACAGTCATGCGACGGCACATCGTGTTTATGCGGAAGATCCTGATTTCTTTAAGGATGATACGGAAGTGGTTTTAGTAGACGATGAAGTAACGACAGGGAAAACGAACTTAAATATTATTCGAGACATCATTCGAATGTTCCCACAGAAAAAGAAATTTACGATCGTTTCGATTTTGGATTGGCGCAGTAGAGAAAATCAGCAGGCGTTCAGAGAATTGGAGCAGGAGCTGGGGATTCAGATAAATGAAGTCTCATTATTGAAAGGCACTGTGGAAGAAATCGGGCGTATTGAAGCATTGAAGGAAGATTCTCTAATAACAGATAAAGAATCAGCTGCTTTTATGCTGCAAAAGCCCTTTAAAAAGAAGCTGCCGAGACTTTCTTATTCTTTGGCACCAGTGGAAGTCGGAGAAAAAATTGAGATTCCCGCTTATCTGACAGCAACTGGCCGTTTTGGCTTGGCAGAAAGACAATATGAAGAAGAGCAGCTAATACAGATTGGTGCTCAGCTGAAAAGTCTGCGACAGGAGGGTTCGGCTCTTGTTCTTGGTACAGGTGAGTTTATGTATCTGCCAATGCGGATCGCCAGTTTGATGGGAGAGAACGTCCTATTTCATACAACGACGAGAAGTCCGATTTTGAGTAGGAATCAGTTGAATTATCCCATTTTCAACAAACGAGAATTTCCAAGTCCGGAACAATCGGGTGTGACGAACTATGTATATGGGATTCCGAGGGAAAAGGGCTACCAAGACATTTTCGTGCTGTTTGAGCGGATTGCGGATAGAGAGAGTTTGTCCGAATTGAATCGTACACTAAAAACAATTCAAGATGCAGAAATTTATTTTGTCGATCTTGCATCTAGAGCAGCCTATCGGTCTGTGATTGGAGGGATCAAATAATGAAACCATTTATCAAAGGTAGTTATTCAGATGAAGATGTGATTTTTTTACTTCAGGATATCAGTGGGTATGTGGATGAAATTGCTACGCCTGAAAGAGAAGTTCTGATTCAAAGCGGTGTCCATTATTCAGAAATGCTGCCGGTGGAATACCAGCCGACAGAGGAATATGTTGCCTTGTTTAAAGAAACCTTGAAGGATTCTGCTTCACGGATTGCCCTATCTACAGCTGTTGTCGCTGAGCAGATCATACTGGAGAAAAGGAAGAATCATCAAGACGATCTTGATGAAACCTTGAGAGATTTAGTTTTGGTGAGCTTAGCTAGAGCTGGAACGCCGATTGGTGTATTGATCAAACGATATTTGAAACAAGTCTATCAAGTAGATATTCCGCATTATTCTATTTCAATCATTCGAGGCAGAGGGATTGATGAAGTTGCATTGGATTATATTTATCAACAGTCTGAATCCGCGGACATTCAGTTTATTGATGGCTGGACGGGAAAAGGAGCAATCACGAAAGAACTGACAGAAGCCTGTGATGAGTACAATAAGGAAAGACGCTTGAAATATCCGTTGTCTCCAACTCTAGCTGTATTGGCAGATACAGGCTATTGCACAACCTTGTATGGGACAAGAGAAGATTTTCTGATCCCCAGTGCCTGTCTGAACTCTACTGTTTCCGGATTGGTCAGCCGAACAGTACTTAATGATCGCTACATCAAACCAGGAGAAGTCCATGGTGCAAAATATTATAAGGAATTCGAGGCAATGGATTTGTCTAATGTTTATATTGATACGGTGATGTCCGCTTATGATAAGCATAAGGAGCAGATTGCACGAGAGGTCAAGGAGACATTAGCTGTTTGGAATCCTGATGAAGTGCCTAGCTGGGCTGGGATGGCTGCAATCGAACAGATAAAAGAGGATTTTGGCTATGATAGTATCCACTTTATTAAACCGGGTGTAGGAGAGACGACTAGAGTTTTATTGCGTCGTGTACCTGAAAAGCTGTTGATCAACCCAGAGAAAACGAATGATTTAAGGCATATCTTGATGCTGGCAAAAGAGCTTCATGTACCAATCGAAGAATATACGAAGATGCCGTACTCCTGTTGCGGACTGATTCGTCAAAAGGTTGGAGAGAAAGAAATATGAGGACAGCACTTTTTACGGATCTAGACGGAACGATTCTTTTTTCTAAACGAACGCTGCCGGCAGAGCTGAAGGAAGAGAATTGTTTCAAAGCAGAAACCTATGGAAATGGCGGTCATGGTTACATGGAGAGTGAGTTGGTTGATTTTTTCATTGATTGGCAGAGAGACAACCTTTTGATTCCGGTGACCACACGTTCAATGGAGCAGTATGAACGATTGTCGGAGATTTGGCAGAAGCTTCCTATTCCATTTGCGTTGACCAGTAATGGCGGCAATCTTTATCGTGATGGTGTGCTTGATGAACGTTGGAATAAAGAAGTGAGAGAATATCTGGCGATGGAATTGCAGCATAAAGAGGCTGTTTTGGCGATCCTCAATGTGATTCTTCCACAAGAAAGTGTTCGAAAATTAAAGGATATTGACGGGCTTTATTATTGTGTACTTGTTATAGAAAGAAAATGGGATGAGGGCTTCATTCAGGAGGTAAACTCTGCGCTAGCTGTTTATGATTGGATTGGCTATTTTCAGCACAAAAAGCTGTATTTCCTACCGAAAAACCTATCAAAAGAACAAGCAGTGAATAGGTTGAAGCAAGAGTTCGGCAGTCAGTTGACCTATAAAGGGTTGGGGGATACTGATATGGATCAGGAGATGCTGCTGCAATGTGACGAACATCTTTTCTTTGGAGAGATGGATGCACCGGTTGAAGGACTGGTGCAGCGGCCATACTCATTACAAGCTGTTAGAAACTTATTAGATGCGTAAATCCAGAAAAAGAGAGTGGGACAATAATCTGTTCCCACTCTTTTTCATACCTTAAATCCGAATAAACGACGAGTCAGAAGTAGCTCCTGAAAAGTACCTATCTGGTGCTTGTAGCTAAACACTTCTGTCTCGGGCTCTTTTTTAGTGTTCTTGTTAATCAGCAGTCTGAATGGTTCATTTTTGTTTGAATTCTAATTTTGTGTTGTTTGTAAACTCTGCTTCAAATTCAAATTCTTTATAATTATCCTTCAAGTTTAATTCTTTTAAAACGACTTGAAGGATCTGATTTTTATCCATGTTTTGAAAATCAATTTTTTTGAGTAGACTTTCAATCTTAGCCTGAGCCTTAGTACCGCTCATCTCTGTATTTGTCAGCTCGTTTTCATATTCCGCTTTGATTTTTCCGTTTGACTTGACCTCATAAGAAAGCTCGACATCTCCTTGTTTATATTCAATTGAGATATCTAATTCTTCCAGTGTTCCTTGAACCTCAGAAGGAGTCGAAGGCTCTGGCGTTTGATTATTGCTGTCGTTGTAGCCTTGAATGTCAAAGGCAGCGCTAATTGAGGCTTTGTTTAAAACGACGATTTTCATATAGAGCGCATTGTTTTTTACTAGTTTTTTTAGTAAGCTGTCAGCTTTTGATTGATTGCGCGTGAAATCCAGTGCAATTGCTTTAGCTTCTTTTGCTGAATAGTCAGCTGTTTCCCAAGTGCTGGCTGTAGCCAACTTGTTATAGAAAGAAGTGATTGATTCACTCGTAAGTGTTTCGCCGGTGAATGTTTCCAGTTCTTCAACGGAAAATAGTGTAACCGATTTGTAAGCAGAGGATTCTACCGTAATTGCTGCATGTGCAGTTGTTACTGGAAGGATTGCTGCTGAAAGAGTTACTGCTGTTACTAAAGCTGTTACGCCCAATGCTAATTTTTTCATGTTTGTTCCTCCAAAATACGTTTTAATTGTTCTAGCTATTTTGTTTGCTGATAAAGATAAACACAAAGTGTTCTTTAAGTAAATTATACGTTATAATGAATTTTCTTAGCTATCCATATTTTGACTGGATAAGGTCAAAAATTGACTTTTTGTTTATTGATAGAAATTAAAGAAATATTCGTTTTATAAAATAAAATATGATTTTCTTAGTACAGTTTAAAATTAGAAGAAAATTTTTAGGTCAAAAAATGACTGTTTTCACAAGGTGATTAGAACTTGCTGAGTACCCTTGGTCGCAGAAAGAACAGGAATGATTTGAAAGAGAGGAGAGCCGGAATGAAGCTGAAGCATTTCAACCCAATACCTGAAAAGGATGTGCGGATACCGATTCATTTGTTTACGCTAAAAAAGAATCACATTCATCAAGTGATTGCGAAACATTGGCATGAAGGTGCAGAGCTTGTCTATTGTCATAAAGGGGAAAATAATGTTTGGATTGAAGGCAAAACATACCGGATCAAGGAAGGGGATTGTCTGTTTATTGATCCATATACATTGCATGAGACGATACAGGTTGGCGATTCTGAACTGTATATTTTGCAAATCCCTAGATTATTTCTGGAAGAATGCCGTATCTGTCTCGATTATGAAATAAGCTGCAATAGCCTTTTAGACAAGGAGAAGGATTATGGCTTCATTCAGCAAATAATACCGAAGATGCAGGCGTTACAGCTGTCAGAGGATGCATTTTCGTATCTGAAGATCAACGGATTGTTTAGTGACTTAATGTATCAGCTGCTCCATGAATTCTCGACTCCGATCAGCAATCAAGAATATGAATTTATCAAAAAAGAACACCATATACTTTTTGAAATCCTTGTTTATATTCGTGAGAATTATCGTGAATCGCTAAGTCAGCAGGATACTGCTGAACACTTTGGGTATAATGCACAATACTTCGCTCGGTTTTTCAAGGCACAGACAGGAAGTACTTTTTTAGAGTATGTCAACAGCCTGCAAGTAGAAGCGGCCCAGAAGCTGTTGCTGACAACAGACTTAAAAATCATTGACATCAGTGAGCAGTGCGGCTTCAAATCAGTGAAGGCGCTCAATCGTTCTTTTTTTCGCTGCTTTGGTATGACACCGGGGAAATATCGGAGGTTGGAGAACGAAGTGACTCATGAGATAATAGAAAGTCAGGAATAAGAAATAAGCGGGATAACAGAAAGGCAAAGGGGTTAGTATGAAAAAAAGAAGCTGCTGGATTATATTTTTAGCAGGTATAATGATTATCTTGTGCATCAGCGGATGCTCAGTAAAAGAAACTCAGATGAAAGAAATACAAAATCCTATCTCAGATTTCGAAAAATTGTATGAGCACACATTGACTGTTTCAGAGACTAGTCAGCCTACTGAAAATATAGGGAAAATTTATTTCTATGAAATTGAAGACTTATTGAACAAGGATGTTTTAGCAATAGATTTGCAAAATGGTGCCGCGCAGTTGAATCCTGGCTTTGAACATAGATATGGCGATGTAGACTTTGAAATAGATCTATCCGCCGAAGACATTGCTGAAGTATATGAACTATTAGAAGATAGCCATGTAGAAAGCTGGGAGGAGTACTACTCCTATGGGGATAAAAGCATGTTGGATGAGATGGGCGGAGAAGGCTATAATTGGACACTGCTTATTCAGTACAAAGATGGAACCATGGAGGATAAACGGGGAAAAGGAATTCGCAAGAAAGAAATCCAACCAGAAGGTTATGATACATTCGTCAATGGATTAACTGCGTTTATTGCTTCTAAAAATCAATGAGGAAACTGTATGTATCTGTAAAACTCAGGATACACCATAGATTTCAGACGAATTCTAGAAAATCGAACAAATGAAAAAGGAGCCATTCTCAATTGGAGAGGACTCCTTTTTCATGTTGAATATTAGTCATAAATAGAATGGAGCTTCAGTTGTCGGATATTCAAAAAGTTTTGGCAGCACAAGGCAATACCTCCGTACAAAGTGGCTTCATTGCCTAATGAACTGCTTTGTACATGAAGGTTTTGGGCAAAACGGCTGGATAGATGTTCTTGGATCATTGCCAGAAGTGCTGGTATTCTACGATAAACGGAGCTGTTGATGATCACGACCTCTGGATCATAAAGGGTGGCAATATTGTTGATACCTACGCTAAGAAGAAAGGCATTGTTTTCCAGTTCTGCTCGGACAACTGGATCGTCCTTCAAGGTCTCTATGACCGAGCTGTCGACAAAATCCAACTCTTTTTTTTCAGCAACTGTTTGATATAAAACAGTATTAGAGGCATATTGCTCTAAACAGCCATCGTTTCCACATGGACAAGTTTTTCCAGCTGGATAAAGGATAGAATGACCGATTTCTCCGGCAGTTCCATGCTTGCCTTTTTGAACCACACCAGCATCAACGATTCCTGCGCCGATTCCACTGTGAATGCTTAAGCTAACAAGACTTTCTGAATCCTTAGAAAAAGTATATTCACCTAACGCTGCCAGGTTTGCTTCATTTTCCAGGAAAATTGGAAAATCAAACCGTTGTGAAAGCTCAGCATAAAGATCGATCGTATCCAGATCATAGTATGGCGTAAAGATGATTTTGTGATTATGTACAACGCCATGGATACCAACGGTCATTCCAATGATTGTGTTGCAAAGATCCGGATGTTTCTCATGAATGGCTCGAATTGTTTCTTCCAATAAATCCAAAGCAGTTTCTGCTGAAACAGTGATTCGTTTCTTTTCAACATAAAGGACTGTTTCTCCATTCAGATAGGATAAGGTTCCTTTTAAATAATTCACACCTAGATCAAAGGATAGGGTAACCGCAGCCTTAGGATTGAATTGAAGCATGATTGGCTTTCTGCCGCCTTGTGTACTGGCTGCTCCGATGCCTGTTTCAAAAATCAGTCCGTCATCAAGAAGACCTTTAGTGATGGAAGAGACAGAAGCTTTGTTTAAACCAGTTAGGGAAGAGAGCTCTGCTCTGGAAATATTCTTATGGTCAATGATCCCTCTCAAGACTTGTGCTTCATTGTGTTCGCGTATTTTATATTTATTTGTAATCATATCGATTCACCTCTCTGTTTATATTAAAATTTTTGAAAGCGCTTGACAACTTCTTTTTAATGGATTAATATTCTTCTTGTAAGTTAGTTTAACTTACTAACTAACTATAATCAAGTCATTTATAGGAGGAATCTAATAATGAGTTACTTTCCACAGGTAGAAAAAGTTCGCTATGAAGGACCCGAGACAAAAAATATGTTTGCTTTTCGTCATTATGATCCAGCAGAGATGGTCATGGGGAAAACAATGAAAGAGCATTTGCGCTTTGCAATAGCTTATTGGCATACAATGACTCAGGATGGTTCAGATCCATTCGGAAAACCGACGAATCAGCGTGATTGGGAAGCAGCAGCACCGATGGAAACAGCCAGAAACAGAGTAGAGGCATTTTTTGAAATTTTAACGAAATTAGATGTTGAATATTTTTGTTTCCATGATGTAGACATTGCCCCAGAGGGTGACTCTTTAGAGGAATTCTTTAAAAATATCGATGAAATCACTGATTTGATCAAAGAAAAAATGGATCAGACAGGTATCAAGCTTTTGTGGAATACAGCGAACATGTTTTCACATCCGCGCTTTGTCAATGGAGCTGCCTCTTCTAATAATGCGGAGGTGTTTGCCTATTCTGCCGCACAGGTCAAAAAAGGCTTGGATATCAGTAAAAAATTAGGCGGCGAAAACTATGTATTCTGGGGCGGTCGTGAAGGCTATGAATCTCTATTGAATACAGATATGAAGTTTGAACAGGACAACATTGCCAGATTATTCAAGATGGCCGTTGCTTACGCAGAATCGATTGGACATAAGGTTCAATTCTTGATCGAGCCGAAGCCAAAAGAACCGACAAAACATCAATATGATTTTGATGCAGCAACAACAATGGCGTTTATTCAAAAATACGATCTGGAAAATGATTTTAAATTAAATCTGGAAGCCAACCATGCGACCTTGGCAGGCCACACATTTGAACATGAACTGAATGTTGCCCGTTGTTATGATGCGCTGGGATCGATCGATGCCAATCAGGGCGACATGCTTTTAGGCTGGGATACAGATGAGTTCCCAACAAATATTTACGATACAGCATTGGCAATGTATGAGATTCTTGAGAATGGTGGTATTGCACCAGGAGGAATAAATTTTGACTCGAAGGTTCGTCGTTCTTCTTTTGAAATGGATGATTTACTATTAGCACATATTGCTGGAATGGACACATTTGCCAGAGGGTTGAAAGCGGCTGCAAAGCTGAAGGAAGATCGGTTCTTTGACGAACTGAAAGAGGAGCGCTATCGCTCTTATACAGAAGGGATCGGCAGTAAGATCGTTGCTGGTGAAGAGAACTTGGAAACATTGACAGCTTATGCACTTGAACACGATGAAATTGTTATGACGTCTAGCCACTTGGAGTATGTGAAGTCACGTTTCAATGACTATTTAGTATAAGCAAAGGAGAGAAAAAGAATGAAACGAGGAAGAATGCTTTTTTCAACAGTTGTTTTAGCTGCAGCAGGATTGATGTTAGGTGCTTGTGGATCTGGTGGTTCCGGTTCGAGTGCGGATACTACCGTTGATGTATTCAATATTAAGGTAGAAACAAAGGATCAGTTGGAAGATTTGGCAAAGAAATATGAAGAGAGCCATGAAGGAGTCAAGATCAATGTAACAACTGTCGGCGGCGGACAAGATGCCAATGCAGCACTGCAATCTAAGTTTTCTTCAGGGGACGAGCCAAGTGTTTTCCTTCTTGGCGGACTGGCTGATGTGGATAAGTGGGGCGACAGCTTGGCAGACCTGAGTGATACAAAGCTTGCTTCTACAGCAATCGAAGGAACACTAGATGGTGCAACCTCTGATGGAAAAGTCTACGGGCTGCCAATGAATATTGAAGGGTACGGTTTCTTGATCAATAAAGAGTTGTTTGAAAAGGCTGGAGTCGATGTCGATGCTATTGCATCTTACAGTGACTTCGAAAAGGCTGTAAAAACATTGGACAGTAAAAAAGATGAGTTGGATATGAAGGCTGTATTCGGCTTCAGTGCAAAAGAATTTTGGGTAGTCAGTCAGTACAGCTCACATTTCACTTCTCCTGAATTTGATAACAATTTACAGGAGGTCTATGACGCACCGACAATCGACTTTACTTATGGTGATCAATTTAAAGAGTATACGGATTTGATCAATAAATACAACGTTCAGCCAATCCTATCTCTTGACTATAGTACGTCTGTTGAAGAAGACTTCGCGAATGATCAAGTAGCGATCATTCATCAGGGAAACTGGATTATTCCAACATTGAACAGCTTAGATCCGGATTTTGTTGAAAATAAACTGGGTATTCTTCCTCTTTATGTAACATCTGAAACAGATGGGAAAATTGCTGCCGGTGCACCGTGGTACTGGGGTGTGAACAAGAACAAAGATGAAGAGGTTGTTGAAGCAAGTAAGGATTTTCTGGAATGGATGTATACAGATGAAGAAGCGATGAAGGTTATCACGGATGAGATGGAATTTATACCTGCGTATACGAACTTCTCAGCAGAGAGCTTACAGGATTCAACATCAGAAGCAATCTTTGACTATGTTTCAGATGGAAAAGCCGTTCCTTGGGTACACAATCAATATCCGGATGGGTACTCACAAACACAATTTTACCCTGAATTCCAGAAATACCTGAATGGTGATATTTCTTGGGATGATCTGATGAAGATCGGTAAAGAAGAGTGGGAAAAGGATCGTAAATAGTTTTCATACTAAAAATAATTTTTGATAGAAACAGTTGAGAACAAAGGTTGGCTTCATGGATAAGTGCAGGCAGCTGGATGATAGAGAGCGAGAAAAAGGAAAATAGGTCTCGCTCTTTCCCAATTGCTTTGTCAAAAAATGGGAATTGTGATAATCGAGAGGGGGATACATCAATGAATAACCGGTCAAAAAGTTTTTGGCTTTTTCTAGCACCTAGTTTGCTTGGAATGATAGTTGTATTATTCATACCATTGCTCACAGGTGCTTATTATTCGCTGACCGACTGGAATGGGATCAAGGTCGATCAGTTTTTAGGCTTGGAAAATTATCTTCGGGCGTTTCAAGATGAGCGCTTTTTAAACAGTATTTGGTTTACGACGAAGTTCTCTGTTGTAGCTATCATTCTTGTAAATATTATTGGTCTGGGATTGGCGCTTCTGGTCACTCAGAAGGCAGATAAGCTGAACAATGTTTTCCGAACGGTCTTCTTCATGCCGAATCTGATCGGCGGGATCATTCTTGGGTTTATCTGGCAGTTTATCTTTATCAAAGCTTTTGCTGCAATCGGTGATGCAACAGGGATCGAGTTTTTCAAAGGCTGGCTTTCGACGACGGGTACGGGCTTTTGGGGATTGATCATTCTCTTTGTTTGGCAGATGAGCGGGTATATCATGATCATCTACATCTCTTTCATCAACAATATCCCGGATGAAATGATAGAAGCAGCTGAGATCGATGGTGCCACAGCTTGGCAGACGTTTTGGAAAATCAAGTTCCCGATGCTGGCACCTGCATTTACCGTCAGCCTGTTTCTGACATTATCTAATGCTTTTAAAATCTATGATCAGAATCTGGCTTTGACTGCCGGAGGACCATTTGACTCTACGCAGATGGTGGCAATGAATATCGTTAATGAGGCCTTTGCAGTTCGGAATATGGGCTATGCGCAGGCGAAAGCAGTGATTTTCCTAGTTATTATTGCGGTTATTTCAGTGGTTCAGATCAGCATTACCAGAAAACGGGAGGTCGACCTATGAATAAGCAGAAGAAAAGAAAAGCATTGGGAATCAAGATTGTGGGCCTGCTTCTGGTGCTGGTCTGGCTATATCCGTTTTATTTGATTGTTATCAACTCATTCAAAACAAAATCAGAGATTTTTAAAAATACCTTGAACATTCCGGAGCAGTTTACATTGGAGAATTATCCAGTTGCATTTGAAAAGCTGGATTTCTTCAAAAGTGCGATGAACTCCGTACTTATTACAGCAGTATCACTATTTGTGATCGTGATTTGTACCTCAATGGCTGCTTACGCTCTTTCAAGAAATAAGAGCAAGCTTAGCGACCGCTTGTATTTTGTCATAGCGATTGGTCTTCTGATTCCATTTCAGGCGATCATGATTCCATTGGTTTCCTCCTTCGGAAAGGCGAATATGCTGAATCGTCCGGGGCTGGTCATCATGTACTTAGGCTTGGCAAGCAGTATGGCTATTTTCCTCTATTTCGGTGCATTACGGGGGATTCCGCAATCGCTTGATGAGGCCGCGACAATTGATGGTGCATCAAGATTTCAAATTTACTGGCATATTATTCTGCCTTTACTGAAGCCGACAACTGTGACAGTGATCGTGCTGAACTCAATCTGGTTCTGGAATGACTACTTACTGCCGTCTCTGGTTATTAATAAAGAAGGTATGTACACGATTCCACTGAAGATGTTCTATTTCTTCGGTCAGTACTCCAAGCAATGGCATTTGGCTTTGGCAGCATTATTCATTGCTATCATTCCAATCATTATTCTCTACGTGTTCTTACAAAAGTACATTATCAAAGGCATTTCAGACGGTGCCGTAAAATAGGAGGTCAACATGAGATTTACAGATGGATATTGGATGACAAAAGAAGGCTATACGATTCAGTCGCCCAAGGAAGTTTTTACCAGTCAGGAAACCAAAGACAGTGTCACTTTATATGCGCCTTACAAAGCTGTTAAGCAGCGCGGTGACACACTGAATATGGGGATGAGTACAATCACATTGACCAGCCCTCAAGAAGACATGATTTCTGTAAAAATTGTTCATCATGAAAAAAATAATCCGGGTCCGAATTTTCAGTTGGAAACGAGTGAAAATACTCCAACGATTGAAAAGAATGCAGAAAGGGTATCGATCCAGTCAGGTGCCTTACGAGCAGAGGCTATTCTTAATGATAAGTTTCGGCTTCGTTTTCTAGGCGATGACAAGCTGCTGACTGAATCCAAGTTGGGTGCACAAGGAGAAATCGTTCGTGCTGATGGTGCTCATTACATGAGAGAACAGCTGTCTTTAGGCATCGACGAGCTGATTTATGGTTTGGGGGAACGCTTTACACCATTCATCAAAAACGGCCAAAGTGTTGATATTTGGAATGAAGATGGCGGTACCGGTAGTGAGCAGGCGTATAAGAATATTCCGTTTTATATGAGTAGCAACGGTTATGGTATTTTTGTCAATCATCCTGAAAGAGTCTCCTTTGAGGTTGCTTCTGAAAATGTATCGAGAGTGCAGTTTAGCGTTGAAGGAGAAGCGCTTGAGTATATCATTATTTATGGACCATCACCAAAAGAGATTCTGGAAAAATATACGAATCTGACAGGGAAGCCTTCTTTACCGCCTGCGTGGTCATTTGGCTTATGGCTGTCTACTTCGTTTACAACAGATTACAGTGAAAAAACTGTGATGAGCTTTATCGACGGCATGCTGGAACGTGATATTCCTCTAGAGGTCTTCCATTTTGACTGCTTCTGGATGAAGGCATTTGAATGGTGCAGCTTTAAGTGGGATGATGATTTATTCCCAGATCCGAAAGGCATGATTCAGCGTATCCATGATAAAGGGATCAAGGTTTGTGTGTGGATTAATCCGTATATCGGTCAGAAATCACCCTTATTTGAAGAGGCAAAACAAAAGGGGTATTTCTTGAAACAAGCGGACGGGAACGTCTGGCAGTGGGATATGTGGCAAGCAGGTCAGGGAATCGTTGATTTCACGAATCCGGAAGCTGTGAAATGGTACCAAGGTCATCTATCTGATCTTTTAGACATAGGTGTAGACAGCTTTAAAACAGATTTTGGTGAGCGGATTCCAACAGATGCGGTGTATTTCGACGGCTCTGATCCCCAAAAAGCCCATAACTATTACAGCTACTTGTACAATGAAGCCGTCTTCTCTCTGTTAGAAGAGAAGAAAGGGAAAAATGAAGCCGTTTTGTTTGCTCGTTCCGGAACAGTTGGCTCACAGAAATTCCCAGTTCATTGGGGTGGAGATAATCTTTCTGAATATGTTTCTATGACAGAAACATTGCGGGGCGGCTTATCCTTCCTGTTGTCGGGCTTCGGCTTCTGGAGTCATGACATTGGCGGCTTCGAAGAAAATGCTTCGGCAGATATCTACAAGCGCTGGACACAGTTCGGTTTACTTTCTACTCACAGCCGATACCATGGGAATATCCAATATCGTGTGCCGTGGTTGTACGATGAAGAGGCTGTTGATGTAACAAAAACATTCACGCAATTGAAGCTTCGATTGATGCCGTACCTGTATCAGCAGGCTGTTTATACAGCGAAAAGCGGTGTGCCGATGATGCGGCCATTGTTTATGGAGTATACACAGGATCGAAATGCTTATTATGTAGATAAGCAGTATTTCTTAGGCGATTCATTGATGGTCGCCCCTGTATTTACAGAAACCGGTGAGGTGGACTATTATCTTCCGGAAGGAAATTGGACACAGCTGTTGACCAATGATTACCGCCAAGTTTCTGAAAATGGACAATGGATAAATGAAACACATGACTATTTACATTTGCCTGTCTGGGTAAAAGAGAATACAATTTTAGTGACAGGTCATAATACACAGATGAGTGTGGTTTACGATTATGCCGATTCAGCAGCGATTCACTGTTATCAATTATCTGAAGGAACACACCGTCAGGAAATTGTGAACAGTAATGGAGAAGCTGTAGGGAGCTTTATCGTCGAACGTCAAGGAAGCCAGCTTCAGATACACGCGGAGGGCTTGACTGGAAACACACAGATGTATTTCCACGAGAAGAATCAAGTGAAAGAAGTAGAGCTGACTGCGGCGAAAATGACCATTGACCTGATCTCAGAATAAATTGGAGGACAAGCAAGTGGAGCATAAACAATTGGATCAATTTCCAAAGGATTTTTTATGGGGTTCAGCCTCAGCTGCCTATCAAGTAGAGGGCGGCTGGAATGAAGATGGGAAAGGTGTTTCAGTCTGGGATGAGTTCGTTCGAATCCCGGGAAAAACCTTTAAAGGAACAAATGGCGACACAGCAGTCGATCATTACCATCGTTATAAAGAAGATGTTGCTCTGATGAAGGAGCAGGGATTGAAAGCTTATCGATTTTCTGTGGCTTGGACTAGAGTTTTTCCAAATGGTCGGGGCGAAGTCAATCAAGCGGGTCTTCAATTTTATATCGATCTTGTCGACGAGCTGTTGAGAAATGAGATCGAACCAGTATTGACGTTGTACCATTGGGACTTGCCTCAGGCACTTCAAGAGGAATACCAAGGGTGGGAATCCAGAAAAATCGTTGAAGATTTCACCAATTATGCGACGGTTCTATTTGAAACTTTCAAAGGAAAGGTCAAGTATTGGGTCAGCTTGAACGAACAAAATATTTTTGTTTCTCACGGCTATTTGATGGCCAGCCATCCACCAGCTGTTCAAGATCCGAAAAGAATGTATCAGGCAAACCATTATGCGAATCTGGCAAATGCTGCGGTGATTAAGAAGTTCCACGACATGAATATCCCCGGAATGATTGGACCAAGCTTTGCTTACGGACCGAACTATTCCTTTAATAGTGATCCGAAAAATGTACTGGCATCAGAGGATGCAGAGGATTTGAATGCGCATCTCTGGTTGGATGTTTATGTCTTTGGGGAGTACCCGATTGCTGCACTTAAATATCTTAAAGAACAAGGCTTGGCACCAACGATCGAAGCTGGCGATATTGAGCTGCTGAAAGCGGGGAAACCTGATTTTATCGGTATTAATTATTATCAAACCAATACAGTTGCTTTCAATCCGCTTGATGGTGTTGGGCTAGGAAAAATGAATACGACAGGAGAAAAGGGATCAACAGAAGAATCCGGTACTCCTGGAGTATTCAAGCGTGTGGAGAATCCATTTGTTGAGCGGACGAACTGGGATTGGGAAATCGATCCGGAAGGTCTGCGCATCGGTCTGAGACGCCTGACTAGCCGTTATCGTATGCCGATACTGATTACTGAAAACGGCTTAGGAGAGTATGATCAGCTGACAGACGAGAAGGAAATCCATGACGGTTATCGGATCGACTATCTGAAGCAGCATATTCATGCGATTCAAGAAGCTATCACAGATGGAGTCACTGTTTTAGGCTATTGCACATGGTCTTATACAGACCTGCTTAGCTGGCTGAACGGCTATCAAAAGCGTTATGGTTTTGTGTATGTAGATCAAGATGAAACTCAAAACGGCTCTTTAGCCCGGTATAAAAAAGACAGCTTCTATTGGTACCAAGAAGTTATTCGAACAAATGGAGAAAAAAGATAAGAACCGGCAGGGGAAATGGAGCTGTTTTGCTCTTCACGGGATGTGTGAGTGTTGAATTATGCCTCACACTTTACGGAACGCATATGCCGCAGAATGATTACAGGTAGTCCATCATCAATCTGACCCATCACTCAGATAGCTGCTTGTCGGCTATTTCCCCTCCTTTTGTAAATAAGTGAAAGATTGGAACAAAAAGGATGAGGCAGAAGTATCAAGCCTTCAATGATAAGACGAAATTTCGGTTTATTGTTGGAGAAGCTGCTTCCGTCTCATTGTTTATTCTCAAGTGAAAAGCGTTAATGACGGGAATTTTTTTGCGTCTTTGACCTTGGAAAAAACGAAATAAACGGTATTCCATCTTTTGTGATGATAAGAATAAAAAGCAGACAGGAGAGAAAAAATGAGTTATGTAATTGGGATCGATCTTGGAACTGGATCAGTGAAGGGGATTGTCTTGGATAAGAGCGGGACGGTAATTGAGCAGGCAACGGAAAATTATCCATTGTTTCATCCTCATAAAGGATATAGTGAGCAGAAGCCGTCCGACTGGATCGAAGGAACGAAAAAGGTATTGGCGACGCTGATCAACAAACTGCCGCAACTAAAAACTGAGCTTGCAGGGATCAGTATCTCCGGACAAATGCATAGTCTGGTTTTATTAGATGAAGACGGACAGCCATTGCGGAATGCAATTCTGTGGAATGATGTGCGGACAACAGCACAATGTCGAGAAATTACTGAGACTCTTGGCGCGAAGCTGTTAGCAAAAACAAAGAACCTTGCATTAGAAGGATTTACTTTGCCTAAGCTGCTCTGGGTAAAGGAGCATGAGCCGGAAAATTGGAGCAAATCAGCTCGTTTCTTATTACCGAAGGACTACCTAGCCTATTGGCTGACAGGAAATCAACAGATGGAGCTGTCTGATGCTGCCGGAACTTTACTGCTGAATGTAACAGATGAGAAATGGGATATGGAAATCGCAGAGAGCTTTGGTATCTCAGAAGAAATGCTGCCGCCGTTGGTTCAGTCGATGGATCACGTGGGAAATATCCAACCGATTATTTGTGAAGAGCTGGGGATCGAAGGAATCGTTCAAATCTTCGCTGGCGGTGCAGATAATGCTTGTGCGGCTCTGGGTGCAGGGATTGTTGAAGAAGATCGTGCAATGTGCAGTATCGGGACATCAGGTGTATTTCTATCCTATGAAGGTCAGAAGGAACAACAGTATCATGGAAAACTGCATTATTTTAATCATGTGATCAAGGATAGTTATTATTCGATGGGTGTGACGCTGGCAGCCGGACAAAGCCTGACTTGGTATAAAGAAACATTTGCTTCAGATGAAACATTTGATCAGCTGATCGTTGAAGCGCAGGGGAGTAAAACAGGAAGTAATGGCCTCTTGTTTACTCCGTATATCATGGGGGAACGAACACCTCATGTTGACAGTCAAATTCGCGGCAGTTTTATTGGTATGGATGCCGGACAGACACGAGCTGATTTCACCCGAGCTATATTAGAGGGAATCACGTTTTCTTTGAAGGACAGTCAGGAATTGATGCAGGAGATTGCCGGAAAAGAATTTACAGAAGTGATTTCAGTTGGAGGTGGAGCGAAAAGCGCCCTTTGGCTGCAAATCCAAGCAGATATCTTCAATACAAAAATTCGTACGCTGAAAACAGAGCAGGGACCAGGACTTGGGGCGGCAATGATTGCAGCGATGGGACTGGACTGGTTTGATTCTATTGAACAGTGTGTCGAAGCCTTTGTAGACTATGAGAAAGAATACCTGCCGATTCTTGAGAATGTGCAGGCGTATCGGGAAATTTATGGGATTTACAAGCAGGTTTATGGTCAGACGAAGGAGCTTTGTCATCAGCTTTTAGCAGTCAACAGGAGATAGCGGGAGGTACGTTTATGGGGATTTTAGCTTTTGATATTGGTGGAAGTGCGATAAAGTATGGGTTATGGGAAGCAGATCGTTTGATTGGACAATGTGCTGTTGCACTTCCGAAAAGCTGGAAGTGCATGAAGCAGGCTCTAGATGATGTGTTTAAAGAGTTTAGTAAGACATATGAAATAACAGGGATAGCCTTGAGTGCACCGGGACTGGTCAATGAAAAAATCGGACAGATCCAAGGCGTCAGTGCCGTTCCTTATATTCATCATTTTCCAATTCAACAGGAGCTGGAGGCATTGTTTTCTGTGCCTGTTACAATGGAAAATGATGCGAATTGTGCAGCATTGGCAGAGGTTTGGCAAGGAACAGCCAAGGATGTTGAGCATTGCTTGTTCTTTGTGATTGGAACAGGGGTCGGCGGTTCCGTAATCATCAATCGTAAGCTGTTTAAGGGGCAGAATCTTTTCGGCGGTGAATTCGGCTATATGTTTTTGAATGATTCAGCTTCCCTAAGTGATTTAGGCAGCTCTGTTAAAGCAGTCAGAAAATACAATCAGTTAACGAAGAAAAGTATTCACGGAAAGGAACTGTTCGAACTGGCTGAAGCAGGAGATCCTCTAGCAGAAGAAATTACGGGGCAGTTCTATCGGGCAGTAGCAACAGGGATTTATAACTTGCTTGTCTGCTTTGACCCGGGGCTCGTGGTATTAGGCGGCGGTATTTCTGCCAATCAATCAGTGGTGGAACAAATCAAAAAACAGCTGAACAGAGTACTTCTGGAAAGAAGTGTGACAGATATGGATTACAGGATCGAAGCATGTACTTTTGGTAATGATGCGAATTTGGTTGGTGCCGTGTATCATCATATAGAATCAATTAAAAGCTGAAGGAGCGGTTAATTGGTATGAATCTGAGAGAGCTGATAATATGAAGCTATCTTAGACAAAGGAGCTGTAACGAATGGCACAATCAAAAATCATTCCCTTCCTAACCTTTCCGGAAAAAGCAGAAGAAGCAATGAAATTCTATGAAGCAAGTTTTCCAAACGCAAAAATCACACGCTTGGTACGCTATGATGAGAATGTTCCTAATGCATCACCGGAGCTGATTGGTAAGGTCTTAAATGGCAGCCTTGATCTTCAGGGACAGGAAATATTATTTATGGATATGGATACTGCGAATGCACCGGCATTTAGCTGGGCAATGTCGATTTATGTAAATTGTGAAGATGAATCGGAATTTGATGCTGTTTTTGGCAGTCTCTCTACAGAAGGAACCGTCATGATGGGGCCGGAGCCTGTTATGAATTTACGGAAAGTAGCTTGGGTCACAGATAAATATGGCGTGACCTGGCAATTGATTTGGGAATAAGTAATCAAAAGATAAGAGTTAGCAGAACACCTAGTTGGAGGTCTGTTGACTCTTTTTTTAGATTCCACAATTTCCAGAAGTGAAATTGCGTTAGTCAGAATCAGAAACAGTGATGGGGATTGAGATACGTGACAACAAAGTAGTGAGTGCCGAAGAATGATCGTTTTATCCATCAAAAAAGACCTCCCGCCGAAGCAAGAAGGTCTAGGGGACCCGTTGATTAAGGTAATGTGATAACTAATTCTGAATCTTTGTCGAAGAAATGACTCTTATTCAGGTTGAATGCTAAATTGATTGTTTCACCTGGTGTATGCAATTCACGTGCATCGACTTTAGAAACAAATTCATGATTGCCTACCTTCGTATAAAGCATTGTTTCTGCTCCAAGTAATTCAGATACAACGATTTCAGCACGAACAACTGTTTCAGGTGCTGCTTCAAGAGCAATCGGCTCGCTGTGGATATCTTCCGGACGAATCCCGAATACCACTTCTTTGCCTTCGTAGCCTTTTTGAACCAGCATTTTATTTTGACCTTCAGGAAGTCTTAAGTTCAAGTCTTTTCCATCGGTAATCACACCATTGTTCAATGTTACATTGAAGAAGTTCATTGCAGGAGAGCCGATAAAGCCTGCTACAAAGATGTTTTTCGGTGTGTCGTATACTTCTTTAGGAGAACCGATTTGTTGAACGATTCCGTCCTTCATGATAACGATTCTATCTGCCATAGTCATTGCTTCTGTTTGGTCATGGGTAACGTAGATTGTTGTTGTTTCTAAACGGCGGTGCAATTTAGCGATTTCAGCACGCATGGCAACACGCAATTTTGCATCCAAGTTAGATAAAGGCTCATCCATCAAGAAGACCTTTGCATCACGTACGATGGCACGTCCCAAGGCAACCCGCTGACGCTGACCACCGGAAAGTGCTGCCGGTTTGCGACTTAAGTATTCTGTCAGGCCAAGAATATCAGCAGCATTTTCTACACGTTTTTTGATTTCAGCCTTGTCGTATTTACGAAGCTTTAATCCGAAAGCCATATTGTCGAATACAGTCATATGCGGATATAATGCGTAGTTCTGGAATACCATTGCAATGTCACGGTCTTTAGGTGCTACATCATTCATCACTTTGTCGCCGATGATCAATTCGCCTTCTGAAATATCTTCCAGACCTGCGATCATACGAAGTGTTGTTGATTTACCACATCCAGATGGTCCTACGAATACGATGAATTCACGATCCGCGATATCTAAATTAAAGTCTGTTACTGAATATCTTTCTGCATTATCATATTTTTTATGGACGTTTTTTAAAGCGATTTCTACCATGAGTGTCTTCCTCTTTTCTCTTGTTTTGATAAATTTAGTATATCTGAAAGCGGTATCTTTCAACAATGGTATTTTGCCCAAGAAACACTTTGAAATTTCGTCAAAGTGCCGAAAGAGTAAAAATACTTGTGCAATAAGCCGAATATTCAAGAGGAAAATGGGCAAAGTGCTGATACAGTGTCCCTTTATCCCCTTCACTTAAACGTACAATGTTTTATCCTTTCTACCTGAGAAGGAAACAAGGCAGCGGTATTTTTTGAGATATTAATAGAGAATGGACAGAACACCCTCGCTAGGGGGCGCTCTGTCCATTCTCTATTTTAATGATTCAACAGCAGATAGCACAGGATAAGATCATCCGTGTTTTTCAGCTGCATACCAGTATTTTCCTGAAATTTCTCCAATCGATACTGCAACGTGTTTCGATGCATGAACAATTCCTTCGCAGTAGAGCTCAGGTTTCCCTGATTGGTCCACAGGGCTTGAATGATTTCTCTCATTTCATCGTCGATTCGCCAAGCATTCTTCATTGAGCGGGTTAAGCTGCTTTTAGCAAGGGCATCCTTGGTGAAATAGTGGAGCGCCACATCTGCAATGCCGAATACTGTCTTACGTTTGATTTGTTTCCCTTCTTCTTTAAAGATCGCCTGCTCCTCTTCAAAAAGCACAGCCAATGCTTCCGAGCTGTCATGGAACCCGCCGACAAATACGCGGCTGACAGTTTCAAAATCATCGTCAAGGGTCAGAAAGATTCCTTCCAGTTCATCTTTGTTTAGAGAATGTTTTGCGTGTTTCTCTACAAGAATCGCCAGCTGAGGTGTTAGAAAAAAGAAATCTACCGTGTTTGAGAAAATACCTTCGATATGTTCCTTCCATGCATCGACTAAGAAATTTTTCGATGTTTGAAGCATGATTTGAATGATACGAAACCGCCCTTTTTCTTCGATCTGTTTTTGATGGAACAGGATTTGATACCAAAGGTGCTCCTCGTTTAATTCAAAGGGGGATGCTTCAACAGTAAAAAAAGTAAATAAAGCGATTTCTTTTTCTGATAGAGAATTTTTGGTGATCCAAAGATACCCATCTGAGTCTGGGACAGATAGATAGGCTTGATCTGTAGATGGATAGCTGTGATGTTCAGCATCGGGATAAATCATTTGCAAGTCGGTTCTATTCAAAGTCAAACACCTCATTTATTGTTTAGCTAAACCTTCGATTTTTTTACAGAATTTCCATTGTTTGATGAATCGATGATTTTAGTCATGATATTCAGAAAATAATTGTTGGAATAAAAACAGTCTATCACAGACGCTTCAAAAAGGTAAGTGTTCTTGAAGGCGCTTCTATTTTTGGAATTAGAAAACGGCACGTAAAAAAGAGCACAGGTAGTTTAAATGAGCTTTTCCGAGATGCTTCATTTTAGTAATGACTTGGGTTAAACAATAGAAGGATGAACAGAAAGTATTTTTCTAAAAGGCTTCTTTTTTCACTGATTATTGATTTGATTATGTAGTGAAAATATAGAGAAGCTAACGGTATAATGAAGAGGACTGTAAAAGAGAGCAAAGGTGAGGAAGATGCAGAAAAAATTATTGATTATTGATGATGAAAAAGACTTGCTTGAGACACTGAAGACCTATTTTGAGCTGTCTGATTATTGTGTATATACTGCAGAGAATGGAACAGAGGGACTGCAGCTTTTAAATAAAAAACCAGATCTGATCCTTCTGGATGTTACGATGCCGGAAATGGACGGTATCAGCTTTTGCAAAGAAATCAGAGAAGTCGTTCATGTTCCGATTATTTTTCTTTCGGCAAAGGTGGATCAAACCAGTCGGATGGAAGGTTTAGTTGCAGGTGGGGATGATTATTTGTTGAAGCCCTTTAGCTTGGAGGAATTGGCATTGCGTGTAGCGATCCATCTTCGTAGAGAGAATCGCATTCAGATGGAGGAGTCTGTTGCGTACTTTGGCGAGCTGGGCTTTTTCTATCAGCGCAAAGAGATTCGCTGCAGCGGAGAAGCGATTCCTTTGACGAAGACAGAGTATGAAATTGCAGCTTACTTGTCAATGAGAAAGGGGAAGGTTTACGGTAAGGAACAGATCTATGAACATCTATGGGGATTTGATAAAGAAGGCAACAGTGAAATCATCACTGAGCATATCAGAAGAATACGAACCAAAATAAAAAAGGTCTATGGAAAAGAAGTAATTCAGACTGTTTGGGGGATGGGGTACAAATGGATTGGCTAGATGAACAACTTCAGAGTATCCGGTTAACTAATAAGGGCTTGTGGAGCAGTCTTCTTCTTTATCTTTTCGGTGGTCTGCTGCTGGCTGTCTTTGCATATGGTCTGACTGTCAGCTTTTGTGTGGGGTGGGAGCGTCTGCTATTGGATGAGTCACAACCAATGGAGCGTTTTACTGATATCTTCCTTCGCTCATATACGTTACCTGTTCCGCGAAATGTAGAAATGCCAGTTGCGGTTCTTCGGACGGTTCGCCAGTTCAACTTTATTGTCTACATTCTGTTGGCTGTTACTTGGAGCAGCCGCAGATTCTATAAGGATAAAATCTGTCAGCCTCTTCTTATCATGTCGGAAACGATCAAAGGGATTCAGCAGAAAGACCTGTCTGTTTCCAGTTATTATAAAAGTGGTGATGAATTTGAGGAGATTTGTTCGGGGATGGAAGAAATGCGCAGGCAACTGATTGAGGATCAACATCAGATTGTGGAGCTTCATGAAGAGCAGCGGCAGGTCAATGCAGCGTTTGCCCATGATATTCGAACGCCGTTGGCAGTGATACAGAATAACGTGGAACTGATCCGAGCTTTCTATCCCTCTGGAAAAATGACGGAGGAAAGAATGGCGGATTCGTTAGAGAAAATCGATAGACACCTTCAACGATTAAAGGATTTCACCTTTACGATGCAGGAAATTCAAAAAATTGATGAAATCGATTTGGTTAGAGAGTATCAGAAAACAGCTGTATTGGCGCAAACGGTTCATGAAATTGGTAAGGCGCTTATTGATAAGGAGTTCAGTGTTCAACTAGTGGAGCCGATGCCGGATTGGATAACAATCGATTTACAGATCATTTCTCAGGTGGTGGAAAACCTCTTGGCGAACGCAAATCGTTTTGCAGAAAGGGAAGTACGAGTGATTCTGCAGGTGGATAGCGGATTCTTGTTCTTGTTTGTTCATGATGATGGAAAAGGTTTTTCAAAAGAGGAAATCAGTAAAGCGACCACGCCGTATTATTCTCAAGATAAATCAGATCACTTTGGTATGGGCTTGACGATTTGTCAGGCTTTGACGAAAAAGCATGGAGGAGTATTACGGTTGTCGAATGCAGTGAACGGCGGGGCAGTGACTTCCGCAACTTTTATTATCACATAGAGAAATTATAGATAATTATTGTATATGATGGGTGCAGAAATAAGAAAAGGAGTGAAACGATGAGTATCGAAATAGAGAAATTCAATCAATACTATGGGAAAAAACAAATCCTGCATTCCATCGATCTTAAAATAGAAAAGGGGATGTACGGTTTACTTGGTCGAAACGGTGCCGGAAAATCAACGCTGATGAAAACATTGGCAACGCTTCTTCCATGTAAAGAAGGCGAGATCGTGATGGAGGGGATTCCAGTACAGCATCAAAAGGAGATTCGTTCAATCATCGGTTACCTGCCTCAGGATTTTTCCATGTATGGGAATATGAGTGTTTATGATGTGCTGGATTATCTGGGGATTTTATCAGATATGAAGACAACCGTAAGGAAGGAAAGAATCAAGCTCGTATTGGAACAGGTCAATTTGACTGTTCATAAAAAAACAAAGGTCAAGGCGATGTCAGGCGGGATGCGTCGACGTCTGGGGATCGCGCAGGCATTGCTGCATGATCCTAAAATCCTGATTGTTGATGAGCCGACAGCGGGGCTGGACCCGGAAGAACGCCTTCGCTTCAGAAATCTGTTGGCCGAAATCGCTGACCAGAGGATTGTTCTCCTTTCTACTCATATTGCCGGAGACATCGAGGCGGTTGCTGAAAATCTGGCGATTCTTGATCAAGGAAAAATCATTTATTCGGGAACCGTTGCACAGCTGCTGCATTTGGCGGAGGGCCATGTTTTCACAGTGCGGATTCCAAGAACGGAGTTGGCTGCAGTGAAGGAACAGGTTCAGGTTATTGCTTTGTACCAAGAAGGCTCTCATATCGATGTGCGGTTCATTGGTAAGAAGATGAGGAAAATCATGGAGCATCCTTTACTTTTAGAGGCAGCACCAACACTGGAGGATGCGTACCTTTATATCCTGCAGCAAAAGGCAGGTGTTGACCGATGACTCTTCGTTTATTAGGAAAAGAGATGAGGCTGACTGCCGGCAGTCTTACCTATTGGCTGATTGTTGGAATCATTGGCCTATTCATCGTGACACAGCTGGGAATGGATCTGACGATGATTCGTGAACCGAAAAAAACTGACGAATCCTACGGTGTGACTCGAACAAATGATAAACAGCTGATTCAACAGCAGACTTATGGAACGCTGTATCTGGAAGCTCATTCTGAGAGCTACAGTACGTATCCGTTAGGATTTTTCAAAGGAGTACAGCTTAATGAAGAGGAGCAGGAAAAAATACAAGCGATTCTTGAAGCTGCCTCAGGCTTATCTATGGCAGAGTTGGAAAAGGAATATAGCGAGCAAATGACGCAGAAAATGGCTGAGTCATCAGAGAATAGTATGAATACTGCCGACTATGAGTTTCCTTTAAAGGAGACAGCTTCATATCAACTATTTGAACAGGACATGGTTCAGGTGGTAAAGCTGTTGGGCCAAGGGTCCTCTTATGAAAAAGAGAGTTATTTGCGTGCAGCCACGGAGCCGAAAACATATGAACAAGCGATAAAAGAATATCGACAGATTGCTGAAAAGGATCGAGTGACTGGTGCCTATGCTCGTATCGTGTGTGATTATTTTGGTATCATTTTAGGAATTGTTCCAGTTTTTCTTGGTGCAACGGTCATTTTAAGAGATAGGAGGGGACAGGCAGAGCAAGTTATCTATTCCAGATCGATTGCCTCTTTGCGTCTGATCGCCAGCCGTTTTATCAGTACAGCTCTATTGCTTTTGATCCCGGTTCTGTTGATCAGTCTGCTGCCGGGGATACAGTCATTGGTGATTGCAGGGAAGCTAGGTATCAACGGTGACCTGATTCTCTTTTATCAGTACATTTTAGCTTGGTTGCTGCCTACTATTCTTTTTGTTACTGGGATGAGTTTTTTCATCACAGAGCTTTTTGGAGGAATTGCAGCAATCGCTGTTCAGATTCTTTTCTGGCTGCTGTCTATTTTTTCCGGCTCTTCTAGCGGAAATCTGACTGGTGAAGTAGGATGGAATCTAATTCCACGGTTCAATAAAGTGGGAGAACGTGCTGTTTTTGATGGAATTTTTGAAGAATTGGTTAGGAACAGGCTGTTCTTTGCCGGCATGGGTATCTTGCTGTTTCTTTTGACCGTCATTGTCTATGATTACAAGAGAAAAGGAGGACGATTGTTTGGTAAAGGTGCGTAGTGTAGCTGAGACATTTATTCGCTGTCACTATTTACGTTACATGCTTGGCGGGGTTCTTTTTCTGCTTCTGCTGCCAAGCATTGTCAGCTTGGAAAATTTGGATATGTTTCAAAGCGCCAAGGTACTGGAGTACTGGTATTCTCTGATTGGGCTATTGCTCCTATTTCCCCTCTATCTGCCGGATAATGAGGAAGAAGCGTTGGCAATCATCAGATCGAAGCGAACTTCATACAGTTGGATCGTCTGTGTTCGATTGATAATCGAAAGTGTATATGCTGTCTTTTTGTTGATACTTCTATTAATTATGATGAAACATGGTCATTCTACTTTTTCCGTGGCTTATTTTTTGATAAGAGGTAGTGGAGCTGCGTTCTTTCTTGGTGGCCTATCTGCCTTGGTTTTCGCTGTAGTTAGGCATCCTGTTCCGAGTCTGCTGGTACCGTTTTTCTACTATTTAGTCAATATGATGAATAAAGAAGAGTACTTTGGGTACGTTGATTTGTTCTCTGTCGCTCAAAACAGCTGGCTGTCCGGTCTCACTCAATTATTGACTGGCTGTTTATTGTTTTGGATAAGTATTTCACTTACAAAGAAAGCGAAATTATAAAAATAAAAAGAAAAAGTGAAAAAAATTATTCTGCCTACTTTTTTTGTTATATAAATATCGGTGTTACCGCTGAAATGGATAACCTTTCTGTTGAATAAACAGTGAGATTATCCATTTTTTTATTTTCAATTGTTAAGCAACTCCAAAAGGTAAATGTGAATATTATTTGATATTTTAATAGTTTTAGTGAAATTAGTTTTAGTATTCTTGTAAAAAACGCTATATAAATATAGAATATAATAAATTAAAAAAAGTGGATTGTTTAAAAATATTTATTGATGACTGTTGATTCCATAAGGGCACCTACAGCAGTCAGTTGGGTCAAAGGTCATAACGAAATTTTACACAGTATCTCAATCATCTATTTCATTTGTTGTTTTGCTCTTGATGCTGTTTAGTGAATACTTTTCACTGAGCTTTATCTTTAACAAGAATGATGATGCAAAGCTTTTCAAACATTTAGTGATGGGTTCATGCTGTTTAAATGATACGACAGCATTCTCCCTGTATCTTTTAACTGTGTCGGAAAGTAAAATATTTTAAGGCATCATTTGAGCCGAAAATATAAGTTGTAAGGAGAGAACGTTTGTGGCACGAAGAGGAGAAAATATTTATAAGCGTAAAGACGGCCGTTGGGAAGGTAGATATGTCAAATCAAGAGACACAAAAGGGAAAATTATTTTTGGGTATGTGTATGCAAAAAAATATACAGATCTGCGAAAGAAACTCTCTTTGAAAAAGGCCGAATACTCCAATAAGGTCGATGAACAGGATTTATATGATGGCACCGTAGCGGAGTGGATGAACTATTGGCTGGATTATTTGATGGCGAAAAAGATCAAGGATTCCACCTATTCGAATTATCATGGTAGATTGGAGAAGCATATCAATCCCTATTTTCAAGCTGTTCGTCTAACCGATTTGACCACTGCGAAGGTGGAAGACTTTATTCATCATTTGATAGCACTTGGCTTATCTGCAAAAACGATACATTGTATTATTAATATCTTGAAATCAGGTGTCCGTAAAGCAGTTCTGGAAGGGCTGTTGGTCAAAGACCCTTGCGTAAGTGTTATTTTGCCTAGATTGAAAAAGACGTCGGTGTCGGCATTGACGAGGATCGAACAGGAATGCTTGGAAAGAGTTGCGTGGCAGGATGCAGAATGTTCACCGGTCATTCTTTCTCTGTATACAGGAATGCGTATTGGAGAAATCAGTGCGTTACGTTGGCAGGATATCGACTTCACGGCAAACGTTATTTCAATCAAGCATACCCTGCAGCGTATCTCGGTATCAGATGGGGGAAAACAGCGAACTAAGGTGATCATCAGTCAGCCTAAGACCGGAAGCTCTCAACGAGCCATTCCTCTTGCCAAAAATCTGAAGAGCTACCTTTTAGACAAAAAAAGAGGATCTGTTTCAGAATTTGTGATTTCTCGCGGTCAAGGGTATGCCGAGCCGAGACTGATCAACTATAGATTCAAAAAATTAATAAAAGCGGCAAATATCGAAGCGGTAAATTTTCATTCTCTGAGACATACCTTTGCTACACGTTGTGTCGAGGAAGGAGTGGATATTGCCACTCTCAGTAAATTGCTTGGGCACACCTCAATCAAGCTGACATTGGATACTTATACGGACTCAATGTGGGAAAACCGCCAAAAAGCTGTTTCACTGCTTGATCGGAAAATCAAAAAGAGTAGTGCCGCATAATTTACATGGTAAGTATCAGGTTGTACATGATATAGTCAATTTCTTCAAGTTCCATTATTTTTTTAGCACAAGTTATTTTGGGTATCAAAAAACAGGTTGGGATGAATAATGGCAGAAATCCTTGGAATTTACGTTATTCTTATTTTATAAGAATGAAATGAATCGAAATTTCAGGGAGGGGTATGGATGCGAATTGGGATAGGAAATGATCACTCGGGTTATTATTTAAAGAAAACTATCAGCTATTATTTGAAAGAGCGAATGTACGACTATATTGATTTAGGGACAAAAAATGGATTTGAGGCAGTCGAGTACTCGAACTGTGTAGAAAGTATCTGTCAAAGGATTCAACAAAAGGAAATCGACAGAGGAATCCTAATTGGCGGTACTGGGATCGGTATGTGTATTTTAGCAAACAAGCATCAGAATATTCGAGCTGTATTGGTGCAGGATGTTTTTTCAGCCAAAGCAGCCAGAGAGAAGTATGATGCGAATGTCCTCTGCTTGGGAGAGCAGATTTGCGGAGAGGGGAAGGCGCTGCTGCTCCTTGAGACATGGCTGCAGGCAGAAGTACAAAAAGATCGCGATGGCTGGCGGTCGTCTATTTATCAGTTTGAACAGCCAAAACAGCCGCAATTTTTCAGTTAGATATGATAAATAACTGAAAAATTTGTTGTGGCAACTCGTTGCAGAAAAACAGATCAAGTCAGAGCATGGATTGAATCAGTTAGTAATTTTGTTATAGATAAGAGCTCAACAATATGTACAGATGGAAACCATAAAAAAATGGACTGTCTGTACTTTTTCATTTTGACAGATTATTAAATGATATGATAGAAGAAAACAGAGCAGCGAACCATTCATTACGAGATGGAAGGAACGCAGATAGAGGAGGATCAGATGATTACACCGGCATACCCCAATCAACGAAGACATGAAGGGATTTTAGAGGAACTAAAAAGACAAATAATTGAGTATCCCCATTACATCTATTTGGAAGAGAAAGAAATTTTTTCTGCGGAACAGCCGAGAATCGCCAACCCCTTAGATTGCTATGAAGTGTTCGCAGCATCGCCGAATACAGTACTTTTTTGGAGCTCAAAGACTTGTTTACACTCAACAAAAGCTATATATAGAATGCAGGATCGAACGGTTTCATTTGATCTGGTGATCGACATGGCCCAGGAGGATTTCAATTGGGTATTCAGAAATTTATGTCTGGCTGCTTTTGGTGTTCGTTTTGGCTTAAAGCAAAAGGTTGAGTGGGTCAAGCTACCGAAATGCTTTGCAGAACCGCTTCATCCAAAGATGATCGTTGAAGGAGAATTCGTTCGAATGAAGCTTGAAGATATGTAAATAGATGAATCCATTAAACGAATGCCGGTAGTGCTTACGTCCTTTGTTGTATACTTGGATCAAAGGTCACTTATCGTGTGATGAGCAGTTAATAGGAGTTATATAAAAAAAATTTTTCAACAGATCTTACAGCATTTTTTCACTTAAAACCAACGTTAAATACTGAACAAAATGATAAAATACTTACTCCTTCTTTTTGATAATCACTCTAAGAAAAGATAGAGAACAGAATAGGGTAATTGAGAATGTGGGTTGCTTAGTGAGAAAGATAATCTTTTCACAAACTCGTTGTTTAACAGGTTTAGATATTCTTAATTAGAATGATTACAATTTTTTAACAATTATAATTTCTCCTTGACTTTCTTTCCAACAACAGTGATAATTCTAATTGTAATTTCATTTTATCTTTGTTGGAAAATGGGATTCAACTGAAGATGTTACTAATTAACAATTATTATATTATCGGGAGGAATTTTATTATGTCATTAATTGGAAAAGAAGTAGAAGAGTTTGCAGCGAAGGCGTACCACAACGGAGAGTTTATCGATGTATCATCAGAAGATTTCAAAGGGAAATGGAACATTGTTTGTTTCTACCCTGCTGACTTCACATTTGTATGTCCAACGGAATTAGAAGATCTGCAAGAACAATATGCAACACTAAAAGATTTAGGTGTAGAAGTTTATTCTGTTTCTACTGATACTCACTTCACACATAAAGCATGGCATGACCATTCAGATGCAATCGGTAAAATCGAATACATCATGATCGGCGATCCTAGCCATAAAATTTCTCAAATTTTTGATGTATTGGATGAAGAAGGTTTGGCACAGCGTGGAACATTCATCATTGATCCTGATGGAATCGTACAAACAGTAGAAATCAATGCAGACGGAATCGGCCGTGACGCAAGTGTTTTGATCGACAAAATCAGAGCTGGTCAATACGTGCGTAAAAATCCAGGTGAAGTTTGCCCTGCGAAATGGAAAGAAACTGGTGAAACACTGAAGCCTAGTCTTGATCTTGTAGGTAAAATCTAAGTAAGCTCGCTATAAAGAATAACAGTCAAAACAGCTGCTGCAGCGAGAAAATCAATGTCAGCGGCTGTTTTTTATAAGAAAAAAGAATTTATCAAAGAAAAGGAGCACACACATGGCTTTAGATACAGAAATCAAAGAACAGTTAGCTCAATACCTTGAGCTTTTAGAAAATAATATTGTGTTGAAGGCAAGCGTAGGCGAAGATGAGAATTCTCAGAAGGTCTTGGAGCTTGTAGAAGAAATTACATCGATGTCCTCAAAGATCTCAATGGAGAAGGTTCAGCTGGAAAAAACACCTAGCTTTGCGGTGGATCGTCCTGATGGTGTAAGTGGTGTTGTATTTGCCGGCTTACCTCTAGGTCATGAATTCACTTCATTGGTATTGGCATTATTACAGGTCAGTGGTCGCGCGCCGAAGGTAGACGACAAAGTGATCAAACAGATTCAAAGTATTAACAAGGACCTGCATTTTGAAACATACGTTAGTTTGACTTGTCACAACTGCCCGGACGTTGTTCAAGCATTGAACATCATGAGTGTTGTGAATCCAAGAATTTCACATACAATGATCGAAGGCGGCATGTTCAAAGAAGAAGTTGAAGCAAAAGGGATCATGGCTGTGCCGACTGTAATGTTGAATGGCGAGGAATTTTCAAGTGGTCGTATGACGATTGAACAAATCCTTGAGAAAGCTGCCGGTCCGGCAGATGCTTCTGAATTTGAAGACAAAGACCCGTATGATGTACTGGTTATCGGCGGTGGACCTGCAGGTGCCAGTGCAGCGATTTATGCAGCTCGTAAGGGAATTCGCACGGGATTGGTTGCTGAGACATTTGGCGGACAAGTTCTGGAAACATTGGGTATCGAAAATGTTATTGGAACGCCTTATACTGAAGGACCTAAGTTGATGGCGCAGGTAGAAGCGCATGTGAATGAATATCCTGTGGATATCATGAAGTCACAGCGTACAGCCAAGCTGGAGAAGAAGGAACTGGTTGAAGTCACACTTGAAAACGGCGCTGTACTGAAAAGTAAAACAGCGATTCTTGCAACTGGTGCACGTTGGCGTAATGTAGGCGTCCCTGGTGAAAAAGAGTTCAAGAATAAAGGGGTAGCTTACTGTCCGCATTGTGATGGTCCGCTATTTGAAGGAAAAGATGTTGCAGTCATCGGTGGCGGAAACTCCGGAATCGAAGCTGCGATCGACCTTGCAGGAATAGTTAAGCATGTTACTGTATTGGAATTCATGCCTGAATTGAAGGCAGACCAAGTGCTGCAAGAACGTCTATATTCCTTACCAAACGTAACCGTGAAAAAGAATGTTCAAACAAAAGAAATCACTGGGACAGATAAGGTAAATGGGATCACTTACGCAGATCGTGAAACTGGCGAAGAGGTCCATGTGGAAGTTCAGGGTGTATTTGTCCTGATCGGTCTGGTGCCAAACACTGACTGGTTGGGTGATACACTTGACCGTACGAAGATGGGTGAAATCATCGTTGACAAGCATGGTGCAACAAGTGTTCCCGGTGTATTTGCTGCAGGCGATTGTACAGATAGTGCCTATAAGCAAATCATTATTTCAATGGGATCTGGTGCAACTGCAGCTTTAGGAGCATTCGACTACATGATCCGTCATACGTAATAAGAGCTAAAAAAAGGGTGAGCCAAAAGTGGAATGCTCCGAGAATTAAGAAGGAGTAACTTTTGGTTCACCGTTTGTTCGTATTTAGAGTGCAAGACGATTTCAATTTTGATTATTGTCTTACACTCTTTTTTTCTATTCTTTTTTTTCAGTTGGCAGCCAAAATTCCATGTATGAGCCTTCTGGTGAACTGTCATAATAGATTTCAGGTGAGTAGGTATTCATTGTCAGCTCATGTTTTTCCAACCAAAGAGCAGTGTATTTGAGGGCTTTGTTCAACGCTATAGTGACCAGCTCCTGAAAAGTTTCAGCCTCAAAGCCGCAGACAATATAATCTCTTGCTGGCAGAGACCACTTTTTAAATCGCTTGTCCTCAGTGCCTAGAGCTACTTCAGCCCCGGCGAAATAAGTAAAGCTTCCTTTTGGCGCATCTCCTAAATAGGCAACACCGATTTCTCTGCTGTTTTTTATCCGAGGAATATCCTGTTTATTTTCATGAAACATCCCCCAAACTTCGCCTGGGATATCAATACCTGTTGCTTCCCCATTCGGCATTTGCCCCTCAATTGGAACATGTCTCTCAAAGCCAAGGAAAGAAATTGGTTCTTCCAAGGTTTTTCGATTGAATTCTAAGATAAGTCCATCACTGATCAGCGGTACCCCCTCATCGATCATTACATAGTTCAAGGAAAGATCAGGCTTATCAAACTGGTTTAGCATAACGGGACTCTCTCGATAATACTCCGGTGTCATACCATAGGCTTTTTTGAATGCTCGAGTAAAGGTTTCATGGCTATTGAAGCCGCTCTCTATTGCGATATCAAGAATACGTAATTTCTTATTTGGAAGTAGTGCACAGGCGTGAGCTAACCGCCGAAACTTGATGTATTCTCTGACAGGTTTTTTGACCAATCGTGAAAAAAGTCGTTGATAGTAAAACGGCGACAGCATTGCCAACTCTGCGAGATGTTCAATTTCTATTTCTTCCTCTAAGTGTTCTTCAATAAAGTTTACTGTAACTTGAATTGCTTCCCATGCATACATTGTCAGCACCTCCTTGAACTCAGAATAGCACAATAGATTAGTAGTGATTTGATGCTGTCTGCTTTTTTGGAAAAAACAATTACGTAATAAGGGCTGGCTCAGTTAAGCATATATTTTCCATAATATAAAGAGCATCATCAAGTCAAGTTCCTATATTGCTTAGAAGTTGATCAGTCTGTTCCGCTTTTCTGATGTCTAGCGTCACAAGCTAGCTCCTTTCGATCATAAGTCAAAACATGTCTTGTGACAAAGAGCGTCACATGCCAGTTTCTCCTTATGACTCGGAAGCTAATCGAGCTTGCTCCGCTTTTCTGTTTGTCTAGCTTCACAGACTAACTTCTTCGACAATAAGATAACTTTCCTTCGATGATAAAGAGCATCATCAAGTCAAGTTCCTATATTGCTTAGAAGTTAATCAGTCTGTTCAGCTTTTCTATCTCAATATTCAAATTCTATTGTTTCTAGCTTGAATAGTTTTGTTAGTAGTTCGTTGACTTTCTCTGTCAGTTCTTTTGTATCCTTGATGCGATTCTTTGTCTGCAGTTCGTTGTCTGTGCTTCGGTAGGTCAGCTGGTCGTAATCTTCAAATAGTTTTACTTCATAGCCGGATTTTGTGAATGAGAGATAGTCATCCAGCATATCCATTTTCATTTCTTGTTTAAAGCCGTTCTTCAATGCGATCGTCATGACCAATGAAGCGACTGTCAGCTCCTCCAAAGGAATTTCACGTTCATTTATGGTCAACGTATAAGAGACACATTCTACAATACCACAGGCATTACAGCCTCCTTCTGTGAGGTCTACTACACTGCTGATGATTGCTTTTGTCATGGTTTATCCATCCTTTTCTATTTTTCCTGTATTACTATTATAGGAAAAATCCAGTTGATATAGTTGATTATAATAAAAAAAGCAGCTATGAACCAGACTTCTTTTACATTAGCTTATCATCGTTGCGATGATAAAGGGCACTGATGTGAGATCTGCTAGATGAACACTAGGGAGCTTTATCTAAACAGTGAAGGAATGGTTTATAATAAAAATTTCCAATTTTTTTGATAGGCAAATAGAAAAGCAATGAAACAAATGAGCCTTTAAGACCATTTGTTTCATTGCTTTTTATGCTATAGTGCTCGATTTCCCCAAATTTCCTTCAGTTTGGAGAAGGTTAAGTGCGCAGTATCTCCAAAGACATAGTCTGCGTCTTTCAGCATGTGCTTATCCCCGATTCCAACGGAGTAAAGCTTTGCTGCATTGATTGCTTGAATACCTGAGTAGGCATCTTCAACACCAATTGCTTCTTCTGGTTGAACTTGCAGTTGTTCACAGGCTTTAATGAAGATTTCCGGATCTGGTTTTCCTTGCTGTAGAGCGGCAGGATCAACGATAGTTGAGAAGCTGTGAGCTAATCCTAATAGACGTAAAATTTTCGGCGCATTTTTACTAGCTGAAGCCAAGCCTACTTTGATATGCTGAGCATCTAAATCGTGAAGCAGTTGTTCAATACCCGGTAAAATATCGGCAGGAGAAATTTCATTGATCAATGTGACATAAAAATCATTTTTTTCTTGTGCCAATACCTCTTTCTCTTCTTTAGAAAATCGATTTTCCATAGAACCAAGTGCTAAAATCTTGTTTAAAGAAGCCATTCTATCAATGCCCTTTAATTCTTCATTGAATGTCTCTGTGACTTCAATACCTAAGCTCCTTCCCAATTTTCTCCAAGCGATAAAGTGAAACGCAGCAGTATCAGTAATGACACCATCTAAATCAAACACGACAGCTTTAAACATATTTCTCCTCCTAAAACGTTTTAGAAAATCCTGTTTCAAATTATAGAACATTTAAAAAAATAATGCAAACTTTGTTTGAAAACGCTTGAAAAATGAAAAACAGTCTGTTATTATCTGATTGTACCGAAAAGGTTTTCGTTAAGTTGCAACTTGAAGGGAGCGGATTGTCATAAAGGGAAAACTGTTCTTAAGGTCATTAGCTGGATTAATTGATGGCATGGTTGTTTTATTACCTGCATACATGCTGTTAAGTGTGATGGAGATAGGCAATATCTTGTACCAGTTATTACCTCAGCTGTTGTTTGTTGTATATAATGCTGTATCCATCACATCTTTCGGCGGAAAGACGATAGGGAAATACTTTGCTGGATTGTCTGTCTATACAGAAGAAAACGGGTTGTTGAACCTTGGAGCAAGAGAAATGGGGAAAATGCTCTATTTTTTGCCGAATGTCGGGGTTGTGTTTGTATGCATTAGCCTGTTGATGTTGGGAAGTACAAAGCAGTCACTGCATGACCGAATAGGTAGAAGCAAAGTGTTGTTGGATAGGGAACGAAAAGAAATAGAAAGAGTGGATGAATATGGGCACCGAGTCTCTCGATGAAGTTCTTGCAGAAAATGCGTTAAGCAAAATTGACAGTGGTGCATTACTTTTACTGTTTCTGTTAACAGTAGCAGTCAGCTGGTTATTGGCTTGGTATTTTAGAGATCAATACGGCACACGCAGCTTGATCAGAGCATATCTGGTGTATGGCATCATTCAATTGTTTTTAGGTCTGATTATTTGGCAGTTGCCGTTTGTTCTTGTGATAGGTATTTACTTACTAGGTGCACTACTGACGGCATTTCGATCCAATACGTACTTTTATGAATAATTTTTTTGGTAAAAATCTAAAACGTTTTCTAGGAGGAAATAGTATAAATGAGAACTGGAATGAACTATTTTGAGTCGAATCCATGGTTGATTGGAGAGAACGAGTTTCAGACGGATTGGTTAGGAAAAGCCGAGACAGTCATGTGCCTTGGAAATGGCTATATGGGTATTCGCTCTGCGACAGAAGAATCCTACATTGGAGAAAAAAGAGATACTTTTGTTGCAGGTACATTCAATAAATTTGACGACAACGAAGTAACGGAACTACCTAATGTTCCAGACTTGATTGGGATGGATATCCGATTAAACAATAAGCGCTTGGATTTAACCAATGGAGAGGTTCAAGGATACCAGCGAACACTTAACTTAAAGACCGGGGAACTGATTCGTTCCTTTGTATGGGAATACAAAGAAGTGAAGGCTGCATTTACGTTTAAACGATTTGTCTCTTTTTCTGAAAAACATCTACTTGGACAGTCTGTTGAGATAAAAAATCTGAGTAATGGGTTAGATTTGGAAATCAATTCAGGTATCGATGGACAAGTAACGAATAATGGCTCACAGCATTTTACTGAAGGGGACAAGGCATTAGCAGAAGGAAAGTACATGCAGATGATGCCGTATACCGGTACTTCAAATATTTTCTTTGTATTGTCGACGGTCCATCAACTAGTCAAAAAGCAGGATATCTACGAAGAAACAAAGAAACGTATTGAAATGGGGCGTAGAAAGATATACAACCGTTACTGGCTTTCATTGGAAAAAAATGAGGCTGTGACTATTGAAAAAATATCTTCTATCCATACTAGTATGGATAAGGAAACTGCTGGACAAACATTGAATGAAGTCAAAGACCTTGCGTTGGAAGGATTAAAGAGTGCGCGTGAAAAAGGGTATCAAGTATTGCTTGCATCTTCTGCTAAAGCTTGGGAAAAACAGGTTTGGTCTGTGTTGCCAATCACCATTGCGTCAAATAATTTTAAAGATCAACTGGCAATCAATTTTGCAAAATATCATTTACATGTGATGACGCCAGCGCATGATGAACGGATGAATATTGGTGCGAAGGGCCTGTCGGGAGAAGGATATAAAGGGCATACTTTCTGGGATACAGAGATTTTCATGTTGCCGTATTTTACCTTCACTCATCCAAAAATTGCTGAAAGCTTAGTCACTTACCGCTATCTAGGCTTGGAGGGTGCGCATAAGAAGGCCTTGTCTAATGGTTTTGAAGGAGCTCAGTTCCCGTGGGAAGCGGCGTGGCCGGATGATGGCGAAACGACACCAGTTTGGGGGGCAGCGGATATTATCACTGGAAAGCCCACAAAAATTTGGTCTGGGTTTATCGAGCAGCATATTACAAGCGATGTCACATTTGGCATCAAGCAATTTATTGATGTTACCAACAATCAGCAATTTGCTCGTGAAAAGGGATATGAAGTCATTCTTGATACAGCGAAATTCTGGGCCAGTCGTCTGGAATGGCAGGAAGATCGTCAGCGTTATGAGATTCTCCATGTTGTTGGTCCTGATGAATACAAAGAACAGATAGACAATAATGCATTTACTAATTATACCGCCCACTGGAATATCTCTTTAGCAATGAAACTGTATCAAACCTTGAAAACGGAAGAAACAGTCATTTTTGAAAAATTGAATGAAAAGCTTGAGCTTGATCGAGTATATGAAGAATGGCAGGAGAAAATCAACAAGCTGTATCTTCCTCAACCGAACAAAGAGGGTGTGATTCCTCAGGATGATACGTATTTGTCGAAGGATATCCTTGACTTAACAACATATAAGAATAGTTCTCATGTTGGTACTTTATTCCACGACTATAATTTGGAGCAAGTCAATGACATGCAGGTAACAAAGCAGGCTGACGTTTTATTACTGCTGTTCCTGTTTGAAGATTTATTTCCTAAAAAAGAGAAATTGATCAATTGGAACTACTATGAGCCTAAAACGTTACATGATTCTTCATTATCACTATCCACACATGCTATTCTGGCAGCTGATTTAGGGAAGCTGGATCTTTCTTATGACTTATTCAATCAGGCGATGAATATCGATATGGGGGAAAACATGGCTTCCTCGAATGAAGGGATTCATGCGGCATCGCTTGGCGGTATATGGCAAATGACTGTATTCGGCTATGGAGGGGTTCGCTGTCTGAATGGCAAACTGAGAATCGAACCGCATTTGCCGGAAGCGTGGCATCGCTTGGCTTTTGGAATCATCTGGCAGGGAAATCCATTGGATGTGACCGTAACCAAGGAGCAGATGATAATTGTGAACCAAGGAACAAAGGACGTCGAAGTAGAAGCATTTGGAACGTTGCATTCTGTCAGTAATGAATTAATTATTAATTTATAGGGGGAACAAACATGAAAATGTGGAAAAAATTTTTGAATGTCGGTGTAGCGTTGGGCACGGTGTCTTTATTAACAGCATGCGGAGGAAGCTCTGATAGCTCTGATGGTGATAAAACAGACTTTACAGGCGATACTTTGACGCTTGGTGTTTGGGGAGGAAATGAATCGGAAGAAAAAGCTCTGGATCAAATCATCAAGGATTTTGAAGCAGAGGTTGGGGCTAAGGTGGAGAAGAAGGTCTATACAGATTACAACACACAAATTCAAGCTGATATGGCAGGGAAAACAGCACCGGATGCGTTTTATGTAGATATTTCAATGTATCCATGGTTCTCTCAAAATGGTGTATTGGCAGAGTTGGATTCTGACAAGTTTGAAATCGACAAGTTTTATAGTACCTTGACAGATGGCTTCACAACAGATGGTAAACTCTATGCTGTTCCCAAGGATATGTCCACTCTGTCACTGTATTTGAATACAGAAGTTTTTGAGAAAACAGAAGTATCTATTGAAGAGATACCGACTTCGTATGAAGAATATGTGGATTGGCTGCCGCAATTTCAAGAGAAAATCGATAAAGTATATGGTAAAGGAAAAGTCTTTGCTATGAGCTATAACTTGGAAATGTCGAGAAACTATCACTTAGCGATTCGTGATGGTGGGAAACCAATCAATGAAGATGGAACAGCAAATTTAGCAAGTGATAAAGTTGTCGATAATCTGTCTATTTTGAAGGATTTAACAGATACAAAAGCAGTTGTAACACCAAAAGATATCGGAACAGGCTGGAACGGAGAAGCCTTTGGCTCCGGAAAAATTGCAATTATGGATGAAGGGAACTGGGTATATGAGACATTGAAAACAGAATTCCCTTCTATTCCATTCACAGTTAGAAAAATGCCTACGTATAAGGGAACAGAAGGATCAATGATGTTTTCTGTAGGCTGGGGGAAATATGTAGGAACGAAACAATCTGATTTAGCGGATAAATGGATTCAATTTGCGACGAATAAAGAAAATATGACAGCATGGTCTGTGGGAACTGGTACGCTCCCAAGTCGTGAAGATGCTGCTGAAGAAGCAAAAATAACAGAAAATGAAGATTTGAAAGTTCATTTAGATGCATGGGACTATGCAACGATCTGGCAGGATGGAGTAACCTTGGATACTGTGGATAAAGCATATCAAAACTTTTTGCCAAAAGCATTGGATGGTAGTGAAACATTTTCTGAAGCGATGAAACAAGCAGATGAACAGGCAAATGCGGATATACAGGCTAATTGATAAATAAATTGGGAATAGTCATTCACTCTGAAGAAAGGTTATGACAAAAGCAGCCAGCTTCGAGAACTCGTATTCCATCTAAGCACTTCAACGTTTAGATGGAATACTGGTAGACATGCAATCTACTTATGTCATAACCCCACTTCAGCTTGGGTGGATAAAAAGAAGGAGTTTGCCTTATGGAAATTTCAAAAAGCAAAAAAACAAAAGCGCAGCGTCAGGAAATCAGTCAAGCGTGGATATTTTTAGCCCCTGCAATCATTGTTGTCAGCATCTTTTTTGTTTTAGCCGTTTTGTTTGCTGTGTATCTATCTTTCAACGATGTCAATTTATTTACTAACACATATACATTTAAAGGGATAGATAACTATCTACGAATTTTTCAAGATAAAAAAGCACTTATAGCAATGAAAAATACAGCAACCTTTGCCTTTATAGTTGTTCCATTGCAGACGATTTTTGCTCTAGTGATTGCGTATATATTGAGTAATAAAGGAATCAAGGGCAAGAAACTGTTTCGCATGATTTACTTTTTACCTACGCTGACTTCAAGCTCAGCATTAACAATTATTTTCATGTTCATTTTTAATATCTACGGACCGGTCAATGATTTTTTTATGAGCTTAGGCTTGTATAGTGAACCAATCAATTTCTTACAGGAACCGGCCTATGCATTGAAGGTGATCATGGTAATGAATATCTGGTCCACAGTACCGTACTACATGACCATTTACTTGGCATCATTGGTAGATCTTCCCGAAACGCTTTATGAAGCTGCTGCGATCGACGGGGCAACTGCAGTTGATAAGCTAAGATACATAACAATTCCTTATCTGCGCCCGATAACTACCTATGTGCTGCTGACTGGAATTATCGGTACATTCCAAATGTTCGATCAAGCATATATCTTTTCTAATGGATCGGGAGGACCCAATAACTCGACCTTAACGATTTCTCTCATGATTTATCAATATGCATTTGGTCAAATGAACACGATGGGCTATGCAGCAGCATTGGCGATTGTTTTAGCGGTGATTATTTTTGTTGCTTCTCGTTTTGCTGAGAAGCTGAACAGTGAAAGGTAGGGAAATCAATATGAATGTTTCTAAAAAAGGTCATGTATTAAAAGGGCTTCTTTATACGATATTGATTTTCTACGCTCTTTTAACATTTTATCCGTTTATTTGGGCGATTGCAGCTTCGTTCAAACCCTATGCAGAAATCATTTCCGGTGATATGAGCTTGATTCCCAAGGCATTCACATTGGAAAACTTCCAATACGTGTTAGGACGCTCTTCTTTGTTTGGTCAATGGTTTTTGAATTCTGTGATTGTTTCTCTTGTTGGGACGATTATTAATATTTTTTTGAATACAATGGCAGGCTATGCGTTAGCACGTTTGAATTTTCCTGGACGGCAGCGAGTCTATTACGGTTTTCTGGCCTTGATGATGGTTCCGACACAAGTATTGATGATTCCAAATTACTTGATTCTGATGAATTTAGGCATGCTGGATAGTTTTTCTGCATTGATCCTGCCGGCAGCAATCAATATAGGGAACATTTTTATGATGCGTCAATTTTTCCTTTCGTTTCCTAAAGATGTAGAGGAAGCTGCCTCTATTGACGGCTTAGGCCGTTTTCAAATATTTTTCCGAATCGTGATGCCGTTGGCTAAACCTTCAATTGCAACACAGGCGATTTTTGTATTTATGGGATTTTGGAATGAATTTATGAAACCGATGCTATATTTAACAACACCAAGCAAATATACACTGACCTTGGGGCTGCAGACGTTTCAAAGCAGAAATGGTGGTGTTCGCTGGGATCAGACGATGGCAGCCAGTGTGATAACGATCATTCCGATCATTGTCTTATATCTGATTTTTAATAAATACTTTTTACAGGGTGTACGTATGGATGGAGAGAAATGACCATTCTCTGTGTGCTTGCTGCTAGGGAGTAGCGATAGCAGAAATAGCCCATTATATACAGTTGCTCTGTTGAAACAATTTGTAGTATGCGCTAAGGTGTGCAATGCGTTATAATCTTTATGAAGAGGCTGTAGGATACAAATGGATGGATAGCTGTCTTTTGGATAGAATCATGGAAAAGAAGAGGTATCGACTGCTGAAGGAGTAAGTGGTATCTCTTTCATGTCTTTCTATTTGGAGAAATACGTCTTAAATGGCTGAGTATGAAAGAACGCGGTTGGCGGGTTGGTGATCCAACGATGAGCTGAGGGGAAAATAGACAGGAAATATGAGTAAAATAGGAGCTGAAGAATATGCGTGCAACGATAAGAGATGTGGCAAAGCAGGCGGGTGTCTCTATTGCGACAGTCTCAAAAGTATTTAATGGCTATACAGATATCAATCTAGAAACCAAAGACAAAATTTTGAAGATTGCAAAAGAGCTGGATTATGCGCCGAATATGGCAGCACGCACACTATCCTCAAAAAAACAGCAAACCATTGCATTGATTTTGAATGAGTTGAATTTTACACGGAAATCTACCATGCCAATGGAGGTTTTAGATGGTGTCTATAAATATACTGAGAAATCTGATTATGAGTTTGTATTTTACGCAACAAGCACAGAGAAACAGTTGAGTAAGACTTTTCGCCAATTTTGTAACGAGCATAACATTACCGGTGCGGTGATTCAGGGATTGAAGATGACGGACCCCTACTATCAGGAAATTGAGGAAACTTCTTTGCCGACAGTGCTGGTGGATATGTCTGTAAAGAATCCAAAGGTTGGAACTGTATCGATTGATAACCAAAAGGCTGCTTTTGAGGCGGTAAACTACCTGATTGAACAGGGCCATGAGAGTATTGGGATGATTAACGGAAGCAGAGATGCTGATGTGAGCATATTACGTGAGACAGGGTATTGTCAAGCCTTGAAAGAGAATGCTATTCCCTTGAAAGAATCCTATATACAATATGCAAATTTTGAAGAAGACATCTCATATTTTATTACAAAGAACCTTCTCACTACGAATAAAGAAATCACTGCGCTATTTTGTGCCAGCGATGTTATGGCGATCGGCGCAATGAGGGCTGTCAAAGATATGGGTATAAAGGTGCCGGAGGATCTATCGATCATCGGTTTCGATGATATTATCCTTGCGTCTTATGTCACACCGGAACTGACCTCAGTTTCCCAGGATATGAGGGAAATTGGTTTTGAAGCAGCTAAGCTACTTACAGAAATCATCGATGGAGATGATCAAAATAATAACCGACGAATTGCTCATGAAATAAAGCATCGCCAAAGCGTCGCACCGAAAAAGTGAACCTAAGAATGAAACAAGTGCTGTGCAGATTTTTCAGATTATAGGAAAGCTGAGTAGGAAGAGCGTACCAGAGATGCGTGTTAAATAGAGAACTATTGAAGCGTTATAGTCGGCAATATCTTTGTTAGCAGTTATGAGAAAAACAACCAAGGACAGTACGTAAGGCTGCCTTCTAGGTTGTTTTTTTGTTAGAAATTGTTAGGAAAGGACTGAAAAATATTTGACTCCTTAAAAAAGAACCAAGAATTCCACTGTAAGGGCAAGTCTCAGTTGGTATAATGGAGGAGAGAAGAGCTGTGAACACATCTAATAAAAAGAAGAAAAAGGGAGTATCCAGGATGAGTAGTGAATCAATAGATACATATTGGAAAGATTTTGATTTTGAAGGCTTTTGGAAAGTTTCGGATTATGCGAAGGCAAACTATGAAGGGGGAAGATTTGGCTCCTCTGATGTAGCTCGTATTGAAAAAGAGCTTGGTTACAAGCTGCCGTTGTCCTATCTTTCTTTTATGAAAAAACAGAATGGTGGAATACCGCTGAAAGATGGGTGCAGAACTGAGACACCGACAAGCTGGTCAGAAAACAGTGTGGCAATCGAAGGGTTTCTTAATATCGGGATCACAGGGTCGAATGCGCTGCTCGGCAATTTTGGCAGTCGGTTCTGGATAGAGGAGTGGGGATATCCTGATATCGGGATTGCCATTTGTGATTGTCCATCAGCCGGTCATGATATGATTTTCTTAGACTACAAAGTATACGGTTCTAAGGATGTACCAGCTGTTGTGCATGTGGATCAAGAGATGGATTATAAGATAACGTTTTTAGCAAAGGATTTCGAAAGCTTCGTTCGTATGTTGGAGGAAGAAGAGTGAGGGAACGGCTAATAAATAAATTTTCCTAAAATAAGAGGCAGACCTTAACAGGAGAAATGAAGAGAGATATATCATAGGACATGTACTCTCCAATAAGCTTGGACTTCAGCGAAAGCTTTGTAGTTTTTGATTGTAGAAACTTAAGGAATAAAGCTGTTTATTATGTGTCAGCAGGCATTTTATATTGGGCAATAAGTGTACCTTATCACTTTAAGTTTAAAGGAATTTTTTCGACAAAAACAGGTTAGGAGACTAGGAGACATCTATGAATAGAGAAGAGGCAAAACGGAAATTATCTTTTCATTCGTCAAGAAATGAGGACATCGAGGATCCATTTTGGGAGAATGGGTTCGTTCGCTTATTGAGACCGTTCAAAGGGAAGCAGCTTTTGGAAGAGGCTTTTCACGAGGTGGTTCAACTTACGTACCTGTTGGCGGATTGCATTCAGGAGGAACAAGTGAACAAAGAAATGATTGCAGATTTTTGGACAATCGTTCATTTAGGGAAAAGCTGGGGAAGTAGCGACGAAGTATTTACAGATTCGGAGCTGCAGAAAATCGCTTATTTTACAGAACAAATTTCTTATCCTGTTTTTTGTTTGTTGGATGGAACGGATAAGGAAACAGCGTTTGAGATGTACGCTCACGATTATCCAGAGAAAATGGTTCAGCTGGAGAACTCAATAATATAGAAATGCGTGATCATTGAAGCAGCTACAATACTACAACTTCAAAAGAGGCTTATCACTTAGGTGGTATGTCCTGAACAAAAATAAAAAAATTATCTGTTGACTCATACCTTACGTAATAGTTTATATTTTAGATATAGCTTAATGACATGATTGCAAAATAATCGAATGAAAGAGGAGATGTTTAAAATGGCTAGACCGACGACGAAAGAAGATCTTATTGAAACGGCGAGTACAAACTATGACAAATTGATTGAGCTGCTTGATTCAATGACTGCGGAACAACTGACGGGCACATTTTCTTTTGATTTAGAGAAAGAAAAGGGCGAGCATTGGAAACGAGATCGGAACATTCATGATGTACTGATCCATTTATATGAGTGGCAGCAAATGCTGTTAGACTGGGTAGATTCAAATCTGAATGGAGAGAGCAGACAATTTCTTAAAGAGGGATATAATTGGAGAACGTATGGAGCCATGAATGTAGAATTTGTAGAAAAACACAAGGATAGCTCCTACGATGAGGCCCTGTCTTTGCTTAAAGAAAGTCATGTGAAGGTAATGAAGCTGGCAGAACAGTTTTCAAATGATGAGTTATTTGCCAAAAAAGTCTTTCCATGGGTAGGCAGCTCAGCGTTAGGCAGCTATTTTGTTTCTGCAACAACCAGTCATTATGAATGGGCGTTAAAGAAAATCAGAAAATATAAAAAAATGACGACTTAAGAACAGTTGTTAAAGCGGGTGCAGCATTTACATGTTATATCCGCTTTATTTGTTTATACTCTGAGAAGCGAGTAGACAATCAATCTAGGCTTTTCTATAGATTTTAACTTGAATAGTCAAAGGCGCAACGGTTAAGTTCCGTTAGAAAAAACTGCAGCGTTTATAAATGGACGGTGTAGACAAAATGCCGTCAGAAAATGTATGCTATTAATAGTCAATTACACTGGGGAAGAAAGAGTGTAAGGAAAATCAGCCTAATGTTAAGGAGAACGTCATGCCTAAATTATTGATCGTTGAGGATAATCGACAGATCGTTGAAGTACTAAAAAAATATTTGATTCATGCAGATTATGAAGTAAATGCAGTTTATGACGGCAAGGAAGCCTTGGCATCCTTCGAACGCCAACGTTATGACTTGATTTTGTTGGATATCATGTTGCCTGAGCTGGACGGCTATGCAGTTTGTCGGAAAATAAGAGAAACATCAACAGTTCCGATCATCATGATCACGGCAAAATCAGAGGATGCGGACCGCATTCTCGGTCTGGAAATCGGTGCAGATGATTATATTGTTAAGCCATTTTCTACCAAAGAAGTTGTTGCTCGTGTGAATGCATTGCTTCGAAGAGTTCAATTTGAGAAAGCCGGTACAGACCGGCGGATTTCATATGAGGATATCAGGATCGACATAGAAACAAAGGAGGTTGCGGCTGCGGGAAGTAAGCTGGCACTAACGAAAAAAGAATTCGACTTGCTGCTGCTGTTTGTCCAGTTTCCTAAAAAAGTATTTACACGTGAAAATCTTCTGGACAGTGTTTGGGGTGTTGATTATTTTGGCGACGCGAGAACGGTTGATAGTCATATCAAACGTTTACGAGCGAAATTAAAGAATAGTGATTCTGTCTGCCATATACAAACAATCTGGGGAGCTGGCTATGCCTTTGAGGTGACGACATGAAAAAACATATATCCGGTCGTCTGATTCGCCTGTTTTCTATTTTGTTAGTTACCATGACAGTGATAATTGGTTTGCTGTTTAGTGTGATTTTTACAAGACAGACAGAGGATTTACATGTGGAAGAGATGACGCATCGAGGGCAGGTCATTCAAGAGACCTTGACAGACTATTTCTCTACAGATACTCGCACACAGCGGGGGGCATCAGGCAATCATAGCGGTATGATGGGGTATGGTGCATATTTGAATTTCATCAATCAAATCGCCGGGGATAGCGTTTGGGTTGTTGACAAGGAGCAAAATACTCTTTTGAAAGGACATCATAACTCAACAGACACAGATATTCCGATACCATCAACTGCGGAGAAGCTAGTTGCAGAGGTTTATCAAACAAAGCAGTCTGTGGTAGAAAAAGAGGGGAGTTTGCTTCAGCTGAATGCAGTGACCAGCGCTCTGCCAATCATTATTGATAACGAAGTTGTAGGCGTGATTGTCATGTATTCTGAGGTGGCTGCGATCCATCAAAATCAGGCGAACGGTTATCTAATTCTCTTGGTCAGCTTGTTGATTGCATTAGCTATCAGTATTTTAGTTTCAGTTAGATTGGCAAAAGGTTTTACAGCACCGATCAAAGAAATGGAGAGTTACACGAATGCCTTGATTGCAGAAAAATATCCGGCTCCGCTGGCTATTCACACTGAGGACGAGCTGAATGAGTTGGCCGATCGTTTATCGATTTTGAGGGATCGTCTTGAAAAAGCCGAAAAGGCACGAATAAGCAAAGAGCAGAATGAAAAGGAGTTTCTGTCTCAAATATCTCATGAACTACGAACACCGGTCATGGTTATGAAAAGCTCTTTAGAAGCGTTGACGGATGGTTTGGTCGACTCGCCGGAAGAGCAAAAAAACTACCATGAGCAATTGCTGAAAGAGGCGGGATACTTAGAGCGCTTGGTCAATGACTTATTGGAGCTGAGCCGATTACAGGCTGTTGGGTTTTCTTTAGTCAAGGAAGAGGTAGATCCTTTAATAATCATTGAGGATGCAGTTCGTTCTTATCGTTTGAAGTTGGCTGAAAAACAGCAGGAATTCATTTTCGATAATTGGCTGACTGCCCCTGTTTATATCGAGGGAGATCAAGGACGTCTGACACAGCTGATAAAAAATCTACTGGAAAATGCACATAAATATAGTGAGAAAAATGCGAAGATCGAGCTTTTACTTGAATCAGCAGAGGATCAGCTCCATATCCAACTGAGTAATCCAAGCAGTTATCCTGTAAGCCTTGATAAAGCAGAGCTGTTCCAGGCTTTTCATCGAGGAGATAGATCTGCAATAGAAGAGGGGACCGGTCTGGGCTTGGCTATTTGCCAGCAAATCGTTCAGCGTCATTCAGGGACCATTGTCCTTGAAAACACAGACGACAAGCATGTGATTGTTGATATCTATTTACCTATAAAAAAATGATGCCTGAGTTTTCTATCAGACTGCCATAGTTTTGTCACACTTTCCTTTTACACTTGGCAGTGAAGAGGAAAGCGAGGTGAGGAAATGAAAAAGATATTGGGTGTACTGCTGACAGTAGTGACTGTTGGAGTGATAGGAATCAGTCTGGGAAGTACCACTGCCGATAGTAGAGCTTCGGAGCGTAGGAATGAGACACATGTCCCATCAGCTGGTTATCGATCAGGTATTCAGGTGACAGAAGTGTGCAAAAAGGCAACTAGTCTAACCAATACACTGAAGAAAAACAGGGCTGAAAAGAGAACTTTTGAAAATCAGCAGAAGACAATAGAGACGACGCCAGTTGTTCAGGAACAACCCATACAGGAACAGCTAACGCAAGAAGCACCTGTAGTGGAAACGGTTGTTGAAGAAGCATCGGGAACACAGGTTAATCAAACTGTTGGTGCATGCGATGGTCGCTTTCATGCAACGGGTGTTTGTGACAACACTTGTGTGAACAACAGTGGTTCGACGAATACTGGACATCACATGGGTAGCGGTATGGGTATCTGTGATGGTACTGGGCATTATAATGGCGTTTGTGACGGCCGCTGTGTGAATAACAGCAGTCAAGGAACAGGTCAGACTACTGGTCAGGGAACAGGTAATCACGGCTATTCATCGACTCATGGTACTGGACACGGAAATGGACATCGCGGTAGGCAGTAATAATTAAAAAAGATGGCTGACACCAGTTGTGTGTCGCCATCTTTTTTTTAATTTTGTCCGTGTGTTCTCAGCTGTCCGTAGGTACCGAATTTTTCGACCACCTCATCGATTTGTTCCTCAGATAATAAGACTGGCGTGCCAATTGCACGAGCACGGTAGTAAAGTTTTGCGATAAATTCAATATCTTTGGCAACAGAAAAGGCATCCGCCAGGCTTTCGCCGATAGCAATCGTGCCATGATTGCCCAAAAGCAGCCCTTTATCATCACCGATCGTTCGGTAAATTTCCTCAGCGAGTGCGTAGGTACCGAAGGTTTCGTACTTGCAGCATCTGATTTTTTTACCAACAGAACCGATGATATAGTGAAGAGGAAGAATATCTTCCTGTAGGCAGGCAAAGACTGTTGCAAATTCAGAATGGGTATGAACAACGGCATTGATCGTATCTGTTTTTTGATAAAAAATGCGATGCATGTCATATTCACTTGAAGGTTTTCGAGTACCTTCTACTACATTTCCGTTCAAGTCCAGTGCAACAATATCCTCCGGAGTTGTCTCATTGTAGGGAATACCGCTTGGTGTGATCAGCATGATCTGATCCTCTCGGATGAAAATACTGAGATTGCCTCCTGTACCAGTTGTTAGGCTTTCCTCAAGCATCTTTTTCCCGTAATCAACGAGCTGTTTTCTTTCCTTCATATATTTCATGGGTAATTACTCCTCTTTCTTTAAGGATGTCTAGAATATCAGTAACGGAACTGCGGGAGTTCCGTCTGAGGCTATAGATGCACCCTTAATAATAACGTATCAGTGTTGCTGAATCGTTTGTGCAATCAATAAAAACGAGTTTCTTCTTTTGTAAAATAGGTGGCCAAATCATACGGAGAATAGATGCCCTTATCTGTGACCACGCCATTGATCCTGTTAGGCGGTGTGATATCAAAAGAGGGATAAATGGCTTTCACATTTGGCAGCGTGTTGGGGATACCCCGGTATTCCAAGACCTGCTTAGGATCACGTTCTTCGATGATGATATCCTGTTTGCCGAATTTATCACTATCAGGAATCCCTGTAACAAAATAGGGGATCTCGTAGTGCTGTGCCAAAAGAGCAATTTGGTTTGTGCCGATTTTGTTGGCGATATGTCCATCTCGAGCAATCGTATCAGCAGCAGAAGTGAATACATCAATACCTTTGTTCTCCATTGCATAGGCAACCATATTGTCTGTAATGACTGTCGTATCAAAGCCCAGATCTGCAGCGCAACTAGCCGTTAATCGAGCCCCTTGAAGATAAGGACGGGTTTCGGCACAATAAATCTTCAGGTCGTAATTCTTTTTTCTTGCTGCTCGGAGAAAGGTACCTACGATTGTTTCACCGAAGCATTGGGTAAGGACACTGCTATTTGGCGAAACCTGAGTCATCAGGTGTTCTGCCACTTGATCCATGACTGTGTATCTTCTGTTCAATGATTCCAATGTTGTAAAAAAAATGGCTTCAACTGGATCATTTCCGGCAGCCAGTGCTGCTTTGCCGACTTCGGCACAATTCATCGTGATCTGTGTCATTCTGTTGGCGGTTGTTGGTCGGGCATGCCCGATTGTCTGAGCCGCTTGAAGCAGATGCGCCAGCTGTTCAGCTTCTGATTTTCCTTTTGCCTCATAGGCCGCTAGAGCCATGCCCATTCCGGCTGCTGTGTAAGGTCCGGCACTTTGAGTGACCATATCTGTGATTGCTTGGGCAACCTCTGTGTGGGTAGTACATTCAACAAATGAAATTTCTGTCGGATAAATACGTCTATCGAGGATTCGAACTTTTCCATTCTCATACCAAGCAACATTTTCATAAGTCAGTAAAAAGGGCATATCGTTATCGGCTCGTTTCATCACTAATGATCATCCTCCATTCTGCTGCGCAAGGGGGGCACTCACGCGATATAGTTCCAGTAGTTCCTTACCCGTAGTGATTTCGCTGCGATTCAGGATTAATGCTTCTGCAAATTTCAATAAATGACGTTCCATCAGCACACGCTGCGTACCGTCTGGTGCTTCTGAGATTTCAGCTACTTTTGAATCGCCAATGATACGACGAATGATTTCTGTTCCTGCGTAGCCTAAAGAATCAGCCATGATTTCTTTGATGTAGTGAGCCTTGAAGGCTTCATTTTGGTAAAGCGACAGCGTAACTTTTTGATCATATGCCAGAGTCAATTTCGATTCTACCAGATCATAAATGGTCTCGATCGTATCAGTCAGCCATTGGGAAAATGCTTCGTTTGCTGAATAATTAGCTGCTCTTGCCAGTGGGAAAAATAAGTTGCCGATGACATTCCCGATGTCATAGCCCATTGGCCCATAGAAGGCAAATTCAGGATCAATGACCTTCATCGCCGATTGGCTGACGAAGATAGAGCCGGAATGCAGGTCCCCATGAAGAAGAGCTTGTGCATTGTTCATGAAGTTGCTTCTCAGCTGAGCAACCTCTCCAATCAGGGCTTGATTATTATATATATGTGTTTCAACAAATTCTTGATTGTCCTCAATAATCACATTGCGATTTTTATAATTGTTGTATGGTTCAGTGAAAACCAAATCTTCACTGATGTCACACATATCGATATTGGTAAATGCTTTGACCATTTGTTTCTTCTCTTTTTTATCCCAACATAAATCTGTCGTTGACAGCAAGGTAGTGACAAGGAAAGTACTGATGTCTTCAGCAAAAGTAGGAAATGTCTGTTCGACCATCAATTCGTGTCGCAGATTTTTACAGGCTGAAATATCTTCCATAACAATCAATGCCAGCTTTTCATCATAAGCATAGACCTCAGGCACATAAGTGGGGACCAACTGATGATACAGCTTCAGGATGTCTGCTTCGATTTTATTTCGTGAAATATCCAGTGGACGACCGGAAGAACGCAATAATGTATCGCTCTGTTTAACAATGATACTTTTTTCTGCGGCACTATCCGTTGCTTTAAATACATAATTGATATTCCCATCACCGATTTCTTCGATGATCAGGGGTGTGTTTTCTTCAAATAGCTGTAAGGTATCAATCAAATAGTTCTTTACCTCACTGTGAGAAAGCAGTGTATGAGCTGCGAATTTTTCCATTCAAAAGCCTCCAGATCCTAAGGTTTTTATCCTTTACCACCATACCATAAATTTCTACTGATTTTACAGATATTTAGCTTGAAATGATAATTCCATGAAAAGAAACGAGGACGAAGGTGTACCTGATGGTATAACCTATAACTGTATTAAGAAAAAAACAGAGGTTGCGACAATCATTCTGTCACAACCTCTGTTGCATTATTTATCCATCGGCAGCAGCATACGCAATCCGTTTAAGATAACGAGCAAAGTACTTCCTTCATGAGCAATCACGCCAATAGCGATATCCATTTTTCCAAATAGGTTCAAGATGACCAATAGAGCGACGATGAACATAGAGAAGGCGATATTCTGCCAAACGATTTTGTTCAATCGTTTAGATACTTTATGGGCATAGCTGAATTTCTTCAAGTCGTTTTTCATCAAGACAGCATCTGCAACGTCAATGGCAATATCTGTTCCATCACCCATGGCGAAGCCGATATCTGCTGCTACTAAAGCTGGTGCATCATTGACACCATCACCAAGCATCGCTGTCATACCGTATTTCTTTTGTTGCTCCTGGATGATTTGAGATTTGTTTTCAGGCAGAACATTTCCAGCAACTTCATCGATCCCTAAAAGCTCAGCAACTGCCTGACCTGTGGCAACTGCATCACCAGTGATCATTGTAGTGTGGATATTCTGCTGCTTCAAATAGCTGATCACTTGTTTTGCTTCAGGATTCGGCACATCCATCATGGCAATCAAGCCAACGACTGCTTCATCTTCACTGAAGTAAATCACTGTTTTGCCTTCAAGAGCATACTGCTCCTTTTTTCTATGAATAATTGGAGGTACTTGTTCAAACAGATCGGGTTTACCAATTTGATAAGAATGACCGGCTACTGTTGCTGAGAGCCCTTTTCCGATGTCATTGGTTACATCCAGCTCCAATGTGCTTTTTGCAGGGAATTTTTCCAGTATCGCTTTTGCTAAAGGATGATTTGCTGTTTTTTCCATAGAGGAAAGAATCGTCAACCATTCTTTTTCCGTTTCTTTGTTTTCTGTTTGGAAGTAGTAATCTGTTACTTTGGGTTTTCCTTCTGTCAGTGTACCGGTCTTATCAAAGGCAACGGCCTTGATATCAGCCAGATTAGAAAGGAAGGCACCGCCTTTAAATAGAACACCGCGTTTGGCAAGATTAGAAATTCCAGATAAGGTTGCCGGAACAGCACTGGCTGCCAACGCACAAGGTGAAGCTGAGATCAACAGAACCATGCCTCGATAAAAACTTATTTGCCAGCTCCAGCCAAGTAGGAATGGAGCAATCAGGATGAATAACGGTACAATGATCAATACCGCAGTCACATAGGTTGGTTCGATTTGTTTGATTTTTGTTGCTGTTTTAGACAGGTTGGATTGTGACTGCTCCACAAGCTGAATGATTTTAGCAAAGACAGTATCCTTACTGTCCTTTGTCACTTCCATAGTAAATGCACTGTTGCCATTGATTGTGCTGCCGAAAACGACATCACCGATCGTTTTTTCTTTTGGCATACTTTCGCCATTGATTGAAGATTCGTCGATCACAGCAGTTCCCTTTACAATCATTCCATCTGTAGGGATTTGATCGCCATTCAATACTTGCAAGGTGTCCCCAATTTGCAATGAAGATACGGGAACTAATTTTGTTGTCCCATCATCTTGTAATAAACGAGCTTCTGTAGGGTTCATCTTCAATAGGTTGGTGATTTCACGTTTACTTTTTCCCTCAGCGTAATCTTCAAGAAAGTGAGCGCCGGCAAAAATAAGAATCAGAAGCGCTCCTTCATCAAAATCACCAATGATCGATGCACCAATTGCTGCTAATGTCATTAAAATGTGTACGTTTGGTGTGAATTTTTTCTTTTCGATCGTGTCGCTAAAAGTTTCACCAAAGCCTTCAATGATTACATGATGACCTGCTGCCAGCATGGAACCAATATAGAAAATAGTTCGGATCAGGCTGTCTTCTGGTAAAAGGAATGCTGCAAAATACAACAGGACTCCTGTGAAAAACAGGATGACCGGCATTTTTCCATGACCATGTTCATGTGAACAGCCGGCATGATCATGACTGTGAGTTGTTTCTTCGTGTGTATGTTCCATCTTATTCGACCTTCTTTCCTTGCTGCTTATTTAGTCCTACTCTAATAAATAGGAATCGTTTTGATTTATATATGAATAGTTGTTCATGTTTACACGTTTATTATATATGAACGAACAGTCATGTGTCAAGCGATGATTATGAAAAATGGCATTGTTTTTTAGGCGAGACTATAGCGGAAAGGGAATTGGATATTCTATAAAGTAGAAGGGAATTGAAAAAAATCAAAATCATCTGTTATATTGAAGCCGTTTTTTTATTTAGGTGTCAAAAAAATGAAAAAGAAAAAAAGTTTTCTTTGCTTATTGAAAACTTTTTTATGTTAGAAATATTGACAACATATTATTTTTATAATAGTCTGGAAAAAATGAGAAGGAGATTAGAAAATGAGAAAGTTAAATGATGAAGCAAAGGCGTTACAGGGTGAATTAGTTGAAATGCGTAGAACACTGCATCGGTCACCGGAAATTGGGTTGAGTTTGCCTAAGACGACTGCATTAGTAAAAGAAAAGCTTGAAGGTCTTGGATTAGAGCCGAAGCTTGTAGGAGAGTCGGGCTTATCTGTAACGATTGGGAAGCAAGGCAAGTGCTTCTTGATACGTGGGGATATGGATGCCTTACCTATTAAAGAAGAAGCAGAAGTGGACTTTCAATCGGAGAATGAAAATATGCACGCCTGCGGGCACGATTTCCATACAACGATGCTTTATGGCGCAGCAAAATTATTAAAAGAGCATGAAGACGAACTGGAAGGAACGGTAAAATTAATGTTTCAGCCGGGGGAGGAAATTTTGCAAGGAGCAAAAGTCATGGTTGAAGAAGGGATTTTAGAAAATCCCAAGGTGGATGCGGCAGCAATGATCCATGTGTTCCCAGGACTGCCATTGAAAAGCGGCATGGTGTTAGTTCCGGAAGCCGGACCTTTTGCCTCTACGTCTGATTGGTTTGAAATAAAAATACAAGGAAAAGGCGGTCATGCGGCCATGCCTGAGCTGAGCATCAATCCCTTGACTGTGATGAGTCACATCCATCTTGCCCTGCATGCATTGGAAGCACGAGAAATATCGATGTATGACAGCGCAGTGATTTCAACAACGATCATGGAAGGCGGTGTGGTTGACAACGCAATTCCTGACACGGCTTACATGAGAGGAACGATTCGAACCTTTGATGATAAAGTGCGAAAGTTCATTTTTAAACGTATTCCTGAAATAGCTGAAGGGATCGCTCAAAGCTTTGGCGCAACGGTTGAAGCAACGATCATTGAAGGTTGTCCGACTGTAGAGGTTGACGGTTCTGTTTCTGCTGATATCAAAGAAGCACTGGAAAAAGTCTTTCCGGATGATATTGCGTCACCGGATATCGTTGGTATGAATAAGCTTGGCGGATCTGAGGATTTCTCCTATGTGACACAGGAAGTACCATCAACGATGCTGCTGCTGTCTTCAGGGCATAGCGAAGAAGGATATCCTTATTTTGTTCATCATCCGAAGGTAGTGTTTGATGAAGAAGTATTAGCAAAAGGGGCGGCAGTTTATGCGATTTCTGCGATGGAATGGCTAAAGAAAAATAAATAAATCATTCAGATAAATCGAAGGGTACATCAGCAATGGCTCGTGGGGAAAGTCGACGCAGTATTGTTGAGTAGTCTGCTAAAAAAAGACAAGAGACGCATCCGTCCATCAGCTGCTTGTTTTGAGGTAGTTGGATAATACAAACAAGGGGGTTGGCTTCAACTATCGGAATATAGAGCAGGGGGGAGCGGGTGCAATATTGAAGGGAGAACATAAATGGAGTTTTTAAAAGTGGCAAATGGGGTACCGATGTTCATTATTTGTACATTGATCATTGTGCTGGTGTTGTTTCAGCCGATCATTATGAGTGTGATGGCTCGTAAGCGTGCGGTGGAAATTGGTTTGACAGATGCGGAAATCAAGAAAGCGGTGAAAAGTACGGCAATCTTTTCATTCATACCATCTATTCCGGCGATCGTCGGGTATCTGGTACTGATTCCGGCATTGGGAAAATATATTCCGTGGATGCGTTTGAGTGTCGTTGGATCAGTTGCTTATGAAGGGATGGTTGCCGATCAGGCAGCAACAGCCTTCGGCTATGATTTGACTAAAGGGGATTTTCCAATCGATGTATTTTTGGCAATTTTCTTTATCATGAACATTGGTATTATTGGGGGGAATCTATTCAATCTATTCTTCCTTAAAAGCTATGATTCAGGTGTGAAAAAAATCATGAGTCGAAATGCGGCTTTGGTTCCGATCATTACAGGTGCTGTTTTCGTTACGTTATATGGGGTGTTCTCCGCACGATACATCACAAATATTGAGAATCCAGTGTCGTTGATCACCTTTTTAGGTGCAGCTGGTGTCGCATTGGGTGTGAATGCTGCGGCGAAGAAGCACCCAAAGTTGAAGGAACATGCGTTTTCAATCAGCTTGATCGCCGGTATGGTCATTGCCTGTATCGCAAGCCCGTTTTTTAGCTAAGGAGGATGGAAAAAATGGATAATTTTACAAATAGGATTCATAGAGTTGGACGAATCACCGTATTTTTCTGTCTGACTGCTTTTGTTTTGTCAGCTGTTGTTTTGTCTTGGATTTATGGAACTGCGCTGGATTTTCCGGTGATTTTTAAAAATGCTTGGCCAATCATTCTTACCTTTACGATTGCCGGTTTCAGTGAGAATCTATCGTATGCACCGATTATTGGACCAGGTGCTTTATATATTTCCTGTATCACTGGAAATTTATCAAATATAAAAGTACCTGCGGCAATCAATGGTCAGAAATTATTGGATCTTGAACCGGGAAGTGAGAAATCAGACGTACTTTCGATCATCATTGTTTCTGTTTGTACGATTGTAACGACTGTTCTGATGTTCTTCGGTATGCTGTTTTTAGCACCACTGATTGAACCCGTTTATAATAATCCAATCATAAAACCAGCATTTGATAATCTGCTTCCAGCGTTGTTTGGCGCATTGATTGCACCGCAAATCATGAGTAATATCAAAGTCAACCTGCCGATCTTCTTGGTACCTTCTGGTCTGCTTCTGTTGACCGATCCGGTATTTTTCCAGAATAACCAAGGATTGATCCTGCTGGGCTGTGCATTGATTGCTATTGCCTACAGCTATTTGATGATGCCGAAAAACGATGAGATACCAGAAATGGAAGAGTAAGTATGTTTGAGCAGTAACTACACTAAAGCAGCGAGTAAGGGAGCTAATCAAATTCCTTACCTGCTGCTTTTATCTTTGTATTGGATGCAGCTGAATATCTGATCAAGTATTCTGTATTTGCAATAGCTGCTACTTTTAATAAAAAAGTTTCCAGTTAAAATGCTGGTTTGCCGTACTATTAATAGTGCTTATTTATTTTGCTGCGTAGTTTGACCTCTCCATGTCTCTTAATGTAAAATAAGTAGAGTTGCTCTTAATGACAGTTACTAAAAAATAGACAATTTTTATGAATAGTATTGCATATGATTTTATAGCATCAGTGACTATAGACGGAGGTATTAGCTTGTCCGGTTTAAATGTTTTACTTATTGGGAAAATGCTGTTGTTTTATCTGGCGATGACGGGTTCTGTCTACATGACAGGTTCGGGTATCAGTAAGTTGATAGGCATCCCTACAGCAAAAATAGAGCGACTAAGCATTGGTTTCATTTTTCAACTAGCGATGATTCAATTGTTTGGCTGGGTTTTCATGGCATTCCGCTGGAGTGTCACTGCTTTTTCTGTTCAAGTCCTGCTTATTTTAGCGGCAGGCGTTTTACTCGGCTTTTATAAACAAGCCTATAAATCTGAAAAGCAGCCTTTTGATCGAACGTATCTGTTGGTTGGAGGAATGCTCTTTCTTCAAATTGTTTTGACATTTTTGATGTATCGTTCCGACGCGGATGATTCATTTTATGTAAGCAATGTTACGTTGTTTCAAAATAGTCAACTCCTCAATTCCTATGATGCCAGCTTTGGCATCACTAGCTTAGGTACTGTACCGATGTATGATTTTGAAACATGGGAAGCCTTGGCAGCTGTTCTGGGAAATTTCTTCCAGATAGAGGGCGTTACGTTGATGCATTTTGTCTTGGTTCCCTGGCTGCTTTTGATTTCTGCATCTGCTTATCTTCTTTTAGGGAGAACACTCTTTAACGGAGAGCGCACGAAAGGCAATTACTTTTACCTGCTCGTATCGGTTTTTCACCTTATGGGAGGGAATGCTGTATTTTCTCAGGGGAGCTTCTTGTTTTCTAGGATTTGGCAAGGGAAATCGATTTATTTACACGTTGTTTTACCAATCATGATGGCCATATTGCTGGGCTGTATCACAGATAAGAAGAATGATGAGGCGAAAGAAAGTCCTTTAGAGCGCTATCTTTTTGGCCCTTTGCTTGTTTGTATACTGGCTGGAGCAGCGTTGAATCCTACCAGTTTATATGTGCTGGGTTTTCAACTAGCCGCAATGCTGTTAGTCGTTGCCATTTATAAGAAAAAGATGAAGCTGTTCCTACATGCCCTGCCTGCTATTTTGACGGTTGCTTTATTCACTTTACTGATCTATTTTAGAGCCAGTCAGTTCAGTGGTCAGATTGAAGCGGCTTCAGGCACAGGCGATAATTTTGTTTTTACTGTATTCAAAAACTTTTTTGGCAGTGGTATGTTATACTTTATTTTGTATATTCTTGCTGTACTGATTATTCTTGTTTTAGGGAATGCCCGAGCAAAGATCAGTTTTGTCTTTACGCCGCTTGTCCTGCTAGTCGGCATTTGGAACCCAATCACAGGAAAAATCGTTGCTGAGACGCTAACAAAGGCTCCATCTTACTGGCGTGTTTTTTGGCTGATACCCGTCGGTTTTGCAATCAGTTATGTACTTATCCTGCTATCTTCTCGCTTTAAATATAGTGCTATTGGTATTTTATTGAGTTGTATAGTGATTGCTGTTCCGGGAACATGGATGTTTTCAGAGGAAAACAATTTTGTGAGAGCCGTTAATGTTGAACGCCTTCCAGAAGAGGTCATGACATTTGGCAGCAAAGTGCTGGAAGAAAATCAGCAGCCGGTTGTATTGGCTTCAGAAGAATTATCAACAACCCTACGACAGAAATACAGTCAAATAGAGCTTATTTATTCAAGGTATCAATATTTACTGGATTTATTTGCCTATAGAGGTAAAGTTGAAGAGGCCACGGAGCGTGCTGAATTGATGGACTTCACCAATGGTCGGATCGATGATGAAGAACGAATAATCGAACTGATCGGTAAGTACCCGATCGATTATATTATTCTGAAAAAGGAATACACAAATAGTAATCAGCTAGTGGAACGACTCGGCTGGATTGTACTCGATGAAAGTGATGAATATAGGATGTACAAATTTATAAAATAGATGGACGAACCATTTATAAAAAGATGTCTAGAAAATACCTGATGTTCAAAAGAATCTTTCTTTGAGCATCGAGAAAGGTGCACAGAATGATTTCAAAAGATTATGTTGGAATAATCATCCCGTCATTGGACCCGGATAATAAGTTTCTTCATTTACTGAAGGACTTAAAGGATTCAGGATTCAAGCATATTTTCGTTATCAATGATGGAAGTGACGATAGCTACAATGAATATTATCAAAAGGCGATATCAGAATACGGCTGTGTACTTTTAACACATCAAGTGAATTGGGGCAAAGGTCGAGCGTTGAAAACAGCTTTTAATCATATCTTGACAGAATATCCGGAAATCAAGAGTGTGGTTACGGTTGATTCTGATGGACAGCACCGAATCGAAGACATTGAAAAATGTTATCAGGCTTCGATTGAAAATGATGAAGCCTTGATTATGGGGTGCCGTGATTTTTCTAAGGAAACAAGCGATATTCCTTTTAGGAGCAGGTTTGGGAATGTCATGACCTGCAAGGTCCTCAAAATGTTTTGCGGAATCACATTGTCGGATACTCAGACTGGTCTTCGTGGGATTTCGAGAAGCCTGATGAGGAAATTTCTGACGGTGAATGGTGAGCGTTTCGAATATGAAATGAACATGATTCTTGAGACGAAGGAACTGGGGATAACAATCGTTGAGGTGCCGATCCAGACAATTTATATTGAAGATAATGAGACGTCGCATTTTAACCCATTGAAGGATTCCCTAAGAATTTATTCTCTATTTGCGAAGTTTATCTTCTCGTCTATTTGCTCATTTTTGATAGATATTATTTTGTTTGCAATTTTTGTCAGACTTCTGACAGGTGCCAGTGAGCATTATATTCTCTTCTCTGCTTATTTAGCGAGAGCGATTTCTTCCTTGTTCAATTACCAAATGAATAAAACGCAGGTGTTCAAAGCAGATGGAAACAATCGATCAACATTGATCAAATATGTCCTCCTATGCATTGTTCAGATATTGATTTCTTCTTTTGCAACAGAATGGCTATTTGATTTACTGAGCTTTAATGTTACTGGGATAAAAATCATCGTGGATGTACTGTTGTTCTTCATCAGCTTCCAAATACAGAGAAACTGGGTATTTCGGAACAAAGAATAGGCAGCGTATATAATTGAAGGATGATATAACTCAAGTGTTTGCTCCGGCAGCCTTGAGTTTTTTTGTTGATTTTTTCTGGGGAGCAGGGGCTTCAATTGTAAAAGTTTTGTGAACAAAAAGGTTATTTTGTGTAAAAGCCCGCAAAAGGCTTATTTTTTTTGGTTAAATAGAGGGGAGAGAATAACTGGAGGTATTTAAAATGAGGGTCTTGATTGTTGAAGATAATCGTGAGCTGGCATTGTCAGTCAGAAAAGGATTGATGAAGGAAAACATTTCTGTCGATATCGCTTTTACTGGTGAGGAAGGGGAAGAAAAAGCCTATATTACTGAGTATGATGCGATTTTATTGGATTTGAATCTGCCGGGAAAAGACGGTTTGTCGATTTTAACCTTTTTAAGAGAGTCAGGGATCGAGACACCAATCATTATCGTTACTGCTCGGCATGAAATCGAAGAGCGGGCAAAGGGCTTGGATTACGGAGCGGATGATTATCTGGTCAAGCCCTTTGATTTTGTTGAACTGATGGCACGAATCAGAGCGGTAGTCCGCCGATTTCATGGACGAACATCACCCAATATTTCAATAGGCCCGCTGCTTGTCAATACGGTAAAGCGAGAGGCTTCCATTGCTGGGAATGTTGTGTCACTGAAGCCGAAGGAATTTGATATCCTGCTGTACATTGCACAGAAATCTCCAGCTGTTGTTTCTACTGAGGAAATTGTAGAGCATATTTATGATGAATCCTTCGATCCATTTTCCTCTGTTCTTCGTGTGCATATGGCGCGTTTGAAAAAACAGTTGGCCTCTTCTGCAGGCAAAGAAGTACTGAAAACAATCCGAGCGAAGGGGTATCAGCTATGCGAATGAATATGAAAATAGGAATCGTTATCAGCGTATTTTCGTTGATGATCAGTGCAGTGATCGTTGGAGGCTTCCATATGTTCCAGCAGTCTTTGCGTACAGTAGATGCAGGTTCGGTGCTGGGTTCCAGTGTCTATGTCATGAGTAATCAGGAGGAAATCAATGCGCTTGAAACGGCACAAATTGAGGTCAATACGAACTCGATCGTCAGCACCTCTGAATTGAATGACTTTTATATTCATTCCTTTTCCCAGAATATACCTTTGATCATTGGTGTAATTTGTGGTATTTTGCTTATTTCAACCTTGGTTCTTTGGTTGATATTAAAGCGTATTCAAATGAAGCAGACAATCTCGATCATTGAAGAGTTGAAGCGCTTAGACAAGGAAGCGTCTCTTCAAAGTTTAGATAAGGGCGTTCAGAAAGCTCTTTCCGCACTGCGTCAGGATTATGCAGTTAGTCTGGAGGACTATAAACGCTTAAGTAGTTATATGACACATGAACAAAAAAATACAATTGCAGTATTGAAAAGTAATCTGGAACAAAAAACCGGAACTGCAGATGATCTTCGTTTGCTGGGGCGATTGACAGATAGTGTGGATGATATTTTGACGTTGGCCGGAAATAAGGAAGAAGACTTGGTTCCTGTGGATGTTTCGTTGATTTGTGCAGAGGTTTGTGACACCTATCGAAAAATTTATCCAAATCTGATCTTTTCGTTTTCTGAGGATAAGGATCTTGAGATTTTAGCGAAGGAACGCTGGATTTACCGAGCGGTTTCCAACTTATTAGACAATGCAGTGAAATATGGTCAAGATCGGGAGATTCATTTATCTGTAGCTGCACAAAGAAACAGTGTGATCATCATAGTAGAGGATCAAGGCTATGGATTAGATAAGGAAAAACAGGAGCAGATTTTTGAACATAGGTACCGTGTGAATGGATTGAAACAGGATGGTTACGGCATTGGTTTGTCAGTAGTCAAGCATGTGTGCAACTTATGTAAAGGCTCTGTCTATGTTGAAAGCCTGAAGAATCAGGGGTCAGCGTTCTATTTAAGTTTCCCGGCTGTTGAGAGTAGTGGTTTGGATTATTAGAGAGGATATAAGCAAAAGCTGGACTTATTTTTTGTGGGGCTGTTCCAGAAAAGGATGCCCCTATTTTGTTGTCGGGTCGGCATCAAGGTATATAAATTATTTCAGTTAACATTCAGTTAACAATCAATTTGCTAGAGTAAAGGCAGAAAGGAGCTCCCCAGATTATGCAACTCTTCAAGCATGCATATTTTAGCCTGAAACATAATAAAATCCAATGGTTGATCAAGTTTCTTTTTCTCTTCACTTATTTAAGTCTTGTATTCGGTCTTGTTGACAGTATCAGCAATTTTAAAAGAGAAATCGATCGCAGTAAAAACAAGTACGCAACACAGGTCCAAATATTTCCAAATTCAGAAGGTGCCGGAGAGCTGACCTATAAAGAATTAGAAAATTACGGTTTGTCAGATTATATTGATCGCATCGAGTATGATGGTTACCTCTACTTGCAACCTGTAAAGAATTCTGAGCAGCTGCTGGCTGGACAGAGAACAACTGCTTCTGCTTTGACGTCAATGATCGGCGTTTTACCAACGAAGGAACTGACGAGAATCATGAAGGAGATTTCCTTCGATATGCCTGAGCTTAAAGCAGGTGAATGTTTGATCAGTCAGTCTTATGCAGATACAGAGAATATCCGTGTAGGAGATGTTGTTTCTTATTATAACGACCAGTCTCAAGTAGATTTCACGGTAAAAGGGATTTATAAGCCGAAGGTCGAAGTGATTTATCTGGCACATATCTATCTGACTTCCGAGTCGCTGGAAGCTGTTGAACCAGAGCTTTATCAGCAAACACTATGGCATTCTGTTTATCACTTAGCAGACAGCGAAGCGTTCGATGATTTTTCTTCGGAAGTGAGAGAAAAAGGCTTGTCTGAACAGTATCAGATCGTTTCGAATGAATCACTTTATCATGAAGAAACTGTTTTTTTGAATGAAGCATTGAAGCGAGCCGGCTATTGCTTGAGCGGTACTTTATTGATAGGACTCATTCCTCTGTACTTAGTGGCTTCTTTGTTCAAAAGAAAACAGACTGCTGAAATTGGTTTCTTGTACAGTAATGGAATCAGTAAGAGAAAAATATCGCTGATGTACTGTAGTAATGATTTACTGTTATTGATTGCTGCAAGTTTCCTTGCTTTTGTATTGATGAAGGGCTGTATCTCTTCTCTTACCGAATTTCTACTGAATGGTACGATAGAATCAGTTACCTCGCAAACGGTCAGCTTTTTTTCAACAAACAACTTTAGTGTGACCACATCGATTGCGGAGCCAATAAAGACAGTGGCTTCCAGTACAACATTAGCACCTACAAAGTTCGGATTATTGTTTTTGTTGTGGCTTATTCTTTCGGCAGGGAAAATCAATGAAGTCCGCCGTTTTCAGTTTGGCACTCGATTGACGGAGGAGATGGAGTAATGGAAACAATACGATTTGAAGAAGCCAGCTACGTGAAAGAGACTTTGATTTTGGACCGAGCAACTGCGGCATTTGAAACAGGAAAATCTTATTTGATTCTCAATGACGACCGAAGGGAGTTAGGTTTATTAACTGCTGTTATGACCGGATTGGAAACTCTGACCTCAGGAAAGCTTTTATACAATAGTCAGGACATTTCCAAAAATGTACATACAACTCTGCTGACAGCGGAGATCGGTACTGTTTTTCAAAAGTATAACTATATACCGGAATTATCAGCAGTAGAAAATCTTTATTATTATCTTCAGGTCAGTAAAAAGCCGAGAAAAAAAGCAGATTGTTTAAAATATCTGGCAAGCTTTGGCATCAATGGACCTTCAGCAAAGCAGCCGCTTGGTCAGTTGGATTTATTCACTCAGAAAAAATATTCTTTAGCCAAAGCAGTGATTTTCTCACCAAGGCTTTTGATATTGGATCATCTACTATCATCAATGGACTTCCATAGTCAAGAACAGGTCATGGGCTATTTGAAAACCCTAACAGATGAAGGAACATGTGTGATCCTATTGGAATGTGAACAGTATTTAGGCAGGTATACGGATGAAGTTTGGGGCATGAATCGGGGGAAGCTTTCTTTTATCAAAGGTATATGAAAACAGCTGAATAATCGATAGTTAAAATGATTCTGATGATTGATGAGAGCGTCGATGACTATTAATTATTTAGTGGGATTCATCTAGCTAAAAAGGAGAAGCGACTATGAACTATTTACAGCGTGGTATTCGAAGCGTGACTCGCAGAAAAGGAAAATCCTTTATTTTATTTGCAGTTATCTTTATTTTAGGAAATGTTATTGCAGGAGCAATCGCGATTCAGCAATCGACAGAAAATGTTGAAAAAAAGGTGAAAAAAGAACTAGGTGCAACAGCAACGGTTGATTTGGACTATGAAAAACTGATGGAAGAAAACCCTTCAGGGGGGCAAGTACCTAATGGCCTCTCAGATGAAGAAATCGAAAAAATCGGCAGCTCGCCTTATGTAAAGGAATATGATTACAGCACTAGAGGAGCTATTCAGGTAAAAGATACCAAAGTCTATGAGATGGATACTGAAGATAGTGCATTTTCAGTATCTATGGGACAGTATCTGCAATTAAAGGGAACAAATTTGACCAGCCCACCTGATTTTTCGGAAAAGAAGGTCGAGCTGACAGACGGGCGAATGTTTACCCAAGAAGAGCTCGATGGTGATAAGCCGGTGGCAATCATTTCAGAAGAGTTGGCGGAACGAAACGGTGTGGGTGTTGGTGATCAGCTTGTATTGGATAGCAATCATCAATCCTACAGCAGTGATGGGACCTCGTCAGAATCATTTAAAGGCGACGATCATCCGGTAGAAATCATTGGTTTATTCAAGCCTAAGACTATTGAGCAAAAAAAGGATGACAATGCACAAAATGAGATGAATAATCAAGTGTTTCAGACAGAACAATTCAATACATTGTACATGCCGAATAATGCAATCAAGGCAATCAATAAGATTGAATATGAAACTGGTAAGCGTCTGACACCGGATATGTATACAGAAGATTTTACTGAAGAAAGCATGAATCAGGCAACACCTACTTACATCTTGAAAAGCCCGGATGATGTGGATGCCTTCAAAGAAGAGACAGAGCCTCTTATTCCAGAATTTTTCAAATTGACAGCATCGACTGATCAATATGAACAGGTCGGCGGCAGTATGAAGAAGCTGTCAAAAATTGCCGGATATGTGGTGTTGATTGCGGTAGCAGCAGCCTTAGTGATCATTTCTCTGATTGTTGTTCTGTTCTTAAGAGATAGAAAGCATGAGTTTGGTATTTATCTGTCTTTAGGGGAAAAACGCAATCGCGTACTGGCACAGGTCGTTATTGAACTCTTAATGATCAGCCTTTTAGCGATGGGGATTTCATTGATCAGCGGGAACTTGTTAGGAGATATCGTTTCAAATTCTCTTCTTTCAGGAGATGCGCTGGCTGAAACAGCGAATAATGGAATGAACAATGGGATGAGCTTTGTTTCAGGCAGCATCAATTTGTCGACCCTCAGTGCCGAAGACATAAACAATGCTTATGCAGTGAACTTCTCCTTGAGCTACATCATCACATTTTTAGCAGCAGGGATGGCAACGATACTGGCTTCAGCAATTCTTCCGCTTCTCTATATCCTGCGGTTGAATCCGAAGAAAATCATGATGTAGGAGGAAGAATACGATGGCAATTTTAGAAACGAATGCATTGACTTATTATTATCAGGACGGTGACCGCCGTCGAAAAATATTAGAAGAAACGACGATTTCCTTTGAACAGGGACAGTTCTACACGATTCTTGGCCAGTCGGGATCTGGAAAGACAACTTTTCTTTCGCTGATCAGCGCATTAGATGAACCGAAAGCCGGAGAAATTCTCTACAAAGGAAAGAATATCAAAGATATCGGGTATGAAGAATATCGACGAGATGATATCAGTATCATTTTCCAAAGCTATAATCTGGTTCCATATCTGACTGCCGTTGAAAATGTGATGGTGGCGATGTCGGTAACTGATAATCAGCTGCCGGATTCTCCTAAAGATGTCGCCTACAATCTTTTGGATTATATTGGGATCACTCGCTCAAAAGCTGATCGGATGGTCAATCAGCTTTCAGGTGGAGAACAGCAGCGTGTGGCGATCGCACGTGCCTTGTCTACAAATGTAGATATCATTCTGGCGGATGAGCCAACAGGAAACTTGGACGAGGGGATGGAAAAGGAGATCATTGACATTTTTAAGGATCTCGCAAAGGTCCACAATAAGTGTGTGATCGTTGTGACCCACTCCAATGAAATCGCTAAGCATTCTGATCATACCTATTACCTGAAGCAAGGTGAGTTGATGCTGAATGAGTGATTTTCTGTCAAAGTTCAATAAAGGCAATTATGATCAGAAAGAGGAAGTGAAAAAACAGCTGCGCCAAGATGAGAAGACTGAGCAGCTGCCTGTGAGTCAAAGAAAAGAACAGACAGAACGTCGTCCTTCCTCTGGTCCTTATATTACTCCAGAACCGGAAGTCAGCATGAGCCGTCGTCGTAAGGAAGAGGAAACAGAATTCGACCCTACCTATAAAGGGAAACAGAAAAGAAAAAAACTGATGATTCTTGGCGGGATCGTAGTTAGCTGTATTGTCGGATTCTTCTTATACTATCAGATGACTCATGTAAGCGTTCCTGATTTTACAAATAAAGACGTTGCGGATGCCCGAAGCTGGGCAAATGAGAATAATTTGAAGGTTGAGCTTGAACAGAAGTATGATGCGAAGCTGGCAGCGAATAAAGTCATTGCACAAAAGCAAAAAGCAAAATCAACAATAAAAAAGGGCTCAACGCTGAATCTAACTGCTAGCCTAGGTGCCGATCCGGAAGAACAGCTGCAGCTGCCTGATTTTATGACGATGCCTAAAACAGAAGCTGAGAAGTGGATAAAAGAGCAGCAGGCAGAGAATATTTCGATCATTGAAGAATTTCATGAGACAGAAGAAGCTGGAAAAGCGCTGAAAATGGAATTTACAAATGCTGAGGTCAATAAAGAAAATTATCGCCGAAAAGATAAGCTCAAGCTGTACTACTCTAAAGGAAAAGAAACCTATAGTAAGAACATCACGGTTCCTGATTTCTCGAAGAAGACAAGAACCGAGGTTGAAACATGGGCAAAGAATAATGAAATCGATGTTGTTTTTGAGGAAGTTACTTCTGCGGATGTAGAGGCCGGAATCGTTATGTCTCAAGGAGTTGCCAAAGATGAAAAGTTGGCAAAAAAAGAGCAGATGACCGTTACCGTTTCTCTTGGTAAAGGGATTCTTGTGCCGGATTTCTCTGAATACAGCATGGAGGATGCGGCAACAGCTGTCGAAGGCTTGAACATTCAAGTCAAAACAATCTTTACTGAAAATATAGGCTACGGACAATTAGTGTCCCAAAGTGTTACTGCAGGGACTGAGCTGACTAGTAAGGATGACCTGACACTCAAGGTGGTTTATTCTGCCGGACAGCCTTATATCAAGGATTTGAGAGGAACGACAGTTGAAGGAGACTTGCAGAAGCTCTTTTATGATGAGTTTCAGTCCAAGGGAGCCAACATCAATTATCAAATCCGCTATGTCGATTCAGCAGAAGCAAAAGGAACTGTAGTGGCGATGAACATTCACGGTCAGTACCTGCCATTAAATTATACTGTGTACCTGGATATCAGTTTAGGGAATCTCAGCGGCGAGCAAAAATATGGAGAGCCGCAAAGTCAGGGAGAAGATGGTTCTGAAAGTGAATAAGCAGAGCTCGTTTCGATGAGGTGAAGAAATGATGTGAAAAGCAGAAACTTAGCAAAAGGAGTCAAAGCAGCATCATAGATAAGACATACTAGACTAGACAAATGAAAGACAATCGAAAAACCGTTCTTCTTATGAAAGAGGAACGGTTTTTTGATCGTTTTGTTTCATTAGGCTTTGACTGGTGATTTTGGTTCACGACCAAGAATCGCTTGTAAGACAGTCAATACGCCGAAAGATGCTAAGATCGCATAGATAAGGCTTGAGTATGTTGTGATATCGAAATCCCAAGTTTTATAAATAACTAATACAATAGCTAACACAATACCAGCAATGACATTGAATAGAGCGAACGCCCAAAGGTTTCCATTTTCCTTGCGTGATAAGTAGAAGACTGAAAAACCAATACTTAGAACTCCCCATGCAACACATACTAAAATAGCTGCCCAGTAAATAATAAATGCTACCACATTTTTTCACCTCACTTTGTTCAGTAGTATTTTATCATGTTCTCTATTTTTTGTCATGAAAAGGTGATGAAAAACTGAGTAAGATAGATGCATTGGTCAAGCAGCAAGCAGTACGGTTTGAGTAAAGGAAGAAACAGGGTGAATGCTTGAAAAAATCCTATAGATAAGATTTTTTATGACATCCATACTCTCGTGCTAGATTTTCTGTGTTTTTCGTTTATCTTTCTTTATTTCTTCGATAGCCTCTGTAGCAACTATAATATCAGGTAATTGGATTCTTGGATGGATAAATATAGTTTTGGTGCTCAAATTATCATTTTTTTGAGGGAGAAGGCTTGATGAAATAATTAAATCAATACTATCCTCTTTTGAAGCTTCTGCTGGAGAAAGAATGGAAATATTGTAAAAAGGTAAAAGAATAGAAGTCAATTGATGAGTAAAAACTTTTTCCATCACAAAAGGTAAGTCTGTTTCCAACTTGATTAGAATGATGGGATCAAAATCTGTCAATTTACCAATCAATGCATAAGCTTCAGAAAAACGAACAGTCAAAAACGAATCATTGTCTAATAAGGAAGAAGAAGAGTGGTTGCGCATTTCTTTTATACCAGACTCTATCTTTTCTTTCAAAGATACATAGTGGTCATCGAGGTAATCAAGATAAGCATACCCGGAAATTGTAGTGGAAAAATTTGGAAAAAGTAAAACAGTCATAAATGTAGTCAAAATCAAGCTTCTATAATTTTTTTGATTCGAAGGAGGAACTGAATCAAAATTAGGTTGAAATACAGAAAAATAAAGCTGGAACAGTTGGTATACCTCTGTATTTTTTGTTTGATGAAAGGCTAGGCATCGTTCAAAAGAATCTTCAATTGTATAAAATCTAACTGTTGTTTGGAGGAGGAGAACAATATAATTTATTTCAGCACTAGGAAAAGATAGCGAAGTTTCCAAAGATTTTATTATGGAATAGTGACCGGAAAGGATGAATGTATTCAGTTCTTTTGTGAATGGCGGTAAATCACTTTGATGGATCGATTTTCCTTGAGTAAATCTGCAAACATTAAGCGCTAAAATGTAACTCCAATGCATGACGGCAGCATGTTTCAAAGGAAAATAATGAAAAAACTCTTTATCAATAAATGAACGAATACTTTCTTCAGAAATAGCTGGAAAAGGCCAAATCACTCCTTTATATAGTTCCCAGAAAAAAATATATCCATAGTATCTTATCTGAAGTTCATCCCCAGATAAGAAGATCTGGCGATTAGAGCTTTTGAGAGAAAAAGAATATTTTTTTAATGAAGTATTGAGCTGCCTCATTTTTTTACGAATATTACTTTCACTTACATAGTGCTGAGAAGAAAATTGATCTAATGATATTTGAGGATGAAGTAATACATCCCTGAGTAAAGAGACGCCGATAGAACGATTAACAAGCTGAAAAACAAATGCTTCATAAGCGACTCTATCACCTGAAAAATATAATCCCCGAGGCTTTGAGTACTCTATAGAAAGAGGAAGCCCATCTGCAGCTAAATCGCTGGCATCATCTCTAAGAAGTTTTACATACTTAAATACAGTGTTTCGGTCAAACGAACTGTCGAAAATGAGGTCATCCATTAAGTACCATGCGTGTTTTGTATAAAGTAAATACAAAAGGGTCAATTTCGTGTTGGTCTCTTGATCCAATAAGGTGTTGTTTAACATCAGTCATCACTCCCTTGGTTATCACTTCTAGAATACTGTAATTAAGGGGAAAACACTAATTTTTTCTATTAATTTTTATTAAAATATACGATATAAATGTAATTAATGATAAAATGTACGAAAAAATATTTACTGTAGATATTTACGAATATCCTTGATTTTTAAACGATCCTATCATGAGTAGCATATAATTGTTGATAAAATATTAGTGTATTCACTGGTTTTTTATAAATAAAAACTATTTTTATGTTTTAAAAATTGTAAATATTTAGTATTTAATCCCCTATTTTTTGAGCGCATATTGATAAAAAGTCGTGATAAACTTGAAAAAAATGATTAAAAGGGATGATGAAATGAAAAAAATTGCGTATATTTCAATGACAGATGAGGAAGCTTCATTTCAAATAAAAAATGATAAGCAAGATGCTGTTCATTTTGAAAAAGTTGTAACTGATAATGATCAAGTGGATCTAAATGATTATGCAGGTGTAGTGCTTCAAGACAGTGGAACGGAAGATATCTACTATATATGTGAGATGATCATGAAACTAAAAAAAAGAAAAAGCTCGTTTGTCTGGATAATGACAGATGATCCGCTAAAGAGCAGCAGCTTGGTGTATCTCAAGCTAGGTGCTGATGGAATTCTTGATTCTAATTGTGAAAGTGAACACATTAAATGGCAAATTAACAATTCCATAGTCAGATACCAAGACTATGCCAGCGCTGCTTCTAGTAAGACAGAAGATGAAAAAAGTACGAGACAAAGCAGTATCCAACTTTTTCCTCAGAACCTCAGCATAGTTTTAGGTGGGGAGACTGAAATTGAACTGACTAAATCAGAATATAAACTCATCGAGCTATTGAACACTAAGCCAAATCAAGCTTATTCATATGAAGAAATTTCTATGCATGTCTGGGGAGAAGTTGTAGAAGCACCTAAAAGCAGGCTGGGCAACCTGATATGTCGCTTAAGAAGTAAGCTTGCTAGAAAGAGCACATCCTCGAAAGTACAGCTGGGTCTAAAAACTGTTCGTAATAAGGGGTATATGTTATGTTTGGAAATAAAAGACTGAGCTTCTAGGAAATGAGCAATCCATTTCAAATGAAAAAGAATAGGAGAATGAATGGCGTTTATTGGATGCTTTGTAAGTTTGAAGAGGAAAAAAGCGTGCAATGTGATTATTTTTGAGGCAGTACATTGGTTTCTCTATCTAACATTCTATCATCCCAATGGATTGAGCCAGTCGTCTTATACAGTAGTTTTAAGCGAAGCGTCAGTTTAATAAAGAGAAAAGAACGAGGTCTTTCAATTTATTGGAAGGCTTTGTTTTTTGTTACATTAAATAACGTGCTAGTGCTCAAAAAAATAAGTATTTACAAACAAATGCTCATTGCTTACATTAATAAAATAATAGGATACCGTTTTTTTCCCGTAAGTTATTTAGAAGATCGATTTTTTTTTATTTTTCTTTAGAAAAACAAGCTCATCCCAATCAGAAAAAGAGAGCGGTTTCAAATTGGGATGAAACCGAAAAAGAAGTGCATTATTTTACGTTAAGATAAATATAGAAAGAGGTGACATCGATGGATTGTTTGGAAATGGCTTTGATTCAAGACTTTTTTCAAAAAGACAACATAGTGATAGATAAGATTATAGCGTCAAAGCTTTTATCACAGGTAGACTTGGCAACCCACTTAAAGGAAATCAACCATACTCTTAATTCCAAACTGGCTGTTGAAGATGAGCAGATTTATCTGTCAGAAAAGGATCGGGAGAAATGCTATCGTTACTTGAAAAAAAAGAAAGTAACAATATTTACTTACTATGAAGGTGAATATCGGCGAGCGTTACTTCTTTTGCATCTATTACTCAGTAAAGAAGATATGAATCTTGCGGAGCTGACGGATCAGCTGCTGGTCAGTAAAAACACAGCACTGGCAGAAATCAAGCGTTTGAAACAGGAATTGGAAGTGAAAGGAATCTTTTTAAAGTATTCCAGGAAAACAGGCTATACACTTTTGGGGTCAGAGTTTGTTATTAGAAATGAGCTGGTCAATACTTTGAAGAATATGCTGAAGCAGCCTTCTGGAAGGTATTTTCTACTAGAAACAGGATTTGTCGAAGAGCATGAGCTGCTCTTGTTGAAGAATCGGCTGACGAATCTTCAAAAAAAGGCGCAGCTGACTTTTACGGAAGAAAGCCTGGAGGAGCTTCCAATCATATTGGCATTTTTGATTCAACGCTCACAGCATCATCGCAGCGCTTGGCATTTCAAAGTTGAAAAATACGATATCAAGAACACCAAAGAATTTCCCATGTATGCAGAGCTGTTTCGCCATGTGACAGATTTAAATGAAAACGATTTATTGTATCTGGTTTTACAAGTATTATCTGCGACAATCGTTAAAACAAAGCTGGATTTGTCTGACAGCGAAGATATTGTGAAAGCAACAGACCGCTTCATTACATTTCTTGAAGAGGAATGTGTCATGCAATTTTCCAATCGGGAAAGTCTGAAAGAAAAGCTGATTCTGCATTTAAGACCGGCTATCTATCGCTGCTTGCTTTGTGTGAATATCAAAAATCCTCTAACGGATGTATTTATAGAAGAGTATCGTCCGCTTTACGAAAAAATCAAAGTTGGTGTTGGGATTTTTGAGGAACTGATTGGTCGGAGCTTTCCGAAAGAGGAAGATGTTTTTATTGCGATGATTGTTATCAGCTCCATGATCCATACGAAAAAAGCAGCAGAAGAGCAGGTATTTAAAGCGATGGTCTTATGTCGAAGTGGGATGTCTATTTCAAAGCTTTTATTGGAAAATCTTCGCTCCATGTTCCCGAAGATTGAATTTGTCGGTGCATATGCCATCCATGAGGTGTCTCAAACCGGATTTGAACCAGATTTCATTTTCACCACAATTCCTATTCATACAGATATCACTACATTCCTGGTTCCTCCTGTGTTGGATAAGGAAGCCAGAGAGAAAATCAAAAATCAGGTAGAAGTGGCGATCAATGAAGATGTAACAAAGAAAACAAAGGAATTATTTAGTTATTTAAGTGATTTATTTCCAGAATTTTGTAAAGAGGACGCCTTCATGCGTATTGAAAGTTTCTACATGAAAGACGAACAACCGAAGGTAGCTGTAAAAGAAGATCATTTTCTATTAACAGAAGATCATCTAACCGTTATTCAATCTGCTGATTTGGACGACGCGTTGACACAGGCGTTTCAACCTTTGATTGATCGAGAAAGTATTACTGAAAGCTATGTAGAGATGTGCAGCCTGATCTTTCGTCAGGATTATCCCTATATGATGATTGCTTATGAATGCTATCTTCCACATGCTAAACCGGAATACGGTGTATTAAAGCCGGATTATCAGATTCTGCTGATCAAGGATAAGGTACAGCTTCCGAACAAGGATTCAATGCAACTAATGGTAGCATTGGCGCCATCAGTGGAAAATCAGCATGTGGAATGGCTGCTTAAGCTGAATCAGATTCTTTTAGAGACTGACCTTCAGAGAATGCTGAACACTGTTGAATCGAAGAAAGAGCTGTTTTCGCTGATTGAACAGGAGCTTAATGAGCTGATTGGCTGAGGGGATGCTCAAAGCGGAGAAAAAACTTTTAAAGAGGTGAAAGTATGGTAGGGACAGAATTATTTAGTGAAAACTTGGTATTTATTGAGCAAGAGCTAAGTGATCGAGCAGAGCTGTTTAAATGGTTCAATAATCGAATGATCGACCAAGGGTTTGTGAATGAGAGCTATTATGAAAGTATTTTGAGGAGAGAACAGCAATTTCCGACGGGAATCCAGACATCAACAGTTGGTGTGGCGATTCCTCATGCAGATCCGGAGAACTTGAAGAAGCCTTTCATTGCAGTGGTCAGGCCAAAGCATGGAATTGAATTTGAGCCGATGGGGATTGCAGAAGGTAAGATCCAAGCAGAGCTGATTTTTATGCTCGGTGTACTCAAAAACGGTGATCAGGTCATTGCGCTTCAAAAGTTAATGAACTTGCTGACCAATGATGATGCAGTGAAGAAACTGCTGCAGGTAGAAAGCTGTGAAGAGGTCATGGAGATCATCAGGATAAATTTCGATCAAGGAGAATGAGAGCAAGCAGAATATATATTTTAGGAGGAGAAATGATGAAACGAATTATTGTAGCATGCGGTAGTGGAGTGGCAACGTCTCAGACTGTAGCGAGCAAAGTTAGCAGATTATTGAAAGAGCGTAGTGTAAATGCGTATGTAGAAGCGGTGGATTTAAAGTCTGTCGATCGCCATATGGATTCCAGTGTTGCCTATATCACAATCACGAAAACAAAGAAAGAATATCCAATTCCGGTTATTAACGGCATCGCCTTTCTAACTGGCATGGGACAAGAAGCAGAATTACAGAAATTGATCGATATTTGTAATAAGTAACGACAAATAGAAGGAGGTAAAAAGATGGAAATTTTGAGTAATGTAGTAAATTACCTGTTGAGTCTTGGTGCTGCCATTTTTGTTCCGATCATTATTATTGTTGCAGGGCTGGTTGTAGGCATGAAGGTAAAGGATGCAATCAGTTCAGGTATCACACTGGGGGTTGCATTTACCGGTATGACGATGCTGATCAGCTTTATGACAGGTGCAATCAGTCCGGCGGCAGAAGCGATGCTGGAGACTGTTGGGATATCGCTGCCGATCGTTGATGGCGGTTGGACGACCATGTCGACAATTTCTTGGTCATGGCCGTATGCCTTTCTGATGTTTCCATTGATGATTGGTATTAATGTGATCATGCTGGTCCTCAATAAGACCAACACATTCAATGCAGATTTATGGAATGTTTGGGGGAAAATCTTTACAGCGGTCGCTGTTGTCGGTATCACAGGAAGTGTTCCATTGGCTTTTGGCGTTGCGGCTGTACAAATTGTATTTGAACTGAAAAGTGCAGATGCTCACCAGCATCGAATTGAAACATTATCTGGAATTCCCGGTGTGACTTGTACTCATAAAATGGTTTTCCTGACAGCTATTTTTTATCCAATTGACAAGTTATTGCGGAAAATTCCGGCATTGGATAAGGACTTTGATGCCGAATCATTGAAGGATAAAGTGGGGATTTTTGCAGAGAACCATGTGTTGGGTTTCATTTTGGGGTGTGTATTTGGTGTTCTTGCCCGCTACAATGTTGCTGAAACATTGACGTTGGCTATTCAGGCAGCTACGGCATTGACACTATTTCCAGTCATCACAAAATACTTTATGCAGGCATTATCTCCAATTTCAGAAGCAGTCAGTGATTTCATGAATAAGAAATTCGAAGGTCGAACATTGTTGGTCGGTTTGGATTGGCCATTCATGGGCGGATCGAATGAAATCTGGTTGGCAGTTATTTATTCCGTGCCTGTCACATTGATCTTTTCTATGTTTCTTCCGGGAAATGAAATCCTGCCGTTTGCAGGAATCATTAATATCGCACTAGCTGTCCCGGCATTCCTTGTTACCGGAGGCAATTTGTTACGTATGATCATTCTTTGTACGATTGGTTCGCCAATTTTCTTATGGGTGGGAACTGCGTTTGCACCGTTTATGACTGATTTGGCAAATACAACCGGAGCCGTTCAACTGGAAGCTGGGAAACTGATTTCCAACAGCTCGATTGATGGTCCTGTATTTACCTATGCCTTTTCACATGTCTTCAAATTTTTAGAAGGAAACTTCATTCCATTGATCATCTTGATTGTTTGGGTTGTCAGTTTTGTCTTCTATTATCGTGAGCTGATGCGTGAAGCTAAAGCAGCGCAGCAGGAAGAGACGGAAGAGGTATTGGAAGCGGCTGGTCTGGAGGAAGGGTAGATAGGATGATTTATACAATCACATTGAATCCGGCAATTGACCGCCTATTGTTTTTAGAGAAGGAACTGACAAAGAGGAAGACGAATCGTACCTCGAAGGTAACCTATGACATTGGCGGAAAAGGAACGCATGGCTCCTATGCTATGACACGATTAGGCGTCTCAAACCTGGCGTTGGGCTTTGCAGGTGAAAGGAATTTTGCTGCATTTGAAGAGATATTAATGCAAAAGGAGATTTCACATCGCTTTATTCAAATTCCAAAAGGTCTGACACGAGAATCCATAGTTGTTATTGAACCGGATAATCAGGGCTCCACCATGCTGACAGAACCAAGTTTTTCTGTTGGGGAAGCAGAAAAGCAGCAATTACTTTTATTTTTGAAGAAGTATCTGACAGAGGAGGATATCGTATTGATTGCAGGATCTCTGCCGGAAAACTTCCAAATAAATGATTTAGCAGAGCTGATACAAGCTGCTAAAGAGAAACAGGCCTTTGTCGCCTGTGATTTATCTGGCGAAGCCTTGCTTCTGGCAGCACAGCTCGGCGTGGATTTCATCAAGCCGAATGAATTTGAACTGACCGAGCTGTTGTCTGAGAAGACGGGCACAGTGGAAGAGGCACTGGAACAATTGTCACGAGAAATCACTTGTATTGCGGCTTCTAAAGGAGAGAAAGGCAGTATTTGCTATTACGAAGGCAAGCAGTATCAAGTCCTTGCGCCAAAAGTAAAGGAAATCAATGATACCGGAGCAGGAGATTGTTTTGTCGGAGCATTTTTAGCTGAGTTTTCCAAGTGTAAGGATATCAAAGAAGCACTTAAAACAGGAAGTGCCTGTGCTGCCAGTAAGGTACAGTATGAAGACAGCTCCTATTTTGACCCAAAGGAAGCAGACATTTTGAAGCAACAAGTAAAAATCATTGAGCTATAGACTGGAGATAGTTAATCCAAAATTTGGGAGGAAGAATATGTTATATCAATCAGAAAGAGAAGATTTATGCAGGATCACAAAAAATATCTACCAACGCTATGGGACGAATGCCGCAGGAGGGAATATTAGTGTGCGATTGAATGATGACCATATCATCATGACACCAACATTGATGTCTCAAAATCATCTATGCGATCTTTCCCCGTATCAAATCTTGGTTGTTGATATGGATGAAAATATTGTGGAGGGATATGGCAGACTGACAAGGGAAATCAACATGCACATGGCTTGCTATCAAGAAAATCGTAAAATCGGTTGTGTGTTGCATGGACACGCCAGAGAGTCCATGGTGTTTGCCTCGCAGGGAATGGATATGCCGAATCTGACAGAAGCTACACAGAAATTTGGTAAAATTCCTTGCTTACCATTTGCACCAGCCTGTTCGCCGGAATTGGCCGAGATCGTGACCGAGCACGTAAATAGCTTAGGCGAGGATGTTTTATCGAAGGTCATGCTGTTGAATAAGCATGGTGTCTTAGTCCTTGAGGAGACGCTGCATAAAGCAAATGACATGTTGGAACGTTTGGAATATAACGCCTATATTGCATATAAAGCACTGCTCTTTGATAAGCTGGGTATTCAACCAATTGAAGCTGAAGAATATGCTTATAATGTAGAGGAATAGGTAAGTGGAAGAAGTCCACAATGATTTCGGAGCAGAAACATTGAAGGTATGGCAGTTACTGCCTTCCCCGCAAGTACTGAAAACTTGGAGGGAACGAAAAAGGACGTAGAAAACATCCCCTAGGTGGGGGCTATATAAATAATGTGAAAAAAGACCAGAAGCCTTGAATAGTAGGGCTTCTGGTCTTTTTTTTCTGGACAGCTACTTGAATTTCAACTTTCTTCGTTTATTCTAGATGCTTGCCATTCTAACAAAATGGGGAAAAAACTCTCGTATGATATGACATTGCAATCCCTAGTTGCTTTTGTTTGAAAGGTTATTGCCTAAATATATCTTAGTGTAAGGAGCTCATCTGTCTAGTTACTGTCAAACAAATTAATTATCTAATGTGATTCAAATCCACTCGCTTATCCAAGCTATGAGCAAACGGCCAATTCATGATTATTGTGTCAACTTCGAAAATAGTATTATTTAATTTCTATGATCTGCTTGTTTTTTTGAATTATTTCCCTTGAAAGTTTGTTGGATTAATGTAATGAAGAAGCAAGATCCTTTTTTAGAAGCTGTTGGAAGACTCATGAGCGATTATTTAGGCAAGAGAGAATGGCTTTGCCTTACCTTGGGTAAGATAACGATGTACGCATTTTAAAGGATTTTCCTTTATTTTCCAGTAAATAATGGTACTTTGATGCAGATATCGTCTATAATAGAAAATGTCAGGAGTTGAAATCTAATTATGAATACACTTACGATAGAAGCTGGAATTGAATGGATAAATGAAGCGCAATCGATTACTTTTTTGACTGGGGCAGGTGTGTCTACTGCATCAGGAATTCCTGATTATCGTTCTTTATCGGGTGTCTATCATGGCCTCGAAGCACCTGAGTATTTGCTCAGTCGAACTTGTATGCTTCAAGAACCGGAGAAATTCTATGGATTTGTGAAAAATCTATACCATCCTGAAGCAAAACCGAATATAATCCATCAAGCGATAGCAGACATGGAAAAAAGGAAACAGGTTTGGGTTGTTTCTCAAAATATAGATAGTCTTCATGAGCAGGCAGGAAGCAAACGAAGAATCGATTTTCATGGCAGCCTGTATCAGTGTTATTGTCAGAAATGTTCCCAGAGTGTATCTACTGAGGAGTATTTAAGAAACGATAGACATGAACAGTGCGGCGGACAACTACGTCCTGGGATTGTTTTGTATGAAGAAGGATTTGAGGAGGAGACGATTTCAAATGCTGTACAGGCGGTTGCTGAATCAGAACTGATTGTCATCGTTGGCACCAGCTTTCAGGTGCACCCTTTCTGTGATCTGATTTTCTATGCTAAGCCAGACGCGAAGATATTGGTGATCAATCAGACGCCAGTCGTTACTCAAAAAGAATCGTTTTATGTAGAAACTGATGCGGTTCGGTTATTCAGTCGGCTCTAAAAAAGCAAATTGACTTAGAATGTTAGTAAAAAAGCGAGAACTCTATAAGCAAAGGTATCGGAACGTTTTCTATAAAAATAGAAGGAGCACTTTAAATGGAAACTTTTAAATCTGAAAAACAAAAAATGATCGATGGAGAGCTGTATTTTGCTTCTGATCCGGAGCTTTCGGCAGGCCGACAGCATGCGAGAGAACAAATGAAGCTGATTAATAATGAGATGGATAAACAAACCAGAAAAGAATTGATTGAAGAGACTTTTGGAACGGCAGGCTCGAACGTGTATATCGAGCCGAACCTGAAGTTCGATTACGGCTTCAACATTCATGTTGGTAAAAACTTCTATGCCAATTTTGATAATATTTTCTTGGACATTTGCCCAATCAGGATCGGAGATAATTGTATGTTTGGACCGAATGTTCAACTGTATACAGCCTCTCATCCATTAAATCCGGGTAAAAGAAACAGCGGCTTGGAATTTGGCAAGCCGATCACGATTGGCGATAATGTCTGGATCGGCGGCGGAGCAGTCGTTGTTCCGGGTGTGACATTAGGCAACAATGTGGTTGTTGCAGCAGGAGCGGTGGTCACTAAATCTGTTCCTGATGATTGTGTTGTTGGCGGCAATCCGGCAGCAATCATCAAGACGATCGATGAGACAGCACCGGCGGCAGAAACATTAGATGGCCCAAGAAAGAAAATCGATGCACTTGATCGAGAAATCACCTCTCTTTTAGAACAGCGGATGGATGCTGTGTTGGAGATTGCTGAGATCAAAAAGAAACAAGGAACAGAAATTTTTGATCCTTCAAGGGAGCAGAAGGTGTTGGAGAAAATTGCATCTTATGCTAAAAAGGATGAGTACAAAATTGTTTTACAGGAAACATATGAGGGAATCATGGCAGCCTCAAGAGCGTTTCAAAAAGAACAAATCGATAAAGCATAATGGCATAAATGGAGGGAAAGGATATGGATGGAGCACAACGACGTTCAGAAATTTTAAGTGTATTGGAAGTTGCTGAAGCGCCTGTCAGTGCTGGAAAGTTAGCGGGGAAATTTGTAGTTAGTCGTCAAATTATTGTAGGGGATGTTGCTTTGCTGCGGGCAGCGGGACATGAAATCGTGGCAACAGCTAGAGGGTATCTATTGGAGCGAAAAGAGCCAACTGATTTCATTAGAAAAATTGCCTGTCAGCACCAGCCCAATCAAACCGAAGATGAGCTGTCTTGTATTGTGGCGCTTGGCGGAGAAATCCTTGATGTGATTGTGGAGCATCCAATCTATGGTGAGTTGACAGGGAATTTAAGGATTCGAACACAAGAGGATGTTAAACGATTTATTAACTCTTATAAAAAGAGTAATGCCTCCTTATTGTCTGAACTGACAGGCGGCATTCATCTTCATACGATTCGCTGTGAAAATGAAGAAGTCTTGAAAAAAATCAAACAAGCTTTACTTGAAAAAGGAATTTTATATCAGGATTAGAATAGGCTTATACTTAAACAATAAGAAATTGGAATGAATATCAATGGGAGCTGCGGCTGTCTTTGATGCTTATTCCAACTTTTTTATTTTTTAGAAATAGTCAGTTCTTGATCTTTTCTCGTGATACTTCTATTTTTCAGAAGTTCTACATATTTTCAAAATAGTCAGTTTTTGAGCAGAGGTCGTCAAACAGCATAGAATTCTTCATGGTATAGTCAAATCATTCATAAAGGATTTTGGAGGAAGAAGCCCATGACTAGAATTTCAACAATAAGAGTAAAGCAGACGCAAGAAAAACAGCTGTTGATCGTTCGTCGTACCATCGATTTTTTTGCAGAATATGCAGAGTTGATGACCGAAGCGTTGAAAAGGATTGACGCAGTTCTTGAGGAGAATCATCTGTTGCCTGCAAGTGGTCCCGTGGTGTGTTTTCATAATGTTGAACTGGAAGTATTAGATGTGGAAATTGGCTTGGAGGTTGCGGTCTCTGTGCATTCGAAGGATTCAGCCGTTCAATGTGTGAAGGTGCCGTCTCGTGTAATTGCTTTAACGATCGATCGGGGACCTTATGAAGAACAAGACCCGACGCTTGAGGATTTGCTTGCTTGGATTGAGGAGCAAGGCTATACTGCACAGGGCGGAATCTACTATCATTATTTAAATGATGAAGAACAGCTTCCGAAAGATTACCTGACAGAGATGTTCATTCCTGTAAAGAAAAAGTAGAAGAACAGCTAATAGGTAAAAACATACGTTTTGGATTTCCTTTTTGGAAGTCCAAAACGTATGTTTATTATTGTTTAAATGGATAGTTTATTTTTCTTCTGCTTCAAATTTTTCAAAGGCAGATTTGATAACTTCTTTCAATGCAGAAGCGGAAGCGTTCATACGATCCTTTTCTGAATCTGTCAAAGGAATTTCAATGACTTTTTGGATTCCTTGACGGTTGATAACTGCCGGCGCACCGATATATATATCGTTTTGACCGTATTCCCCATCTAAGTAAACAGATAGTGGGAAGACAGAGTTTTCGTCATCCAAAATTGCTTTAGTGATACGAGCTAAGGCAACGGCGATACCATAGAAGGTTGCACCTTTTTTATCAATGATGGAGTAAGCTGCGTCACGAACATTGAAGAACAGATTGACCATTGCTTCTTCATCGACTTCAGGATTATTTTTGACCCATTCATAAATTTGCAGACCAGCGACATTGGCGTGAGACCATACTGGAAACTCAGTATCTCCATGTTCACCAAGGATATAAGCATGGACGTTACGTGCATCAACATCTACTAATTCAGCAATTGCTTGACGGAAACGGGCAGAGTCCAGAGAAGTTCCTGAACCGATAACGCGTTCTTTTGGAAAACCTGAGAATTTCCATGTAGAATAAGTTAAGATATCTACTGGATTTGCGGCAACAAGGAAAATACCATTGAAGCCGGAATCAACGATCTGAGTAACGATTTCTTTGTTGATTTTTAAGTTTTTATGAACAAGATCGATTCTTGTTTCTCCCGGTTTTTGTGGTGCTCCTGCTGTCAGTACAACAAGATCTGCGTCGTGGCAGTCAGCGTAAGAAGCAGCATAGATTTTTTTAGGAGAAGTGAAGGCTAATGCGTGGGAAAGATCCATTGCATCTCCCTCAGTTTTCTTCGTATTGATATCGATGATCCCAACTTCTTGGGCGATATTTTGAGTGACAAGAGCGAAAGCGTAGCTGGAACCGACAGCACCGTCTCCTACTAAAATAACTTTTTGATGATCTTTTCTATCTGCAGCTGCAGTCATGTGTACCATTCCTTTCATTGGTTTCTTTGCTACAAAAATAGTACCACCATCAAAGAGTTTTGTCACGTGATTTAGCTCGAAAGTAGTACAGTTTTTCGGGCTGTTTCAAATGCAAACTCTTACATGTGCGATTCTTCACGATTCTTACTTCTTAAGAAATTCAAAAGGTTTTCGCTTTTTCGGTAAGAGCTTATTCAATTTTTAAATTTTAAAGGATTTGAAACAGCTGAAATTGTGTTATACTGTTAAGACAGAATCAGGCAGCAAGGGTTTGTTTCTAAAAATGGAAAATGTGGCAGCAGCCTCTTCTAAATAGCTGTTGTCATTTAAATTTGAGTTTTATGAGGAAGTGACTGAGATTATAAACCATCTTAGTCGCGTATTTTGTGTTGTATAGAATCATTAGATGAAGAGATTGGATCATACTGAAAATATGCAGCCAATGAAAAACTGTTGGCAAACGGAGATAATCAAACAAGCAAGGGGAGAACAAAATGAAAATGATCGTAGGATTGGGCAATCCTGGCAGCAAGTATCAGGAAACCAAGCATAATATAGGATTTATTACAGTGGACGAGATCGCTCATCGTTACAATGCTGTATTCAAAAAAAATCAATTCGAAGCAGATATTGCTGAGTTTTTTATAGGAACAGAAAAAATCATGTTGGTCAAGCCGTTGACCTTCATGAATGAATCGGGTCGCGCAGTCGGACCGCTGATGACATATTATGGAATCGAGGATCATGAGCTGATTGTGATTTATGATGATCTGGATCTTGAAATCGGGAAAATCCGTTTAAGAGAAAAGGGCGGTGCCGGTGGTCATAATGGCATCAAGAGTTTGATTTCACACTTAGGAACAAATGTGTTTCCGCGAATCAAAGTAGGGATCGGTCGCCCGGTGGGGAATGAACCGGTTGTTCAGCATGTATTGAGCAAGTTCCCTAAGGCTGTTCATGAGGAAATTCTTATTGCAGTCAAAAATGCAGCCGACGCAGCGATTTATGCCAGTGAAGGGCATACCTTCGTCGATACAATGAATCAATTTAATGGAAAATAAGAAGGAGGTGGCCAACAACAAATGAATATCATTGAACGAATAAGCGACAGTGCAGTGGTTCAAGAGTGGTTTCAAAAGCTGACAGGGAACCATCGTCAGCTGATCACTGGATTGGCCGGCTCAGCGAAAACGCTAGTCATGACTAGCGGCTATCACCATAAAAAGAAAAAGATGATCGTCGCCGTACCAAATCTCTATTATGCGAACCAACTAGTAGAAGATTTTAGAAATTTAGTACCAGATGAAGAAGTTTATTTATTTCCAGTTGATGAAGTACTATCTGCGGAAATGGCATTTTCTTCACCAGAGGCTCGCGCAGATCGAATCCATACATTGAATTTTTTGCTTTCGCGAAAAAAAGGAATCGTTGTCGTTCCGGCAGCAGGTTTGAGAAAGTTCCTCCCAAGTAAGGAAACTTGGAAAAAGGCACAGCTCCATTGGGAAATAGGTACGGAAGTCGAACTGGACAAGCTGGCTCAAAAGCTGGTTCTGATGGGGTATGAACGTCAATCGCTAGTTGGTAAGCCTGGAGAGTTCAGTATTCGAGGAAGCATCATCGATGTGTATCCATTAAATACACAGTATCCGGTAAGAGCGGAGCTGTTTGATATTGAGATTGACTCACTTCGCTACTTTGAGGCAGATACGCAACGTTCTGCAGAAACAATTGAGTCTGTGACTATCGCTCCTGTAACGGATACTATTTTTTCAGATGAAGATCTGTCATCCGGCATCATAAGACTTCAGGAAGCGTTGGAAAAAAGACTATCCGTTACTGCTGAAAAAACAGATAAAGTTTTTCTTGAAGAATATTTTGGTCAGATACTTTCTTCTTGGGAGGATGGGATTCCGACTGAAAATGCTCGTTATTATGCGGATTTACTTTACAAAGAGCAGACAACGATTTTGGATTATTTGCCTGAAGACAGCATGCTTATTGTCGATGATTATGCTCGTATCTTAGATACTGAACGGGAAATTGTTCGTGAAGAGGGCGAGTGGCATACATTGAAGCTGGAAGAGAAACGTGTTTTCTCAGAACAGACCTTTGGTGCGAATGTACATGATCAATTGAGGAAGCAGCGTTTTGCAGCGACCTTTTTCTCATTGTTCCAAAAAGGGATGGGAAATCTTCGTTTTCAAGCAATCCATAATTTTCAATACCGTTCTATGCAGCAGTTCTTTGGCCAAATGCCTTTATTAAAGGCTGAGATGGATCGTTGGCAGAAGCAGGAACAGACCGTTCTGGTATTTGTACCAACTAAAGAGCGGGCGCAGAAAGTGGAAAATCTGTTTCGTGATTTTGATATTTCAAGCGTTTCTGTATCGAAGAATCGCTTGTTGGAAGGAAAAATTCAGCTTGTTCAAGGAAATTTACAAACAGGCTTTGAATTGCCGGCGGATAAAATCGTAGCAATTACTGAAAAAGAGATATTCCACACAGTCACGAAGAAGAGGGCACGACGTCAGACGGTTTCAAATGCAGAGCGTCTGAAAAGCTACAGTGACTTGAAAAAGGGCGATTATGTTGTTCATGTCAATCACGGGATTGGTAAATATATAGGGATGGAAACGTTGGAAGTTGACGGTGTCCATCAAGATTACATCACGATCCTTTACCAGAACGACGATAAGCTGTTCATACCAGTCACTCAACTGAATCTGATTCAGAAATTTGTTGCGGCAGAATCAAAAACGCCGAAAATCAACAAGCTGGGCGGCAGTGAGTGGACGAAAACGAAAAGCAAAGTCTCAGCGAGAATTGAAGATATCGCAGATGATTTGATTCAACTATATGCTGCCAGAGAGTCGGAAAAGGGGTTTGCTTTTCCACCGGATGATAGTTACCAAAAGGAATTCGAAGATGCGTTTCCTTATTCTGAAACAGAGGATCAACTGCGTAGTACAGCGGAGATCAAGCGGGATATGGAGAAAAGCCGTCCAATGGATCGACTGCTGGTTGGTGATGTGGGCTTTGGGAAAACAGAAGTTGCCTTGAGAGCGGCTTTTAAAGCGATATCGGCTGGTAAACAGGTGGCATTTTTAGTACCTACAACGATTTTGGCACAGCAGCACTATGAAACAATCATCGATCGTTTTGAAGGCTTTCCAATCGAAGTTGGATTGCTCAGTCGTTTTAGAACGAAAAAACAGCAGAATGAAACAATCGAAAAGGCAAAAAAAGGACAGGTAGATATTATTGTCGGAACACATCGATTGCTTTCTAAAGACGTCGTATTCAATGATATAGGACTATTAGTCATTGACGAGGAACAGCGTTTTGGTGTGAAACATAAGGAGCGGTTGAAACAACTACGTTCACAAGTGGATGTCTTGACGTTGACTGCAACACCGATTCCGCGAACGCTGCATATGTCTATGTTAGGCGTAAGAGACCTATCAGTTATTGAGACACCTCCGGAAAATCGATACCCAATCCAGACGTATGTAATGGAGATGAATCCTGGAGCGATTCGTGAGGCGATTGAACGGGAGCTGGCAAGAGATGGTCAGGTGTTCTATCTTTATAACCGGGTTGATACGATTGAGCAGAAAGTGGAGGAGCTTCAGGCGTTAGTGCCGCAAGCAAGGATTGCCTATGCTCATGGACAGATGACTGAAATTCAGCTGGAAAACACACTGTTTGATTTTATTGAACGTCAATTCGATGTGTTAGTAACAACGACAATCATTGAAACGGGTGTGGATATTCCAAATGCCAATACCCTATTTGTAGAGAATGCCGATTACATGGGTCTGTCAACGCTGTATCAGCTGCGTGGACGTGTTGGTCGAAGTAACCGTGTTGCATATGCCTACTTTATGTATGAGCAGCAGAAAATATTGAATGAGGTTAGTGAAAAACGGTTGGAAGCAATCAAAGACTTCACCGAGCTTGGCTCAGGCTTTAAGATTGCGATGCGGGATTTGTCGATTCGTGGTGCCGGAAATCTTCTTGGGGCACAACAGCATGGCTTTATCGACTCAGTTGGTTTTGATATGTATTCTCAAATGCTGGAAGAGGCTGTTGCTCGTAAGCAAGGGAAGAAGGTCGTTGATCAGAAAACATCTGTTGAGATCGACCTTGGGATCGATGCATACCTGCCGAATGAATACATTTCAGATGAACGTCAGAAAATCGAAATTTATAAACGGATTCGTCAGTTGGAGAATATGGATATGTATGAAGAGCTGGAAGCAGATTTGCTGGATCGCTTTGGCGAATACCCCGACGAGGTTGCTTATCTTCTGACCACCGGACTCATAAAAATGGACGGAGACAGAGCACTGCTTGAATCCGTTAAGAAACAGCAGCAAGAAATCACATTCACATTGAGTAAGATAGGAACGAAGACATATACAGTAGAACAGATTTTTGAAGCTTTATCAGCAACATCCTTGAAGGCAGATCTGGCTGTCAACAATGAAAAAATGAGTATTCGTCTGAAGCTGTATAAAGGGATGAAGGAGGCTGCTTGGCTTCAAGAAGTTTCCGCATTTGTCTCTTCATTACGTGAAGAAAAATATAAATTGAAACCAGAGAAGGAATAAACAGGAGGAATCAATATGGCGCAAAAAGAGCTTCGAACGATGCTTCAAGGGGCACTTGTACTTACAGTGGCTTCATTTATAGCGAAACTTTTGAGCGCTGTTTATAGGGTTCCTTTTCAGAACTTGGTTGGTGACGAAGGCTTCTATGTGTATCAGCAGGTCTATCCTATTTATGGGATTGCGATGACGCTGGCATTGTCTGGTCTTCCTCAGTTTATTTCGAAAATCGTTGCTGAGCAGGAATCAGTCAGCGGGAAAAAACAGGTGATGCAGCGCTTATTCCCCTTTATAGCACTGATGGGAATATCCGGTTTTGTCTTTTTCTTCTTAGGGAGTGACTGGCTGGCAGGTTTGATGGGGGATAGTAATCTATCTCCGTTGATCAAAGTTGTGTCGTTCACATTTTTGCTTGTTCCAATTTTATCCTGTTATCGCGGGAATTTTCAGGGACATTTGTTAATGACTCCTAGTGCAGTTTCTCAGGTACTGGAGCAGCTGATCCGCGTGGGTGTGATTTTAGCAGCCGCTGCTTGTTACCAGGTATTCCATTGGAATGCGTACAAAACCGGAACGGCTGCGATGGGCGGTGCTGTTTTAGGTGGTTTGTCGGCAGTTGCGATTTTGTGGTACTATGATCGGAAAATCCAGCCGGGCAGCTCCGCTTATTTTCTTCAATGGCAGATAGACAAAGAAGGACGAACACTTTTCTATCGCTTATTTATAGAAGGCGGCTTGGTATCGCTCTATAGCGCATTCCTGATTATTTTCCAGTTAGTTGATTCCTTCTTCGTCAAGAATTCTCTGGTTCTTTCAGGTTTGACAGATCATGCGGCGAAGGTGGACAAAGGTGTGTATGATCGCGGCCAGCCGTTGGTTCAATTAGGACTGGTTGTTGCATTGGCGCTAAGCTCGACGTTCCTACCTGCTTTGACGAAGTACTTTGTCAGCAAACAGAAACAACAGTTTATTACAGCTTCAAGAATGTTTTTACGTCTGACAACAACGGTTGCCGCAGCAGCCTCTGTAGGGTTACTCTTGTTGCTTCCTTATATAAATTTTGCGTTGTTCAAAGATTATCAGGGAAACGGCGTGCTGGGTATCTATGTTTTTGCAATTGCTCTGATGGCAATCATTCAGGCTTATCAAAGTATCTTGCAAAGTCAAAATAATTTTAAGACGGCATTTATTGCTGCCGGACTTGGTTTGCTTGGGAAGGTACTGTTGACCAGCCCGATGACGCAAAGCTTGGGAACGGCTGGGGCAAGTCTGTCGACAATCATTTCTCTAATCATCACGTTGATTGGATTGATCGTAACGGCAGAGAAAGAACTGAATCGGTTTTGGATTGAACAAGGATTTTTAAAAAAATTATTGGCAAGTTTAGGAATAATGATCGTTGCCCTATTGATTTATCAAGGGTTTCTGTCTATGATAGTTGGAGTAGTGAATCATCGTGGACAAGCCTTGCTATTTGCCATAGCAGGTGTTGCCATTGGAATGACAGTATTTCTTTTCGCCATTGTTCAACTGCGGCTGTTTACTGTCAGAGAATGGCTGATGGTTCCATTTGGAAAGAGAATTTTACGAATGAAGAAGAGGTGAAACCATGCGTTTAGATAAATTTTTAAAAGTATCACGCATCATAAAAAGAAGAGCTGTAGCTAAAGAAGTCGCTGATAAAGGGCGGATTCAAATCAACGGTGTCCTGGCAAAATCTTCCAGTACTGTAAAAATTGGAGATCAAGTCAAGATCCGTTTCGGTAATAAGATTTTGGAAATAGAAGTAAAAGAGCTGCATGATTCAACGAAAAAAGAAGATGCAGAAAAAATGTATCAAATCATATCTGAAACAAGAGTTGACAATTCCGACGATTAAGATTAGACAACCTTTGCAGATGTTGGTATAATAAAGCGGACATATGAAAGCGAGTGAAGCGAAAGAGATGGGAAAAAAGAATAAGATCGCTGCGCTGAATAACGAGTATACCAAAGAGCAGTATGCTGAGTATCAAAAACAGCAGAAGCAGCTGATTTTCAAACGTCGTCGATTAGCAGTCATTTTTTTAATAGGCATTGTCATATTTTCGATTTCAGCTTTTGAGCTTATGAAGGACTACAATGAGTTGAATTCCTTTAAGGAGCAAAAGGCGGAAGTTGTCGCTGAGTCAGCTGAGATGGATAAGAAGCTGGAAAAGCTGGAACAGGATGTTGCCTTACTTAAAGACAACAATTACGTAGCAAAACTGGCAAGAGCCCGTTACTATGTTTCTAAAGAAGGCGAGCAGATTTACCCTGTACCTGATTTAGGATCGGCCATTAGTGGAAATAGAGAAACAACACAGACTACAACAGAAGAGAGTCAATCACAGTCTGAAACATCTGGTGAATGATCAGATATCAGCTGTATATAATAATTTTAGGGTGAAAATAGGAGGATCACATTTTTTATGTCAATCGAAGTAGGAGCAAAACTGCCGGGAAAAGTGTCAGGAATTACTAATTTTGGGGCCTTTATCGATCTAGGAGGAGGAAAAACAGGATTAGTCCATATCAGTGAAGTATCAAATGGTTTCGTAAAAGATATCAACGAGATACTAACTGTAGGAGACGAGGTTACTGTTAAAGTCACTTCTGTAGGCGATGATGGGAAAGTTGGTTTATCTATCCGCAAGGCACAGGATAATCCGGAAGCACCTAAGAATAATTTCCAACGCCGCACAAACAATCAACAAGACAATCGCGACAATCGTGGTTCACAGGACAACCGTGACAGAGGATATCACGCTGCACCTAAAAAACAGTTCAACAAACCAACGAACAATAATAATGCGCACGGCGGGCAGGATTTTGATTCATTGATGAGCTCATTTTTAAAAGATAGTGATGACCGCTTATCTTCATTACGAAGAAACACCGAAGGTAAACGAGGCGGACGAGGCGGACGCCGTAACTAAAGAAAATGATTCAAGGCTGGGAATTCAAACTCCCGGCCTTTTGAGTATTCTCAAAAGTGTAAGAAAAAAAGAAGCTGTGTACGCTTGATAAGTGCGGAACGTAAGTGGGCAAACCGAAAAGCCGTATGCTGCCAATTTAGGAGTGAGTAAAATTGCTGGATAAGCTTTATCGAATCGGACAACAAAAAGAATATTGGCATAAAGGTGACCGCATCCTTTTAGCTGTTTCAGGCGGGATCGACTCGATGGTTCTGCTTTCTTTGATGCGTGCTGTAGCTGATAAAGCAGAATGTACACTTGGTGTTGTTCATGTTAACCATCAGCTGCGTCCGGAGTCAGAAGAGGAGGAACGCTATCTTGAAGCGTTTTGCAAAGAAAATGATCTGTTCTTCTATTCTGAACGCTGGCTGGAAAACCAAACCTCCGGTAATCTCGAAGTTCGTGCAAGAAAGTTTAGGTATTCTTTTTTTACAAGAATCATGGAGGAATATTCATATGACACCTTGATGACTGCACACCATATGGATGATCAGGCTGAGACGATTCTTATGCGGCTGACTAGAGGCAGTGTGTTGCGAAGTCTGTCGGGAATAAGAGCAAAACGATCATTTGGGGCCGGCAGGTTGATTCGACCTTTATTGATTTTTTCTAAAGATGAGCTGAAAGCATTCGCCAAACAACAGAATATTGTGTATTTTGAAGATAGCTCGAATCATTCAGACACGTATTTTAGAAATCGTATCCGGCATCATGTCGTTCCTTATCTAAAAGAAGAAAACAGTAATTTTCTTGAGCATGTGTCGTCCTTTAGCCGGCAAATAACCTTGGCTGACGAACTGATACAGGAAATGACGACTGCTAAATACAGAGAATGGGTAACGAAAATCGATACTGGCTGGCAGCTTGACCTAAGAGCGTTTCAAAAAGAGAGCCGGAGCTTTCAATACTTCTTTTTACAGCTGTTTTTATACGAAACACTAGTTGAAAAAGGGGTAGCGTTTAATCAGGAGCAGTTTGATAATCTTTATGCTGTCCTTAGACGCTCCGCTCCCCAGAAAACAGTCACTCTTGAAAAGGGCTGGCGCTTCATAAAGGAATACGACACAGTACTTTTGATACAGCCGCAGCTTGTGCAGGCTGATAGCTATACGCTAAATGTCGGAGAAGGGGTATTTCTTTCTGAGAAAGAGTGGATCAGTCTGAGTCGATGGGATGAACCAGTTGCAGAGCCAGAAGTCGTTCAAGCCTGGGAGCAGGAGGAACGTTTAGTTTCTGGTGAAAGTAGTCTGCCGTTAAAAATCAGGCATAGGAATGATGGTGACAGAATTGCATTGACACCAGTGTTGACCAAACGACTTAACCGACTTTTTATCGATAAAAAAATACCGAATTCTTCAAGGGAAAAAGCATGGGTCATTTTGACTGATCGAAACGAGATTCTATGGGTCCCTCAATTTGCAAATTCCTATTTGAGTATTCCCGCAGAAACTGATAAAATACACTACAGACTCCTTTATAAAACAGGGGAGTAAACTTGAGAGGAGAGCATCATGCTAGAGAAAGATATTAAAGACATTTTGATTACAAAAGAACAGATCGCTGAAAAAACTGCGGAGCTTGGAAAACAATTAACAGAAGACTATAAGGACAACAGTCCTCTGGTTATTGGGATTTTGAAGGGTGCCGTTCCTTTTCTTGCGGATATTGTGCGTGAAATGGATACGCATTTGGAAATGGATTTCATGGCCGTATCAAGCTATGGGAATGCAACCGTTTCTTCAGGAGAAGTGAAGATCGTCAAAGATTTGGATACAAATGTAGAAGGCCGTCATATTTTGATCGTTGAAGATATCATCGACAGCGGACGAACTTTGGCGTATCTTGTTGACCTGTTTAAATACAGAAAAGCAGCATCTGTAAAAATCGTTACATTTTTGGATAAGCCTGAGGGACGTGTAGTAGATATCGATGCAGACTATGTAGGATTCAACATTCCTAATGAGTTTGTCGTAGGCTATGGATTGGACTACGCAGAGTCTTATCGAAACCTTCCATATGTAGGTGTATTGAAGCCGGAAGTGTACGAATCAAAATAATATCTCTCTTTGAAATAGTTATGTTACAATATAAAGGTCAGAATTGATAAGACAAAAAAATGTGAATAGTTTAAACAAGCTAGGAGGACAGACATGAATAAAAAAGGTGGCGGCATGAGAAATGGCCTATATTATGTATTAGTCATTTTAGCGATGATCATGGTTGGAAGCTTCATCTTCGGAAACAACAGCTCCCAATCGCCTGATATCGAGTACTCTACTTTTAAACAGCAGCTTGATAGTGGAGAAATCAAGGAAATGACGATTCAGCCGACAAATGGTGTATTCAAGATTGTCGGGGAATACAAAAAAGAACAAAAGATTGAAAATGAAACGGGATTGTCTCTATGGGGAAGCTCAGAGGTGACAACGACGAAATTTTCTACGATTGTTCTGCCAAGTGATACAACACTAACTGAGATACAAAATACAGCACAGAAGAATGAAGTGAAAGTATCCGTTAAGGAACAATCTACAAGCGGAACATGGATTTCATTGATCTTCAGCTTCCTGCCAATTGTCTTACTATTCTTCATGTTCTACATGATGATGGGGCAACAAGGCGGCGGAGGCAGCGGCGGCGGTCGTGTGATGAACTTTGGTAAATCCAAAGCAAAAGAGGCCGACAAAACAGCCAGCAAAGTCCGCTTTACAGATGTAGCGGGTGCAGAAGAAGAGAAACAAGAGCTTGTAGAAGTTGTTGAGTTCTTGAAAGATCCTCGTCGCTTCGTTGAGCTAGGTGCTCGTATTCCAGCCGGTGTACTTTTAGAAGGACCTCCGGGAACTGGTAAAACATTGCTTGCTAAAGCAGTGGCTGGTGAAGCAGGCGTACCATTCTACTCTATTTCAGGTTCTGAATTCGTAGAAATGTTCGTCGGTGTTGGTGCCAGCCGTGTTCGTGATTTATTTGAAACAGCTAAGAAAAATGCACCATCTATCATCTTTATTGATGAAATCGATGCCGTTGGTCGTCAACGTGGCGCTGGAATGGGCGGCGGACATGATGAACGCGAACAAACATTGAACCAATTATTGGTTGAAATGGATGGGTTCGATGGTAATGAGGGTGTTATCGTTATTGCCGCAACAAACCGTTCAGATGTTTTGGATGCAGCGTTACTTCGCCCAGGACGTTTTGACCGTCAGATTTTAGTTGGACGTCCAGATGTTAAGGGCCGTGAAGCGATTCTGAAAGTTCATGCTCGTAACAAGCCTTTGGCTGATGACGTTGATTTGAAAGTCGTTGCTCAACAAACACCTGGTTTTGCCGGTGCCGATCTTGAGAACGTCTTGAATGAGGCAGCACTTGTTGCCGCTAGAAGAAACAAGAAGAAGATTGATGCTTCCGATATTGATGAAGCAGAAGATCGCGTGATTGCAGGTCCTGCTAAGAAAGACCGCGTGATCAATAAGAAAGAACGTGAAATGGTTGCTTACCATGAAGCTGGACATACAATCGTTGGTTTAGTACTAAGCCGCGCACGTGTCGTTCATAAAGTAACAATCATCCCTCGTGGTCGTGCCGGAGGATATATGATCGCCTTACCGAAGGAAGATCAATTCCTGATGACCAAAGAAGACATGTTCGAACAATTGGTTGGCCTACTGGGCGGACGTACTGCTGAAGAAATCGTCTTCGGTGTTCAGTCTACTGGAGCTTCTAATGACTTTGAACAGGCTACTGGATTAGCCCGCAGCATGGTCACTGAATATGGAATGAGCGATAAGCTTGGACCAGTTCAATATGAAGGAAACCACCAAGTCTTTGTCGGTCGTGATTATGGACAGACAAAAGCTTACTCAGAGCAAGTAGCATTTGAAATCGATCAGGAGGTTCGTAACTTACTGATGGAAGCACATGAGAAAGCTCGTGAAATCATTGAAACGCATCGTGATAAACATAAACTGATTGCTGAAATGCTTTTAGAATATGAAACACTGGATGCAAAAGCAATCAAATCTCTGTTTGAAACTGGGGAAATGCCTGCTGGCAGCGCTAGCGAGTTCCCAAGTGAGAAAGCACAGACATTTGAAGAGGCTAAACGTGCATTAGAAGAAAAAGACGCACAAAAACAAGCCGAAGAAAAACAAAATTTTGACGAAGTCAAACAAGAACTTGAATCAGAAGCAGAAGAAGTAAAAACTGAAGCTGATGATACTGAAAAGAAAGTTCAGCTTGATAAGAAGGACGAAGAGGACTCTTCTGAGAAATCTGACAACGAACGTGAAAATTTTGACGATCGTTACAAATAAGAACAATAAACAGTTGCGAAATGAACGTTTCGCAACTGTTTTTCTATCATTAAATAGAAGTTTAAGCATTTACATAGCATAAAAGGGATACTGTCTATTGAAACAGGAACTTACTCAGTTGGAATTATTTAGTTGAAAAAACGACCGATTCCTAGTATTATCTAATGAGTGAAAAAGCACGGAAGAAGAGGAAATGAAAACAATGGAAGATTATTTAGTAAAAGCACTTTGTTATAAAGGATCAATAAGGGCATACGCTCTTTGTGCAACAAATACAATTGCTGAAGCACAGCAAAGACATGATACATGGAGCTCATCAACAGCTGCCTTAGGTAGAACTATGGTGGGAGGGCTATTACTTGGAGCAACCCTGAAGGGTGAAGACAAGCTGACAGTCAAGGTTCAGGGAAATGGACCAGCTGGAGCGATCATCGTTGACAGCAACGGCAAAGGAGATGTCAAAGGCTACATCAAGAATCCCCATGTGAGTTTGAAGTTGAATGACAGCGGCAAAATCGACGTTCGAGGTGCTGTAGGTGATGTCGGTGTGTTCACTGTTATCAAAGATCTTGGCTTGAAAGAAACTTTTTCTGGTCAAACACCAATTGTTTCCGGAGAAATAGGCGAAGACTTTACATACTTTATGGCTGTGTCAGAACAAACGCCATCAGCCATTGGGTTGAGTGTGCTTGTAGATACAGATGACACTGTCAAAGCTGCTGGAGGATTCATGATTCAAGTGATGCCAGGAGCAGATGAGCAGACGATCGACTTTATCGAAAAGCGTTTATTGGAAGTGCCGATGGTTTCACGCTTGTTGGAAGAAGGCGAAGCGCCTGAACAGATTTTAGAACGTTTATTGGGCGAAGGAGAAGTAGAAATCCTTGAAAAAATGCCTGTTCAATTCAAATGCGATTGCTCTAAGGAAAAATTTGGTACAGCAATCATTGCTGTTGGGTTAGATGAAATCAATGCGATGATCGAAGAAGATCATGGGGCGGAAGCAGTCTGCCAATTCTGCGGCAATAAGTACCAGTATAGTGAAGAAGATCTGATTGAGCTGAGAGAAGAAGCACTACAAAATACATTAAAAGGTCGTGAGGAATAACGATGTGGAAAATAGGTAATGTAGAGATCCCGAATCGCGTAGTCGTTGCACCCATGGCTGGGATTACCAACGCTGCGTTTCGTGTGACTGTGAAAGAATTTGGAGCCGGTCTGGTTGTTTGTGAGATGATCAGCGACAAAGGCATCCATTTTAGAAATAAGAAAACGTTGGAAATGCTGTATATCGATGAAAGAGAGCATCCATTGAGCCTTCAGATTTTTGGCGGCGATAAGGATACCTTGGTTGAAGCGGCTCAATTTGTACAAGAACATACAGAAGCAGATATCATTGACATCAATATGGGCTGTCCTGTAAATAAAGTAATCAAAGCGGAAGCCGGAGCAAAATGGCTGCTTGATCCAAATAAGGTTCATGAGATGGTCCAGGCGGTAACCTCTGCAGTGGATATGCCGGTAACTGTCAAAATGCGTATTGGTTGGGATGATGAACACGTATTTGCTGTTGAAAATGCATTAGCCGCAGAAAAAGGCGGTGCAGCTGCAATTGCAATGCACGGTCGTACGCGTGTACAGATGTATGAAGGAAAAGCGAACTGGGATATCCTGAAAGAAGTAAAAAGTCATTTGACCATTCCGTTTATGGGAAATGGGGATGTCCGTACGCCAGAGGACGCGAAAAGAATGCTGGACTATGTTGGAGCTGATGGTGTGATGATCGGTCGAGCAGCATTAGGGAATCCATGGATGATCCATCGAACACAACATTATTTGGAAACCGGTGAGCTAATTCCCGAGCCAACACCGTTTGATAAAGTAGAAACAGCGAAAGTTCATTTACAGCGCTTAGTAGACCTTAAGGGGGAATCGGTTGCCGCAAGAGAATTTCGTCAGCATGCTTCCTACTATTTAAAAGGGATTCCGAGAGCAGCAAAAGTCAAAGTAGCAATCAATCAGGCAGATACTCAAAAGGAGATTGTTGATTTGATGGATAGCTTCGTAGGAAAAGTATCCTCTAAAGAAATCGAAGAAGTGATTTAGAGAATCCCATCAAATGAAGATGCGCATAGTAGCATCCCTTTGTTCATCTTGTTGATAAAAAAGGCTCTTTGTATAGAAGGAATAATCTAACTGGATATATAGAATCAATTAATTCAAGCCGAATTTCATATTCGGCTTGCTTTTTTTAGAATCACTATGGCATTATTAAGTATATGTTTATTTAAGAATGGAGGAAAAAGAGTGGCTGAAGAACAACAATCCCAAGTCGCAGATTTAAATGACCAAATGTTGGTGCGGCGTGAAAAGATGGAAAAACTACGCGAAGAAGGAATTGATCCATTCGGTAAACGTTTTGACCGCACACATAATTCTGCAGAATTGCACGAAACATTTGATGCTCAAACAAAAGAAGAATTGAATGAAAAAGAATTGTCAGCCAGTGTAGCTGGCCGTATGATGACAAAACGTGGGAAAGGGAAGGCAGGTTTTGCCCACCTACAAGACCGTGACGGTCAAATTCAAATATATGTGAGGAAAGATCAAGTAGGTGATGAAGCCTATGAGCTTTTTAAACACGCAGATTTAGGAGACTTTTTTGGTGTAACTGGCCAAATAATGAAGACAGACACAGGGGAAGTAACTGTAAAAGCGAAAACAATCGTACTTCTAACAAAAGCATTGCGTCCTCTTCCTGATAAATATCACGGTTTGACGAATATCGAACAGCGCTACCGTCAGCGTTATTTGGATTTGATTAGTAATAAAGAGAGCTTTGACCGCTTCATGAAGCGCAGTCAAATCATCAGTGAGATCCGCAGATACTTAGACGGTCAAGGATATGTCGAGGTAGAAACACCGGTTCTTCATAATGAAGCTGGCGGTGCAGCCGCACGTCCGTTTATTACTCATCACAATGCATTGGATATAGATTTGTATCTACGTATTGCATTGGAACTGCATCTGAAACGATTAGTTGTCGGCGGTATGGAAAAGGTTTATGAGATTGGCCGCGTATTCCGTAATGAGGGAATCGATACAACACATAACCCTGAATTTACGATGCTTGAGGCGTATACTGCGTACACTGATTATAAAGATGTAATGGATCTGACTGAAGGAATCATCCGAAATGCTGCTGAAAAAGTACTGAAAACAACAACTATCAGTTATGATGGAAAAGAAGTTGATTTAGGTAGTGAATTCAAACGCGTTCACATGGTTGATGCAATCAAAGCTCAAACCGGTGTAGACTTCTGGAAAGAAATGACGATTGAAGAAGCAAGAGCTTTTGCAAAAGAGCATAATGTGGAAATCAATGAAAATATGTCTGTTGGGCATATCTTGAATGAGTTCTTTGAAACGCATGTAGAGGAAACACTACAGCAGCCGACATTCATCTATGGTCATCCCGTAGAAGTTTCGCCACTAGCAAAGAAAAATCCGGAAGACTCTCGTTTCACAGATCGTTTTGAATTATTCATCGTTGGGAAAGAATTTGCCAATGCCTTTACGGAATTGAATGATCCAATCGATCAAAGAGAACGTTTTGAAGATCAAGAGAAAGAACGTGCACAAGGAAATGATGAAGCACATGGTGTAGATGAAGACTTTATTGAAGCGTTGGAATATGGTTTGCCGCCAACCGGAGGACTTGGTATCGGTATCGATCGTCTGGTTATGCTGCTAACTGATGCGCAGTCAATCAGAGATGTTCTTTTATTCCCAACAATGCGTTGATAATCAAAATAAAAGAGGATGGACCCTTAAATTATCGAGGAGTTCATCCTCTTTCTTTTTAAAAGATAATGAAGTAGTACCAGCTATCGAACAAAGATATGATAAACATGCGTTGAAACCGATGGAAATACGAACAATAAAATCACAAAACTGATAAACAATCGGTAATGAAAAAAAGTTGATAAAAAAGCTATTTTTCGATTGACCTGCGGACCGAAAATTGGTATATTATTACATGTCGCTAAGACATGGCGACAAGCGTATAGAATAACAACTGAAAGAAACAAAAAAACTTTCAGAATCAACAATAAAGTTGTTGACAAATAACAAAAAAGTTGATAAACTGAAACAGTTGTTATGAAATAGATACGACAACAGCCAAGCAGAAAAAAACTTCAACTTCTTCAAAAAAAGAGTTGACATCAAATCAGAACTCTGGTATGATATAAAAGTTGCTGCAAGGCAAATAAGTAGACCTTTGAAAACTGAACAAAGTAAGACAAACCAAATGTGTAGGATGTTTTGAATTCGTTCAAAACAACAAACATTTAACAAGCAAGCAATATGCTAGCAAACAACTATGAGCGTAACAGTCGCAAGACTGTCAAGTTTAAACTTTTTATGAGAGTTTGATCCTGGCTCAGGACGAACGCTGGCGGCGTGCCTAATACATGCAAGTCGAACGCTTCTTTCTCACCGAGTGCTTGCACTCACCGAGAAAGAG
>NZ_JAEDXU010000020.1 GCF_017830045.1 Enterococcus larvae | reverse complement strand
CTGTCAAGTTTAAACTTTTTATGAGAGTTTGATCCTGGCTCAGGACGAACGCTGGCGGCGTGCCTAATACATGCAAGTCGAACGCTTCTTTCTCACCGAGTGCTTGCACTCACCGAGAAAGAGGAGTGGCGGACGGGTGAGTAACACGTGGGTAACCTGCCCATCAGAAGGGGATAACACTTGGAAACAGGTGCTAATACCGTATAACAATCGGAACCGCATGGTTCTGATTTGAAAGGCGCTTTCGGGTGTCGCTGATGGATGGACCCGCGGTGCATTAGCTAGTTGGTGAGGTAACGGCTCACCAAGGCAACGATGCATAGCCGACCTGAGAGGGTGATCGGCCACACTGGGACTGAGACACGGCCCAGACTCCTACGGGAGGCAGCAGTAGGGAATCTTCGGCAATGGACGAAAGTCTGACCGAGCAACGCCGCGTGAGTGAAGAAGGTTTTCGGATCGTAAAACTCTGTTGTTAGAGAAGAACAAGTGGGAGAGTAACTGTTCCCGCCTTGACGGTATCTAACCAGAAAGCCACGGCTAACTACGTGCCAGCAGCCGCGGTAATACGTAGGTGGCAAGCGTTGTCCGGATTTATTGGGCGTAAAGCGAGCGCAGGCGGTTTCTTAAGTCTGATGTGAAAGCCCCCGGCTCAACCGGGGAGGGTCATTGGAAACTGGGAGACTTGAGTGCAGAAGAGGAGAGTGGAATTCCATGTGTAGCGGTGAAATGCGTAGATATATGGAGGAACACCAGTGGCGAAGGCGGCTCTCTGGTCTGTAACTGACGCTGAGGCTCGAAAGCGTGGGGAGCAAACAGGATTAGATACCCTGGTAGTCCACGCCGTAAACGATGAGTGCTAAGTGTTGGAGGGTTTCCGCCCTTCAGTGCTGCAGCAAACGCATTAAGCACTCCGCCTGGGGAGTACGACCGCAAGGTTGAAACTCAAAGGAATTGACGGGGGCCCGCACAAGCGGTGGAGCATGTGGTTTAATTCGAAGCAACGCGAAGAACCTTACCAGGTCTTGACATCCTTTGACCACTCTAGAGATAGAGCTTTCCCTTCGGGGACAAAGTGACAGGTGGTGCATGGTTGTCGTCAGCTCGTGTCGTGAGATGTTGGGTTAAGTCCCGCAACGAGCGCAACCCTTATTGTTAGTTGCCATCATTCAGTTGGGCACTCTAGCGAGACTGCCGGTGACAAACCGGAGGAAGGTGGGGATGACGTCAAATCATCATGCCCCTTATGACCTGGGCTACACACGTGCTACAATGGGAAGTACAACGAGTCGCGAAGTCGCGAGGCTAAGCAAATCTCTTAAAGCTTCTCTCAGTTCGGATTGTAGGCTGCAACTCGCCTACATGAAGCCGGAATCGCTAGTAATCGCGGATCAGCACGCCGCGGTGAATACGTTCCCGGGCCTTGTACACACCGCCCGTCACACCACGAGAGTTTGTAACACCCGAAGTCGGTGAGGTAACCTTTTGGAGCCAGCCGCCTAAGGTGGGATAGATGATTGGGGTGAAGTCGTAACAAGGTAGCCGTATCGGAAGGTGCGGCTGGATCACCTCCTTTCTAAGGAATATTACGGAGACTACACGGTTAACTTTACTTTGTTCAGTTTTGAGAGGT